>NZ_AJLN01000125.1 GCF_000317285.1 Chlorogloeopsis fritschii PCC 6912 | reverse complement strand
TTTTTTGTTTTATAAAGGAGCAATTAACTGCTCGGTTACTAACCAGGCTCGTAGCACTTCTGCTACAGTCCAAGCTTGAGCGATACAACCTCGTGGCGTTATGGGAGCATCACCATCAAATATTTCGCTGAGGCTACCAATACCATGAGCGTGAAGGTGATTAGCCATTGGTTCGAGAAACTGGCGGGCTTGTGCTGGATTTTTGTAAACTCGCAGATACGCCAAGACAAAGGGGCCGATTAGCCATCCCCAAGTTGTACCTTGGTGATAAGCACTATCTCGTTGATGTTGATCGCCACCGTATTGTCCTTGATACTGGGGATGATCGGGGGAAAGCGATCGCAAAGCGTGTGAAGTCAAAAGCATCCGCGCACAGGCATCTACTACAGCTTTTTGCTGATTAGGGGTAAGAGGGCTTTCGGATAGAGATACAGCAAAAATTTGGTTGGGACGTAGGGATGGATCGTTACCATCGGGGCCATCCAGCACATCATAGCAGTAACCTGCCTCCTGATTCCAAAAACGCGAGAATCGAACTAAGGTGCGTTCAGCCATTGCGTCATACTCTTGATGGGGTTTGCCAATATGACGGGCAAGATTTGCCATTATCCGCAGCGCATTATACCAGAGAGCATTCACTTCTATCGGTTTGCCAATGCGTGGTGTAACTACCCAATCACCGATTTTGGCATCCATCCAAGTCAGTTGTGTTCCGGCTTCTCCGGCGTAAAGTAATCCATCTGCCGCATCAAGATGGATGTTATAACGAGTACCGCGACTGTGCCAATCAATAATATCTACTAATATGGGAAAAAGTTCTTCTAGCAAGTCATCATCTTCGGTAAAACGGTAGTAAGCATGAAGGGCTTCAAAATACCAAAGAGTAGCATCGACAGTATTATATTCTGGTGTCTCACCTGCATCCGGAAAGCGATTTGGTAACATTCCCTTGTCTACGTATTTAGCATAGGTGCGGAGAATTGAGCGAGCTATTTCTGAACGCCCAGTAGAAAGAGTTACTCCCGGTAGACTGATCATTGTATCTCTTCCCCAGTCGCTAAACCAGTGATAACCAGCAATAATGGTTTTGCCATGAATGTCATCGTGTCTGGGACGATCCACAATAAATTGATCGGCTGCCAAAACCAAATGATTTACCCAAGCAGGAGTTTCTTTCGCGTGAGAAGAACGGCTGGATTTCCAAAGTGTAATTAACTTTTGCTCTTGGGTGCGGCGGAGTTTAAGAGCTGTTTCACCATTTAAGTTAGGCTCTTTCTCTGTACTGGCAACAAAAGTTAGAGATTCTCCAGGATTAATAATTATTTGAAAAGTAGCAGCGTGCAAATGATCTTCACGATCGCTTAATCCTCGGTAACGTTCTGCTACCAAATCAAATCCGTAATACCAATTGTGGGCAGGAACAGCACTAGCGCGATCGCTGAGTAGGTAAAGTGGTACCGCACTCTCGTAGGCAGTCACGCAAATTCCTCGCTCCACTAACTCAACGCTCATTTTCCACCCATTACTTTGGGTGCTGCCGTGATAATCGCGGTAGTTTACCATTGCTTTGAGGGTTAGCTGTAAAGGTTGAGAGGCACGGCGCAGAAGATAGTGGACGTAAGTAGTGTTGGCTCCCTGCTGCATCCAAATTCGTTTTTCTAACAGGGCATCGGCACAGGCAAAACGCCACACAGGAATAGTGCCCTCCAACGAGAAACGTTCTATGTGCTGGTAACCATTAGGACTAACAATTCCATCAGTCCAACGGTTGGTGCACAAAGGGTAAATTTTATCACCATACAAAACATTTTCATCCACCTTCGCTAACAGTAAGGTGCGACCTAGAGGTGGTTTTAGGGCTGCCATCAGCAAGCCGTGATAACGTCGAGTCAGTAATCCTGCTATAGTACCTGAAGCATATCCACCTATACCATTAGTTACTAACCACTCACGTGATTCTGCTGAATCGAGGATACCACAAATTTCCCTGCCAAATTCAATGCACATATCACTGCCTATCTTTTGGGGAGCACTGTTCTAATTATCGGTTAATTATTCATCGTGACTTTTACATCCGGCTGAGAAGCTAATTAAGAGTTGCTAAGAATAGGGTTGGAGGAACGCAAAAGGACAAGGGGACAAGAGGACAAGGAGACACGGGGAAAAGGGGAGTAATAAACCACTAACTAGTGTACGGGCGGGTTTTAACCGCAATTTCTCTGATGATTACGAATATATCTAAATAAACCCACCCCTACTAACCAATAACCAATCCTAGTCCCCTATTTACTCACACAAGCTTGACATTAACATTAATGTCAAGGTTTAGCTTAAGGGAGTCAGTAGTATTAATTTGGCTCTCATGCTTTACCCAGGACGCTTACATCAATTTACCAAAGAACATATGGATGCTGTAGCAGCTATCTTTTGTGGATTGCTGTTGTTTCTCGGATGGATAGCTTTGCACCTTGGTTTTTTGGGATGGGCGCTACTACTCCTACCTGCAGCGTATATCATTGGTGGCTACGAAAGTGCTCGTGAGGGATTCACTACTCTTGTTAAAGAAAGGGAACTAGATGTAGATTTGTTGATGATTGTGGCAGCATTAGGTGCTGCTGGTTTGGGCTTGTGGCGAAAAGAATATTATCTAATTATCGATGGGGCTGTTTTGATTCTCATCTTTGCAATTAGTGGTGCATTGGAAGGTTATGCGATGCAAAGAACGGAACGGAGCATCCGCAGTTTAATGAGTTTAACTCAAGATACAGCCAGGGTTGTGCGTCAGGGACGAGAAGAGATAGTTCTCATCAACCAGTTGCAACTAGGGGATGAAATTATTGTCAAGCCAGGGGAGTTAATTCCCACAGATGCAATAATTTTGGAAGGTTACAGTTCTCTAAATCAAGCTGCAATTACTGGTGAGTCTTTACCTGTAGAGAGGAAAGTGGGTGAGGAAGTTTTTGCAGGTACGCTGAACGGGTATGGGGCATTAAAGCTGAAGTTGCATCAACCACCGGAAAGTAGTTTAATTCAGCGCGTAATTCGTTTGGTAAAGCAAGCACAAACAGAAGCGCCGCCTTCCCAAGAATTTATTGAGCAATTTGAACGAAGGTATGCACAGGTAATTGTTGTAGTTGGAATCTTTCTGGCTATTTTGCCACCTTTTATTTGGAATTGGGAATGGGAAACTACAATTTATCGTGCCTTAACTTTTTTAGTAGTGGCTTCTCCTTGTGCGCTGATGGCAGCAATTATGCCAACCTTGCTTTCGGGTATTGCCAATGGTGCAAAACAAGGAATTCTGTTTAAAAATGGTGCTCAATTGGAAAGAGTGGGGAAAGTGCGAGCGATCGCTTTTGACAAAACAGGTACTCTTACCACAGGGCAAGTAGAAGTATGTCAAGTAATTGCTAGTAGTGAATATACGCAAGCAGACGTATTAAAAGCTGCGGCTGCTTTAGAATCTCGTTCCGAGCATCCGATTGGTAAAGCAATTGTACAAGCAGCTAGTGATTTGGAATATAAGAGTGCAGTGGAGGTACAAGCTATACCAGGACAGGGAATTGTTGGTTTGGTGAAACAGCAGCAAGTCATTGTTGGGAATGCTGAGTTTGTGCAGCAATATGTAACTAATTTATCAGTAAAATTGCAGGATGCGGCTCATACTTTACAGCAAGAAGGTAAAACAGTTGTTTGGGTGGCACGGGGAGAAGAGGATAAGGATATAGTTTCTCTTTCTACATCATTCAATATAGTGGGTTTAGTTGCCCTTGCCGATAAAATTAGACCGGAAGCAGCAAAAGCGATCGCACATTTACGGAAGCTAGGAGTTGAACAAATTGTCATGTTAACTGGGGATAACCAGCAAACTGCCAACAGTGTTGCTCAAGCAATTGGCATAGACCAAGTATATGCAGAGTTGCTACCAGAAGACAAGCTGCGTGTGATCCGCCATCTTCAAAAAGAATATGAGACAGTAGCAATGGTAGGTGATGGTATTAATGATGCACCGGCGCTAGCTCAGGCTTCTGTGGGTATTGCAATGGGGAAAGCGGGGAGCGATGTAGCTTTGGAAACGGCAGATATTGTCTTAATGGCAGATAAACTAGAGAAAATTGCAGTGGCTATGGGCTTGGGTAAAAGGGCGCAGGTGATTGTAAAACAAAATATAGTTATTGCTCTTTCGTTTATAGTCTTGCTTTTAGTTGGTAATTTTTTGGGAAATGTTAATTTACCACTAGGTGTGGTTGGGCATGAAGGTTCTACAGTATTGGTGACACTGAGTGGATTGAGATTGCTGAAATGAGGTATTTTGTAGGCATCTCAGATTTTGATTGAGGATAGTAAATAACGGTTTTGCTTAGACTAAAAACTCTTCAAGCAAGTTCAAATCTCAATTGGATGATTATTATTGAAACACCACGTCTCATTTTGCAACATCTCACCCTAGATGATGTGGATGAATTAGCTCGTATTTACGGCGATCCTGTTGTCATGAAGTTCTATCCTAGCCCATATACATATGAACAAACACAACAGCAGGTAGAGAGAATCATCAATACCTATCAACAAGGTGGTTGGAGCCTGTGGGCAACTATTCACAAAGGCGATCGCAAGTTGATCGGACGTTGTGGATTGATATCTCAGTTGGTAGATGGGCAACAAGAAGTGGAAATAGGTTATTTACTCGCTAAAGAATATTGGGGGCAAGGTTTGGCAACAGAAGCAGCTATTGCTTGTCGTAATTATGGTTTTGAGCAACTTGGTTTTCACCGCCTGATCTCACTGATTGATCCCGCAAATATAGCATCTCAAAAGGTAGCGATGAAGAATGGTATGAAATACGAGAAAGATGCCCATATGTGGGGCAAAATAGTGCGTGTTTATACGGTACAAAAATAAGAATTGAGATAATATGTCCAAACCCTTTACTTTTTTACTTTTAGTGGAGTTTTCCGCTAAAAAATCACCAGAGCGGTGGGATTGCCCGTGAACAAGTGCGATTGATTAGACATTAACCGCATTTAAGTTGAAAATACCTATTTCAACAGCATAGGTGAGTTCCTACACCTGGTGATTTACTTATTTTTAAGTATTGCGTTCAACTAGGCTGGCTACTACTGTAACTAACTCAGATGGATCGACGGGTTTAGGCATATGCAGTTGAAATCCTGCTTGTATTGCCTGACGGCGATCTTCCGCCCTAGCATATGCTGTTAAAGCTGCCGCTGGAATTTTTCCTCCTTTTTCTGGCGGTTGCGATCGCAGGTGGCGGATTAAAGAGTAACCATCTTCCTCTGGCATCCCAATATCGCTTACCAATACATCCGGTTTGTAGCATTCGATAGCTGCTAGTGCTTCTCGCACGGATGACACCGCTTGAACTTCGGCTTGAGATTCCTGAAGTACTGTAGTGATAAAGTCACGAGTATCAGCTTCGTCATCTACTACTAGCACGCGTACACCGCTAAGGCAGGGAGTAAGGAAAGGAGTGAGGGAGAAGGAAGGGCTATTAACTATTGACTCTTGAGTATGGATTTTTGGTGGTTCAGTCTTTATAAGTGGTAGATTAACTATAAACGTGGTGCCTTGTTGCTTTCCGAGACTTTCTACATGAACTGTACCGCCATGCAGTTCTACTAAATGACGCACGATCGCTAACCCCAATCCAAGCCCACCATAGGATCTGGTAATTGAACTATCTGCTTGACGAAAGCGATCAAATACGTAAGGGAGAAAGTCAGGGCTGATACCGACACCTGTGTCTTTAACGGTAATTTGAGCATTGGATATTGGAGACTGGGTACTGGTGATTGGGTACTGGCAAGAGTCTAGTTGACATTGATTAGTGTCTTTTCTAGTCTCTACTCCCCCATCGTTAGCCCCTGACAATCGTACCTCCACTCGTCCACCTGGGGGTGTGAATTTGATCGCATTGGATAATAAATTCCAAACTACCTGCTGCAACCGTTCTGCATCACCGGAAACGACTGCTACTGTCGGATCGAGAATTGTCTGAATTTGAATATTTTTAGTTTGAGCGGCTAAATTTACAGTATCTAAGGCAGTTTCAATAATGTTAATCAAATCACAAGTACGAACATTCAGACGCAACTTACCTCTAATTATCCGCGAAATATCAAGTAAATCATCCACTAACTGTGCTTGCGCTCTGGCATTTCGCTCAATGGTTTCCAGTGCTTTGTGAATCTGAGTGTCGTTGAGGTTGCGGGAACGCAAAATTTGAGACCAACCAAGGATGGCATTGAGAGGCGATCGCAATTCGTGGGACAATATCGCTAAGAATTCATCTTTCATGCGGTTTGCTTGTTGCAGCTGCTCAGTTTGCTCCTGTAAAGAAGAAATCAAACTGGCACGTTCCATAGCGATCGCGATCTGATCGCAAACTGCTTGCATCATTCCCATCTCATTTTGGGTAAACTTCAAGCGAGTGCGGCTGATAAAGCACAAAGTACCCAATAAGCGCCCTTGTGCCATCAACGGGTAACCATAATAAGCCGTAGCACCAATAGCACGTAAGAATTCTGATTGTGAGTCGGTTGATTGTTGTACATTCTCTACTGCAATCGGAAGGTGCTGTTGGGCGACAGTACCGCACATCCCCATACCAACTCTTAAGCATTCGATTTTTTTGGCACTTTCTTCATCTATGCCGCACCAAGAAGTTAGGTGCATCAGTTGAGAGTTTTCATCAACTAAGTAGTTAAAGTAAACATCTAACCCAATCTGCTCTGAGAGCTTTCGGAATAAACTTTCAATTAGCTTTAGTGGTTCTTGGCTCGATAGTAAATCGCTAGCTGTACTAAATAATAAATGGAGCCGTTTATAGCCCAATGATAAAGCTTTTTCGACTTGCTTGAGATTGGTAATATCCTGAAATGTTAAGACACAAGTAGCCGAATGCCCGTGCATAGCTGGCAAAGTATCAGCATATATCAGCAAAGAGCGGATGCCTGCTGGTGAATGCCAGTCTAACTCTACGCCATCCAAGCGTTCACCACGTGCCACCCGTATTCCTGGTGCTTGAGCATCGGGTATTGGATTGCCCTCAGCGTCTGTTGAGTAGTAGAGAGTATGATAGTCTGTAGCTGAATCTGCCATCGGAAATTTGCCTCCAGCAACTTCGTTAGCTGCTTTGTTGGCAAAAGTTACCTGTGCCGTTCCAGGTTCGATCAAAAGTAGTGGTGTCGGCATCAGGTTAAGTACATCCTCAAGCCATTTTTGTTGATTTTTCTGAACTTCCTCTGCCTGTTTGCGGATTGTGATATCCTCAGCAAAAGCCAAAATTTGATAAATCTTTCCCTGATCATCTAAAATCGGCACATACTTAATTAATGTGGTAAGTACACCGCGATCGGGGGAAATAATTCTGGCTTCTGTTGTTTGAATAGTACGTGTTTCGACTGCCTGAATCAAAGTTGCAAGATAAGGTTCTGTTACCTCAGCAGGGAAAATTTCTTCATCTGTTCGTCCAATAATATCTTCCTTAAGCTTTCCAAATAATTGTAAAGCCGCAGCATTGACAAACTGAAATCGCCGTTGGGCATCATAAATGGCAAAAACATCTGGCATGTGATCAACCGCCAACCGAAATCGCTCTTCGCTTTGGATTAACGCTGCTTGTGCTTGTTTGTGTGCACTTAAATCTAGGATAAACGCAACTGACTCTTCTCGTTTATTTCCCACTAGCGTATAACCCACCAAAACCGGAATCCGGCTGCCATCACGACGAATATATTCTTTCTCGTAGGGCGTACAAGCACCATTAATTTGAGCTTCGGCTATTTTTTGTGCATCCAAATCCAAATACTCTGGTGGCGTAATTTCTTTCCAGCTAATTTTGCCTGCTTTTAAATCTTTGCGAGTATACCCAATCATTTGCAGAAATTTGTCATTTGCCTGCTCGATACCACCGTAGATATCCCCATACAAAATGCCAATAACGTTAGCCTCTACAAAACTTCTCAGTTTTTCAGAATTTGTCTTTAGTGCCTGCTTAACGCGATCGCGCTGGTTAGTTAAACGTTGAACAGAGGAAGCTGTTTCCCAAATCAAAATCGCGAAAATGACAATTAAAATAATCGCAAACAATGCTAATGCAAAGGCTGTATCGTAATGTTTTGACCGTTGTCCTTGCAGAATTAACCATCCTGTAGTTAAAGGTACTGCAAAAGTCGCCAGCAATAAACGACGTGCTAGCAATCCACCATAGGTTTGACTAGTTACGATCTGCATTAACCCCTGCTCTGGTTGTGTCCACAAAATCCCCACACAAAGCGCTGTAAATGTTAATGCTGTGTGTAGTGCCATTGATGTGACATGGGGAAGTATGCCGTAAAGAACTTGCACTTGGTAAGCATAACCAATCAAAGCTAGCAAGGAAATCACAGCTGCACCTAAAGTGAAAATCTGTGCATACCAAATGCTGCGATCGGTTTTTGGTTTCCCCAAAAGCTCTAAAGCTTTACCCAGCAATATAAAGTTTACTGCTGTATTCAACCCCATTCGACCTGGCTGGGATGTCAACCTGGGGTTTGGTTCTTCTAGAAATAGCAGTTGATCGATACCAAAATTCCAGCCAAATAGATATTGGATTAATGTCAGCGTACCAATTAGGAAAACAGTAAATGCACACGCCCTTGCCAGGAGAACACTATGGGAGTACTTGCGCACTTGTGCTGAAATTATTCCTGTATTGCTGTCTTCCCTGCTTTTGATTGATAGCCACAGCGATATGCCTAACAAAATAAAGCATAATGCTGTATTTCCTTTCATGGTTACTTTACTGAGATTGAAGCAGTTCTTCAAAACCTCTAAGTTGAACCACCAGCCAAACATGACAAGGCAGCCAACTACAATGGCGAACACACTTCCAAATTTTCCAATCAGTAAAGGATGTGAAAATATCTGATTTAAACTTTGCTGGCGCAAGCGGTTGACGTACATCATTGAAGGTTATGTAACCGCATCTGTCTAGCGCGGTAAATTTCAAAATTGATTTATAACCACGATTTAGTCACCAACGTATTTTATTTTACAAACTAGTAATTTTCAAATCTACCTTTATGCATATTTTTTGGTTGAGAGAGAAATTATATTATTTTAAGATTTAGATTTTGCATTGAAAATTGCTTTCTACTGGCGTAATCATTTTTAAAATCACCATGAATGGTAGATGGTTAGTGTTACCAACTAGCTACCAACTGCTGTATGGATAAACAACCTAAACAAACAATTTAAATCGCATCAGCTGTGTTTCTATTGTTCGTGGCAAAATTTTATTTAGCTGTTTAGCGTCTTGAAATTGCAGAATTTGGGTTGGCGGCAAGTCAAAGGGAAACTGCCCCGGTAAATCGGGGCGTTGCATTTGTGCTAATAAGATTTGCTCAGTTCGCTTACTTTGGATAGCATAGCCAATTTCGACACAGACAGTTGGACTGGGAATTTGTTGGGCAGTTTCTTTACCCTCAATACTTGTAATGGGTGTGGTATCAGCAATAAACAACAAACTCCTACGGATCTTTCGCATCATTGCGCTACCTATTCTGATTGGTGAATCTTTGGAGCGATAGGATTCTACTAATTTCAGAGGCAGACGCGATCGCACATTCAACTTTTCCAAACCACTCAGCAGTGCCTCGCGCAGAGCATCACTTGCTTGTGCATATTCTGTTTGAGAGCATAAAAAAATTGTCGGCTCTAACTGCGCCAACACCGACTGTTTAGTGAAATAAATTTCATGACTAATTAAGTCAATATTGGCTACGCAGTAGCCTCCACTGCCTTCTATGTAAAATTCAATATTTTCTCCTTCTAGATAGCGCTCAAACCAGATTGATTGTTTAATTTCCTCGCTATCTTCCAAAAAGTCCGCTCTCAATCCTGATTTCAGCAGACTTTTTTTACTCAAACGAATATCTGGCGGGCGTTTTTCCAGCTCTGGTATCGGCTCGTAATTTTCAAGATACCATGCTCTCAGAGCAATTATTGACATAAGGTGCTGTTTTTACTGTCTCGTGCTATTTCACTTAGTATTAGCTTACACCTAAGTTTGTTGTAAATAAAACAACAACACCCAAGCTGCTAAAAGATGAGTGATTTCCTCTGTTTGTTAATCCTAGCCAGGGATGTACTGGGCTAATCACCTTGATAATCAGTGATGCTATCAGTTACAGCGCCCCCTTCTTTCCACTATGAGGAAATATCAACTTTTGAGTTGGGTGTTGCTATTTTCTGACGAGACAGATGTATTTTCAACAGCGTTTTACCTCTTTTTTATTTTCAATTAGCTGTTCGATCTGCCAGGGAAGCTTTTTAGCTTCAATTATTAAGTTAGCACCTTTGATCTGGAAATAAATTTCTTTGAAACTAAACTTTACTTTTCCCAATTAATTAACTTGATTAAATAGCAATTATATTTTAGTTATAGCTCTAATTACAGCTAAAAATCACCATGTAAAATCCAAAAGCATCAATATAGTTTTACTTCATTAATTATTAAGTTTTGAAACTATTTACTAGTAGAGTGAAGTTAACACTCCCATCTCTGAAGTTCATATATCTATTGCTCTTGCTGGAGATGGGAACTCTGGTTAGGAAAACAAACGTCATTGGCGAAATAAATATATAGGAGTAAAAAAGTAGCGATGGGTGATTAATTCAACACGTCACAAAGACTCTCGACACTTGTCTGCTCCTCTTTCCATTCAGGCAGTTATTAGTGCAAAATGGGTGGGATGTGTTTCAAATGATGCAAATAATATGTCTAGAACCCCGAATGAATACGCAGTTTATCTGTTAATGGAAAGTGGGCACCGGGAAGAAGTACGTTTTCCAACATTTCAAGATTTTCAGAAGTGGTATAGCGGCGCACTGACACCAAAGTCTGATTCCAACGACTTTATTAACGTGCCCATTAAAAATATTCAGGGTGAATATATGGTGGTGCGTCCTTCTCGGATTGTAGCAATCCGGGTAGAACCGATATTTAGCTCTAGTGTGGAAAGATTTACATAATCAATGATGAGAAAAACGCTTGCTTTGCTTTCTTTGAGCCTGGGAATTTCCTTTGTCAACCCTGTTTACTCTGCTTTGGCTCAAGTTCCTAGCCTACCATTACCCAAAAATCCTGAGCAAGTTCCCCTGCAAGTTCCAATCATCCCAGAGGTAACACCGCCACTCAAGGCGATCGCTCTTGGAACTGGTTGTGCCCCTATTCACCACTGCTTGGGATGGGATGAGCAAATTTGGGGTGGAAAGGGCAAACAGGGCGATCGCCAAGCTCTATTGGCAGCTATAGATCATAGCTTGCGTTTCCTAAACACAAAGGGGGCGATCGCAGCGTACCAAAATTATCCAATTCCAGAAATTTCTCTAGATCGTGTTCGTCGCAGTTTGCAACGTTTTCGCCAGTTAGTAGTTAGCTCTAAGTCACCAGCACAACTACAAGCAGCCGTGCGTCGAGAGTTCGTCTTTTACAAATCAGTCGGCAACGATGGCAACGGTACTGTAAAATTCACTGCTTATTACGAGCCTATTTATCCTGCCAGTCGCGTTCGCACTTCAGTATACAAATATCCTCTTTATCGACTCCCAGTGGACTTCGAGCAATGGGCTAAACCACACCCCAAACGATTAGATTTAGAAGGAAAAGATGGTTTACTCGGTGAGAAAAGTCCGTTACGCGGTTTAGAATTGGTTTGGTTCCGCAATCGCTTGGATGCGTATCTAGTACATATTCAAGGTTCTGCTCAACTGAGATTAACTGACGGTACCAAAACCTCTGTCGGTTATGCGGGAGGCACTGATTACCCTTGGACTAGTGTTGGCAGAGAATTGGCTAAAGATGGCAAAGTAGCTTTAGACGGTTTGACGCTACCTAAAGTAATTCAGTACTTCCGCCAACATCCCAAGGAGTTAAATAATTATCTACCGCGTTGGGAACGCTTTGTCTTTTTCAAAGAAACTGGTGGTAGTGCAGCGACTGGTAGTATTGGCGTACCCGTGACACCAGATCGTTCTATTGCCACAGATAAATCTCTCATGCCACCGGGAGCACTAGCGATCATTAACGCTACATTCCCCTATCCTGCCAGTCGTGGCAAGCTGGCTTTACGTCGAGTCAGTCGCTTTGTCTTAGATCAAGATACTGGCAGTGCTATAAAAGGGCCAGGGCGGGTAGATTATTTTATGGGAACTGGTGATTTAGCAGGCGATCGCGCTGGCATCACAGGCAGTAGTGGAAGTTTATATTATTTATTGTTGAAGGAATAAAATTTGTTGTCTTGATACAGTAGGGGCGTAAAGTTTTATACTTCGCCCCATGAATATCCGTGTTCAACCACATTTAAGACTGCTATAGTTATCGCCCTGCTACCATTTTCTGAGCCATCTCCAAGTGATCGGCAACAAGAGGTGCATTTTTACTTGCAAACGCTCTTAACTCTTGATTTTGTCCTTTTTTCAAGTAATTTTGATACTCAGCCAGAGTTTTTTTATGAGCTTGCACCTGTCCTTGCATATAGGCACGATCAAAATTATTGCCAGTAACATTTCTCAGCTTAGTCAACAAAGCTTTGTTTTCTGGGCCGATATCTTTAGGCAACGTTACATTTCTGTTCTTCGCTATTTGCGTCAATTGTCTGCTAGAGTTTGTATGCTCTTGAATCATGCGCTGGGCATAATCTCTTACAGCTTTGTTTTTAGAACGTTGGAGTGCCAGCTGACTTGTCTGAATTTCAGTTAGATCGCTTTGTGCAGCCCTAGTCATAAATTCTCGATCTAGAGCGCTTAATGAAGTACCCGAATTAGTGGTACCAGGTGCAGGCGTAGTACCAGGAGATGGACTTATAGTTCCTGGTGAACCAACAGGAGCGGGTGCGTTTCTTTGCGTACTCTGGGCAAGAATAAATTGACTAGAACTGTTGGAATTAGCGGAATTTAAGTTAGCTTGTGCTAATGCAGGAAAACTAATAAAGGCACTTACACCAGCAACTCCCATAAAGCTGCCAACTAACTTTTTAATCGCCCTCACGTCACAAACAATATTCATTGATGCCTATCCGTTTAAATCTTTAAAAACAAAATGATTGTAGTTATGAATCTCAAACACGGTTGCAGACAATTCTGAACAACCAATGTTCTCGGAATTGAGTTTGATAGAGGCGTTGCTGAATCCGGGGATGAATCTACCTCACGCAGAGGAGCAAAGGCGCGGAGAGTAAGAGTTTCAAGATACTGAATTTTTAATTTCATACTTCTATTCAGCAACGCCCTGATAGACACTCAAGCAAATCAAGCTTCAGTTGCTTCTGATGAAAAGGTAACTAGCGTATTTTTTTCAAACTTCTACCACAGGAATAGCCTGTCCCTTATCTTTAGAGGGACTTTAAAACTATTGAGTATTACTTAGTTATAAAAGATAGCATCATACTATTATGTGGCTAGAGGAGCAAAGGAGAATCATTTGTAGTCGTGATTTGGGGAATGGGCGTTTAGTAGTAATTTTTCTTTAGAGAAATAGATTGATGTAGAGAAGATTTATACAATACCTCTGATAACATCATCCTGAACGAGAGCAAAAACCATCTAACTAATACAAAGGATTTCCCAATCACAATGAAATTCAGTGAGATTTTAGAAAAACTTGGAGATGCAGCCGCCGCTAATAGTCTTAGTATCAAAAAAGAGTATGATCCAGAAATAAGAGCACTAGCAGCGGTTGACGAGGCGACAAGCGGTACTCTTAGCTACATTGAAGGGCCAAAATTTTCTGCGATGGTGGGAAAGACAAGTGCCAGTGCTTTAATTTTGCCTCAAGATGAAACACTGCAGACACAAGCACAAGAACGTGATATTGCCTGGATCACTACTCCTGAGCCAAAACTATTGTTTGCTAGAGTACTCAAATTGTTCTATCAACCCTGGCGTCCTGCTCCAGAAATTCATCCTACTGCGGTAATTCATTCTACAGCAAAGATTGGCAGTGAAGTTTACATTGGGCCTCATGTGGTGATTCATCAAGGAGTAGAAATTGGCAATGGAGCCTGCATTCACGCTAACGTTGTAATTTATCCTGATGCGAGGATTGGCGATCGCACTACCTTACACGCCAACTGTACTATTCACGAGCGTACTCTCATCGGCGCAGACTGCGAAATTCATAGCGGCGCAGTCATTGGTGCTGAAGGATTTGGTTTTGTGCCTACTCCTACTGGTTGGCTGAAAATGGAACAATCGGGTTACACTGTCTTAGAAGATGGAGTTGTGATTGGCTGTAATAGCGCTGTTGACCGTCCTGCTGTAGGAGAAACACGGATAGGTCGCTATACAATTATTGATAATTTGGTGCAAATTGGTCATGGTTGTCAAATTGGCGCTGGTTGTGCATTGGCAGGGCAATCTGGCATGGCAGGAGGCGTCAAAGTTGGAAATCGCGTGATTTTAGCTGGGCAAGTAGGAATTGCCAATCAGGTGAAGATTGGTGATGGTGCGATCGCATCTGCTAAAGCTGGTATTCACAATGATGTTCCACCTAGAGAAATTGTTTCTGGAACTCCTGCCGTACCTCACAAACAATATCTGAAGGTGTCTGCTATTTTAAGCCGCTTACCAGATATTTATCAATCTTTGAAACAATTACAAAGACAAATCGGACAAAAGTAAGGAATTAGTTATTGGTCATTAGTCATTAGTTTTCTGTGCTAACCACTAACTATTGGCTATTGACTTTTATTTTTGAAGATTTATCTGGAAAGTACGACTAAAATAGGTAGGGTTTTCCTCACTAATTTAATTTCTGTTTTCAGCCAATATAAAGACAAAGGCAACTAAAGGAATGCCCAGAAAAAACTAAACTTGAGAACTCGTTAGAGTACTGGTAAATATTTTTTAAGTAACCTTGAATTCAGTTGTAATACTGTTGCAAAGGAGGTTAAATAAGTTATGGCACTCATACGTTGGCAACCGTTCCAAGAAATGGAAACTATCCGTCGTCAAATGGATCGAATGTTTGATGAATTGACTGGAGTTAACCGTGAGTACATGACAACTTGGGCACCTGCAATTGAGTTAGAAGATACAGAAGATAATTTGATTTTGCGGGCTGAAATTCCAGGTGTAGAAGGTAAAGATTTGGATGTTCAAGTAGCAAGAGAATCTGTATCTATTGCTGGTGAAACTCGCCATGAAAGTAAAACTGAAGAGCGTGGATATTTCCGCTCCGAGTTCCGCTATGGTAAATTCCAACGCACAATTCCTTTGCCTACTCCCATCAAGAATGACCAAGTCCAAGCCGAGTTCAAGAATGGTATTTTAATCTTAACGCTACCAAAGGCAGAAGAAGCTAAAAAGAGGGTGGTGAAAATTAATTTAGAAGATGGCAAATCGTCACTTCCTAGTTCAGAGAATGTTCAAGTGGTTTAAATGGACAAAGAAAATTGATGATAAGTTACACCACTTGATTAGGTGAGATGTAACAAATTAATCTACTAACTTAAAGAATATTGAGAGAGTGGATAATATCCACTCTTTTTTGTGTCTATTTTTTGACATTTTTAGCAATTACTATTTTTTACTGATTAAATAAGAATTTGGGTAATAATACTGAAAAGGTTTACTAAATAAAAAATAAATGTAAAATCTATATCAATAATCGTAAAACAATTGTGGTAAATCAAGGAAAAACTAACTGCATGACTAGAGAAAAATCTATACCACATGGCAATTTTACAGAAAAAATACAGATAGAAATGATTGGTAAGCTAACAGTTGGCAATTACACGATCCAGGTTGGTTCAAGTCAAGGTGCGATCGCAAATTTGGCAACAGCACGAGAACAGCCTACTTTGCAACAAAATTCTACACCAACATTAATACGTCACCCTCCATGCAAGCAGCAAATAGAGTATCAGGAAGTATTTAAAGAAGCGATCGCAGCTTTACAATCTGGACAAACAGTAGAATTTTGGAATCCTACGGGTTTGGATCAGACAGATTTATTACGTTGCTTGGCGCACGAATTGCAAGCTAGCTCAAGTTTTGCTGATGGTGTTATATATTTATCTTCAATTCACCCTTATGTAGATGATTTACTTCAATCTATCTGGGAAGTTTTTTATCAGAGCGATATTCTTTATAAACCTACTAATATACAAATTCGACAACAAATTCAGAATAAACAAGCGCTAGTTGTATTAAATGAGGATAAACTCACGACAGACAAAGTAACGGAATTAAGAAATGCTTTAGGTAAATGTACTTTTGTTTTCGCTTCTTCAAAACAGCGTCTTCACAAACAAGGATGTTCTATCACGCTTTCTGGACTCTCTATTCAGGATGCTCTGGTTTTATTGGAAGAGGAACTCCAAAGCTCACTGACGATTGAGGAAAGACCTGCAGCAATAACTTTGTGTAAAATTTTGCAGGGGCACCCAACATATCTGCGCTTTGCGATCGCTTATATGCTGGAAGAGGGGCGATCGCTTGCCGATATTGTCAGCCAACTACCAACTAACGAACCAGAAAAATATCTCATCCAACAAATATTAGAGTCGCTGTCAGGAAGGCAAAGAAGCATTTTGGATTTGTTAGCTGTAATCGGTGATGCAGGATTGTCAGCCGAAGAAATTGTAGATATCACAAAACAGCCTAAAACTCCTAATATTTTGGAGAATTTACGTCGGCTTCATCTTCTTCAACAAAAAGAAAATCGCTACATCCTAAATCAGACAGTTGCAGAAGTTTTACCACCAGCATGGAAGCTAAGAGCAGCCTTAGAAAGTGCCATTACCTACTTTACAAATTGGGCAAAACAGTATCATCAGCAACCAACAATATTAGCTACAGAAATTAATGCGATCGTACAAGTCATAGAAGTGGCGGTTAAAGCCAGTCATTGGCAGGATGTATTGCATTTAGTCAAAGCAGTAGAAAGCTCGCTCGTTTTAAATAGACAATGGAGTTTATGGGAGCAAATGCTGCAAAGAGGATTGCAAGCATCTCAAGCTAGAGGAGATCGAGCATCTCAAGCTTGGATACTTCATCAGCTAGGCACTCGTGCTCTTTGTTTGGATGAAAATAAGACCGCAACTGACTATCTTACTAAAGCACTAGAACTACAATTATCTTTGAACAACAAGTCAGCAGTGGCAGCAACTCGCCACAATTTCAATGTTCTTTCTCAAAATGCATCTACTTTGCCACCTCAAAATTTTCAAAGTAGTAGCGCAGATATTAACTTAGATTGCAATCAACAGCTTGGAAAGGATACCAATTCCCAGTTACCCACTTTGCCGCCAACATTAACTCGAATGTCTATAGTAACGAAAAATCCTTCACCTTTATATAAGCCTTACAATCCAACTTTTTTGCTCTCACCTAAAAAAATCATTGCTATAGGAATTTTAACTGCAGGCGGTTTATTGGTTTGGTTTAACTGGCATCGTTTCACATCTCCACCAACAAAACCATCCACCAGCGAGCCAAAAGCTACTATCAAACCAGCACCTATAACTAAACCTAATCCTAAGGCAACTCAGACACCATCAGCCATTCCCCAACCCACTTCTGTGCCAACTGTAACGCCACCATCCTTACCAGAAACCACACCAATCATAGATCCGGTACTGACGTTCCCTAAACCAATTACTGACAGAAGCCAACAACCTAAAACTAAAGTAACACCTATATCACCGCCAACATCTTCACCTACACCTACACCTGCACCAACAGCAGAAGCTACACCTACTTCTATACCAACGCCATCAGTAGAAACCACACCTACTCCAACACCAATATCTCCTCCGCTGTTTGAGTCTCCAACCCCAGAAAGCTTACCAATACCAACTTTTACACCAACACCCGAACCGTCGAGTTCAGAAGTTCCATCTTCATCAATGATCACACCGCCACCAACATCAACGGCAACACCAAAAGCGGAAATTAAATCCCCTAATCCAAATGTGACGGTGCCAATAGAAGAGCTATTCAATCAACCCCCAACACCAAAAACCGAAACTAAATCTCCGGCTCCCAATGTGACGGTAACAACAATAGAAGAACCGTTCAATCAACAGTGAAAGGTTAGTGGATAGTGGTCAATGTTTGGTGGGGAGGTGTAAAAGTCATACCTACTAACTACTGTACGACTGAATTTTATCTAGGTTTTATCAATGATGTCTCTACTTAAATCGATAGTTGCTCTTTTACAGCGGTTTTCTGTAAGGTGGGCATTGCTTCAATATTTAAAAGGTTTACTAAATAGGCTTTGACGGGCAATGCCCACCCTACAATTTGTGGTCTACTAACTGTACAGGCGGGTTTAGAAGATAAATTATCGGTTTTAACCCAAAGTTAATCAACAAAACCCCCCCTACTATCTACTATCTACTATCTACTAACCAAAATTCCCAACTTCTCCAACACAGGCTTAGTAGAAACAATATGCCTTTCTAAGCCAAGTTCTTTTGGACTAATACCCAATGCTAAGGCAATCAATTGGGGTAAGTGCAAGACTGGTAAACCAAGTTTATGCCCAATTACTTTTTCTACCTCTGGTTGGCGAGAATCCAAGTTTAGGTGACATAGAGGACAGGGTGTTATCATGCAATCAGCACCAGCTGCCAAGGCTTCTTGGATATGCATTCCTGCCATTTTAAAAGATTGGGTGGTAGCGTAGCTAGAAAGAGGCCAACCACAACATTGTGTACGACCTCTGTAATAAATTGGTGTTGCTCCCAATGCTCGAAATACATTTTCCATCCCTTCTGGTTGAAAAGGATCTTCATATGGCATGGATTTTTGAGCACGGAGAAGGTAACAGCCATAAAAAGCAGCACACTTTAACCCTGTTAATTTATGGGTAACTCGTTGTTGAATTTCTTCTAAGCCATAATCTTTAATTAAAGCATAAAGGATATGTTTAACTTCAGCTGTTCCTCGATAAGGCAAACAACCTTCTTTTTGAAGCAAGTTATTAACCTGTTCTACATAAGCAGGGTTTGTTTTTTGGCAGCCTTTTAAGTGTTCATCGACATGACCAATCACACCTTGACAAGTACTGCAATGAGTTAGTAAAGGTAAATTTAATTGTTCTGCTAAAGCAATATTTCGAGCATTGACAGTATCTTCTAATAATTGCGAATCTTCTTTAAAAGTGCCAGAACCACAGCAAGCTGCTTTTTTGAGTTCAATCAGTTCAATCCCCAATGCTTTGGTGAGGGCAATAGTTGACTGATGAAGTTCCCGGCAAGCTCCTTGAGCAACACAGCCAGGGTAGTAAGCGTACTTTAACGTATGGGATAGCATAGAAATTGATAAGATTATGAGGTCATAGACTTATACGATAACTTTTTTATCATCACTTGTTAGTGGCGATCGCAAGACAGTGGATTGTAGAGTGTATATTCTTAAAAAAATTTAGTAAGAATTGCAAAACAGAACTGTTTAAACCGTGTTTGCGACTTGTAGCGCGCTCTGATACCCAAGCGCTTGAGCAGTAGCTTTGTTTCTAACAGAAACAGAGGAAAGATTTTCTCAAAGAAAATCCCTTAGTAGTATACGGGCGATCGCGCTTTCCGATAAGATAAATATGCTCAAAATCATGTCCCCCATAAAGAGCGGATTTAGCAACTGGTTGAGGAATTTACTCTATGAGCCAAGCGGAAATTTTTGAAAAGGTCAAGAAAATCGTCTCCGAACAGCTAAGTGTTGAGGCCGACAAAGTCATCCCACAAGCTAGCTTTGCCAACGACTTGGGAGCCGATTCTTTGGATACTGTAGAACTGGTAATGGCTTTGGAAGAAGAATTTGATATCGAAATTCCTGATGAAGCCGCAGAAAAAATTACTACAGTTCAAGAGGCAGTTGATTACATCAACGACAAAGTTGCCGCATCCGCCTAGTATTGGGAATGGGTACTGGGTATTGGTGATTGGGTAATTCAATTTTGGATTTTGGAGAAAGCGATTTTGGATTGGAACTTAATCTAAAATCCAAAATCTAAAATCTAAAATTTCTAGCCCCTAGTCCCTAGTCCCTAATCCCTAGTCCCTAGTCCCTAGTCCCTGTTTTGTCCTGCCTGCATCAAGGAAGAGCCACCTGTAACTGAGAAATGACTGATTTTATACGTAAGCGCGTTGTTGTAACTGGTGTTGGCGCGATTACACCAATTGGTAATACACCAGCCGAGTATTGGGAAGGATTGGTAAGCGGGCGTAATGGCATTGGCGAAATTACCTTATTTGATGCTTCTCGCCATGATTGCCGCATTGCTGGTGAAGTTAAAAACTACGATCCACACGATTACTTGGAACGTAAAGAAGCCAAGCGCATGGATCGATTTACGCAATTTGCTGTTTCGGCTGCAAAGCAAGCTTTAGCAGATGCACGATTAGTTATCAATGACCTGAATGCAGAACAAGTGGGTGTCATGATCGGTTCGGGCGTTGGTGGCATTAAGGTAATGGAAGACCAGCAAACTATTTATCTAAATCGTGGCCCGGATCGCTGTAGCCCTTTCATGATTCCCATGATGATTGCTAATATGGCAGCGGGGTTAACTGCAATTCATACTGGTGCGAAAGGCCCTAATTCTTGCGCTGTGACAGCCTGTGCTGCTGGTTCCAATGCGATCGGAGACGCTTTTCGCTTGATTCAAGGCGGTTATGCCCAAGCGATGATTTGCGGAGGCACCGAGGCGGCGATCACACCTTTGTCTGTGGCTGGATTTGCAGCGTGTAAAGCCCTTTCTTTTCGCAATGATGACCCCACTCGTGCCTGCCGTCCATTTGATAAAGATCGCGACGGATTTATTATGGGTGAAGGCGCGGGCATTCTCATTCTCGAAGAACTAGAACACGCAAAGAGTCGTGGCGCGAGAATTTATGCAGAAATTATCGGCTACGCGATGACCTGTGACGCTTACCATATTACTTCCCCTGTACCTGGTGGAGAGGGAGCAACTAGAGCTATACGGTTGGCACTCAAAGATGCAGGCATAACCCCAGAGCAAGTAAACTACATCAACGCTCACGGCACCAGCACTCCGGCTAATGATACCACAGAAACTGCTGCCATGAAAAAAGCCTTGGGCGACCATGCCTACAAAGTGGCGATCAGTTCCACAAAATCCATGACTGGTCACTTGTTAGGCGGTTCTGGTGGCATTGAAGCAGTGGCAACAGTAATGGCGATCGCCAATGATCGCATTCCACCAACAATCAACTTAGAAAACCCCGATCCTGAGTGCGATTTAGATTATGTGCCTCACGTCAGTCGGGCTGCACGTCTAGATGTGGCATTATCCAATTCTTTTGGTTTTGGCGGTCACAATGTCACGCTAGTCTTTAAGAAGTACGTCTAGGGTTTGAAATTGGTAATTTTAGATTTGATGCTCAAACTATGAAAATCGTAAACGGCATAAAAAGTAGCGTTGGGGACAGCTTAACTGCATAAGTAAGTCCCTTTGGCAACTGATATTTAGGGCGATCTTTCATAGAATAATCTAAAATCCCAAATCAAAAATCCTCGATAGTACGGCTTGTTTGTCAACAAGCACCAATGGGATGATAAAGATACTGTTTTGGGGAAACAAAATATCCCCAACAGTGGAGAAGCTCAAAGAGTGCTAACCCGTCGTTAACAACAATCTTATTATGGCTGTTGCAACCCAAACCCTTGAAGAACTTTGTATTAACTCTATTCGCTTCTTGGCAATTGATGCCGTAGAAAAGGCAAAGTCTGGTCACCCAGGACTGCCGATGGGCGCAGCACCAATGGCATTTGTACTCTGGGATCGGTTTTTACGGTTTAACCCCAAGAATCCTAAGTGGTTTAACCGCGATCGCTTTGTCCTGTCTGCCGGGCACGGCTCAATGTTGCAGTATGCCCTGCTCTACCTGTTTGGTTACGACAGCGTAACCATTGAGGAGATTAAGCAATTCCGTCAGTGGGAATCTAAAACCCCCGGACACCCAGAAAACTTTATGACCCCTGGTGTAGAAGTTACTACAGGCCCCTTAGGGCAAGGAATTGCTAATGGGGTCGGTTTGGCAATTGCTGAAGCACATCTAGCTGCAAAGTTCAACAAACCCGATGCCAAAATTGTTGACCACTACACCTACGTAATTTTGGGTGATGGTTGCAACATGGAAGGCGTATCCGGTGAAGCCTGTTCCCTGGCAGGACACTTGGGATTGGGTAAGCTAATTGCCCTATACGACGACAACCACATTTCCATCGACGGTTCTACAGATATTGCTTTCACCGAAGATGTTTCCAAGCGGTTTGAATCCTATGGTTGGCATGTCCTGCATGTCAAAGATGGCAATACCGACTTAGAAGGGATAGCGAAAGCAATTGAAGCCGCAAAAGCAGTCACTGATAGACCTTCGATGATTAAGGTGACAACCACCATCGGTTATGGTTCTCCCAACAAAGCAAATACAGCTGGTGTTCACGGTGCTGCTCTGGGAACAGATGAAGTGACTGCTACCCGCAATAACCTGGAGTGGACATATGAACCTTTCGTAGTCCCAGAAGATGCTCTCAACCACACGCGTAAAGCAGTTGAGCGCGGTGCAGGCTACGAAGCTGAATGGAATAAAGCCTTTGATGCTTATAGAGCCAAATATGCCGAAGAAGCGGCTGAATTTGAGCGCTATATTAGTGGCAAACTTCTGGACGGTTGGGATAAGGTACTACCTACCTATACCCCCGAAGACAAAGGAGTAGCCACCCGCAAACACTCAGAAACCTGCCTCAACAAACTGGCAACAGTTTTACCTGAATTAATTGGTGGTTCGGCTGACTTAACCCACTCAAACCTCACTGAACTCAAGGGTAAGGGCGACTTTCAGAAAGGGCAATACCAAAATCCCAACATCCACTTTGGTGTGCGGGAACATGGTATGGGCGCAATCTGCAACGGCATAGCGCTGCACGGTTCGGGATTAATTCCCTACGGCGCAACCTTCCTGATCTTCACAGACTATATGCGTGCTGCCATCCGCTTATCTGCCCTGTCCAACGCTGGCGTGATTTGGGTAATGACTCACGACTCGATTGGACAAGGTGAAGATGGGCCGACGCACCAACCGATTGAAACTCTAGCTTCCCTGCGAGCTATTCCTAAGCTAACAGTAATTCGCCCGGCAGACGGCAACGAAACCTCTGGCGCTTACAAAGTGGCAATTGAAAGAGCAAAGCAAGACTTTCCCACTTTATTGGCGTTCACCCGTCAAAATGTCCCCAACCTGGCAGGTACGTCGATTGAGGGCGTAACAAAGGGTGGATACATTGTAGTGGATTGTCAAGGTACGCCAGATTTGATCCTGATTGGTACTGGTTCAGAATTAAACCTCTGTATAACCGCAGCTGAGAAACTTACGGCCCAAGGCAATAAAGTCCGTGTTGTTTCGCTACCTTCTTGGGATTTGTTTGAAGCCCAAGATGCGGCTTATAGAGAGTCTGTTCTGCCCAAAGCTGTCACCAAGCGTTTAGCTGTAGAAGCTGGCACTAGCTTTGGCTGGCACAAGTACATAGGTACCGAAGGCGATACTGTTAGTATTGATGATCGCTTTGGTGCTTCGGCTCCTGGCGGTGTCTGTATGGAGAAATTCGGCTTTAGCGTAGATAATGTGTTAGCTAAGGCTAAGAAATTGTTGGGTTAATAGCAACAGAATAATTATTTTGAGGGTGGGTAATTAGCCTGCCCTTTTTTTATGAAATGAACCGCAAAGACGCGAAGGACGCAAAGATGAGGAGTTGTTAGAGTTATAAGTGGTTAGGCAAATTAAAGTTATGGGTGGAGGCAAGGGAATATGCAAGAAGTTTCTAGCGGAAGAGATGCGGCAGTGGTACGCATATCAGAAATGTATTTTGGTCATAGAGGCAGTTTCTGGGACATTAAACAATTTAACACCAGAGCAAATGGAGATGTTTGATGCAGCTGTAGAAAGGACATAAGGAGAAATGAGCTAGGCTATCTCCTAGTTACCAATATATTAATTATCGAACTTGGGTTAAGGAGAGAGCGTTCACTCTAGGAAATTCAAGAGTAATGGGAAGTTTGTTAATTACCCAATAGTAGATAAATTGACGTTGTCTAGCAAATATGTAACGAAATCTTTTTGTTTAACAACTGTATTGATTGATAATGAAGGTCGAGAATTTACGTATCTATCTGTTAACTCAATTAGTTCAAATAATGTTTGACTAATAATTTCATTTTTTAACTCCACTTTTAATAACTTCTCTACATCTGTAGGATTGTAGTCATTTTTGCAAAGCAATTTAACCACAAGAAGCATTGCTAAATGAAAACTGAGAATGCGAAGTGGCGAAGTATGCCTCCAGAAAGTATCATTTTCTTGTTTTGATTTCTCAGAAACTGTGCTGCGTATAAATGATTCTACCTGCTTCATCACTTCCACACAAAACATATACACCTGAAGGTTAGACTTTTCCTTGAACACACGTTTATAGTCACTATCTGTTTTTATAATCGAAGATGGTCTAGACCTAGAAATATTGGGTTCACGAAGAACAATTGCCATTACTGCTTGAGCTAAATAGGAAATGCTAATAATTCTGTCTATGGGCTTGCCCATATTCTTATAGTAGTTTTTGCGGCGGTCATAGTACCATCCTTTACTTAAAAAATAATTTTCTATATCTGATTGAATTGGATCAGTCGCTTTTAGTGAGGCGGGTGGTATGGGAGTCTGAAAATTGGTTGCTTTGATGATACGATTTATAGATTCTGTATCATTTGTGGCTACAATTCTGATCAAAATCGACCTATTTTTATCTTTATCATTATCCTCAGATCTATGTTTTATATAGTTATAAATTGTATTAGTTGTTTGTAACCCATTAACAACTTGTACATCATCAAGGCTAATAATTTTCCCAGCAACAGTGGCTTTAGATGACAGGATAGTTATACCATTATTAAGCCACCAAAAGTCTAGAGCATTATCTGATTCAAGTGTCTTTTGAATATCTTTATTTACTTCTACATTCCCCTGGTAGTCTCGCACATTAAAAGTAAATATATATTGTCTCAATTCGTTATTTTCATCTGTCACAAAATTATAGTAATCTTTTAATGTGGCTAGTACAATATAATTATCTTCGCTTCTTGAAATATAATTTTCTATAAATTTAAGCTTTAAGTTATAATTCTTTTCTAGCCGAGAAGCATCTATTAATTCACGTGCGCCAATAAATTGTGTATTGACGATGGCTCCTCTAAAATAACTCTGAACTGTTTCTTTAAGGTTCTCTGCACTGTTATATACTTTCCTGTGAATATTTGTTGTATCACCCTTACTGGCATAGATATAATTAATTTTTAAACTAGGATGAATTGAGATTAATTGAAGATAAGCTTCTCTAAAAGATGAAATTTTGTCAATAAGTTCTGCGTTATAGTTCTTTTGAAGAATAGAGATATCCTTTTGTAAATTAAAGATATTCATTCCTGATCTAATTACGTGTTCAACAGCAGTTTCTGAAAATGAAGGTGAACGCTTGGATTGAATTAAAAATAATTCAATTGTTGGATATCTTTTAAATTCATTTAAATTGGTATCTTTATCAAGAATTTCTCCGTTAATAAAGGTAAAGAACCCATCAATGCCTCCATCATCACCTCCTCCAATTTTTCCAGATATCAACTCTTCATATGAAAGGTCATATTTTTTCAAAATCTGCTCAAACGTGAATATTTCAAAATAAACATCATCGGGTAGAGAATCAGCAATCTGACTCTTTTTTTGTTCAAGAATAGTATCGAGAACTATGCTATCGTTAGCTGCCATTTGTCCTACCTCCAAAAATATTTGACTTCATTTAGCTGGATTAGCTTGAGTTGCAAGTATAAAAATGTATTATTTTTAACATATATTCAGTATAATTGCATTGATAAGGTCGCAATCAAGTATAACAAATGCCATGTTACTGAATAAGCTCCCCCAATCTTGCGAGGTTCCCACCACCTCAACACAATCACCATTAGGTGTTGAATCAGATCTACCAGATCATACGTAGCTAGAAGAACCTGACAAGAAATTCGTGAAACATTTGCAAGAAAATTCTCAAAGCATATTGCTGACAGATTTGGTTAAGCCAATCTTGCAGAAGTGTCATCCCAATGGACAATTTTAACTTTTTATTGCAAATATTTACTTGTCTTAAGAAGTGACAATAGCGTTAAGAACACTTCCTAGAATAATTGAGTAGAAGAAGAAAGATACCAAGCTGTGGACGAGAACTATTCGCCGTAGATATTCAGATTCAATATCGACATCGCTGGTTGCATAAGTCAGGGCAATTGTAAAGGATACGTAAAGAAAATCTAGATAGGCTGGCTGATCTGTTCCTGGAAAAGCTAATCCCCTACGCAGCTTGCTGGCAGATGTCCGCCCGCTATCATCTACTACGTCATAGTAAATCCGCGCATATTGCTGTCCAAAAGAAGTGTGCAACAAACACCAAGACAAAAGTATAGCGATCGCGCTAAGTACAATCAAAACTTGGGTGTGTCCGTGAGTGCGGTTACCTACAGATGTGAGAATAATGCCCACAAAAATGTTACTTATAAAGGTAGTTACACTCAGTAAAATAAGTAACATCAACGTATTTGGGTTATCTCTGGAAACCCGTTGTTGAGTTCTCGATCCGTCGGCACTGACAATAACAATGCCAAGTAGCAATAGATAGCTGCCTACCCAGCATATCCAACCAAGAATACTGGCTATTTCCCAGCCTAAGCGCCGAAATAAAATGGCAGTTACCAAAACACCAAAGCTGCCGCACAAGACAGCCCTCTTGCCATCATGTATATTCCACGCGAAATGGTAAAAACTGCTTCTAAGCTTTTTCACTGGACTTTTCGGTTATTGTCTGTTGCTTGAGAAAGGCATTTACTCCCTCAGAAATGGACTCAAAAAAGTGTTCTCGACCGATCGCTTTTTCCACTCCTGTCCAACGCATCATGTCCCATACAGGATCTTTCACACCAGCTAAAGACAGAGAGATATTCTGTGCTTGTAATTGAGCGTGTAATTTAACTAACATCTGTGCTGCCGTTATATCGACTGAGTTAATAGTCTCTGCGTCTACCAGTACTTCCTGTACTGGCTGTTTGGAGTTCTTGATTCGGCGTTTAAGATCTTGGGCGAAAAAGCTGGCATTGGCAAAGAACAATATTGCATCAAAACGATAGATCAACAGTCCCGGTACAGTTATGGCTTCCGGGTGCAGGACAATATCTCGATAAGTTCTCGATTCATTTGAAAGCTTGCCGAGAACTGCTGTCTCTGGATGGCTGGTGTGATAAATTAGCACGATGAGTGACAGGAGTACTCCCAAACCGATACCTGCTAAGATTCCGAAAGCAAGTTCGCCCATGCAGGCGGCTAGTGCTAAACAACATTCTGTACGATCAATCCTCCATAGTTGCTTGAAGTAAATCGGATTAAGCATAGTCAGCATTGCTTTAACCACGATCGCACCCAGTACAGCCAAAGGAAGGTTACTAAATAAGGGCATCAAAAATAATAAAGTCAGCAGCACCAAAGCGGCTTGAAAAATTGATGCCATCTGAGTCTTGCCACCAGCCACCATACTCACTGCTGATTGCGAAAGGCTGCCAGCTACCACAAAGCCAGAACTCACACTCGATCCTAAATTAGCCATTCCTAAAGCGATCGCTTCTTGGTTGTGATCGATATGCCCGCCTGTTCTTTGAGCAGCCGTCTCAGCCGCCGCCAGAGACTCCGTATAATCTAAGAGCGCGATCGCTAAGGCTCCTTGCAAAAGCAAGCTGAGGTGTTGCCAATCCATCTTTGGCAGTCCGATGGGAGGCAATCCTGCTTTGATGTTGCCAACAAGGGCAATACCACTGTGTTGCAAACCGAACAGGGAAACCGCTAAGACAGCTATTAAAATCGTAAGGAAAGCCGCTGGCAATCGAGGGAACCACTGACTGAAAGCAAACAAAAGTAACAAGCTAGCCAACCCCATTACTAAGGTTGTGAAGTGGGTATGAGGCAACTCTGACAACAGTGCCCCCAATCTCTCAAAAAAGTTGCCGTCAACTTGTTTCACTCCGAACAGCTTGGGTAATTGCGTCATTAACGTCACAATTGCTAACCCTTGGACAAACCCCTGCATCACTGGCTGGGAAATGAAATTGGCTACCCATCCCATACGTAGCAGCCCGAATCCAATCAAAAGTAGACTTACCAAAAAGGCAAGTACAGATGTTAGGGCAAGGTACTCTGACGAGTCTGGAGTAGCAAACATCATCACCGTATGTGCCGACAGCAAGGCGGTTGCTGAATCCGGGCCGACAATTAAGACACCAGAGGTGCCAAAAAAGGCATAAGCTAGGAGACTCAGCGGCACAGTGTACAACCCGACAGCAGCGGGAACGCCAGCAATTCCTGTATAGGCAAGTGCAGTGGGAACCATCACCGCCCAGACTGTTAACCCAGCCATAAAATCTTGACGCAGCCAAGACAGTCGATAGTTGGACAACCATTGCAGAATGGGAATGTAGCGCCCAATCGCGTGAATGCTTTTCTGCAACATGGCTTGAAGGTGAGATCAAATTCACCTAATTTTAGTAAAATTAATTGACGCTTAAGATTAAAATTACCTATTTTTAACAGAATTAACTAAATCTTAACCTAATAATGAGCAAACAAGAAGCCTCGCTCAAGTCAATATAAATTGCGCTCTTATCTACAGAAGCTTATAAAGCTAACGCGAAAATAGTTTTGTCAACGCAGACAAGTGTTGAGATTAACGTAAAGGGTTTAGGAAATTATTTATAATTGGGGCAATATATTAAAAGCTGAGGAAAAGTTATGCAAGAAGTTACTAGTTACAATCAAGAACTTATTAACCGTATATCGCCAATTGTAGAAAAGTTGTTTCAAACTAATAGTCTGTACCAGGTGAAATTAGACAAACAGGAAATGATAGAAATGTTGGTAAACCTGTTTGGTAAGTTTTCTCCTGAAGAAATCAGGGCGATTCCTGAGAATCAATTAACACGCAGAATTGATAAGATTCTTGTATTAGAGGCTGTTTCGGGAACGTTAAATGATTTATCGCCCGAACAGTTAGCAATCTTTGATGCTGCGGTAGAAGGGAAATAGAGAGTGTGACTTATCTTCTAGATACTAATATAGTTAGTTATATTTTGAAGCGAAATATCACAGTAGATAACAAATTACGGGAGGCTAACGTTCGGGGCGAAGAAGTATTTATCAGTTGTATCACGTATTATGAAGTTAAACGAGGATTATTAGCTTTAAATGCAACGAGACAGCTAGCTGAATTTAACCAGTTTATCAGAAAATATGGAGTTTTATTTTTAGATGATATAGAAATGATAGAGAAAGCGTGTGAAATTCAAGTTTCTTTAAAAAAGAGAGGTATATCTTTAGAAGATGCAGATATTTTGATAGCAGCAACGGCAATTACACGCGGCTTGATTCTTGTTTCCAATGATTCTGATATGCAGAGAGTTGATGGTATTAGTGTAGAGAATTGGTTGCAAGCTGATTCTTAAAATTCCTTGATTATGGATAAGCTTTCGCCAGGCGATCGCTCTTCAAACGCCCTCCAAACTCCACATTCATAGCGGGTGGTGCGTCGCCTATCGGCTGCTTTCAAGCTTATTATAAAAGCTCTTTGACAATCACTGCCAAAGAGCCTCAACTTGTGACAAAAGAAACAGAACTGTCTTGTTTTTAATTTCCTAAACCCTACATTCTAAAGTCAGTAATATCAGGGATTTGCACTTATCTTAGTACCATTCGATTCAGAAACAGTAGTTGCACCGACTGCCATTACCTGAGACCATTCACTGACGCGGTTGTGATCTAAGACAGCTCGCACTCGATAACCAAGCTGAATCTTATGCATCAACAAGATTAGTTCACGGTTGAGTAATCCTTGTGATTTTTGGTTTTCATTAGATGCAGCTTGTATACGAAAGCAGCGATCGCTTTGACGTTGCAACTTAGGAGACTTGCCTTGCATAAGCACTGCTTGCAGTTCGTATTCTTTAGCTTCGGGATATGGTTGCCAGCAAAGTTGCCAGTAGGTTGACCAGCGAATTAACTGTGCTGGTAATTCCTCGACCTCATCCGACAATGTAGAAACAAGTCCGGTGACTGAAGGTTGTACTACCTGAGGCTGATTGGAGGTGATGTCAGTATTGACGGGGTCTATAAATCCTGGTTGCCCAACCTTCTGTGCGGCTATAGATGAACCGCCATCAACACTTAGTATCAGTACGAATATCAAAGTGAACAGCAGAACCAATCGTAGGCATTGTAATTGCACTAGCGACAAGATTTTCAGATTCATAATTTATGCAAAAGTTAATTGCTTACCACTCCACAGGTAAAATGATGTTGCCGTTGTCGGCATATATTGTTCGAGAACCGATCGCCGTTCTGGGAGCCAGTGTGGAATTGAAGACTGCGCTTTTTCGCCCAACTGCCGATCTGGTGCCAAGGACTGAGCGGAATATGACAGAGTTCGGCCCTAGCCCTACGGAATCATCTATCCTGGTCTCAGGGCCATTAGCAACACCATTGACAACTTGTCTACCACCATGAATTAGAACACGAGGCCCATAGCCAATATTATTACCAAGAGTCAAGCTAGTTGTTGCTAAAGCGTGAAAGACAACATCATTTGCCATACCAGCAATTGTCCCGACATTAAAAGGTTGACCCTCATCAGCACGTAGCGAAATTCTATTACCTATTTTGTTGGAGAGCGTTGCTAAAGAATCTTGCAGAATGATATTGCCGATGATGCGGTTACGAAAGTTTGGATCGCGAGTGACATTCCCACCTATCTGCGGCAAACCTCCGGAGTTAAAAGATGTGACTGGAGCGTAATTTATCCCTTGTACGTTTGACAAGTCTGCTCTGGCCAATTCTGTGTAACCTTTGGCAAATGCCTGATTGACTTCAATGACGCCTTCCATCAATGCAACGTCGGCTTGTGTCAGGTTTACCACCTTTCCCAAAGTACCGCTAGTAGCTTCTAAGTTAGTTGTGACGTTTTTACCTGGCAGGACAACTTTACCAGCAGGTAAGGTAACGCCAGGGCCAACCCGCGAGAGAAAGTTGACTACCGTGTTTCTTTCTATAGTTGCACCGTCTACTTCACAGTTGAAGGCAAGAAAAGTCTCTGGAATATCGTTGTTGAATTGAGTATTGGTAATTGGGTCGGTAAAAGGCCCGGTTGAGCCTTGAGTACCGATTTTGGCTGCACCTTTGATGGTAGCCATGTGTGCCATAATCACTCGCGGGCCAATCTCCACTCCCGTTCCCGAAGCTGTAATTTTGACTTGCTCTTGGACGTTAGAATCTGCTGCGATGCTAATGGGGGCAGTATTAGCGTTTAACTCGGCAAATGGTGCAACATAGACTTTTTCGCCCAAGCTAATATTTGTTGGATTGGTGATTGTTGCAGTTGGATCGATGAAACTAGCTGTCTCTGACGGAGCTGTACTTGGACATATAGGAAGGTTAGCCACAGTTGGATTACACACCCCTCCAGAAGCAACGGCGGGTTGTTTATATATCTGTGTACCTATGACAAGCGCTAGGATAATTGCAGCTAAGGCACTAAAAATTGTGCGAGGTTTGAACATAGAAAGAAAACTCCTCACGGGTTATGGAATATTTGGCTATGGGATAATCTGCGCCATTGAAGTTAGAGATATAGTCAAGCGATCGCGATCGCAGGCGCAGGAATTATCAAAAAATCAAATTGCAAAAGTCCTATTTAGACTCTTTCTCTGTTTGAGTATGAGATAGAGGGTTAACCGCCCCAAAAACCTGCCAAGTTAAGGAATGTTAGCAGGTTAAATACTATGTTTAAAATCGAAGCTGTAATTGTCGTTGTTGCCCCAGCAACCGCCTCGTTATAGACATTCTCCCAAGCTTCTGGCCCGCTAGTGGATTGTCCGTAGACTTGTGTACTAACGGCCAATGTTAAGCCAAGCACAGTTAGACCAGCTAGTATTGTGCGACGTTTAAACATTATTCTTTGATACCTAATAGTTTGCCAAGTTTCTTTGACAAGGTAAACCGAAAAGTTAAAGGACAAGCTTAAACTTTTTAATCTACCTCACTTAAACAACCGTGAATCTCAGCCAATGAAGTAACAATTACTACGACCAGCAACTAACACTTCATTATATGATTATTTGCTGTTTTATACTAGAGCTTTTGATATTTATAAAAATTATGTTGGTGATAAAACAGTTGGTGAATTTAGGATTTAAAACTTCGTAGTTAACTTAAGGATTTGCCCCAAAAAATTATCTATCTTAGGAGGGATGCTTCTTTTTGCTTTATTTTAAATAGCAACTTGTTGAGATTATCGACACAGGTAGCTGATGTTATTCTGCTTTGCGATCGCATATAGGGCAGGCAAGATGCCCACCCAGCAAAAATTAAACAAAAATTAAATACTAAGCAGCCACAATGTAGGGTAAATCTATCGTCGCTACACGACCAGCGTCAACTAATGCTTGATACACCATCGCTGCCACCTCTGCGCGTGTAGCTTCGCGGGTGGGGTTGAGTAGGTTAAGTTTCGGATAGTTGACAATTATCTGTTTTTGAGTGGCAGTAACTACTTCATCCTTGGCATAGTTAGGAATTTTTGCCTGATCGTCGTAAGGTTTTACGGCTTTGTTAGCACTAGTAGTTAGCCCCAATCCATTTACTAGAGAAACAATGACTTGCACGCGTTGAATGTTTTCGTTGGGGTGAAAAGTGCTATCAGGATAACCAGAAAGAAATTGTCCTTGATATGCTTGCTCAATTACCTTATATGCCCAGAAATTCTCCGCTACATCCTTGAATTTGATGACTTGCCTTTTAGCTGATGGATTGAAAGCTTTTACGAGTAATGCCGCATATTGTGCCCGTGTCATCGTTGCATCGGGTTTAAATGTGCGATCGGGAAAACCTTTAATAATATCTAATTTGACTAGTTCCTGAATAAAAGTAGCAGCCCAATGACCTTTAATATCAGTTAGATCGCTAACGCTGGGTATTGGTGTAGGTGTGGGTATAGGAGTTAGGATCGGTTCTGGTATTGGTTCAGGTTCTGGTGTCGGCGTCGGTGTAGGATTTGGTGAAGGAGTGAGGATGGGAGTAGGAACCTGATTCTCAGTAAATTCAATACTACCCTTAGCTTTGGCAGGATCTATTTGATTTCCAACAGAAACCAGCTTATTTGAAGTAGCATTTTGAATATCAAATTGACCGTTATTACGGAAGATATTACCTCCTGGGTTATTAGTACTACCAATATCTGGTAATGCATTTACAATTACTGTCAAACCGTCTTGAATATTTTTTTCGCATAAATTATTTCGCAATACCGGGCGAGCATCACCAGAAATGACAATTCCAGAACGGTTTTCGTAAATTTTGTTGTCTGTAAGTTTCGGGGAAGCACTATCACTAATAGCAATACCAAAACCTGTGTTGAAGCAAGTATTACCTCTAATATCACCTTGGGCATTTTTGGCGATCGCCATGCCATTGGCAACGTTTTCCGTAAACTGATTATCACGGATAACTGGATTGGCTTCACCAGTCACAAAAACTCCTTCTCGCTTGCACTGCCTAAAAGTACAATTTGCAACTGTAGGACTAGTTGATTCTATCCAGACGCCACTACCACGGATAGCAGAATTTGTTACAGTCACTCCCCGGAGTTGGGCACCATTGGCAAGCACAAATATCACATTTTGCCGGGCGAAAGTACGGCTGAGGTATTCGCCGCTACCTTCAATTAATATACTGCTACCTTTGTTTACTTCATTACCGATGATAGAGACTCCACTGGGAACTGATAAAGGAAATGCTTCACCGTTAGCAGCATTGTAAGTACCATCTGCTAGTTGAATCTGCGTACCAGATGTAGCTTTTTTAAGAGCTTGCGTAATAGTTTTTAAAGGTGCTTGTTGGCTACCATTAGCGGTATCATTGCCAACTTCGGGATTAACGTAAATAGTGTCAGGCATATTTATACTGCCAAAAAAGACATAGACATCCTACCGCTAACACTCCTATTTACTAGCGAAGGATTCCTTAAATTAGTGAAAAATTTCTGCTATTTAGCTTTTTCCGTCGTTTTAGTAGCAAAAACACACGCCCGTATCATTCATTTCATAACGGATCTGTGAAAGTCTCTGTTTTCTAGCCTCTAGCCTCTAGCTCCTATTCTCTTGTTGCAGTTAAACCTGATTTGCTTGCTTCTGAACCACAATTTCTATCCGACGGTTCTTTTGCCTTCCTTTTGGGTTATCGGAACCATCAGAGTTGGTATTGGGTGCGATCGGCTGGGTTTCGCCGTAACCTTCCTTAGTTATTAAAGAAATTTTGACACCGCCTTTTTCACTTAGCCACCGTTGTAATGTTGTGACACGCTGTTCTGACAACTTGAGATTATCGATTTTATTGCCTACAGAGTCAGTGTGTCCTAAAATTTGTAACCAAGTGTCTGGATAGCGATTAGTTATTGCTTGATTAACTTGACGCAGTGCTTTTTCTGCTTCTGGACGAATCTTATCTTCACCAGAGTCAAACACAAGATCTGCTGGCAGGGTGATGATTGTTAAATATTTATTTTCTTGGACGTAAATTTGCTCACATCCAATCTCTGAAAACTTAACTTGAGGAAATGTGTTCTCAGGAAATTTAACGCTAGGAGTAACGAATTCTGAAGCCTTAAATTCCTGAACCTCTGTTGTAGATGGTTGAACATTTGGTAAGTTATCTTCTGACTTTGCCGTTGCACGGAGTATAAAATTACAACTAACACTTATAAAGGTAATAGCCAGTAAACAGAGAAGAAAACGGAGTGAGTGCATTTTACGGGTAGATGAATTCTGGCTTTTCTTATCCAACATATACTCAATCAGCAAACAGTATCTCTCACTAAAGTCATAAAGGATCATTACCAAAAAATGGTATTTTTGTCACTCAGTCCATTTCTAATTCAACTTTGTCCCGCAAATCTTGCAAAATTTGGCGTCTACATCGTGGAAAGCCAAACCGCATCCAAGGCAGACAGTTTCTACCTGATTAGCAGTCTTGACTAAGCGCTTAATCAAATCACCTACTTGCCAAGGAATTAAAGCAATACCTGTCAAAATCATTAAAACTGTTAGTAAACGTCCTAATTCTGAGACAGGAGTAACATCGCCAAATCCTACTGTTGTCATCGTTACAACTGAAAAATAAAAAGCATCCAAAAAAGTAACAAAAACTTTTGGATTAGCTGGATGTTCAACTTGATAAATCAAGCCAGAATATACAAAGATAATTGCAAATAAAGTAAATAGTATCCTGGCAAAAATTACTCCATCTTCGCTGCTGATTCCAAACAAAAATTTCTTATCTATAAACCTAATCAAGCGTAATATTCTAAACCAACGTAATAAGCGAATAAAACTAATATCAATTATTCCAATAAAATATGGCACTATCGCCATTAAGTCTATTAATGCATAAAAACTAAATATGTACTGGATTTTGTTGTCTGAACTCCACAAGCGCAGGAGATATTCTACTGCAAAAATAATCAAAATTATCGTATCTAATGCATTTAAGTTAAGCCTAACAGTATCGGGAATATGATATGTTTCGGCTACAAAAATTATTGATGACAGTAAAACTAGCCCAGCAATGGCTAAATTAATGGCTTTACCTACTGGTGTGTCCAAATCTTTTAAATAAAATGCTGTTTTTTCCCTGAGAAGTAGCATATTTAAAACCTATTTATTCGCAGAGATTAGATTTAAAATACAATAATCTTAATACTTGTACACTTTCAATCTTTTTATATTATGACTCCAGAAGATTTTATGCGCCTAGCTGTAGAAGAAGCCAAAAAAGGAGATGCTCCTTATGGTGCAGTGATTGCTAAAGATGACGAAATAGTAGCGGTAGCATATAATACAGTCAATCGAGACAGCGATCCATCAGCTCATGCAGAAATCAACGCAATTAGAAGCCTGACAGGTATACTGAAAACTCCCAATTTAGAAGGTTACACAATATATACAACAGGCGAACCATGTCCGATGTGTGCGACTGCTTGTATTTGGGCAGATATATCAGAAATAGTTTATGGTGCTTCCATTGAAGATTTAATTTCTGTTAATCAGTCTCAGATTGCTATATCTTGCGACGAGGTGATTGCTAAATCCTTTAAAAAAATTAGGGTTGTCAAAGGAGTTTTGAGAGAAGATTGCTTGAAGTTATTTACTTAGGTGTAAAAAAAGCGAGAGGAAAATGGCAAAAATAATTGGTTTAGACGAAATGAGCGTCGAAGAGGTTTATCAAGAGCTATTTAAAGGTGCTAAATTTGTTGTTTTCCTGTATTGCTTTTCTATAGTAATTTTAACTTTTAAACGAAGTTCTAGTATTTACTTTATTAAATCTGGTGAAGTAGCTTTGACAAAAGGTATTAAATATACATTAATTTCATTATTTCTGGGTTGGTGGGGAATACCTTGGGGTATTATCTACACAATTCAGTCTATTTTTGTCAATTTCAGAGGTGGTAAGGATGTAACTCTACAAGTTATGTCAGCATTGAGGCAAAATTAGTCAATAGTTAGTTTAATTGCTGTTTTCTAAATAGGATAAAAACGAATTAGCAAAAATAGCTGCCTGGGTGCGATCGCGTAAATTTAAACGATTTAAAATATTCGTGACGTGATTTTTGACGGTTCCTTCAGAAATATAAAGTTGTTGAGCTATTTCTTTATTAGTAGCACCGATAGCAATTAACCGTAAAACTTCCTTTTCCCTGGGAGTGAGTTCGCTCAAACTAGGTGGAGGTGGTGAGTTATTCGCTCCATGTGGTGAAAAGTGAGTCAAAAGCTTTTTTACTATTCCTGGCCCTAATTGAGTATATCCTTTATAGACAGCACGGATTGCAAAAGCTAACTCTTCTGAAGGAGTATCTTTAAGCAAATAGCCCATTGCTCCATTTTGTAAGGCTGCTGTTACATATTCATCATCATCAAAAGTAGTTAACACTAAAACTTTGATACCAGAAAAAAGCCTGTGAATTTCCCGTGTTGTTGCCACTCCATCCATAACAGGCATTCTAATATCCATCAAGACTACATCTGGATGTAATTCTGCGATTAACTTCAAAGCACTTTCACCATTTTCTGCTTCCCCAACAATTTCTAAATCTGCTTCAAGTTCCAGTAAAGTTTTTAATCCCTGACGAATTAAATGTTGATCATCTACTAGCAGTACTTTTATCATTGCTTCTGCTCATTAAAGGAATCTCAACTATAATTTGGCAACCATTTTCAGGAGTACTATTGATATTAAATTTTCCTCCTAATGCTAACGTGCGATCGCGCATACTTTTCAGTCCAAAACCAGTTGTATTTTGTCCTAATTCAAAACCTCTCCCATTATCTTTAATTATCAAATGTAAATGTGTGTCTGTTGTTGTTAATTCCAGTGTAACTTCTGTTGCTTGGGAATGCTTACAAATATTTGTAAAAGACTCTTGAATAATTCGGTAAATAGAAGTAGTAATCTCAGAGGAAATGGGATCAGCTAAGTCAATTTTACAAATTGGAGAAACTCCAATCGCACGCTGCATATTTTCTGCAAGCCCTACTGTTGCCTGTTCTAAAGATTGTTCTTGCAAAGGATGAGAACGCATAGCAGAAACAGACTGCCGCACATCTTGTAGTGACTTGGAAGCGAGTTCTTTTGCTCTTGTCAGGAAAGTTTGAGCTTTTTGTGGTTGGGATTGCCAAAGTTTTAAAGCCGTTTCTAATTGCAGATTTAAAGCTGTGAGAGAATGCCCCAAGGAGTCATGAATTTCACGAGCAATGCGATTACGTTCTTCTAAAGTAGCCTGACTTTCAATTCGCAAAGCATACTGACGCAGTTTTTCATTAGCAATTGCTAGTTCTTCTCGGCTTTTTCGTTCAGACAAGACAGTATTCATTAATAGCAATACAAATATTAAAGCTAATCCGAACATGACGGCGAAATTAAAACTGAAAAATAAAAAGCGTTCTTGTTCGGCTGGCGATATGGGAATGCGGTCAAATCTTCGTTTTAATGTTAGTAAAAAGAAAATAAAAGATAAGACAGTAATTACCAAACGACCTTGCATTTGGAAAATTAGACAACTCCGAGTCACTAAAATTAAGTATAGAAATGGAAATATTCTGTATGTAATTCCACCAAAAAATCTAGTAATAACAATTAAAAATATTTCTGTTGCTGTGTAAATTACTTTAATAAATTGATTGTTTTGAGGCAACCTTAAACCCATTAAACCAAAAATAACTAGAGTACAAATTGTGAGTTCTGTAAATCTGATAGATGAACGCGGGAAAGGAGGTGGTATTATGGCACTCAAAGCAGCAAAACTCAGTAATATCCACTCCAAATAAAGCAGAAAACGAAAGGGATGATTGTGGATTGAAATAGGACGACTCACAGAAATGTACCTAATTATTAACTTATTGATATCTTAAAATTACACTGATTATCAAATTTTTTCACTGTTATAATTCCAAATTTAAATTAGCTTAAAAAAGTTTACAAGCCTCATATTGAAACCATGACTTCAGTCATAGATGCAGACATGACTTTATACTCATGTGCGTGGTATGCATCTATCTCTAGGATGGAGAGAAAAGAATTAAAAACACAGGGGAACCTAAATGCAACTTCAAAAATTATCACTAATTGCTGGTGCTTTTGCCTTGAGTTTAACTGCCATGCCTTTTGCAGTCAAAGCAGAAACAATTTCTTCCTCACCCATCCAATTAGCACAAACCCCAACACAAGCTCCACGAAAAGGTGAGGGTAAATTTAATCGCTTGGGGCTAACAGATGCACAAAAAGCTCAAATGTCAGAAATTCGCCGCGAGACTAAGGCTCAAATGGAAGCAATTCTCACCCCACAACAGCGAGAACAGCTACAAACTGCTAGACAAAACCGTCAAGGCAAGCGTCAAGTATGGCGAGAGCTAAATCTCACCGACGCACAGAGAAACCAAATGCGGCAGATCATGCAGACACAAAAATCGAAGATGGAAGCTATTCTAACTTCTGAGCAAAGGCAAAGATTAGAGGAATTCCGGCAAAATAGACAAAATGTGCGATCGCGCCGCCAACAAATGAATAATTCTAATCCCTAATCGCTTCACGCCAAGGGTTTCTAAAATTAATGAAACAATGTAATTGGAATAGATATCTGTATTGAATAATATCCGTTCCAAATCCTAAAGCTTCTTGCAGAAAATAGGTAAAGGATAAAGGGTAAGAGAGTACATTTTGGTTAAATTCCTTCCCCTTTAACCTTTAACCTTTTCCTCGCTGAAAGTAATGGATGATTTTTGAGACTACTTCCACGTAAAAATGATATGGCTCAGTAATATGTGTAGTATTAGAAATATTAACACTAATATTCACAATGATTTGTAATTCTGAACTTAGAGAAATCAGGGGAGTTGTACAGCGGTTATTTGTTTAGCATCTGAGCAAACCTTGATTTAAATCGCAAGCCAAGCATATAGATAGGCTCAATCAAGCGGGATAGGTAGCAAAAACCTTACTACAGTACTAAATAGGTACATTCGTAAATTCCCCAGTCGTGGTATTGGGTAATCAGTTTCTATAATGGTGAAATTAAACGGGAGAAATCCGCGAGGCAATAAATGAAGCTCAAAAATCTGACACTGATAGCCGGAGCTATCGCCCTGAGTTTAACAGCAGTCCCCCTACGCTCAACTCAAGCACAAACAAACCAACAACCACAGCAACAGATACAACAACAGCAGCAGCAACCACTGCGTTTACAACTATCGGCTCAACAACAAGATCAAATTAAAAAAATTCGTGCTGATGTCCGTAAACAAATTGAGAATGTTCTCACAAAAGAGCAACGCAGTCAGATTCAAACTGCGATGAATCAAGGTACTCCTCCCCAACAGGCTTTTGCTGCTCTAAAATTTACCCCGCAGCAGCAAACTGAATTGCGGAAAATCATGATGTCTTCACAACAACGTATGGAAGCTGTGCTAACTCCCGATCAAAAGAAAAAAATACAAGAATACCAGAATAATTTGCAGCGTCAGCAACCACAACAACCACAGCAAAAACCACGCTAACGTACTTTAGCTAACACCATGGTGGGCAAGCAGCCCACCATATCCCTCGATAGACTATGATTCTTCAACGACTGAACGCTGCCGCCGCTCCTGCTCTTCGCATTCAAAAATAGTTAGTAGTTAGTGGTTAGTAGTTAGTGGTTAGTTGCTCTCCCCATCTCCAGGGCGCTCCCAAGGCACTGCACCCCAGTCGCTACAACGCGGGGAACCTGCTCGCGCAAGTGCCTCCCCTTGCCCTCTTTAACCACCACTGATTTTGGCTTTGTAACCAAGTTTGGTTAAAATTTCCAGTATTTTCTGCTTGTGATCGCCCTGAATTTCTATTTCATTGTCTTTGACAGTACCACCTGTACCGCACTGGGTTTTTAACTGCTTTAATAAGGCTTGTAAGGTTTCTGGTTTGGTTTGAAAACCGCTAATCACAGTTACAGTTTTACCCTTACGCCCAGCACGAGTAGCTTGTACGCGCAAGTTTTGTTTCTGGGGGGTTAGTTCTTGAATAGCTCTTTCCAAGGCTGCTGGGTTGTCTTGCCCAAATTCTTGGTAGACAAAGCGATCGCCTGAAGATTTACCCTTTTCGGAAGCCATAAATTTAATTAATAAAAATTAGAATTAGTAATAACCGTAAATATATCGCTTTTTAAAAGGTTACAGGTAATAGGGACTAGAGACTAGGGGCTAGGGATTAGGAAGAGGAAGGGGGGAGGGGGAGGAGGGGGGGGGAAATCTTTCTCCGCATCCCTGCGTCTGGGTGTCTCCCATTCCTTCTGCCGAATGTGAAATTTTTGAGCGGTTATCCTCCTAGTAATCTATAGCTGGATCGGTAATGATACTTGTATGGATGTAAGTAGCAATAGTGCATTAAACCAGATGCCAACTCCAAGCATAGAGGAAATTTCCACTCAATTAGAAAGTCCGAATTTGCGCGATCGCATGGTTGCCCTCGCTTCTTTGCGGGATGTACCAGCAGAAGACGCCGTACCTTTGATTAAAAAGGTTTTGGATGATGATTCTCTCCAATTACGGTCAATGGCAATATTTGCCTTGGGAGTTAAACCAACTCCAGAGTGCTATCCTATTCTAGTCAAAATTCTGGAAACTGACCCAGATTATGGCATTCGCGCTGATGCGGCTGGTGCTTTAGGTTACTTGGGTGACACTAGGGCTTTTGAAGCGCTATCGCGAGCTTTTTACGAAGATACAGATTGGCTGGTACGCTTTAGTGCTGCTGTATCATTAGGTAATATTAAAGACTCTCGTGCCCGTGAAATACTCTACAAAGCATTAGAAAGTGAAGAAGTTGTCATCCAACAAGCAGCGATCGCGGCATTGGGAGAAATTAAAGATATCAATGCAGTAGATCGGATACTGCGCTTTGCCCAAGCAGAGGATTGGCTGGTACGCCAACGTCTAGCAGAAGCTTTGGGACATCTTCCTACACCCAAAAGTTTGTCAGCTCTAAAATATCTGGAAAAAGACGGACATCCCCACGTTGCTGAGGCAGCAAGGGTTTCTCTCAAGAGGCTTGAAGAAGCAGGAATGACTAATGTTTAATAGTTAATAGCTAATAGTTAATAGCTAATAGTTAACAGCCATTAGCTCTTAACCCACCCATTTATAAAGCAACTCCTCCTGCTACCTTGTAATAAGTGGGATCGTAAAGATTTTGATGCAAGGTAATTTAATTCATGAATAATGTTGAAGAGTTTTTTCAGTTGAGTGCTGGTAAATGGTTTTCCCATCGTACCAGTCACCATTTAGCTTTTAAACAATCCGAATCCGGTAAGTCAGACATCACAATTGAAATGTTGGCAGCAGATCATCCAGAAGTGATCAAACTCTGCGAACAGTATGCAATCGATCCTAATCGGGCTTCCTGTGGTGCTAGGGTCAGTTGGAACGGCACAATGGAATGGGATGAACAAAAGCACGTTGGTTCCACAGTCTTAGTAACAGTGCCTGATGAAGATAACCCCCATGAGGGTAAGTTGCTGCGAGAAATGGGCTATGCCGAGAAAATGCCAGTTGCCGGCAGCTATAAAATGGGCAGCGACGGTGCTTTGACACTCACTACAGAATATGAAACTATGTGGTCTGAAGAGCGCTTGTGGTTTGCTAGCCCCAATTTACGGATGCGGGTTAGCGTTTTGAAGCGCTTTGGCGGTTTTAGCATGGCTTCTTTTACTTCTGAAATTCGCATGGGTGGTGCAGCACCAGCTGCAACAGCATCCGAGGCAGCTAATTCAGTATCAAGTTAGTTTAACTGCAAGTCTCTCTGGGTATTGGGGATTCTCCTGACGGAGACGCTACGCGTAGACGCGCAAGCGGCTTCTCGTAGAGTACGGGGATTGGTGATTGGGTACTGCTCCTGAAGCTCCTGGTGCTCCTGGTACTTCTTTCCTAGTCCCTAGCTCCTAGCCCCTGTTCCCTATCCCCTGTTCCCTGTCCCCTGTCCCCTGTCCCCTGTCCCCTGTTTCCTGTTCCCTGTCCCCTGTCCCCTGTCCCCTGTCCCCTGTCCCCTATTCTCTTTATGTCCAATTTGCCACAACTCAATACAGAGACTATTTGGGCAATTCTCAAAGAAGAAATAGATGATGCCACAGTGAACCAATTGGTGTGGCACTGCTTAGGCTATCGCTACGACTCTACAACCGAAAATTGGGAGAATCAACAGGTGTCGGCTGATTGGCGAGATGAGTATCCACAACCACCAGACTTTATTGAAAGTCGTCCCGCTACAGTTAAGCTGACTCGTTCCATCCCTCCAGAGAACAAGCAACTACTCAAAGAAAAGCTAGGATTTAAAGGTTACAAAATAGGAGAATTTGGCCCTCGGCAAACTCGTAGGGCAACGGCAGCTAATTGGCTATTAAGTTATATGCAAAAAAATACTAGCAATTTTGATTCTATGTAGCGATCGCCGCAAGCATTTACCTTTTGAATATAAAATCTCCCCTTGAGCGGTTAAGGGGAGTGTAAGTGTTTTTACAGAATTAATGGTGTTGCCAAAAATCGTAGCAGCAATATTTTGATATTGCAATCAGTGTTAAACAAAGCAATTTTGTATTCCACAACCTGTTGAAAACCTTTTGTTTATCTGAATTTAACCTCTCACGATATAAATAATAGCGATCGCTATTGCTTTTCCAATCTAATCCATCCATATATGCAGCCGATGGATTCAGGAAAAGCGTGTTTTGACTATTTAGGTTTTGCCAAGATGATAAAACTAGCTTTTGTAACTCACGAGTGAATTTTGTAGAAGGCGATCGCTCTACCTGAAAATATTTAATTTTTATCTTTTCTACAAAAATATATCAAAAAATGTACCAGTAGATAGACGAAATTATCAAATATTTATTTCTACGGAATGATTGGCTATTTTTTTTGAAAATAAGAAAATACTTATGCCACTATTTACTATCAAAATATTGCTATGCCAAAGCCCATTGAATTTAAATTATTTGCTCCCTATAACGAAGGAGCAGCTTTAATTGGTTCTTTTTCTGATTGGAAAGAAATACCAATGGAAAAAGGTGAAGATGGTTATTTTCGGACAACAGTTGAATTAGAAGACGGAGAATATCAATATAAATTTCGCGTCCAGTCAAAATCGTGGTTTTTTGAACCAGATCAATGGGTTGAAGTTACAGATCCCTATGCTACTGATATAGATGAATATGGAGGAAAAGATAACGGTATAGCAAGAATCAAAGATGGGCAAAGAATAGTCGATACTTATGTTTGGAAGCATGACGACAAACCTTTGCCTGCTGACCATGAATTAGTAATTTATGAACTGCACGTCGGTGATTTTTCTGGTGGTGAAGATGACCCTTATGCGCGAGGAAAATACAAGCACGTTATTGAAAAGTTAGACTATTTATGTGAACTAGGAATTAATGCCATTGAATTGATGCCAGTTAAAGAATATCCAGGCGATTATAGCTGGGGTTACAATCCTCGCTATTTTTTTGCGACTGAATCAAGTTATGGCTCTACAGCTGAATTGAAAAACTTAATTGATGAGTGCCATGCTAGAGGAATTCGCGTCATTCTTGATGGTATTTACAATCACTCAGAAGCATCTAGTCCTCTAACACAAATTGACCACGATTATTGGTATCATCATTCACCTCGCGATCCAGATAATAACTGGGGGCCAGAATTTAATTACGAACACTATGACGAGAATCTAGAGACTTATCCTGCTCGTCGATTTATTGGTGATACAGTTCGTTTTTGGATTCAAGAATATCATCTCGATGGTATTCGCTACGATGCGGCACGGCAAATTGCCAATTACGACTTCATGCATTGGATTGTACAAGAGGCAAAAAACACTGCCGGATCTAAACCTTTTTATAACATTGCCGAACATATTCCTGAAACTCCCAGCATCACCAACGTAGACGGGCCTATGGATGGTTGCTGGCATGATAGTTTCTATCACTGCGTCATAGAACATATCTGTGGTGACACATTTGATATAGAACGCCTCAAAGATGTCATTGATTGCAAGCGTCAAGGCTTTTTAGGTGCAACAAATGTCGTGAATTACTTAACAAATCACGATCACGATCGCTTAATGGTGGAATTAGGAAACCGCAGTATTCTTGATGAAGAAGCTTTTAAGCGAGCAAAGTTAGGCGTAGCGATTTTGATGACAGCCGTTGGCGTGCCGTTAGTTTGGATGGGTGAAGAGTTTGGCGAGTACAAACCAAAAACTCCAGAGTCAGCTAAAATTGACTGGCAGCTTTTAGGTAATGATTTGAATCGCAGTTTATTTGAACACTACAAAGGCTTGATAAACTTGCGCAAGCAAAATCATGCTCTCTACACAGAAAATATTGACTTCATCCACGAAAATCCAGAAGCTAAAGTGCTAGCTTACAGTCGCTGGAACGATGAAGGTTCGCGTGTAGTGGTTGTAGTTAATTTTTCTGAAAACTTCTTGGCTGGTTATCACGTTCCTAATTTCCCTAGTGCTGGCACATGGCACGAATGGACAGGAGATTATGATGTAGAAGCTGGCGATGATGGCATCATGATTGATATTGGGCCATACGAAGCCAAGGTGTTGGTTTGGCAGTAATTAATTAGGGACTAGGGGCTAGGGGCTAGGGACTAGCAGACGCGGAGAGGGGAAGACGCGGAGAATCTATCAAAAATACTCCCCGTGTCCTCTTTTTCCCGATCCCCGATCCCCAATCCCTGATACCCAGTACCCAATCTCCGATCGCCGATCCCTAGTTCATCACAGGAAGTTATAAGATTCTTTTATAGCTGTCCTTCCCAGAAAAGTTGATGAACACCAATAAAACAACAGAATCTCACTTAGACTTAGAAGCACAAAGTTTGATGGAGGAAGCACCATCTCCATCCCTTACTGAAGAGCAGTATCGTAAAAAGATGCAGCGACGCAAGCAAGTACAAGACCAAAGAATTGCTCAAGCTGCGCAGGAAAAAGGGTTAATCATTGTTCACACTGGCAATGGCAAGGGAAAAACCACTGCGGCATTGGGGATGGTATTGCGATCGCTTGGTCATGGTTATAAAGTAGCGATTGTCCAATTTATCAAAGGAGCTTGGGAACCCTCGGAAAAAAGGGTTTTCAGCCTTTGGCAAGACCAGTTAGAATTTCATGCTATGGGCGAAGGTTTTACCTGGGAAACCCAAGATCGCGATCGCGACATTGAAAAAGCATTAGCGGCTTGGCAAAAGGGATTAGAATACATTCGCAATCCCGATTTCAAGCTAGTACTATTGGATGAAATCAATATTGCTATTAAGCTTGGCTATTTGCGTGTCGAAGAAATTTTAGCAGGCTTGAATCAAAAGCCTGCCCAAAGCCACGTTATTCTCACAGGAAGAGGCGCTCCCCCTGGCTTAATTGAACGCGCTGACTTAGTGACAGAAATGGCTCTAGTTAAACATCCTTTACGCGATCAAAGTGTGAAAGCACAGCCAGGGATTGAATTTTAAAAGTAATAAGTGATGTTTTTGACTTTGCCAAATCATCAACTAGCTTTGCAAGCTGGCTTTACACGTTTGCAGAAATTGGCGATCGCTAGCACTAACGGACTTTAACCGATAATAATCTTCTAGTGTTAACGAATGACCGTAGATGACTGGCTCATCGTTACTTGTTCGAGGTAGTCTATCTTTTGTTGCCACCTGTAGTGGGCTGATGTCACCAGGGTAGCCCTTAACAGTCATCGCCAAATCTCCTGATGATGCTAGCGTACCTTCAAAACAACTAAACTCAGAACTGGGCATATACATTGCACCCATGACTTTACTCTGACGCTTCTCAAAAACGATATACCCATACCCAAATTGTCCTGCCTTAGGCGACTGTCCATAAAGGTATACGCCATCTCGCCTCGGAAACTTTGCTTGTTGTTCCTTGAGTGCTGGTTGTGTAGACAGTTTCGATGCACTTTTTTGGGTTTTGATTGTAGGAGCTACTCCTAATTCAGGTTCTGATGATTCAAATTCCAGCTCAGAATGACGCTGTAACCAAGTGTAGGTGGGTGCTTGATTCTCTAGGGCTTTTGCTGATGCTACCTCAGAATCTTGGGTAATTTTACTGCTAACAGAACCCGACTTGGCTAACGCCCTGCGTAGGCGAGCTTCCTTTTGTGCAGCTTGAGATGCTGATATAGAATTACGCTGTAACTCAGTATGCCTATTAGCGAGTTCATTTTCAAATTCTTGAGGAGCAGGGATATGCAATCTGGCAATCTGGTTACTTAACACAGGTGTAGCCCTCTCGCCAACGACACCAAGAACAAGAAGCAAGCCTATTAAGGGTATTCTCAAATGACGAGGGGGAAGCAACTTATTAATATAATCAAGCACCCTATTTCTCCTTTTAAAAAATAAACTATCCTGCGCCTATTACTTCAATCGAACCAGATGTATTTATGAGTAAAGCTTCTATCAAAAGGTTGATTTTGTCTGAAAAAACTTTGTAAAAAATAAATTCTTGATTGATTATGGACGATAATTTTAGACTACCATTGGTTGAGCTATAAAGCTTTCACCTATGTGACTAATCCAATAGGGTGATTGTCAAGAAAATTAAAACTTCAACTGTTTAGCTTGATTGTTAGCATTTTTCTGAAGAATTGTTGCTGTTTGACAGAAAAACTCCTAAGTTTTTGCACATCTATCTGAAACTACACAATAAAATCTTTTAATTCCGGATTTTATCTAGAAATTTTGACAAATTGCTGTTTGAAATAGTTGGTAGGCTGAATAAAAAAATCGCCCCCTGAATTCAGGAGGCGCGCCGCCAACGGCAATAAGCATATAGCTAGCTAGCAACGTACTCTTTGACGTTGGCGCGACGGCGACGCAGATGCGCCAGGGCTTGATGCTCTAACTGGCGGACGCGCTCACGACTGAGATTTAAACGCTCACCAACTTTAGCTAGAGACATTTCATTGCCATCTACTAACCCAAAGCGCAGAGCTAATACTTCTCGCTGTTGGGGGGTTAGTTCTGCAAGCATATTGTTAAGATCTTGGCGCAAGAACTCTTGAGTCATGTAAGATTCTGGCGATGGGCCTTCATCTTCCAACATTTCTTGCAACTCAGTATCTTGGTTATCGCCAACCTTAACATCCAAAGAAACTGGCTGACGCGCCATATTCAGATACTCACGGATCTGTGCTGGCTCTAGTTCAAGTTCTTTAGCAATTTCCGCGGGAGATGGCGATCGCCCCAAGGTTTGAGCAAGTTCCCGCTGCACTTTTTTGATTTTGTTCAGTTTCTCGGTAATGTGGATAGGTAAGCGAATGGTACGCCCTTGTTGGGCGATCGCACGAGTAATCGCTTGGCGAATCCACCAGTAAGCGTAAGTCGAAAACTTATAACCCCGTGTCGGATCAAATTTTTCGACACCACGCTCTAATCCTAGTGTTCCTTCTTGAATCAGATCCAGAAACTCCATGTTCCGCTTCTGATACTTTTTGGCGATCGCAACTACTAAGCGCAAATTCGCTTCAATCATCTTCTGCTTTGCCCGCTTACCCTGCAACACAGTCTGATTCACTTCTGTCTCAGACTTTTTCACGTGAGCAGCCCACTCTTCCAAGTTCGGTTCGCGGCGCAGTTTCTTGGCTAGAGCTTCTTTTGCCTCCAGCAGTGTCATCATTTGTTGTACCTGTTTGCCGTAGACAATTTCTTGCTCACGGGTAAGCAGGGGTACACGACCAATCTCGCGCAGATAGGTTCGCACCATATCAGCCGTGAATTTGGCGTTAGTATTTTCAAGTTCAGTGTTAACAGTGGGCATTGGTGCGTTTTCCTCTTCTCCAAACACAAAGAATACTTAAGTTATGGCGGATTAGGAAAGGTAGTGCATATATCATCAGTCATTTTGGAACTACCACCAAAGGTCGAGTTTCTCGGTTTTTAGAACCTGTTACGACGGTTAGTTCCTTGGATAGGTTCCCCTACCCTCCCTAGATTTTGGAATCTCTATAGGCAGGCATTCGTTGTCTTAAAGAATTCTTTTTTTTCCTTAGTCGCTGGCTACGACGCTGACAATCCGAAGTCAGTATGAGTTCTACTTATTTAATATTACGATAAATTTAACCAAGAGTAAAGTAGTTTAGACAAAACTTTCCATTATAGTTCAAAATAGATAACTGGCCAAAAAAAATAGCTAAAATTCCTCTCAATATTCACTATATATATAGTGACGCTAAAAACCCCTCTTGAGGTTTCCTGAGGTAGCCGGATAACCGAACTATCTAAGTCTTTTCAGGGAGGGATGTCACGCTATGTAAATTTTTGCCTTACCTAGCGGGAGTTAAGCTATAAAACCAAAGGCTCTACAACCAATAACTTTTCTCGGCAAAGATTTGATAGCAAACAAAAATACTCCTAAAGGAAGCGCTTGCTCAAAAGCCCTGCAATTTTGGTAAGTTCAAACTGATTTCAGCTAGCGATCGCACTACAGCCACACCTGCAAATAATGCTTCTACTTGCTAAAAGCAGTTTTTGCCTATAATCTTCTCCCCATCGCCACCTCATCCCCTCTTGTGCAATTGAGAAGAAGACTTATATATAAATAATATCATTTTCTCGATTTAAAAAAGCGATCGCCCGCCATTTTTACCTGGCGGCTATATCCAAAGTAGTTTAAACGACTGTGCGAGTACTCAACTGACTGACAGCAAGCTATTGATAAGAGCGATCGCTCTTTGAGTACAGTAGCAACTACATCACCTAAATAAATATATTGCTTCAGTTTTATATATTCTTAATGTTTGGCTATCTCTTTTCTTGATTTTATCTTTGTATTATTTTAACAATTAACCTTTCTTTTTTGAAGAATATTTACTTTAGATTTAATTTAGAAAGCTCTAATAAATTTTCATTTATTAATACAGTAGATACTAGTTCTAACAATTCGGTAAATCTTGGGTTATCACATATTGAAAAACAGCCTAGATTTATCTTAATAGTTTTGAAGCAATCAAATATAACATGAAAATACAGCACCAAAAGTTTTGCATGAAATCAACCTTTAATTTATGCATCTACGAGCCATAGAGTTAAAGTATTTCTGAACCATCAACAGAAAGAATATAAAATTTGCGTAAAGCTCTTAGAAAGAGTGACTGCCCTGTATTTAGAAAGAATAGTGATGTTGTTGCCTCGATGATGAACAAAGAATTAGAAAAACTTTTTGAATAATCTACACCTAAGTCTGAAACAATTCATCGCTCTTTTTCAGGACAATGATATTAAACCATGTGTTCATACGTTTAAGGATGCATGAAAACCTGTAAATAAAGAGGGTAGTCAAATGACATCTTTTGAATCAAATAGCAGCAACACTTGTGAAGCCGATGGTATCCAGATGGAAATTTCGGAGCCAAACCTCATAGTTTTGCCTATTCCCGATCAAAGAAATACTAATACCTGTTTACAAATTGTCACTGGTATCACTAACAACACACCAACATATTTTCCCTTCTTTTACGAAATTCTGACTTTAGAACTCTTATCCACTAATGGGCAAGTACTACATCCACAAAAACGCATAAGCAGGCAAATTACTCCAAGTCTATATGACCGCATTGCTATTCCATCTCAAAAGACTTTGCTTTGCTATTTAATTGCTTATTTCTCTTGGCAAAATGGCTTATGTCAAATTCAATGGAATATCTCTACCCATTTCCAAATCTCTAGTAATCCTGTCCATACCTGGTTTTTTGATACTTTCCAATTGGGAACGTATCAAATTCGATTTATCTACAATAGCCCTAGTGGAGAGTTCACAGTCTTGGATGTCTCGACAGGGGACGAATTTCGACTCGAATGCTCTTTAGTAAAGCCATTGATAACACAACCTGTGAATATTCGATTCCTCGAACCTATGGAATCTAACAAAAATGCTGTAGAAGTTGATGGCATTAGTTTTGAAACTGTAGTGCCAGAGCAAATATGGACTATTTCACACTCTCAGCTATCCGATGCCAGTTCCTCTGTACAGATTGGGATTCGCATCACAAACAACACCTCAATCTCTCAGCGCTTCTGCTCATTTACCACCTTGATCCCAGAACTTATGGGAGCAAATGGTTTAATCTTAGGGCAGAATCTAGGTGCTGGTAGCACTGGATGGATTGGTGCTAGGGAATCTGATTATCATTTGGTTGAGCCTGGAAAAAGTGTGACGTTCTTTGTTAGCGCACACATTGAGAGACAAACTGATGGGCTATTGAGCTTGATAGTTCGTGGTACAGGTAGAGGTTATTGGTCGTTTAATAGTTTGGAGTTGGGTAGTTATCAGGTTCGGTTGACATACAGATCGCTAACAAATCCATTAGATATAGGTTCGTTTGAAGATTTTTGGAGAGGTATGGTGCATACGCCCTTTGTGGAATTTTGCCTAGTTCAACCTTGAAGTAACGTTGCATTAATAATTGTCATTTATGTCTCAATTTTAAGCAAGGACTGTTATTTCTTTGATCGACTTCGTTGGAAGACAGAGGACACAAGCAGAAGCTTTTTTATTGAGACAAATCTGAAGGTTCTGTTCGTCTGCCTTCCGACAAAGGATACAAGTCCTTAATTTTATTTGTAGATAAATAAGAATTTTCCTTCTTGAATCCCTCAAATTTATTCTTGGAGTTTCCTTCTGCTTTTTCAAATTTAAATCTTAAGGTACCTACGAAAAATGCCGTCACAAAAATACTTTTTGGTTTTTTTAACAACAGCTGTGCTAGTCACGCTCACTGGGAAATCTAGTTTTGCATTCAGTATTACACCAGACCAAACACAACCAATCAAGGACAGTGATAGAACTTATAAATACGAGGAATATTACGACTTTCGTCAGGGCGTTACAAGATTAGATGCGTGGCCTGATTTCAGTCCAGGAAAACCTTTTCCACCAGATCCACGGCGAGAACTAAACAAAGGACAAGTGGTTGAGATCAGACCAGGTGGAACTGATGGTTTGCTATATTTGCTAAATCAAAGATTTGGAAACTTCTGGGAGTTTGTGCCGAAAGGCAATTTAGCAGGTAGTTTCAATATCCAGAACTATTACGCTTGCAACGCAGACTTCCCGTGTATCGATGGACGCTATGGGCCACAAGGAGTTGGAGCTTATTTCAAATTAAATTATATTCCCGATGTTGAGAGAGGCGATCCTACTGGTAGTACAGTTCATTGGATTCAGCGGATACTTCTTAACTTTGACATAGAAAATGGACAGGTTATAAATGACCAGATTCCTAATGACAAAATTGATATTGTTCCTAACGCAGGAAGCCCTTACTATGATGAATCATATCCTATATCTGGATCAAATCCAACTCTCTTCTTTGACTTACCCTATGTCGCAGGCTCCTTCACGCGTAAAAACCATTACTTCTATGCTGAAACCTATCTAGTTAACGAGGTTCCTGGAGGAACTAAAGATCCTCAAACAGGGGTAGTAAAAAGGAAGGTAGAAATTTACAGCGGAGTAAGATGGGGTTGGGAAAATATATATACACCCAAGAAAACTTTTGTCGATAGTCTTTACTCCAGTGGAGAAACAGATACATTCCAATTGACAAAACTTACCCCAGGAGCAAAATTTCATGCCGAGATAAATAACGATATATCTGGAAATATATGCAATCCAAATACATATTTGGAAGCAAGACATAACAGTGAAACTTTGCGTTCTGACAATGATAGTAGCTCTGTAGGAGATGGCTTTGCTTCTGCATTAACGGGTAACGTTTCAAGTGATGGAACTATCAACCTAACTGTAGGTGCATATGGCGGTGGCGGCAATCATATTCGTGGCAAAGATGGAGGCAAATACGAGCTTGCTGTCCAAGTGTTTGAAGATGAAAATGATTTTCCATATGTGATTGGAGCTAATAGCGGAGGTGGTGGTGTCAGCAGAGAACGGCCAGGAGGAACTCAACACAATCCAATCCTCCCCAATGCAAGAGATGGAAACTGGCAAGTATTTCGCAACGTTCCTGGCTGCCGTTGGTACGACCCACACACTACCTATGGTTTTGAATTCCAAGCACTAGATGACACACTATTTACTGAAATTCTTGACTTCCCGATTGGAGACGACAATCGATTTACCGTTTCAGTAGGAGATACTATTGTTGGTGAATTCAGTCCCGGAGAGAGCTTAGACTTCGTTTCCTTATTTGGTCATGGTATTTCCAACTTTAAAATAACTGACATCGATTCACTATTTGGTTCAACCGAAGAAACAGCTTTCCCGATTCAACTGGCATTTAATGACCGTATAGGTAGTTTCAAAATGCGTCCAATTTCTAAGGAAAGCTCTCCTCAATCTGTACCCGAATCCTCCTCTGTATTTGGACTCTTGACGCTCGGCGCATGGGGCTTTATAAAAGCGCTGAAAATTAGATCCAACAAACAGCAGTGAACCACCTCTACACTCTCTTGTTTTCCCTCAGCATCATTCTCATCAACCCATTCGGTACAATGCGCGGGGAAATCTGGACTCAGCCAAAAGTATTTGCAATCCTCCTCATCTGTATACTCAATTTCCTTTATCTGTGGGAAGAAAAAGACACCCTTAAAATTTCCCAAAGTTGGAAACTTAGCAAACTGCTGTGGGAAATATTTCTCGCAATTGGGTTAATCGCAACTG
>NZ_AJLN01000124.1 GCF_000317285.1 Chlorogloeopsis fritschii PCC 6912 | reverse complement strand
CTAGTCCCTTCCCCTTACGTTCCCTATTCGGTCAAGAGCAGATGGGTGATGGCTTGCTTTACTGGTTACTAATCGCTATCTTCACTCTCAGCAATAGCCTACTACTAAGACTGCATCCTGAATTAGCCCGTTCTCAATTCATTGGTTTAGTCATTAGCGGTGTTATCCTTGCCTTGAGTATCTTTCCTCAAGTTATTAACTGGCGCATCGACTACACTGCCACAAGCGGGCAACTACTACTAGATAATATTCTGGTTAGTACCATTTTCCAAAATCAACAGCCAATCGGCTTGTATTCTCATCGCGGTCATGCTTCATTTGTCCTAGCAGCAGTGGCAGTTATAACGCTTGTTGGTTGGCAATGGCGGTGGATAAACACTCGTTATGCTGCTATAGCTAGTATCCTGATTATCCCTGCATTGCTATTAACTCAAACTAGGGCGGGAATACTAGCTTTTGTTGTCGCAGGAGTTTATTGGCTCTACCAGTTCCCTCTGGGCAAACAAGTACGCTCCTTTATGCTCTGCACTGTGTTAGTGGCTTTGTTGTTTGTCGGTGCAGTTTCCTTGACTCGCAATATTGAAACACTCAATCGATTCAACTTTGATAGTAATACCAAGATTCTCAAACAACTGACATCAGACAGAGTGTATTTGTGGGAGATATCACAACGCGGTATCAGTAAACGTCCTTTACTCGGTTGGGGTATGAATGGTTTTGGTACTGCTTTTCCCCACGTCAAAAATTCTAAATGGATGAAGATTACTCGCTTAGGCGATTTTACTTTTGATTACCAGGGCTTTGATGGGCAGCGTGGCAGGCAAGCGCTACCTACGGTGAAAGCACACAATTTGATTTTAGATACAATTTTATCAGTAGGTGTACTAGGATTAGTGTCTTACTTATCGCTGTTAGGATTGGGTCTATGGCTGGTTATTAAGTCGCCTTGCCGGGGGATTGAGGCGGTGGTAATTGCCTACATTGTGTTTACTTTTACCTGGTTTGAGTGCGCCCAGTATACGCATCTAGCTTGGTGGTCGTTGAGTTTGGTTGGAGCGTCATGCGTTCGTGAATAAATTATACTTTAAGATTTCGGTATTTTTTATATAGTTACAGAGATAGAAGCACTATCTTAATCAGATTTCAGTCATATAGATATAGAAATAGTTAATTTTGGCTGTTTAAAACCCAAGATCTGCCTTAGCTAAATCAGCAGCAGCAAAAACTTCCTCATCTGATTTTTCTTCCCAAGCAGCATCACCAATTTCAGTGTAGAATTGGGCGTCATAGGGGCGAGTACGCACCACTACTGGCATGGGAACGGCATGACCTAAAACTAAGGCTTGTTGCTTAGAGTCTAACTTTGCTAATACTGATTTAAGACTGCCAGCACCAGATACACCTGTAAAAATCGCGTCAATATCTTTTTCATCATTCAGCAAGGCAGTGACGCGAGTACCAATCTGGGACATGACTTCATTATCTATCCCTGATGGGCGTTGATCGACTACCAACAGCGTGACAAAGTACTTGCGCATTTCGCGGGCGATCGTACCAAAAATAGTACTTTGGACTATGGCAGGGTCAAGGAAACGGTGTGCTTCCTCAATAGTAATCATTAATTGTGTTGGTTTATCGTTAGGATTTTTTGTCTGCAAAAACTTTTCTGCTTTACTGACGTAATAATGGTGGATACGACGGGTAATCATATTCGTCACCAACATATAGGAAAGCATATCTGACTGGGAACCAAACTCGATCACAACGTTCTTACCCGCTTCTATTGAACGCATAACTTGATTGATGTAGTTGTGCGGACAAGCTGCACGCATATATTTTAAGTTTTCCAGCCGATATAGTTTGCGCTGCAATGCAGTAATTGAACCTTGGTGCCCCCGCTTCTCTTCACAGAAAAGCTTGATTTCCTCGTTGGTCATGTTCAATAATTGCAGAATCCAAGATTTGCCAAATTCGGCATAGAGAATATTAGCGTTATCAATACTGGCTTCCGAAAGTCCTAAATCGCGAGAGCATAATTTAACATCTTCAACTTCAATTTGGTCGTAACTCAGGTAAAGTTCTTGAGCATGAGGAACGCCACGACGCTTGGTCGATTCTGGATCGAGCGTGTATACTTCTACTTTGCTGGGGAAAAGTTGCTTTAAACCTTTAACTGTACTGAATTGTTTTCCTTCCGATACAGCTTCCCAACCGTACTCGGAGTGCATATCAAAAATTAAATTTACTGCCGCGTTTTTACGAATTGTTCCTGCTAAAAGTAAGCGTGTCAAAAAAGATTTACCTGTTCCAGATTTACCAAAGACGCCATTGCTACGTTCAACAAAGCGATTTAAATCGATGCATACCGGTACATCCATATCTAGTGGTTTACCGATAGAAAAGTTTTTTCTGTGGGGATCGTCTTCCCAGCCGAATACGCGGCGAAAATCTTCTTCTGAGGCTTCGTAAACTTGGCTAAAATGAGTGGGAATAGTTTTGACTGGCATCAATTCCATACTTGTACTTGTTTGGGGCTGAAATGATGCCAATCCTGTTACCGATGAGGGCACAAAAGGATTTGCAGATTTACCATTTGTAGTCGAAAAAGATTCATTAGATTCGGGGGTAAACATGAGCATGGGTGCGAGATTGATGGTGCCATAAGTACCACTACCGGCTAAAACTTCTCGCAAAAAAGTATCTTCCCAACTAGGAGGATTAGCGATAATTCGTTGATTGGCAGTTCCCAGTGCCACATCTGTAAGCATACAGAAAAAACGCGATCGCATACCTTGCACAACTAGAAATTTGCCCACCCGCATATCTTCAACAGAAATATCAGGGTGCAATCGCACTTCTAATCCGCCGATGAGAGAACCTTGTATGACTGAACCTAATGGCTGTCCTAAATTCATTTCATTAATTACATACTTACGTGCCTTATTTTAGGTTGAATTTTAAATAGATGGGCGTGGATAAACATTATTTTCTGTTAGAACTGTTAGTAGTTAGCCCCTACTAACTACTAACCACTAACTACTCAATTTGAATCGAAGTAGGCGCAGTTGTACCCGTGGAGAACCCAGAACCTACAACTGGTTTGCGGAATTGGGCGTAAAGGCGATCGCGCCACACAAAGAATGGTTCATAGGCAGGATTGTCTGCTAAACCAGGTACTCCTTTGCCTCTGATGTCGGCTGGCAAATCCAGATAAGGGCCATTAGGAAATTTTAATAATATAGATAAACCTGCCACTGCAAAATCGGCTAGGGTTGGTTCATCTCCTAATAAATAAGGACTATCTGCCAATAGCAGACATAAAGCTTCCAAGTCTTGTTTCAAATCGGCGATCGCTCTTTGTACTGCTTCTGGGCTGTAACCGACTCCAAAGCCCAAAAGTTTGAGTACATCGTTTGGTACTCCTTCTACAAAAGTTTTGAAGACATCGGGAACAGAATTAGGTAACAAAGCTTTGCGGAAATTTTGGTCTTGACTAATGGCAGAAAATAGTGCCTTCCGTCCTTTGATGCCAATCGATTCATCTGCCCACTCTTCCATCATGAGGCATAAACCCCGTTGTTTGGAATCTTGTGGGATCAGTGGGCGATCGGGATAATGTAAGTCTAAATACTTAGCTATCTCAGTAGAGTCAACAATATACTGATGCCCATCTTTGAGTATGGGCACTTGTCGCTGACCAGTTAAACGAAAAAGTTCTACTTGTCCTATTCCTGGCGTAACCTCGATTTTACGGTATTCCAAACCTTTATAATCGAGGATTAAGCGTACTTTTTCTGAGTACTGGGACAGTTCAAATTGATACAATTCCAGCATTTATCAAACCCTGTATTATGGTTTATGCTTTAATTTTACAATTTTGCCTTCATAAAAATTAATCTCTTTTTAAATCGATTTCAATTTATAATAATTAACTTTTTAATTTCTAATTAGATTAAGATTTGTATTCTTGTCAAAATCAGCAAAAATACTTGCATAGACAATTTTGTTGGAAAATTTCATTTTCTATTTGCCGATTAGCACTAAATTATTTAATTACACAAGCAGCAATGGTAAAAATTTTAACAACGTAGTTGAAACGCTTTTTTGTATTACCATGGTTCTACATCTTTAGATTTATGGAAGCAATCATGAAAAATTTGCGACCGCAAGCATAATAAACCCTAATCTTTAATTATTTATGCCATTGAATGCGAAATTTCTATAGATAGACATACATTTAGGAAGATGAGTGGTTTACTCGTTAAACTTACTGAAATTATTGTATTTATTATTGCCAAACAAAAAAACTTTCAGTAAAAGTTTTAGGCTGAGACGAATTTAAATTTTGCCATATAAAAAGATTTATTCTGTAATTTCTAAAGACTAGTTGTTTTCTCAGGGAACATATAAGTGTTCCTATGAGTCGCTTTACTTAATATATATTTTATTGATATTTTGTTTGCACTCATGGCACTCAATCACTCTTTGTATAAGTATCTGAAAGATATTGGATATTATGATCACAACTGCTTTGTGCAATCAAAAATTACTTATACAATTAGATTTTTTGCGTAGCAAGATGTTATAAATCTTTATGGTAATGTGTAGAAATTTAAGCCAAACAAAATTTATGAAGGTAGATTATAGCAATTTGCTGACCAAGTTGGCTGGTATAGCAGGAGTGACGAGCGCAAGTCTCCTAATTGGGTTACCTGTAGGAGCAAACGAGGCTCTCAATCGTCAACCTGGTTTGTTCCAAGAAACTCTGTATAGCCGCACTCAAAGCATTTTGGCTAATACTCAATACACACTTAGTGCGCCTGCGTCTGCACCCAAGGGCAAAAAACCAAGTAAAAACAATCTAGTACAAAATACAGGACAAGGGCCGCTAAATCCTAGACCAAGTATTTTAGATGAGTGCCCTTATAATCGCGCTGCTTGTCCTGGAAGTACTCCGGCAGTTCCACCTACAACCCCTGAAACTACACCTACCGAGCCTGCTCCTACACCAGGAGTAGAGACAACTCCTACTCAACCATCAACAGGCACAGAAGGTAAAAATTTAGTGGCTCTGGCAGAATCCAATAAGGAATTTTCAATGTTAACTAAAGCTTTGAAAGCAGCTGGGTTAACAGAAACTTTGCAGGGCAAAGGGCCTTTCACTGTATTTGCACCCACAGATGCAGCTTTTGCTAAATTACCACAAGATGCTGTACAAGATTTGTTGAAGCCAGAAAATAAAGAAGTATTGGTCAAAATTTTGACTTATCATGTAGTTCCTGGTCAGGTATTATCAACTGACTTAAAATCTGGTGAAGTAAACAGTGTTGAAGGCAGTCCAATCACTGTCAAAGCTGATGGTGGCAAGAGCGTAATGGTAAATGATGCTAATGTTGTGAAACCAGATATTAAAGGTAGTAACGGCGTCATCCATGCAATCGATCAAGTAATATTGCCTCCTAACTTGTAATTTTGTTAGCTCATTATGTCTCTGTAGGCACACAGTTTTTAGCCGTAAACCCTGTTCAAATCGATTTTGAATAGGGCTTTTTATATTCACAATTAGATAAGCGATCGCATTGAGGAGTCTTTCTCGATTCAGGATGTTGCGGTGAGGAGTGCGATCGTAGAAGTAACCGTTAACTATCTCTACTAAGTTATAGATCTGGCAATCTTCAGCCTTGCCCAATGCCGATAACCAAAATGAGAACGTGCTAAATCTGCCATTCTGGAAGTATCGGCAAAATAGCCTGACAACTTCTCATGCAAGCTATGATTTATTGTCGGAGAGTAACTTTCCCAAGAGTATGAGATTCGTTCCTTTAGTATTCCACCCATGCATTCTGCTTGCTCTGAAAGTAAGATTTTCTCCTGCCTTTGTGTTCTCTGGAGTGTTGCCCATCTTCTTGCCATAAACCACGCTCCAACGTAAGATTTTGCCTCTTTCGAGAGGTGAAATGGAGATTTGAAAGTAAATTCATAATTCCTAAACTTCTCCACTGTGAGTTATAGGTCAAGAAGTTGAGGAACTTGTGAGGAATTTATATTAAAGCTTTATTTTTATCATCGAAAAGCCAAAAAATAGGGGGAAGTTTAAATTCGCTTCCCCCCTTTCTTGATATTTGCTTTTTTCTTCATCTCCCGTCTTCAACTTGCGTCGAAGCATCTGCTGCTGTTTCTTGAGTTGCCGTTGTCGTGCAGATCCTCCTTTTCCTTTGTCATTCCTGCCTTGTCGGCGGGGTGACTCCCATCTTTTTAATCGCATAAAGCTTTTCCTACATTGATACGATAATTCCAATAAGCTTGTTATTTGCAAGCATTCCTTATATCTTTGTTTTTAAGGAATTACTAAATTGTATATATTGTAATTTTTTTTGTCTTGATTGTCAAATTACAATTATGTAATTATACGACTAAGTAATTCACTTATCGCTATATTCAATTCGGTTTTCTGTCCTTAATAAATGTTTTAATCCTAACTTTGTAAAAAATTCCAAATGGGTCGGTCATCCCATATTTGTACTTCAATAAAACGGTCATAGCGCCAGTACTCTTCATATTTCCACTTATCCCCTGGCAATCCATACGCCTGCACAATGTCATTTATTTCTTCTAAAGTAAAGACTTTTCCGTGAAAAGGTTTCCGATATGCTTCGCCTCGCTCAAGTGTCGCAATTGCCAAACTTGGCATACTATCAGGATATGTAAACGAAATCATGTCACTTGTAAAAAGCGACAAAGGCAGTCTTAATTTCGCAGGGTTAGCATTGCTAAAAAACCCATTTTTTTGAAAAAAGTCATCGTTTTCGCCTAAGACAAAATAAAGTGGGTGCTTGAGATATGGCTTTTTACCCTTCTCTTCAAACTCTTCGTACAACCATGCTTCGACTCTGCGCCGTTCCTCAAGATACCCAGGATGCAGCCATGTCCGCTTACCATTTTCTTTGAGATGTGCTAGTATCACCTCCGCTACTTCATCAGGATGACTGCAAATGTTTTTGAGAATGTCGCTCCCTTGTTCGTAGTAATGCGTAATGTACTCAGGAAGTTCGTGCATTAATTTTATTTTTGAACCTGATTGTGGATTATTTTGGTACTTATCCTGCTATGACCCGAATGGCACGCTTGTTAAGCGAGAGGGTTTGCGATTTATTCAGGCGATCGCCAACTGGTGACGCAACATAGAACAAAATTGCTGGATTAGTGAAGATAGGCTTTAGAATACACGATTTAAGCGTGGACTCTGGTTACAGTTCTCGGAAAGCTAGCCCCAAACTGTGGTGCGATCGCTTTTGAATATAATTGGCTGGAGCTTTTGCCTCAAAAACCAATATATTTTTCTGTCGCACCAGAAATTTACAATGCTTACCTTGGCGAGTACGAATTCAAAAATGGTTTGATAAAAGTAAATAAAAAAGATGATGCTCTCTTTTTTCAAATCGCTCAACAAGCTCCCTTTCAACTTTACCCAAAATCACCCCTTGAATTTTTTGCTAAGACAGTAAATGCAACTGTTGTGTTTGTCAAATCTTCCCTGGGGCAAGTCACTGAATTGAGTCTTCGCCAAAATGGCACAAGCATATCAGCGAAAAAAGTTAAGTAAAAAATCACTGCTTAACCAGCGTGTTAGGAGTACTTAACTTAGTCCCATTCCGCTATGACCCTCTCACTAACAAACAATCCTTTATTTTTATTCTTTGTTCTTGACACTTTGCCTACCTACTAGTAGAATGGAGACATGAATTTGAAAGATACTCGAACTCAAATTCTCGATGCAGCCCAAGAACTCATCCAGCGCTTGGGTGTAAACGCCATCAGCTACCAGGATATCAGCGTTGCAGTCGGGATTCGTAAAGCAAGCATCCACCATCACTTTCCAACGAAGGATGACTTGATTGCAACTTTGCTTGACCGATATAACGCTTACTTTCTGCGGTTGGTGGACAATATTATTGCTATGCCCATTCCAGCAGATGAGAAACTCCGTCGCTATTGTGGGTTGTTTGAAGCGACGCTCAGTAGTGGCAACCATGACAAAGCTTGTCTGTGCGGTATGCTTGGCGCTGAACTGGCAACTCTGAAAAATCCACTTGTAGAACGTGTTGCAGTATTCTACCGTAACAATGAAGAAAGATTAGCGACAATCCTGAATGAAGGTCGCAACACAGGAGTATTTGGGTTTCCTGGTGATGTGAAAGCAATGGCAACGCTGATTTTCTCTCTTTTAGAGGGTGGAATCTTAATTGTCCGTGCCAGTGGTGGTGTTGAGCAATATCGAGCAGTGATTGAGCAACTGATGCAACTGGTGAAGGGATAAATATTTTTTTATTCTTTTGCCTACCAACTAGTAGATAGATAAATTAGGAGAAAATTATGAATAGCACAATTGGCATTCTTGGCACAGGTAGAATGGGAATTCGCCTTGCGCTGATGTTTGCGGATGGAGGGCAGAGTGTAATTCTCGGTTCGCGTTTTCGTGAGCGTTCAGCCAGAATTGTACAGAAATTGGGGCGCGAGCAAATTACCTCAGGTAGTTATGTGGATGCCGCAACAGCCGAATTTGTCTTGCCAGCCCTATTTTTACGCGACGGTTTGCTAGATACCCTTGAGCCATTGCGGAATCAGCTAGATGGCAAGGTTTATATTGATATTTCCAATCCATTTAACAGTGATTACTCGGATTTCATTCTGCCGTGGGATACCAGTGGAGCAGAGCAAATTCAGCAACAGTTTCCTAAAACACGAGTTGTAGGTGCGTTCAAAAATGTTTGGTGGGAAGTATTTGACGCTCCGCAATTTGGAGAGACAGTCAGTGATGTATTTGTTGTCAGCGATGATGTGCAAGCGAAAACCAAGTTTTTTAGCCTCGTGGGAAAAACGCCCTTTCGCTACATTGATACCGGGAAACTAAGCAATGCCCGAACGATAGAACGGATGACTCTATTAAGTGGTGAATTAGGTCAAAGATATGGCTTTTTCCCACGGATGAACTATAAGTTACTAGGAGAACCTTGGACACCGGGACAGTGCGATCGCCTAGCAGAAATTATTGCTTAGAAAACCTTTGTGATGCCAAAGGAAACTAAGATATGTAATTACTAGAACGTAGAGAATTGCAGGATTATTTGGCGATCGCGAACGATTCAGTAGACTATAAACTACGGGATGTTGGCAATTAGGTAATCAATCAGGAATTACCAATAGTAACCCAGTATTCATGATTGATTAATTTTTTAACTTTCAGCGTGTGTCAACAACACGTACTCAAGATGGCAGTTGCTTCCAAAAAAGAGTTTCGCTCTTCTGCATTGCTGGGTTTAGGCGCGATAGCCCTTGCCGCAATCTTGTGGGCGGTAGGGGCAAATGTAGCTCAAGGGCTTTTCCAGTCTGGGATTACTCCCTTTGAGTTGGTAGAGGCTCGCGCCACAATTTCAGCAGTGGGATTAGGCGTGTTAAGCGGGCTGCAAACTCGAAAGTTATCCATTTGGAAAAACTTCCAAATCAACGGTTGGATTTTGATGCTGGGCTTGGCTCTAGCGTTAGTGAACTTTACGTACTACTTTGCGATCGCTCGGCTTGAGGTTGCGGTTGCGATTGTGATTCAATATACTGCTCCAGCCTTGATTGTCCTGTGGATTGCACTTACCACAAGGCGTTTACCCTCATTTTCTGTGGGTGCGGCAGCAACAGCCGCGATTGTGGGAGTGGTGTTAGTAGCTCAGGTATCAGGGGGCGATGTGAGCCAGCTTGACACAATCGGGCTTGGCAGTGCATTTCTCAGCGCGATTCTATTTGCAACCTATACTTTATTAGCAGAACGGGTGGGGATGGCTAATGATGCCGTGACGGTGATGTTGAAAGGCTTCATTGTGGCAAGTTTATTTTGGATTGCGGTTCAACTTCCGCAAGGATTTCCCACTAGCTTGATTCAAGCAAATAATTTACTAGGAGTTTTGTTTGTAGGAGTTGGCGGCACACTGCTTCCCTTTTTGTTCTATTGCTGGGGTATTCAGCGAGTGCGAGCAGATCGAGCAGCGATCGCAGCTACCTTAGAACCAGCGATCGCTGCTGTTATTGCCTGGTTTTGGTTTGGGCAAGCTCTGACACCACTACAAATATTGGGCAGTATTCTGGTTCTGGGAGCAGTGCTGATTTTGCAACTTAATCAAAAAGCAGATTTATGAGTCCGGTATCGGGGATTGGGCATCGGGTAGTAAAATTTCTTTCTTCCTAATCCCTGTTCCCTATCCCCTGTCACCTGTCCCCTGTCCCCTGTCACCTATCCCCTGTTCCCTCTTACTTCGACGACTTAGCTTCCAAGTTTTCCAAACGGCTTCTCAGTTCTTGATTTTGTTGCTTAAGTTGATCTAGTTCCTCGCGCAATTGTTTAACTGCGTTTTCTGTGCCAATATTCTTTTGCACTCTGGCAATTTCTTCTTCGGCATAGCGACGCACACGTCCATCGGCTGTTTGATCGCTCAGGGATTGTAAAATAGCGATCGCCTTGGGGGTTTCCATTTGCCCCAGTGCTGTAACTACTGCTATTTGCGTTAAAAAGAAGGTTTCCTTAGCAAGTTCAGCCAAATGCTCTAAAATTCGCTCTAGGTTAACAGGAGTTTGCCCCACAGAAATCTTACCTAAAGCACGAATTGCCGCTAAACGCAAAGCTTGCGGTACACCCAATCTGGTGTATTCCAAAATTAGATCTAAAGCTGCTTCCGAAGTTTTGAGTTCTGCTAAACCAGCGATCGCCCCACTTCTAACTACTTCATTCCAACCCGCTTTTTCTTCCAAAACAGTTTTCAGCAGTTTAACAACTTTTTCTTCTTTAGGTTTTTCTTCTAAACAGGCAGCAGCAATTCCCCCAATGGCACGAGCGGCTTCTGCTTCTACGTAGTAACTGGCGTCTCCTTCCTGTACAAATTCTTTCACAGCTTTATAGCTGGCGTGGGTTTTGATTTTTGCCAGTGCCATCACTACAGCCCGGCGCACATAGGATTTTTTGTCTTTTAATCCCACCACCAAAGCATCAAAAGCTTGATCCAACTTTATTTCTGCTAGTTGTTTAGCTACTTCTACACGCACACCCCAAAAAGGATCTTTTTGTAGTGCCGTCGCTAATGCCTTGAGAGCTTCTAATCCTCCTTTTTTCGCTAAAGCTTCGGCTGCGTAAATCCGGGAGATGGGGTGAGGATCGAATTCCAACTGCGCTTTTAACTCTGGTATTGGATACTCCAAAGCGACGGTTTTTAAGAAATGATTCCCGACATCGAAGCTAATAAACTGGGGTTTTTCTTCGAGAGGAAAATAGAAGCTTTGTTCGCGTTCATGAACGCGCACGTTGAAAATTTTTAAATCAGAAGACGCACCATAACCCGCCTCTGCATTGTTGGTATAACCAAAACCAATCGGGATGCGCAAGTCAAATAAATCACTGCTACTGCCATTGCGATCAAATTTGGCTTGGGTTTGAGTTACTGTCACTTTTGCTAATTTGGCATCCCCATCCCAAGAGTAAGCTACTTTAAAATCGGGATGACCACCACGATAAACATACTGATCGAAGAGGAACAAGAGATTACGCCCCGTTGCCTTTTCGATCGCTCGCAGTAAGTCTACAGTTTCTACAGTTTTGTGGGCGTTATCCCGCACAAATGTCTGCACTGCTTTCCAAAATAGTTCTTCGCCTAGTTCGGCACGGATCATGTGATAAACACAAGATCCTTTTTCGTAGATATGGCGATCATAAAGCTCTATTGCTTCCCGGTAAATGTGCGTTACCATTGGACGACGGTAGCGACTGCTATCTTCAGCTATATAGCTGCGAGCTTCGAGCAAACGGTAGTAGGCTGCTTCATCTGCATTATATTCATGCTCTGTCCACATTACCTCAGAATAGGAAGCCATTCCTTCCTTAATCCAAGCATGAGACCAATGCTTAATCACTACCAAATCGCCAAACCATTGGTGTGCTAGTTCGTGGACAACTAAACTTTCAGTATTGCGGTTATCTAAAGCTGCCTTCTCATCTAATAAACATCTATCAGTGAGTATCGTTGTGGAGGTGTTTTCCATTCCACCAAAAATAAAGTCATCTACGCAGACTTGGGCATATTTGGGATACGCATAAGGATACCCATATTTTTCGCTTAAAAACTCCATCATCCGCGGGGTTTTGCCCATGCTGCGCTTTGCATCTGCTTCCCGCCCTTTTTCTACGTAATAGGTGACAGGTTTGCCATTCCACTCATCTCGGATTTCCGCAAAATCACTTACCGCTAACGTCATTAAGTAGGTAGGATGAACCTGCTGCTGCAACCAGTGATATATTTTATAATTACCGTCTTCTTCAGTGGCAATTAATTCGCCATTGGAAATAGCAATCAAAGGTTTGGGAACACGCACGCGAATTTCGGAAGTAGACAGCTGCCCTGGGTAGTCAAAGCAGGGAAACCAGAAGCGCGAGTCTTCATCTTCTCCTTGTGTCCAAACTTGGGTAGGTTTGTTGGGATAGTATTTGTCTGGCTGAATAAAGTAAATACCGCGCTGAGGTTTTTCGACCCAGTAGGCGATCGCTATTTTGATTTGCTTGTCAGCTTGCGTGGGTGAGTCGAGTTTAATAGATAGCTTTTCCCCGTCATAATCAAATTTTTGCGGTTCCTCATCCACCTGCACGGATTCAATATTCAGGTTAACAGCATCCAATGTCAAACGGTCAACACCATTACGGATCGGCAACAGAGTAATGTTGCACTTACCACTAAGACTCTGGGTAGGAATATCTAAATTGAGATCGAGAAAAATATGCTCAACCTGTCCAGGGCGATCGGGGTTGTAGTGTGGTTTGGCTCCTGGTAATTCAAAAGATTTGTAGCGATTATTTTCTGTGTCTAAAGAAAAATGAGACATTCTGACCTTCTAATTCCTGATAACTTTAAAATAGTTTTAGTTATGAAAAACATTAAAGATAGCTACATCGTATTTACTTCCCAAATCAACCCTCGATATTTCCCACTCTGATACAGGGCACTCTGTATCATTTAACACTGTTTTATTTGATTTATCGTGCTCGACACCGTAATAGGTTCTAATTGAGTAGGATATATAGCTTAGGATAGCTTGCAATATTACTCATATTAAATATTTCTCAAGGAAGAACATAGCTGTCCTGAAAATAGGGGCGCTTAGGCTAGGGACTAGGGACTAGAGGCTAGGGGTTAGGGACTAGGGACGCTTGAAGAGGAGGGGGAGAGTGAGGGAGCGAGAGAATAAGAGTAAATACCCTCGTACCTTTCCTCTTTGATACCCTCACTCCTTCTGGGTGTCTCCTTGTCCTCTTCTTCCCGATCCCTAATCACCAGTACCCATATTTATGGGTTCTGTTTTCACAACCATTGTAGCCTGTCCTAATTTTTACTAGATTTTAAGTTTCAAATATTACTAATGTTTAAGTAATTGCAGCGATAAATAGAGACTAGCGTTGCGTCAGGCTAAAAATGATGGGCATAGACAATCCTTACGTTCCTGTGTGAGGGAATCGGTATAAGTCTCAATCGCTGGGTTGCAGATTCCGAAAACTTTACAGTGACGCTTGGAACTGCCTCGAAGTCAATGTGATCAACAAAGGACAAACTATGCCCGAAAATAAATCAAAGTTGTTAATTCCTGCCGTTGGGACTGTTCTAATTGTGGCAGGAGGTATAGTTGCTTATATGTATTTCAAGGGTGGTACTGCTGGAGATATCTCAGGTGCGGTTCCTAGTGCCAAAGTAGTACCAAATGAAGCATTAATGGCAACTTATATTTCCACAGATCCGAAAGTTTGGGCAAAGCTAGAGCAATTTGGCACTCCGGAAGCACAAAAGTTAGTGGCAAAAGGGTTGGAGAATTTTAATCAGGATGTGTTGAATGACAGCAATTTTTCTTACGAAAAAGACTTAAAACCTTGGATAGGTGGTGTGATGATTGCAGTATTGCCAACAACTCCAACTAAGCCTGCTCAGTTCAATGGAACTTCGCCAACACCAAATGGACTTATCACCAAAAAGTTGCCAGAAACTAATACTTTGATGGTGGTGGGAATCAAAGATAAACTTGCAGCTTTAAATTTTGCTAACAAACTCAAAGGGCAAAAAGGCGTCACGACAAAGGAAATAGACTACAAAGGTCAAAAAATTGCAGAAACTACAAGCAAGGGCAAACCCACATACAGTGCTGTTTTGAACAATCATGTGGTATTTGCTCCCGAAAAACAAGCTGTAGAACAAGCTATTGACACTTTTAAAGGAGAGCCTTCCTTTCTTACTAAAGAAGGTGCAAATACTATTCTTAGCAAAGGTGTGAATTTAGAAAACACCGTAGCACAAGTTTATATACCCGATTACGCGAGTACAGTACAGCAAGCGATCGCCACAAGTCCACAAGCAGCACCACTACCGCCCCAAACTTTAACACAGTTGAAGTCGGTTAAATCTATGGTGTTTGGTGTGGGTATAGATGATGCGGGAGTGCGAATGAAAGCGATCGCCAATTTAGATCCAGCACTTGTTAAGTTCCAATATCAAAATACTCCCAGTCAGGTGGTATCGCAATTACCTGCTGATACAATTGCCTTAATTAGCGGCCAGGGTATTAATAAATGGTGGTCAGCATTGGTAGAACAGTCCAAAGACTATCCTGAATTCAAACAAGTACTAGAGCAAGCACGGGCGCAACTCAAAGTAGTCAATATAGATTTGGATAAAGAAATTTTTGGTTGGATGGATGGAGAATTTGGTTTTGCTGCGATTCCAGCAAATCAAGGTATGTTGGCGCAAGTTGGGTTTGGGGGAGCTTTTTTATTCCACACTAGCGATCGCAAAACAGCTGAAGCCATCTTCACCAAATTGGATACCCTTGCCAAAACTCAACAAATCAATATTGCTCCAAGAAATATTGGTGGTAAAGATATGATTGAATGGCAAGTTCCCCGCCAAGGAGCTTTGTTAGCTCATGGTTGGCTAAATCAAAATACACTGGCTGTGACTGTGGGTGATTCTGTGGTGGATGCGATCGCTTCTCCCAAGCAATCTCTAGACAGCAGCGAAAACTTCAAAGCTGTGACTGGCTCTTTACAAAAGCCAAATGGTGGTTACTTCTACCTAGATATGAACAAAATCCTGTCCCTGATTAATCGCTTCACCCAGCAAAGCCAGCCCTTGCCACCGGAAGCCAATGCTGTTCTCAGTTCTATTCATGGTGTGGGCATTACTGCTAATAGCCCCGACAATTCTATCGCTCAAATGGAGATTTTGTTAGCTCTGAAGCAGAAAACGAAATAGAGTTATAGTTCGTCATGTAAATAGAGGCTATAGATCCTCGATTTTTTAAAGAAGTCGGGGATCTTAAACTTACAGGATTTACGCACAAGCTATGGAATAATAAACCGCAGAGGGCGCAGAGAACACGGAGTCAAGAGAATTTTAGAGGGATTTTGTGTAATTTCTACATTTATTAAGCTCTGTAAGCATGAAGAGACTTGAAACTGTTGCCAATAGAAGCTCCCATTACCTTGATAAATGTATTTCGCGCTGCTACTGCAAAAGGATTTTTGAATTCGCCCATCTTGCCCGATCGCAAAGACTGCTCAACAATCGCCTTTGTACGGGAGAATCGCAAAGATTCATACTGTTGGAAAGCGGTGGTGGGATCTGAGTGTTCTTGCAAGCATTTAGTGACTACATAGGCATCCTCTAAAGCGGTACACGCTCCCTGTCCTAGTGTTGGTAGCATGGGATGGGCGGCATCACCTAGTAACGTAATATTCTGCTTGCTCCAAGGTTGAGTTGGCGGGCGATCGTAGAGATCTGTCGTTACAATGTTGGCTTCCTCTGTGGCAGCAATCAATTCAGGAATTGATGGAAACCAATCTTGGAACATGAGTTCCAGCTCTTGTTTGCGACCAATCTTAGCATCCGGTTGCGCTTCTTTTGCGATCGCTGCCGCATACCAATACATTTGCCCTTTACCAAGCATCAAAAAACCAAAACCTTTGCCACATCCTAAAAATTCCTGAATATAGCCAGGACGGTATCTACTTGGAATATAATCCGTCAAACCCCGCCAAGTCTTAAAGTTTCGATAGGTAGGTGGATGATCGCCCAACAAGTTTGCTCGTACTCGCGATCGCAAACCATCAGCCCCAATCAAAGCATCTCCCTCAACTGTTAAACCGGAAGTCAAATAGGCACGCACCTGACTTCTATCCTGCTCAAATCGTTCAAAGGTTTGTCCCAAGTCAAATTTCTCATGGGGTACGTTGCGCCACAATAGCTGGTGTAATTCTGCTCTATGGATTGCCACAACAGGCAACTCAAAGCGATCGACAAGTATGTTTACCAACTCTTTACCACTTTGCGAATTAAATTGATAATTCGTAGTCAGATAGCCGACGCGGATTGCATCTTCTAGTAAATCTAAATTTTTCAAAATGTGTGTAGCGTTTGCCCACAGAGCAATCCCAGCACCAACCTCCCGCAGTTCTTTTGTTCGCTCATAGACAACAGCTTCAAAACCAGCACGGTAAAGAGCGAGTGCGGCGGCAGCACCACCAATGCCACCACCAACGATAATAATTTTCTTTTTTGTTCGCATCTTTAATAAATTAATGTTGTAATTGACAGACTTGTCAGTTGATTAATTACTATCAAATATAAATTATTGCTTGTCAACTGACTATTTAGTCGATATTATTAATATCTCTATTAATCTTGTCCCTTAATTGCTCAAGATATACAGGCTATACTGACGTAACAGTCAGTTAATGAGTTGGAAATGTTGTGGCGCGTCAAATCAAAGCTGAAAAGAATTTGAATAGTAGGCAAATTCGAGATGCAGAGGCAACCCAAGCTGTGATTTTAGCAGCAGCAGAAGAAGAATTCGCCAAACATGGTCTGACTTCTGCCAGAACAGAGGCGATCGCGAAGAAAACGGGTGTAGCGAAGTCAATGATTTATTACTACTTCAAGGATAAAGAAGGCTTGTATCAGGCAGTCTTGGAGCGATCGCACTCAGATCTTTTGCAAACAAGTCAACAGTTAGATTTAGATCATCTATCTCCGGAAGCGGCATTAGAAAAGTTTCTCACTGCACTGCTTGATTGCGTATCGCGGAATCCAAAGTTACCGTTGATTATGTTTCACGAAGCAGTACAAAATCAGGGGAAATATTACAAGCGCAGTAGTTCTCTAAGTATTGATACAAAATTAGTAAAAATTTTAGAACGAGGAGTTGCTACAGGAGTATTTCGCAAACTCGATCCATTTCAATCAGCTATTAACATTATGGGTACTTGCTTGTTCTATTTTGTAGGCGCGGGTAATATTCAGCAGCATCCTCAAGGTAAGCGGCTCTTGAGTAAAGCAATGTTAGAACAACACGCTCAAGAAGCGATCGCGTTGATTTTAGCTGGTGTGCGAAACCCTTAAAAAGGTAGAGGGCATTAGACGCGGGTTGATGCTGTTTCTCCTATTTTTCGGTGTCCCACTGAACGAGTTGAATCACGACACCGTTGGGATCTGTGACTTGAAAGAACCTTTCACCCCAAGATTCAGTCTCGATCGCGGTTGTAATCTCCACACCTTCTGATTGAATTCGCGCGTATTCCCGATCAATATCATCCACTACAAAGACAATGAGTAGACCATCGGCTCGATGTCCCCGCATATGGATGGGTTTGAAACTTTCGAGATTGGTTTGGAGAAAAATTAGGTTAAAGCCAGCATCTGATCTAGAGAGAGAAACAAAGCCCTCGGCTGCCATTTCCTCACTGAAGCCAAAATGTTGCTTTACGAACGTTGCTGATGCTGTGACATCATCTACGTTGAGTGAAATCGCTGAAGCGGTAATCTGCATAGATACTTCTAACGAACTGCGAGAGGGGCGATCGAGGAACATAAGTCTTGTAAATCATACCTGGTATTACTGATTTACGCACAATTACTAAATTATTTTTTCAACTGTCTCCAGCTTGAAAAGATAGTAATAAGATTATCTCTATATCTTCATTAAGAGAAAATTTTAAGAATTATGGCTGTAGGACGTAACAGCAGAAACATCAACGGATTTATTCGTGATTTTCGGGAATTTGCTCTCAAGGGCAGCGTCATGGATTTGGCGATTGGAGTAGTTATTGGTGCAGCCTTCGGCAAAATCGTTACCTCTTTCACTGAAGACATCATCATGCCACTGCTGAATCCTTTATTGGCTTTCACAGGCACTGATTGGCGAACATTTGGTATCCCTGTAGGAAAGGGTAAAATTGCGCTCGGCTCATTTTTAGGCAACGTAGTCGATTTTCTAATTATTGCTTTTGCTTTGTACTTAGCTATTCGGGCGATCGCTAGATTCAAACGCAAAGAAGAGATGGCTCCTCCAGCACCTACAGAAAAAGAATGTCCCTATTGTTTGGAAAAAATTCCTCTTGCTGCCACTCGTTGTCGTGCTTGCACTTCTGAGTTAGCACCCACCGTTGAAAGAATGTAAAAAGTGACATTTATCACATCAGTTTTTTTGCAATTTACAACATTGATATCAAGCTATTTCCAAATACGTGATTTGGTGTTTGCGACTGTAGAAACTAAAATAACTTGGATTATCCCAGGGCACGGCATAGTCGTGTCCTTTGTTAATTAGAAAAATTTTTGATTGCGAGAATGGCTCTATTTAAGGATTATGATGCAAATAAACAGGCTTTGTCCTGGTTACACAAAGCAGGCTAATTATTTGAGCAACTTTACTGATGAACACGGCTGTAAATAATACTCCCGGATTGGCTTCACGCTTGGTAAATGGGGTACTGGCAATCAAACCGCTATATAGCCTCGCCAAGCATCAAGCTCGTCAAATGATGATTAAACGTGCTGAGAAAATAGGGGTGCCTTGGAGAAAGAATGTTTCTCGTCTGCGATCGCACGATTGGGAAAGCGAACTAGCAAAAGTACAAAATCCCCAGATTAATTACCCAGAGTATTACCTCACCTCATTCCACGCCTACGAAAAAGGTGATTTATGTTGGGAAGCTGCCTTAGAAGCAGAAGTTGCTGCTTACGCCGTTCATTCTGGGATTTGGAAGGATGCTGGAGCACAAGGAGATCCAAAACTGCGTCAAAGTTATCACGAAATCCTCAAGCAGCAAATCTCCCAACAGCCCCAAGATATCCTAGATTTGGGTTGCAGTGTGGGAATGAGTACCTTTGCCCTGCAAGAACTTTATCCCCATGCCAAAATTACGGGTTTAGACTTATCTCCCTACTTCTTAGCTGTTGCCCACTATCGCTCCCAAGAGCGTCAAGCTAATATTAATTGGGTTCATGCTGCTGCTGAATCAACTGGATTACCAGATGCCTCGTTTGATTTAGTTTCTATTTTCTTGATGTGTCATGAATTGCCCCAGTCTGCAACTAGGCGCATTTTCGCGGAAGCGCGGCGTTTGCTGCGTTCAGGTGGGCATTTGGCAATTATGGATATGAATCCGAAATCGGAAGTTTACAAGAAAATGCCTCCTTACATTTTGACTTTGCTCAAAAGCACAGAGCCGTACCTAGATGAATATTTCGGCTTGGATATTGAGCAAACGTTGGTAGACGCGGGTTTCCAAACTCCCACCATCACTCGCAACAGCCCTCGTCACCGCACTGTCATTGCTCAGGTGAGTGGCTAATTTCTTTTTAGTACTGTGGGCGGTAACACCTCCCCTGCTACTGCTGATTTACTATTATCGGCGTGTTTCCACCGCCCCTTCCTTGCTGCGATTGCTGTTATTCTTCGTTTTCGGAGCAATATCGGGTTTTGTTGCCCTCAGTCTGGGATGGGTTGTGGAAACGCACATTAACTCTTTTGCAGCTTGGCGAGAAATTAGGCGTACTCTTGTGGGTGTTGCTCTGCGGCAGGTGTTGGTAGTCGGCCCCATCGAAGAAGGCTGTAAGATGGTAGCAGTTCTGATTCCCAGCTGGTATTTTCAACGCAGGTATCGATTACGCCCTAGTAGTATTTTTCTCTTCACTATCGCCGTTGCCCTGGGATTTACTGCTCAAGAAAACTGGATTTACCTTTTCCACGAAACGGCATCTGTATTTGATCGGGCGATCGGTACACCTGTTCATGCCATGTTCTCAGCACCCTGGGGATATGCTTTGGCGTTATTTTTGCAGTCAAAAACTCAGTTACGGCGCTACACCCCAAATATTCCTCGCTCATGGTTCAATTCTGTCATCTGTCATGCCTTGGTGAATTTTCTATCCAGCAGTTGGCGTTATCCAGCACCCCTATTTTTCCTCAGCTACGGTTTGTTTCCATTTTTCGTATGGATGTTTTGGCGACTGGAACAATTATTGCGAAAAGTGCAAGAAAAAGCACCTATTATCCTCATCAGTGGTTATACCCTTCGACATCGGTTATGGGAGCAAGGTTTGGTAGTGTTTGCCCTGATGTTGGGTGGTAATGCTATTTTTGGGTTATTTCTATTGGTAAGAAGTTTTAATTCTCTTAGTCCGTCGCAGGTTTTTTACCCTGGTACTCTGTGGCTTTTACTTAGCCGCTTCCTGCTCAATTTAATTTTCGGACTAGTAGCATGGACAATTTATTGTTACTTACGATATTCAGCACGTCGGCGCTATTTTAAATAGCTAGGAATAATCTGCGTACCAATGGTTTGGGAGTAAAACTTAATACTAGTGCTACGAGAGTTCTCAGGTTAAATTTTTGTTGGCTGAAAGCGTGTAAAAGGAGCGAGCGAGCTTCTAAGGCTCGTTCGGCTCGCAATAATCCAATTCCTAGAGTTGTGTGTGCGTGTAACCATTTTGCTCTGAAATAACCATGAAATTGCTGTAACTGCTCGTCTTCCATAAACTGACTAAAACAAAATATGCTTGCCTTTGCTCCTCTAATTTTGGCTTGAGGATTTTGGCTGCCGATCGCCATTGTTTCAGCTAGTGGGTGCATCCGATATTTACTCAGTCTTTCTGGACAATAATATGCTCCACTACCAGTTCGACAAGCAAGGTAAGTTAAATATAAATCCCAAAAAGGCCCTACTTGAGATGGAAAATTTTTCCAATCAATTGCATCTTTGCGAATCACGGCAGCAACTGCACTTGGTACAGCTTGATGAATTAACCCAATTTCACAAAAAGGTTGGTAAACTCCTTCTTCTAGATGATTTCGCTTCCAAAGTTTGCTACACTCTTCAGTTGCAACCTCATCAATACTGCTATCCGCATCTATAATGTAGTGGTCGCTAAAAGCCAAGACTAAGTTTGGATTAGCATCGAGGTGGGGAACAAGCTTTTCTAAAAAGTTCTCGTTCCAGATATCATCGTCGTTTAGACTAGCAATATATTTTCCGCGTGCCTCAGTAACAGCGCTGGCAATATTCCGAGCTACTCCTAAATTTTTGGCATTTCGCCGGAATCTAATTCGCGGATCGCTAAAAGATTCAACTATTGCTTGAGGATTTTCGGGGCTACAATCATCAGTCACAATAATCTCAATATTTTTATAGGTTTGACTGAGCGCACTTTCAATTGCTTGCTTGAGATATTGAGAGCGATTGTAAATCGGTACAATTACACTAACTAGGGAATCTTGAGAATTCATGGCTTTTGGCATAACTTAGCTGCTTACGGTTTCTTTAATTTCTGGGGAACGCAATAAATCGATTGGCAATACCAGAAATTTTTGAGATATCAAGAATTTAACAAGCAAGAAAAATCAAATGCTTGCATATCTGTAGTAGTTCTATGTTCTAGAGATTCAATGCAATTTAGTTGTCTCGACTGAAAATGATGATTCTCATTGTCAAACATCCAGCTTGTTGAACTATTTTGTAATTTTCGCGACTTTTTATTTTCTGTTGCTAGTGTTTACAGATATCAACTAAAAACAAAAAAGTAGCAATCAAGCTATCAAAATATAATAACCAAGGATACTTGTAAAAACTTAAGTTTTATCTCTCTTTAGGAAGAGAATAACTATAATACTTTTAAATAGGATGAGTTGTTTATTTAGATAATTTTTATTGACGTTATCATTTTTTGTATTTTTTGAATGATAAAAATTAACCTAGCACGCAAACGCGTATTCTCAGAAAGAAAATTTGAAAGATTGTTTATTTAAGTCAGAAAATGGACACAATAAAAGGGGAACCTATTAAGAACTTTGTTCGTCACTATCGAGTTCTCAAACAAAACTCCAGTGAATAATCCCTTTTACATTAGCAGATTTGAAGCTGTGTCAGAATTAATTACTTACCTTCAAGTTTGAGAAGATAGATAAGAATTCAACAGACAAAGATTTGAGAAAAAGGAGATATTAAACTAGAGTTTGTATCGTAGGTTCCCCAAAAATTTGCGTATTTATAGCTATAAGCCGATTAAAGCTGGCTGATTCTGTGCAGCACTAACTATATTTGACTCTGGCTCAGTGCAGTAAATTTCGCAAGAATTATTTGGGCTTTCGATTAATTTGACTTTGAAAAGTTTAGCTCCCAAATCCTGAACGGGCGATCGCAACAAATTACTAATGTGCAGTGCGATATTTTCAGCAGTGGGAACAACCTCTGCAAAGTAAGGGATATCTTTGTTCAAGAAGGTGTGATCGAATGGCTCAACTACATAATCTTCTATCACCTGATTCAAAGCGCCTAAATCCACAATCATGCCAGTGCGTGGATCTATTTCCCCTTTGACTGTCACTTCTAAATGATAATTGTGCCCGTGACCGTTGGGACGAGCGCACTTACCATAAATCTCGAAGTTCTCTTCATTGCTAAGATTGGGATGCGCTAACCGATGGGCAGCGCTAAAGTGAGTGCTAACAGTTAGATAAGCTTCCATTCCATTTCCCATATAATCTGCCCAAAGCTCAGAATTTTCAAATAGCTGTATGCGGACTAAAGGCAAGTGGGGTGCTAACCGCTGCCAGATTGCCCGTGCAATATTCTCTGTTGTGGGCAGAGTTTGCTGAAATTCTGCCCACACATCGTTGAGATAAGAAAAGTCTAGTTGGCTGGTTACTTCTTGCTTGATAACCTGCTTCACATCCGACAAGTTCAACACCATGCCATATTTATCCAATTCCCCAACCAGGGAAACGAATAAGACATAGTTATGCCCATGTCCGGGAAAACGGGAGCAAGCACCAAATTTCTCAACATTCTCGGCTTCACTCAGTTCTGGCAACCAATAACGATGACTTGCCGAAAACTGAGCGCGGCGATTTACAACGCATTGCATGAGTACACTGGTAGCTTAGTTTAATATTTCTTAATATTCTAACCTTTTCAGCAGCAATTAATTACATCCCACCTACTTGCTGCACTAACTGCAAGCCATCTGTTTGATCCCACAGATATGTTATTTTGCCACTGTCGATAGTGACGAACTCAGAGTATGGTACAGAAAAACTTTTACCTGTTGTCGGCATTCCCATAAAGTCACCAATAAAGGTTCCGGAAAAGATGCCGTGGTGGGCAACGCGATCGCCCCTAACTAACAATTCTTCTACCCGATAACCGATATTACTGACAACAGATAATAACTCCTGGGCAAAATTACGGATTGCCTCATGCCCTTTAACTGGTTCGGGAAAAACTAAGTCATAAATAACACCATCATGTGCCATAACTGAAATAATCTTTTCTATATCTCGATTTACCCAGCCCTGTAAAAATTCTGTTGCCAACTGTACATTCTCACGTTCCAAGTCTGTCAAATCCCCAAGAGAATTTAGATTTGGAAGTAGCAAATTTTCAGCTTGTATATTCGTCATGCACCGTGTCTCCGTACATTACTGTTTCAGAAGGTGGGCAATTTCGTGTCAGTTTTATTCTATTAAACTCTGTTTCTTAAAAAAGCGGATTTCTAAGCGTATGCGCCCAAAGATTCCTGCGCCTCCCAGTATAATCCCTTGGCAATACGGAACATTTCTTGCCCTGCGTGTAAATAACTTTCATCGTAGTTGAGGGGAAAATATTCCAATTCATCTAGCCCATCACCAATTTGATTCAGGCAATAGTAAAGGTGAGCCGCTGCTCTTGCTAGGCTAGGGGGATTCGGCAGAGAACGAAAAGTCGTTTGTGCTTGCTTGAAGCCATCTCGGCAAGTATTCAAGTATTCCTGAAATTGCTCTAACAGTACATCATCAAATGGATCGGCCGCTAATTTTTCAATTTGTATTGCCAGAGAATTGAGAATTTCACGCAACAAACGATTAACTGGTTGATACACCAGATGCAGCCATTCTTCAATTTGTTCGTCAATATCCCTTCCTGTATATCGCGTTGCTTGATATTTTTGCCCAGCCGTTGCGCTACGCTGTTGCCTGTTTGTGTTGGTTGTTTGCAAACGCTGGTGGTGCAACTGGCGATCGTAAGTTTGGCGATTTTTAGTATCACCTAAGACTTCATACGCCGCATTGATACGGATAATATGCTCGCGATCTGCCGTTTCTTGATTGATATCAGGATGATATTGCTTAACCAAGCGGCGGTAAGCTTGTTTGATTTCCGCTTGGCTGGCATCAGGACTGACTTTAAGAGTTTCGTAGTGATTTTTGTCTAACATTATTCCAATGTATCGTTAGCTAATGTTAGCTGCTACCCTTGGTTCTAGGTCTTGGAATAATGGTGTACTTAAATATCTTTCTCCGAAACTAGGCTGAATAATTACAATCAAGCGCCCTTCATTTTCTTGGCGTTGGGCAACACGAATTGCTGCACATAATGCCGCACCACTGGAAATACCAGATAACAGTCCTTCTTCTCTTGCTAAACGTCTACTGTAGGCGATCGCTTCTTCATCGGTGACAGCAATCACTTCATCAATTAATCCTACCTTCAGTACTTGGGGGATAAATCCAGCACCAATACCCTGGATCTTATGAGGCCCTGGTTTTCCTCCCGATAAAACTGGGCTGTTGGTTGGTTCGACTGCGATCGCCTTAAAACTGGGTTTGCGTGCTTTAATTACCTCTGCCACACCAGTAATAGTACCGCCTGTACCCACACCCGCCACAATTATATCTACTTTGCCATCAGTATCTTCCCAAATTTCCTCGGCTGTTGTTTCTCTGTGAATTTGCGGATTGGCAGGGTTACGAAATTGTTGCAACATATAAGCGTGTGGTGTTGTCTCAACTATCTCTTGAGCACGCCGAATTGCACCACTCATACCTTCAATTCCTGGTGTCAGTTCTAATTCTGCACCATAAGCTCGTAACATCGCCCTTCGCTCGGCGCTCATTGTCTCTGGCATCGTGAGGATGAGGTGATAACCCTTCGCCGCCGCTACCATTGCCAAGGCAATGCCAGTGTTTCCAGAAGTAGGCTCTACCAACACAGTCTTACCAGGAGCAATTAACCCTTCCTCCTCAGCAGCATTAATCATACTAGCTCCGATGCGGTCTTTTACTGATGATGCAGGGTTCATGCTTTCTAGTTTTACCACTATTTGGGCTACACAACCTTCCGCTTGCGGAATGCGGTTCAATTGTACTAAAGGTGTACGACCAACAAGTTCTGTAATGTCACGAGCAATTCGCATTCTTTTATCCTGATAAATGGTCATTGGTCTTAGTCAAAAAATCCTGAACTATGGACTCTTGACTTGATTAAATGTAATACATGATATCCAACTGCCGTCGTGAATCTCTTTTTTCACACAAATCGGCAAGTGTATATTTTTGTAAAACGGAGTTGGCTGCTTGACGTGCTTCTTGCCAGATTTCTTCTACAACATCACCGTCTACGGTTTTGGGCTTGGCGTCTTCCTCATAGGTTTGCACCTTATCTAAGCCTTCAACACATCCTAAAACCTCAAAAATAGTTATTTTCCAAGGTTCTCGTGACAATAGATAACCACCCTTTGAACCGCGCAGGCTCTTCACTAAACCTCCACGTCTTAAAGTGGCTAGCAGTTGTTCCAAATAGCGATCGGGGATATTTTGCTGCGCCGCTATCTGGCGAATTTGCAGCGGTTCTCCGCTTTGATAATGAATTGCCAATTCTAATAAAGCAAGAATTGCGTATTCTGATTTACACGATAGTTCCACAGTCAGCGCTAAAGGATGAAGGATCAAGAATCAAGGATGAAGGCTCAAGGATGAAATATTTTATTAATTCATACTTCATACTTCATACTTCACACTTATTTTCAGTATACTCCGGTTCTCCACTGGGGTTTGTTATTTTTTGTGCCAAAAACATAAAAAAGCTCCCCGCTATGATGGGGAGCTTTAAATAATCAAATTTATGTGCAAATAAATTTTGCTCTAGAAGGTGAAAGTAGTTCTAAGCGTACCGACGATCGCATCGTCATTGTCACTGCTTTGACCAGGATTGAGCAAGTAAATTACACCAGGAGTGATAGAGATATTGTCGTTGACACGATACTTATAAAAACCTTCGATGTGCCAAGGAATATCGCTATCATTAACACCTGCTACTTTGTTTAAGGCATATGGTTGTGCACCACCGAAAATACCCAAAACGTTGCCTTTCTTGCCTAAGTCAGGTAAAGCTACACCAGCTCCGTAACTCCAAGCTTCATAGTCGTCATCGGAACCAAAGCCAGTAACATCATGGTAGGAAACAAAGCCGCTGATAGAGAGCCGATCACTTGGTCTGAAGGCAGCCGATATACCGTAGGAATTACTCGAAGATGCATTAAGAGCACTCAATGTATTGGCTTGAGAAGTACCTACTACTGGGCTAGTTACACTACCTTGATCGAATAGAACACCACCTGCACCATGATAGCCATGAACGTAGGTTGCAGCTAATGCCAAGCGATCGCCAAGATTAAAGTTTAACTGTCCTAAAGCAGCATAGTTACCGTTGAAGATACCTGAACCGATGCCAGGATCGTTTGGTTCAGAACCCAAGTAACCGATTGTGACTGAAGATGGTAGAAGGAAACTGCGCTGATTGCCAAAACCAAAGTTTACCGCCGCACCAGCACCGCCACCAACACGGAAGATGGGGTTTTCAGAAGCAAAGGTAGACAGAGCGCCGTTACCACCGTCGAAGTCCTCAAAGTAAGGGTTAACAGTAGCAGCGACATCACTCCAAATACCGCCAGTAGCTGCAACATATACTCGTGCAGCATCACCAAGCGGGAAGTAGTACGCCAACCAATCAACTTCGACGTTGTTATTACCAGTATTACCAATATTAAATGTTTGGAAAGCCTCTGCACCAGTGGGATCTCCAACGTTTAACCTCTCTGCATTACCAGAGGCAAGACGGGTGTGCAACACGTCTCTACCTGTGAAGCTGGTTTGCAAGTCTAAACGTACCCTGTTCTGGAAGACAGTATTGTTATCGTCGCCAGCTTGATCGCCAAAGGCATCGGTAAGGGCAAAAATTGCTTCACCGACGAGTTTGGTGGTAGTAGAAAACTGATTGGCTTCCAATTCCGCAGTGCGTGCTTCTAATGCGTCTACACGACCGCGCAAAGTAGCTAATTCTGCCGAAAATTCTTCTTGCAATCGCTGCAAGGTAGCCAAATCTTCTTTTGTTACCAAATCAGCTGTTGCTGTGGCAATCAGTTCATTCACCCGATCCAAACAAGCGTTCAAACCTGCTGCGAATTCATAACGAGTCAAAGCACGGTTACCGCGGTAGGTACCATTCGGATAACCAGCGATACAACCGTAACGTTCAACCAAGGATTGCAGAGCTTGGAATGCCCAGTCGGTTGGTTGTACGTCAGAAAACTGGGAAACCGAAGTTACCTGAGAAATCGAATTTTGTCTTTCTGAGTTGCTGTATTGACTAACTTGCTGTAGAACTTCGGTTGATTGTGCCGGTGCTGCCTGAGCCACAACCTTTGGCTGGCTACTAATTTCCGATACAGCAGTAAACTGCGCTTGTTCTGTTTGAACTGTCTCAGGGGTGGTGCTATTTGGTGCTGCGATCGCAGTTGCAGAGAACAACAAAGTTGCTCCTAAAACTGCTGGACTTGCCATCAAGGATTTCCACAAGAGATTAGACATCATTTCTGTTCTCCTCACACCTTGTCGTATAAGTAATTTTGATTTGCTGCAACTATTACTGAAAAAGCGACTTCTTGTTGAAACCTGTGGATGAGGCATATTTGCCCTACTAAAGACAATTTTAGTTTTTGCCAAGCTAACAATTGATTAAGTTAGGGTAAAAAAATTATGTAATTAACTTATGCAAAAACATATCTTTATAGCTTATGATTATAAGACATCTGAGGCAGATGGCAAGATATGAGCGTTCGCAAATAAAACTGTCACATCTTGAATACGGGGAAAGAAAATTTTGAGCAGGAATAGCCAGCCATTTCAGGTAAGAAAGTGTAATTAGAGCCTACTCGCTTCATAAATTTTTCCCACACTTTTAGTCAGTTATCTTTCTAGTTGTCTTACTACACATTGCTTTGAGGTTATTAGGGTTAAAGAATTAACTAATCTGAGAAATTACCTTTGCTAGATCAAAGTCTTTCTTAGTTAATCCGCCTGCATCATGTGTCGTAAGGATGATTTTGACTTTGTTATAAGAAATTTCTATATCTGGATGATGTCCCGCTGACTCAGCAGGTTCAACCAGCTTATTTACAAACTCAATTGCTTGTACAAAATCTTTAAATTTGCGGTTGCACTGCAACTTAGCCCCTTCCCTTGTCCAGCCAGGAAGATTATTGAGCTGTTGTTGAATTTCTTCCTCACTAAGTAACTGTGCCATAATTCACAAATTCCTATTTGTTATTATTTTGTGCTGAAATAAGGTTAGCAAACCCAATTTATGCTAGTTACCTTTTTTCTCCTATTAAGCAACAGATTTGAAAAGTGAGAAATTAAGGAATGTTACGGAGATGTGTTTCTTAACTCCGTGACTTTACTACGTTCTTACAACTATAAAAACTATAAATATCTATAAGTAATTGAAATATACTGATTTTCTAGTTTTTTCAACCTATAAATATGGAAGGTTAACTGATTTTTTGGACGTAGTCTTTCGCATCTAGTTCCCCAGCATTGGGACAAAGTGAAGATATTCTGGAAAGACTGTTATTGTAATTTTACTTAGTCTGACTTTAGTTCAGGTTTTCGCTCACAGAGCTTGAGCAAGCAAAAGTAACCTTATAAATAACTATCCGCTCTTACTTTAGATTTAAGGATCTAGGTAAGAGCGGTCTAGCGGGTCTTCAGGTTGCAACCTAACTGCCGGAAGGAACTCCAAACAAGCCTAGCTGCTTAAGTAACTTAGTTTCTCAAGAAAACTAAGGCTTACTTTTAGAGAACAGCTCCGGCACACAGCCGGCTATTCGCAACCTGATGACCCATGCTTTTACTACTATCTATCATGGGCATCACCTCCTTGTTGCCTAAGCGGTCTTAGTCTCAAAAAGGGAGAGCTTTAAACTCTCAGTTGTTGACTCTACACCTCACTATAGCACATTGCTTGATAAGGTGTAACAAGCTATCTATAAACTATTTTTCAAAAGGGACAGGGGATTAGGAATTAGGAAATGGGGAACAGGGTACAGGAGCGCAAATCACGATTCCCCTTGTCTCCCCCTCTCTTTCCTCATTTTTGTTTCACATTAACATTGGACGAGCCAGAAAAAAGCTGGAAATTGATTTGGCATCAACCGCTTCTCCTTGCACAATAGCTTTTTCCAGTTCTTCGGGAGAAAACAAAACTGTTTCGATATCTTCGTCTTCTTCTTGTTGTGGAGGTGTGTCGAGTTTTTCTAAATCTTGCGCTAAATAGGCGTAGATAATTTCGTCAGAGTAGCCAGGGGCGAGGATCAGTTCTCCTAGTTTCTTCCACTCGTGAGCGCGATAACCAGTTTCTTCCTCTATTTCACGCTGAATGGTTTGCAGAGGATCTTCATTTGCTTCTATGGTTCCAGCAGGAAATTCTAACACCCGTCCCCCAACAGCAAAACGATACTGTCGCACGAGTATAAGTTTACCCTCTGGCGTCAAGGGTACCGCCAAAGCTCCTCCAGGGTGACGAATGCACTCCCAGTCTCCTTCGGCTTGATTAGGTAAACGCAAGCGATTAACTTCAAAATTAAACTTGCGCCCTCTATAAAACAAGCGTTGTTTTAGCAGTTGGGGTAATTCTCTACCTAATGGCATAGTCTGGTTTTCTTGTCTAAAAAGACACAAATTAACATTGATATTGATAGTTGAAACAGTTCTGTTCTGCGTTTTTTGGTGTAATTTTAAACGCCTATCAATAGATGTACTTCAGAACAGTCTACCTCTTTCACCAGCTGTTTAATCTTGCGTCCGGAAATTGGTTCGATCCAATCCGGGGCTACCTCTGCTAGCGGTACTAGTACAAAAGCTCGCTCATGCATTCTCGGATGGGGAATTTGGAGATCTGGGGTATCCAAAATTAAGTCATCATATAACAACAAATCCAAATCCAGTAAGCGTGGCCCCCAGCGTTCTTTGCGGACGCGCCCAAATTTTTTTTCAATCTCTAACAAGATTTCTAACAGTAATTGTGGTAATATATTTACTTGGAGTATCGCACAGCCATTTAAGTAATCTGGCTGTGGTGGCCCGACAGCTTTAGTTTTGTACCAATGAGATTTTGCTTTTAAGATAATACCTGGCGTTTGAGCTAAGGTTTCTATCGCTGCTTCTAATATGGCTTGAGAATCACCCATGTTACTACCGAGAGCAATAGCGCTATACATACAAAGTTCTCCATATGTTATGGTTTATTGCTCTAAGTTCAGCAGTAAATTCTACAGGTAGTTTCAACAGCTTCTTGACTCCGAAAAATTTGTTTAAATTTTTATATATTTTTTATATATTGCTTTTAAATAACTTTACCTAAAAAATCTAAAAATCCTTTTTTGATAACGCTTTTAGTTGATACTCATGAGATATTATACTAACACGAACGTGGCGTACTAATCAGAAAAATTTTTAGATGGTGGTTAGTTTAAAACTGCTTGAAGCGAGGCACTGACGTGGCGAAGTTTACCTCCTGGTTTAAGGAACGAACGACGAAGTCGAGTGATTCTGAGACAGAAAAAGCCGAATCGCCGCTTGGCGATAGTAAAGAAAAAGAGAAATCTACAGATGCTCAGAATCAACCACCAACACAGCTGGAAAAAGCAAAGCAGAGACTGGTTCAGTTAGTTGCAAAGCTTCCCGGCGGTCATAAACCACTTTATCGTCGTTACTGGTTTTGGGCTGGCTTGGGTATTGGTAGCGGCATAGTTGCCATCAGTTATGGTGTGTGGTCAATAGATCGCACATTACCAGAGAAAACAGAGCTAAATGCTGTTGTTCGAGAGCAAACACTAACTATCAAAGCAGCCGATGGTACTATTTTGCAACAGCAGGGAGAAGCAACGAGAGAACAGTTAAAACTAGAGGAAATACCAGATCAAATTCAAAAAGCTTTTATCGCCGCAGAAGATAGAAGATTTAACACTCACAATGGTGTTGATGCACAAGGAATTGTTAGAGCCGTTTTGAGTAATGTGCGATCGCAAAACGTGGTGGAGGGCGGTAGCACAATCACGCAGCAACTAGCACGAATTCTCTTTCTCAAACAAGAGCGCACCGTCTTGCGCAAACTCAAAGAAGCTCGTCTGGCTCAGAAACTAGAGGAGCAATTGAGCAAAGACGATATTTTAGAGCGCTATCTAAACTTAGTATATTTAGGTTCTGGAGCTTACGGTGTTGCGGATGCGGCACAAGTTTACTTTAGTAAGTCAGTAAATGAACTTACTCTTAGCGAGATAGCAACGATCGCCGGTTTACCTCCTGCACCAAATCGCTTCTCTCCGCAGGTGAATCTGGAAGCAGCCAAACAGCGACGGAATTTGGTGTTGCAGCGGATGTATGAAGATGGATATATCACCGCAGCACAAAAACAAGCAGCTGTTGCCGAACAATTAACTACCAAACCCAGTTCGCCCAAACGCTGGCAAGTAGAAGCGCCCTATTTTATTAGCTACATCCAAAAAGAATTACCCAAGTATGTTCCTGCGGAAATCTTGAATGCAGGTGGTTTAACGGTGGAAACCACCTTGAACCCAACCTGGCAACAAGCCGCAGAAGAAGCAGTAGCCAAAACATTGCGCAATCAAGGACGTTGGGAGAATTTTAAGCAAGCAGCGTTAGTAGCCATCGATCCCCGCAGCGGTGAAATTAAGGCAATGGTTGGGGGAAGAGATTTTGATAAAAATCAGTTTAATCGGGTTACTCAGGCAAAACGACAGCCAGGTTCGACATTTAAGGGATTTGTTTATGCAACTGCGATCGCTGCTGGGAAAAGTCCATATAACAAATACCTAGATGAGTCTGTTGTCATTGATGGTTATGAACCGAAGAACTTCAGTGAGAGATTCTCTGGCTGGATGAATATGAGAGATGCTCTAACCAGATCAATCAATGTTGTTGCTGTTAAAGTGTTGCTTGATGTTGGATTTCAGCCAACGATTAAACTAGCCCATAATATGGGAATTAAATCGGAACTTAAACCCTACTATTCACTGGCTCTTGGCTCAAATGAAGTGAACCTGCTGGAATTAACCAGTGCTTACGGTTCCTTTGCAACGCAAGGATTACACGTAGAGCCGCATGGTATTACCCGCATTCTAAACCGCCAGGGTAAAGAAATATGGTCAGCTGATTTCAAGCCCAAGCGTGCTATTGATGCCGAAACTGCTGCTATTATGACTTGGATGTTACGCAACGTAGTGAATGCAGGCACAGGTACAGCTGCTCAATTAGGTAATAGACCTGTTGCAGGTAAGACAGGTACTACCGATGATGCCCGCGACTTATGGTTTATTGGCTACATCCCTCAATTGGTTACAGGTGTTTGGTTAGGTAACGACGATAATAAAAAAACTTGGGGTAGCAGTGGTAGTGCCGCCTATACCTGGCATGAATTTATGGAAGAAGCCGTAAAAGAAATGCCAATAGAAAAGTTCCCCGAACGACCACAAGTAGAAGGTCGTAAAGGTATTATTAAGGTGCAACCCGTCAAGCCTAGAAAAATCGTCAAAGGTTCTGCTGCCTCTGCTGAAGCAACTGTAGATGAAGGATCTTCTGGAAGATCTCGCAGAAGAAGATCCAGAAGACGCTATTCTCAGCAAGAGCAACAAGTAGACCAAGGGCCAAGACGCAGACGACGTTACTATCAGCAGGAAAATGATGATTCCTCTACAACTCGTAGGACTAGACGCGGGTTTCGCAATTCGGAATCAACAGCAATTTCTAACAGCGAGTCTTCCTCGTCAGATAATTCACAGCGTCGCTCCAGACGGCTAAGAACAGATTTTTCGCGACCAAGGTATAGCTCTAACCAATCTTCTTGGCGGGAAAGACTTAGACCTAGTTCATCACAATAAGAGGGAACGGGAAGAGGACAAGGAGACAAGGGGATGGGGAGAAACTTGACGCAAAGACGCGGGGACACGGGGACAAGGAGAATAATTAATGACAAATGACCACTGACTAATGACTAATTCCCTTTCTCCTTTCCAAATTTACTCCCTTCTCATATGACTTGTGGAGGATGTAGGTGGTACGCTCTTTTTATATGTTCTTAACATAAGTAGTGTTGCCTACAACAGGAGAATATACTCATGACTTTATTAATGCAAGCAGCAGCACAAGCGGTAAACGAACCCCATTTTCCTTGGGCTTTTACTGCAGTTTATGTGGCAGGTTTTATTGCTGCGGTAACAATTGGTTCAATTGCTTGGTACAACTCTAAACGCCCCGTTGGTTGGGAAGATAAACAGCGCCCTGACTTTGTGCCCAAAGTTGACAAAGAAGAAACTCCGGGTGTGGGAGAACCAAAGTAATAAATGAGTCATTAGTCATTAGTCATTTAGTTGTGCAATGACAAATGACAAATGACAATCCACTTAGTTTTGAATCTCAACCCAACGACGGTAAAGCTTTTGAATTTGTTTGAGTAAAACATTGAAACCGACTTGGGTTGACTCGTCTGAATTGGATAATTGTTGTAATTTCATCAGCAGTCTAGCTTCTTCTGTTGCCACTTCACCATCGCTGTAAATCAAACCACTGATGGCTTGAATCAGGTTTTGGTAATCCTCAATGGTGGGGCGATCGCCTAGATATTCTTTTACCCAGTCGTAGCACTCTGTTGGTTGTACGGGAACCAATTCGTATAGTAATGGCTTGATATCCGGATCGCCAGACACACCTTTTTCTTGAGCGATCTGGCGTAGGTATTGTCTTTCTTCTGGTTGGATTCTGCCATCTATCCAAGCTGCTCCAATCAGGATTTTTACTAAGTTTTTCACATCACTGGAGTTAACTGGCATCACAGCCTCCTCTGGTTGATTCTGCCCTCCCTGAAATCTTACAACTCCCAACAGTATTCACCCTGAATGATTGGTTTTTCTTAAGCGAGCCATAAAAAAGCCGTCCATACCATGTTGATGAGGTAGTACTTTTAGCCAACCTTGTGGTGTAGAATACGCAAAAAATGGTGAATTAATACTAAGAGGTTCAATTTGCCAATTCGCGTTTTCAGCTAAAAATGACTCAATTACAGCTTCATTTTCTGTTGGATGCAGTGTACAGGTGGCATAAACTAATACACCTCCATTTTTGACAAAAGTTGAAGTATGTGAAATTAATTCTTTCTGAAGTGTTGATAATTCTTGGACAGTTTCTGGTGTTTGTCGCCAACGGGCATCGGCATGGCGGTGCAAAGTTCCTAAGCCAGAGCAAGGTGCATCTAGCAAAACGCGATCGGCAGAATTGATAAACTGGGGTAGATTGCGGCTATCGCCAATACAAATTTTTATAGAATTGAGATTTAGTCGTTGGATATTTTCTTGGAGTTTGCGCAGACGAGAAGGAGTATACTCGCACGCCCAAATAGTTCCTAGATCCTGCATTAACTCAGCAATATGAGTAGTTTTCCCTCCAGGTGCAGCACAGGCATCGATAATAACCTCTCCTGGTTGAGGGTCAAGAAAATGGCTGACTAATTGAGCGCTGCTATCTTGTACACTCCACCAACCCTCGCAGAAACCAGGTAAATTTTGAATAGGGCCTGGGTTATCAAGCAATCGTAATGCTTGTGGTAAATCAGGAAAACGTTGGCAGGAAAAACCAGCAGCTTGGAACACCGTTTCCACTTCTGGTGTTGAAGTGCGAAGTGGGTTGACTCGTAAATCGATTGCTGGAGTTTGGTTCATCCAGATACACAGTTTTTCCGTTTCCGCAACACCAAATTGGTCGATCCAAACTTGAATAATCCAGTCTGGAAAACTATGTACAATACCCAAGCGTGCGATTGGATTTTCTGGAAGTCGTAGAGGGTCAATTGATGTTTCTGCACAACGGATATAATTTCGCAACATACCGTTAACAAAACCAGTAAGTCCAGCAAAGCCATTTTCTTTCGCTAGTTGCACGGTTGTATTGACAGCAGCGCTGGCTGGTATTCGTGCTTGATAACGGAGTTGATATAAGCCAAGATGAAGAATAGTGCGGAGATCTTTTGGTTGCTCGTGAGATTTCTTTTTGCCAAGTTGATCGATGAGAGTATCAAGAGTACGCAGCCTTCTTGTACAACCATAGACTAATTCTGTCATCAGACGGCGATCCGGAGCGGATAAATTAGCTTTTTGCAGCACTCGATCTAGTGCCACATCTGCATATGACCCCTTGTGAACGTCTCGCAAGGCAAAAAAAGCTAGTTGCCGGGGAGATGTATTTTGACTTTTAAATTTTTGATGTTGCAACGATCAGACTAAAAATAAAGGCTTAACTATATTTAAACTTATGCATGGGCAATAGTTCGACAAATATCTATATATCCCACTTCACATCTTGCAACAGTTGTTTGATTGTGATTTTTGTAAGGTGGGCAATGCTCCGAAGTTCCCTGGGCGTGGGAAACCCTTTCGGCAGTTGCTACAACGCT
>NZ_AJLN01000123.1 GCF_000317285.1 Chlorogloeopsis fritschii PCC 6912 | reverse complement strand
AGAAGCGTCTACAGACTTCTCTCCGCAACGCACTGGCTCCGCAACGCACTGCCTCACTGCAGGACTTCTCTCCACCCTACGGTTATTGAGAAAGGTGCAAGATATCAACACCCTAATCTTCCCCGTAGACAGGAACACAAGCAAATTTTTCCACTATTAGCGGGGAATTAAGGAGGTTTGAAGGATTCATGTCAGAGATTTAATTGTCATAAAGACAATGGGGAATACCTAGTACTGGACACGGACAGCTATATTTTAGTTTTTGGATGATAGGATGGTGCGGCGAGTTGCAGCCTAAAAACAGTAGAGATGCAGCTTCTGTTGTGACAACTTTCTTTAACTCATCTGCAAGACAACCAAATCGTAGATGAGCTTTGAAATAACTCTGCCATTCTTCAGCTAGACAACGTGCTTGCCAGAGGATACGCTCTGCAGATGCGAACTTGTTTGTTTGATTCAAGATGCGTGTATAAATCCTATTTGATGTTGAGATGGCAGGTGAATTTAATGAAATCTGATTGGTAAATCCACTACTGACAACTTCCTTTTGTGGTAAGACATCCAAAAGATAACTAGTTTGATTGTCTTCTAGAACATAAACTGCTTGAACTGTAACGTGTGCCTTGGTAGCGATACGTGTTTGATGAGCAATTAATAAACTAATATCCAAGGCTGTATGACTTTTGGGAGAACTATCATAACCAACAATTAAGTTGACTGATTTGACAGATGTAGCTGATTCCAAATTAGGTGTTATTTGTCCCCAAAGCAACACCATTTGGTCAATCAAATCATCTCTACCGAGCGCGTTTTGCAGACGCATTAACATTGGTTTGATATTCACAGCTTTTACTTCCCTGCAATGCAACAAACGACGAAGGAGAAGGAGGTTAATCAGTTTTGGATCTTGTCACTTTTTCTATTGTTGTTCTAAGCGATCGCTAACCACTCCTATAATTTAGCTTCTGTAAACAAAGCCCTGATAACATACAAGTGCAGCCAAAAAATCAGGGTTTTTGTCGTTATTTATGGAGTTAAGTTGTGGGTTAATACCATTTCTCCAATCGCTTACACTTTACAATTTCTTACACTCCTTTAACAAGGGGGTAAAGTGAGATTTAATGTGTTGTAAAGTTAAGAAAAATTGGTATCAAGCTAGAAATTTCTGAAGTCAAATTTGCCACAAACACGAGTGACTCTGTTACTAGTTTAAATGGCAAGTTTGATACCGTGGAATCTACTCATCTGAGGTAAAATTCTGCTCCAAGAAATTCAATGCGTAATTGCGAAGTTCGTAATATTCCTTGGAGTCTCGCATTTGGGAGCGATCGCGTGGATGGGGAAACGGGACTTCTAAAATTTCCCCGATATTTGCGGCTGGGCCGTTAGTCATTAATACAATGCGATCGGACATATAAATAGCTTCATCGACATCGTGGGTAATCATCATTACCGCCTGTCGGTGTCGTTCCCAAATATCTAAAACTTGCCGTTGTAATTTTCCACGAGTGAGGGCATCTAATGCCCCAAAAGGTTCATCCATAAGTAACATTTTCGGACGAATTGCTAAAGCTCTTGCAATACCTACCCTCTGCTTCATCCCTCCAGAAATTTCATCGGGATATTTATCAGCTGCTGCTGTTAAATTCACCATTGCTAAATGTTCATTAACAATACTGATTTTTTCTGCACGGGTAGCATCTTTGAGAACTTCATCTACAGCCAAACGAATATTTTCCTTCACGGTTAACCAAGGTAGCAAAGAATAATGTTGAAACACCATCATTCTTTCTGCACCTGGTTTGCGAATTTCTTTACCATCAAGTCGTACCGAACCAGAAGTGGCTTTTTCTAAACCAGCTACAATCTTCAAAAGAGTGGATTTACCACAACCAGAATGACCAATTACAGAAATATATTCATCTTCGCCCACTGTGAGATTTACGCCATCTAAAACAACAAATTTTCCACTGTCATTGTTGTTTGGATAAGCTTTGACTAAGTTTTCAATTTCTAGAAATGGAGTAGTGCGTGGGGTTGGTTCTTTGATATCCATTGAGAATGAGGTAGATTTAGTCATGGTAAAATTAGGGGTTAAGAACATTTTTGACACAATTTTGTGCGAACTAATTAAGACAGATAGAAACGAATTGGAGCATTGGCTCTAATCTCAAAACTGTTGAGATACCCTACCGGATCACTGGGGTCAAAACCTTTATTATCGATAAATACTTTTGGAGGCTCCACTTTATAATCATCTTTTGGACACTCAATGCCCATTTCTGCGGCAATCTCACGATATAAATCGGTTCTCCAACCTGTTTGAGCAAGCTTTTCGGCATTTTTGGGAAATTCTTTAATTTGTCCCCACCGCGCGGCTTGTGTCATCAACCAAATACTTTCAGAACTCCACAAGAATGTAGAATGTTCATTTGGTAGTTTGGGAACATTGGCAGGAATGTCGTAGAAAATAGTGGTATCAGCAGCTTTTACAGTGCGATTTTTACCATCCCAGCCACCATAGTTGTAGTTACCGAAAATTGCCGGGCCTGTAAATTTCGTCACTGGGGCACCAGGCTTTCTAGGTCTTGCTCCTGTAAATGAGCGATCTGTAATCAATTCAGCAACTTCTTGACGGTTTTCAGGCTTGCTGCAATACTGGCAAGCCTCAATCATTGCCTTCACCAGGGAGCGATAAGTTTTTGGATAGTTGTCAATGAAAGATTGCATTACCCCCAACAATCGATCTGGGTGTCCCTGCCAGACTTCTTTACCTTGAGCGAAGGTAAAGCCGATGCCCTCGTTACCAGCAATTGCGCGTGTATTCCAAGGTTCTGCCACCATATAGGCTTGCATCGCACCAATACGCACGTTAGTCACCATTTGTGGTGGGGGAACAATAATAACGCGAAACTCATTGAGAGGATCGACACCAGCCGCAGCAGAGATGTAGCGAACAAAGTATTCGTAAATGGCAGAACTGAGCACCACTGCCCAGACTTTACCTTCGGTTGGCTGCTGATCAAAATAGTTTCTAAAATCGCGACCAAAAGCTTCTAAAGCACCATCGCCATACTTCTGTTTGTACTCGTACCAAGGACGCAGCCCAAAATCCCACATGGCTTTATTCATTGTCATGGCGTTACCGTGCCGATGAATCGTCATCGCCGCACACAAGGGAGCATGACGCGCACCTTCGGCACCAATTCTGGCGTTGGTAACAGCACCGGATACCACAGGCGATGCATCAAGGCGACCAAAAATCAAGCCGTCGCGAGAAGTTGCCCAGCTTGCTTCTCGGTTAAGTGTGACGTTTAGCCCGTATTTGCGAAAAAAACCTTTTTTCCAAGCGATCGCAAATGGCGCACAGTCATTGACGGGAACAAACCCAACCGTAATATCCGGTTTTTCTAACTCCTGTAGTTTTACTACTGGTTCAACTGCTAGAGCTTCTTCAGTTAGTCCTTTAGCACCAGTATTTCCAGTAATGGCACAAGAAGACAACGTCATTCCGGCTGCCGTTGCTCCTATTCCCTTGATAAAGTCTCGTCTAGTCCAATAATTGCAATTGGTATCACTCATGGTATTGCTTCAGCACTGGCGAATTTACGAAAAGGCGCACTTTTGCAAAACTAGAGTGCGTCTTGGGATTTTGGTATGAGCAAAATAGGGGATTAGGGATCGGGGATTGGGGTTTGGGTATTGGGCAATTAAAATTTTGGATACTTCGACAAGCTCAGTACAAGTTTTGGATTTGTGATTTTGGATTGGAATTTAATCTAAAATCCCTAGTCCCTAGTCCCCAGTCCCTATCTAATTTGAAGTTCTAGGGCGATGAGTTACTAATTCTTGAATTTTGCCTACCACGTAATCAAGTAATAATCCGGTTAAGCCAATCACCAGTACAGCTAAAAATACTGAACTGAGGTTTAAACGGCTCCATTCATCCCAGACAAAAAAGCCGATGCCAATACCGCCTGTTAACATTTCCACAGCAACAATTACTAACCAAGCAATCCCTAAACTAATTCGCAAACCCGTAAAAATATAAGGCAAACTCGCAGGCAAGATAATTTTTAGAATCTGCCGCCAACGAGGCATTTCTAGTACCCGTGCTACATCTAAATAATCTTTGGGAACGCTAGAAACTCCTAAGGCAGTGTTAATAATAGTAGGCCATAAAGAGGTGATAAAAATTACAAAAATCGCCGATGGGTCTGCCAAATTGAATATAGCCAGAGCAATAGGTAACCAAGCTAGTGGCGATACTGGTTTAAAAATCTGAATGATGGGATTGAGAGTTAGCATTGCATTTTTTGACATTCCAATCAAAAATCCCACGGGAATTGCCACAACAGCACCAAGCAGAAATCCAAGCAATACTCGTCGCAAGCTTGCTAACAACAACCAACCTATGCCTAAGTTACCTGGCCCTCTTTGATAGAAGGGATTTAAAATGTAATCTAAATTAGCAATTAGCGCTTCAGGTGGGGTGGGCATTAATTCATGGTTAACAAGGGCAACCACCCACCACAACACAATAATCCCCAAGAATCCAAGGGCGGGTAGTAATACCACATCCCTAACAATGACAGGTTTTGCCTTTTCCCAGGCTACTTGCCCAGCGACTGCAGCGATCGCAGCCAAATTTAATTGTGCCATGTCGCAACCTCAACACAGTTTCACTGCAGGTACAAAAATCTGAGCAGTACCAGCCAAGGATACTGATGAGGCTTAAACATTAAAAAACGCTTCCTCTTCAGTCTCCTCTCAGTGCCTACGAAGTTAGCTGACGGGCTAGGGTTGAGAGATACCCCTCTCTTTAAGGATGAAATCAACAAGCGCGAAGGATTAAGGACTTAACTAATATTTTTACCTTCTGCCTTCTGCTTTCTGCCTTTCTTTGAGATACGCCCCAAAATTTGGTTCCTCCGCTCTGGCGTTAGCATTATGCTTCGCTAGATTAGGCTGACTTACTCTACTTACTGACACAGAGTAACATATGCTTCTCGATTTGTATATCCGTCTAAAGATAAACAAAAACCCTTTTGTTTGTATTGCCTAGCCATTCATCTCATACAAAACCGTGCGATTGCTATTGCTACATCTCCAAACTAAAATGCGATCGCCTGATTACTGGAGTCTGGCTCACTCAAGGGTTTTCAGGAAGCGCTCATTCCCAGAAGTTGGGAGCTTCATACATTTTTAAAGATTTCGGTTCGTTAGATTTATTAAAGATGCTAGTTAATGTCACAATATAGAAATCAAAAACTACTGTTTTCGGAGCGAAATTTAGTTGTATTTAAGATACAGCTAAATTCCATCTAACCCATTAAGACTCAAAAAATGTCAATTCTTAAGCTTGAAAACGGCCAAACTCTCGACAACCTCAGCGACATTCAAAGCGAACTCGGTAGTCTAAATATCCAAATTGAGCATAAAAATTTGGGGAAATCGCTTCACTTGTCAGATTTGCTCGCCCAGGATATTTTAAGTCAACTAGATAAACAGCAGATACTGTTGTCGTATCAAACAGAGTTTGAGTTGCTCAAGCAGCAAGCAGGTTATTTCTGTTACGATTTGCTAGCTTTGCATCCAGGTTCGCCAAATCTTTATACCCTAACAGCAGCCTACAGCCGCTATCATACCCACCAAGATGCAGAAGCACTCTATATATTAGCAGGGGAAGCAATTTTTGGGATTGTGCGACCAGAAGGCAATCGAGTGCAACTTCTAGTTCAAGCCCATGACTATATCCATGTTCCTGGTAGGGTTGAGCATTGGTTTGCTCCCACCGCATCTTTGCACATTAAAGCCTTGCGCTACTTCACTTCAGCTGATGGGTGGATACCTCAATACACAGGCACCAAACTTCAGGATTCTCTTAGAAATGAGCGTTAATTTTCAGCTTAGAGTGCATCCCTATTATTTGTGATTATTTGTGTCGCAGCTATACAACAGCGACTCCTCATTGACTAAACTCGATCTGCGGAAGTAGGAAGCAGACTGCAATCCCATCTGATAGCAGTACTGGGCGCACTTGCTGCAAGCAGCAGCACACTCCATCATCTTGGCGTCATCGCTCATCTGTTCGCAAACCATAGCAGCGCGATCACACATTTCTGCACAAAGGGCACAGATCCGTCCCATAAATTCAGAGCCATCATCGATCATGTTAATGCACATCATGCACATTTCTGCGCAGTCACGAATCATCGATACCATAGTCATATCGATGTATTTACCGCTCTGAGTTTTGCAGTAGTTTAATGTTTCTATACAAATTTTGTAACAGTCGGCGCAAGCTTTTCTGCAAACTTCTAATTCGGTGAGTGTAGATTCAGTCATCATCATAAGAGCGTCCCTTTTTATATAGATATCTTTTTTATGTGTTAGCTTGACCTGTTAATTAGTAAAGTAGACTTTCTATTTTTGAAAGTCAACGAGTGTTACACAAGCCATATCTATAAGGACACAAAAGCGATGGATTTACTGCAAATTTCATCCTATTTCCACGTTAGCAATAGCTATTTCGAGCTATTTTTTTCTAGAACTCTTGTAAATCTATGTTATGAATCTCTCCTTCTATATGAGAGATTCATAAACTGAAATTTTTCCCAATAAGTAAAAATTACTAGTAATTTCGTCTGCGCTGATAACTTCAATTTCTCCGGCAATAGATAATGTCATATTTTCATAACTTTATGTTCTTCCCCTTGCCAAAGAAAGCTATTCTGAAGCTGATTTCCAAATTTTCCACGGCAAGCTGACTAGATTGATGAGGTATCTTTTGTTTAGTTCCCACTCTTTTTTCGGAACATTTGGTGATGTTGTATAGGTAAAACAAATTTTTAAAGCGATCGCAAATTCATAGAGCAAAAGTGCGATCGCATCTCAGTTAATTTAAGCTAGTATCTACTCTCTAGCTGCTAAAAGCATCCTTGATATTCTCAACAGTACGTTCAACAGCATTCTTTGTGTTGTCTACTGCTTTTTGAGTTCGAGCTGCATCTTGCTCTGCTCTTTTGTGAATTAGAGCCGCATCATCTTTTGCTCTGCGTTCAAGTAAATTATCACCATCAGTTGCGCGATCAACTTTAGAAGCATTGCTTCTAGCAGCTTCCTCAACCTTATCTGCTGTATCACGAATGAAATTCTTAGCTCGTCCAGCATCTTTACTGACTTTCTCTTGAACCTGATCTCCTGCGTCTTTGGATGCGATCAAGTTTGTGGCAGGATTAGCCATTGCTGCGGTGTCAGAGAAAAATGCACCTTGCCAAATAAAGGCGATCGCTACGAGACAAAATAGAGTTGTAGCTATCCAGCGTCCTACAGTTGAAAGCCGTTTTATAAAATAACTTAGTTTCACAGAATACAATCTCCATTAGATTTAGCATCCTATTTTTACTTCATCTAGCTCATCAGCTAAATCGTTCCCTAGACAGAGGTTCTTCCACCATAAGTTGTTAGTTAAATTCACTATTTTGATAGATTGAATAGAGAAAAAGTGTTTTGATATATTGAATCAACAAATTCCTCACCGTACCATAGCTCTAACAGTTCGCTTGTGAGGAACGGAAGGAATCTTCTTAAATTTTGAGTGTTTGTGGCTGTTGCGAGCGTAAGGAATAATTGTAATCACGCGGGTGACGACTGGCGCAGGTTGCAGGTGGACTCTTACAGAATAAGCATTAGCCAGCACACGGGGATTGTCAACAGTTACGCTGTAAGCAGAAGTAACAGATATCGATGCTGCTACTGCATGGGTAGTGAGCGCGGAACGATCTGGTTCTTTGTAGAGTGGCACAATACCAACTTTTCGGTTTGCTGGAGTCGAGACACATAGAAAACAAACAAAATATTTTCTATATAATACATTATACTACGTAAAGTAGCATAAGGGCAAAGTGCTAAGAATTATTAATGATTGTGATGGAGCAGTCTTGCAATTTGCAGGATGCTTGTATAAGTAATGACTTTAGATTGTCAGGTTGTAGCGATCGCTAATGTTTTGGCTTGCTTCTATACCATTGAATTGGAACTTCTTGGATTTTAGGTATGTCTTTATAGCTTGTTCACAACTAAAATTCTTCATCCATTGATTTAAAGCAATGGTTATCATATAAAATTACTTATGTATTGTCCCTATTTGAGCGATACATAAACTATTACTTATCAAAGGTATCTAATATTTATTTAATAATTTCGGCCTAAGTGTTAACTTTTTTGGCTGCAAAAGCTGTATGCTATTTTTAACAACTTAAATACGTTTTTTACATAACTAACGGTCTTGATCCCACTTATGAGATGGTTGCAGTAGTCTGCTTTTTTGTAAAGTCAGGCCAATTTTTGGTTGCCATGTATGCATTTTAAGACACAGAAATAGGGCAAGAAAGTTATTTATATTTCTTGCAATAATTCGTGTTTGTCTCAAAAATTGAGATTTACCAGTTGTTCAAATGAGGACTACAATTTTGTAAGTAGATATTTTCGTTCAGAGTAGGGCTAGTAATTTTATTATTAAATACAACTAGTTTGACAGCCCTTGAGTTGCAGCTTAATTCTTGTCAAAATTCAGCATTTATCAACCATTCCAAACTACCAGTATAAATAGGGAACTAACCTGGATGCAGAGGGAGTTTAACTAAGTTCTTGCTATGTAAAAATCAACTGAAACCAAATATAGCAAATTTTAGTTAAGCTAACGAATGCAAGTTTCTAGGGTTTGGATTGATTGCTGTTTATGGCAAGAAAAAATTTGAATGAATCAACAATTCTATTGTCATTAATTGCCAATTCATGCAAGTAACTAATACTATCCATTTCCGAAATTTGCGTGGTGATATTTTTGGTGGTGTCACTGCCGCGATTGTTTCCTTACCAATGGCGTTGGCATTCGGTGTTGCTTCTGGTGCCGGGCCTGTAGCTGGTCTTTACGGTGCTGTTTGTGTTGGCTTTTTTGCAGCGTTGTTTGGTGGTACGCCGACACTAATTTCTGAGCCAACAGGCCCAATGACTGTAGTCATGACCGGGATTGTCACCTCAATGACTGCAAGTAATCCGGAAAATGGCTTGGCAATGGCATTTACCGTAGTCATGCTGGCGGGGATATTTCAAATTTTATTTGGGATATTTCGGCTAGGGAAATACATTACCCTCATGCCTTATAGCGTGATTTCGGGCTTTATGTCTGGGATTGGAGTAATTCTAATTATCTTGCAAATTGCTCCTTTTCTGGGACAGCCTAATCCCAAAGGTGGGGTGCTGGGTATAGTGCAAAATTTGCCCCAGCTGTTTGCAAATATCAATCCCATCGAAACCATTTTGGGAGTGCTGACGCTGGCAATTATTTTCTTAATACCATCTAAATTCAAGCGTATTGCTCCACCCCAACTAGTGGCATTAATTGTGGGAACTGTGGTTTCTCTGACGTTTTTCGGCGATGCAAATATCAGACGTATTGGTGAAATTCCAATGGGTCTGCCAGAATTACAATTACCCACTTTTACAGCTTCCCAAGTAATTGTCATGTTAGTGGATGGCGTAGTTCTGGGGATGTTGGGATGTATTGATACATTGCTAACTGCGGTAATTGCGGACAGTTTAACTCGTACTGAACACAAATCAGACAAGGAATTGATTGGTCAAGGTATTGGTAACTTTGTTTCTGGTTTGTGCGGCGGGCTACCTGGCGCTGGTGCAACGATGGGTACTGTGGTAAATATTCAAACAGGTGCTCAGACGGCTGTATCTGGTCTAACTCGTGCTTTAATTCTGTTGGTGGTGGTTTTGTGGGCTGCTAATCTTACCGAACCAATTCCAATGGCAGTATTAGCAGCGATCGCTCTCAAGGTGGGGATAGATATTCTCGACTGGAGTTTCTTAAAACGCGCCCACAAAGTTTCTCTCAAGGGAACACTCATTATGTATGGGGTGATGTTCCTGACAGTATTTGTGGATTTGATTGTTGCCGTTGGTGTTGGGGTGTTCATTGCTAATATCTTGACAATTGAGCGTCTTTCGAGTTTGCAATCTGAAGAAGTTAAGACTATTACCGACACAGATGACGCAATTATCTTAAGCGATGAAGAGAAACGACTTCTAGATCGAGCCAACGGTCGCGTTTTGCTATTCTACCTGAGCGGCCCGATGATTTTTGGAGTTTCCAAAGCAATCGCTCGCGAACATAATGCCCTGCAAAATTGCGATGTTGTAGTTCTGGATTTGAGCGATGTACCTTTATTAGGTGTAACTGCTTCACTGGCAATTGAGAACGCGATTAAAGAAGCTGTTGAGAAAGGACGTCAAGTATTTATCGTTGGGGCAGCTGGCAAGATTAAACGGCGCTTGGAACGCTTTGGAATTTTGCAACTCTTACCCCCACATCACCTATTAATGGATCGTACAGAAGCAATTAAAGAAGCAGTTGCTTACGTTACTGCCAACAACTTGGATCGGGATGTTTCTGCTAGCAGCAAGTATCGCAGCGATTTTAATGACGCTGCTACAGCACAGTAGTACTCGTTGTGTTGGTGTAGAGACGTTATATTTCATTTAATGTCTCTACAAAATTCAACTTTAAATCTGACCAAGCTGGAGAAGTAATCGCTACAAAGATATAAAAGATGTTTTTAACCGAACAAATACCAAATTCATTGACCTGGGTATCTTCTTTAACCTCTTCGTTGCAATCTCCTTTGTTAGCAACAACAACCGAATCAGAATATGCTCCTGTTGTTCTCACGGGAGTACTGCTGAGTTTAGTTGTAATTTATTTTGCTAGTAAACTCGGTGGTGAGTTATCTAGGATGATGGACTTTCCTCCAGTGTTGGGGGAGTTGGTTGGTGGAGTTGTCGTAGGTGCTTCTGCTTTGCATCTGTTGGTATTTCCCGAAAGTGGTGCCAACGCTTCCGACTCTGTAATCATGAATATCCTGCAAGTAATCAACAACCTCAGCCCGGAAGCGGTAACGTCAATCTTTCAAAGCCAAAGCGAGGCGATTTCTATTCTGGCTGAGTTGGGCGTAATCGTCCTGTTATTTGAAATTGGACTAGAATCTGACTTGCGGGAACTCAAGAAAGTCGGTTATCAAGCAGCGATCGTTGCATGTGTCGGTGTGGCAGTTCCTTTTGCGGCTGGTACTGCGGGTTTAATGCTTTTATTTCATACCCCAACAATTCCGGCGATTTTTGCTGGTGCGGCATTAACAGCCACAAGCATAGGCATTACCTCCAAAGTTTTGTCAGAACTTGGACATCTTAAATCGAGAGAAGGACAGATTATTGTTGGTGCTGCTGTTATCGATGATGTTTTGGGAATCATCGTTTTAGCAGTGGTGGCAAGCCTTGCCAAAACTGGTGAAGTAGACGTTTTTAACGTTATTTATTTAATTGCCAGCGCTACTGTTTTTCTGATCGGTTCAATTTTACTCGGTAAATTCTTCAATAAAACCTTTGTCACTATTGCCGATAAACTGCAAACACGCGGAAAACTTGTCATTCCTGCATTTATCTTTGCATTCTTCATGGCTTTTATTGGCAACGCCATTCATTTAGAAGCAATTTTGGGTGCCTTCGCTGCCGGATTAGTCTTAGACGAAACAGACAAGCGCAAAGAGCTAGATCAACAAGTCATTCCCATTGCCGATATCTTGGTGCCAATTTTCTTTGTCACTGTCGGTGCTAGGGTTGATTTAGGTGTTCTCAATCCAGCTGTGCCTGAAAATCAGCAAGGATTGATTATAGCTATCTTCTTAATGGTGGTAGCAATTATTGGTAAAGTAGTCACAGGTTGGTCAGTATTCGGTCAATCTGGAATCAATCGTCTAGCAATTGGTGTCGGGATGATTCCACGGGGTGAAGTAGGTTTAGTGTTCCTGGGGATTGGTGCCGCTAGCGGTGTAATCGACAAACCTTTGCAAGCAGCAATTATTATCATGGTAATTCTCACCACTTTCTTAGCACCGCCTTTTTTGAGAATTGCATTTAACAAACAACCTGTGGAAGCACAAGAAATAGTTGAACAGGCTGATGTGACTGGGTAATAAGCTGATAAGTAGAACAACCAAACTCAAGTAAAAAATGCCTAGTAAGAACCCCGACTTCTCACCAGAAGTCAGGGTTCTGTGTTTTTAGTGTATTGATCGATCCCATCTCTAACCCTTTTTTGGTTGCAAAGACGGATATTTAGGTAGAAAGAACGACAATAGCAAGCAGCCTACACTCAATACGAGGATGAACAACATAGCGATTTGCATCGCTTCTATCGCAGATGCATTGAGAATAGTGTTGAGGGAGGGTTGAATTGCAGCAGGTAAGTTACTGAAGAATTCTTGTCGCTCGTCGCGGCTGTAGGTTTGAATCACCTGTTCTAATTTAGCGATCGCTTCATTTCGTTGTGTTAAGGTTACTGTTTTTCCCAGTTGTGCGATCGCCTGATCGACAATTCTAATCGAAGCGGTTCCAATCAAAACAGATCCCAAGATTCCCCGCCCCAGAGCATTACCTAGATTTTGAAATGGGGTATAAATGCCACTAGCTTCAGCAATATTATCTCGGTTGACTGTCGAAAAGGTGATAGTGCCAATTTGTGCGAGAAACAAACCTGAACCTGCTCCCATCACTACCAACGCAGGCAGTAAATCTAGGGTAGTCATACTTAAGCTAATGGCATTGCGTAGTAGCCAAACACCAAAACAGAACAAAGTCAGTCCGGTATAGATTGGGAACTGAGATGGAACTCTGCCAACGACTTTGAATGTAGTGTAGACGACCACAACTAAGGTAGCTAAAGAGAAAGGTAAAACGGCAAGAGCAGTTTGGAATGGATTCAATTGCAGTACGACAGGTAAAAACTGATAAAGGTTAAACTGCATTCCGGTTGTAATCATGGTATGCAGGGTAGCTGTAAATAGCCCCAGCAAAAAGGGCTTGTGGCGAAGTAATCCTGCTCGCAACAGTGAAGCTTTTCCTTGTTGAGCCTGCCGTCGTTGCCATGCTGCAAAGATTCCTAAACAAATCGTACCCACTGCAATCAAAATCGGAACTATTGAGAGTGCAAAGGGTGGAATCACAATTCCAAATATTGTAAATGGTTGTTTGGGTTTCCACCAGCCATATTCACCTGCCAAGCTGACACCAACAAGAGTCAAACCAAATCCCAAAAATGATAGTAATCCTCCAATCCAATCTAATGGCAACGACTGGGTTGGGGGAATTCTAGGAACACTTCGCAGTAAAAAAGCAATCAGGGGAATGAGCAGAAATTCTGGAAAAAAAGACCATCGCCAGCCATATCTGGAGGCAATCCAGCCTCCGAGTAGCGCTCCTGTCAAACCACCGAGAATTGAGAATACAATGAATGCTAATAGCGCATATTTTTCTGGCTTTTGCTGATAAATTCTACCGACCACATCTCGTGGTGAAGCTACCAAGGGTGTAGCTCCTAATCCAGTGATGAAAGAATAGGCAACTACAAACAAGCCTATTGTCGGACTAAGGGAAGTCGCGATCGCACCGAGTGTGAACAGTCCTAATCCTGCCATCAAGATTTTTTTGCGACCAAATTGTTTGATCAGATTTTCACAAGTAGGAGCAAATGAGGCTGTAACCAGAGCCAGCAGTACTAATGCGCCTTGTATACTACCCATACTTGAATCTAGATCGCGCACAATACGCGGCATGATTGCAGGGACAACACTCACGTTGTATGCCACTAAAAATAAGGTCAAGCATAGACCGATCGGAGGAGACCACTTCTGCAGAAATGATTGCCGCTCCTGTATCATGAGGTTTATCTCAATTGATGGTATTAACCAATATCCTAATCTCAGAGAATAAGAATTTTCTATGCGATTTGAGGTGAGTGAGTTGGTATCACTAAGATATCGTGATGTTACTTACTATGTGACTTGGTAAGTAGAAGACAGGGCAATATAAGTTTTTGCTATGAATACAGTTTTTGATTAAGTATTTAGTAGTGGTGCCTTTTTCCCAAAATAGTGCATTAGCAATAGCGATTAGCGATCGCCATTTTTTCTATGCATCTAAGTTGTAAACGCACCACTACAGGAGACTCAACTCAATGACTCTCTGCGTTCACTAAAGAGTAGCTATGCACCCCCCCGCAGCTTATCCAGTACACTTCTATCTTCTAATGTGGAAGTATCACCCGACACTTCTTGTCCTGATGCTAAATTCCGCAGCAACCGCCGCATAATCTTGCCCGATCGCGTTTTGGGTAAAGCATCGGTAAAACGAATTTCACCGGGACGGGCGATCGCACCTATTTCGTTGGCAACGTGTTGTTTCAGTTCTTTGCTCAATTCTTCAGTGGGATTGTGACCACCTTCTAAAGTCACAAAAGCTACTATATCCTCTCCTTTTACTTCATCCGGTTTGCCTACCACAGCTGCTTCAGCTACCGCAGGATGAGAGACTAAGGCTGATTCAACTTCCATCGTACCAAGGCGATGACCAGCAACATTAATTACATCATCTACACGACCCATGACCCAGAAGTAACCATCTTCATCTCGTCTGGCACCATCACCAGCAAAGTAGACATACTGCCCATCTTTGGGGGGGATGTGTTCCCAGTAGGTACGGCGGAAGCGTTCTGGATCTCCGTAGATTGTTCGCATCATACCAGGCCAGGGATAGCGAACTATTAGATAACCACCTTCATTGTCGCCGACAGGGTTGCCTTCTAAGTCCACAACATCAGCCAAGATGCCAGGGAAGGGACGAGTTGCGGAACCGGGTTTGGTAGGAATTGCCCCCGGTAGCGGAGTAATCATGATACCACCGGTTTCTGTTTGCCACCAAGTATCGACAATTGGACAGCGTTCACCACCAATCACCCTGTAGTACCACATCCAGGCTTCGGGGTTAATCGGTTCGCCTACAGTTCCTAGCAAGCGTAAAGAAGAAAGATTTCGTGCTTTGGGATGGTGTTCGCCCATTTTAATAAAAGCACGAATTGCTGTGGGTGCAGTATAAAAAATTGTCACGCCATACTTTTCAATCACATCCCAAAAACAACCAGGATTGGAAGTACGGGGTGCTCCTTCATACATTACCGTTGTTGCACCGTTGGAAAGGGGGCCATACACGATATAGCTGTGTCCTGTAATCCAACCTACGTCGGCAGTACACCAGTACACATCTGTATCTTGGAGGTCGAAAATCCATTTGGTAGTCATGTGAGTATATAAGTTATAACCACCAGTTGTATGGACAACACCTTTAGGTTTACCAGTGCTACCAGAAGTGTAGAGAATAAACAGCATATCTTCGCTGTCCATTGGTTCGGCAGGGCAATCTGCAGAAACTCCCTTTTGTAGATCGTGCCACCAGTGATCGCGTCCTGGTTCCATGTGAGTTTTTTGTCCAGTACGCTGAACTACTAGGACGTTTTGCACGGTTGGTACAGCACCATCATCTAAAGCTTTGTCTACTTGTTCTTTGAGAGGCACGATCGCATCTTTGCGCCAACCACCATCAGCAGTAATTACCAATTTTGCTTGGGCATCAATGAGTCGATCTCGTAAAGCTTCGGCACTGAAACCACCAAAAACCACGCTATGAGGAGCGCCAATTCTGGCACAAGCAAGCATGGCAATAGCGGCTTCCGGAATCATCGGCATATAAATACCGATGCGATCGCCCTTTTTCACTCCCAGTTGTTTAAGTACATTGGCGAACTGACAGACTTCTCGATGCAGTTGAGCATAGGTGAGAGTGCGGGAGTCACCTGGTTCTCCTTCCCAAATAATGGCAGCTTTATTTTTGCGCCATGTTGATAGGTGTCTGTCAAGACAATTGTAAGAAATATTAATCTTGCCATCGACAAACCATTTTGCAAAGGGAGGTTGCCAGTCTAACACCTTGTTCCACTTTTGAAACCAATGCAACTCCTGTTCTGCCAGTTCCGCCCAGAATTGTTCTGGGTTGGCTTTAGCTTGGTTGTAAAGATGTTGGTAATCTTCCAGGCTTTTGATATGAGCGTTTTGAGAAAATTCCGGACTAGGGGAAAATAAGCGTTTTTCTTGCAGGATTGATTCTATCGTTGGTTGAGACATAATCATTTTAATGGTGTTGTTACTGGAAACTATTCTGTACGCAGATTTACCAAAAGTGTTTAGATTCACTCTAGTTTTTACTTTTTCGTTAAGAAGGGCAACAATTGCAAGGTTACTGAGTACAGATTCTTCAGTTCATACCATCAAAGCGGCTCAAATATTGCAAGATCGTAAGTGGTACGCACTAAACTACCCATATTCATGCCACTAACCGTAGAAGCTAGTAAAATTTTTATCACTTGCGCCCTTAATACGATTAGCTGGATTTAGATGATGTGCCAATCCGTTTGACAATGGAAGATGTGGTTGCCATTGCCATTGACGATGAGGATATAAGTAGATATTCTGACAGTCAACAGTGCTGAAGCAATCACCGCACCACCTTTTTGGATTTTAGTGATTGAGACAAAAAATAGTTTGGCAGAAGTACTTTTAGCTTTACCACAACTGTTAACTTATATAGCAATGGAAGCAAAGTTTAGGACATAATACCAGCAACTTATATTTACTATTTAATTTCTATCTAACGTCAACACCTAAATCTTACTGAAACCGCATTACCTTTTTACAAATATCAGTTAGAACGAGGCTATTTTTGGGAAAAATGAAATAGCCAATCATATAAAAAAATTACAAATTAAATGGGTGAAATTAAGGAACTGTGGTGCCCATCTATTGAGCAGCTCGTTTGTGAGATTAAAGCTGTCAATCGGGCATGGAAGGCAGCTAGTGAACTATTTGGAGAAGTAAAGATATTAAAAGATTTGAAAAATGCGATCGCTAGCTAATATCAGGGGTGCAGTGTGGGATTAGCACAAATTTGGAATATCATTTGGCAGAATGAGCCATTTCATTGGGCAACTGCCGCAGTATTGATTTTTGCAGTCATAGTAGAAGTTTACACGCTATTGAACTATTGGTATTCAGAGTGCGGCACAACAGAAGCCGCAATTAAGTTTTTGAGGAAATTGCAAAGAAATAAAAATGCCCCACTTTCCCAACCTCCAAATCAGATTAGTTGCTGGTTAAAGGAGCATTTAGGAACCGATGATTCAAGCCGACTTCGGCAACAAAATAGCAAGTTTGTACTTATAGAGTACCCAGAAGTTTTAGCACGTCCAGTACCTCGTAGTTCCCTACGCTTTGTCACAAGCTTATGTACTGCAATTGGTGTTTTGGGAACATTTTACGGTATTCAGGAAGGACTGCAAGGAATAAATCTGGATACAACAAGCTTTGAGCAACTATTGCCTGCCATTAAGCAGCTATTAGCGGGAATGAAAACAGCTTTCTCCACTTCTTTGATGGGGCTTGGCTGTGGTAGCTTGTTTACCTTAGTGTTATTCGTGTGCGATTCACTACGGCAGAAACGGCGTCATAGTTTACGTAAAAGTTTGAATGCGATCGCTTTTCTTAAGACAGGCGACAACGAGATTGGTAAAGCAGCAGCAGAATTTAAGCGTTTAGCACAAAACTTAAGCGACTTAAATCTACCCAGTGCTGATGCAATTGGTCAAGCTGTAGGTAAAAGCATAGCAGAGACATTTGGCGGGCTAAACCAATTTTTATCTGTAGATGAGCAGATGCGATCGCTTATCCTACCAGAGCTAAAAACTATCTTCCAAGAACAACAAAAACTGCTAGAACACCAAGAAAATCAGAGACAGAGGGTTTTAGAAGAGCTTATCCGAGATTTACGAGTTGAGGTACTCGAACCAATTGCCAATAAATTAGACAAAAGTGCAGAGTTAACACAACAAGCTTCCGAGGCTGTGCAGACTCTTCACCAAGAATTAGGCGGTATCTCCCAAAGTTTGGCAAATTCCATTGGCATAATTCAAAACTTTCAACAAGATACTTTAATGAGCTTGCAAGATTTTGCAGCCAGTCTCAAGCAAACTTTGCAACAATTTCAAACTGAAACAAAGGGCGTGTTACAACTAACAGCCCAGGATATTAATCACGCAGTTGAACAAAGCATTCAAGGAATGACAGCCCAGCGCGCAGCCTTTGAAGCAAGTGCAAATCAAGCAGCAACTATTTTTCAAGGAATTCGAGCAGAACTTGAAACAGCACTGAAACTACAGTCAGAAATACAACAACAAATGCTTGAAGATACTAAGACTGGGATTATTGAAATACTTAATCAAGCAAATGCAGACTTTGAACATCAAACTCACATTCTCAAAACTATAGGCAATCAAGCTTCTGGATTAATGAACGAGGCTAGCGAACATCTTCTTACTACTTTAGGAAATGCTGAATTTTTGGTTGCAGCAAGAACGAATAGTGAGATCAGCAATGGGAAAAAGCATCATGAATGATTTCACCAGAGGCACAATTGAATCAGAAACCACCGAAGATGACGATGCAAGCACTTATCTATCTATTGGTGATTTGATGTCTGGCTTATTGATGTTTTTTGTGTTGCTTTTTATTACCGTAATTATCCAAAGAGATGAACCAAAACGGGTAGTAATAGGTAATGTGATTGGGCAAATGAAAAGCAACAATATTGATGTCAAAGTTAATTCAGAAACTGGAGATGTAAGCATTAGAGAATCAATTCTTTTTTCTCAAGGCAGTGCCGAAATCAAGCCAGAGGGCAAGGAATTTCTGCGCCGTTTCATTCCTATTTATAGTGATGTAATTTTCTCTAAACCTGAATTTGAAAAAGAAGTTAGTCGCGTTGTTATAGAAGGACATACTAGTTCACAAGGAGATTATAAAACAAATTTAGAACTGAGCTTACAACGGTCGGCATCAGTTACCAAATATATATTTGATGAAATGAATTTTCCCACCAAAACCCATTTAAGCAAAAAAATTTTAGCAGCTGGACGTGGCGAAATAGAAGCAGAACAGGGCTTTGATAACCCTAGCGATCGCAAGGTACTTTTCCGCTTTCAGTTTCGTACACCTCTCTAAGCTCTATTTCTTCGTGTTCTTTGTGACTGGAGCGGTTTTATTCTTCTGTGTGCTAGTTACCAGAATTAGGCGATCGCCTTTAGGAATTTACAGATACAAAAAAAACCGTAATAATTCAATATATATTTAGCTATAAATTAAGTAGCTTTCATGAACTGCTTACAGTGATAACGAATGAAAAAACTTTCTTCCCTTCTGCCCTCTGCCTTTTGCCATCTGCCTTCTAATTAGATTAATTTCTGTTACAGAAGCGCTGCAATATTACTATTATTAATCTTCATCAAGTTATAGATCCGTTTATTAAGTTTTTAATAACACTTATTTCAGGTTGTACGTTAATGCCGGAAGCCTGAAACTAAATTGTGTATCCTGAAAACAACGGAGATGATTATATGGAGGTCTGATGACTCCCACTATTATGCGTCAGCTTTGGTCTATAGTTGAAACTGCCCAAACAAAGACGCTGTTGCAATTGGATGATGCTAGCTTGGTACAGTGGTTGGTTAAACAAACTACAAAACAAGCTTTACTGGATTGTCAAGAAACCGATTTTCTTTGTATGTACATTCAATCTCGGTTATCCCTCATCCGTGATATTGCTCACGAACGTCAGTACTTATGACAACAAAAAATACAGGCGATTGGTTCATAGTCAATAGTTTACAGTCCAAAAACAAAACTATTGACTATTGACCGTTGACCATAAATTATTGTCTTAAAGGTAAATAACCTTCGATTAAACAATCTGCACCCACCACACGCACCTGTACGCTTTCCAAAGACAAAGCTTCAGTCATAGTAGTAAAACCCAAGTCACCTACGGGTGTAGGAGCGTTACTGCCACCAATAATTTTTGGAGCAATGAATGCTAAAACTTTTTGCACTGCTCCTTGAGCGATCGCACTAGCTGCTAAGGTACCACCACACTCCCACAGCACACTACAAAAACCTCGCTCATATAAATAAGCCATTGCTCGCTCTGGTGTGAGTGGCGATAATTCGACTACCTCTACTCCTTGTTTAAGCAATTGTTCACGAAAAATAGGATTTGCTCCCACTTCTGTTAACACTAAAGTCGGAGCCTCTTTTGTTTGCCACAGGTTAGCTTCTTCTGGCAAGTTAAGGCTACGGCTCATCACCACTCGCAACGGGTTATGTGCTTCCTGCTGATGACTTGTTAAACGCGGATTATCAAGTCTAACCGTATTTCCACCGACAATGACAGCATCGCAAGCAGCACGCATTTGATGCACAACGCTACGAGCTTCTTGATTAGTAACCCAAGCACTATGGCCATTAGTAGTAGCAATTTTGCCATCTAAGGTCATAGCATATTTCAAAATTCCCAACGGTCGTTTGTAGAGAATGCGATGGATAAAACCTTCATTCAGCTTGCGACAGTCTGCTTCTTCGACTCCAACTAATACTTCTATACCAACTGCACGTAAGCGGGCAATACCTCCACCAGCTACCAGTGGATTGGGATCAACCATACCCACCACTACTTTTGCTACTCCCGCAGCAATCAAAGCTTCCGAACACGGAGGAGTACGTCCATAATGATTGCAAGGTTCGAGATTTACATAGACAGTCGCTCCACGAGCATTTGCACCTGCTGCTTTGAGGGCAAAAACTTCTGCGTGCGGTTCACCTGCACGAGGATGAAATCCTTCACCAACAATTTCTCCATCTTTGACAACCACCGCCCCTACCAGGGGATTTGGGGAAGTACGTCCTAAAGCACGACGAGCAAGTTCTAAACACCGCTGCATCATCGCTCGATCAAAGTCGGTTCCCACCTTCTGTTGTAGTTGTGAATCCGATTTTGCTGTCAAACTAACTAAAAGCGAATTGGATAGGGATACATCTGCTTGAGCAACCACTGGAGAATTATCCATAATTTTTGGCGATACAGGATTAAGGATTAGGGAATAGTTGGTAGTTAGTAGTTAGTAGGGGAGCCAGTGCGATGGGCGGCTCCGCCGACTTGTAGCACCTGGCGTGCGGGTTTCGTTGATTATCTTTCAGCTAAAACCGATGATTTATCTTCTAAACCCGCCCGTACAGTAGGGGAACTGTAAGAAGAATCCTTGTTGACGGACAGTTCGCACCTGCGGTAGCCGCTTTGCGTCTACAGCGGAGGGAAAACGGCAGTTGACGCCAGTCGCTACAACGCGCTTAACCCGACGCCAGTTGACGCCACTTGACGCCAGTCGCTACAACGCGGGGAAGCCGCCCAACGCGCTGGCTCCTTTATGCCGGGGAACCCTTACTTTCAGAAGCCACTTCGTGTCTACGCCAGTCACCTGCGGAGGGAAACCCTCCCGCAGTGCTGGCTCACCACCGGACTGCCTCCCCTACCAAGAGCGCTGGCTTCTTTTCCTAGCCACTATCCACTAACCACTAACCATTAACATTTAGCTCCCAGCCTTTTAAATCTAGCTTTAATCCATCTTGCCAAAGGTTGCCAAAATTCCAGAAAAAATTAGTACTGAATAAAATCAGTACTATCTATCATCTAGGCTAAAAATTAAAGTATAAAAATACACACATTATTAGACTATTAACAACAAGTTTAAGATTGTTGCTGTGCTAATTTCAGTCGTTGCCACCAACGATTGAGGGGAAAGTAAACCACAGGTGCCCAGAGGCTACTAACAATAGCAGAAGCAAGAGCAACCTTTTGATAATAAGTCCAAATATGTACTGAATTGCGATCGCCCATTAAAGTTAATTGCCAGGCAAAGATAGTTTCTGCTAATACTGCCATCCCGAAGACAATTAAAGCAATCGAAATAAAGTCTTCTTGGATAAAACGCTGTTTTTTCAGCATTGCCGTCAGAAATCCCACAATCCCAAGACTTAAAACATGAGTAGGATCGGGTGATGTCATGGCATCTTGAAGTAGCCCCAAAACTATACCTGCTAATGCCCCTTGAAAAATTGTACGCTTAACACTCCAAGCTACTACCCAAATTAATAGCCAGTTCGGCCCTATTCCTAATAATTCCATACCGATAAAGCGGGTGGGTAGCATCAGTAAACACAAGAGTGCAGAGCCAAAAATTACAGTCCAATTTACCAGCTGTCGGAGGTTGGGATGCCAACGAGACAGGGGTTTGATGGAAACTATTGATTTTTGCGATCGCCCAGTGCCTCCTTTGGAGAATCGCAATTTTGGCTTTTTCTGCCTGCTACCTCGAAATGCAGGAATTTTCATTTTTCTTACTAATTCAATTTTCGTGACTGTTGATTTGCTGATGAAGAACTGTCCAGTTGTTCGCTTTCCGGCTTAGGATATACACTTACCCAATCTAAAGAACGTATCGATGGAAACAGTTCCACTTTCGCCACAGATGCCGGAAGTTTCTTTACATCCAAGGACTTAATTCGTCCTACTGGCAATCCAGATGGAAACTTTTGACTATAAGTGGATGTCACAATTACATCTCCAGGTTTGGCATTTGGAACTTTCTCATAAAACTCCAGTACTGCATCTGCCGACAAATCACCCCGCAAAACTCCCTTAGCTCCAGTGCGGCTAACATTTACACCAACTTTACTCTTGAGATCGCTGATTAATAGCACGCGGCTAGTATGCGGAGTCACACTTTCTACCAAACCTACCAACCCACCTTCAGCCTTCACTATGAATCCTTCTTGAATTCCTGCTTGACTACCACGATTGAGGATCGCTTGCTGCCACCAGTTGTCAGCACTACGCCCTACCACCCGCGCCGGTACAGGGCGTGATGACAAAGGCTCTTTCTCGACATATTTCAATAACTCTTTGAGCTTTTTATTTTGGTTTTCTAACTCTATTATCCGGGTTTCTAGTTCCACAACTCTGGCATTCTTTATCCGTTCTTGTGGAGGCTGCCCAGGCTGCACAATTTGAAACTGACGGCTAATGCCTTGGTAAATTTCTAATAACAATGCTCCCTGAGTTTGTCGAACTAACCAAGCACCACCGATTAATAGAGCTATTAGTCCAACTTGTAACCCTTTGTGCTCCCACCACCGACCACGTACTGTAAACATATATACCTTTTATGTTTAGTTTACTTAAAAATATTGGATTCTTTATAGAATCCAATATCCAAAAATACTTATGATGACTACATATTGCGGGAACGACCACTGAAAACTCGTTCCAGTTGCTTGAAATTTTCTAACACGCGCCCTGTACCTAAAACCACGCAACATAAAGGATCGGCAGCTACGTGTGTTACAATTCCTGTTTCATGACTAATTAAGGTATCCACTCCTTTAAGCAATGCACCGCCACCCGCAAGCATAATACCTCGGTCAATAATATCTGCTGCCAATTCTGGTGGTGTACGTTCCAAAGTTCGCTTTACCGCATCAATAATTACTGATAGCGGTTCTGCCATACTTTCACGAATTTCTGGCCCTTTGATGGTAACAGTGCGTGGTAAGCCAGAAAGCAGGTGTAAGCCTCTGACTTCCATCATTGCATCATCATCATCGTGAGTTGGATAGGCCGAACCGAGGCGAATCTTGATTTCTTCAGCAGTGCGCTCCCCAATCACTAGGTTATGAACTTTCTTCAAGTACTGCACAATTGAGTCTGTCAGTTCATCTCCAGCCACGCGTACTGATTCGCTAAGTACCGTACCTTGGAGACTCAGTACCGCTACTTCTGTAGTACCACCACCAATATCAACAATCATGTTGCCAGTGGGATCGGCTACAGGTAAACCTGCTCCAATTGCTGCTGCCACAGGTTCATCAATCAAATAAACTTCTCTAGCACCTGCTTGGGTAGCAGCATCCATTACAGCTCGTCGTTCTACCCCTGTTACTCCACTAGGAATACCAATCACAATTCGGGGCAATACCAGTGATTTACCCTCATTTACACGCTGAATAAAGCTTTTTAACATGATCTCGGCTGTATCGAAATCTGCGATTACACCATCACGCAAGGGGCGGAGGGCTATCACATTTTCGGGTGTTCGGCCGAGCATTTTTTTTGGCTTCTTCTCCCACTGCCAGTGCAACCTTTTCATTTTGGTCGATGGCAACTACCGATGGTTCTTGGAGAACAATGCCTTTACCAGATACATAAACGAGGGTATTAGCGGTACCGAGGTCGATACCCATATCTCGCGATAAGGAAAACTTACTGAAAAGGCCCACGCGTCTTATTGCCCCCTATTTCGATACTTTTGACTACTACCGTGAGAAAGAATCGTGCAGGATTCTACTACTTTTTTTAACCTGAGTTTAGCAAAGTAGGTGATTTTACTAAATTAATTTGAGAATCTTTATCCCATCTCAGGCTTATACCTTTTTATATTCTTTAACTACTGGAGTATATCCGTATGGTTTTGTATTTGTGAAAGAGTAAATTTTACCATTCCCATACGTAATTATAATTGTTTATTATTTAACAGTCAGTCTCTAAGTTGAAAATAGGGACTAGGGGAGCCAGCGCGCCCTTGCGGCTACCCTCCGGGAAGCCGCTAGCTAACGCAACGCCTGACGGCGAACGCGTCTAGTGCCGACTTGTAGGCGCGAAGCGACTTCCGAAGGTAGCGACTGGCGTGCTAGGGGCTAGAGAAAAGAGATTTTCATATTCTCATTGTGTGATTTATCACATGAGCGTCTAGCTTGAGAATTCGCTATGATGAAATTCAGAATAAATAAGTACGTCTGTACTGAAAGGAAACGCACATGAGTATTAATATTGTCACCCTAATAGGTCGTGTAGGTACCGACCCCGATATCAAATACTTTGAATCTGGAAGTGTGAAGTGTAAGTTAACACTGGCAGTAAATCGCCGTACTAGGGATGGCGATCATACTGATTGGTTCAATTTAGAATTATGGGGAAAAACTGCGCAGGTGGCGGGCGATTATGTGCGTAAAGGCAAACAAATTGCCGTCAAAGGTTCTTTGAAGTTTGAATCTTGGAACGATCGCAACACAGGTGTGCTCCGCTCTACACCTGTAATTCTGGTAGATCAACTGGAATTGCTCGGCTCTAAGCGGGATACAGAAGCAGAGACAATGGATAGTAATCCGGAACATTTTTAATGAGTTAGTGGTTAGTAGGGGAGCCAGTGCGCTGGCTCCTTTATGCCGGGAGATCCGTCCACCCTACCCTACGCGATGGCATACACGGGTAGCCAAATTCGCCAGCAGTGTTCTACGTGGATGCTGGTTTTTTCTCTACTGGATGAAGCTGCTTAAGAGATGCAACGAGGTTAGTCACCTGGCTTTGAGCCTCTGCGGGCAGCGAGTCAAAGTCGTCCAAGAAGAATTGCCGTTCTATTGTCAACATCCGGGCATTTAGTAATCCTTCAACGCGCCAATCTCCATCGCGTTTCATAACGACGAATAGCTGCATTGAGTTTCGCGACGGTGAAGGCTCCACTCGTCCCGGCAACGCTACCCTAGCGACTGCGTGCATTATCGCTAGTTGTGGATCTAGGAAGTTTACGAACTTCACCTCGCCCTCAAGGCGTGTTCCTTTTACAGATGTGTCGAAAAGTTGCTGATGGAACGAGGCGATCTCTTGACGCCCCTTGAGATGGGTTCCCTCGAACGCGACGAAATCAGCATTTTCAGCAAACGGAGCGGCAAAGTCTTCACCGCTGCCCTTATTCCAAGCATCAATCATCTGATGAGGAAAAGCACGGATGGTGGCTTCGTCAGCTGGATTGGTGGCTCGATTTTGAGTTGTTTGTGAATTCATAAGAGCCTCCTTGTCTTGGATTGCTACTTATATGTACGAGTCTATACTTTTCCTGTTAAGTTTCTCTAGCAAGCTGCCACCCTTGGCAAAGGTCATGTAATTTTAACCAACCTCGCCACACTACCTGAAAGATCATCAACAAAACCCACCCCTACTAACTACTGTAGAGACGCGATTAATCGCGTCTCTACTACTAACTACTAACTAATAACTGATTTGCAACGTCACTGATGCTTCTACTTCTTGTTCGCCGCCTTCTACAGGAGTAGAAGCATCTTGTGCTAACTTGCCAGCCTCAGCACGCAACAATGGACGTGGCGGTGGTGGTGTAGCGCTTGCTCCGTTAATTTGAATGCTGACTACTTCTTTGCGTTGAAAACCCAGGGTGCTAAAAACCGCATCAGCTTGCTGTTGTGCTTCTTGGGTAGCTTCTTTGAGTGCTTGTTTTTGAGCTTGAGCGATCGCTTCGTCAGTGGCGACAAAACTAATGCTGCTAATTTGCGTGGCACCTGCTTTGACGGCTTCGTCTAATAAAGTGCCAGCTTGCTCAGTGGCAATACGAAAACTCACAGTATTGGTAGCAACGTAACCAGTCAGGCGCTGTACATTATCTTTGTAGCTATAAACTGGATTGAGAGTGATGCCTGTGGTTTGTAATTTCTGCACGTTACGGCTTTTAAGTAGTGCTACCACGGCTTTTGATCTGCGCGCAGCTTCCTGCTGTGCCTCTTGCGCTGTTTTAGCTTGAACCTCCACACCCAAAACAACTTGAGCCAGTGTTGCAGGTATTGATTCTACTCCACGCCCAGTGACTGTTAAAGTTCTAAACATTTTCTCTTTCTCTTGTGCCCAGATAGGTTGGGCAAAAGTAACATATACGAGCAAAGCTAAAGGTATAGTTTTCCAGAGGTTCTTAGTCAATAACCGAGAACCCGATAGAGTAGCTTTATTCATTTGAGATCTCACTCCTCGAAAAAATAATTATTTGGTTGTTAATAGCTAATTGTTCGTTGTTATTAGCTATTAACCATTAACCACTAACCAATGCCCAAGCGGATTTTCTCCACAATCTCTGTGATTGCCGAAATATTTACATCTGCGCCTACACTGTAATGTGTTTCTAATTTGGCACCTAAAAATCAAGTAGCTAGAACGGTTACATTTTTAGAAACCTAGAAATTTACACCCAAACTTTTGGAGCGGATAGCATGGCATATTGGTTGTTGAAAACTGAACCACACGAGTATTCCTATTCAGACTTAGAGCGTGATGGTAGTACAGTTTGGAATGGAGTGAACAACAACCTAGCCCTCAAGCATCTGCGTATAATGACTATTGGCGATCTGGTGCTAATTTATCACACAGGCAATGAGCGACAAGTTATGGGGATAGCAGAGGTAATTAGTCAACCTTATCCCGATCCAGCATTGAATGATGCCAAACGAGTTGTTATAGATTTGCGAGCAGTGCGAAAAGTACCTCAACCTGTTACCCTGGCTCAAATTAAGCAAGATAAGAGCTTTGAAAACTTTGACTTGCTACGTCTGCCTAGACTATCTGTAGTCCCAGTGTCAGAGTTTCACTGGCAACGCCTTCTACAATTGTCTGGTAACTAGTAGACATATGACAAAAGATAGATAACTGCTGGATAAATGACAAAGGACAAAAAGCCGAAGCTCAACAGCTTGTAAATTAGAAGGAATGATTTCTATAGAATCAATGCAGTTTTTAGGTGCAACTAACTTTTCTTTACCTCTTTTGGCAACGACAGCCGAAACAGCTGATAGTTCGCTGGTAGTGGCAGCGGTACTACTGAGTTTAGTAGTAATTTATTTAGCTAGCAAACTTGGAGGAGAGCTATCAAACCGCTTTGGTTTGCCACCTGTATTAGGTGAACTGGTGGGTGGTGTAGTTGTTGGTGTATCTTTCTTACATTTGTTAGTGTTTCCCGAAGCAGGGGCAGATAGTTCTGGTTCTGTAATTATTTCTTTTTTGGAAACCACTGCCGGTTTAAGCCCTGACGCTGCCGATGCCGTTTTTGCAGCCCAGTCGGAGGTAATTTCCGTTTTGGCAGAACTGGGTGTAATCATTCTGCTGTTTGAAATTGGTTTAGAGTCGAACTTAAAAGATTTGATGGCGGTGGGTATCCAAGCCACCATTGTGGCAGTAGTAGGGGTGGTTGTACCCTTTACTGCTGGCACAGCAGGATTAATGATTTTGTTTGGTATCCCAGCAGTGCCGGCAATTTTTGCTGGAGCGGCGCTAACTGCCACAAGTATTGGTATCACTTCTAAGGTGCTATCAGAACTGGGGCGTTTAAATTCTAAAGAAGGGCAGATTATTCTTGGTGCTGCCGTTATTGACGATGTATTGGGAATTATCGTCCTAGCAGTAGTAGCAAGCTTGGCTAAAGATGGTGCAGTAGATGTAGGCAAAGTTGTTTATTTGATTGTTAGCGCTAGTGCCTTTCTTGTGGGTGCGATCGCATTGGGTAATCTTTTCAATAAAAGCTTTGTCGCGATCGTTAATCAATTGAAAACACGAGGCGAACTGATAATACCAGCATTCATTTTCGCCTTCATGATGGCATATATTGCCTCAGTCATTCAGCTAGAAGCGATTTTGGGAGCTTTTGCAGCAGGTTTGGTTCTGGAAGAAACAGATAAGCGCAAAGAACTACAAAAGCAAATCATTCCCATTGCTGATATGCTAGTGCCGATTTTCTTCGTTACTGTTGGAGCCAAAACTGACTTGGGTGTTTTAAATCCAGCAATTCCCAGCAACCGAGAAGGTTTAATTATGGCTACTTTCCTCATCGGAGTCGCAATCCTTGGTAAAGTTGTTACAGGCTTCAGCGTGTTTGGTCAACCCGAAATTAATCGTTTGGCAATTGGTGTGGGAATGATTCCGCGGGGTGAAGTAGGATTGGTGTTTCTTGGTATAGGATCAAACATAGGCATTCTCTCTAAACCACTGGAGGCAGCCATTATCATGATGGTTATCCTCACGACATTTTTAGCCCCTCCCTGGTTGCGATTTGTATTTCCTGAACCAACGACTGCGCTTGCAGACTCCGACCAACTAGTCTTAAATAGTTCCTCTCAATCTGCTTTGGCCATAGAATCACCTGGTGCGAAAATGTCAACATCAGATGATGGTAAAACTTCAGAACCTAACCCCAGTTCTTCGGAGGGCAAATAAATAAAATTCCTAAGTACAGACGCAGCTAACAGCGTCTGTGCTGAAACTACTGAAACTCTTGAGAATCTTTCGATAGCCTTCGGAAACTTCTATCCTTCGTACTCCGTCGCCTGTAATTGTAGCTTTTGAGGAGATTTTCTTAATTACTACCAAATATTACTAATGTTATTTGTTACCATTTCTAATTTATTTCCTCAGCTCTTCTTTTGCGGTTTTTCAAGCGCTTAAAAATTAGCGTTTACAAGTCTTACCTCATTAGTTAACAAATGCTCAATTTAATCCCTTATTGAATCTCAAAATCACAGTCAAGCAAATCAAATAATGATTTGGTAAATTCAGTTTATTTTGATGGATTTGACTGCTATTGTTAATTTTGATTGTCTCTTTGTTGGTGTAATCTAATGCTCACTGCAAACCAAATTTCCATACATTTGTGGCAAAGTGAGCGGTAGAATTAATGCTAAAATTGCACGCCATTAGCTTTAACTTTAATATGGTTGCAAAATTAACTATACGACAACGGAAGTTATCAACAATGTCTGCTACAAAACTAGCTAACTTACTCATTAAAGCGAAAAGTAGGATGGTGACTACCTGAGGATTTACCAACACTTGTTATAGATTAACTGCTCCCGTGAATGCGACTCAGGAGAAAGCACTGTGAAAATACACTGGTTGATACCTGGTACTGTCTTAAGTATCTCCCTGTTATCGTCGCCTGCTAATGCAGCGAACCTACAATCTTGGCGTTTTGATGCCGAACGAAATCAGTTAGAAATTAACACTGATGGGGCTGTTCAACCGACTGCACAACTGATTTTTAATCCGACGCGCTTGGTAATTGATTTGCCAGGCATCAAGTTTGGACGTCCACAGCTTGTTCAGAGTGTTGGTGGCGCGATTCGCGCTGTGCGGATTGGACAGTTTGACCCTCAGATTACGCGGGTTGTGATTGAACTGACTCCCGGTTACACCCTTGACCCCAAACAAGTAAAATTTGAGGGCATAACCGCCAGTCGTTGGCGAGTACAATTACCAAAGCCAGAACGTGAGCCAGTTACGGCTGCACCAACCAGAAATCTTTACAGTGTAGTAACTACGGAATCTCCCAACCCATCTGGCGGAAGGGAAACGACTGCCAAAACACTCGAAGCTGCAACTCAAATTGAGAACTTCCTAGCCACGGGAGATGGGTTTTTTATCCGTACTAGTGGTGGTGGCAAACCGGAAGTTAAAGTCAAACGCAGCGATGATCGCACCAATATTTACCTGGATATCTCTGATGCGGCTTTGTCCCCAAATCTAGCGCGCCGCGATCTGCCAATTAATCGGTATGGTGTCAGTGATGTCCAACTCACGCAGTTGGATACTTCAAAGCCCACTGTTCGCCTGACAATGCGGGTGAACAAGAATAGTCCTGACTGGCGGGTAATATCCACTGGTAGTAATGGCTTGGTAGTATTGCCTCGTGGCGGAGTTAGCAGGTTGCGTGTTGAGCGCACCTCCCGCGTCCCAACACAAGAAGAACAATCAAACTCTAATCCAACCCCTTCCCGTTCTTTGGAAACAGATTCGCTAGCTACAATTGAATCTGTGGAGTTGACTGGCAACGGTACACAACTACTAATTAAAGGCGATCGCTCTTTATCTGCTAGTAGTGGCTGGGATAGATCCTCGCTCATGTACCGCATTACTGTTAATAATGCTCGCCTCGCTTCTTCAGTCAAAGGCCCTTCCTTAAATGACAGTAGTCCACTGCTGCGAATCCGCCTGCGCCAGCAAAACCCCAATACTGTCGCTATCTTTATTCAGCCTGCAGCAGGAGTGCAAATCAGGCAACTCAACCGATTGAACAGCCCACTTTTGGCTTTAGAATTACGACGCTCATCGGGACGAATTCTTCCTCCGATTGGACGCACACCTAGTCGGGTTACACCTCCGGTTGCTTTACCTCCCCTACCACAACCAAATCCACGACCGTTATCAGAAGGTCAAATTACACAAAAACCCCGCCCTGCTGCACCCACACGTCGCGCTGTCAATGGGCGAGTAGTAGTCCTGATCGATCCGGGACATGGCGGTAAAGACTCTGGTGCGATCGGGATTGGAGGAACGCGAGAAAAGGATGTCATCCTACCAATTAGTAAAAAGCTGGCGCAAATCCTACAACAAAATGGCGTGCAAGTTGTACTCACACGGAGTTCTGACTATTTCGTCACCTTACCGGGAAGAGTCGCGATGGCAGAGCGCGCCAATGCTGATGTCTTTGTCAGTATTCACGCCAATTCAGTAGGTTTAAGTCGTCCGGATGTGAATGGCTTGGAGACGTATTATTACGATACAGGTAATAGGCTAGCTCGCATTGTCCACAATAGCATTCTTAAAAGTGTTAATGTCAGAGACCGCGGTGTACGCAAAGCCAGGTTTTATGTCCTCCGGAAAAGTTCTATGCCTTCTATCCTTGTGGAGACCGGCTACTTAACTGGTCGGGAGGATATTGTCAAGCTGCGAGCTAGGTGGTACCAAAATCAAATGGCAGAAGCGATCGCTCGTGGCATTCTCCAATATCTCAAACAAAGATGATTCATCACGTACCATAAATTTCAGTGTTTATGCCGAAGCAACGCTACTTTTCTAGCAATTAAATATTGGTATTTACATTTCTTGCCTTGATGTTGATACACGTACTTCCAAAAATTACGCAACATAAACCATTTCTTGCCACCTTAAATATTGTTGACGGAATTGACTGTTGTTGTTAATTTTGGTTATCTCCAGGAGTTAAAATCTGTACAAATTAACCATAATGTGCATATAAAGCTTGGTTGTTTCAGCCACTTTCGTACAACCCCGATCAACTTGCATATTTGTTGTATTAGTTGCCGGAAATAGCAAACAAAGGCTGAGATACCCAAGCCGCGTGTAGTACTTATGTAAAATGCGTAAGTCTTAATTACTTTGTGAGTGTAAATTGCTGCTCATAGCGGATCAATTTTTTCTGTCATCACGGCAGCGAAAGATTAGATTGTCATGCTAGAATTTGACGCCATTAGCTGTAACTTTAATTAATTATTACTTTCAAGCTTGAATAAAGCATAAATCGATGTATACGGCATCAAAGCTAAGGTTTCAGTGGTAACGGTGTGAGGAATTGTCAACGCTTTGACCAACTAACGATTCTCATAAATGTGAATCAGGAGAAAACATTGTGAAATTACACTGGTTGATACCTGGTACTGTCTTAAGTATCTCCCTGTTATCGTCGCCTGCTAATGCAGCGAACCTACAATCTTGGCGTTTTGATGCCGAACGAAATCAGTTAGAAATTAACACTGATGGGGCTGTTCAACCGACTGCACAACTGATTTTTAATCCGACGCGCTTGGTAATTGATTTGCCAGGCATCAAGTTTGGACGTCCGCAGCTTGTTCAGAGTGTTGGTGGTGCGATTCGCGCTGTGCGGATCGGACAATTTGACCCTCAAATTACGCGGGTTGTGATTGAACTGACTCCCGGTTACACCCTTGACCCCAAACAAGTAAAATTTGAGGGGACAACTGCCAATCGTTGGCGAGTACAATTACCAAAGCCAGAACTTGAGCCAGTTGGGCAGGTACAATTACCAAAGCCAGAACTTGAGCCAGTTGCTGCTGCACCCACCAGAAATATTTACAGTGTGGTAACCGCAGACGCTTCAAACACCACTGTAAATAAAGGAATAGTTGCTAGTGCCATTACTGGAGCAACACAAATAGAAAACTTGCGGATCACAGGAGATGGATTTTTCGTTCGCACCAGTGGTGTTATCCCTAAAGTCCAAGTAAATCGCAACCCAGACAATAGCAATATTAATATTGATATCCCCGGTGCAACTTTATCACCACGTCTGACTCAGCGGGATGTAAGTGTCAATCGCTATGGTGTTAACAATATTCAATTCACGGAATTGGAAACAACACCACCAACAGTCCGCATGACAATGCAACTGAACAAAAATAGTCCCGATTGGCGAGCAAGTACAAGCGCTATTGGCGGTTTAATAGTTTTACCAAATACTAACCCGCTTAGATTGTCCAGGGAGAATAGCTCTCGAACCACACCGACTACTAATCCAGTTAGATTGTCTAGGGATAATAGCTCTCGTCCCACCTCAGATAGTAACCCAATTCCCACAGCAACCACTGAGATGACAACAATTGAGGGTGTGGAATTGAGTGCTACTGGCAGACAATTGATTATTAAAGGCGATCGCAATATCTCAGCTAACGGTGGTTGGGATCGAACCTCTGGTCTTTTTCGCATCATCATTCCCAATGCTAAATTGGCTACACCAGTGAAAGGCCCGACTATGGACGCTAACAGTCCTGTTCTGCGAGTACGCTTGCAACAAAAAGATGATCGTACTGTTTATGTCTACGTACAACCCGCAGCAGGAGTACAAATTGGGGAGGTTAACCAAGTTGGCGATCGCTTTGTCGCCCTTGATTTACAACGCAATCGGGCTGTAACACCCCCTACCGCTTTCCCACCCCTACCACAACCAAATCCCCAACCACTCTCAGGAAATAATCCAGACAATCCTGATGCAGTCGCCCAGCCACAACCGCCTCGCCCAGCACCCAGAGGGCGAGTAGTAGTAGTAGTCGATCCTGGGCATGGCGGCAAAGACTCCGGCGCACCTGGATTGGGTGGTTTGCTGGAAAAAGATGTTGTTTTGCCGATCAGTAAAAGAATAGCAGCTGTTTTAGAGCAAAACGGCATTCAAACTGTCTTGACGCGGAATTCTGACTTTTTCGTAGAACTTCAAGGACGAGTAGATATAGCAGAGCGTGCTAATGCAACTTTGTTTGTCAGCATTCATGGAAACGCCATCGATAACCGCCCTGATGTCAATGGACTTGAAGTTTATTATTACGACAGCGGCTACCGTCTAGCTGAAGTAGTTCGCACTACCATTCTCCAAAATATCCCTACTCTCAAAGACCGAGGAACGCGAAAAGCCAGATTTTACGTCCTCAGGAAAAGTTCTATGCCTTCAATCTTAGTGGAAACAGGTTATATGACTGGTCGAGAGGATAATCCTCGACTAGGCAACCCAGAATATCAAAATCGCATGGCAGAAGCAATAGCACATGGTATTATTAAATACTTACAACAAAGGTAAAAGTTTAGTAAAAATTACTAAATGAAGGAGACGGGGAGTAGTTGGTAGGGGCGGGTTTAGAAGATAATTTATCGGTTTGAACCGAAAGTTAATTAACAAAACCCGCCCGTACAGTAGTTGGTTGTTTACCAATAATCACTATCCACTAACCCATATCCCTACAAAATCCTGTATCTTAAATCAAAACTCTCAAATTAAAAGCTACCTGTGATTCCATCCTCTATATTTGAAGGCAATTTATACGATTTTTCCCAAGAACCTCAACGTGCCCCAATTGGCATTTTTGATAGTGGTGTGGGTGGGTTGACAGTATTACGACAAATGTATCGGCAACTCCCAAATGAATCAATTATTTACTTTGGAGATACAGCCAGACTTCCCTATGGAATTCGTTCCCAAGCGGAAATTACACAGTTTGTTCGTGAAATCCTAAGCTGGATGCAACAGCAACAGGTAAAAATGGTCATTATGGCGTGCAACACTAGTTCTGCTCTCGCCCTCGAAACAATACGCCACGAATTTAACATCCCAATTCTCGGATTGATCCTACCAGGAGCAAGAGCAGCAGTGGAGCAAGGAAAGCGTATTGGTGTCATTGCTACTCCAGCAACAGCTAAAAGCAATGCCTACAAGCGTGCTATTCTCGAAATAGATTCTGAAGTCCAAGTTTGGCAAGTCGGCTGTCCGGAATTTGTGCCGTTAATTGAGCAAAACCGCATTCACGATCCTTACACTACTGAGGTAGCACGTTCCTACCTAGAACCTTTACTAGAGCAACAAATAGACACTTTAGTCTATGGCTGCACTCATTATCCCCACCTAGCTCCAGTGTTGCGATCGCTTCTCCCCACTTCTGTCACATTAGTCGATCCAGCTGTTCATGTGGTGGTTGCGTGTAGCCAAGAATTAGACTTACTTGGCTTAAGAAATACTCACCCGCCTTTGCCCACCCGCTTCTTTGTTAGCGGCTGTCCGCAACAGTTTGCTCAGTCTTCAGCACAGTGGCTCGGCTGTACTCCTATGGTTGAGGTAGCCTGTTTCTCTGATGCTGCAATTTCTAGTAATTAGTCACTAGTCTAAGTTTATGTCAAGAGTTCCCAGTTATCAAACTAGGAACTCTTGACTATTGACTATTATCTAGCGTACACTACTGACTTCAGTTACCTTTGGTGGTACTGCAGCTTCCTGGGTATAACTTTCTGTACTAGGCAAAGTAACACTGCCAGAAGCATTTTTTTGTCCCGTTCGCCTTGCTAATGCTAGCAATAGATAGATTGTCAATAAGTATCCAGAAGCCAAAATAAAGATCATCATAGGCATCTTCCCGCAAATCATTTTTGTCCAGTGCCTCTGTCAAAAGAATATAAATTGAATAAAATTAGCAAGAACTAGCAACAAAGCCACAAAAAAAGTAGTGGCTTTGTTGCTTTGAATTTACATACCAAGGTAGCGGTAGAATTTTAGTTTTCTCCGCTCAACACATCATGTTTACTATGATTTTTTGCAGACTACGTCTACCACAGCAGTTAGATAACGTTAAAGAAATCTTCTTGCTGCTTTAGCAGTCTACTTAGTCTGCTTGAATGAAGGCGTACTTTTTGGGCAGGAGCAACACTGACGCGCTCTGAACGCTGAAGATGTGTAATTACCTTGCTTCCTCTAAGGGAAACCCGTAGCTCCTAACCACAAAGATTACAAACCGCAGAATCAACCAATAAAACAATTTTCTTGGCTTGACCTGCGACTATTTATTTAGGATCACAAACCAGATAAGCAAAAACACTTAGCGTTTTTTTATTTATCTAGAGGTGAATACCGAAAAATTTAAAATCCCTCAATTTTAGGGTAACACAACAACCCTGATTTTTCAGGTGACTTTTCTAGGAAATTAAAAAACTTCTGAAGAAATACGTACAGATTCTCCAAATTTTAATTTACTGACAAAAATTTTATGTGTAATCAATGACAGGTAAAGAATGATGGGTATTTGTGGAGTTGTTGGTAGTTTTACTTATGAGTTTTCTAAATAATTAATTTTTTGTTAAAAGAGTGCTACTATCAGCCACAAAAACAGTACCTACGTAATTATACTAGTATAAAAAATGAGAAAATTGCGACCAGTGTTGAGATATATTCTCAAATTTTGATGAAAGTTCTTTGAATTCTCCCAAGCTTAACACCTTAGGATCTAGTTTTTTGATTAATACCGACTGCTAAGGCAAGTTCACTACTGTTTTTACTGCCTTAGTAAATCTAACTTTAGATATAGAATGCGGTGATTGTGTTTTGCCTGATGGCGATCGCTACGGTTAAAACAGAAGTATTGCTTGACGAAAATTTTGCACTGGCACAGGGTTATCTTAGAATAATTATAGGATATGTAAACTTTCGTAACTTAAGCCATAGTCCGCCCATCCATGACCCCAGCTACCTCCCTCTTTTACCCAGTGGAAGCAGACCTGCAAATACTAGCAGATAACCTAAAACAGCTAGTTGGGAATCGTCACCCCATCCTCTATGCAGCAGCCGAACACCTATTCGGAGCTGGGGGAAAACGCATTAGGCCAGCAATTGTCCTTTTAATTTCAAGGGCAACCATGCTGGATAAAGACATTACACCCCGTCATCGCCGTTTAGCCGAAATTACGGAATTGATTCACACCGCAAGCTTAGTACACGACGATGTCATTGACGAATCGGCAATGCGGCGTGGGGTAGCCACAGTTAATAGTTTATTTAATAACAAAGTTGCTGTACTAGCAGGTGATTTTTTCTTTGCTCAAGCTTCTTGGTACTTAGCCAATTTGGATAATTTGGAAGTCGTAAAGTTACTGTCAGAAGTGATTATGGATTATGCTGTTGGTGAAACACAGCAGGCACTCAATCACTTTCATACAAGTATTTCAATCGAGACTTACCTCAAGAAGAGTTACTACAAGAGCGCTTCGATTATTGCTAACAGTTCCAAAGCTACTGGTGTTCTCAGCGAAGTTTCACCAGAAATAGCCGAACATTTGTACAATTATGGACGCCATCTTGGTTTAGCGTTTCAGATTGTTGATGACATCTTAGATTTCACTAGTTCGACAGATACTTTGGGTAAACCAGCAGGTTCCGATCTCAAAAGCGGGAATTTGACAGCGCCAGTATTATTTGCGCTAGAAGAAAAGCCTTACCTAGAAGTACTGATTGAGCGAGAATTTAATCAACAAGGCGATTTAGAACAAGCCATGGCGTTGATTCATGATAGCCAGGGTATCCAACGGGCACGAGATTTAGCCGCTCATCATGCTAAGTTGGCAGTCGAGCATATTACGGTACTCCCACCTTCAGAATCACGTCAAGCATTGATTAACATGGCTGACTATGTGCTGAGTCGGCTTTATTAGGGTTTAGGGATTAGAGACTAGGGATAAAATTTATACTATTAATTAGTAATTAGTCCCTAAACTCTATTTAATCAAGCGATATCGGGAGGAACTTGAGTCCGGCTGCGGTTTTGGTTCAGTACTTGTTTTAATAGATTTTGCAAGTCAGCGCGCCTGATTTCTATTTCGTTTGTGTTGTTGTCAGATGTGCTACTACTACGGTTAACGTCAGTATTTAAAAACACTATACTATCTACGGGTTCTAACGCAAGTAATTGAAACAAAATATGGGTGACAGGCATAGGGGTAGCCATTACCTGAGGGTCAAGCCCAGCACCATAAGAAGCGGGAATATCCTGTAAGGTAGAAAAAGCATAAACGACCCGCTTTTGTTGTTGTGGATTTCCACGGTTGCTCAGGGTAGTTACAACCCACTCTCGATCCAGGTTTTGGAGAATATAGTAGTTAGAGTGGCCTAGCTTTTGAGCAAACGCACTGAGAGCGGGGGCAATGGCCGCAACCAGTTTTGGTGTTCTACCATCTTTTGGTGCATTTTCAATCAACAGTTGAATTTGTGCTTCTAAATCCATAATTACCTGTAACGGCTTTTCGGTATTGGCTATAACTTCAATGGCTGTACAAACAATCAAACAATAATTGAGAATAATAAATTCAGCCACATCCTTAGGTTAGGATTACTTGCGTTTAGCTTACACGCAAAGCTCCTAACTCCGTACCCCTAGCCATACAGGTTGTAAATGCTTATGTTAGGGACACTTTAAACACGAAATGATGAAATCAGCCGCAACCACAACTATTCAGGGAGAATTTTCTATTGGCGTGGAGGCGATATTTCCATTCCTATTTCAAGAACTTCAGCAGTCAACCAAAGCTTCTCAACAGAACTGTCGCGCAGTAGCGATGCGGATTGCTGCCGAAGTTTACCGAATTTGTCATGAAAGTAAACGCATTCAAGCTTCCGGCTCTGTAGAGAACTCGGCAATGGCTCTAGCGAAACACCGCCTGCAACAGTGTTTGAGGTACTATCAGCTGGGTTCAAATCGTGGCAGGGTAGAACTACACAGTACTTTAAGTGCAATTATTTATCGCTACATCAATCCACCACAAAGACAATTGAGCTATCAGGGGCGACTGACAGTTATTGAAGATTTTCTACAAAGTTTTTATCTAGAGGCATTAAACGCTTTTCGGCGAGAGAATCAACTAGAGGCGAGCTATCGTCCTCAGACGCTGCTGGAACTAGCAGAGTACATGGCATTTACCGAGCGCTATGGCAAGCGACGGATTCCCCTGCCAGGGCGTCAGCAGCAATTAATTATCCTCCGAGCGCAAACGTTCTCACAACAGCAACCCCCAGAAACTTGTGTAGACATAGAGCAAGCCGCAGAAGGTAGTGGTAGTGAAGCCGATGGTTCTTGGGAAGATCCGGCAGTGCAGCAATTACGAACTGCAATGGCAACACAACCCGAACCAGAAGCTCAAGAAGAAACATTGCGATCGGTTGTAATTACAGAGTTAATGAATTATCTGGAGGAACGGCAGCAGAATGATTGCGCTGATTATTTTGCTCTTCGACTCCAAGATTTATCAGCCCAGGAAATTGAGACTATCTTGGGTTTAACTCCCCGTCAAAGAGACTATTTACAACAGCGCTTTAAATATCATTTAATTCGATTTGCCTTATTGCATCGTTGGGAGTTGGTTCATGAGTGGTTGGAAGCAGATTTGCACACCAACTTGGGTTTAACTCCTCAACAATGGCAGGTATACACTGAACAACTTGACGAAAAGCAGCGGTGTTTATTAGAACTGAAGCAACAGGGACAACCTGACGAAAGAATCGCCAAAACTTTAGGATTGTCAATGGCACAACTTCAGAAACGCTGGTTTAAAATTCTTGAACAAGCTTGGGAAATTCGTAACTCCCTAGTATCCGGATCGGGTGCTTCTACTCATGAATAGTGACTCAGAATCCTTACAACACTATTTTTTGTCTTGGTTATTGACAGATTCTGGCAACCCAAGAGATTTTAAAAGAATAGAACGTAAGGACACCCACGGAGCAGAAAACCTTCTCCAAGTAACTACTGCACTTGCAAGCAGTTATCGAGAGGCGGAAACGAAGCTCCAGACCTTTCAATTGGGAGAAATTCCTACTGTGCAAGAACGTTTTCAAGCTGTTCTCAAACGTCGGCTCCAATGCCAAACTGAGAGCCAACCACCTTTATTTCCTTGGGAAACACAAATAACGGACTATCCGGAGTATTTAGACGAGCCAGCTGTTGTATTAGTTCCTACTTGGGGGTGGGCAGTACAACAGTCTAATCTCGATCTGCCAATACTTTTACCCGATAGTATTTTCCGGCAATTGCTTGATAAATGTCAAGCATTGATAACATCTTCGTCGCTGTTAGGGCCAAAATTAATTCAGGCTGTAGAAAACTTTTTCCCTAACGAATTCCAAACGTTGAACAATCTAGCTGGAGTGGTGTTAACAGGTGCCACTCGTAGCAAAAAACTAAAGTTACCGCCTTTGGAAGGTGACTATGCAGACTTGCAGCTACGCCAACAGATGTTGTTGTCTTTGTTGGCAGCAAAACAACTGCTTGAGAGTCTAACTCTCTATGTTTCCAGCACTGAACCTTTAACAAGACAATGGCTAACTAGTTTAGGTGTTTTGAACTTGAGGGTAGAATACCAGCTTCAAGGGCAAGTAGGTAAACTATGGATTCAAGGTGATTTACCCTCCAAAGGTTCAATAAAAATTCAGGGAAATGGCTCGCAAATCAAAGCAGAGAGTTCAACTCCGGGTTGCTTGAGTGTCGAACTAGGTGGCGTGCAGCTCAACCAGACGTACACTCTGACAATAGAGTTGAAAGAAATAGATCAACAGCCATTGTCGTTTGCGATTATTCCCACCTCATAGCCTAAAAGTGCGATCGCTAGCACTAAAATGACATCCTGGTTCTGAAACCGAGTCAATTTTAAAAAAATAGTTATTAGGGCGTCTACAGACAGCTGCAATGAAAAAGCAACTTTTGATGCGAGGGAGTACGGTGTATCTCACTCGCATTGTGCTAGTACTGTATCAGTAGTGTTGACACCTTAGTTGTGCTCAATATCACCATCAGTTGCTTTTTAATCACAATGTTTAACTTTTCCAGGATGAGTTCGCTTTGGCGTCTACCTTTGGGTAATAAATGGCGGCAAACAATGCTGCAGTCGTCTTTAGCAGAAGTTGAAGATTCCATCACCTTCAGGGTGCTGGTGCTAGCGTTAGTAATTGTGGGTGTTGTGGCGACGGATATTGCCGCCGAGACTAAATTTAGTTTGTGGGCATTACCCTTGAGTTTAGTCGGTGGAATTTGGAGCTATTACCGTCGCCGCGATCGCAATATTTCAGTTAAATTCTGCATTGCCATTGGTATGTTACTGGCACTAGGTGCTTTTTTGGGGCGATTGGTGGGAGAATCAAATGATACGCGAGTGGCTTTGGCAGAACTATTAATTCAATTGCAAGTGCTGCACTGCTTTGATATGCCCCGTCGCAAAGACTTGGGTTATTCAATTGTAATTGGGTTAATTTTACTAGGGGTGGCAGCTACGCTCAGTCAAACATTAGCGTTTGCTCCTATACTGCTAATATTTTTAGCGATCGCCCTACCTACTTTAGTGCTAGATTATCGTTCCCGGCTCGGTATAGAGAATTTCAAGATTGAGCGCGAACAGTTCCCACAGAGGAATTCCTCCATATTTGGGAATTCCTCTTTTAATTTGAGATTTTTAATTTTGAATTTTTTGATTGTTGTTGGACTAGGTTTAGCAATATTTGCCGTTTTACCCCGCTTTCCTGGTTATCAGTTGCGGATGTTTCCAGTCAGTTCTTCTATTAACGTCAAAGGTAATTTTACAGGACGTAGCATTATCAATCCTGGTTATGTGCGCCAAGGTAAACAGAATCAAGGCTCTGGTGGTAGTGGAACAGAACAGGGCAATGGCGGTGGCAAACCGGGACAAGTAGATGATAGTTTTTATTACGGTTTTAATAGCCAGATGAATCAAAACCTGCGGGGTGAGATGAAACCCAAGGTAGTCATGCGGGTGCGATCGCAAACAGAAGGTTTTTGGCGAGTACTGGCATTCGATCGTTACACAGGCAAGGGATGGGAAATTTCGCGCAACGAGCAAGTCAGACGCATCAAGCGATCGCCTTGGACTTATCAAATTTTTCTCAACCTATTAATCGGTGCTGGTAAAACAAAAGAAATAGTGCAAACTTATACGGTGGTGTCAGATTTGCCTAACTTGATTCCAGCAATGGCATCTCCCAAGGAAATTTACTTTCCAACACCGATGATTGCAGTAGATCCAGAAGACGGGTTGCGAGCGCCCGTAGGATTATCAGAAGGCATGACTTACACTGTGATTTCACAAGTGCCGTACCGCGATCGGACTTTGTTAGGAAAAGCTTCGACTAAATACCCACAAAGTTTTAAAGATTACTATTTACAAATACCCTCCGAAATCGCCGACAAAGTACGCAAACGTACAGAAGAAATATTAGCCAACTACAATCAACAAAAGGTAAGTCAGTCAAATAAATCACTTGATTCTACCTATGAAAAAGTTCTTTATTTGGCTCAGTACTTGAAGCAAAACTATCAAATACCAGACAATCCCTTAGACTTAGCTTATTTGGCAGAAAACGAAGACTTAGTAGAAGCTTTTTTATTTAAGCACAAAGGTGGTTATCCAGATCATTTTTCTACAGTGCTGACGGTGATGCTACGTTCTATTGGTATTCCCGCCAGGTTGGTAGCCGGGTTTGCATCTGGAGAGTTTAACCCGTTTACCGGAATGTACGTCGTTCGCAACACCGATGCCTATGCAATGACAGAAGTGTATTTTCCTAAATACGGTTGGTTTGCTTTCGATCCTATTCCCAATCATCCTTTGATTCCTCCGTCTATAGAAGAAATTCAGACTTTTAGTGTCTTGCGCCAATTTTGGAATTGGGTTGCTGGGTGGTTACCTTCTCCCGTGACAGGATTACTTAACAATGTATTTGGGACACTTTTCACTTGGATAAGCAAAGTTTGTTCTTGGTTTGTATCGCTGTTCTTCAAAGGTTGGCTAGGAATTTTCACTGGTTTAATCTTGGCGACAATCATATCTTTTTTAGGTTGGCTAGCTTGGAGTCAATGGCGAGAATGGTTCCGCCACCTTAGCTTGAGGAAATTACCGCCAATGGAAAGCCTTTATCAACAAATGCTGTTATGGGCAGATAAAAAAGGTTTGAGCAAGCATCCTGCACAAACACCCTTAGAGTATGCCAAAGTTTCATATCAACATCATTCGGTTGCAACGGCTGAGGTAATAGATGAAATATGCCAAGCCTACGTTAGCTGGCGTTATGGTGGTTACACCCCTGATTTACATAGGCTGCGCCAACAATGGCAACAAATCAGCTCTCGCACCGAAAAGCAAATCAGGCTTAAGTCTAATCGAGATTAAATTTATCAACAAAGAACTCAGAACTCATATTGTCAGAACTTAGCATGACTGTGAACGCTTCTTTGGAGTAATGGATTTAGTACCCCACGCTCAATCTATGATTTCAACGGTTGACAATTAGTGGTGCTTGTGAATTCTCCACTAATTGTATTCTGAGTGCTGTATTCTGAGTTCTTCTTCAAGTTCAAGACATTATTTTCTCTTTTAATATGACCACAGCCTAAGCATTTTTGTGAAGTGATTATAGATGTTCCAAATGTCTATTATTAATTTATTTGTATTGAACTTATTAGGAAATTAATTGAAAAGTTTCAGTTAAAGGATTGAATCAGGAAAGTTTTTTGGTTAGCTGGAATGGTCTTAATTTACCTGTATCTTGAGTAAGATTTTTAGTTGACTTATGTGAGAAACAGCTAAAAAAAGCATTTCTTATTTAAAAACAAAAGCTAAGGTGAAATTAGACGTTGTAAGTGCAATTTTTTGAGGATAACATGGAAATTAGTTATTTATAAGCTTCTCACACCGCATTTGGTGTCAGTTTTTTATGGACATTCAGTTAATCAACATCGGTTTCGGCAACATTGTTTCTGCTAACCGAGTAGTTGCCATTGTCAGTCCAGAGTCTGCCCCGATTAAGCGGATTATTACGGATGCACGAGATCGAGGCCAACTTATTGACGCAACTTACGGTCGCCGTACCAGGGCTGTAATTATTACTGATTCCAGCCATGTGATTCTTTCGGCGATTCAGCCGGAAACAGTAGCGAATCGCTTTGTAATTTCCCGCGATCATCACGTGGTAGATAATTAAATAAGGTGGGTTAAAAACTTACCTCTATTGGTACGGTATCAGCAGTAACATGTGAATTAGACAAGTTTTTGTCACTCATGCTACAAAAACCATTAGTCAACAGTCTCTTGCCAACTCCAATAGGCTAATGACCAATGAATAGTTTTATTGATTAATTCACAGGTTAAGCGGATGATGCAAGTTTTATCCTCTAAGAGTGGTGCTAATACCAAAGAATGCCCTTCTCCTGGCAAGTTAATTGTCTTGACAGGGCCAAGTGGTGTCGGCAAAGGAACTTTATTGCGATCGCTTCTGCAGCGTCATCCAGAACTGTATTATTCTGTATCCGCTACCACCCGTTCTCCCCGACCGGGAGAAGTAGACGGCAAGGATTATTACTTTATTAGCCGCAGCAAATTTGAACAATTAGTAGCGGCTGGTAAATTTTTGGAATGGGCAGAATTTGCTGGTAACTATTACGGTACTCCCAGCGAACCAGTTATCGACCAAATTTGTTCTGGCAAATTGGTTGTTTTGGAAATTGAGCTAGAGGGTGCGCGACAAATTCGCCGTTCCTTTCCTAGCGCTCTTAGTATATTTATTCTGCCGCCGTCCTTCAATGAATTGGAGAAACGGATACGCAGTCGGGGACAGGATTCACAAGAAGCGATCGCCCGTCGTTTACAACGTGCTCAAGAAGAAATTAATGCTGCCAATGAATTTGATATTCAAATCGTTAATGACGATTTTGAAACCGCTCTCAATTCTATAGAAGCAGTTTTGTTTGGTTAGTGTTTACTTCTAAAGAATCACCTGATTCTTGTTATTAAAAAATCAAAAAGGACACAAAGAAAAAGCAATGCCTGATCTCTGTGTCCTTTGGTTTTTGTTAGTAGTTAGTAGGTAGTAGTTAGTAGAGGTGGGTTTAGAAGATAAGTTATCGGTTTGAACAGAAAGTTAATCAACAAAACCCGCCCGTACAGTAGTTGGTTATTTACCACTAACCACTATCCACTATCCACTAACAAATCACAAATCACAAATCATTAAATTAACCAAACAGACCTTGAATAAGTGCCAAATTGGTAGTTAAAAAGTAGGCTGTCACAGCACCACCAATACCACCAATTAAGAAAGCACTGGCAAAACCATTCCAGCCTTCGTTAGATTGGAAAGCTTCGGGAGGGTTCGGTATAGTTACACTATTAACTGGCTTGGGAGGATTGCTATTAGCATAAAGAGATAATGCACCAGTCAAAATCACAATTAAGCCCAAAGTTGCAAGTAAGCCAGCTAAGTTAGCATTAACTGTGTTCCGCAGGGGGCCTAATTTTGCAAAAGGCCCAAAAATCCAGTAACCATGAGCCATGCCTATTTCTAGACCCCGTCTAAAGGTAGTGATACCAGGGCGATAGGCAGGTAAGTTACCAATAAACCACTTCACCAAGGCAGAAGAGTTAATTGGTGTTTCTAGGTTGCCAACTTGTGGATCGCGGTATGCAGGAAAAACAACTTCCCGGTTTCTAGGATCGCTAGGAGAATTTTTTGATGCATCAACTGCTTGCGCCATATTTGATTTTCGCCTCTAAATAATATGGTGGCAATATTTTATATTAATAATCATCTTAGTTTGAGATGTTATTTGAACATTAAGTTTAGAAAAATTAATTTAGTTATTTATAGTTAGTTTTCAGGATGTGAAAAGATTATGCTGTTTCCAGCATTACAAAGCTAAAAATGTTTTTACTGCCTATAGTGGAGTAATCTATACTAAACTAACTCAATAACTTGAACTATTACTGTTATATAACCATATGGTTAGTAGTTAGTAGTTGGTAGTTAGTAGGGGCGGGTTTTGTTGATTAACTTTCTGTTTAAACCGATAACTTATCTTCTAAACCCGCCCGTACAGTAGTTGTTTGTTTACCACTAACCACTAACCACTAACCACTAACCACTCATCATTCATCTCAGCTATTAAAAACCGTCAACAATTTATGGTAACGGGTGGAAAAGTAGATCGGGGAAAAAGCGGTTAAATTCAATTAAAATTCCTGCTGTGATGAACAGCCAGATTGTGGTGATTACTGGTGCTGTACTCAAAAACTTGAGGAAAGGGCTTTGGTTATTCATGAATTCATCTCCAAACTAAGTGAATAAGTACAGCTGAATTAACGTGGCGAAACAGGAATTTCTTCATCCTTAGCTGTTAATTCGCCAGAAAGCAACTCTTTGATTGCTGCTGCTGGCCAAGCAAAACCAGATAACATGATTGGCAATGCCAAGGGAACTTCGATTTGGATTTCTTTTTGCTCGACATCGCCTCCTTGTTTCTTGATTGTTTGTAGATAGGCACGACCTACCCAACCAATCCAACCAGCAATATACAAAAAGAGGATACTGGGGATCAAAAAGTCACCAGCACGATCTAGACGGCCATCAACAATCAAGTGAGGTAAACCTTCAGGCCCGCATAGAGCCTGAGAATAACGCTCAAATCGCTTTTGACCAGATTGTGGGTCGGCTGTAGTATTGCGAGCAACCTGTGCCCGCTGTTGAAAGGCAGGAGATTCACTACAAGGAACGAGATCTGCTCCTAGTGCTTTAGCAGATGGAGCAAAGTTGAACCAAAGAAAAATCGCTAAAATCAAAGCAAACAAGCGTCGCATGGAATTGTTTCCTTTTATGACGAAACAAATATATTATTTGTACAAAACGAAGCGGCTTGTACAATTTTGATTTGCAGAACTATTAAGTCATTATAGTTTCATAAAATCAAGGTAAACTTTGAAATTACCTTTATTTTATGTTTATGGGATTTATACCCAATGGCTGAACCATGACAACCCTTCTTAAACTGCAGTGAGAGAGAATTGTATCCATTTCTAACTCACTTTTTAAGCAGCATTGTTGCTTTTAAAGACTAATAGAAAGGCAGAGTTTCCATTTGGTCTTTTTGTGAGTTTGTGGAGTGAAATCCACAATTAAAACAGGATCAACTAGGCTTTTGACAGGAGTTAATCTGACTAATTTGCCTGTATTTCCTGTTATTTTGACGGGTTTTGAGTCTAAGGCAATCATACTCTTGCCTGTGAACCGAGTAAAGTTGAAGTAAATAAAAGTTAAAGTTTCTCAAACTAGTCTTTATTAGGCGTAACTGTGTAATGGCAACCGTTTTAGCAATCGAAACCAGTTGTGATGAAACTGCTGTAGCAATTGTTAACAATCGTCTACTGAGAAGCAGTATTATTGCCTCCCAGATTCCTGTCCATAGTCGGTATGGCGGGGTAGTACCGGAAGTGGCTTCGAGGCAGCATTTAGAAACAATTAATGAAGCGATCGCTCAAGCTATGGAACAAGCCCAACTCGATTGGGGGGAAATTGATGGCATCGCTGCCACCTGTGCGCCTGGGCTGGTAGGGGCATTGCTGGTTGGCTTAACTGCGGCTAAAACTCTGGCAATGTTACATAATAAGCCATTTTTAGGCGTCCATCACTTAGAAGGGCATATTTACGCGACTTATCTGAGCGAGCCGACGCTAGAGCCTCCTTTTCTGAGTTTGCTTGTTTCCGGTGGGCACACAAGCTTGATTTACGTTAATGATTGTGGCGATTACAAAACTCTGGGTGAAACCCGTGATGACGCTGCTGGTGAAGCCTTTGATAAAGTAGCGCGTCTGTTGCAATTGGGGTATCCAGGCGGGCCTATTATCGATCGTTTAGCACAACAGGGAAATCCCCAGGCATTTAGCTTGCCGGAGGGGAAAGTTTCCTTACCAAGTGGTGGGTATCATCCCTATGATGCAAGTTTTAGTGGTTTAAAGACAGCTGTATTGCGGTTAGTACAGCAGTTGGAAAAACAGCAGCAACCTGTACCAGTAAAAGACGTGGCAGCTAGTTTTCAGGATACGGTAGCCCGATCGCTCACCAAACGAGCGATCGCCTGTGCCCTCAACCACGGTTTGGATACTATTGCTGTGGGTGGTGGTGTAGCAGCCAACAGTGGTTTAAGACAACACTTGCAAACAGCAGCAGCAGCCCATAATTTGCGCGTATTATTTCCCCCTTTAAAATTTTGTACTGACAACGCCGCGATGATTGGGTGTGCCGCAGCCGATCATCTCAATCGAGGACACACATCCCCCCTAACACTCAGCGTGCAATCCCGACTGGGGCTGACAGATGTCATGCAGTTGTATCATTGACAATTAAGAACTCAGTAGTCAGAATATCAATTCATTCTGTGTTCATTTTAGGTATAAATACTTTCTCCTCCTCTGTTTGTCGAGGGACACTTTCCTCCTCCGGAAGCCGCTTCGCATCTACAACGGAGGGAACCTCCTTACGAAAGTGTCCTCCCCTTGTCCCCTTGTCCCCTCCTCTTCCACTCTCCTCCTCTGTTTGAGTGTGCGGGGTAACTATGGAGGAAATGTGAGCAGCTACCACATCCGGTTGCTCTAACATTGCTAAATGTCCGCAATTAGGAATTTCAATGACATTGTCACCGCAGTATTGAAATAACTGATGAAAACTAGCTAAGTGACGAACATACTTTGGCTCCATCACTTTGTCTTCTGTACCGGCTAGAAAGTAAACTGGCTGCTTAAGTTGGGATACAAGCTGAGGTAAACGGTTGATTTCTTCCTCGGTTGTGAAGTCTAGCAGTGTTCCTAAAGCTGCTTCTGGGTTGGCTACGACAAAATCGATTACCCGTTGGCGTGCCCAATGACGTTCCAAAGGACGCGCCACGCTTGCCCTGCAAAATAGCAAATCAATCAAAGGTACTTGCTTGAGCCAGCGAGGACGGAGCTGCAAGAATCTTTGACCGACTGAGCGAAATTGTTCAAAAGCTTCTTTGAGATAAATACCACCACCTGCGTTGATACAGATCACCCCCCGGACGCGATCCGGATTTTGAGCAGCTTCCCAAAGGGCGATCGTCCCCCCCAAGGAGTGACCAACGAGCCAAGCACTAGTAATATTTAACTGTTCTAATAAAATTGTTAAATCTCGTGCATAAGCAGCCGGGGTATAAAGAGAATCAAAGGGATTAACAAAATCACTGCCTTCATTAGAACTCAAATAAAAAGAAGTTTCTTCATGAAGAAAGTTTGTTTTTCCGTTAGGTTGAGACTCGCCAAAACCCCTTAAATCATAAGATAAACACTGAAAAGTTGCCGATAGACGAGAAATTACGGGTTGCCAGTATCCACGGCTGTTGAGCCAACCATGAACAAATACTAGAGTATCAGGGCAGGAGGTGGGAGCCGTGAGTTCGTATGCGTGGGGAACGCCCAAGATTTCGATGGTAGCCATGCTTCTATCGTACCTTTAAGGGCGGGTGCGATTGAATAAAGTCAGTGGTAGTTATCAATCCAAACAGCAGTGACTATTAACTCATTTGCCTAACAACCTTTGCCGTACCCCTTCAGCAATTTTGTGACCTAGATATTCTGGAATCAGACTTTCATTTGGCCCTAACAAATAAAGTATCAAGCGTGTACGACCGCGCCAAACTAGCAAATTGGCATTTACGACCAAAAGGTCTTCCTGCCAAATGGCATACATCACTTTGTAGAATAGTCCCGGTTGGTTGTCAGCTTCAATGACTAAAGCCGGAAGATGAAAAACCGGATCGACGTAGAATTCAGTTTGTACTTGCTCTAGACCAGTATCAAGATTGAATTCTACCGCTAGCATCTCTTCTACTTCAAACCGCCCTGCCAATGCTTCTCGAATCGCACGGCAGACGTTTTCTGAGGTTTTATCGCTTAGAACTTTGCTGCCACGAGATACCAGCAGTTTGATAAATACTAGCATTGGCGGTCTGATCTGACCGTATAAACTCAAACTATGAATTGTTAGCCCGTAAGCCGCCAGCACACCAAAAATATCGCTGAGGAGAAACGACTGATTGCGGTAAGCAAAATGTAAGGCACTTTTACTACCTTCTTGTTTCAACTCAATCACGGCACGTCTGGTTTTATAGAGGCGGTAGGCTAACCGCAAATTTTGCAGTTGAATCTCACTGCTGACAAATTGTTCGTAAAACTGAGGAAAAGCGCGGTTAAAGCGCTTTAGGAGTTCTAGTGTCGAAGATTTTAAACCAGAAGCCATTGTTGGGTGTAAGCCTTGCTCGCTGTCATCAAATCTAAAGCGTTCATAGGTGTTATGTACAACTTTGTAATGTACAATTTCGTGTTGGATTGTTGTCCCTTTGGTTAATTTCTCCTAGCATTTACTACAAAATGCTAAAGTTGAAAATGATTGGTGTGAAATCAGCGCTTTCTGAAACGGATACCATTGCAAGTTCCAACAGCACCTAAAAGATAGAAGTGTTATGGAGCAAAAATGGGTAGTTCAGTAAAACGTTAATTAACACTCTCTCATTAGAAACCAATTCAGTTATACTACCCGAACCACGCTGGCATGGGTTTTTGGAAAACTTGGTTTAGTACTTCTGAACCGTTCACGACAACAAAAACAACTCATTTTGAAGAGCATACAGTAGAAGCTGCGGGCAACTCTGGTGCCACTAGTGTTAGCGGAACTCCTCCACAGGAGGCTCGCATTGTTTTTAGCACAGAACGAGATATTGATTTATACGAACTTGAAGAACTTTGTGATGCAGTCGGTTGGTCGCGTCGTCCTTTAAGAAAAGTAAAAAAAGCTATTGAGCATAGTTTTCTCGTGGCCTCAATGTGGCAAGTGCGAGGAAATCAAAGACGGCTCATTGGTTTTGCTCGTGCTACTTCAGATCATGCATTTAACGCCACTATCTGGGATGTGGTAGTTCATCCAGACTTTCAAGGCAAAGGACTGGGTAAAGCGCTGATGAAATACGTACTCAAAAAACTTAGGGGTGAAGAAATTAGCAACGTCACTCTGTTTGCCGATCCCCATGTTGTAGACTTCTACCGAAGTTTGGGTTTCATGTCCGATCCAGAAGGCATTAAAGGAATGTTCTGGTATCCTCAATAACTTCCTACAAAACTGCAGCCACTGGTGTCATCATGTTCAATTATGCTGGCAGAGATTTTGAAGTGCGATTTTTTTAGCACAGGCTTTACATAGTAGTTGACAGACAACCAACTTACTTATACTCTTTTAAAGAGTGCATAAACGTGCTGTGCGCTTTTTGAGGTACTTGGCTGCAAATGCCAAATCTGTAGTAGAATAGTGAAACCGGGATGTAGCGCAGCTTGGTAGCGCGCCTGCTTTGGGAGCAGGATGCCGCAGGTTCAAATCCTGTCATCCCGACTTAAACAAAAATTTTTTTTAAACTCTAGAGCTAACAATTATCCCTAGAGTTTTTCATTATTTAAGCAAAAAATAAATAAAACTTGACTATATTTTAATCTATGAGCAGATAAAAATATAAGTATTTGATAATACTTAAAATTATAAATATTTTTACTTAAAGAAATTTAGCTTTTTTGAAAAAATCCAACTAGATTAATAAAAATACAAATTAAATTTCTGTGGCTTTGATAATCTAACGTCAGATTTAACACTTGCCTTGATTGCGATGGGTGGAACTATTGACTATGCTGTAGAGTCAACGATGCTAAGTAAAAGCAATAAAATGGCATTTGTCGTCTCCAAGAGCGGGAAATTTTTCTTAGCCTGGGAGCAAAATATAGCAAGCATCTATCTACAGTATCTTGGAGTCAATCTCAAGGTGAATTGACAAACTAAAGCACGATCGGCTAGCGATCGGGATATCATAACTGAAACTAGTTGGTTCTGTGCCAATTTTATTGTTCGTGTGACTTGATTGAAGTATTGATGCTAGGAGAAGTCATGAATTCATTGGTACGCTGGGGTACAACATTAGGTTTAGTGGGGAGTACTCTGCTGTCAACTTTTTTGAGCGCAAGTGCTCCAGTACTAGCATTATCAGAGCAAAAAATAAAGCAAATACTGGATCAAGTACCAGTATTTTTAATCACTAATCCTCAAGGCTTGCCACTCAGTCGTCCCCTAGAAGAACAAAATACCCAGAAGGGTAGTTCGGTGACAGGTGTGTATATGAGCCAGCAGGAAGCTCAAGCTTTTGTCAACCAGCTGCGGAATGCTCAAGAAAAAGACCCAAAGAAAGCAGAAATGCTTAAAAGTCTACAAGTAACCGCAGTGCCGCTGGGAGTAATTTATCAGCAATTGCAAAAAACTAAAAATCAGCCAAATCGCCTACTCTTTGCTTTCAAACCCGTAGATCGGGAGATTCAGGGAGCAATGGAATTATTGCGGCAAAGCGGTCAAGACATCAAACAGTTTAGAAGCGTACCTATTTTTCTTGTCAGATTTGCACCAGATAAGGGGTATGTCCCGATTGAATTGGGTGCTGATAAGAAGGAATACATTCCTCTGTTTACAAGCAAGCAAGACGCAGATAATCTATTGAAGCAGGTGAAGCCCAAGTTCCCCAAAGCTGATATCCAGGTAGTGGATGTAGATGGAATCATTAAAACCTTGCAGGAGAAAAACGATAAGTGGCTGGAACAGGTAATCTTTTTCCCATCTCCAGAGGCTAGGCAGTATATTCAATCACTTCCCAAAAATAGTGCTTCTAATCAAGCACCACCGGCTCAAAGGAAAAAATAACTAAACTCAGTTATCAGTAAACAGTAAACAGTTATCAAAATCAGAATTATGGATAGAAGAAAGCGAATTCATTTTCATGGTTTAAATTCCCTAAACTTTAGTTAGGGGAGATGAACTGATAACTGATAACTGATAACTGACAACTGATAACTGTTAACGTATGACACAAAAACAGCCAAAGGATACTTCTGGTTTGCAGCTTTGGCAGTGGCGCACAAAAGCGATCGCTGCCTCGATCGCTGCTGATGTGCCACCTGCTGAGGTAGATTGGCTGTTACAAGAGGTTGCTGGTTTAGACCGTTTGGCACTTCGTTTAGAGTTATTTAAAGACTGGCCGCAAATTCAGCTGCAGCTATCTTTAGAAGAATTAGAAGCGCTGTGGCAAAAACGCCTAGATCAGCGTCTACCAGTACAATACATTACCAGAGTTACACCTTGGCGACAGTTCAAAGTTGTAGTGTCTCCTGCGGTTTTGATTCCCAGACCAGAAACTGAGTGTTTAATTGATTTAGCAGTTGCCGCCGTTGGCAAAAGCCAGAAAAATTTACGCTTAGAACAAGGACATTGGGCAGATTTAGGAACCGGCAGTGGAGCGATCGCCCTTGGGCTTGCAGATGCCTTTAGGGAAGCAACAATCCACGCTGTTGACTGCTCTGAAGCAGCACTTTTGATTGCTCAACAAAACGCTCAAAATTACGGTTTTGGCGATCGCATACATTTTTATCGCGGTTCGTGGTGGGAACCACTCGAATCATTCAAAGGACAGTTCAGTGGTATGGTGTCAAACCCACCTTATATTCCCACCAAAATCGTATCTGAGTTGCAACCAGAAGTGATGAATCATGAGCCACAACTGGCATTAGATGGAGGCGCTGATGGCTTGGCTTGTATTCGTCATTTAATAGAAACTTCTTCTGCCTACTTATGTCCAGGTGGGGTGTGGTTAATAGAGATGATGGCAGGGCAGGCAGATGCAGTGCGAGAAATGTTGCAAGCCCAAGGTAGCTATGACAATATTGAAATTCACACCGATTTAGCTGGTATCGAACGCTTCGCTCTTGCCAAGAAATTATGAATGATGAATTACGTCTAATGTCAATTAGCCGAACTCACCTTGAGCCACACCAAAGAATAGATTGATTGCAAAATCCGATTTTTAGGTGATAACAACCACAGATAAATACAGATGCACACGGGAGTAGGGACTAGGGACTAGGAACTAGGGACTAGGAAAGAAGCACCAGGTGCAGGGGAGCAGAGGGGGAAAATTCTTCTCCTTGTCTCCTTGTCCTCTTCCTAGTACCGAATCGCCAATACCCAGTACCCAATCACCAGTACCCAGTATATCTGTGGTCGATTTCTAAAATAATCAGATCTGAATTATAAAGTATAAATAAGTTTCATAATTCAGATTTTATTATTCATCATTTTCAAATGACGCAAGTTTCTCTAGATGTACTTGTAGCTGAAGCACGAGCAGGTAAATTAGTAAGCTTTCCTACAGATACCGTTCCTGCACTGGCAGTTATCCCAGAGCAAGGAGCATTAATTTTTACCGCCAAGCAGCGGAGTCAAGATAAACCTTTAATCTTAATGGCAGCTAGAGCAGAAGAACTTTGGCCTTTTGTCCGTGGTAGTAATAGCGAGTATCAAATTTGGCAACAAATAGCCAAGAAATATTGGCCGGGTGCGCTGACTTTAGTTTTACCTGCCTCAGCCCTGGTGCCAAAAGCGATGAATCCTATCGATCCAACTACAATTGGCATCCGTGTACCTAATTGTGCGATCGCTCAAAAAATTTTGGCACAAACAGGGCCACTTGCCACCACTAGCGCTAATTTATCAGGTCAACCAGCTTTACAAACAATGGCAGAAATCGAAGCTCAGTTTCCTCAAGCCCTGACATTGTCTGCAGTCGAATGCGACAATGAAATACCGGGAATTGGAGTACCTTCTACCGTTGCCAAATGGACTGGAGAAAATTGGCAAATTTTACGGCAAGGTGGAATTAAGTTAGTTTGAAATCTCACCTGAAAATAGGGGCGCTGAGGCTAGGAGCTAGAGGAAAGACAGTTTTCATTCCCTTAAAGTGTGATTTCTCATATGATTGTCTGGTTTGTTAAATCAACAAGACACCTGTTCTATAGGGCTACTCCGGAACTTTACTCTACGCCTTAGTGGTCAATTAAAAAGTTAATATTTTTGCTAAATAAATTATGGACTGGAGTAATTGGGTCTATTTAGGAGCAGGATTATTATTAGGATTGGGTGTGAATGGGTTACTGCTGCGGACAAAAAAGCCATCTAGTTCATTTGTAGTAACGCCAGTCAAACAGCAGAGAATAGCAGAACTCCAGGAAGAACTCAAGCAAACCCAACTGGCTTATCACATGGCACGAGAAATGAGTCAGTTTAAAGCAGGATTTTTAGCGCGAACTACGCACGTCTTGCGATCGCCTATTAATGGTTTAATTGGTTTGCATCAGTTAATCTTATCGAATTTGTGTGAAAACCCAGAAGAAGAACGAGAATTTATCAACCAAGCTCAGGAACGGGCACTAAAGCTATTAAAATTAATCGATGAAATTTTGAATGTTGCCAGGTTAGAACATGGCACCAGTAAATTAGATCTGCAATCGCGATCGCTAGCCGATCTCCTACAGGAGGTTTATGAGTTAACTTATATGCTCGCGGAAAATCGCAATTTTCCCTTCAAGGTATTGCTACCCGATCCAGAAATTCAAATTTTTATAGATTTTCGCTGGTGCAGACAAGTATTACTATATTTAATCGAAGCTGTCATTGCTCAAATGGAGGAAGGCAGTATTTATATCTCTTCCCAAGTTGTATCTACAAGTAAGTTGGTTCACATTTGGTTAGATGTGCCTTCTGAAGCTGTCTCTCAAAGTGAGTCAATAGATTTAATTAAATCAGAACATCTAGTGTGTGAACTGGGTGAAGAAAATCCGAGATTTTTAGCAGGAACGAATCTCTTACTTGCTCAAGTCTTATTAGAAGTAATGGGGAGCAAGTTGGAAATCGTTCCCTGTCTTGATGCTCAAGCACAAACCGAAGATGTGATTAGGCTGCAAATTTCTATTCCCCTAGTTACTAAGGGCACAGAGGCGCATAATCACTAATTTTCTCTTCCTGATTAGCTTTCAAAAAAATACTCTCTTCCCTTACGCTTTTATCTCCTTGCGTAAATAAAAATTACTAGGACTTACGCAAAATCCCTCTCAAATCCTCTTTTCTCCGTTATTATTCCAGAACTCGTGCGTAAGTCCTAACTAAGCAGAATAATAATTTGATGTTTCTTGCAGCTGTATTTCTCCAGGTGTAAGGGAACCGAGGTGAGATTGATTTTGCAACACCATCGTAGTTGTAGTATTTTGTTGAAAGCCTATTTTTTCATAAAACTGCTGTTGATGAGTAGTCATTAAATAGACACGTTCTACCCGGCTGATGCGAGGATGGCTTAAAACAGTTTCTACAAGCTTACTTCCAAGCTTATTACCACGGTAATCAGGATGAATGACAACATCCCAAATTGTGGCACGATAAATACCATCAGAAGTTGCTCTAGCAAAGCCAATTAGTTTTTCTCTATCCCATAGAGTTATGACGGGATCGCTATTGGCAATGGCTGTGCGCAAATCTTCGATACTGCGCCCTTGTGCCCAAAAAGCTGCAATGTTCAACAGTTCTTGGAGTTGATACAAATCTATTTTTGATTTGCGATCGCTAAATTGAATCTGAGCAGAATTCATAAATCGCACCACATTTATGCAGTATCTTAGATGACTTCCGCTTTGCAAGATACAGCCTTTACGCTTACATAGCAACTAGTTTTCCAGAAAATTATTCAAGATTTAATGACAAATCCACTTCCACAGAGGATGACTCGGCCCTTGCTGGCGTATTCGATATACTTGTTGTTCAAGGCGTTGCTTTTCTTGTTGTGGTAACCCCAATAAAATATTCCGGCTTTGCCAAATTAAAATAGCAACAGTCATACCAATACAAAAAGCTAGACCAATGGTAGCAATGGGATGGTAGGCAAGCCCGTATCTGAGTGCTACCCAGGTAAAGTATTGACGCCACAACGCTATTTCTTCCCGCAAGTGCCATAATGACACAGGGGCAATAGTCAGCCAAAGAAAGCCGACAAACAACCACCTGCCGTAGACAGTAAGCCTGTGCAGCCTTTGCACTTGTTCGGTGAAAGATAAATTAGAGTTTTCTGGGTTGGAGATGTTTTCCGGTTGCTCCATATGCACTCAAGTAGCGATCAGTGGTTAGTCGTACTTTAAAACAACTAACTATTAGCTATTGATCGGCAGACGCATCTATAGACTCGGCTGTTGTAACTTCGACGGATTCACCTTTGTGTTCTCGCCACCAAGTCAGGAGAGTGCTGGCGACGAAAATACTAGAATATGCTCCTGCTACAAAGCCAACAATCAATGCTAAAGCGAAATTTTTCAGGGTTTCTCCACCAAATAGAAAGATAGCAAACAACGTCAGCAAAGTTGTAAATGTCGTGTTGATTGACCTTGTTAAGGTTTGATTGACGGCATCATCTACAATATCGGCAATCGGGCGATTGGGAGTTAATTTTAGCGTTTCCCGGATGCGATCGTAAATCACCACAGTATCATTCACTGAGAAACCTGTAATTGTAAGTAAGGCAACGACGAATAGGCTGTCTACTTCTATACCTAGCACTAAACCCAAAATTGAGAATACTCCTGCCGTAACCAACACATCATGGAGCAAGGCAATGATAGCGAAGACGGCGTAGTCAAGTTGGAAACGGAAAGTTAAGTAGATAATGATGCCAATGAAGGAAACAATCAAAGCAATGACACCACTTCTAAAAAGTTCCTGCCCTACAGTTGGGCCAACAGTATCAATTTGGCTTTTTTGTGGGTCAAAGAAGCCTATTTTTTCGCTCAAGGCGTTTTGCAGCTTAGTACGCTGTTCTACATCTAATGTCTTGGTACGAATTAAGACACCATTGTCTTTACCAGTTTCTTTGTCTGCAATAATTTGGATACTACTCTCACCCAAACCTTGTTCTTTTGCTACTTCTCGAACAACATTAATGTCAATGGGTTGATCGCAGTTACCTGGTTTGTTGCAATCTCGTTCAAATTGCAAGCGCGTACCACCTACAAAATCCAGACTAGGACGTAGGGGAGCGCGAATATCGGGATTTTGCCAAGAAATCACCATTGAGATGATTCCTGCGAGAATAATGGCGGCAGAAACAGCCCACCACAGCGATCGCGATTTATTGATACTTAGTTTCATCGAGCCACCTCTGCCTTATTAGAGGCTGGCAGATTAGGACAATATAACTCAGGCTTGCGTAAGGATGGTAATGAAATTGCTAAAAACATCAATGTCCGACTACAGGTAATTGCTGTAAACATACTTACTGCCACACCTAAAGCTAAGGTTACAGCAAAGCCTTTCACCAAACCAGACCCTAAAAAGAACAAAGCCGCACAAGCAATCCAAGTCGTAACGTTGCTATCTAAAATACTGGAAAAAGCACGGTAAAAACCGGACTCTACAGAACGATAAAGACTTTTACCTGCTCGCAATTCTTCTCTTGTCCGCTCAAAAATGAGTACATTAGCATCGACTGCCATACCAATGCTCAGAATAAAACCTGCAATCCCTGGTAATGTTAAGGTGACACCCAACAAAATAAAACAAGCCCAACAAAGGAGAGCGTAGATTACTAACGCCAGATCCGCAATCAGTCCCGGCAGTCTGTAATACACAACCATAAATATTAATACTAAAGCTAGACCGCCAACTCCTGCCCAGATGCTGCTGATAATGCTATCTTGACCCAAGGTTGCCCCAACTGTACGAATTTCACCAATCTCAACTGGTACAGGTAAAGAGCCTCCCTTGAGCTTGATACCTAATTCGTTTGCTTCTTGTGGTGTAAAGTTGCCAGTAATCACAGCTGCACCACCAGTAATTCCTGTATTGGCGAATTCCGGGCCAACAACAGGATAACTGATTAGTTCATTATCAAGGAAAATGCCAATGCTGCGACCAGTGCCCGCCAGATTTTTAGTTAATTGGGCAAACAGTTCACCACCTTGTTGATTGAAGCGAATCGCAACATTCCAATTATTGCCCTGGGTAGGTTCGCCGTAAGCATCTTGGAGAAATTTACCAGTGAGGAGAGGGTTGGTACTTTCAAATAACTCGGCGATCGCTTCAATATTATTTTTCAGTGCTTCTTGATTTTTTTGAATTGCTGCGGCGTCATTGGAGCCGATTAACTCTTTTTGCTTTAATCTCAGTTCCGCTCGCGATGCATTTAAAGCAAATAATTGGGCTTCTGTACCTGGCTTTTGTTGGCGAAACTCCAACTGCGCCGTACCCCCCAAAATTCTTTCTGCTTGCTGTGGATCGTTAACTCCTGGTAGCTGCACTAGGATCTTGTCTTCTCCAACTGTTTGAATTACTGGTTCGGAGACACCTAGACTGTTAATACGGCCTTCTACTACTTTTTTCACAGCTTCCAATTCTCGTTCGCCGATGCGGGGAATTTCTGGTGTCGTTTTCACCTCAATAGTCAGCTGCGAGCCTCCCCGTAAGTCTAATCCTAGCGGTACGGGAATAGTGGCAATTACCCCAATAGCGGCAATTACCAAAACTAAAATTAAAGCTAATAGCGATCGCTGTCTTTGCATACCATCACTCACTGCGACAAACGCTATAATAACGCTCTTTAATGAGTTATGAGTGAAGAGTTAAGTTTTTTGCTGTTGGTTGTTAGTTGTTAATGGTTAATCGTAATTAACAATTGGCAATTAACCATTAACCATGTTACTAAACTCGCAAAGCGACCATTTTTTCTACAGCTTCGACAATTTGCTCTGGTTGGACAATTGTCAGTCTTTCCAAAGTACCATTGTAAGGTGTGGGAATATCCTGAGAAGAAAGCCGTAGTACTGGCGCGTCCAATTCATCAAAAAAGCGATCATTAATCGAGGCAATGATTTCTGCTGCAACGCCTCCTGTTCTCATACATTCTTCCACAACGATCACCCGATGGGTTTTTCTCACAGATGCCCCAATGGTATCCAGATCCAGAGGTTTGAGAGATATTAAATCAATTACTTCCGGATCGTAACCTTGTTTTTCCAAAGTTTTTACGGCTTGCATAACATGATGACGCATCCTAGAGTAGGTAAGAATTGTCACATCTTGACCGCGACGCACGATTTCTGCTTTATCCAGGGGTAGTAAATATTCTTCTTCTGGTAGATTTTCTTTTAAGTTGTAAAGCAGGACGTGTTCAAAGAACAACACTGGGTTATCATCGCGAATCGCTGCTTTGAGTAGTCCTTTGGCGTTATAAGGTGTTGAGCAAGCAACAATCTTCAAACCAGGCACCGCTTGGAAGTAAGCTTCTAGGCGTTGGGAGTGTTCTGCTCCTAATTGCCGCCCTACACCACCGGGCCCGCGAATTACCATTGGTATCTTATAATTACCACCAGAAGTATAGCGCAACATCCCGGCATTGTTAGCTATTTGGTTAAAGGCAAGAAGCAAAAAGCCCATATTCATGCCTTCGATGATCGGCCGCAACCCAGTCATTGCTGCTCCCACCGCTAAACCAGTAAAGCTATTTTCGGCAATAGGAGTATCTAAAACTCGTAGTTCGCCGTATTTTTTATATAAGTCTTTGGTTACTTTGTAGGAACCACCGTAGTGTCCTACGTCTTCACCAAGTACGAATACTGTTGAGTCACGCGCCATTTCTTCATCAATGGCTTGCTGTAGGGCGTTGAATAATAATGTTTCTGCCATTAGACCTCTAATGCGATGATTGTTTTAGAATCTTATCGCGCTTCTGCTATGAATACGGTGAGCAATCGCACGAGTTGCTCGTCAAATGAAGAACAGCTGTCTTAACTGCTCTACTATCTATAAGTTTGCCTGTAAATTGACACTAACAGACGAATTGTTGCATATCATATTTAACCTACGAAAAACCACTGCCTTTAAACCAACCACGTGAAAAGAAGCATTATTTTTTCTGTGCTTGATAACAAAGTGGGATCGATTCCTTTTTGTCAGGAAGTTTTCTATTAGCAGTATGATGCAATATGTTAATATCAAGTTAATTGTAGCTTTGCTGCTCAAAATTTTTACTATTGCCGATCGCCGTAGAAAAGATTACAACTTTTATATCCACAATAGCCATCTTCAACTTAGACAAGCTACAGTCTTAACTCAGCCGCAGGAGCATCAGATAAACCAGAAACCGGATTTACCTGATTTGCGGGAAATCTTCTTGGTCTTCCTGGTTTGCGTTTGTGCCGCTGATTAATTGATTTTTCACTAGCTGCTGCCAGTTCTTCAGGTGTACATTTAAACAGTCGCAACGCTTCTAAAAACTTTTTTGGTGTCATTGTGGGTTCGGTACGTCCCGCCTCCCAGTTGCGAACACTAGTTTCACTGATTGCAAGCCTGAAGGCAACCTCTGCACGACTAAGTCCCGCACGTTCTCTCAGGACTTGCATATCCATATCCCAATACTCCCTTTCAAATTTATTTGAATACATTTATTAAATCAATTGACGTAAAAATGCAAACCGAAAACATATTATTAACTATATTATTTTATAAGCGATCGCCCTACTTGATTACAAACAGCTAAAAAATAAGGCAGAGGGCAGGAGGCAGCTATGCTGAAGGAAAGATAGTTTTTATTCCCTGGTTGTGTGATTTGATTACATGATTGTCTAGTTTGAAAGTTCACCTCATGTAGTTAGAGAGCGATCGCAAATAACCCCAAGCCACCGTCTGTTTAATTCGCCACACTAGTAAATTTATTGTGTTTTGGGTGTTTCGCAGAATATTTCTGTGATTGCCGAATCAAATCTTTGGTGATTTTGATGCCGAGTAGGGCGATCGCGAATAACCTACTTGCAATTACACAGTCCAATCCTCTATCACTAGTCCGGGTACTTTGTTGAAGTCGTTAATATTCCTAGTCAACAACACCAAGTTGCGCGAGAGAGCGATCGCTGCGCTGCAATTCGTAAATCCATCATTGATACACGAACCCGTTGTATGCGTAGTCCATCAAAAACAGCGATCGCTCCAGCGTCGAAGGGTAAAACTGGAGCGATTGAAAAGCCTTGAAGGATTTCTAGCAATAAGGTATATCCACGAATACTGTCTCTACCAAGAATTCAAACAGCACAAATATCCCAAGCAAACAATAATCTCACGCCCAGACACCAGACACATAAAATACTCTGCGTCTCGTGCGCGACGCCAGTTGCTATAACGGGGGGAACCCTCCGAAGTCGCCTCAACGGGGGGAACCCCCGCACGGCGCTTCTCTCCGCAACGCACTGGCTCCTCTGCGTGAGATCTATAAACAACTTACCCAGACAAAATTTATTACCCTACAAACAAAACCACTGTTTACCCCAACCACCATGCTGCATCTTTGGCGTGATATGTTAAAATCAAATCAGCGCCAGCACGCTTAAAGCTGGTTAAAGTTTCCATAACTACGCGCTCTTCATCAACCCAACCATTGAGGGCAGCAGCTTTTACCATAGAATACTCGCCGGAAACATTGTAGGCAGCAACGGGTAAATTGCAAGCTTCTTTCACCCGCCAAATGATATCCATGTAAGCCAAAGCAGGCTTCACCATGAGCATATCAGCGCCTTCAGCGATATCCAGTTCAATTTCTTTGATGGCTTCGCGGGCATTTGCTGGATCCATTTGATAGGTGCGGCGATCGCCAAATTGCGGTGCTGATTCGGCAGCGTCCCTAAACGGGCCGTAGTAAGCCGAAGCATATTTAGCAGCATAGGATAAAATTGGCGTATCTTGGAATCCCGCTTCATCCAAACCACTGCGAATTGCTTGAACAAATCCATCCATCATTCCTGATGGTGCGATGATATCTGCTCCAGCTTGAGCTTGAGAGACGGCGGTTTTTTTGAGTAACTCTAAGGTAGGATCGTTCAAAACTCGTCCTGTCAAATCGCCAACTTGCAGGTAGCCACAATGACCATGGCTGGTGTACTCGCAAAGGCAGGTGTCAGCTATAACGATGAGATCGGGAACTGCTTGCTTAACGGCAGTGGCAGCTTTTTGAACAATACCGCAATCGTGCCAAGCACCCGTAGCATCAACATCTTTATCTGTGGGAATGCCAAAAAGGATGATTGCAGGAATGCCCAAATCATAAACTTCTTTGGCTTCTTCAACAATTTTGTCTACCGAAAGTTGGAAAACACCGGGCATGGATTTAACTTCATTGGCAATTCCCTCACCAGGTACGGCAAACAGAGGGTAAATTAAATCACTAGTAGTTAATACAGTTTCACGTACCATCCGGCGCAATTGGGGATGGGTTCGTAGGCGGCGGGGTCGATGTTGGGGAAACATAAATTTTTATAAACAAAAACTCAAATGGACAAACGACAAAGCGTCACAAATTTAGGACTAAATCTTCTTCAAGTTGAACACGCTGTAAATAGCGCTTAACTGTCCTCTGCCCTACTGGCGATCGCTTTGTGGGGCAATTTTGTATTTTACAGCTTGCTTGCCATCTCTCTTGTTGAAGGGCATAAAGAATAATACTAGAAATTCCATCACATTGCAGATGGATTCCATCAAAAAATCAGTATGAAACTATGAGGTTAGTGTGAGGTCAAATAGTAATTGGTAATCAAAAAATCATCTATTACCCATTCACATTTACAAGTAACAGCGATTTGGCGATCGCCCTTTGAGTTCAATTTCGGTGTATGAAACTTGTGACGTTAGTTCCAAATGAACTTGGTGCTAAATCAGACGGAAAATGAATGGATAGCGAAATGGTTTTTCTGCATCAGTGAGAACGTGAAAAAGTGCCCAAATCGTCAGTCCCCAATGGAGTAAAAACCCAAGAAATGCCAAAGGAACAAGTAAACCAAAAGATAGCCAAACTAGCACGCCAATAATTGCTCCATAAAACCAGACATTAAAGTGAAAATTAATTGCTTCTTTGGCATTCTCTTTGACAACAGGATCGTTTGATACAAATAGTACAAAAATGGGTAAACCAATAGATATGAACGTTGTGCTCAAAAAAATTGCTCCATGAGACAATGCCGATAACAGCTTTCGCTTTTCTGCGTCGTACATTGTTTTTACCTCGTGAATTCAGGTTGTAGTTATATTAAGACCCTATCATGAGCATCATTGTCTTAAGATTAAAACACTCGCTAAAGTTGAAAAAAGTTAAGTTAAGTTAAGTTACAATTCGACATAGTTATGACAACTGAGCTTCAATCGGAACTGCAAAAAGCAGTTGAGCGTCGGCGCAATTTTGCAATTATCTCTCACCCAGATGCTGGTAAAACGACGCTGACAGAAAAATTACTGCTATACGGAGGTGCTATTCACGAGGCTGGAGCAGTGAAAGCAAGACGAGCACAGCGCAAAGCTACCTCCGACTGGATGGCAATGGAACAACAACGGGGTATTTCGATTACCTCCACGGTGTTGCAATTTGAATATCAAGGCTGCCAGATTAATTTATTAGATACACCCGGACACCAAGATTTCAGTGAAGATACTTATCGTACTTTAGCGGCTGCCGACAATGCAGTCATGCTAATTGATGCTGCCAAAGGTTTGGAACCCCAAACACGGAAGTTGTTTGAGGTATGTAAAATGCGGGGAATTCCGATTTTTACATTTGTTAACAAGCTCGATCGCCCCGGAAGAGAACCTTTAGAACTTTTGGACGAGATTGAGCAAGAATTAGGATTGCAAACCTATGCAGTTAATTGGCCGATTGGCATGGGCGATCGCTTTAAGGGAATCTTTGACCGCACGCAACAGCAAATTCATTTATTTGAAAGAAGCGCTCACGGTAGCAAGGAAGCACGAAATACAGTAATTGATTTGGGTGATTCTAGAATTGAGCAACTCCTAGAACAAGACTTGTACTACCAGTTGAAAAACGATCTGGAACTATTAGAAGGAGTGGGGCCAGAACTTGATTTAGAGTTGGTACATCAAGGCAAAATGACACCAGTTTTCTTTGGTAGTGCCATGACTAACTTTGGGGTAGAGCTATTCCTTCACTACTTCCTTCAATATGCCCTCAAACCTGGCTCTCACTCAAGCAGCGTCGGTGAAGTAGCCCCAACTTACCCTGCTTTTTCTGGCTTTGTTTTCAAGCTTCAAGCCAACATGGATCCAAAGCATCGCGATCGCGTGGCATTTATCCGCGTCTGTACGGGTAGATTTGAAAAAGACATGACGGTAAGTCACGCCCGCACAGGCAAAACTGTCCGCCTGTCTCGTCCGCAAAAACTCTTTGCCCAAGAACGAGAATCAATAGATGTCGCTTACGCAGGCGATGTGATCGGTTTAAATAACCCTGGAGTTTTTGCCATCGGTGATACTATTTATACAGGGCAAAAGCTGGAGTATGAAGGTATTCCTTATTTTTCCCCAGAGTTATTTGCGATTCTGCGCAACCCCAACCCTTCTAAGTTTAAGCAATTCCAAAAAGGTGTTTCCGAATTGCGCGAAGAGGGAGCAGTACAAATTATGTACTCAGTAGATGAATCCAAGCGCGATCCGATTTTGGCAGCAGTAGGACAGTTGCAATTTGAAGTGGTGCAATTCCGCTTACAAAATGAATATGGAGTGGAAACTCTGCTAGAATCATTGCCTTACAGTGTTGCTCGTTGGGTTGAGGGCGGCTGGGAAGCTCTCGATAAAGTAGAGCGCTTATTCAATACAACCATAGTGAAAGACAGTATGGGACGTCCAGTTCTACTGTTCCGCAACGAATGGAACTGCCATCAATTGCAGGAAGATCATCCAGAGTTAAAATTAAGTGCGATCGCCCCGGTAATTTCTACGCAACAGCCAGTCGAAGGTTAAAGTGAATGGTGAGTAGATAGTGGTTAGTAGTTGGTAGATATTATTTTATTACTCTTCTACTTTCCATTCCCTCACTTTCCTTTACACCCTTACAGCCTCAAAAGAAGGCAGGAGGCAGTAGACGCGTAGCGGATAAGCGAAAGTAGGCAGAAGGGAAGATATTTTACGTTTAATTATGTCCACCTACTTACCAAACACAATAAATATAAAAGTTATTTAATTGCAATAAACTAAGTAAGACTATGCCTTCACATCCAAAACCATCTTTGAAGGCTGGTTTAACCGCCCTCAAGCAAGAAGACTACCAAAAAGCAAAAGCAATATTAGAAGAAGTTGCTACGACAGCGAGCGATCGCACTGAGGTTGTACAAGCGCAAATTGGCTTAGTCGTTCTTTATTCTCATACTGGTGAAGAACCAAAAGCGATCGCCTTGTGTGAGACTTTATCTCAAAACGAGCGTCTCCAAGTCAAAGAGTGGGCAGAAACCACTTTAGCCCAATTAAGAAAACGTTATCAGAAATCTGATTCTTCAACAAAAGATGTCACTGGATTTGTTCCTTTTGAGAATTCATCATCTCATCCAACCACAGGGAACAGGGAACAGGGAACAGGGAACAGGGAAAAGGGAACAGGGAACAGGGAACAGGGAACAGGGAACAGGGAAAAGGGAACAGGGAAAAGGGAACAGGGAACAGGGAACAGGGAACAGGGAACAGGGAACAGGGAACAGGGAACAGGGAACAACGAGAGAATCATTCTCCCCCACTCCCCCACTTCCCCACTCCCCACCACCTCCACTCCAGCTGCTTCTAGTAGTTCGTCTGCGATTGTTAAGCTAGAAAAACCCAAGCCACCTATTCTTTATTGGCGGCACGCAGGACGTGCTAAAGTATGGCAACCTCTGCCCAAGCGCGGTTTAAAGCTATTACGCCTGCTGGAGGTAGGAACATTTATTGCCTTATTTTGGGTGCTTCGGGCACTGGTGATGTGGGCAATGAAATTTATCAATGATATTTTAGTCAAACTGCCCTTTGTTGAGCCAATACAGCTTTTATATCGCAATCCGACTTCCTTATTGCTGATTTTACTTTTACTCTTAATGTGCGTCTCACCGTGGTTATTGGATTGGCTGCTGATTGAATTTTACGGTCAAAAACCACTAGAGAAGGATACTTTAAATCGCTATAGTAAAGAAGCAGTGCGGGTATTACAACGTTATTGCCAGCAAAGGGGTTGGCAGATACCAAAACTGCGTGTTTTGCCAATTGCAGCACCAATTGCCTTTACATATGGACATTTGTCCCGCAAAGCCCGGATTGTGGTAAGCCAAGGATTGTTAGAGCAACTAGCTGAAGATGAAATCGCCACAATCTACGCCAGTCAATTGGGGCATATTGCTCATAAAGATTGTACGATTATGTCGCTGGTGTTGCTGGTGACAATTCCGGTTTACTTGCTCTATCAACAGATTGCGAAGTGGAGCGATGAAGCTTCGCAGGTATGGCGTACTGTTTTTGGGGTACTGGCAAGTATTATCTATGGTTTTTGGTGTTTGTTCGTAGGAACTGCTTTGTGGTTGTCTCAAGTGCGGCTTTACTATAGCGATCGCGTTGGTGCAGAAGTTACAGGTAATCCAAATGGACTTGTTCGCGCTCTACTCAAAATTGCGATTGGCATTACTGATGATGTGCAACAACAAGAACACACTAGCTGGCAGTTAGAAAGCTTAAATATAGTTATGCCAGTAGGCTACAAGCAGAGCCTTTGTTTGGGTACTATTGCCCCTTATACCACCTTTGAATCTTTCTTGATGTGGGATTGCTTTAATCCTTACCGTTGGTGGTTTGTAATTAATAATACTCATCCTTTAATGGGCGATCGCCTCAAACGCCTATGTCGAATTGCTCGTCATTGGCACATAGCCCCTGAACTGTATCTAGAAAGCCAACAGCCCTTTAGTATTAAGCGTCAATCTTTTCTATTACAAATAGCTCCTTTTTTGGGAATTCCCTTGGGTATTGTGTGTGCAGTTCTGATTTGGGTAGTTTGGCAAACAGCCTTTGCACTCAAACTGTTAAACCTGAAGTGGATCTACGATGATTGGCGCTATGTTATAGGTTGCATGGTGATTGGGTTTAGCATTGGCATCTTGCTACGGATGAATTCCTTCTTTCCAGATATTAAACCTACTACCGTACAAACTGATGAACACCTGCCTGAGCTATTAACCAACCCAACCGCCCTCCCTATTGATAGCGTTGGTGTACGTTTAGTTGGTAAATTACTAGGTCGTCAAGGTATTAGCAACTACTTTGGGCAAGATTTAATCCTGCAATCTCCTACGGGATTAATAAAATTACACCAAGCTTCTTGGTTTGGAAAATCTCTTAAAGCTCAAGATTTAATTGGTAGGCAAGTAACAGTCACTGGTTGGTTGCGGCGAGGAGCAACACCTTGGATTGATATCCAAACCTTGCAAACTCAAAGTGGAAAAACGGCTCCTAGCTTTCATCCGATTTGCTCTGTTGCCTTAGCTGTTGCATTAGAGGTTTGGGGAGCGTACATCCTTCTGACTGGTTAGTTAAGTATTCAGACAAAACCAATTACACACATTATTTTCCCTATCCCCTATCCCCTTGTATTGGCCTGTTGAACCTGAGTTACAGCAGTTTTTAAACAAAAGTTGCAGTTACTTTCAAAAACTGTTACATTTATTTACATAAAATCTAGCAACCAACATAACTCAGCCACCCAGCTTAGTTATCACTCTTGGCTGCTTGCGCTTATAAATCCCCTTTTCTCCTCCCAACACAGCAGCAAGATAACCAGCCATAGGCTGGTTTTTGTTTCTAAAAATTTTGAATTTTAGAAAAAATGATTTTCAGAAAAAAAGTATTTTATGTTACGATGCATTCATATAAAAGTCGGAAATGTGTGTCCTGAACTAGCTACGTAGAAAATACCGTGATAATGTAAGAAATGGTGTTTAATTATTTGAAAAGTATTAAAGGCATTTCCTGTGGTCAGCATTAAGCTATAAGATTCATAATTTCTTAGAATAAAGGTGTTATTAGCGCAGTGTACGCTTTTGTATTAAACAAGCTTGATTTTGGTAAAAAACTGTATTGTATAGGTTAAAAGTTTTAAGTTGAAAAACTGGCTTGCGATAGTGCCGTGCAATAGCATCAATCAAAAGCTAAAGCCGCGTTGCTGTTTTTTGCCTAATCGTTATTAAATCCACTCTGGAGGTATAGTCCATGTCTGTTCGCCTGTATATAGGCAATTTGCCTAAAGAAGAAATAGAACGTCAAGAATTGCAAGCAGTGTTTGCAGAAGAAGGTGATAATGTCACCACGAAGCTAATTAAAGACCGTAAAACGGGCAAATGCCGTGGCTTCGGTTTTCTGACTGTAAATAATGACGAACAAGCAGACCATATTATTGAAAAGTACAATGGTCATTTGTTCAAAGACTCTGCTATTAAGATAGAAAAAGCATTACCACGTACCAAGGGAGAGGAGAATGAAGAAAATCCAACTCCCAAACCAGTAGTCAATACTGGTGGAAATGCTGGTTCTAGCCCCACGAAAGAAAACAAGAAATCTAAGAAGTCTCGGCGTGGTGGTGGTAGCAAAGAAAGCTCCTCTGCTGACACAGAAGCTATTCGTCCAGATCCTCGTTGGGCTTCTGAGTTAGAAAAGCTCAAGCAAATGCTCGCTGCTCAAACTACCAGTTAATTTACATAACCTTGTGGGAAATGTGGAAACCTTGTGGCTTGAGCCGCAAGGAAGAAACATGGTTTAGGCACTTTTAAGTGCCCTTAAACATCCATTATCCTCTAGCGACTTAGCTAAAGGGTATTTCTAGCCATTGTTGTAAATGCGATCGCAACTGTTTGGTGAAGTGTGGACGCTGGTCAAATTTTTCTGTATGAATAGGCTTGCGTTGTTCATCTAACATCCAGCCATAGTCGCTACTTAAACGCAGCTTATTTTGCCAGTCTGAGATGGAAACGATTAGCTCAGGTGCTGGGCTGCAGTCTATACCTTGTACCTTAAATACATAGTTAAAGGTGTTCTGTTTGCCAGGAGCGACTGTTGAAGGTTTACCGCATTCAGCTAACAGTCGCGATCGCACCTGTTCTACCAAACCAGGTTTATCTAATTCTTCTAGTGTCCGAACGGCTAAGGTAAGAGCAAAATAAAACTCTTCAACAGGAATAAAGTGTAGTTCCATAGGCATAGCTGTTACTGCCAGATAATAACACAGACTAGGAGGCAGTAAATTTACTTCCAAAGCATTTGCTAGTTATTTTGTATCTTTCCCAGCATACCAGCTTGTCAATTCTGGTTTGGCAAACACAGTCATTTTAATTTTAGATTTTGGATTGACTCCACAGATAAATTTAGGATTCTTCCTGTAGCAATGATCTTACCTAGTTATTATTTACTATGTGTCCTTAGTATGTTTTCATTACTATTTTCTATGTCTATAGATACAAAATAGGAATAAGGTTATGGAATTATCATAACTATATGCCATTCTAATTAAAGTTTAATAATTGATAAAATTGATACAACATTAATAGTCGTATCAAAAAATACGATATAAATTTTATAGTTAGTCATATTTACATATAAATAGCGTTGTTATATATACATATTATTATACTCAATACTTATTACTTAAGTGTATGAAAATAATAGTAAACTATAACTCATAAAATCATGAGATAGCTTTCCTATTGTTTAAAGAAATGGCAGAAAGAAAGTAGAATTTACTTAGTATTAGATAATACTTATAACTGAGATTATAATCAAAATTTTGTTATAAGATATACTAATAATAAATATTAATTTTATTTAATTAAGTAACTTAAAATACAAAAAATAGGTTATTGACTATATTAACTAGATATAAAAAATACAAGTAGATATAAAAATAATCAATACAATTACTTATAAAAACAGAGTACTTCTGGTAGTAGATGTATAAAAATGTTTGACGTATTAAATTAAAATAAATATTGCTTAAACTTTCCACAAGATTGAGGTTAGGTAAGGCTAGGTAAAACCGCAATCTACCTAAAACCTCGTTCAATATACAAACCAACAAACTATGAACTCTAGAACTGAACAACGTATCGCCTTGATTTCAGTCCATGGCGATCCAGCAATTGAGATTGGTAAAGAGGAAGCTGGAGGTCAAAACGTTTATGTTCGGCACGTAGGCGAAGCGCTAGCCCAACTGGGATGGCAAGTCGATATGTTTACCCGTAAAATCAGCGAAGAACAACAAACAATAGTTCAACATAGTGCCAATTGTCGGACTATACGTTTGCAAGCGGGTTCTGTGGAATTTGTTCCCAGAGACAATCTGTTTGGATATTTGCCAGAATTTGTGAAAAATTTTTTGGCATTCCAAAAGGAAAATGGTTTTACATATCCATTAATTCACACAAACTACTGGCTTTCTAGCTGGGTAGGAATGCAGTTAAAGAAAATCCAAGGCAGCAAGCAGGTTCATACATATCACTCTTTAGGAGCGGTTAAATACAATACCATCAAGACAGTTCCTCTCATTGCCAGTACAAGGTTAGCAGTAGAAAAAGAAGTTCTGGAAACAGCAGAACGAATTGTGGCTACAAGTCCGCAGGAAAAAGAGCATATGCGATCGCTTGTCTCCACAAAAGGTAATATTGATATCATCCCCTGCGGTACTGACATTCGTCGATTTGGTTGGATTGATCGTCAAGCTGCAAGAGCAGAGTTAGGATTTGACAGCGAAGACAAAATTGTATTGTACGTGGGACGTTTTGATCCGCGCAAAGGTATAGAAACCTTGGTGCGTGCGGTAGGACAGTCAGAATTTCGTGACAATAGAAACCTCAAGCTAATTATTGGTGGTGGTAGCGTACCAGGTCAAAGCGATGGCATGGAACGCGAACGAATTGAGGAAATAATTGCCGAATTAGGAATGCAAGACTTTACCACCCTGCCTGGGCGACTTAGTCAGGAAATTCTGCCAAGTTATTACGCTGCTGCTGATGTTTGTGTTGTTCCCAGTCACTACGAACCCTTTGGACTGGTGGCAATTGAAGCGATGGCAAGCTATACACCAGTAGTAGCAAGTGATGTCGGTGGACTTCAGTTCACTGTTGTTCCCGAAGCAACTGGTTTACTTGCACCACCACAAGATGTAGATGCCTTTGCTACTGCGATTGATAGAATTCTCGGCAATCCAGAGTGGCGGGAGAAATTAGGCAAAGGTGGTAGACAACGAGTAGAAAGCAAGTTTAGTTGGGATGGTGTAGCAAGTCAACTCGGTGAACTATACACTGAGATTTTACAGACAAAAGTGGAAGAAAAAGAAGCGGTATTACTGAGTTCATAAACCTCGTTAATTAGAGGTAATAGGGAATTGGTGATGGCTAACAGGTAAATATATAAATGATGTCAATGCCAATTACCTATTATGTAAGACTAACTCTCACCTGATGCTTCCTGTATCAAATTGAGAGTTAGTTTTTTGCATAAGTCTCTGAAGAGAAGACGCAAAGACGCAAAGACAAGGAGACACCTGGAAAAAGAGAATAGTGTCTTGTCTCTAGCCCCTAGTCCCTAGCCCCTAGCACGCCAGTCGCTTCAAGTCGGCACTAGACGCGAAGCGGCTTCCCGGAGGGTAGCCGCCCAACGCGCTGGCTCCCCTAATCCCTAGTCATTAGTCCCCAATCCCCTTTACGATTAGATAGGATGGGCATCTGTTGACCATCGAACGTTTTTACATCAACGGCAATCGTTGTGCAAACATTTGACTTTACTACGCTCACAGCTGTTTGTAGTGATATCCGTGCGAATTGGTTACCCTCGCGCTTGGAACAGGTTTACCAGCGCGATCGCTACACGATTTCTATAGCGCTACGTACCCTCAAAGGACGGGGTTGGCTAGAAATTTCCTGGCACCCCCAAGCAGCCCGCCTGCATATCGGCGATCCACCGCCGCGAATACCAGATACCTTCACCTTCAGCCAACAACTAATTCACCAATTGAATGGTTTGGCATTGGTAACAGTGGAAGCGATCGCTCCTTGGGAGAGAGCTATTGATTTGCAGTTTGCCCGTCGCCCTGGAGAAAACGCGCTGTATCACCTCTACGTGGAAATCATGGGCAAATACAGTAACGTTATTCTCACCGATGCCAGTAATACCATCATCACCCCTGCCCGCCAAGTTAACCAACAAAAATCCAGCGTTCGTCCTATTCTTACCGGACAACCTTATGAAACACCACCTAGTCTAACTGGTGCTATACCTGGTTTGAGCGAATCCCAACAACGCTGGCAAGAAAGAGTAAGCCTCATACCAGGAACTATTAAACGACAGTTGCTGAAAAATTATCGCGGTGTTTCTCCTGCACTGGTAGAGTCAATGCTGTTGGTAGCTGATATAGATCCAGAAACTAACACCGATGCCCTTAAACCTGATGACTGGCAAAGACTATTTGCACGTTGGCAAGAATGGCTGCAAGCCCTAGTTAACGAAAAGTTTCAACCCGCTTGGACAAGTTTTGGATACACAGTACTTGGTTGGGATGTAATTGAGCCTGCAACAGATATTCAAGAATTACTCAATCGCTACTACACAGATTGGCTCAATCAACAAACTTTTTCTCAACTGCGGCATCAGTTGAGTCAGAGACTGAGTAATGTTTTAGAGAAATTACGATTGAAAGCGCAAACTTTTGAGCAACGCTTGCAGGAATCTGATCGCGCTGACGAGTATCGCACCAAAGCAGATTTATTGATGGCGCATTTACAAGACTGGCAGGTGGGGATGAAAGAAATTAGCCTCCCTGATTTTGAGACTGGCAAGAGTGTAAAAATTGCCCTCGAACCAGATAAAAATGCCGTGCAAAATGCTCAAAATCTTTACAAGCAGCACCAAAAACTCAAACGCGCTCGTTTAGCTGTAGAACCCTTACTTAAAGAAGTGAATGCCGAAATCGAGTATTTAGAACAAGTAGAAGCTGCGATCGCTCAAATAGAAAACTACCAAACAACAGAAGATTTACAAACCTTAGAAGAAATCCGCGAGGAGCTAATTCAGCAACGGTATTTAGAAGATCCAGAATATCGCAGCCGCAACGGTAGCGAAACCAGTAACAATTTTTATCGTTATCGCACTCCTGGCGGTTTTGAGGTATTAATTGGTCGTAATAATCGCCAGAACGATCAATTAACATTTCGGGTTGCAGGTGATTACGATTTGTGGTTTCACGCTCAAGAAATTCCAGGTAGTCATGTGCTGCTGCGGCTACAACCTGGTGCTGTTCCAGAAGAAATTGATTTGCAATTTACCGCTAATCTTGCTGCCTACTACAGTCGCGCTCGTCAAAGTGACCAAGTACCAATAATTTACACCCAACCCAAGCACGTTTACAAACCCAAAGGAGCTAAACCGGGAATTGCCATCTACAAACAGGAACGAATTCTTTGGGGACAACCACAATTAGTAAAAGGGACTAGGGATTAGGGGCTAGGGATTAGGGGCTAGGGGCTAGGGGCTAGGGGCTAGGGACTAGGGACTAGGAACAAAGAGGAGGGGGGAGAGGGGGGAGAGGGGGGAGAGTGGAAGCAGAGGAGCTTCAGGAGTTTCAGGAGCA
>NZ_AJLN01000122.1 GCF_000317285.1 Chlorogloeopsis fritschii PCC 6912 | reverse complement strand
GTCCCCCTCCTTGTCTCCCCATCCTCTTTATCCTTGCTGCTAGCTGTCGAATTTTTCTGTATTCTGTACCTATATCTAGATCTATTTATAAAGACTGGTATATGGCGCTAAATTTTGGTAGACGTCAATTTCTTTTGTATGGTTCAGCTACAGTTAGCACGAGTTTACTACTGAAAGCTTGCAGTAGTGGTCAAACTCCAAAACTGACAATGAATGGCAGAAGTTTGAAAATAGCGATCGCCCTTCCTGGTGTAATTAGCGATCAAGCTTGGAATCAATCTGGTTACGAAGGCGTACAGTTGGCTAAACAAAAGCTGGATGCCCAAACGACTTACGTAGAACAAGTTGCACAAGCAGATCAAGCGGAAGTACTATCTGATTTTGCTCGCAAGGATTACAATGTGGTGTTTGCCCACGGCGGACAATTTGATGCAGCTATTCAACAAGTTGCACCACAGTTTCCCTACACATTTTTTGTAGCTGTAAATGGTGCAGTTAAAGGCGAAAATATCGCTGCTTTGCGAATAGATCACCTGCAAGCTAGCTACTTGTGTGGCATTATCGGTGCATCAATGTCAAAATCCAACAGACTAGCTTACATTGCCGGACAAAAATTTGAAGCTACGGAGCAAGAATTACGTGGCTTTGAACTAGGAGCAAAAACGGTGAAGCCAAATATTAAAATTACGTCTTCCTTCACAGGAGATTGGAATGATGTCGCCAAAGGCAAAGAAGCCACACTCGCCTTAATTTCTTCTGGCGCTGATGTAATTTACCAATGGTTAGATAGTGCTTCTCCCGTAGTGCTACAAACAGCAAGTGATAAAAAAATCTATGCTTTTGGTAACACAAAAGACCAATTAGAAATTGCTCCAAAAGCAGTTTTAACAAGTGCTGTTAAACGCATGGATTTAGCTATTGCTTATCTAGCAGAATTAGCAAATAAAAATGAATTGAAAGGTCAAATATATACCATTGGCTTAGAAAGACCAGATATCTTGACTCTAGGAAAATTTGGTGACATGGTTCCAGAGTTAGTACAAAAAGAAGCATTGAGTACAAAGCAGGATATTGTTGCTAAAAAGATTACTTTTGAAAATTGCAAAGAGAGTGGTAAAAATACACGTTGTGTTAAAAGAACAACCGCTTAATCTTCTCATGCTTACGTTTGCACGAGAAATTCTTCTTAGCAAATTATCTATGAAAATCTCTGCGTTACTCTGCGCTTCCTCTGCACTCCTCTGCGTTTAAAAAACGATAATATGACACATTTACGCCTAGAAGGAATTACTAAGAGCTTTGGCTCATTTATTGCAAATGACAATATCAGCCTTAGTATTGAAGCGGGTGAAATTCACGCAATTTTAGGCGAAAATGGTGCAGGAAAAACCACTTTAATGAATATTATTAGTGGAATTTATCAACCTGAATCTGGTCAAATTTATTTAGAAAATAAACTAGTAAAAATAACATCTTCACAAGAGGCAATTCAACTAGGTATAGGCATGATTCACCAACACTTCATGCTTGTACCCCAATTGACAGTAACAGAAAATATCATTTTAGGAAAAGAGAAGTATTGGCACCTTAATCTACGTAAAAAACACCAAGAAATTGCATCTTTATCTCAAACTTACAAATTAGAAGTTGAACCTACTGCCAAAGTAGAAAACTTACCAGTTGGAATGCAACAGCGGGTAGAAATTCTTAAAGTCCTCTACCGCCAAGCTAAGTTATTAATTCTCGATGAACCAACAGCTGTTTTAACACCATTAGAAGTAGAGTCTTTGTTTGCAATTCTCCGCCAATTAGCCACTGCTGGAAACACAATTATTTTTATCAGTCATAAGTTAGAAGAAGTAATGAACCTATGCGATACAGTAACAGTGTTACGGCGAGGGCGTGTGGTAGCTACAAAAACAACTCAAGAAACAACACCTCAACAATTAGCAGACTTAATGGTAGGGCGCGAGGTTTCTTTAGAGCTGCATAAATCTCCAGTATCACTAGGAAAGACAGTATTGTCAGTACAGAAATTGCAAGTTCTAGATCAGCGAGGTGCGATCGCTGTTCGGGATGTAACTTTTGAACTGCGAGCAGGAGAAATTTTAGGTATTGCTGGTGTGGATGGTAACGGGCAGCGAGAATTAGCTGATGCTGTAGCAGGATTGGGAAGTGTTAGACAGGGGAAAATTGAGTTTACACACAACTCCTTTCCTCTTGTAGTGGGGTACATTCCAGAAGATAGGCAGAAAACGGGTTTAGTATTGCAATTTAGCATTGCCCAAAATCTGATTTTAAAGGCTTTTAAGAAAGTACCTTTTTGCTGCCGCTTTTTGCTGCAACCTCAGGCGATAGCTAAAAATGCCAAGTCTGCAATGCAAGAATTTGATATCCGAGCGGTGGGGATTGATGTTAAGGTAAGCCAACTATCGGGGGGAAATCAACAAAAGGTGGTTTTGGCAAGGGAATTGAGCGCAGAACCCGCATTAATTGTGGCGATGCAACCAACACGAGGATTGGATGTAGGAGCAACAGAAGCAGTACAGCGGCGGTTGTTGGCAGAACGCGATCGCGGTGCAGCGATTTTGTACATTTCGACAGAGTTAGAGGAAGTGATGGCAATGAGCGATCGGATTGCCGTCATGTACAGGGGTGAGTTTGTGGGTGTTTTGGATGCCCAGAGAGCGACAGTGGAGGAGATAGGTTTGTTGATGGGTGGAGGGATAACAAGACGCTCTGACGCGGGGACACGGTGACACGGGGAGGAAATTCCTATCTTAGTGGTTGATCGCATTATTGATCGACAACCTATCATTTATGTAGATGAGATTTGGAGTCAAATCACGGAGGAATGAAATGACTGAAGCAGAAATGAGAACCTTACACACCAAAATTGATGCTGGAGTAAAAGCAGCTATTGCCGCAGCGATTGAAAGACATCGCAAATTAGGTGAGTCGATTAGTATTATGCAAGATGGGAAAGTAGTTACTTTAACTGCGGAAGAGATACCTGATATTCAATTGCCAATAAACTTTAGTGCTTCAACTGATAGCTAACAATTAGCTTTATATTCATTCTTCGCTTTCAAAATTCACATTCTCATAAAGGAGTTCAATCGCACAACTAAATTCAATGCTTTCTATCGTGATGATATCTCCTTCTGTGTACGGGTAATAAAGCCACATTCTGCCTTCACCACGACGATAAGATTCGACTCCAATTTTTTCAGATTCAATGATAATGTATTCTTGTAAAGTAGGAATTGTACGATAGTAGGCAAATTTTTCACCTCTATCTTTGGCTTCTGTACCAGGAGAAAGAACTTCGATAATTAGTTTAGGATATTGAATAAATTTGCGAGCATTCAAGTCCCGCGAATCGCAACTAATAATAACATCTGGGTAGTAATATGGGCTATTAGGGCTAACCTGTACTTTTACATCTGCAACATTGATGCGACAGCCTCTAGAACGTAGATGGGGATATAATGCCCTGTAGATGTTAAGGGCGATATCATTATGGGGAATAGTACCCCCAGTCATTGCCAAGACTTCACCGTTGACATATTCATAACGGCAGTCTTGTAGTGGTTCCCATTCGAGGTATTCCTCGATAGTCATTTTTTGAAGTTGGGAGTTGGCTATCATTGCGTTTAACAAGGTAGAGCATTTGACTGAGATTTTAATACTTTCTGCTTGCAATTAAGCTTTGATTTGAGCAAAATAGCACGCTGGTTTATTCAACTTGAAAAAGATATTGATGAACTGGCAAATAAATTTGATTATGACGAGCAACGATTAATTTTGCTTCAGCACGCACTTATAGATCTAATAGATTTTTTGGACAAAGACTATATTTACTTCTCCCCAGAATACCGTCAAAAAATTTGATACTTGTAAATGATTAGAACTAACCGTATTCAACGCCTGACTCTACCAATTTTCTCGCCTCTAATTGCTATAGTATCTGCTCTCATCGTCGGCGCAATTCTAATCTTACTTGCAGGAGCTAATCCTGTTACTGCATATACCACCCTATTTCAAGAATCTCTCTCTACATATTTTGGATTTGGCAATACTCTCACCAAAATGGCACCCCTATTGTTAACTAGTTTAGGGGTGTTGGTAGCGTTACGTGCAGGGCAATTTAATATCGGTGGAGAAGGGCAAATTTATCTGGGTGCTTTGGGAAGTACTTTGGTAGGGTTGTACGTGCAAGGTTTACCGGGAATAATTCACGTACCACTGGCGTTGCTGGCTGGTTTTCTCTTTGGTGCGGTTTGGGGTTGGATTCCGGGTTATCTCAAAGCTATACGCGGGGTAAATGAGGTAATTACTACGTTGCTGCTGAATTATATTGCCGTAAATTTAGTTAGTTACTTGGTTCAAAACCCACTGCAAGCACCAGATGCACCTAGCCCTTATTCACCATTAATTGCCAAATCTGCACAATTGCCGATTGTTTTACCAGGAAGTCTCGCTCATGCGGGAATTTTGCTGGCGTTAGTTGCAGCAGGAATTTTGTGGGTGTTGTTAGTGCGATCGCCTGTTGGTTATCAAATCACCGCCGTCGGATTTAACCCGATCGCTTCCCGTTACGCTGGTATTTCTGTAGAACGCACAATTATTTTAGTGATGGCGTTAGCAGGTGGATTAGCAGGGTTGGCGGGTGCTTCTGAGGTGATGGGGTTGAAATATCGCCTGTTTGAACAAGTTTCCCCCGGTTACGGATTTGATGCGATCGCGATCGCCTTCCTCAGTCGGGGTAGTGTTTTAGGTGTAGTTATTACTTCTTTATTTTTTGGTGCCTTGCGTAGTGGTGCGAATGTAATGCAGCGCAGTGCAGGTGTTCCCGTCACTGTAGTTTATGCTATTCAAGGTTTGACTGTATTGTTTATTGCGATCGGTCTTGCAGTGGAAAGACGAATAAAAGGTAGTGATTAATAAGGGAAGGCATATACAAATCATCCTTCTGTCCTCTGTTTGCAACAAAGACCTGATGCAGAATCTCTTGGCTTTTTTCCGAGTAACTGGTCGTATTGGTCTCTAACGGTTCTGAAACACTCACACGAAGCTGCTTCTAGTCGCTGTTGATTGAGGATCTTGATATGACCGCGATTGTACGAGATAATACCGCTCTCCTGAAGCTTTTGAGCGGCTTGGGTGACACCAGCGCGGCGCACGCCTAGCATAGCGGCAATGAACTCCTGCGTCAGTGGAAGTTCATTCGATTCAACACGGTCTTGCACCTCAAGCAGCCAGCGTGCCAAGCGTTGCTCCAGGACATGGAGGCGATTACAGGCGGCAGTCTGTGAGATTTGCGCAATCAGGGCTTGAGTGTAGCGCAGCATCACGTCACGCAATTCCTTATTGCGCTCGAACTCCTCCCGCACCACCCGCGCATCCACCTTCATCGCGCTGCCAGGAATCTGTATGGCAGATTCAGTCTGCGTAGTCTCACTTCTGCCCATAAAGGTGTTGATGCCAAATACTTCCCGGTTGCCAGTCAGACCCGTCTCAGCTACAGAGCCATCACTCATGGTGATGGTTGTCGAGATTAGGGAATCGATTGGGAAATAGAGATCCTGAATAATCTCTCCAGGTCCGTGGAGTCTTTCACCCAGAGACAACGATACTCGCTTCGGGGCGAGCTTCTCGTATAATTCACGAGATAGGGTAGCAAGCAAATAGTTTTCAGCAGTCATTTGGAAAGTTACACAACTCGTACACAAGTCATTGAGCTCAATTATGTAAATCTTAAGTAAAGGCTATCAACGAGCAAAATGGATAAGTCAAATAAACCAGAAGACTAATTCTAAAAAAGTTTTTGTAACAAGGAACTGTTTTTACAGATACAAAAAGAGGGCAGCAGAGCTACCCTCTTGCCCTTAACTTAAGTGTCATTTGCCTTTAACCCTTTCCCCAAAAATTTTCCTATGCCTTCAAAATCAGGTGATGACGGGAGTCTACACTCAGTTTCTTTTGCTGCTGTAATTGCCTCAGCAGCCGAGTGACGGTAACTCTAGTTGTGCAGCAAGCAGTGGCAAGGTCTTCATGAGTTAAACGAATACTCAGCCGAGTTCCATCCGCTACAGGTTGCCCAAGTTCCTGCTTTAATAACTGTAATAAATTATGCAAGCGGTCTGTGACTCGTGATTGCCCGTAAATAGCTAGCAAAGATTCGGTTTGTCTCAATCGTTGGCTAATTGCGGGTAAAAGGCGCTGTTTGAGTTCAGGAGATGTCAAGAACTCGCTGAGGGGAATGCACCATAACTTAGTATCGGCGAGGGCAGTTGCCTCATAGAACGGTAGAACACTCAAGCTAGGGCCAAACGGGGCTGAGGCTCCTGCTAACCCAACTAACACCTGTTGACCGTTAGGAGAAAACGTTGTTAGCTTCACCAGTCCCGAACAAACCTGCCAAATCGTCTGAGGGTTTAAAGGAATTGTTTCCCCCTTGTGATAAACCTGCAAAGGGTAGCCTACATTAGTATTGCTGTCAGGCTGTTCAGCTACTTGAACCTGGTTGCGATCGCTCAACTGACGCAATAGCCAGCGCAGTGTTAGTGGTTGGTTTGATGTGTGGCGATTGACTTCTACGAGGACATTCGCATCAAAAGCTACTCCTTGTACAGGCTGCAAGCGGACTTGCCACTCCTGTTTCCAAGGTCTTTCCTGAAGTCGCTGCAACTCAACCTGAAATTGTTGCCGCATTTCATGAGTTACAAAAGTGGTTAGAGACTTACCAATCAACAGTGATTGCGGGAAATTAAGCAACTTACCAGCCACCCCATTCGCTTCTTGAATTATTCCTGCCGCATCTGTCAAGAGGCACGCCTCTGGAATAAACTCCAACAACTCCTGGTAGCGCTGGCGTTCGGCTTTTACAGTTTGGTCAGCCAATGATAACTGTTCATTCTGCTGGTACAGTATTTCTGCTGCTACCTGAAGTCGCTCAAAGGCAATGCCGAGTTCAGGAAGAGCCGCTGACAGATGAGCAGGCGGTAGTGAAAAGGTATTGATTCCTTGATATAGATCAACTAAGCGATCAGACATCGCCTTGATTTGTTGAGTAAAAGCAGTTGCATTCATCTTGCAGGCACCAATTGAACTTGTCTAGCCAAGCAAGCAACTGTTGCAATTAACTCGTCGATGTCAAAAGGTTTTGATAAATGCTTACAAAAGCCTGCCGATAGGGCATTGGCACAATCTTCTTCCGTATCGTATACCGTCAGAGCGATCGCTGGAATTTCGATTTGTTGCGCTTCCTCAAGAGCTTTCACCTTGTGTATCAGCGAGTAACCATCTTCATTGGGCAAGCCAATTTCGCTGATCAGCAGATCTGGTTTAACCTGTTTAAGAATTGTGAGAGCTTCATTTGTTGACGTCGCGCTGATCGTCTCAATGCCATACCCTTCAAACACCATTGTCAGCAGAAGTCTAGAATCAAAGTCACTATCTACAACAAGCACTTGCAGACCATTGAGCGGTAAATATTTATTAAGGGATAAAGAAAAATTATGACACATCATCAGGAAGTACTTTGTCCGAATCTAAAGAGCGTTACTAAATTAAGCAGACAACATTTGCCTAACGTTTTGTGTAGAGACAAATGCTATCAATTCTTCATCGAATGATTAGGCTCTTTAACCAAGAGACTAGGAAATTCTCTAATGTCGTAAGTTGAAGAACAATAACTAGCAATGCCGAATGCTTTAGAACCATTATTTTAAGATAATTCCTATCCTCGTAAAGTTCAGTACGAAACCGTACTCAACAGAGCTACTACTGACACCAAAAACTCGTGGAACGACGAAAATCACCTAAAAGACATAAAAACAAAAGTAATAGGAAATAATACCGAGCAACCTTTTCTTTCTACTTGCAGATGGAGGAATCAAATTTCTGCTACCAATACCTTGTTGATCAGGTAGATGCAGGAGTGAGATTTGAAAACATTTTCTATGAACGCAACATCTGAGTTTCATCACTTTCAAGGAAGTTCTTTTTCCGATTTGTTTGCTCAAGACACCACAGATAAACGTTATGCGTTCATCCTAAATTATCCTGCAACTGCCAGTTGGGCGGCTTACCCCAACACGAAAAAATACTTTCTTCAAGATGGCAGTAGTGAAGCTACTAAAACCCCCTTCGACAAAGTTTGCCAAAAGGAACCTTGGAAAAATTTAGCCGTTTTAGGCGACACCCTGCCAGGAATTGTGATTATTCCACCACAAAAATTGCTAATTGAATACTGGCAGGAGCATTTTGGCTTTAGCTACTCCAACATGGAGCATATACACTGCTCGACTTATTTAGATGAACTCAGCTATAGCGATCGCTTTGATAAAATCATCACTCTATTTCCCTTTGATCATCTCCAACCCCAAAAACACGCGATCGCACAAGACACTCACTACCACTTACTCAGCAAATTAACGCTAGCCGAACTAGGAGTACAATGTCCGAAATATAGGAGCTACAATCTCCACGTTGTCAGTCTCCAAGATATTCAGCTACCAGAACAATTCCCCTACTTAATCAAAACATCCCACGGACTCTCAGGAGAAGGCACCTATATTATCAACAGCAAAAGCGATTTGAACTACTGCTTTGAAGAATTGAGGAAATATCTCGATATTAAGTTACTCGATGTGATTATTGTCTCGGAGTTCGTCAAGAATGTCGTACAAAACTACTGCGTGCAGTTCTATATTAATAAGGCAGGAAATATAACGCTCATCGGCACTACAAGCCAACTTGTCACCCCAGAGGGAAACTATTTAGGCGGGCTAATTAACTACCGCGAAACTAAGATGAGCAAATTCTTTGCGATGATTGCCACTATTGGTAAGTACGCTCACCAGCAGGGGTATTTCGGCGTGATAGGCTTTGACGTGCTGGAAGATAAAGAGGCGCAGCTTTATGCTATTGATGCTAATTTCCGAGTTAATGGCTCAACGCCACTTTGCTTGCAGCGCCATACTCTTCTGAGGCTGGGCAAGGAGGTAGCTAAATATTCCACTGACTACCGCATGGATGGGACATTAGATTCTATTTTAGTAACCTTGAAACCAGAACTAGAGCGCAAAGACTTTATCATTTTGTCGGCTTTAGAAAAGGTTAAATACGGAAAAATCTACACCGGAATTTCTGGAATTGTGGCTGGAGAAACGTTGGAAGAAATGCAGTATATTGAGCAGAATTTACAAAACAAGGGATTGCACTGGATTGGGTAAATAGTATGCTCTTAAAAAACAAGGCAGGAGGCAGTAGACGCGTAGCGGCTTCCGTAGGTAGGAAAGAGGATTTGACTTTTTTGTTCCATTTATAGCGGGTGGCAGTGCCGCCAGTTAAAGTGCTTTCCAGTTTTTCTTCAGTAAATTCTTTTCCTCATAATTATCTTGGTAACAAGACAAGCGATCGCGCCGCATATATGTCAAAAACTTTTGTCTAGCTCAAGGCATATTTAATGTGAAGTTAGTTTGTTTGCTTAAATACAATTTTGAATCACGTAACGAAAATAAGCTCCACATATAAATCATAAGTTTAGTAGTACAGATATAAATTAATCTCAACTTTTGGTAGAAGTCGATATAACAAACATAGCTTATTGTTGCTTTATAAGTAGAAAAATCAATAAGGACATAAATATTACCAAACAAAAATTATAATTTTTATCCAAAAAATCAACTAATAAACAATAGTATTAGTCATGGTAAATCCCAAAATAAATTGTTAACTTGCTGTTAAATGACTTCAGTCATTCCACGAGCGCTTAAAGCTTAACGAATACACAAATACACAAGCCAAAAAACGCAGGAAAAGATATGACACTGAGCATCATTGTTCACGGTGGGGCGAAAACCATCTCAGAAGACAAGGTTGCAGCCAACAATGCTGGCTGTTTGGCAGCTGTAGAAGCTGGCTGGGCAGTGTTGACACAAGGGGGATCTGCCCAAGAAGCTGTTGAGGCAGCCATCCGTGTTTTGGAAGCCAGTCCGACTTTTAACGCCAGCCTGGGAGCAACACTTAACAACGACGGAGAAGTGGAACTAGACGCGGCAATGATGGAGGGTAATACCTTAGGTTGGGGAGCAGTAGCAGCAGTTCAGGGTGTGCGTCATCCCATCTCGGTGGCACGCAAAATTATGAATGAAAAGCCCAGATTCCTTGTGGCGCGGAGTGCAGAACGCTTTGCCGCAGAGAACGGAGTCGAGATGTGTGCAAAAGAAGACTTGGTTGCTGATGAGCAACGGCAAGAGTGGCAGGAGCAGCAAGAAGTTCTGGATCGTCCCAACACCATTGGCTGTGTGGCTTTAGATGCTAGCGGCACCTTGGCAGCTGGCACCTCAACAGGAGGCACTACAAATCAGCAAGCCGGACGCGTCGGTGATAGTGCGGTTGTTGGCTGTGGCTTATATGCCGACAATATACTCGGTGCTTGCTCAACAACAGGTGATGGCGAGTCGATTATTCCGGTGGTTTTAGCTAAAACTGCGATCGATTTCCTGAATGGGGATAGACACCCAGACGAAGCAGCGCAGATGGCAATTGACGTTTTGGCATCTAGGGTTGCAGGAGAAGCTGGGTGTATTGTTCTAGATTCTGAAGGAAGAGTTGGCTGGGCGTATAACTCGCAGGATATGGCAGTTGCTTATATGACTGAGGAACTGGATCGGGCGGCTGTGTTTACCAAGAAAGAATCTAGGCAGTTGCAGAAGGCTTTATAGATTTTGGTGGCTTCAATAATTGTTAGAGGAATAAAAAATGGTATCAACTTTGGATGACACCAAGCGCCTTTCTATTGCAACAAAATTGGCAGATATGAAAGCACTACAAAATCTGCTGATTAACAATGAGCAGCAATTTATTCAGGATTGCACTGATGATGAGATTCGCGATCGCCTACAGGATATGCTCAAAGACGATCAAAAAAACCTAGGCATTCTTGATACTGTGATTGTTCAGTACGGCGTTAAGGGTGAGCCTAAGAAAACCTCTCAGAAAATGATTGAGCAAGTTCAGGAACTAATGGAAGGTTCTGAACTAACCTTGTTTGAAAAAGTACAAGAGCATGAATTGCTCAAGCATAAGCAAACGATGGCTGGACTATTAATCCACAAAGCTGCTCAAGTTGTTGGTGCTGATGTTGAAGCTGCGATCGCTCCTTTAAATACAGTTAACTTTGAAAACCGCGCTCATCAAGAGCAACTCAAAGGGATTCTAGAAATTCTGGGTGTTCGCGAACTGACAGGACTACAGCCACAGCAGGGACTGTGGGCACGAGTTCAAGATGCTGTTGCAGCCTTAACCGGCGTGGTAGGTAGTGTAGTCACGCGTACCGATGACGAGATGACTATCCGTGAGCTTCTCCTGATGGATCATACTAAGGCTGATACTCTGTTTATGGAGATTTTAAGTGCTAACGATCCTCAAAAAATCCAAGAGTATTTTGGGCAACTCTACAAAGATATCAAAGTTCATGGTATGGCCGAAGAACAAGTCGTTTACCCAGCAGTTCGTCCGTATTACGAACACACACAGGAAATATACGCTCAAACCGATGAAGTGATGGAGATGTTAGACGAAATTAAGGCTGTTGATCCTGCTTCATCCGAGTTTAAAGCCAAAGTAGAGCAGCTAAGAACTGCGGTGCGAACTCATATTAATCAAGAAGAGAAGGATATATTCCCCAAACTCCGCGACAATTTCAGCCACGAGCAGCAGAAGCAAATGGCTACCGAGTTTAAAACAGCTAAAAGCAGACTGCAAGAGCAGATGGCAGCTTCACTCACCGAGCAAGATAGCTAAAGAAAATTTAGCGATCGCATTAACCCTGCTAATATCTTGCACCATTCGATCTAGTTCTCGTTACCAGGTTGAACCTGGTAACGAGGGTTTGTGGGTTTGCCTGATGGCTGTTGGTAGCTGTGCAAATGGTGATGGATAGCATCATCACACACGCACCTAGCTGTGTGCTGATTCTGAAAGCCTATAAAGGAAATCTCAACTCTGACTAATGGTAAACGTCAATATACGAAATATTGCATACACTTGGGGATCTACGCCTGAAGAAAGGCTGATGCCATTCCCATGCGATCGCTATATAGAAAATAGTGACGAAGCGTATTTCCGAGCCATAAGTGTGAAAGCACCAGAGCGAATTTTATTTCGATGGCTATGTCAACTCAAGGTTGGCTCTTACAGTTATGACTGGATTGATCGCCTCGAAAGGATGTTTTTTCCGGTGCAAGATTCAATCTCAGAGCCTCCAAGTCCTAAACAACTAATTCCAGGTGTGGAAAATTTAGCTCTTGGTCAAAGAGTTATGGGCATTTTTAAACTTGTTGAATTTGAAAAAAATCAACATTTAACAATAGTAATGGATGACGAACGAGCTATAGATATGTTTGGTAATATTGCAGCAAGTTATGTCATTTTTCCAATTACAGAAAATACTTGTCGTCTAATTCTTAAAGGACATATTCAATATCCTAGAAATAACTTTTGGTCATGGATACGTTATGTTTTGCCGTGGGGAGATTTAGTGATGATGCGTCAGCAGTTTTTGAGGCTAAAAAGTCTAGCTGAAAATCAGGCTTCACTATAGCTGGAGGTGAAGATTTAGAACATGAGAAGGTACAAACTAGTCTTCCGAATCATACTAGCAGTAGGGATGGTAATAGTTGGTGCTTTGCACTTTACTCACTCAAGCGGATTTGAGAAGATTGTGCCGGATTACCTTCCCCACCATCTAGCATTGGTTTACACTAGCGGATTTTTGGAAGTTTTGGCTGGAGTCGGATTATTAATTCCTAATCTTAGCCGTTTTGCTGCATGGCTTCTCGTTGTACTTTTTATTACTGTTTTCCCAGCTAATCTATATCAGGCAGTTAATAACATCGAGGTTGTAGCATTACCACACGATCCGCCACTGATTTGGTTGCGGCTCCCTTTTCAGGCTTTATTAGTGGCTTGGGCTTGGTGGTTTACAAGAGATAATGTAACTGAGAAACTGAATGGGTAAGCTGCAAATTGGAACCAGTGGTTGGGTTTACAAGCATTGGATGAATATTTTTTATCCAGCGCATTGCAAGAACGAACAGCAACTATCATTTTATGCCCAGCATTTTTCGACTGTAGAAATTAACTTTTCCTTCTATAAGTTGCCAGAAAGGTCTATTTTTGAAAGTTGGCGAGCGCAAACTCCAGAAAAATTTATTTTTGCTGTTAAAGGTAGCCGCTACCTCACCCACATGAAGAAATTAAAAGATCCAACTGAGCCATTATCGCGCCTAATGGAGCGTGCATCTGGATTGCAAGAAAAACTTGGCCCGATTTTATTTCAATTTCCTCATACTTGGCACATTAATATTGAGCGTCTTCAGCCTTTTTTGGAATTGCTGCAAACATACCCGCAACAACGATTTACATTTGAATTCCGCCATTCAAGCTGGTTGATTCCAGAAGTTTATAAACTACTGGAACGTGCAGGTGTAGCGCTTTGTCTACCTGTAAGCTCAACAGTTCCCCTTGATGTCTATTTGACTACCCCTTGGACTTATATTCGTATGCACCAAGGGCAATCAAGTATTGGTTATAGCGATGAAGAGTTAACTACCTGGGCTGAACGTATCCGTTCTTTCCTCGCCCAAGGATTTGATGTGTACGTATACTTCAATAACGATCCAGATGGTTATGCTATTCGGGATGCTCAACAACTGCAAAAGACATTGATTTGATACCTATTAACAATATATTTACTGATAGTAAATCTTCAACTGATACCACTTTTTTAGCAGTTGTGGCATTCATAACTTTTTTGTAACCACGGTCACTAATTAACTTAAATAAAGGCTATTCTTCTGGTAGAGATTGGTCTGTGCCTATGGTAGAAGTTTTAGGAAAACAGTAGCAGGTATTTTAAGTATTAGTTTGATTTTTAAAGCTTAATTAATTACTAAATTTGCACTATAGATATTAATAAATATAATTTTAAAAAATCACTCCAAAATGCATCTCAAACATAATCAAAATAAATTTTGAGCAAATTGTATTTCCTGAACTTTGATTTATAGGAAATTTGGACAATAAAGGAGTAGAAACAATGCAGTTAAAGCCGATAAATCAGCAGGTTGTTGCAGTCGTAGGAGCTTCAAGTGGCATCGGGCGAGAAACGGCGCTGCTGTTTGCCAAACGAGGTGCATCGCTTGTTGTGTCTGCCTGCAGCCAACCAGGGTTGGAGTCTTTAATGTGATGCCAGCCTCGATTAACACGCCCCTGTTTAATAAATCCCGCACCAAGATTGGTGTCAAACCACAGGGTATACCGCCGTTCTATTCACCACAGCCTGTTGCTGACGCAATTGTTTACGTTGCCGAACATCCAACCCGTGACATTGTTGTTGGTGATGCTGGACAGATGATGCTTTTCGCCCAACGGCTTTCACCCCGATTGATGGATGCTTTCGTAGTGCAAACCGGTTTTAAGGCACAGATGACAGCCCAACCCAAGCCAGAAGATGCCCCAGATAATCTATTTGAGCCGATCTCAGACTTCGATCGCGTTGAGGGAGATTTTAGCGATCGCACACAGGCGAGCATCTCTACCTGGTTAGAAACTCATCCAAAGGTAAAGTGGGGTACGCTCTTCACCTTGGGAGCAGCAGCATTAGGAGTAGTGGCAACACAAGTCTTCAAAAACGGGGCGCAAATTTAATTTGCCTTAGAAGAAAGTTAACCATCTATCCATAGGAATAGTTGAGTTAAGAAAATTTTCCATTGTTATGAACAGCAAGGAGTTCGATGATGAAAACAGGACAGATGAAGGCAGGACAGTACTTCGCCTTAATTACTGGCATTATCTTTGTTCTAATTGGTTTTATGGGATTTATTGGAGGCTTTGTTAAAGAGCCTACGGCTACACCTGATATGGCCGGACTTTCATTCACAACTGGATACGGTTATCTGCTGGGATTATTCCCCATCAACGTCTTACACAATATTGTTCACCTGCTTGTGGGATTTCTGGGAATTTTTGCATCCGCCTCGTTGGGCAGTGCCCGCCTCTATAGTGGAGCACTAGCGCTCTTCTACGGACCACTAGCTGTCATGGGGCTTTTTCCTCCTACCCAGTCAACTTTGGGCTTGATCCCAATTTTTGGAAATGATGTCTGGCTTCATGGATTTACTGCCGCGATCGCCACTTACTTTGGCTTTATTGCTAAACCGGATCTATTGGAGCTACGCACGGGGGTACCCACGGGGGAGAGCAGCACTCGTAGCCAAGGATAAAAAGAAAACGCCGTGAGACAAGACAACAACTTTCCTCCTGACTGGACACGACGGCAACTACTCCGGTTTGGGCTAGCAGGTATGATTTTACCGCTCGCTGTCTCTCAACTATCCAATTGCCAGAAGTGGAACTTATTAGTTATGGAAAGCTCAAAGCAGATTGATTCAGGAGCTACTCAAGGACGGTTGTTGTCTCGCCCAACTCGCCCCACAACAACTGCTGTGGCGGGGTTACATCCACTAGGGCTGGATGCACAGCGAGATGGTTTTGTCTATGTGCCCAAAACCTATCAAGTAGATCAGCAAATTTAACGGATTCCACACAGTTCCGAGTGCGATCGCCCAAAGAGCTATGGAGTGGTTTACTCAACCAGCACCAAATGGAAACTAAGGAAATCTACACGCAACCAAGCTCTTCATCTTGATCTAGATAAATTGGCAATGATAATGGAATATCTATTAAGTTTAATAAGTTGTAAAGATAGAGAATTTTTTCTAAATTCAGTAGTCTATTAATTTAAGCAAGAATATATTCAATTATACAAACTTAATTTGCATAAACTAACTCTTTGGGTAGCTGTTGTTTAAATATAATTATTTTATATTAAGGATAGTTAGAACATCAAAACCTCTCTTTTAGATTTAGCAGCTCATTACAATTGCCTCAGTTATTCTGAGGCAATTTTATTGACTTTAAAGGTATAGCCTTTCCACAAATGGAGAGTTTTTAGTTGTAACAAATAAAAAAATTTGTATTTGACAATACTAATTAAATTTACATTAAATTCAAGCTTTAGATAGAAGTTTTTATTTACTACAATCAGCTATAAGAAATATCATCTTATAAAAATAAAAAATTTGAAAATATATAAATGACTTTATTATGGATGGGATAAATTTTATTAAACATGAAGTAATATATCTGTTGGAAAAGGGGCTTGTTAGTCGGAATCAACCGATTTTTATTCTCTTGAATTACATAACCACCTGTGAATGGGTTTTCGTGGAAAATGAGTTAGAAGAGAGAAACTTTAAATTTAGCGATTCTATTGGCGATTTAATTAGTATAGAAGAATGGGATAACTATTAATGCAATGAATTAACTGTGTGGGTTGAACATAGCTAAAACTTTTGAATTTTTGTGATAATTTAAGGAGCGCGATCGCATTTATAAATTTGATTGCTCAGTTTGAGATGCACTGAGTTTATTTCATCGATGTCTTTCGTGCGTATATAACCATCGCACAGTTTAATGCCTGTATAATCATCTATGCATTACATTTGCACAGATGTATCTTGGCGTTGCTGAGTCACAGCATGAATCTAAATGTAGACGCTTACGCCGCAGGCTGAAGCGTTTCTACAAGAGTTTTGGTTCCAACAAAATCACTTTCATACCCTAAATCAGCAATGCCTGTATTTCAAGGAAGATAAAGACTGCTGTTCTGATGTATGCAGTTCATTATGCCTACTAAGCTTCAAGCGGCAAATAATCAGACAATGACGCACCAAAATTTGATGGCACTAACTCCCAACCTTGAGCTAAAAGGACTTGCATAGTGTGATATCCCTTTGAACCGCCTGGAATTTCATAATCTGGTAAGCAATATTGGGGAAAACTTGTACATGGTTGCCAAGGATCTTGAGGGGACAAACGCAGGTGAAGAATTTTCTGTTTAAATGGATGTGGCGAATGCCAGCACATTTGACGTTTCATTTTGACTTGTAACTGAAATTTAAGTAATGGTCAATTGCTAAACTTTTCAGTGGAGCAGATCGTGAACCACGTTAGAGCTAGCTAAATTCCAAATTAAGTAAGTTGTAAGGCCGAGCATAGCCAAACGGCCGTTCCAAAGTTCGGCTTGGGGAGTCCAACCAAATATAAAGGCATTACGGTTTAATGTATTGTGAGCTTGAGCAACAGGTTGTAAATCAGTAGAATAGCCAGTTTTCATTGTCAAGGTTCCTTCAACAAATCTCAACATTGGCGTCATACTTTGATAGTAGCCATAACCCACCAAACCATTACCTGTCTGTAGGTTTAAACTGTATCCAAGCCTTAAGAGTGAAGCTAGTGCCGAGACAATGTATAGGGAAACACGAAATACACCCCACTTTTACGGGCTTCAAGGTGGCTACCTAACTTTTCAAACAAACAGCCACGTCCTACAATTCTATAAGTAATACCAATTTGAAAAAAGAATGCGACAAATAGACATTGTAGAGACGTGCCATGGCACGTCTCTACTTGTGCCATCAGAAAAATTAGTAAGTAGCAGCTTTTTGAGGATAATTCAACGACAACGCCATAGGATTTTAAATTCTGATTGTCCATACTTGAAAGTGTCAAAATACCACTATTTAAAGAGGATAAAATTGTTTTTTTAGACATCAAAAACAGTATTATTAATTACCTAAATTTTGTGTTCTATCACACTTATCCTTTTTACAATCAGTTGTTTCTATGGTGTGAGGAGCAACAAATATTGCCAAGGTAGGGTTGAAGATGTGGTTGTTAAGTACAACCAAATTCCTCAGGTAGGAGAATAACAATGGTTAATCTACAAGAACGACCAGCTGCTATTACAAAAATCACAAACCTGCAAGAAAAGTTCGCTTACGAACTTTGTAGCATATATGATGCTGAACATCGTTTTCTAGAAGCTCAACAGATGATGTTGCAATGTGTCGTTAACGATCAGTTAAAGTCGTTGCTCCAAACCCATATTCAGGAAACTGAACAGCAAATCAAGAATCTGGAGCAAATTTTTAGCACGATGGCACAGCAACCCAAGCGGATTAACTGTGATGCTGCGGCTGGTTTAGTTAGTGACGGTCAAAAGTTGATGCTGTTAACTACTGATAATCCTAGTATTTTGGATTTGGCAGTGGCAGGAGCGCAAGCAAAGGTAGAAAGCTTTGAGGTCACCTGCTATCGTAGCTTAGTTGCAGGTGCCGAAAACATGAACCAGAACGAAGTAGTGCAATTACTACAGCAAAACTTGCAGCAAGAGCAGCAGACAGCTCAAAAAGTAGAGCAGTGCTTACCACAGTTACTTCAAGAGGCAATGGCAAACACTGCTGATGTTAGCGTAACAGTTTCCTAATTTTGTGTATCTAAGGCGTGTCTGCAAACTCACACAATCGATATTAAGAGATTACTGTACTTTGCAGACACAGCCTAGAAATTGGCAATTTCACAACAGGAAAAAACTTTGTGTTGATAATGACAAATTAAATTAATAAATATCCACTTCTAAGGATAGAAGGGATTCAAAATTATAAAGCTTAATTTAAGGGGAAAGATAGAAAACATAAAGTATTAAGCTGACAATCAAGATTTTTATTCCAGCTATTCATAAATTCTTTGAGAGAAACTGATGAATCCCCCTGATTTCAACTCAGATGGCTCTTTTGGGAAAGAAAAAATAATGGCTCCAGTTAGTTATGGAGTGACTAATGAACTTTCCGAAAACGTCATCTTAACGACACTAGACGATTTATATAATTGGGCGCGGCTCTCCAGCTTATGGCCTCTTTTGTATGGTACTGCCTGCTGCTTTATTGAATTTGCTGCCTTGATTGGCTCGCGGTTCGACTTTGATAGATTTGGTTTAATTCCTCGTGCAAGTCCGCGTCAAGCTGATTTAATTATTTTGGCAGGTACTCTGAATATGAAGATGTCTCAACCGACGATGCGTCTTTACGCGCAGATGCCTGAACCGAAGTATGTGATTGCTATGGGAGCCTGCATGATCACTGGTGGTATGTTCAGCGCTGATTCTCCTACTGCTGTTCGGGGGGCTGATAAAATTCTACCTATAGATGTTTACATACCTGGTTGCCCGCCTCGTCCAGAAGCAATTATCGATGCCATCATTAAGCTTCGCAAAAAAATATCTAATGATTCGATGCAGGAACGGAGTAAAATTACACAGACACATCGTTTCTACAGCACCACTCACAACATGAAGGTTGGATCTCGCATTCTGACTGGTGAATATCTGCGATCGCCTTCACGCCAAAAACCACCTGAAGCCTTGACACAAGCAATGGGAATGCCTATTCCTCCTGCACTTCAAACTATGAAAAAGGAAGCAGAAATAGAGCAAAAAGGTAATTGGTAGTTTTCTATTACCCCTTACTATTTGTTGTCATTACCACGCTATCGCCAGACTTTGAAGGCCATCTAACAGTAAGAATAGTGCAGTCAGACTCAGCAAGCCAACTATGGGGCACACCTGCACACCAAAGCACGTAATCGCCCTCACGAGTTAATACAATTTCCCTATCTTCAAATTGAAGACGAAATAGCCCATTAATGAGAATAGAAAGAGTAGCAGCTTGGTTATTTACTGCCCATTGAGTTCTGCTATCTCCTGCTTTGTGGACTGCCCATTTCACTTCTAGCGTTTCGGTTGAGCGCGGATCTTCATTAGGGGTGATAAAGTGACCAATAAACCATCCCCAGCGATTTGCACCTTCAATGGCAGCATTTCCAAAAACAACTTTAGTCATTGCTGTACCGTCTTTTTTTTAGCGCATAACTGTTGGAAGAACTAAGATCGGAAAGTTTTAATCAAGAGGTCTACCAATATATACACTCCATCTTAAACTTATATAGCAGTCCTGAATAATTCTTGAAAAAGAATATTCTCGACTTATTTGATAAGTCGGGAATTTTAATATTTTTAAATTTGTAAAAATCAAATAGGCTTGTTATGAGCTACATTAATGGGTAATCCACTATTACTTTAGTAGTGATTGCTGACGATAGATAAATAAGAACTAAAAAAGTACATTTTATTCAGTTGCTAATAAAATTGTATTAACAACCACAATTTAAATTTATATTTGGTAGTTCTTAAGAATGATGTAGTAATTAGAGATGTTTGGAATTATGGCAAAAGATAAGCCAGATATACACAACAGAAAAACTCATGGATCTACAAGAACTCCAAACAAAAGCAGCAGCGAATAACGATTTCATAGTAGACAAAACAAATCCCACAAATTCCAAGGGATTTGAGCCTATGTCTCTGGTACAAAGAGTTAATTTAATCATCAGTAAAGAGTTACCTGACCTTCGATTCCTGAGTGTTATCTCAGTTAGCGTGGCAAGTTTATTATTTGTTGCTGCTATTTATTACGGAATTATCAACCCCTAAATAGAATACCTAAGCTAGGGAACCTTCCTCCCTAGCTCAGATTAACATTTTTCTATTGTTTTTCTTGACTCTAATTTACGCTATTAATTTTGTTAATTTGCATATTTTAAAACTCAATATGAAGTTGGAAGCCCCAACTTTGCCAGAGCATAGTCGGAGTAGTTCACATCTCCAACACTACCGCGCGCAACCTTCCCTCTACCTCTACACTAGGAAAATTTGGATCAAAAGTTAGATTCTCCAACTTACCATTATCAAGGATCGCAAAAGTATCTTCAATCTTTGCACCAGGTAAACTTGGGTTCCAAGCAACAGCCATGTTTTCTGCCAAAGTCTTAGTAGTACTGGGATTGGCTATAATTTCTCGCGACAGATATCCTGTGGTTCCCCCCTGATGATGTTCGCGGATGGCATTAGGAAATCCATGCTGTTGATAGGCTTGAGCTAAAGTTTCATAAACTGCATTTAGAGTTGTTCCAGGTTTACACAAGTTTAATGCTTGGGCTTCTATTTCGCGGATATGGCGGTGCAATTCGGCGTGTTCATCCGAAACTTTGCCAAAACTGACAAATCGCGTCAGATTGGCATATAAACCATATTCTCTAGCGCAAAACACCATCATCGCTTCCCGTCCAATCTCTTCCCCTGTCGGGGTAGAATGCCGATATAGCGGTAAACGCCTCTCTCCAGCAACCAGTGTTAGCGCTGGATGTAGCCCCTTTGCCCACAACGCCTCTGCACCTGCACCTGCTAATTGATATTCTGTCCAAGTAGGTTTGGCAGCTTTGAGAACCTCTGTCATCGCTTCGCTGGCTTTACGCCCCACTTGACGATACCGCTCCAACTCGCTTGGCATCATTACCTGTTTATGTTCTTTTAAAGATGAAGGCAATCGCTTTTCAACATGAGGAATGGGGCGATCGCTTAAAATTTTTCCTCCATCAGTAGCATCACGAACAAAAGCCTCACGAACGGTAACATCTGCCCAAGGGTTGACATTTAACTTGAAATTAGTTGGTAGTTCTTCATCCACAAGACGCTGTGCTTCTATTTCGTCTGTTAATACCCAAGCATCCTGTAACGTTACCAAAACTTCTGCTACTCCAGTTTCAGCAGTAAGAAGTACGGTGTTGGAACTACCAGCAGTTGCCCAAGTAAACCAGTCTGTACCGCGCAAACGCAAACCTTGCGCTTCAGTTTCAGTTAGGGTTTGGCGTATTAATTCCAGTTTGCTGGAGACTTCTTGATTCAAAGCATTCATATTATCTTTTTTCACTATGTTCAAAAAGGGAGAATTACCTCTTTCCCCTCTAGAGGCGATAATTTACAAGGGAATTGCTTTCAATATGTGATTGCCATGCGGGTGCAGCAGGGGCAGAAAAATCGGAGATTTTTCTGCTGTCAGCGGAGCCGACGCTGTAGTTACACAGCAACCACAGCCATTCCTGCACCCACCATCGCCAAAGCTGATTTCATCTTCATATCGGCATACTTGCCTCGCTTTTCATGCCTACCTATCTATCTACCAAACCCATGTTGATGGTCATCGGATCTGTTCTAGTTTCAATCCTTCTTGTGTAGGACATAAAGTCTCGCCTTTACAGGGATTTGCACAACACCATCTCAATACAATTCAAGTGGGAGGCTCAGTTTCTGTTGCCTTGGTCTTGTCCATCTTCTTCTTGCTCCAAAATCTCAGAAGGCGTCAGACCAGCACGACGAGCATCATCTGGTAGTCCGTGAGGATTGATCGCACCTTTAGGTAAGTACACTAATTCTCGTAATGGAGTTACCATTGGGTCTAGCGTCACTTTGTAAGGTAGTCTTCCCATCGCCACATTATCAAAGTTCAACTGATGGCGGTCATAAACAGAAAGTTCGTAATCTTCAGTAAATGACAGGCAGTTTGTTGGGCAAAATTCAACGCAGTTACCGCAAAAGATGCAAACCCCAAAGTCAATGCTGTAATGCTTAAGTGTTTTCTTTTTAGCTGCTTTGTCAAATTCCCAATCTACTACTGGGAGGTTAATAGGGCATACGCGAACACAAACTTCACAAGAAATACACTTATCAAACTCAAAGTGAATCCGACCCCGGAAGCGTTCAGAGGGAATGAGTTTTTCATAAGGATACTGCACCGTAATTGGACGACGGCGCATATGGTCAAAAGTAACTGAAAGCCCTTGTCCAATATATCTAGCTGCTTGAACAGTTCCTTTGGTGTAGTCACTCACTTGCTTAAGGAAGTTAAACATTAATATAGCCCCTACTTTGATAGTCATTAATGAGACAGTAATAGTTGCCAGTCACAGCAACCTCTGTCCGATGAAATACTCTAAAATTAAGTTTTTTTGTAAAGAGAATTACAAAATTTCTGCATCACAGAAGTTTGTAATAACCCACACAACAGCCATTTGTTTAATCATTCCTTGATTCTAAACTTTTTTGACAAGCTAATAAATCAAGCAAGTATTATATAACTAATAATTAACTCTTTAGATGGAAGTAAGCCATTAATATAATTTGTAATCATTGAATAATGCAACATCGTATAAAAGACTCAAACAATAGAGCTTCTTGCAATTTATTTGCTTGAAGCTCTTTTTTTAGAATTTTATCTTCATCAATATTCTTGTTCTTGTATCAATAAATTATTGAACTACGTCTGATGTGAATTAAAATAGCAAGCAAAAATTATGTTTTAGAAATCGACCACAGATAAACACAGATGCACACGGATAATTTATCTGTGTTTATCTGTGTCCATCTGTGGTCGTTATCATTATAAAATTGGATTTTGCAATCAATCTATTATTTGCTGCGAAGGTGAGTTCGGCTAATTCACATTAGAAGTTTTTTGTATACTAATTTGGATTCTGTTGTTGGTTCAGAGGTACTCTAATTAACTGATAAGCACCGCTCTTTCCTAAACTTTGATAATTAGATGGTTGCAAGCCCATTTCTGGAAACTTTTTCGGTTGCGCTAAAACTAATACAGAATCAGCCTGCACTTTATTCGTAGCATCTTTCCTAATATAGTCTCCCGCTGCTGCACTCATTTTGATGTAATTTACCTGACGCTGAGTATAAAAAACAACAGTAGGCTTTTTAAAGCCTACCATGATTAATTCTTCACCTGGTTTATGGGCTTGCACTGCGATCGCCGACAATTCTCGTAAAGGTAGTTGACGCTCATGATCTATCAAAAACAAAGCTGGGGTGAGGACAAAAATCATAAACGCCGCAAATCCTAACAAATTCACTCCCATTAAAGGAAACCAGCGGCGACGCAAGATTAAGGCTGCCAACACTACCGCACATACTAACCAGATAATACCTCCCAACACTGATAAACCAGACTGTTGCAGAAGCTGGCGGAATTGAGGTGCAGCCGGATCGGTGCCTATCAATTGGGGTACGTAAAATAGTGCTACTGCTATTGCTGATACAAATACAACATTTACCCAACCACTCCAGAACAAGGGAGATGTGGAAAATTTCCCCGTGTCTTTTAGTAAATCACCCCATAATAGCGCCACGAGGATTGCTGCTGCTGGCATTAGAGGTAAGACGTAGCTGGGAAGTTTAGTGACGGCGATCGTGAAAAAGCCAAATATACTAACAAACCAGAAAAAGGCAAACAAACGAAATTGTTGCGATCGCTCTTGAGAGAGCCAGTACTTTCGCTGCCAAAATTTTACTCGTGCTATTGCTAGTGGTAGGTACACTGAGTAGGGGGCAAAACCCAGTAATACCACCACAAAATAAAAATACCACGGAGCGGCATGACCGTTAACTACTTCTGTAAATCGTTCAATATTGTGGTAACCAAAAAAAGAATTAATATAATTCCAACCATTACGCCAAATAACTAACAGGTACCAAGGCAGCGATAAACCAGCTATTATCAGCACACCCGCCAGAACCTTCATTTCCCGCATCACTTCTGGCAGCTTGCCCAAGTACAGTAAAAATGCACCAATAATTAACCCTGGCAAGACAATACCCACCGGGCCTTTTGTTAAAATTGCACCAGCAATTAGTACGTAAAAAGCCAAGTACCACTTATTAGGGATTAGGGATTGGCTACTGGGTACTGGGTACTGGGTATTGTGTATTTCCCTATCCCCTATCCCCTGTCCCCTATCCCCACGTGCATATCCCAAAAAAAAGCAAAATAATGCCGATGCTATACAGCCAGTTAAAAGCATATCTGAGACACCCGTTCTTGCCCAAACAATCATTTCTGGGCTTAGTGCCAGTATGGCTGCTGCTAAAGAGGCTGTTAACCAACGTCTGCTAGGGCGAGAAACTTGCTCTAAAACATCTTCTGTTGCCAGTTGCCACTGCACGGTGTAAAAAGTTAGGCTAATTACACCCATGGCTGCGATCGCTGATGGCAAACGCACCGCCCACTCATTCACTCCAAAAATGGCATAGGCGATCGCCTGACACCAATAAATTAAAGCAGGTTTATCGAAACGAGTTTCACCATTAAAAAATGGCGTGATCCAATCACCAGTCAAGTACATTTGGCGGGAAGCTTCTGCAAACAATGGCTCTGTTTCATCAATTAAGCCAATACTTCCTAAGTGCCAAAAGAAAGCTACCCCACCAATTACAAGCAACCATAAAATTGACAAAGCTACAGCAAGGGCTGGGCGCTTGCCAATATTATTGAAAAACTGGTTAAAAGCACGAATTGTCATTAGTTAACAGTTAACAGTCACTAGTCAATAGTCAATACATAACAGTCACTAGTCAATAGTCGTTGATGAATAATTTTTTGTTCTTTGCTAATCGTTGGTTGTTATTTTGACTCAACTTATACAAGCTAACAGCCGGAAAAATTTTGAAAAGTACGGGCGGGTTTAGAAGATAAATTGTCGGTTTGAACCGAAAGATAATCAACAAAACCCGCCCCTACTAAAATATGGACTAATGACTAGTGACTCAAAATCAATTCCCATTCTTGTTTTTGTGGATTCCACACAGGTGCCGATGTTTCTCCTACAACATAAGGCCCCCAGTAGCGACGAGATCCATCCTGTGCAAAAGCAACTAAAATATCTCCCTTCTGCAGTTTTAAGTTCTCGTTTGGCAAGGATAAAATTAGCCCCTTCTCACTACCTTCTCTAGGAGCAAAATCCCAATGTGCTGGAAGACTAGAATTAGCCTGCCCAGGAGAGCTTTTCACACCCGATCGCCTTGTTAGCAAAGCAAGACGCACGGGTTGCTCAGTTTGATTGCTCATTCTTAAAGTTCCCTGCCCTGCTCCTTTACCTGCCGAGCTTTGATGATATGCAAACAAAGAATTTTTAGATGTAGATGCCCCAGTGCTTAAAGTCGAAGCCATCGCACTTTCTGACTGAATTTTTTCACTGGTATCAATAGAAGACGCATTTGATTGTGTTGTCTCAGATTCAAAAGAGACTTTAACTTCGTAGCATCCTGCAAGCAATAGCAATCCTGAACAGGCAGCTGTGAAAACAGCGCGATAGTACAATGGTAATTTCATATTGATAATTATTTAAAAATAAGTACTTTTTCTAGGCTCTTTGTAAATAGCTGCCTACAATCGCAATGGACAATCAAACTAGCTTGTCCACCGTAGATTCTTCTAGAATTATGGGGTGATATGTATTATTTGTGCCAATTTGAGCATTGACTCCGAAGGTAGCCCAAGTCAAAAAAATCTTGATGCTCAACTTCTTAGCGCTTGCTCAAGACAAAAAAGCGTGTAAATTTTGATTTACACCCCAAACCCAGGAGAACCCCAAATAATTTTCACACAACTTTATGTTAAACCTATAATATCTCCAACATGGAGTTATTTCATCAGATTTTGACTAAAACCTTTTCAAAGGTGGGTATATGGGCTTAGAGGTGTACACCCTTTAACTCCTGATGCGTTCGCACTGTCTCACTAATGCAAAACACTCGTCTTAACAATCTTTCCAATGTCATTGCTAACCGTTTGCGGCTATGGCTTTTTAATCCTTGGCGACGGCTAGCCGTAATTTTAATAAGTTTTTTGTCCGGTTTTTTTCTAGGATCGGCTATTTCGAGTACAGCCGGTCAAACTGCTCAATGGGACATAGTTGCAGCAGCAATTTTAGTGGTGATGACAGAAATCGCCAGTAGGATATTTTATAATCGCGGCATAATAGCACGACAAGCATTCTGGGTACAATCAGTCAACTCTCTGAAAGTTGGTCTTACCTATAGTATGTTTCTGGAAGCTTTCAAGCTGGGATCGTAATCAATCAGGAGACAAGGGGACACGGGGACACGGGGACAAGGGGAGGAATAGACAAGCAACCTACTAACTACTGTACGGGCGGGTTTAGAAGATAAATTATTAGTTTGAACGGCAAGATTATC
>NZ_AJLN01000121.1 GCF_000317285.1 Chlorogloeopsis fritschii PCC 6912 | reverse complement strand
CCACTGTACGGGCGGGTTTAAAAGATAAATTGTCGGTTCTAACCCAAAGTTAATCAACAAAACCCGCACGGCAGTCGCTACAACGCGGGGAACCCGCGCAATGCGCTGCCTCCCCTACTAACAAATGACAAATGACAAATGACTAATAACTAATGACAAGTTACGAAGCCTTTGGAATCACACCGGAAAATGTAACTGAGATTATACAAACGCGAACTGATTGTCAGTCAGACGCGCTAACGTATCTGCTCAATTCTGTTTATCCTGATGTCAGCGAATTTTGTCAATCTCAGTTTCAACTGCAACCCAGTGTTATTTCAGAGGTTTTGCAGAATTTGTGGCTACCTTTGGCGCTCAAACTAGCATGGCAGCGACAAAAAATAGAGTATCCCTTCATACAAGGCATTTTAGGAGGACAAGGCACAGGTAAAACAACTATATGCAAAGTTCTCTCACTGATTCTCCGACACCTGGGATATCATACGCTGAGTTTATCCCTAGATGACTTGTATAAAACTTACAGCGATCGCCTGATCCTAAAGCAGCAAGATCCGCGATTAGTTTGGCGCGGCCCGCCTGGAACCCATGATATTGAGTTAGGCTTAACTGTATTAGATAAAATTCGTCAGGGTGATTTGCCAGTAGCAGTTCCGCGCTTTAATAAATCAGCATATAACGGTGCTGGCGATCGCACTACTCCAGAAATTGTGACAAACGCTGATATTGTGCTGTTTGAAGGTTGGTTTGTAGGTGTGCAACCAATCGATGCGATCGCCTTTGATCATCCACCACCACCAATTTTGACAGCCGAGGATAAAGCATTTGCCCGTGACATGAATAATAAACTTTACGATTATCTACCCTTGTGGAAAAGGCTGGATAGCTTAATCGTCTTGTATCCGCAAGATTATCGCCTGTCACTGGAGTGGCGTAAACAGGCAGAAAAAAAATTGATTGCTGCTGACAATTCGGGAATGAGCGATTTGGAAATTGAGCAATTTGTCAATTATTTTTGGCGTTCTCTTCACCCAGAATTATTCATCAAGCCATTGCTCCAATCTCCAACACTAGTAGATTTGGTAATTGAGATTAATTCAGACTATTCTTTCGGTAGGGTTTATCAACCTAGTGATAATTAAAAAAACTAAATAGCCAATAGGGTGATTGTGGCAAGCACATATTTTGGTAGATTGGTAGATGACGCTTCATGCTAAGGTTATCCCCTTGGCTTTTAAAGCAGCAACTCTTCCGCCTAAATATGGTTCAGTATACTATCGCTCAAAGCCCAGAAATTATTATCACCGTTCCTGGTAGAGATTCAGCCAAAGCCCGTGAGAAAGCAATGGATCAATTAATGCAACTCATGGACGAAGGTAAGTTATCCACGGAATTGGAAGAAGGATTTAGCCCGCAGCAGTTAATTGAGGTGAAGGAAGTACCAATGGATACTACCAGTGGCGAGGACGAAATTACACAAGCCGTTCAGATTCTGAACAACCTAGCCACACTCAAGCTCAAAGTTCAAGAGACACGTACCGAGGCTTTGGAAATTCGCAAACAGGTTGATATCCTCTTTTCAGAGAAGTCTGTAACTGAAGAGGAAATTACTCGCCTCAAGGAAGGTTTTAAAGTTCTCAAGAATTTCGCCCAAGCAAATTTACGTTATCAGGAAGCAAAAGCTAAAGCAGAACAAGCTCGCCAAATACTTGATAGCGCTTTGAAATCACCTGAAAAGTAGCTGTTGGTGATGCTCGTGTATTCTGACGAATTTAATTAATTCGCCGATTAATCATTAGTAAAACTCTTGAACATCCGACCAACAGGAAGAACTTCCCCGTTGGGAAGTAGAAGTTCAAACTGCTGTATAACATAATAACCAAAACTTGCATACAGCAGTTCCCCAGCGAGTGTCGCTACAATCTCAATTTTGTTGAATCCAGCATCCCGCGCCGCTGCCTCGCACTTTTGCATAATTTGGCTGCCAATTCCTTGGCGTGCCCAATTGGGGTGGACAAAAAACGCACGGATTCTTGCACAATCAACTTTAGGATCGAGAAAACTTTCACTTTCAGCGTTTCTGCCTTGATCGCCTCCATAAAGAGTTTTTCGTTTACTCCATCCGCCACAACCGACAATTTGTCCTTTACTTTCAGCAACGAAATAGGTTTGGTCATGGATGAGTTGGCTATCAACATCAAAGATAGTCCCCAAGGCTCCTTCAATCTGCTTGGTAGTGTAGCAATTTGCTAGAAGCGTCCTAGCTGATTCTTGAATGATACTTGTAATTACAGGTATGTCTTCTAAACAAGCTAGGCAAATATATACATCCATCAAGCTGCTGTTTAAGTGAGCATTTTTCAGCTTAACTTAACTCTAGATATACATTTAACTAGGTTTTAACTGGGGCGCTAGGATTCGAACCTAGGAATGGCGGGACCAAAACCCGCTGCCTTACCGCTTGGCTACGCCCCAAAGCGTTTTCACTCTTAGCTAATATAGCAGCAACTCTAGGAGTAATGTCAAGTACTTTCATGTCTTAAATCTTGGATGAAATTTACTAAGCATTACCTAATTAGCGATCGCAATCATTTGTTGTGTGACAAAAGCAATCCCGACATTTTTTATCGGGTATGTTTGACTGGTATTTTTACTCGTGCTAGCATCAAGCGACAGTTGACGGACATCCAGGGAGAGCTAGTTCATGACTCAGGCAATCAACACCCAAACCAAAGCTGCTTTTCAGGCATTGAAATGTAAGGAATGTGGTGCGGAATACGAACTTCAAGCCAGCCACGTGTGCGAATTATGCTTTGGCCCTTTGGAAGTAGCTTATGATTACAGCGCCCTTCGTCGTAGTGTCACCCGCGAAAGTATTCAGGCGGGGCCGAATTCTATGTGGCGCTATCGTCAGTTTTTGCCTGTAAATAGCGAAAATCCCATTGATGTGGGAACTGGTATGACTCCTTTGGTACGTTCCCAACGCTTGGCTCGTCGCTTGGGCTTAAACAAGCTTTACATCAAGAATGATGCCGTCAATATGCCCACCCTCAGCTTCAAAGATAGGGTGGTATCAGTTGCTCTGACACGGGCGCGAGAATTAGGTTTCACTACAGTTTCCTGTGCTAGCACTGGTAATTTAGCCAATTCTACTGCTGCCATTGCTGCTCACGCTGGATTAGACTGCTGCGTGTTTATCCCTGCTGACTTAGAAGCTGGTAAAGTACTGGGTAGCCTCATCTATAGCCCGACTTTAATGGCGGTGAAGGGCAATTACGATCAAGTCAACCGCCTCTGCTCAGAAGTTGCAAATACACATGGTTGGGGCTTTGTCAATATCAATTTGCGCCCCTATTACTCAGAAGGTTCCAAAACCTTAGGCTTTGAAGTAGCCGAACAACTGGGTTGGCAGTTGCCTGACCATATTGTTGCACCTTTAGCATCGGGTTCGCTATTTACAAAAATCTATAAAGGCTTCAATGAATTTGTAGAGGCTGGTTTAGTAGAAGGAAAGCCAGTTAAGTTCAGTGGAGCGCAAGCAGAAGGTTGCTCTCCCATTGCTCAAGCATATAAAGAAGGGCGCGACTTTATTAAACCAGTTAAGCCAAATACCATTGCCAAATCGATCGCGATCGGTAACCCAGCAGATGGCGTTTATGCTGTGGAAATCGCCAAGAAAACAGGTGGCAGCATTGAGGCAGTAACTGATGCTGAAATTATAGAAGGCATCAAGTTGCTAGCAGAAACTGAAGGTATCTTTACTGAAACAGCTGGTGGCACAACAATTGCGGTATTAAAGAAATTGGTAGAAGCTGGCAAAATAGATCCAGATGAAACCACTGTGGTGTACATTACTGGGAATGGTTTGAAAACCCAAGAAGCTGTACACGGTTATATTGGAGAACCTCTAACAATAGAAGCAAAACTTGATAGTTTTGAACAAGCTCTTGAGCGTTCTCGGACACTCGAACGTTTAGAATGGCAACAGGTTCTCGTCTAAATGATGAATTGTGAATGATGAATGCTGAAAATTTTGCAATTTATCATTCAAAATTCAAAATTCAAAATTCAAAATTCAAAATTCAAACATGGCTGTAAAAGTTTTAGTTCCTACCGCTCTTCAAAAATTTACCAACAACCAAGCTACGTTAGAGTGCAGCGGCACCACCATTGCTGAACTGTTGGATTCCCTAGAAAAAGCTTGTCCTGGTATCAAATCGCGCTTGTGCGATGAGGCGGGCGAGCCTCGACGGTTTTTAAATTTGTATGTTAATAGCGAAGACATTCGCTTTCTAGATGGAACCGCAACACCTTTAAAAGATGGCGATGAAGTAAGTATCGTCCCTGCTGTAGCTGGTGGTTGAGCGAAAAGTTATGAGTTATGAGTTGGCAATGAAACTTTATTGCTCATAACTCTTGATTTTTCTTGTTGCGTTGGCAATCAATAATTAGCAATTAATTGGTTTAGTCTTTCTTGCCAATGTTCATTATTATTAATAGTCAAGATAATTCTTTTATATGATTCATTTTGCAGTTCAATAATTAAATAATCTTTATCTCTATTTACGTACCAAAACTCTTTGCCTCGGTTCGTATAATAAGTACCAGCTTTAATAAATCCTGGGATGAAGCTACCAGGAGCACGCAGTTCTTTCCAACTACTTTGAGGCTCGGCTGTTGTAACTTGGGCAATATTGGCAAGTGGGATATTCCAGCTTTTTCCCCAACAGACAGCTAGGAGTTGTTCTTTAAATGTAAATTCTATATTTAGTTTATTTTCATTGATGTATAAATCCATAGTCTATTAAAAGACTTATTTGAGTTCAAGCCTACTTAAATAACTCATAATTTTGATTATGAGCCTCAAAACCCTCGTTACCAGGTTGAACCTGGTAACGAGATCTAGAACGAGAACTGGAGCTTGTGACTCTCTCAATCGGATAGTGCGAGATATCAGTATATATAGACTGGCTTGACTATGTCAAAATGAAAATGACTGATACCTCAAGTATCTTAAGGTGAGCGATCGCTCCTCTAGCTAGACAAAGGATTGACCTGAGCAATGGCAGAAGAAACCAATCACAATGAAGCGGGAGAGGTGGCTCCCAGCACCGTTGACAAGCAAGCTCCCACCGTCGCTGAAGAACATGCTCCTAGCACCGACTCACCCGAAGCGACAGACATTCCTACTTCTAACGCACCAGATCCGAAAGCAGCAAATCCAGAAACAAACCCGAATGCTGCTGGAACTAAAACTGCACCGCCCAAGCGAGAAAAACCCGCCGCTAAGGCAGATGCAGGAGAAAAACCCGCCGCAGCTAAGGCAGCAAAAAAGGAAAAAGCACCAGGCGTTGAAGATAAGCCGTTTACAGAGTTTATCCAACAAGACTACTTGCCAGCTTTGCAAAAGGCGATCGCCCAACAAGGTGTTAAAGATTTACAGCTGTCTTTTGTCAAGCAAAAGATTCCTGTCAAAGGAATGGAACAATCTGGTGAGTGTTGGCAAATAGTTGGCAACTATCCAGATGGTGTGCGCCACTTTAACGTGTATTTCCCTGATGAAACCATTCAAGGGAAAAAAGCGTTTTCCTGTTATGAAGGCAAACAACCCAGTACTATAGAGTCATTCTTAATTGATGAGCGCAAAATTACCCTAGATTTATTAATTTGGGGATTAATGCAGCGCTTAGATGGTCAAAAGTGGCTAGGAAGAAATTAGAATTAACTAGCCTAGCCAAGTTCGTGGAAATGGTAGGTAACAGCTCCGGTAATGGGGTCGTTATCTATCCTTACATAACCAGACCTCAACATTTCCCGTAAAGCAGTTTCCACCTCAGTAAAACTGGCTCCTGTCGTTTTCACGCCCTGAGTTACAGTCAGCATACCACCTCTATGTTCTGCTGCTTCAATCAGCTTGACTATTAGCTGGTTACCCTTGGGATGATATACTTCGGAAGCAACGACTGGTTGGTGTAAAGCCACACCCAAAGGAGACAAGCCTGCTTTTAGTCTAAGTTTGAGTTCATGTTCGTCTACCATTTTCGGGATGAAGAACAGATCTGCAAACTGGCCGATTCCAAATACACCATAGGTTACCAACCATAATAAACCCGTCCCAATCTTGCCATTGTATAAACGGTGCAATCCACCCAAGCCGAAAAACCAGGCTGCATTCAAGATGTAGGAGACAAGCAGGCGTTCTTGATGTTCTTTATTATCATTATTTTCAGCTTTCATCTTGTTTTCAACCCCTCGGACTTGCTGCTCTCGCTTTTTTAGACAGTTTTTTTATTACTTTTTGTTGCTTAAGAGAAAAGGCAGTTAATTTTTCAAATTTAACAAACCACCATCTCAAAAAATGGAATAGCTGATAATCCTAAGATAGCTAACTTCTGGGAATATTTCAGGATTAGAGGTGGCTAAAAATACATATATTACATTTTGTTTCATCTGCCGATAAAGCCTATTTATACCAATCTTAAAAGCAAGCAACATATGAAGCCGCGAAGATGCGGGAATTGATGTGTCGCTAGATTTTAGAAACTAGCTATTTTGAGCGAAGATGGATTGAATTTGCCCAATCAGTTTTTCCGCACGCGGATATGCATCTCATTGCGAGCGATCGCACAATTATTTATGGGAGTTCCCTGTTGCCTATTAATGGCGTTGCTGATTCAATGTATGAATTTGTCTCACGCGGAGCCGCAGAGCCACAGAGTCGCAGATAGTAAGAGTTTTAAATGCCTGAGCTTTAAATTTCATACCTCAATTCAGCAATGCCCTATTAATTATGGGTGGCTCCTGGCACAGAAAAAATAATTTCTTCTAGTGTTCGCAGTAATTCTTGCTCGTTATAAGGTTTAGAGAAGTAAGCTTTAGCACCCAACTGCATAGCTAGTTGTCGATGCTTGTCGCTGCTGCGCGAAGTTAGCATGGCAACTGGTATGTATTTTAATTCATTGTTTGATTGGACACGACCTAAAAAGCCATAACCATCAATGCGAGGCATTTCGATATCACAAATCACAGCATTAATCTTCAAGCCATTTTGTAGCTTATCTAAGGCATCTTGCCCGTCTTTAGCTTGTTCAACTTGATAGCCTCCTTTTTCTAGAGTTAGCGCTAGAAAACGCCGGACATTAATTGAGTCATCAATAATGAGAATGGTACCTTTTGGATTTTGTGGGGTTGTTGTTTGTTGTTCGTCACCAGAATTGAGAAAAACGGATTTTACTTTTGTTGGTGGTAATTGATTGCTTTTAGTACGCTCATTAGTGGCATGAGCGTGTAGTAACTCGTTTATATTCATTAAGGCGACGACTCGACCATCACTGAGAACCGTACAATTGGTAAAGCCAGCAGGCAGAGGAATATTACCCTCAACCTGGCGGATTGCAACTTCCACCTCACCCCAACAACGCTCTATTTGTACTGCCACTGGTTGATTGCTACCTCCAACGATGAGTATGCTGGTAGCGTTAATTGCTGGAGGAGTTTCGAGGTTGGGATGATCGTAACGGGGGCAATTAAATTCCAAGTAACGATTGAGGCGAATTAATGGTAATATGTTCCCTTGCCAGTTAATTGCTTCGCCGTTTGCCATTGACAATACACATTCGTTTTCTAGTAAAAATATTTCCAAAATGGCGTCTGTGGGGAAAGCCAAGAGCATCCGATTGCTTTCTACCAATAGCACTCGTGCAACTGAGATGGTAAACGGTACTGACAGGATGAAAGTAGTTCCTACTCCTGGAGCAGTATCAATTTTGATATCTCCTTGGATTTGTTTAAGGTTACTGTGAACAACATCCATGCCGACACCACGCCCGGATAATGTTGTAACTTGGTCAGAGGTAGTAAATCCTGGCTCAAAAATGAGGGATAGTAATTCTTCGTTGCTTGCTTGTGCTAGTAGAGTTGCATCTAATCCCATCGCTAGGGCGCGATCGCGAATTTTTTCTAAACAAATGCCGCGACCATCATCTCTGACAGTAATAATTGTACGATTACCTTGGTGAAGTGCTGTAATTTCAATCAATCCTTGTTCTGGCTTACCGCTAGCACGGCGTGTTGCAGCATCTTCGATCCCGTGATCGAAGGCATTGCGCATCAAGTGCATTAACGGCTCACTCAAAGCTTCTAAAATACTGCGTTCAATTAAGGTGTTAGCACCATCAATTTTGAGATGCACATTTTTGCCGTACTCCACACACAATTCCCGTAAAGCCCTGGGGAAGCGATCAACAATATCGGATAGGGGGCGCATCCGTATTTGTGTGAGTTTTCTTTGTAATTGTTTTGATGTTTTGTTTTGCTTTCTGGCAATCTGATCTGTATCTTCAAGACTAAGTTGAATATCGGCTGTGACTTCTTGCACCTGCACAATGGTTTCCATAACTTCCTGAGACAGGAGGTTTAATTCGTTGTAGCGATCCATTTCTAAGACATTAAACCGACTTTCGCTGTCTTGTGTCTGGGAAGTGTAATCAGATGCCAAATCAACAGAATTATGACTATCTGCTAACGTCCACGATGAAACATCGGATGGCATAATGACTTGAGTTGCTATCCTGTCATAGGCTGTACGTAATTCTTGATTTTCTCGCTCCAGCACTTGTACTCTTTGATTAAGAGTACGAACCAACTTGCGCAATCTTTCTAACTGCAAGTTCAATCCATTGCGCTGGATAATTAGTTCAGAGAATAGATCGTTAATTTGCTCTAGCTGTTTACTAGGAACTCTGACTGTATTTTCTGAGTTTTCACGGTCTTTACTAGTACCATTTGTTTCTCTTTTATGTTCAACAAATTTGTAATCTGTACTGGAAATACTTGCGGTAAAAGCAACATCAGAATTACTATCATTTGTAAATTTAGCAACTAAGTCATCAAACTCTGTGGTGATAATTTCTTCTTCTACCCAAGCTTGTGCTGTAAATTCTGGTTGTAGAAATGCTTGTGTTTCTTTTGTTGATAGTTGTTCTCCTACAGAGACAAAATCATCTAGCTCTATTTCTGTTGGCAAGCAAGAACACTGATTGGCAATTACTAATGCTTGCGATCGCCTCCACATCGAGAGTACGGCACGGGCAATTTCGGCAATTTGGGAAGGGTGAGCAGTTTCTAAGCGATTGGTGACTGATTCACACAACTGCGTAAAAGCTTTGATTTGGAGCATTTCGCCTAAACCACCCAACTCTATTGCCATACTTGCAACTTCTTGTTTAAGAGTAGGTTGTTCGCCATCTGCTATCATAGCTTCTAAACGCTGCAAGCACGCCTCTACCTCAGTTTCAAAGAGTAGAGGTATGATATTTTGTCCATCATCTTCGGGTGAGAGGATACTTGTAGCATCTTCAGGAGTGGGATCGCCCAAACGCTGATGTAGATCTGCAAAAACTGGATAACAAAAGGTGGCTAACCACTGCTCATCTATAGCATTGCCCTGGGAGTGCAATTCTACAATTTGACGCAGCCAATCAACTCCAGACAGCAGTAAACTTTGTAATTCCGTGTCAAGCTCTAGAGAATTTTTTTGGGTTTTTAAGACTTTAAAGGAATCTTCGAGACGGTGTGCTAAATCCGAGATTTCGCGAAATCCCATCATCGCCGCGCCACCTTTAATGGAATGGGTAGCTCGAAGTGCAGCATTGATTTTTTCTGGAGCGATGCGATTGTTGCTCTCAATTTCCAGTAATATTCCTTCTAAGGTGTTTAAGTAATCTGTTGCTTCCTCCAGAAACTGCATCTGGATTTCAAATTCTTTGTACTGTGACATGATTTTTGTTAGTGGTTAGTGGTTAGTAGGGGAGGCAGCGCGCCCTCGCGGAGCCAGTGCGTTGCGGAGAGAAGTCTGTAGACGCTTCTGCGGCTTCCCGCAGGGTGCGGCGGCTTCCGCCGCTCAGAACTTCGGAGGGTTCCCCCCGTTGTAGCACCTGGCGTCGGTTTAAGCGCGTCGAGTGCGACTGCCGTGCGGATTTTGTTAATAATCTTGCCGTTCAAATGGATAATTTATTTTCTAAACCTGTCCGTACAGTTAGTAGCAATTTTTGTAGGGTGGGGCACTGCCTCACTTTCCTCAAGTTTTGACGTTATAAAAAGTGCCCACCTTACGGTTATTGAGAAGAGTGCAAAATCTCAGTGGAGGAACAAACAACCCATAACTAACAACAAATAATTAACAACTAACTAACTTTAAATGCACCAACTGTTTCTTGTAATTGTTGGGAAATATGCACAGTTTCCTGAAGAGATTCAGAAACTTGCAAAGAAGAGTCGCTAGTACGCTTGGAAATAGCAGCGATTTGTTTCATCAGTTCACTCACAGTTTGCGATGTTTCCACTCCAGAAGTTGTAGCAAAAGAAATTGATTGCACCAAGTCGTCGATTTGCTGTGAAACCTCTAATATTTGGCTGAGGCTGCTTTTTGCTGCTTCGACAAAAGAAGTGCCTTCCATTACCTGGGTTGTTCCTACTTCCATAGCTTGCACCACTTCGCTAGTTTCCCGCTGGATATTATCAACAATATCTTCAATTTCTTTGGTTGCTGCTGCCGATCGCGTTGCCAACTCGCCTACTTCTTCGGCAACTACAACAAAACCTTGGGCTTCTTCACCTGCACGTGCTGCTTCAATACCGGCGTTGATAGCTAACAAGTTAGTTTGCATGGAAATCTGATTAATTAATGCCACCACGCGGGTAATTTGTTGCGTAGATTCTCCTAATCGTTTGACTTTTTTGGTGGTTTCACTGACGGTTTCTCGGAGATGCAATATATTTTGTACTGTCAAATCCATTGCTTGTCCGCTTTTTGTAGCTGTCAGAGCAGCATTTTCGACAATTGCGGCAGCTTGCTGGGCGTTTTGAGCTACTGCTTGAATCGCTTGCGTCATTCGCTCGACAGCATCAAGAGTACGATCGACTTCCATCGCTTGTGTCTGTGCTTCTTGTGCTAGTTGACAAATGGCTCCAGAATTAGCATCGATCGCATGATTAACTTGACTCGCAGCAACTTTGACTTGCATCACAATCTCGCGCAAACTTTCAACGATGGAGTTGAAAAAGTCAGCAACGGTGCCAATTTCACCAGCGCTAACTTCAGCCCGCACGCTCAAATCGCCACTGGCTGCAACTTCTGCATACTTAAGTAGATTTAATAGTTGTGTTTGCAGGGCTTGTTTTTCTTCTTGTTCTTTGGTAGAAAATTGTTCTGCGATCGCTCTTGCTTGCTCTATTTCTTCTAGTAGCTCTGCTTGCTCAAGCGCGTAGCTAATTTGTATTGCTAGGTGTTGAAATAAATCAATTTCTATCTTTTGCCAATACCGGGGATTGCCGCACTGATGGGCAATGATGAGAGCAATCGGCTGTTGTTGATAAAAAATCGGTGCAATCAAGCTAGCTTTGACAGCAAATTTTTCTAAAATTTTGATGTCAGCATCAGCATCCTTCAAATTTGGCTCTTGATAAATATTAGCGATCGCCTGCACTTGAAGATTTTGAGAAATATCTACATGACGTTCCCAAAAACAAACATCATCAATTGGTACTCCCAAAATTTTCGGGTAAATTGCATTCACTGATTCGGCGATTACTTCACCATTTTCGGTATCAGAATTTAATTCGTAAATAAGTACTCGATCTGCTTTCAGTGCTTGCCGAACTTCTCTGACTGCTGTTATACAAACATCCTCTTTTTTCAAGCTGGAGCGAATACGTAGGGTAATATCTGTTAGTAATTGTCCTCGTTCGATATCTTTTTCTTGTTCTTTGAGTAGGGTTTCTAGTTGCGCTGCCATGTGGTTAATATTCGCATTTAAAACCCCTAGTTCATCTTCTTCTTTTAAGGTGATATGACTATTTTGTTCGCCTTGAGTGAATTTAGCTACCTTTGCTGTTGCCTTTAAAATTGGTTCTGTAAAACGTTTGGCAAACCAAGCTGCGATCGCCGCCGTAATTAATGCTGTCAGTGCCGTAGCGCTTGCGATTTTCCAGAACAGTTGTCTTTGCGGTGCAAATACAGTCGCCGCATCGGCGGAAAGCATGACTTGCCAGTTAAGATTCGGTATGTCTGGGGACTGTTTTAAGCGGGTAAAAGAAATTAGGTTTTCAGACTTAGTTTGAGGATTAATGACTGTCTGAGTAACTACCTTTCCTGTTGTATGTAGTTTGTCATCAAGAGGAAATTCCTGTTGAATGTTTTTATCTATATCCGCTTGTTTGGTAGCTGCGAAAATTTTACTTGAATCATTAATTAAATAGTAATTTAAATTATTTATGCTCTTGTCATATTCGGTTAGCTCTTCGATATTTTTGACAGGCATCTGCGCCACTACCACACCAATAGTTTCATTTGTAAACTTATTTTTTACAGGTGCAGCGATATAAATATTATTTGCTATTGGCTGGGTGATCGCTACTGTGTCATCTTTTAAAGCATTTTGAAAATAAGAATTATTTTGAGGACTTTCTAGCTCTTCGCCGGATGATTGAGCTATTAATTTGCCTTCACGATTAAAAATATAAATATTGCTGTAAAATTTATAGTTTTCTATTAACTTATCTAGCAAGGCTTGTTTTTCTTTTTCAGATCTAAGTGATAAATTTCCTAAAATTGGTAGATTAGATAGTACCTGAATATCCCGATGTCGTTCAAACATGAAACGATTAATCTTGTCTGTTAAAGCATTGAGTTCTATTTCTTGAGCTTTAGTAATGCTGTTGGTAAGAGAGTGACTAGTAAGTTTATATACAAGTACCCCAATCCCCAAAATCGGTAACGTACTAATAGCGATCGCCAATAAGGTTGCTTTCTTACTCAAGCTCAGTCGCTTACAAGCAGCAATAGCAAGATTAAAAGAAGAATTTCGAGTAGTGTCATCCTGAATGCGCAAACTAGGAAGTGGCAACAGGTTATCTTTCACCAGTGGAGATGAAATCATCGATTCTTGCCTGTGGGCATCATTATTCTTAGCTGCATCCGCTTTATTAAACATAAATAAATTCCTATAAATAGCTAACTCTTAATCCTCAAAATTCACTTTTCTAGTAGTAAATACTATTTACCTTGTAGAACAGAAGATTGTGCAATTGCCTGTGCATCTAATACCAAAAATATTTCTTGTTCTTGAACAACGCAGCCACGTAGATAAGGAACTAAACTTGAGGCTACTTGCCCAATCGGAGAGCAAATTTCTTCAGGCTGAAATTTAGTTGTACCTTTTATCTCTTGCACAACTAAACCCAAAATCATTGATTCGACTCGAATAATAATAATGTTGTACTGCCGAAACTGATAATCTAATGCTTCGAGATTGAACATCCTTGGCAAATCAACGATCCAAACTATACGGCTTCGCCAATTCATTAATCCTAGTATGCAGCCAGGCATATTTGGCATTGGTGTTACAGACTCAACAGGTACAACAATTGCCTCTTGCGTATATTTAACCGACAAAACAGCAGCAGCTTGTTGATTGAGTTGAAACTTAAGATAGCCATCTCCTATATTGCGATCGCGTGACTGTAAAGCAAGTGTAAGTTTTGAACTATTCATTGATTAAATTCACTACAGATTTAAGAGTATGCAAAAGCTGATCGCGAGTATAAGGTTTAGTGATATAGGCATCAGCGCCTTGTCTTCTTGCCCACAAACGATCTATTTCCTGATTTTTGGAACTGCAAATTACGATTGGTACTTTCTGAGTCAATGGATTTTTTTTCAAGGAACGACATAACTCAAACCCACTCATTTCTGGCATCACTACATCAGTAACAATCGCATCTATTTGTTGTGACGACACGGCTTTTTCTAAAGCTTCTTTTGCTCCAGCAGCTTTAATGACGTTATAACCGCTCTCTTTTAGATAGTGACTAATTAGTTCTAACTCACTAGGAGAATCTTCTACAACCAAAATAGTACTAAGCAAAGTCAGGCTCACTTTTAAATCTCCTCAAATCACTAAAAACTCGTTGTCTTTGGTTATTAAATATCTCATTATTTGTACTATCAATTGAGGTGTTTAAATACCATTTTTAACAAATCACGCTGTGTAAAAGGTTTAGTTAAATAGCCTGATGCTCTCACCATTGTTGCTTTAGCTCTGTCTATAAATCCTGTTCTGCCAGTTACCATAATTATTGGTATATTTTTAAAACTTGAATGCCGTCTTAGCAAAGAACATAGCTCGTAACCATCTAAATTTGGCATTTCTACATCTAATAAAATTAAGTCGGGCTTGCTGCGGAGAATTTGCATTAAAGCCTTCACTGGATCGTTAATCATCACCACAGCAAATGTATTTTCATCTAAAAAACTCCTGATGGAATGCAAAACAGTGAGACTGTCATCAATACAAGCAACTGTATATAGATTTTTGCTAGTAGGTGGCAGGGATAATTGGCGATCGCTATCTTCTAGATACTCAAAATCTGTTGTCGCTAACTGTTGCTCGGATGCAACGTGTGATTTTGCCTCAGTGTGAAAGGATTGTATTTGAGCAGGCAAAACTTGTGATTTATTTTGGATAGGAAGGTTTAACTCTCGCTCTTGTCTAACTTGTAGTTGTTTTTGACAATGTTCTACTAGCGATCGCAAATCCAAACAACAAAACTTCGGTAGCTCATCTAAGGAGGTTTGATTGTGAAATTCATAGCTTCCTTGTTTTAAGCCCAAAAATGATAGCAACACCTCTTTTGCCAATTCATCTATTAAGATTGCCGCTTGAGGAGGAGTGATGTAACCCTGATTTACCAACCAACATATAGCTAGATAATCTGGCTGTGACATCGACTGATTTTCACTTTTAGTATCAAACGTCAATCGCATCTGTACGCGATTTGCACTCGAAAGAGTCGGAATTTGTTGACTTAATAGTTGTAAGTGATGATCCAATCGCTCAAACAGTTTGTCCGAATAGGAAGCATACGTAAGTTTTCCTTCTTCTAAATAAATAGTCCAACAAGCTACACCAGTAAATACGCGTAAACAACCTGTAGCCCGTCTGCTAGTTAATTGCGCCAACAGAGATAGAGGGTGCAGTTTTTGGAAAAACCTGTAGCTACCTATAGGACTTGTGCTCATTTTGCTTGTGTATGTTGCTCAATTGGATATATCTAAGCTGTGTTTATGCAGAACTTTCCCACAATAGAATTCGATCAAATTGATTTTGTTTGTATTTAAAAATACAAATCGTGATTATTCTCTATGTGACTAAACTCAAGCGTAGTAATTTGTATGTAAAGATTAGAAAATTTCAGTGAACTAGTAAGTAGCTGTTATTTTACTTACGTTGTACCGAAATTGACAAATATTCTCTGGCAAAAGGTGATAAAAAATGTAAAAACTAGATTATGTTATTCACTGTGTAGTAAAAAAATATAATAACAACAGTAATAATACTGAAATTAATTATATGTAAGATAGGTGTGATCGCATTCTTTTATTATTCAATGGAAGACCATATTTGTTGAATGCACTGACGAACTTGTTGCCAATCGTTTGGTTGTAGTATTCCTAATTGGCGATCTATTAAACTCTTTTCTATTGTATTCATCTTATGCAACCGAACTATTGACGGACGCATTAAACCTGCTTGCTGCCATTCCAGTATTTCTATATCAAAAGCCGTTTTAACCAGTTGGCTGGTGACTCGTGACACAACAATATCATCATCTCCAGTATCTAAAAGTACTAGAGCAGGACGAAGTTTAAATGCAGCTGCATCTGAAAATGGCAATGCAAGCAAGACTACAGCACCAGGTTGATAGTTTTGCATTACCTATAGCGTGTCGTAAATGGCATCTTCTTCGTTGTAACCTTTTAATAATTGCTTGGCAGCAAGATGATGCCATGCTTTATCATCTTCTTCGTCTTCGTTCGGCTCATTGACTAGGATAATTACTTTGACTTGTTGATCGTGAGACAACTGGTGCAAAACTGTATCTGGTAATTCAATTTTGCCTTCGCTAGTGACTTTGGCAGGAAACTCGTATGCTTTCATATCATCTTAGACAGGATTGACAGGCCTGACACAGCACTGTTTTACAGGTAAGCGCAAGTATTTTGAAGCTTCTTCAAGGGTGAGAATATCTGGTAATGTAACTTGCTCCATACAGCACTGATAATATGCGCTATTGTAGATAAAATCGTAGCAAAAATACTGGGTTAATAGGCAGTAAGCGCGATCGCATTCTCTTCAATCAAAAAAGCGATCGCAATTTTTCGCCATATCTCTAGATGATGCATTAAATGTATAATTATCTAGTTTTTAGTGTATTTCCTGGTTAAAACAATTAAATGATTATCGTTACACCAGAGGAAATTAGCCAGTTTCGCAGCCAGTTGGCGGATAATCCAGAGGCTTTAGCAGCTTTGGATGCCATAGAAGAATGTAAGGGAAATCTTGAAGCCGCAACACAGTTAATTGCTGTTGAGACAACTGACGCAGAAGTCGGCTTCAAAGCAAAAGAAGATTCAAATTATTTAGAGAATTTAGCCCAAAAATTGAGCAAAATCATCTGCCAGGAAGAGTTTAAGGAACTGATGACGGGAGTATTGACAGCTGCGATCGCAACTCTAGCGGCGAGTGGCAATATTCCCGTAGCCTTAGCAACTCCAGTGGTAATTTACGTTGCTAAAATCAAAGTGAAGGATTTTTGTGAAGCTGCCAAACCTGAATCCTAAAGCCCTGTAGCTGTAAATCCTGCCCAGTAAAATGGTGCTGCAAAAGGGTGGGGTTTACGCTTGCAGGTTCTTCTTAATATCGCTCTTGCCACTGGACGCCAATCTTCTGAAATTTGAGCAAAAATTTCTTCAATTTGCCGCTGATATTTAATTAATAGCGCTTCAAATTCCTCTGTTGTTAAATTTCGCAACCACTGCTGTGCTTGATAGAGTGCTAAGGAGACACTATTTATTGTTTGCAGGTTTTCATAAAATTTCATCATCAAAAACGCCGTAGATAATTCGTCAACTCTCCACAAACTACTGACTACAGCTTTACTTCCAGCTAACAGAAAACCGCTAGGTAAACCAATATATTCGTCACTGGTATTGTTAAAATCAATCAATCCAGTTTCGCAGGCGGAAAGGGTGACGAGGCGACATTTTTCTAATTTGAGAGTGAAGATTTTATCGAGGGTAAGACATTTTTCTAAATCATGGGTTTCCCCTGCACGTAAATTCAGGTAACGTTCGGAATCAGGTTTTGTTGGTGTGTCTGCGATAGGAGCATTTGCCAAAATTAGAGCTGATTTACCGGGGTTTGTTAAGTTAAAATACCCGTGACAGCTAAAGTGGGCGCAGTGGTAATTATTTAAGTCAGAATTATTGATTGCTGTGAGTGTCGCTGCTGTTTTTTTCAGGACGTTGGCAGTCTTAAAGTGGCTTTGAATAACTTGTACTTCTAAATTAGTGTAAGCCAAGTCTTCTGTTGGGTTTTGAATAGCAAACAGGGATTGAAAATCAGGGCGTTGTCGCTTTTGCACTTGTTGCAGTAGTTGACAACTGGGTGCATAACTCACCCCACCAGCAAATAAATCCAGAAGACAAGATGACTTTTGATACTTTTGACTTGTTACCGGGAGTGCATGAAGGGGGAATAAGTGCAGGAAACGATGCGGAATCAATATGAGTTTATTGCAGTGGTTTGGTATCTTGGTCAATATTTCATCAATGTGCAGAATGGAGGCTAATTTCTTGAGTTCTTCCCCTAAGCTATTCCGCCATTCATCTTTTTGTTTGCCGTAGTTTTGTAAATATTGATTTAACCAATTTTCTAAAGCTTCTCGGTCTTCTAGTTGGGATTGCCAAACAGTGACCTCTCCTGTATATATAACAATAAACGCCAGAATTTTATTGTTGAGAACATACCACTCGATAATAGCTGTACGCTCATCCAAAGTAGCCTGGAATGAGTCAAATTTGAAATTATAACCAACGGGTAAATAGCGGTTTTGCAATTCATTACGCTGCTGTCGCAATGCTTGCAGATGTTTTGCTAAAAGTTTTTGATTTTCAGCTTTACCATTTTGGATTTGATATTGTCCTGTAGCTATTTCATCTCGCAGTTGCTCTAATTGCCTGAAAATATCTGGTGGAAAAATAGTTTTAGAATCGCGTTCCAAAATAAGTTCGACTAGATTCCGGGTTTTGCTGCGCTCAACGTATTCAATAGCCGTGGTAATGTTGCCTAGCTCCAGACAAATTTCTACGATGTTAAGATAAAGCGGATTCCACTTTTCAGCTTGTTTGCGTTTGCTTTCATCCCCAGAAACGATTTCCCCACGCAAGATATCTACAATTTCAATAGCATCTTGAAAGGAATTGTATGCCTCTTGTAAGCGTTGGGCATCTCGGTAAGTCACACCCAAGTAGAATAATGTTTCTGTATTATGTTGGGGAAAAGCATCAAACGTCCTTACCAGCAGCACTTCTTGAAAACTATTGATTGCTGTTTTTAAATTCTCAGCCTTTTCCCCTCTGGTTCTGTCACGGTAAGCATTGCCAAGATTATTTTGCGTTATTGACCATTCATAAGGAAAAGCCTCAAAAGTATAAACTTTGAGTGCTTCTCGGAAATAATTGATCGCCATTTCTAAATTTTCAGCCCGCTCCCCTCTGATTCTGTTGCGGTAAGCTTCACCAAGATTATTTTGTGTTCTTGCCCAATCGACCGGAAAATCTTCAAAAGTATAAACTTTGAGTGCTTCTTGGTTAGCGGCAATTGCTTTTTCTAAATTCTCATCTTTTACCCCTCTAATTCTTTCACGATAAGCATTGCCGAGATTATTTTGTGTTCTTGCCCACTCAGAGGGAAAATCTTCAAAAGTATAAACTTTGAGTGTTTCTTGATAAGCAGCGATCGCTTTTTCTAAATTCTCCGCTCGCTCCCCTCTGATTCTTTCATAGTAAAAGATGGCAAGATTATTCTGTGTCATTGCCCACTCAGAGGGAAAAGCTTCAAAAGTACTAACTTTGAGTGCTTCTTGGCAAGCAGCGAACGCCATTTCTAGATTTTCAGCCCGCTCCTCTTTGATTCTGTCAATGTAAGCACTAGCAAGGTTATTTTGTGTTCTTGCCCACTCAGAGGGAAAATCTTCAAAAGTATAAACTTTGAGTGTTTCTTGATAAGCAGCGATCGCTTTTTCTAAATTCTCCGCTCGCTCCCCTCTGATTCTTTCATAGTAAACAATGGCAAGATTATTTTGTGTCATCGCCCACTGATAGGGAAAAGCTTCAAAAGTATAGACTTTGAATGCTTCTCGATAAAATGCGATCGCAACTTCTAGATTTTCAGCCCGCTCCCCTTTGATTCTGTAAATGTAAGTACTAGCAAGGTTATTCTGTGCCATTGCCCACTCAGAGGGAAAAGCTTCAAAAGAATAGACTTTGAGTGCTTCTTGGAAACAATTAATTGCTGTTTCTAAATTTTCAGCCCGTTCTCCTCTAATTCTGTCGGAGTAAGCATTAGCAAGGTTATTCTGTGTCATTGCCCACTGATAGGGAAAAGCTTCAAAAGTATAGACTTTGAGTGCTTCTTGGAAGCAATTGATCGCTTTTTCTAAATTTTCAGCCCGCTCCCCTCTAATTCTGTAGCTGTAAGCACTGCCAAGACTATTGTGCGTCATTGCCCAATCGATTGGAAAAGCTTCAAAAGTCCTGATTTTTAGTGCTTCTTGGAAACAATTAATAGCTGTTTCTAAATTTTCAGCCCGCTCTCCTTTAATTCTTTCAGAGTAAGCATGAGCGAGACTATTTTGTGTGGCTGCCCACTCATAGGGAAAAGCATCAAAACTATATACTTTGAGTGCTTCTTGGAAACAATTGATCGCTTTTTCTAAATTTTCAGCCCGCTCCCCTCTAATTCTGTAGCTGTAAGCACTGCCAAGACTATTTTGCGTCATTGCCCAATCGATTGGAAAAGCTTCAAAAGTCCTGATTTTTAGTGCTTCTTGACAAGTAGCGATTGCCATTTCTAAATTTTCAGCCCGTTCCCCCTTGATCCGGTTACGGTAAGCACCAGCAAGGTTATTTTGTATAGCTGCCCAATCGACTGGAAAAGCTTGCTGGGTGTAAACTGTCAGCGCGAGTTCATAGCCAGTGATGGCAAATTCCACATTGCTGGCTTTGTTACCCAAAGGGAATTGCTGAATTAGATTGCTCAAAAGAAAAATATTTCGAGCGATGGATTTCGCTTCATCTGCTTTCGCTTCCCTCAGTCTATTTGTCCCCCACTGGCGTAATATTTCTGCTAACATCACGTCGAGTTTGTCTGTATTGTTTGCCAGCAAGGGATAAATTACCTGTGCGTTACCGTTACTGTCTGTGGTTGCTTGTAGTAGCGCG
>NZ_AJLN01000120.1 GCF_000317285.1 Chlorogloeopsis fritschii PCC 6912 | reverse complement strand
AGTAGTAACTCCATTAAGAATTGGAAATAGGCTTGCTGAGGCTGTTCGTTCATGGGTAGGAGGGTTAGACGCAATTTGATTATGAGAATAATTCAATACCAGCGTCCTAAATTTCGGAAAGCTATAGAATGTCATCACAGGTAATGCCTTCCCGACGACGAGACATCTACATTCAACAAAAAACTAGCTACTGAAGCTTTTAAGTTTCTCTCCCAATCGTTGATGAATGCGATCGCTCCAAAAAGCAATCAATCTTTGCCACAGACAAAATCCTTCAAGCGCCACTTGCTTTTCATACTCTGCCGATCGCAAACGAATACTTTGTTTTAATTTATGCGGATGAAAGGACTTGAACCTTCACACCTTGCGGTACTAGAACCTAAATCTAGCGCGTCTGCCAATTCCGCCACATCCGCGTCACGATCTATAAGCTTATCATAACAAATCTTCTATGGCAATACATTAGGGATTGGGGACTAGGGACTAGGGGTTTTTAGTATCTAAATATCTAAATAATATTTTTCTACTAGCCTCTAGCCTCTAGCCCCTAGCCCCTAAATTACCGCCACACGAGGCAAGCGATGCTTAAACCCGCACAGAATTTCCCAAGAAATAGTATTTAATTGATTTGCCCAATCGTCAGCAGAAATTTGTTGCTTTCCTTCTTGCCCCAGTAAAGTTACTATTTCACCTTCTTGTAAATCTGGTATGGCACTAACATCTATCATTAGCTGATCCATTGTAATAGCACCGAGCTGGGCTACCTTTTGACCGCGCACTATGACTTGCATTTTATTAGAAAGATTGCGCGGCACGCCATCAGCATAACCAATTCCAACTACAGCAATGCGGAGTTCGTGGGGGGCAACAAATTGATGTCCGTAGCTCACACCAGTTCCGGCGGCAATAGTTTTGACTTGCGTCACTCTTGCCCTAACTTGTAAAACTGGTTGAAGGTCAATGCACGATCGCAAATGTTCTGCTGGATAAAGTCCATATACAGCCAAGCCCACCCGCACCATATCGTAGTGTAATGCTTTGTCACTGAGGGCAGCTGCTGAGTTTGCCAAGTGCAGGCAAGGAGGCTTGATGCCTAATGCTTTAATTTGGGCGATCGCTTCTCGAAATCTTTGATGCTGTAGCTTCATCACAGCCGGATCGAGGCTATCTGCTGTCGCTAGGTGAGAATAAATACTGGCTATATTCAGATGCGGTAGCCGCTGTACTAGCTGCACAAACTCCGCTGCTTGTTGCCAATTCGTTCCCAAGCGTGACATTCCCGTATCTAATTTAATGTGTACAGGTACGGGAGAACTGTAGTTAATCGCTTCTAGAATGTCAGAAAAAATTAAGGCTTGCTTGGGGCTGCATATTGTCGGCTGAAGCTTCCAATGGGCGATCGCATGAATTTGTTCTGGGGTATGAGTCGCGCCCAAAATCAAAATTGGAGCTTTAATACCAGCTTCTCGTAATTGAATTCCTTCTGGAACCGTAGCCACACCGAGCCAACTTGCTCCTGACTGTAATACTGTTTGAGCAACTGTAACAGATCCATGACCGTAGGCATCGGCTTTCACTACTGCCATGAGTTGAGTGCGTGGTGACAGGAACCGTCGTAGTTGCTGTACATTATGCGATAACGCTGCCAAATCTATTTCCACCCAAGCACGTTGCGAAAACCAAGCATATGTGTCGCACTGTTGAGCAGCCACACCCGAACTTTGCTCATGACTTAACATTTTGATTTACTCCTTCACACCACCGATCGGCTTCCAGGCTACTTATTTATTCGCGCCATTATAAGCGGCTCTGGATAGATTAATCAGGAAGTTTACCCTTCTTATTGGGGTTAGCACAAGGGCATGAGGTGACAATTATTAAATATCAAAAAATTACTTGTAAATCGCAATTTTATAACTCTATTTCCCACTTGAAGCTGAAGTATAATTTATTTTCATAGCCTAAGCAGGTTACATTTGTGTTAATATATGTAAAATAAAAGGCCTGAGCGATTATCAATGGGGAAGGTTTTAGTCTTAAACGCCTCTTACGAACCGCTCAATATTACGAGCTGGCGTCGCGCTGCAGTTTTGTTAATTAAAGGCAAAGCAGAGCGCGTAGAACATAACGGTAAATTTCTTTACGCTGAATTTCCGCTTCCAACTGTAATTCGGTTACGCCATTATGTGCGGGTGCCTTATAAAGAGATTCCTCTGACGCGTCGAAATATATTGCACCGGGACGGGCACACTTGCCAATACTGCGGTTACACGGGAGATGAATTGACTTTAGACCATGTGATACCGCGATCGCGTGGAGGAGGAGATAGTTGGGAGAACATCGTGACAGCCTGTGTGCGCTGCAATGTTAAAAAGGGTAGCCGCACACCCCACGAAGCACATATGCTTTTACGTCATTCTCCTCGCCGACCTTACAGCAGTCTCTACTTTGAGGTCAGCAAACATCTAAAAAGTGGTATGCACGAAGAGTGGCAGAAATATGTTATAGGACTTTGACATTCTAAAAATTCATAATTACGCAAAAAATTCTTAAGCCTTGCTGTTGATCCACTGCAAGATGTAGGATTTACAATAATTTGCAGCTGTTTGCAAAGTTTTTCTTTAGGACAGCTAAAGATTAAGCTTGCAAAAATTACTTGCAATTTTTAAACAACCTCACCATTATACCACACAGTAATGGTTTGGGAAGTGTGTATTCGTTAAAATTTCTCAATTTTAGAAACGGCAAAAAAGAGTGTTTCCTTGGAAATATTTAAGAACATATTCCTTGACAAAAAATACACCTACATATACATTTCCACGCTTCTATATTTTTGCGAAGATCGAGGTGTGTGGCTAAATCAGTAAATCGCTGATTGTAGTTTTTTTGAATCCACCTAGCCCCACACGGATAATATATTCATCCTATGCAGTTTAATTCTTCCCTTACTCAGCTTGAGAGATTACCGTTGACAACAGATCTGACTCCAGAACCGACTCCAGATGATGGGGGAATAGACAGAGAAGCCCTTGAAGCTCCTGTTGCCAAACAGTCTGTTGGAACATTAACAGCAGGTGAAGGAACTAATGGTCAGCGCGCCAATTCTGTATCATTACAAAAGTCAGAAGAACTGCGCCAAACCATGCTTGCACATCGGCAAGAGCGCCAGATTTTGATTCTGCAAGATTTTCCCGATCCGGATGCTCTTTCCTCAGCTTGGGCTTACCAGTTAATTGCTCAACAGTACGATATCAAATGCGAGATTATTTACGCTGGTACGCTCAGTCACCAAGAAAATATTGCCTTAGTGAAGCTGACTGGTTTACCTGCTCAACGTTGCCCACTACAAAACCTCAAAAGCAAGGATTTGTCATCATATCAAGGTTTTGTATTAATTGATAACCAAGGAACTACTTCTCAACTGGTACCAGTCCTAGAGCAGGCAGGAATTCCATTGGTGGCAGTTATCGACCATCACAGTTTACAGGGAAACTTGAAATCAGAGTTTGTTGATATCCGTCCGGATGTACGGGCAACAGCAACAATTTTTACTCAGTATTTGCAAACAGGATTGCTGCCTTTAGATAGCACCATCAATCAACACGTGAAGTGCGCTACTGCTTTGATGCATGGTTTGCGCTCTGATACAAATCTTCTGATGCAAGCAAAAGAAGAAGATTTTCTAGCAGCAGCCTATCTGAGTCGGTTTTACGACGTTCAACTACTTAACGCCATACTCCAGGCAAACCGTTCCAAGCGGGTAATGGATGTAATTGAGCGATCGCTAAAGAACCGGATCGTACAAAATAACTTTTCCATTGCCGGTGTTGGCTATTTGCGCTACGATGATCGCGATGCCATCCCTCAAGCAGCAGATTTTCTGGTCACAGAAGAAAACGTCCACACCGCAGTAGTTTACGGTATTGTTCACGACGAAGACGATGAATTAGAAGTAGTCATCGGTTCTTTAAGAACTACCAAACTTACCCTCGATCCTGATGAGTTTATTAAAGAAGCCTTTGGACAAGACAGTAGCGGGCGCTTTTTTGGTGGCGGACGTACAAGTGCTGGCGGCTTTGAAATTCCAATGGGTTTCCTATCAGGCGGTAACGAGAATTCCGCTTATGCAAAAATGAAATGGGAAGTCTTCGATGCTCAAATTAAGCAAAAACTTTTGAGATTGGTCAACCCTAGAGACAACCCGATTCAATCAGAATAGAGTCATTGGTCATTGGTCATTAGTTAGTATTTCCTCACAAATGACAAATGATAAATGACAAAGGACAAAATTGTGGAACTGTATTTAATCCGTCACGGCATCGCTGAAGAGGCAACAAACGATATCACAGACGAACAAAGGCGACTAACTAAAGAGGGGCGGCAAAAAACCGAAAAAGTTGCCCAAAGATTGAAAAAACTAGGTTTTAGCTTTGATTTAATTGCTACCAGTCCTTTAGTACGAGCACGCCAAACAGCAGATATCCTCATAGAAGCCGGGCTGAGTTCTCAGATAGAGGAATGTACTCATCTTGCTCCTGGTGGTTCTATCCATAGTTGGTTAGAAGACTGGTTTAAACCAAGAAATTTTACCCCTAATAGCCAACTAGCATTGGTAGGACACGAGCCTTGTTTGAGTAGTTGGGCAGAAATTCTCCTTTGGGGAGAAGCGAAGGAACGTTTTGTGCTGAAAAAAGCAGGTATGATCGGGTTAAGGGTACCAGAAACAGGCTCTGTTTTGGGTTGTAGTCAGATGTTTTGGTTGACACCACCCAAGTACTTGCTTTAACAGTTTTTCCACAGTTCAGTTAAGAACTTGTGTGATAACGGATACTGTTATGGCGACAATAATTTCTGGTAAGTTAGCCTGAACAAATCTTTAAAAATCAGATGGTGTTGCCATGATGGTGTGCGAATATAAGCCTGGTTTGGAAGGCATTCCTGCCGCCCAATCCGGTATCAGCTATGTTGACGGACAAAAAGGATTATTAGAGTATCGTGGCATCCGGATTGAAGAACTAGCAGAAAAAAGCACATTTCTGGAAACTGCTTATCTTTTAATTTGGGGTGAGTTGCCCACAGTAGAAGAGTTAGCAGCATTTGAAGATGAAATTCTTCATCACAGGCGGATCAAATATCGGATTCGCGACATGATGAAATCTTTTCCAGAAAGCGGTCATCCAATGGATGCTCTACAAGCCTCGGCTGCGGCTTTAGGCTTGTTTTATGCGCGCCGCGATTTAGATAATCCCGTTTACATCCGGGATGCGGTAGTTCGCTTGTTAGCAACTATTCCTACGATGGTAGCGGCGTTTCAATTAATGCGAAAAGGTAACGATCCTGTACGCCCAAATGATGATTTAGACTATGCCGCGAACTTTCTGTATATGCTCCACGAGAAAGAACCCGATCCTTTGGCGGCGCGAATTTTTGATGTCTGCTTGATATTACACGCAGAACATACAATGAATGCCTCTACCTTCAGTGCCAGGGTAACAGCTTCTACCCTGACCGATCCATATGCTGTAGTGGCGAGTGCGGTTGGTACCTTAGGAGGGCCTTTGCATGGTGGAGCTAACGAAGAAGTAATCTTTATGCTGGAAGAAATTGGCTCCGTTGAGAATGTGCGTCCCTATCTAGAAGATTGCTTGCAACGTAAAGCCAAAATTATGGGCTTTGGACATCGTGTCTACAAAGTCAAAGATCCGCGAGCGACGATTTTGCAAAACCTAGCAGAAAAACTGTTTGCAAAATTCGGACATGACAAATACTATGACATCGCTATTGAGATGGAGCGGGTTGTAGAGGAAAAACTCGGTCAAAAAGGAATTTATCCCAATGTTGACTTTTATTCTGGTTTAGTGTATAGGAAGTTGGGCATTCCCACAGACTTATTTACACCAATATTTGCGATCGCCCGTGTCGCAGGTTGGCTGGCACACTGGAAAGAACAGCTAGAAGAAAACCGGATTTTCCGTCCTACCCAGGTTTACAACGGTCGGCACGGTATTGCTTACACTCCCATCGACCAACGTTAGGGTTATGGGCTAGAGGCGCTTAGGCTAGGGACTAGGAAGAAGAGGGAAGATATAAGGGTTATTTACTCTCGCTTCCACCCTGGGGGAAGCCGAATAAGGCGCGTCTACGCTCCCTCACTCCCACTCCTAGTGCTCCTGGTGATTCTTTCCTAGCCCCTAGTCCCCAATCCCTCTGTTAGCAAATCCCAATTAATACCATAAGTAGAAATTCTCATCAAACTCATAGGGGCATATCCCATCCAACGATATACTAAGCATGGGGAATTGCAAAAAATCTTAAATTTTGCCTGGTATGACCAGAAATAATTGACGGGTAAATTTACAGTTATTAACAAGTTGTAGATAGTTGTAAACAACCATGAAAAGCAAAAGATGAAGGATGAAGTTAAAGGATTTAGACGCCCGCTAGGCGGCTTCCCGTTCGCCGTTAGCGTTCCCGCAGGGTAGGGTAGGATAAAGGCTAAAGGATGAAATATTTTATGAATTCAAACTTCAGACTTCATACTTCTTAACTTCAAACTTCAGTCTTGAGTTGACTTCAAGAGCAACAAACATGAATTCAGGAATTGATCTGCAAGGAACTTTTATTGAGTCCCTCATGGATTTGGGACTGCCAGGTGACGTAGCCAAAGCAATTTGGATGCCACTGCCGATGATCCTAATGATTATTGGTGCGACAGTGGGAGTGCTAACCTGCGTATGGCTAGAACGGAAGATTTCGGCAGCAGCACAGCAGCGGATTGGTCCTGAATACATTGGCCCTTTAGGTTTGCTGGCTCCTGTGGCAGATGGTCTGAAACTGGTTTTTAAAGAAGATATCGTGCCAGCCAAATCTGACCCCTTATTGTTCACCCTTGGCCCCATCATTGTTGTATTACCAGTGTTTCTGTCTTATTTGATCGTGCCGTTCGGACAGAATTTGGTAATTACTAATGTTGGCATGGGCGTATTTTTGTGGATTGCATTGTCTAGCGTTCAGCCAATTGGCTTGTTAATGGCAGGCTACGCATCCAATAACAAATACTCCCTGTTGGGTGGCTTGCGAGCAGCAGCACAATCTATTAGCTATGAAATTCCTTTGGCGCTGGCGGTACTAGCGATCGCTATGATGTCCAATAGTCTTAGCACCGTTGATATTGTCAATCAGCAATCAGGCTACGGCATCTTGGGGTGGAACATTTGGCGACAACCAGTAGGTTTCATCATTTTTTGGATAGCCGCCCTTGCCGAATGCGAACGACTACCCTTTGACCTACCAGAAGCAGAAGAGGAACTGGTAGCAGGTTATCAGACCGAATATTCCGGCATGAAATTCGCTCTGTTCTACCTAAGTTCCTACGTCAACTTAGTACTTTCAGCATTGCTGGTATCAGTTTTATACTTAGGCGGTTGGGATTTTCCAATTCCCATCGACGTTTTAGCTAACTGGTTTGGAGTTAGTGAAGCCAATCCAGTTCTGCAAATTGTCACCGCCTCACTGGGCATAACCATGACCGTACTGAAAGCTTACCTGCTAGTATTTTTGGCAATTTTGTTGCGCTGGACGGTTCCCCGCGTTCGCATCGACCAATTGCTAGATTTGGGATGGAAGTTCTTGTTACCAGTTGGCTTGGTAAATTTACTATTAACCGCAGCCTTGAAATTGGCTTTTCCCGTCGCCTTTGGTGGTTAATAGTTAATAGCTAATTGCTAATAGTGTTTTTGCTGTTTTAGCAATTAGCTATCAGCAATTTCTAATTAAAGAGAGAGACACGACGATGCTAAAGTTCTTCAAACAAGTTGGTGATTACGCCAAGGAAGCTGTGCAAGCAAGTCGTTATATCGGTCAGGGACTGTCTGTAACTTTTGACCATATGCGGCGGCGTCCAGTAACTGTACAATACCCTTACGAAAAACTGATTCCTGGCGAAAGATTTCGCGGTAGGATTCACTTTGAGTATGATAAGTGCATTGCCTGCGAAGTCTGTGTCAGAGTTTGTCCGATCAACCTGCCTGTAGTAGATTGGGAATTTGATAAAACCAGTAAAAAGAAAAAGCTCAAACACTACAGTATCGACTTTGGCGTTTGTATCTTCTGTGGCAACTGTGTGGAATATTGCCCAACTAACTGTTTGTCAATGACAGAAGAATATGAGCTTTCCACCTACGATCGCCACGAATTGAACTACGATAACGTGGCATTGGGTCGTTTGCCCTACAAAGTTACAAACGATCCAATGGTGACACCTTTGCGCGAATTGGTGTACCTGCCTAAAGGTATTATGGATCCCCACGATTTACCAGCCGATGCACCTCGTCCAAGTGCCCGTCCAGAGGATCTGGTGGAGAAAAGCTAATAGTTAATAGCTAATAGAAGACTGGCAGTGACACAATTAGCTATTAGCAATCTAGCAATTACAGATAGCAAAGGAAAAAAACAGTGAATTTAGCCGAAGGAGTACAGGTTGTTTCGTTTGGTGTGTTGGCTGTAATGATGATTGGATCGGCACTAGGTGTGGTGCTGTTCTCTAATGTCGTTCATTCTGCCTTTTTGCTGGCTGGTGTTTTTGCCAGCATTTCTGGGATGTATCTCCTGTTGAATGCTGATTTTGTAGCAGCCGCACAACTGTTAATTTATGTTGGTGCGGTGAACGTGCTGATATTGTTTGCCATTATGTTGGTAAATAAGCGGCAGGATTTTTCTCCCTTCCCCACTGCTTGGGTGCGTAAAGCATTAACAGCTGTGGTAAGTTTGGGATTGTTTGCGCTGTTGAGTACGATGGTTTTGGCAACGCCTTGGTCACGTTCTACTGCTATCCCTGTAGGAGATCCCATCGTAGTGATTGGGCAGCATTTCTTCAGTGACTTTTTGCTGCCTTTTGAAGTTGCTTCTGTTTTGTTATTAATGGCAATGGTGGGCGCAATTATTCTGGCACGTCGCGAATATCTACCAGAACAAGCGGCTCCTTCCGATCTGCCGCAAACTGTTTTGACATTGCCGGAACGCCCCAGAGAACTAATATCGGCAGGAAGCGACAACGAATAATAGCTAATGGTTAATAGTTAATGGCAATGAACAATTAACCATTAACAATTAGCAACAAGCTACTTTCAGGGAAATTTTCAATAGGGATACAGTTATCATGCAGCTTGAGTACTTTTTATTACTAGCAGCCGCTTTGTTCTGCATTGGCATCTATGGCTTGATTACCAGCCGCAACGCTGTGCGAGTACTAATGTCGATTGAGTTGCTGCTTAATGCTGTGAATTTGAACTTAATGGCTTTTTCCAACTTCCTAGATTCAACAGCGATCAAAGGTCAAGTTTTCACTGTATTTGTGATCACCGTAGCGGCAGCTGAAGCGGCGGTGGGTTTGGCGATCGTGCTGGCAATCTATCGTAACCGCGATACTGTCGATATGGAGCAGTTTAATCTCCTCAAATGGTAACACTGTGGACCTTAAGCAGGTAATTATTGCTTACAAAGCAAGAGACGCTCAAAGCAAACGCTGGGCAGAAACTTGTGCAAAACAACTAGAAAATCGCCAATGCCAGGTTTTAATGGGGCCAAGCGGGCCAAAAGATAACCCTTATCCAGTGTTTTTGGCTTCGGCAGGGCAACCGATTGATCTGGCTTTGGTGCTCGGTGGTGATGGTACTGTTTTAACTGGTGCAAGACATTTAGCCCCAGCTGGCATCCCCATTCTAGGAGTAAATGTGGGAGGACACCTGGGGTTTTTAACTGAATCAGTGGATGAGTTTCAAGATACTGAAAAAGTTTGGGATAGACTTTTGGAGGATCGCTACGCTATCCAAAGGCGGATGATGGTGCAAGCTGCGGTGTATGAAGGGCATGGTAGTAATTTAGAACCCGTCAGCGAACGCTATCTTGCTTTGAATGAAATGTGTGTTAAACCCGCTTCTGCCGATCGCATGATTACCTCGATTCTGGAAATGGAAATTGATGGTGAGGTAGTCGATCAATATGTGGGAGACGGGTTAATAGTTGCTACTCCCACTGGTTCTACTGGCTACACGGTTTCTGCTAATGGCCCAATTATACATGATGGTATGGAAGCCATCACCATTACTCCCATTTGTCCGATGAGTCTTTCTAATCGCCCCGTCGTTCTACCCCCTGGTTCAGTAGTGAGTATTTGGCCTTTAGGGGATTACGATTTGAGTACAAAACTGTGGATGGACGGGGTATTAGCTACTTCAATTTGGCCTGGACATCGCGTTGACGTGCGCATGGCAGAATGTCGGGCTAAGTTTATTATTTTGCGGGAAAATAATTCGTATTATCAGACACTGCGAGAGAAGTTGCTGTGGGCAGGTACAAGGGTTCGCTACAGCAGTACTAGTCATGCGAATTGATGGGAAAACTATTCTGGCTTTTTACGCCATTTCCCATCCTCGCCTTTTTCGTAATCTCGTTTTACGGCACTCCAAGCAACGCGGAAAGCGCTTTCTTCAGAATTGTATTCTTTTTCAGCGTTATTAAAAGCGGCTATAAATATTTCTTGGGCGTGCTTGGGTAGGTGTTCTTTGACAGAATCCGGTAACTCATCAATATTTTGATAAGGCATTGTTAGAAAAATAGTAAAAAAACTTCAACATTATTTAAAAGCTACTAATCCAAAACAATCGCTTCTACTACGTTATTTACAACTATTCACCTAATAAAGATTCCAACTCAGCTTTTAAAGCTATAACATCTGCAACTCTTGCTACTAGTAAATTTTCTTTACCAGCATCATTTAAACGTAATTTCCAATAACGTATACTCTCTGAATTATTCATCCAAAAATCTATAACTGTACCTACAACTTCGTCTTGATCCCAACCCCATTTTTGCGGTACTGGTTCTACAGATTCTATCAATGCATCCAAAGTACACATATGTGTTGCTATGTATTCCACTCCTTTGTTTTGAGGTTTTTGTAATGTTTGTTGTTGATGATTAAAGAAGTTCAAAACTGGAGATACTCCGACAATATCAAAAGTATATTTCATTTCCACCTTCCCAATTATTAATCTCTAATGTGTAAATTTGAATTTATTCAATGATGATATAACTCAGTGTTGAAATTACATCCATAAAAAGTACTATGGAAGCCTATACCATCAGTAATAAATTGTAGAAAAGGTTTAGCACTTGATTAGCATGAGTGCTAAAGTTTATCTGACCAAAAATTAGCAGTAAAGAGCATTGAGTGCTAATGTTTATAAAGGTATTTATCTTAAAAATATGAAAAGTTTTTAGTTTTTGAAAAGGGGTAGAGATTATTTTTAATATTTTGTTAAAATCCTCATTTTCAGCTTTTCAAGGTGAAATAGCGGCTTTATCTGCTGCCTGTTTGTGGGCGATCGCGTCTGTGGTTTATGGGCGCTTGGGGGAGCGCATCCCACCGTTGCAACTGAATTTGATTAAAGGTATAGTTGCAATCGCTCTGCTTGTGCTCACAATCTTGCTCAGTGGGGAATTATTTCCCAAAATTGCTCCCGTGCCTCTTTCTCTATTGCTATGTAGCGGTATTGTAGGCATTGGCTTGGGAGATACAGCTTTCTTTGCCACTATCAATACAATAGGGGCGCGTCGTGCCTTATTGATGGGAACTCTTGCGCCACCCATAGCAGCGATCGCGAGCGAAATTTTCCTTCAAGAACAGCTCAATCTCAGTGCTTGGTACGGTATTTTACTTACGATTGCAGGAGTTGCTTGGGTAGTGACAGAACGTACTCCCGATCTGGGCGATCGCATGACAACACATCTAGGGCGCGGAATTGGCTTAGGTGTGTTAACAGCAATAACAAATGCCACAGGAACTGTTTTCTCTCGTGCAGCATTCGCTGATACCAACATTAGTCCTTTATGGGCTGCTTTATTGCGATTGAGTGCAGGAGTATTGATTTTGCTGATTTGGACATCTTTTTTGGGGCGTCAGAATAGGATATTGCTCTGCCCTGAGTGGAAATCATCACAAGTCATATTTGGAATTTTCTTTGCAGCTTTTTGCGGAACCTATTTAGGAATTTGGTTACAGCAAACAGCCTTGAAATTCACAACTGCGGGAGTTGCATCAACTCTGCTGCAAACTAGCCCAGTATTTATTATCCCAATCGCTATGTGGTTGGGTGAGAAAATAACCTGGAGAGCGATCGCAGGTGTTGGCATGGCAATCGCTGGAACAGGATTGCTATTTTATTTTAAGTAAAAGGGATTGGGGACTGGGGATTGGGAATTGGATTTTAACCCTCGTTACCAGGTTCAATCTGGTAACGAGAACTATGTCTTCATCTGTTGTTTTAACCCAGAAAATCATAAGTGGGCAATCCGGTAATCTCAGTTGGGAGAGCAAACAAATCACCAGAGTAAAAACTTTTTTCTATTTCCTTTTCGCTGAGTCCAACTGAAGCAGTGGTGATGTAAAGTGTCTGCAAGTCTTCACCACCAAAAGTACAACAACTCGGACGCTGCACAGGTAGGGGTATCCGCCCTATCTCTTCACCTTGGGGGTTAAAGCGAATTACGCACCACCCATCCCACATCGCCACCCAGATATGCCCTTCACTATCAACCGTTAGCCCATCAGGATAAAAAGATTCACTCGTTAAATCCAAAAAAATCCGGCGATCGCTAAGATTACCCGTTTGAGCATCAAAATTGTAAGCATAGATTCTTTGCTGGTCAGAATCAGCCAAGTAAAATGTCTTTTGATCGGGACTCCAGCCTAATCCATTGGAAATTGTCAGCCCCGTTTCCATCAAATGCAATGAACCATCAGGATCGTAACGATAAAGGCTACCTTGAGTTTTACCAGGGCACATGGAACCAAACCAAAATCTGCCTTGAGGATCGCATTTACCATCATTTAAGCGATTATCAGGCATATCTGCTTCCACCTGGATAATAGGCGTTACCTCACCTGATTGAGTATCGAGAAATGCCAAACCATGTCGCAGTGCCATAATTAACCGATTTGCACCCGCTAGAGCGACTGAGCCAACCACATCTCCAACATCAAAAAATATATTTTGTTCAGTCACAGAATTAAATTGATTGACTCGATGGTTGTAGATATCAACCCAATAAAGCAACTTGTGGGTTGAATCCCAAACAGGGCATTCTCCCAAACGAGCACGCGCCGTCAAAATATTGTTGAGTTTATACTGAGGTGAATTGATCACAGACATAAGCTAAACCAAAAAACTGACAAAGCGATCACCTCATTTAGCTTAATTCCACACAAAGTCCAAGTTCAATACAAACCCCGGCAATACATCTTCTCCCCATAGGGTGGATGCTTGTTCCAAGACTTCTACTTCCTGCCCAATACGATAATTTTAGTGTAATTTTTCAAGGGATATTTTAATGATTAGAATTTGGACAAAAATATTTTTTATGGATAATTTAGGCGAACAAAAAAAGTATATTATTAGTAATTAAGCCATTTATCTCAAGAGATAAAATCTAACAGCACCAGCCTTATTCATAGTGATACCGACAAGCTAAAAAATCAATTTGGGTATTTCCAATTCGATAGACAGGTCGATGCTCTAAATCAATTCGGCGTGACCATGTATCTACATCCATATATTTTAATGGCTCTGGTTTGCCTATTCCTTCAAATGGATCTTGCATTACGGCCGTAACCAAATCTAAGATTTTCGAGGCTTTCTGAAAATCTTGCCTAAACCACCAAGCTAAATCTTCCTTAAATTTAGAACTAAAACCAGGACTGCGATTATTTACAACAGGCTTAATTTCATCTGCTTCAGATTTCTTTTTTTTCTTCTTGCTCAATCCCCAACTCCTGCTGCAATTCTTGAATAGTTTGGGGTTTTATTTTCCCCGTCTTAGATTCTTCCATTGCATCCATTAACCTACGAGCATTCGCAGGCGATCGCAATAAATAAACTGTCTCGATCAAACTCATCAAATCTGACTCAGAAATTAAGGCTACATTTTCACCATCACGACGATTAATAATATATATTTGATGGTTTTCTACCACCAAATCTAACAACTTAAAAAAATCATTTCTGGCATCTGTTGGGGATGTAATTTTGTAGGGAAACATCAGCTTATGTACAGGATTATATAACTAACATTATATAATGCCATTGAATATCAGCCTCACGAAGAGTGCTGATACTCATAAGCAGCTTGACGGTTAACAATTAACGATTAGCTATTAACCATTAGCTATTTCCTTGCAAAATCTCTTCATCCACAGAAAAATCAATTTCTGCCTTGTCTCGCCCTGATGCCAGATAATCATTCTGGAACGAGTCCTTTAACCCAGAAATCAGATCGTACTCAGGCTGCCAATTCAATTGTGTCATTGCTTTATTTACCGAAGCAAAGAAATGTTGCACTCGTAAAGGAAAAGCTTTGCGCTTGCCGAAATCAAATTTTTTTGGATCATAATGCACAATTTTAATTTGATCTGGAGATTTGCCAGCAGCAACACCACAAGCACGCGCTAAACCATCAAACGTGACAAAGCGATCACCAGAAACGTTATAAATCTGCTTAATCGCCTGAGAATTACCCAAAACATTTGCCATTGCCCCTGCCAAATCTTTGACGTGTCCTAGCTGGGTAATATGCAGTCCATTGCCCGGAATCGGAACGGGGCGATCGCGCACAATCCGATCAAAAAACCAAGCTTCTAAATCATTGTAGTTCTGGGGGCCGTAAATATAGGTCGGGCGAATAGAAGTAAAGGGAATTTCCACTTCCTTTAGGTAAGCTTCTGTTTCATGTTTACCCCGATGACGGCTTTGAGGATCAACTGGATCGCCTTCAATATGAGGTAACTGGTCTGATTTGAGGTATACTCCAGCAGAACTCATATATATAAAATGCTGTACGCGGTCTTGAAAAATTTCTACCAGTGGTTGAGTATCGCTGAGTTCTCGCCCGTTGTTATCAAAAATGGCATCAAAATTTTCTTTGGCAAGTTTTTCTTTCAGTTGGGTGGTGTCTGTGCGATCGCCTGTAATTTGCCTTACACCCTCAACTGGTGTCGGACGATTGCCACGATTGAACAAAACCACTTCATGTCCTTTTTGTACTAGCAGTTGAGTCAAATAAACACCAATGAATCGAGTGCCACCCATGATTAGAATTCGCATAAATCCCCAATACCTATCTCAATAATTCTGGGGCTAGAGGCTAGGGGCTAGGGGCTAGGGGCTAGGGGCTAGAGGCTAGGGGCTAGTAGAAAAAATATTATTTAGATACTAACAACCCCTAATCCCTAGTCCCTAATCCCTAATCCCTAATCCCTAGTCCCTAGTCCCTAGTCCCTAGTCCCTAATCCCTAGTCCCTAGTCCCTAGTCCCTAATCCCTAGTCCCTAGTCCCTAGTCCCTAGTCCCTAGTCCCTAATCTGAGATTATCAGGTTGCGACATTTGTGGAACTTATTTTGGAAGAGTTACGTCTTTTAACTGATATGGGGCATTTCCCATTTTTTGATTACAAAGGGAAACTTTTCAGTTAATCTCATTATTTATCTAATTTTTTTAAACCACTTATCAAAAGTTAGCTGTGCCCTTGAAATATGCTTTAGTGCATGAGTGGCTGACACCTAAAGCCACTGGCGGTTCAGAACAAGTAGTACGGGAAATCCTCAATCACGTAGATGCGGACTTATATGCCCTCATCGATTTTGAATCCAGCAATCCAGAAAGTTATTTGTACAAGCGTCAAATTGGTACGACGTTTCTCCAGCACTTTCCCTTCGCCCGCAATGGAGTACAAAAATACTTACCTCTTTTGCCCTTCGCCATTGAACAACTCGATCTGCGGGAGTATGACGTAATTCTCTCTTCCTCTCACGCCGTCGCCAAAGGCATTCTGACTACTCCCGATCAGTTACATATTTGTTACTGCCACAGTCCCATGCGTTATGCTTGGGACTTGACTTTTGATTATCTACGCCACAGCAAACTAGGCAGTGGCATACCTGGTTGGGCAACGCGGTATGTATTACACCATTTACGTTTGTGGGATGTAATTAGCGCCAATCGTGTTGATTACTTCATTGCTAATTCTCAGCACACAGCTCGTAGAATTTGGCGCTGTTACCGCCGAGAAGCAACTGTTATTTATCCACCTGTTAATATTGAGAGTTTTCCTTTGATTCCCGAAAAAGAGGATTTTTATCTGACTGTTTCCCGGTTAGTGAGTTACAAACAAGTATCTTTAATAATTCGGGCTTTTAACCAAATGCAAAAAAAACTAGTAGTAATTGGCACAGGAGCTGAAATGACAAAAATCCGTGAGATAGCAAACTCTAATATACAAATACTGGGATGGCAACCCGATGCGGTTGTCAAAAAATACATGGCTCATGCCAAAGGATTTGTATATGCAGCTTGTGAAGATTTTGGTATTGCTTTGGTGGAAGCCCAAGCTTGTGGCACGCCTGTGATTGCCTATGGTGTCGGTGGTGCCCAAGAAACGGTGCGGGATATTCGCGAGTGGGGAGAAACAGGAACTGGTGTTTTGTTTGGGAAACAGACAGAAGCAGCTTTGGTAGAAGCCACAGAAACCTTTGAAGCTTATCAAAGTAAATTCAATCCAGAGTATGCGCGATCGCACGCCAGCAAGTTTTCTCGCCAAATTTTTGCCCAACGTTATTTAGAATTTTTGCACAAATGTATTGAACAAAAAGCCTTGAATAGCATACAAAGTTAATTTTTACTGCAGGGTTTTAGAAAAAAGCTCCCAGAAACACCTGCTTTTGGCTTTAAGATTGGGACTATGTGTGGTGTGGATTATTAAGGATTATGATGACTGCCCAGAGCTCACTCCTCTTTGGCAAGCGATCGCGTAGCACATCTGGCACGGGGCGCTCTTTTTCAAACAGTGCTACCTCGTCAGAAGTACTGGCGCAACCCAACGAAACCAGGTTGACGTCAATTGGGCGATCGCGTACTTTATTAAAACGCGGTCAACCTAGAAAGACGCGTAGAGTTAAACTCAAAGGTATATCTGCTCAGGCTTTAAACGGAGAGTTTGGCAAACGACTGTTCGATATACTTTTTTCGCTCTCTGTACTGATTTTGTTTTCCCCCGTCTACTTAATTTTGGCTTCTTTGATTGCTTTAAGTTCAAAAGGCCCTATTTTTTACGTCCAAGAACGGGTTGGTAAAAATTACAAGTCATTTAACTGTATAAAGTTCCGCACGATGGTGAGCAATGCCGACGAAATCCTCATGCAAATGATGGATACATCGCCTGAGTTGCGCAAAGAGTTTGAAAGCAGTTTTAAACTCAAACACGATCCTCGGATTACAAAGATCGGAAAATTTTTGCGAATTACTAGCTTGGACGAATTCCCTCAGTTTTGGAATGTCTTAAAAGGAGACATGAGTGTTGTTGGGCCTAGACCTCTAGTATCGGAAGAACTACCGAAATACGGTTGTCATATCGATGAGATTTTAACAATCCGACCTGGTATTACTGGATTATGGCAAGTTTCTGGTCGCAATGATATTCCCTATCCTCGACGAGTTCAAATAGACCTGCATTATGTCAAGTTCAGGAATTTTTGGCTCGATTTATGGATTATTTTGAAAACGGTTCGTGTAGTCGTTCTGCCCAAAGATAACGGAGCTTACTGAAAGATTAGCACTACAATGATTTTCTGGGGCAGTCAATAACCCCAGAAGTCAACTCTTCACACATTCATTAATTTCTCCATGGAAAATTTTAGACAATTAAAATTTCAAAATTTTTGATTTCACACGCTGATTCATCATTTCATCGACTTTTTTCATCCCTGTTGTATCATTCACTACAATTAGCCATTTAAACTTTATTTATTCTTTACAAAATCTTATATATAATTTCTTGGTCAAGATTAAAACTACTATTTGCTATGTAGCACCAATTTTTGCTGATTTGCTAGATAATAACCTTAAAATTATCTTAAAATCAGCGTATTTACTGAGGTAAAGTGGCTAAAAAACAAGCGAAATTCGTAGGTTTCCCATTGGTCAACTAAGTAATTGCTTGCTAGTTTGTACAAAGTCACTTGTATAAATTTCATCACAGGGATAAGGTAAATTGAGCATGACGCAACCAAAGCGAGCTTTGATTACTGGTATTACCGGTCAAGATGGCTCCTATTTGAGTGAGTTTTTACTTGAACAAGGTTACGAAGTTCATGGCATTATTCGCCGGACTTCGACATTCAATACAGATCGTATCGATCACATTTACGAAGATCCTCATAAAGAGGGAGTGCGACTGTTTCTTCATTATGGCGACCTAACTGACGGTACTACACTACGTCGCATCCTTGAAGAAGTACAACCAACCGAAATTTACAACCTGGGTGCTCAATCCCACGTGAGAGTAAGTTTTGACTCACCCGAATACACCGCAGATGCAGTTGGAATGGGAACGCTGCGTTTGTTGGAAGCGATCCGTGATTATCAGCATCGCACTGGGATTCAGGTGCGGTTTTACCAAGCTGGTTCTTCAGAAATGTTTGGTTTGGTACAAGAGGTACCCCAAAAAGAAACAACGCCATTTTATCCCCGCAGTCCTTATGCTTGTGCTAAAGTTTATGCTCACTGGCAAACGATAAATTACCGAGAATCTTACGGCTTGTTTGCGTGCAATGGCATACTTTTTAACCATGAATCTCCCCGTCGGGGTGAAACGTTTGTGACGCGTAAGATCACAATGGCAGTCGCTCGGATTTTTGGTGCTAGACAGAAAAAGCTTTATATGGGCAATTTAGATGCCAAACGAGATTGGGGCTACGCCAAAGATTACGTCAGGGCAATGTGGATGATGCTACAGCAAGACGAACCTGAGGACTACGTGATTGCTACTGGTGAAACTCACTCAGTCCGAGAGTTTCTAGAACTAGCATTTAGTTATGTAAATCTCAATTGGCAAGATTATGTGGAGTTTGATCCACGCTATCTCCGTCCAGCAGAAGTAGAGTTGTTAATTGGTGATTCTACAAAAGCTCGGCAAAAGTTGGGTTGGAAGCCTTCAGTAACATTTGAAGAACTAGTCGCCCTGATGGTGGAAGCAGACTTGCAAGCCTTGGGTTTAACTTCTCCCAATGGCAATGTAGTCAAAGCAATTAAAGATAATGCTATGATTCGGCAAGAGTTGGGCGTGCTTCACTTGTAAAAAAAACACGAGCAAGAATTAAATAATGAAGGCCTTAGAACTGAATAATAAAAAGATTCTAGTCACTGGAGGCTCTGGTTTTCTTGGACGTCAGGTGATAGATTGTCTTGTGAAAGCAGGAGCAAATCGGGAGAAAATTACAGTACCGCGATCGCGTGATTGTGATTTGCGTCTGATGGAAAACTGCAAACGCGCAGTCGATCAGCAAGATATTGTCATTCACCTTGCAGCCCACGTTGGTGGTATCGGTCTTAACCGCGAAAAGCCCGCCGAATTGTTCTACGATAACTTGATGATGGGAACTCAGCTGATTCATGCTGCTTATCAAGCGGTCGTAGAAAAATTTGTTTGTATAGGCACTATTTGTGCTTATCCAAAATTTACTCCGGTGCCATTTAACGAAGACAACTTGTGGAATGGCTATCCAGAGGAAACTAACGCCCCTTACGGAGTGGCAAAAAAAGCTTTGTTAGTGCAGTTGCAAGCTTACCGCCAACAGTACGGCTTTAATGGTATTTATCTTTTGCCTGTGAATTTATACGGGCCAGAGGATAACTTTGATCCTAGAAGTTCTCATGTGATTCCAGCCTTAATTCGCAAAGTTCACGACGCACAAGTGAAGGGAGAGAAGACAATTTCTGTTTGGGGTGATGGAAGCCCTACGCGTGAGTTTCTCTATTCTGAGGATGCGGCACGGGGAATTGTGATGGGTACTCAATTTTACAACGACCCTGAGCCAGTCAATTTGGGAACAGGTTATGAAATCTCAATCCGCGATTTGATTAATCTGATTTGTGAATTGATGGAATTTGATGGTGAAATTGTTTGGGAAACTGACAAGCCTAACGGGCAGCCACGCCGTTGCTTGGATACACAAAGGGCGGCGAAAGCCTTTGGTTTTACTGCTCAAGTGGACTTTAAACAAGGGTTGAAGAATACGATTGACTGGTGGCGGCAAAATGCTGCTTAAGTTTAGTATGTCAAATTGAATTAGGCATAATATAACCACGAAGACACCAAGACTGACATAAATGTTTCCTTGGTGTTTTTTTGCCTTCATAGATGATTTTCTATGAATAATTAAATGGAAAAAAAACAACTACGCCGATCGCTTTTAAACAAACGTCAATTAATGTTAGTTGAAGAATGGAAACAAAAGAGCGATCGCATCTGCACCCACCTTCTCACATCAACCTTATTTACTCAAGCAAAAACAATCCTGGCTTATTTCAGCTTTCGCCAAGAACCCGATTTGAGTCTGTTATTTGACGATAGTAAAATCTGGGGGTTTCCTCGCTGCGTCGGCGATTCTCTGTACTGGCACATTTGGACACCCCAAGACTCTTTACAAATAGGGGTTTATGGCATTAGCGAACCCCATCCTCATGCCCCAACTATAGAGCCTGCTGAAGTAGATTTAATTTTTGTGCCTTGTGTTGCTTGTGACTATCAAGGTTATCGCTTGGGCTACGGTGGGGGATATTATGATCGCTTGCTTGCTGCACCTGAGTGGGCAAATAAAACTACTATTGGCATTGTTTTTGATTTTGCCTATTTACCCCAATTACCGATTGAACCTTGGGATAAACCTTTAAGTGCTGTTTGTACAGAAACTGGATTAATACAAATTCAAAATTAAGCTTCACAACCACTCTTTCCCTTGGCGACTGGAAGTCGCGGCTAAACAAACCAAGTCCGCCTACGCGGACTAAAGAATAAAGAGGGTAAACCGGATTTGGTATTAGACTGTTTCACAAACTCTTTGGCTAATCGGCACTTGAATTATAAACTCCGTTCCTTTGCCAGGGGTAGAGAAACATTCCAATTTGCCACCATGTTTTTCAGTAATAATTTGATAGCTAATCGCCATACCCATACCTGTTCCCTTACCTACGGGTTTGGTAGTAAAGAAAGGATCGAAAATACGGTTTTTAACCTGCTCTGGCATTCCCGATCCATTGTCGGCGATCGCAATTTTCACAGACTGCGAGTCAATTAATGAGGTACGGATGGTAATTTGACTGGGGTTTTCCTCAATTTCCCGATTGGTACGCTTGGCATTTACCTCATCGAGGACATCGATTGCATTCACCAGAATATTCATTAAGACTTGATTAAGTTGTCCGGGATAACATTCGACTGGGGGCAAGTTGCCATAATCTCGAATCACTTCAATTGCCGGATGTTCTGGTCTTTCTTTGAGGCGGTGTGCCAAAATTAACAGCGTGCTTTCAATCCCCTCATGAATGTCAACTGTTTTAAATTCTGATTCATCCATACGCGAAAAGTTACGCAGCGATAAGACAATTGTCCGAATTCGATCAGTACCGATTTTCATCGAAGACAGCATTTTCTGTAAATCATCAACCAAAAACTCCAAATCGATTTCGTCGGCTAGGGCTTGAATCTCTGGATCGCTGCTAGGGTGGCGTTGCTGGTAGAGCTGAATCATCCGCAGCAAATCTTGAGTGTATTCGTTCAGGTGAGTAATATTGCCGTGAATAAAGTTGACCGGGTTGTTGATTTCATGAGCTACACCTGCTACTAATTGACCCAAGCTTGACATTTTTTCGTTCTGAACGACTTGTGCTTGAGTACGTTGTAACTCACTTAAGGCGGTTTTGAGTTCGCTAGTACGTTCTTCTACCCGATCTTCTAGCTCTGCTTTACTGTTCTCTAAAGCGGTAAAGGATTCGCTCAATTGCCCTGCCATATGATTAAAGGATTGGGCAAGTGTGTTGAGTTCTTGAACGCTACTGTTGTCTAGTGTTTGCTCTAAATTACCAGATGCCATTGCCTGACTTGCTAGATTCATGCGCAAAATCGGGCGTGTAATCCAGCGGGAGGTGAAATAGCCCATCAGGGTTGCCACAATTAATGCTCCTAGACAGAGCAAAATGGTAGTGCGGGTATTAGCGTTGATTTGTGCCATAAAAGCGTTTTCCGGCACGCTAACCACTACTAGCCAATCCAGTCCATATTGGTCACGCCAGGGAGTAACATAAACAAAATGTGTTTCTCCTTGCCAGTTTAGTAGCAGTTTTTTGGGTTGAGTAATGGATTGGAATCCTTTGAAGGATTGCTGGAGTTGTTTGGCAATGCCCTGAACTGCCGGATCGAGACTATCTGTAGCTTTCAACCGCTGAATATCATCTTTGACTAAAGTAAAGGGTTGTTGGGTGCTAGAGTCTGCTATTAGCATCCCATTTCGCTCCAGAATAAAAACCTGTCCATTGCGGCTGACATCCAAATGCCGTAAAAACTCACCGAGCTTCAACAGATGGATATCTGCGCCAACCATCCCCAGCAATCGATTTTGGGCGTCATAGATGGGGCGACCAGCGGAAGCAACAATATATGGATGATTGGGATAATTCCAGGTGTAAATTCGCGACCAGATAGCTTTACCTGCTTTCACAGGTTCTGTATACCAGGACATACTAAAATTGTCCCAATCATAAATAGTGGTGACATTGGTGCGATCGCCTTTTTCATCAGTGGCGTAGGTATAAAGATTTTTTGGAGGTTTTGCACTCCAATCATCAATCGTGACGGTTTTACCATCATATCGTCCTGCCCCTGCCCCTTCACCTGTTGTCAGTCCGATGCCGATGTAAGTCAAGTCATACGCCTGCATCTGTTTCCAGAAATACTTGCCGATGGTTTGGCGATCGCGCACATCCAATAATCCCATCTGTATCGCATCAGCATTAATTTGGTTCACCCTATGGGGGATAGACAAATAGGAATTTAGGTGTTGATCTACTAGACTGCTAGTTCGATTCATTAACTGATCTGCCAAGTTGTTCACGGCTTTCTGCCCATTTTTAAAGGACAGGTAGCCCACCAGACCAACTGCTCCAAAAATTTGTAAAATAAATGGAACAATGAGAACAAGCTGTAATGGGAATGCTTTAACTTTGCTGGAGTGAGGCCTCTTCATCAGTCTGTGTTTCTCAAACGTTTTTTCTGAGTAAGTGGTTCACCTGTCAGTGAATAGGCAAATCTTTATACTCGTAAACCTAGTATTCCCACAGAAGTTATACAATCAACACAACTTATACAATCAACATATTGTCAATATGGTTCTGTTGAGTAGCAATTTTTGTAGGGTGGGCACTGCCTAACTTACCTCAAACCCTTATTTTTACATTGTGGATAGTGCCCACCTTACTGTCATTGAGAAGGGTACAAGTTATCAGTTGAAAGAATGCAGAGAAGAGAAAGAGTATATTAGCTATTTAATAAAAATTAAGTCTAGCAGACGGCTGCTAGACTTAAGGCAGTTCATGGCATCGCAATTAAGATGGTAAATCGCGATATTTAAAAATCGATTGATGGGAGTAATTACAACTAAGGTGGACATCATACACAGGGAACTAGCTTGCTTACGTACATCCCAGTCTTGCCAAGAAACTTGCAGTTAAGGAATCTGCATGATTACACAAGCAGTCTTTCAACAAAAATCAGAACAGTGCAAATCTGATGTTAAGCTTGATAATCTTTCTTGTTGAATGTTATGGGGAAGCAAAGTATCGCTGTGTTGGACTCAGGCAGGAGGCACGAGCCATAGTCCGCAAATTTGGAATATTAACGTGTGCCTGTCGTTAATTTTACTTGCTCTAAATTATTAGATTACCAGCTTGATACTAAAAGTTGCTCAAATTCTTAAGAAAATATTACAAAAAATAGAAGTATGCTCAAGATATGGTCAAAACCTAATGTCTAAGCTGTTCTAGAACTCAAGCAGACAGAAGTTGGTGTTGCTGAATCCGGGGATGAATTTTATCTCACGCAGAGGAGCCAGTGCGTTGCGCGGGTTCCCCGCGTTGTAGCAACTGGCGTCACGCAAAGACGCAGAGAGTAAGAGTTTTAATTTACTACGTTTCTTAATTTCATACTTCTATTCAGCAACGCCCAGAAGTTTAGCAATCCAAAATTGGTATAAGCTACAGATTAATTTTGTTGAGGTTTAGTATGAATTCTTTTGGTGGCAATTCACAGTTAAAAATTTTGGGAGTGTATGGGTTACTGGGGGCGATCGCTGCTGCAACACTCTTCCCTTTACTTTGGCTTGTGAGTACGGCGTTGAAATCTCCAACCGAAAATATTTTTCAGTCGCCGCCGCAGTTATTGCCCGCTCAACCGACTTTTGAGAACTTTGTTACGGTGTGGCAAACCAATCCTTTTGGACAGTACCTTTTCAACAGTACCCTAGTTGCGTTGCTAACCGTAGGCTTAAATTTATTGTTTTGTGCCTTAGCTGCTTATCCCTTGGCAAGACTATCTTTTGTGGGAAGAGACTGGATTTTTATTGGGATTGTCTCTACAATTATGATTCCTTTTCAGATTGTGATGATTCCTCTCTATATTTTGACAGTTCAGTTAGGTTTGAGAAATACTTATTTGGGCGTGATTTTTCCTGGTTTAGCTTCTGCCTTTGGCATTTTTCTATTGCGGCAGGCTTTTATAAGCGTTCCCAAAGAGATGGAAGAAGCAGCACGCATGGATGGCTGTTCGGAGTTAGGCTTGTGGTGGTATGTCATGTTGCCAGCAATTCGCCCAGCATTGGTTACCCTGGCTATTTTCGTTTTTATTGGTTCATGGAGTGACTTTCTTTGGCCTTTAATTGTCATTCAAGATGAAAATTTATATACCCTTCCTTTGGGAGTAGCAAAGCTAGCAGGGACATTTTCTCTAGACTGGCGCTTGGTAGCTGCTGGTTCTTTGATTTCTATCGCTCCAGTACTGTTATTGTTTTTATTTTTACAACGTTATATTGTACCTACGGAAACTGGTAGCGGTGTGAAAGGTTAAATACTTGATAATATACGAAAATAAGTAACATTACTGTTGGATTTTTAGCAGTATCTTTATAAGGGCAAAAAACTCAACAGTTTTTATTGATAAAAAATTATGAAAACTCTTAATTATAAATACTTAGGAAATCAAAATTTATCTGTTAGTTGTAACCAGATATAGGGAAATTAAAAACAATGAATAAGTAAGTGTAAGGAAAAATCAATATAATTTTGTAAAGAAGTGAGAAAGTGTATAACTCTCACCAGTTATGGATTCTAGCATATGGCTTTTGCTGAGTCTTTACAAAAAATATTTATTTCTATCTACTTGTATATCTTTAATTAAGATGGCTGCAATCTTTATTAAGTATGGGAGATAATATGTCAAAATTGGCGGATATATAACTGTGTTTGTCGCAATTTAAATATCTAAAAACTATGCGCTATCCACAGCCAATCAAAAAGAGCAAAATTTATATTTCGATTCTTGTTATAGTTGCTTTAGGCACTTCATCATTCACTTTCATACTGCTTTACAGTTCCCAGTTTGCAAGAACCAGTTCAACCTCTGCTGCCAGCCATCCAACATCAATTCCTTGGATCGAGAGTAAATTAGAATGCGAACATACGAATAGAAGTTGGCATGATGGTAAATGTTGGGATAACGAACATAGTGAGATGTTTTAGGTAGAAGGGATGAAGTTTTAAAATCTTGCTTAAACTACACTTTCTAAGTCAAGTTTCAGGTTCCATCACAGATGTTTGTGAGTGTTGCGATCGCATCCAATTGGCTGGAACTTCAATATCTTCAGGTAAGACAGTTGTGCGATCGCCTACTGCAAATTGAATCTGCTGCGATCGCAAATTTTTGGCTCCTGTCAGGTTTGCCCCTTGCAATTTAACATTATCAAGAGTTGTGCTAAAGAAGTTGGCTCCCATCAGATTTGTACCGCACAGATTAGCTTCGTGAAAAATAGCTTGTTGCAGATTGGCTCCCATTAGATTTGCTCCCAATAAATCAGCTTCCCTTAAGCTAGCTTTACCCAAGTTTGCAAAAAATATCTCTGTCTGTTGGAGTTTGGCAGCATTCAAGTTTGCCTGTTGCAAATCAGTGCCGTTGAGGTTGGCACCTTTAAGGTTAGCACCAATCAGTCCGGTCATCTGTAGTTTCGCTTTACCAAGTTTTGCTCCTTGTAAGTTAGCAAGAAATAACTTTGCTTTGGACAGATCGGCAACTTTTAGGTTTGCTCCTTGCAAATTAGCTTTGTAGAAATTTGCTCTCCTTAGGTTAGCCGCACGCAAACTTGCCCCAGATAAATCAGCAGAACGCAAGTTCGCCTCAGATAAGTTGGCTCGATTTAAGTTTGCTCCAATAAGTTTGGCTGCTTGTAGATTGCACGATCGCAAGTTAGCTTCGTAGAGAATTGTCCCGCAGAGTTTGGCATTCTCAAGATTAGACTCAAACAAGTCACATCCTTGCAATTGCGCTCTTGTCAAGTCAACTCCACGCAAATCTAAGCGTTGTAGTTTAGCATTCGTTAGATCTGCTTGTCTGATAGCCGTATTCCGTAAATCTAGTTTCTGATTTTCTCGATCTCGTTCTACATTACGTCTACCAATCACAGTCATTGCTGCTTGTATATCAGTAGAAATCTTTGGCATTTTTGCTAGTTCTTCTCTAATACCAGCTTTTTCTCGCACAAACGCAGAGATAATTTCCATGATTGTCCAATATTCTTGTGGAGAATCTTGAGCAACCTTTTCTAAGATATAAATTGCCCCTGTTCGTGTTGCTACATCCTCATGCCCTAACTGAGTAATTGCTCTCATCAAGCGCTCTGCAATTAATTGCTCTTGCGTTAGCTGTAGATTTTTTAGACTAATTTCATTATTTTTCTCAGTAGCGATCGCACTATTTTGAATTGCTTCTGCACGCTTTGCTGCATAGTAAGCATTAACCATAATCGCTAATCCTAGAAAAAATATCGCTGTTGTTGTTAATGCTTGATTTTTATTTGCTATTTTTTGTTCAGTTGACAGTTCCTCAACTTGTGCATCAGCCAAGGCGATCGCAGCCGATGACAGACTCAATAATATTGTTATTGCTATCAACCAACTTTTCAGTGCGTCTGTCTTTTTGGCAAGCATAACAACAGTATTCCTCATTACAAATAAGGAGTAGGGGAAGTATAAAGAGCAAGATTATAACATTTATCCGAAAATGCAATTATATATCAAAAAACACAATTGAGAATGTAAATATGATTGAAAATAACTGCTTAATAGATATTCGCATCCCTCAAATTTGTGCCAGCAAGATTTGCTCTATCAAGGTTTGCACCACAAAGATTAGCTAAAAACAGGTTCGCCTCTGTAAGGTTAGCGCCAGTAAGATTTGCTGCACGTAAGTTTGCTGCGTTCAAAATAGCTCTAGAGAGATTAGCACCACTTAGATTTGCCTCAGAAAGATTAGCTGCACCAAGAATTGATTCCTGCAAGTTCGCATCAACAAGATTAGCCCCAGATAGATTAGCTTGATAGAGATTTACGCCCTGTAAATTGGCGTTGTGAAGATTTACTCCCCGGATGTCTGTGTAGCTTAAATCAAGTTGCTGACTTTCTGGATCTTTTGTGGCATCTCTCCTACCAATCACACTCAAAGCAGCTTGAATATCTGCGCTAATTTTTGATAATGGCTCGCTCTCTATTTTTACTTTAGAAAGAAAACTGGTATTATTTCGTACAAAAATAGAGAGATTATTGATAATTTCCCAGTGGTACTGTGGATAATTCTGAGCAATGCGCTCTAAAGTATCAATAGCAGCCAAGCTGATTTCTATGTCTTGATTACCTAAATTTTGTATTGCTATCACCAATTGTTCTTTAACTAACTTCGGCGAATATGTTTGTTTACTGACCCAATTAACAAGTTTACAAGAGAATAATTTCTCTAACAAAACCTTATCTCCACTAGCTCAATTTTTGTAGATTTTGATAAGTATTAATAGCTATTGCTAGTATGTCCAAAAATAATTATATAGTATTTTTTAATACTATATTAGTATAGAAGATTATATCATATACAAATACTTTTTATTTAGAAAATTAGGTATATTTGGCGACACAAAAATAAAAAGGAACTGAGAGCACATAAGCTAGAGCTAGAAGTTAGAATATTATGAATTGTGATTTTTATCTTAACAGCATCAAAGATAAACAAATCAATGGTAGTAGCTCGGTTAAAAGTATTTGCCAAATATTGATATGCAGCAAAATTTACAGCCTATTATTAAAGATTTAGTGCTGATTGGTGGTGGTCATACTCATGCAATAGTGCTGCGAATGTTTGGTATGAAACCTTTACCGGGAGTGCGAATAACTTTAATTACTGAAAGCTATGATACACCTTACTCTGGGATGTTACCAGGACATATTGCTGGATTCTATAACCATGATCAATGCCACATTGACTTGCAACCTTTAGCAAGATTTGCTCAAGCACAGTTGTATATAGATCGAGTAGTAGGTTTAGATTTAGAAAATAAAAAAGTAATTTGTGCTCATCGTCCGGCAGTAGCTTTCGATTTATTGTCAATTGATATTGGTAGCACTCCAGCAACGATATCTGTACCAGGAGCAGCAGAATATGCAATTCCGGCAAAACCAGTATCGCAATTATTGAAACACTGGTATCAAATTGTAGAAAATTTTGCGCACAAACCGCAAGAATCGCTAACTCTTGCGATTGTGGGTGGAGGTGCTGGTGGTGTGGAATTAGCACTATCGATGCAGGCTCATTTAGAGATAGAAAAAAGGACGCGGGGATTGACTGATGAAAGCTTGATGCCCAATTTAACAATTCATTTGTTTCAGCGAAATGCTGAGTTAATGCCCAATTATCATCACTCAGTGCAGTATTTGGTTCACCAACTTTTGACTAAACGCGGTATTCAAGTGCATTTAGGGGAAAGTGTGTGTAAAGTCGAACCGAATAAAGTTATATGTGAATCTGGGTTGACAGTGGAATGCAATCATATTTTCTGGGTGACAGCAGCATCTGCACCCCTATGGTTAAAAGCGGCGGGATTGGCAACTGATGAGCAAGGCTTTATTTTAGTCAACGATAGATTACAATCTTTGTCTCATCCACACGTGTTTGCTGCCGGGGATATTGCCACAATAGTAAATTATCCACGTCCGAAAGCAGGAGTATTTGCTGTTCGGCAAGGTAAACCTTTGTTTGAGAACTTAAGGCGAATTTTATTAGGAAAACCCCTCAAACCATACAAACCACAGAAACAATATTTAAGTTTAATTGGTACAGGTGATGGACGAGCGATCGCAACACGCGGTTCTTTTACCTTGCCTCCTCACAAACTTCTATGGCACTGGAAAGACTGGATTGATCGCCGCTTTATGAAACGCTTCAGTAATTTACCCGAAATGGGAGAACCGAAAGACAAAGTAAAATTCCCCCCCTCTCCCTATCCTCCTCTCTCACACTCCTCTTCAGTGATGCGCTGTGCTGGGTGTGGTTCTAAAGTCGGTAGTACAGTTCTAGAGAAAGTTCTCTACCGAATTAAGCAAGAACAACCGATTAGAGAAGAAAGACAGGATATTGTCATTGGTTTGGATACACCAGATGACGCTGCGGTAATGCAAGTGCCAGCTAATAAATTAATGGTGCAGACGGTAGATTATTTTCGCACTTTGATTAACGATCCCTATATTTTTGGACAAATTAGTGCTAATCATTGCTTGAGCGATATTTTTGCAATGGGGGCAACTCCCCAAAGTGCTTTAGCGATCGCTACCATTCCCTATGCTGCACCCGCCAAAGTTGAAGAAACACTTTACCAATTACTATCTGGTGCAGTAAAAGTGCTAAATCAAACACAAGCACCCTTGATTGGCGGACACACAACCGAAGGAGCAGAACTGGGTTTCGGCTTAACTTGCAATGGTTTGGCTTATCCTGACAAACTGTTGCGTAAAGGCGGAATGCAACCAGGACAAGTGTTAATTTTAACTAAAGCATTGGGAACAGGGACGTTATTTGCTGCTGATATGCACCGTCAAGCCAAAGGGTGCTGGATTGATGCTGCCGTGGAGTCGATGTTGTTGTCAAATCAAGTAGCAGCTACGTGTTTAATGAAATATGGAGCCACTGCTTGTACTGATGTTACAGGCTTTGGCTTGCTCGGACACTTAATGGAAATGGTGCAAGCTTCTGGTGTGGCTGTGGAGTTGCAATTGGAAACCATTCCAGTTTTACCAGGCGCACGAAAAACTTTACAAAAAGGAATTTTTAGCTCAATACATCCAGAAAATTTACGTGCCTCCCGTTACATTGCCAACTTCGAGCAGTGGGAAGATCACCCCAATTATCCTTTACTATTCGATCCGCAAACCTCTGGTGGTTTATTAGCCTCCATTCCTGTAGAACAAGCTAATAGCTGTGTGGCTGAACTGAAAGCCTTGGGGTATGAATCGAGTGGTGCGATCGCGCTCATTAAAAAGCACGTTGCAGGTACACAGCCCATTACTCTGATTCACCATTCCTCTGTTAGGCAAGATCTATAAGCCTGCTATGCTAAGTGACCTCTGTTATTTAATACGTATAATTTACTATGATAAATTTTACTTGATTTTTACAGACTAGCCATTTTTGTGATTATTAATATACAATATTACTCAGTAAAATTTACAATTATTGCTAAATATTTCCCAACTTAAAGCGAGAAAATTTAATATATAAGCAACATTAGATACTTAAGTAATATAGAAACTTTACTTAAGTTATTTACAGGTGTATTTCTATAAAAAATCTGTGATATTGCAATCACCTGTAATCGATGCATTTGAAATGGCTGTAATTACTTACATGAATACATAAATCATTATGAGAAACAAAATAGTTGCTCTTACTATTGGATTGACCGTGCTGCTATCAGCTAATCGCAGCATGGCTTTGGATGGAGGATTAATTACTCTTTATGATGGTGCATCAGGTGTCACACCCAATCAATATAACGCACCATCAAATTGGCTAATTTTTGGCTCTCCAAATGGGGGTACCCAAAGTTTCAACAGTGGTGTAACAAATTTGAACACCAGTGCGAGTAACAATAATGCTATATATGGTGGTTACAGCAACTATAATGTTGCAGTAACTCCAAGTGCTACGTCTCCGTTTTTTAATATCACTCCTACTACCCTCGTTAACTCATCATTTCCCTCGCTAAATCGAGATGCTGGTTACAAGCTCAGTTTTACTATGAGGATTAATTCCCAAGTAGATAATCAAGATCCAAGTCATCCTCGTGCCGGCTTCAGCGTCATTGTTCTCAGTAGTGATAACCAAGGGATAGAAATAGGTTTTAGAACTAGTGATATTTTCTCTCAGGCTAATGCAAATTTTAATGCTATTGGTGAACAAGTAAATAACGTTTCTAGTCTGCTATCAAACTTAAGTACTTATGATTTGAATGTTTCTGGTAACTCCTATACGCTCAGTAGTGGGGCTACTACTCTCTTGAGTGGTTCGCTACGTAACTATACTACAGCTACCGGATTTGGAAGTGATGTTTATAGAACTTCTAACTTTATTTTTCTCGGAGATGATACTACATCTGCACGAGCTAACATCGACCTGCGGGCTGTAAGTCTTACCACTAACGCTACTGCTGTACCCTTCGATTTTTCCACCACTCCTGGTACTGTAGCCTTAGTTTTAGGGGGTGCTGTAAAACTTTTGCTGAGAAAGAAGAAGTCATGAAAGCATCGGTTTTTTTGAGTGCACACCTATCAAGCTGATGTTTTTTGCAATCGGCAGTGCTGATTCAAAACTAATGCGATCGCTTGTGCAAGGATAGCTGGAGCAAAGCTAGATAAACTACCTTTTGTGTACAGTAAAACTACGTAAAATTAAGCAAAGAATAATTTTTTCTTAAACTTCCAATGAGATTGATGAAGTCAGGAGAAACAACCAGAGTTTCTAATTTGACTTCTACTGACTTGGAGGCATCAATGGCAGATTTGTTCTTCTCAGAATATATCGAGGGAAGCAGTAACAACAAAGCGTTAGAAATTTACAATGGCACGGGTGCTGATATCGACTTGAGTGTCGAGGGCTACATTGTACAAATTTATTTCAACGGCAACACGTCTGCTGGTCTAACAATCAACCTCACTGGTACAGTAGCAAATGGCGATGTGTTTGTGCTTGCCCAAAGTAATGCCAATGCAACTATTCTTGCACAGGCAGATCAGACGAATGGGTCGGGATGGTTCAATGGTGATGATGCGATCGTGCTGCGCAAAGGTGGTGCAAATGGCACAATAGTTGATTCGATTGGTCAAATTGGTTTTGATCCTGGGACTGAGTGGGGAAGCGGGCTTACCAGTACAGCAGACAATACCCTACGCCGTAAAAGTATTACCGCAAGTGGCGATACCAATCCCTTTGATGTCTTCGATCCAAGTGTAGAATGGGAAGGTTACCCTACCGACACATTTGACGACTTAGGAAAATATCCAACTAGTGGTGGTGAAACACCTGCACTGAGTTTAAGCGTTTCTCCTACTAGTTTCTTGGAAGCAGCAGGAATTAATGCTGCTATTGGTACAGTTACCCGCACAGGAAGCACAGTCAATGCACTCACTGTCACACTAGTTAGCAGTGACACTAGTGAAGCAACTGTTCCCACAACAGTGGAAATTCCAGCAGGGGAATCATCAGTAACATTTGATATTGCTGCTGTTGATGATGCGATCGCTGATGATTCTCAAATTGTTGCTCTCACCGCTTCTGCAAATGGCTTTACCAACGCTACAGCAAACATCACGGTGACAGACGACGATATCACCGCCGGGACTATCCGGATTCGTGATATTCAAGGTGCCAGCCATGTTTCACCTCTGGTTGGTCAAAATGTTTCCAGTGTTCCCGGTATTGTCACGGCACTACGTTCTAATGGACAATTTTTAACACCGACCTACTTACCAAAGCCTTTTCATGTCTGGTGTATCTATATAATTCTGCTGTGGTGTTTTTTCTGGTTCTACAGGTAAACCTAATTGAATACAAAAGTAGTGATCGTACTTGGCTTGTGTCCAGTTATTAGCTGCTTGAATTTGCTCAACACTGAGGTCTTTAGTACCTCGCAAATCGGCGTTTTTGAGGTTAGCACGGGTGAGATTAGCATGGATGAGGTATGCATTTTTCAGATCTGCCCCCTCTAAGAGAGCATCACTGAGGTTTGCACCTTCTAATTGAGCACCTTGTAATTTAGCATCTGTAAGATTAGCTATTTCTAACTGCACACCGTTGAGGAGCGCAAATACTAAAACCGCTGCTTGTAAATCAGCACCAACTAAGTTAGCACCTCCAAGATCTGTATTACTTAAATTGGCACGAGTTAAGTTAGCACCTTCTAATTGGGCACTGTTGAGGTTAGCAAATTTGAGATTAGCTTCTTTAAGTTTGGCACGAGTTAAGTTAGCACCTTCTAATTGGGCATCAGTGAGATTTGCTTGCTTGAGGTTAGCATAGATGAGATTGGCGTTACTGAGATTAGCAACACTAAGATCCGCACCAGCTAAGTCAATTTCATGTAAGTCAGCACCAGGTAAATCTAAAGCTTTTAAAGACACACCATACTGAGTTAAATCTTCCAATGCTTTGATTCTGGCGTAGCTAGTTGATACATTTGCCGCAGCCGCGTTATCAATTACTTGCCATGCTTGATAAATTGTGTTGCGTCTGCGCTCCCTACTTTCCAATAAATATAAGCTGGCTGCTGCTAAGATACTAAAAGCTTCAATTTTATCTAGTGCAATTACTGATAATGCTTGTTTGTAAAAACACTGTAAGAATGAATATTCAGATTGACAAACAGGCTGTTGCTTATTCCACTGTTCTATGTGACTGAATGTCAGCATTAACAAATAAGCAATCAGGATGGACATTAACACACGAAACCAGACTACATCCAGCAAATCTCGAACTTTTTGCCGTAATTTAGTCATGAACCAAGTAAATCTTCCCACATTAATTCACCCCCTTGTGAGCATACCAACAGCCTTACCGAGTTTGGAAACTAGCTGTTGATAAAAAGAGCCGGAATTTTCTAACTTAGAAGCACAGTTTCAGTATTTAAGTTTTGGAGAATATCAGTGTATCAGTAACAGGTGTCTGTATATCCATATTATTAGTGCCTGACACCGAATCTCTATTATGGGAAATTGATGAGGATGACTGGGAATCGGCCCATCTTCAACAAAAATCGGTTGTATGTGCATCCTATAGTTGTGGTGAACTGCATATTTTTTTACAACACAATTGGTTTAAAGAGTCTTATTTATTACTTATCAAATTCTTATTTCTTTGCTGTACTATTAACCCATTCACCAAAAAAATTAATAGAACAAAATTTTTCTGCACATATCATCTTCGGTAGGATTTTCAGTGCGATCGCGCCCGGTGCCATCATCACACCCATCAATGAAAGCTGGACAGCCGATGTAGAAAAAAAGCGATCGCTGCAAGTCACATTCCGATGAAGTGGGCAGGAACTCCTGATGAAATGAAGGCTGATTTTCTGGCTTCAGATGAAGTTACCTACATCACTGGACAAACCTTATTTATAGAAACTTTCGAGAAGTATGGTCAGCATAGGTGCATTCATTAAGCCATTCATCTCACACAGAATGCTAATTTCTACAAGCTAAAAGAATCAATATTGTTGGAGAAACTGTTATGAAAACAGAAATAATTGATGAAGTCAGACAAAATTCAGGTTGGTTTATTGCGCTAGGAATTTTCATGATTTTACTGGGTATTGCTGCGATCGTCGAACCGTTCATTGCCACGATCGCTGTTGCGCGCGTCCTTTCTTGGGTTTTTCTGTTTGCGGGTATCATCCGAACGATTCATGCTGTTCAATCGCGTCGACAACGGGGTTTCTGGGCAAAGCTACTCATCGGAATCCTCTACATTATTACCGGGATTTTGTTACTGAGTAACGTCTTAGGGGCTACTCTTAGCCTTACCATCGCTTTTGGATGGGTTATTTTAGCTCAAGGTATCTTTGAGGTGATTGCCGCATTCCAAGCACGTCCAGAACCAAACTGGGGTTGGATGTTGTTCAGTGGTATCATCGCGATTATTTTGGGGATTTTGATTTTGTATCAGTGGCCTTTCAATGCTGTTTGGTTACTGGGTGTATTCACGGGAGTTAGTTTTCTCTTTTCGGGTGCTTGGATGATTGCGATTCCTTGGGCAATTAGTCACCGTCTCTCCAGAATTTGATAGTTTCGCCTGTTTTGAAAATTGGGGCTAGGAGCTAGAGGCTAGGGACTAGGGAAAAGAGATTTTCACCGATTCTTTGTGTAATCAAACCACATGGGTGTCTAACTTGAAAATAAGGAACGGGGTTAGGAGAAAGAAATATTTTCATCCCTTCGTTGTGGGTCATTTACTCGTGAGGGCATAGATTGAATTCTGAAAATCAAATACTTAGATGGCGGGAGGTAGCTATGAACGCAGAACAGCAGCGGCTTGAAGAAAACCGTACTGGCAAAGTCGATTGGTACAAATGGGGGCCATATCTGAGCGAACGCCAGTGGGGTACTGTGCGTGAAGATTACAGTTCTGATGGGAATGCCTGGAATTATTTCCCTCACGATCATGCGCGATCGCGCGCGTATCGCTGGGGCGAAGACGGATTGGGTGGGATCACCGACAACCATAACCTGCTCTGCTTTGCGTTGGCGCTATGGAACGGCAATGATCCTATCCTCAAAGAGCGGTTGTTTGGGTTGACTAACGGCGAAGGTAACCACGGCGAAGATGTCAAAGAGTACTACTTTTACATCGATAGCACGCCCACCCATTCTTACATGAAGTATCTCTACAAATACCCCCAAGCAGAGTTTCCTTACAATGATTTAATTAGCACCAATCGCCGTCGCAACCGTTACGAACTAGAATACGAACTGCTAGATACAGGTATCTTTGACGACGATCGCTACTTTGATGTGTTTGTGGAATACGCCAAAGCAGATGCCGAAGATATTTTGATTAAAATCAGCATTGCCAACCGGGGATCTGAAGCGGCTCCCATTCATTTGCTACCGACTTTGTGGTTCCGTAACACTTGGTCTTGGGCAGGCGGTGGAGCCAAGCCTGTACTAACTAAGGTTGAGGGCACGGTTAACAGTGTGGTGCACGCTCACATTACCGATACCTTGCTGAATCAATATATTAGCGATTATTACTTTTACTGCGAGGGCGCGGCTCCGCTGCTGTTTACGGAGAATGAAACGAACAATCAGCGGCTATTCGGTATGCCCAATACTAGCCTCTATGCGAAAGATGGTATCAACAATTACATTGTGTATGGACAGCAGGATGCAGTTAATCCCCACAAGGTTGGCACAAAAGTTTCACCCCATTACGAAATGAATATTGGGGCACAACAGACAAAGGTCATCCGCTTGCGCCTCTCAAAACACGCTCCAGATCGGGTTGGGGAGCCGTTTGGTTCCTACTTCGAGCAAACATTTGTGACTCGTCACAAGGAAGCAGATGAGTTCTATGAGAGTGTGACTCCAGTATCGGTTTTAGCAGATAGCGATCGCACTAACGTCATGCGGCAAGCACTGGCTGGAATGATGTGGACGAAACAATACTTCTACTACGATCTGGATAAATGGCTGAGGGAACGCAATGTTACCCCTTGGACGCTGGCAGCCAACCGGAAGCACGTGCGGAACAGCGAGTGGTTCCATATGCATAACGACGATATTGTTTCCATGCCGGACAAGTGGGAATATCCCTGGTATGCTGCTTGGGATCTGGCATTCCACGTCATTCCTATCAGCTTGATCGATCCGGACTTTGCCAAAAATCAACTGATGCTGATGCTGCTGGAAGATTACTTGCACCCCAACGGTCAAATTCCTGCCTATGAGTGGAACTTTAGCGATGTGAATCCGCCAGTACACGCCTGGGCAACGTGGGAAATTTATATTCGCGATCGCGAACGGAACAATGGGGTGGGGGATATCGAATTTCTCAAATACGCCTTTTCCAAATTACTAATTAACTTTACCTGGTGGGTAAACCGCAAAGACGAGGGCGGTGACAACTTGTTTCAAGGTGGATTCCTGGGACTAGACAACATTGGAGTGTTTGATCGCAGTTCACCATTACCTACAGGCGGTTACCTCGATCAAGCAGACGGCACTGCTTGGATGGTTTTTTTCAGTCAGCAAATGTTCGAGATCGCGATTGAACTGGCACTCCACGATCCTCTTTACGAAGACTTTGCAATCAAGTTTTTGGAACACACCATGTGGATCGCTGGTGCTATGGATAGGATTGGTGAACATCATGATGAACTCTGGGACGAAGAAGACGGCTTTTTCTACGATGTGCTGCGCTTTCCCGATGGCAACTCTACTCGCCTCAAAGTGCGATCGCTGGTAGGCTTATTGTCGCTGATGGCAGTTGTCGTTTTCCCAAGTGAAGCCTTTGCAAAGCTGCCGCGCTTTCGAGCAGAAGCACAAAAGTTCATTATGCAGCACCCCGAACTCACTCATAATATCCATCTACCTAGTCAGCCTGGTGAACGAAATCGATTGATGCTGTCTATCTTAAACGAAGACAAACTGCGCCGTGTTCTTTCCAGAATGCTCGATGAATCAGAGTTCCTCAGCGATTATGGAATTCGTTCTCTTTCCCGCTATCACTTGGAGCATCCTTACTGCTTTTATCACGCGGCAGAGGAGTACAAAGTAGGATACGTTCCCGGTGATTCTACTTCAGGTATGTTTGGCGGCAATTCTAACTGGCGCGGCCCAATCTGGATGCCTGTCAATCTCTTGCTGCTGCGAGCATTGTTTCATTTCTATAGCTACTATGGCGATTCCTTTACCGTTGAATACCCCACAGGATCTGGTAACTACCTATCGCTGTTTGATGTCGCCCAGCAAATCAGCGAGCGAATTGTCAGCATTTTTCTCAAGGATAAATCCGATCGCCGTCCGGTTTATGGCGGTACCGAGAAGTTCCAAACAGATCCCCACTGGCGCGATCTAGTTTTGTTCTACGAATATTTCCACGGAGATAACGGCGCAGGAATTGGTGCCAGTCATCAAACGGGATGGACAGGCTGCGTTGCCCGGATTATACACGCTTTAGGCTACTTTACCAAAGAAAAAGTGTTGGAGATCACAACGCCTGGAGAACTTTCAAGGTATCAGGCTTAAATATAATGCAGTCCCGATGAAACAAGTTTCATCGCCAAAGATGAAAGAGGTTTTTCTCCTAAACTCTTATACCCCACACCCTACCCCCTATTTTTGGTCAATAACAAAATTGAAGGTTCCGAGCCATGCTAACACCAAACTATCCCGTGTTATACCAGGTCAATACCCGTGTTTGGATACAATTGTTGTCTAAACAATTGCACCGTCCGGCAACTCTGGATGATATTCCCGACACAACCCTAGATGAAATCGCCAGTTTGGGATTTGATTGGGTTTATTTCCTGGGGGTTTGGCAAATAGGGGATGCGGGGCGAAGTATTTCTCTATCGAATCCAGAGTGGCTAGAGGAACATCGAAAATTGTTAATTGACTTGTGCGATGACGATGTGTGCGGCTCCTGTTTCGCCATTAAAAATTACACTGTCAGCGATCGCATGGGTGGCAACACCGCGATGGAGCGACTGCGTGATCGCCTCCACCAGCGCGGACTCAAACTGATGTTGGATTTCGTTCCCAACCACATGGCTCCCGATCATACCTGGGTGCAGACTCACCCCGATTTTTTTGTCCAGGGAACCGAAGCGTTGCTGGCACAAGAACCTCAAAACTATTGCCGGGTGCCCCTGTCCTCTGGTGAAGCCATCTTTGCCTACGGACGCGATCCGTACTTTGCAGGTTGGCCTGATACACTCCAACTCAACTATGGCAACCCTTTGCTACAAGCAGCAATGCTAGGCGAATTGTTGACAATTGCTCAGTTGTGTGATGGCGTGCGATGTGATATGGCGATGCTGATTTTGCCAGAGATATTCCAGCGCACCTGGGGCATTCCAGCAGAACCCTTTTGGCAAATTGCCATCCCCAAAGTACGGCAGTATCATCTCGGCTTCGTCTTCATGGCTGAAGTATATTGGGATTTGGAATGGACTCTGCAACAACAAGGTTTTGACTACACCTACGACAAACGCCTCTACGATCGCCTGCGCGAACAACACGCCCAACCCGTGCGCGAACATTTTTGGGCAGACTCAGACTATCAAAACAAGTCAGCTCGATTCTTGGAAAATCACGATGAACCTCGTGCTGCCAACACCTTTCCACCCGATGTGCATCGCGCTGCTGCCATCCTTACCTTTCTCAGCCCAGGTTTGCGCTTCCTGCACCAGGGACAACTAGACGGCTTCAAATGCAAGATTTCTGTACATCTCCAACGAGGACCTGACGAACTCATGGACGAAGAATTGCACACCTTCTACCGCAAACTGCTGGCCTGTCTGCGGCTGCCAATTTTACGAGTAGGCTCTTGGCGATTACTTCACTGCACCCCCGCCTGGGATGGTAACTGGACATGGAATAACTTTATCAGTTTTACTTGGGAAGATTCCGAAGGACAACGGTTGCTGGTAATTGTGAATTACGCACCCTATCAGAGCCAGTGTTATGTTACCCTGCTTGACGACGATTTAGCAGGCAAACTCTATCAACTCAAGGATTTGATGAATCCCATTGTTTATGAGCGCCCTGGCGACAGCCTAGTTTCTGGTCTCTATTTTGATCTGCTGCCATGGGGCTACCACGTGTTTGACGTGCAACCTGTGGGTTTGACTGCACACCCCCTAGAAAGTTTGGTAACAGCCTGATGAGTTAATCAGTTCAAAATGTACTTACTGCTCGTTCTCGGTTGGGTGAGTGCCCCGTGTTAATTTTTACCATCCCGCTCTAACAATTGCTGAATCTCTGTCCGTAAGGCGGCAATTTCATCATGAAGCGCTGTAATAGATTTTGCCCCTGCTACCTCCGCTTCGTCATCGTCTGCATCCCGACCAATAAAAAACGTGGCTAAAGTTGCTGTTACATAGCCAAAGACAGCAAAGGCATACAAGGACAGAAGAAAGCACAACACCCTACCTTCTGGTGTTTTCGGCCAGTATTCCGAACCCATGGTTGTCATCAGCATCGCCGTCCACCACAGAGCGGTGCCGTAATTATTCAAGCCAGAACCATCGGGCAGCTGATTTTCAAATGCATACATCCCCGCAGATCCAACTAGCGTCACAATGATCGTTAAAACTACCACATAGCCAAACCCGCGACGGTTAAAACTAGCACTTAGTGCCCGCATCCCTCTATTGGTACTTGTCATTACCCGCAGCAATCGCAATCCTTGCACTGCTCTGACTGTTTGTAGCGTCCGCAGCACCTTAACTATACGGAAAATACGTAAAGCAGGTAGAAACAAAGAAACAACAGTTATCCAATTACGTTTGAGATAAGAAAGCTTGCGGGGTGATAATGTTAGTTCCAACAAAAAATCAAGAATAAAAATTATCCAAATCGTGTTGCTAAACACTTCCAGTAAAGGATTTAGTCCCCAGATTAACTCCATCACAAATAGTGCCAGCCATACAAAGGCAAGCACTAACATTGGAATTTCCAGCCATTCTTCTAGTTGCTGGAGGATTTCATGACGCTCTTTTTCTAAAGCTTGTTTGTGAGATGGAATGAGGCTACTCATAGTTACTTGCTTGCGGGCGGCTCAAGTACGATCGCATCTACCAGAGGTATAACATCAAAGTTTTGTTGCTGGAGACGGTTTTGAATAGCCTGGGTAAGGCGAGAGCGAATTTCCTCAGCAGAGATACTCACACCCTGGCGACGTTGGACGTAAACTGTAGTCAGTAAAGTATTTTGCCCTGGGATTTGAGAACGGGTAAAGCGAGCATTTGTCTCAACCAAATTAACTAAAGGGTTTTGACTGACTACCTCTTGAATTTGGGCATCAGCTCGTTGAGCAAGGGTAGAGCGCTGTAAATCTGGAGGACTGTTAAATTGCCAAGTTAGCAAGAGTGCTAACCCTAACAAAGTCAATCCTAATGTGACAGGAAACAACCAGCCTTTGCCGCGTGTATAGCGTACTCCCCGTGCAGACAAGCCAAAAAACCGAAACAACAATCCAGCTGTCAAATTAATTCCTACCAGTTGCAGCAGCAGCAGGAATAAACCACTAATTACTAAATCCCATCGACCGATCGCACTACCCATACCGACAATACCCGCTGGAGGAGCCAAAGAAGCAGCCACAAGCATACCAGTAGCTGCACCAGATACCAAGCTACTGCGCTCAGATTGTACTAAATTCAGCGCCCCCGCTGCTCCGGCGGCTAGGGGTAATAACACTGCCACAGAGGAAATTTGACTGCGCTCAATCATTAAGCTAGTGGCAATCTTTTGCTGTAAAATTAAGCTGAGGATACCTGCGACTAAAATTGTCACTGTCAGTGCTGCAAAATAACGCACAATACTACGCCACAGTAGTTGGCGATCGCCTCTAGCTGTCGCAATTGCCAAATTCATTGCCGGGCCTGCAAATGGGGCAATTAGCATTGCTGCCGTTAGTAGGTAAATGGTATCAGTGTACAAACCAATCCAGACGACAAAACCCGCCATTGCTGCATATCCGAGAAAGCCCCGCCAAGAGCCAACACTCTGCAAACCACTTAGAAATATCTCAATTGGGCTGCGCTCTTCTACATTTGTGACTTGCTGCGGAGCTTCTGAGGCTGGAGGGTGCAGAGGCATAACGCCAGTAGGTAACAACGTGAAGTTTACTTGCGGTAGTTCTTCTAGTTTTGCCACCAGCTTTTCTACTTGGCGATTGGAAACGTAAGCCAGCACTACGTCAATTGGTTCATCGTTGTTTGTTGCCTCAAATTTAGCCAGATTTGCCCCGTTGAGAGACTTAGCAATATCAAGAACTTTTTTTCCTTCTCCTTGGGGAACTTGAATAATTAATTGCCGCATATTACCCTCCTGTCGGTAACCATCTCGTATTGCAGGAGAGTTGCGTCTCTAGCTAGAGGTAGATTTGACGATGCTATTGTTGCAATCTAAGCACCAAAAGAATTGAACTTATAGTGTTGGAAACAGAGCGGCGATCGCTACAATCAAACTTCTTTTGTTGAGTATTATGGTGTGTTACTTGTCGATTTTGGTAATAACTGAATATTATTGAATTCTATCAAAGTACTAGTCTGCTGACCTTTTTGAAAGTCGCGAATCACCTGACGCTTTAGTAGATAATAATCACCAATTTGCTGGTAGGTATCTTCAGATTCTTGTTCTCCCAACACTTCTTTAGTTTGAGGCTGTCGAAAGATAGTTCTGTAACGGGTTGCCAGATAGCCTTTCGGGGTAACTAAGGAATCCAATAAATTAACGGTAACGGATGTATCTCCTAAAGTACGATTAACTTGAGTAATCTGTTTTTTAGACACCTTGTAATGAGCGTCTGTTGACTCTCCTTTTTCAAAAATCTCTACAACGCCTGTATTATCTGTTTTACCCAGTTCATAAGTATGGTTTTTGTGTGCCACCTCAAAAGGAATCCGACGACGGTGAATTGCAACCATACGTAATTGCCCTTCAACTGCCTGACGTGCTTGTTCAGAATTAATACCAGTCACTTCCACACTTAAGTCTGGTTTAACACGAATGGAACCGTTGTGCTCTTCATTGCCTTGTTTGATTTTTACTCCAGCCGTATAACCGGGAAATTTCTCATCCCAGGTGTAGCGATTTAGATAGGCAGCCCGAAATATTTCGCGAGCTGAAACAGTTGGAGCTTGGGTTGAGGTGTTTTTATCGGCGAGGAGGCGAATACTTCTGGGTGGCAGATTTTGAGCGATCGCTTCTTGGGTTAGTTGGGTTAGCGCCAACAGAGTCAGAACTAAACTCAAAGCACACCACTGAGTAAGTTGTTTTTGTGATTGTTTCATCTCTCAAACTCCGAACAACTGCTAAAAGTAATTTCGCTTGATCGTACCTTGTCCTCATACGTCTAATTCGTATATCTAATTGCGATCGCGTTTCTCTTAATTTTAATTACATAGTTTTACATTCCGTTAAACATTTAGTTTACACCCAAAATATAAGTCAACAATTAGTGATATTCCCCAAGCACTACAGAGGCAGAGCTTGATAATTAACATAGGAACTAACTACTTGACTGTCTATTAACCTCACACCAATCAAAATATAAAAATGAGTATTATTATTGCCGATTACAACCTCATTGAAGTTATATATGAGGGTACGACTACCTGTGTTTATCGTGGTTTGAGGAAGTCAGATCAAACATCAGTAATCATTAAAACATTGAAAGCCGAGTATCCCACCATAGAACAGCTTGCTCAATTAAGACATGAATATAAAATACTTCAATCATTGGAGATAGAAGGAATTGTCAAACCCCTAGCTTTAGAAAGCTATCAAAATGGTCTGGCATTAATTTTGTCAGATTTTGACGCAGAGTCTTTGAAAACTTTTATCACTAATCAAAAATTAGAATTAAGGCAATTTTTGCAAATTGCTATTCAATTGTCTAAAACACTTGATCAACTACATAAAAATAATATTATTCATAAAGATATTAAGCCTCATAATATTTTAATCGCTCCGCAAACAGGTGAAGTCAAAATTATAGATTTTAGTATTTCATCGTGTCTATCCAGGGAAAATTTAACTGTCAGCAATCCAAATTTACTTGAAGGCACCCTTGCCTATATGTCACCAGAGCAAACTGGAAGGATGAACCGCTCGATTGACTATCGAACTGACTTTTATTCTCTAGGTGTCACCTTTTATGAAATGTTAACGGGGCAGTTACCTTTTCAAACTACTGATCCCTTAGAATTAACTCACTGCCATATTGCAAAAATACCTGTATCACCTCAAGAACTCAATCCAGAGATTCCTCAAGCAGTTTCTGCTATTGTAATGAAATTATTAGCTAAGACTGCTGAGGAAAGATATCAAAGTGCTTTAGGAATAAAAGCTGATTTAGAAGTATGTCTCAAAAAACTGCAAGCAACGGAGAAAATTGAAGATTTTATTGTTGGGCAGTTAGATTTATACAGTCAATTTCTGATCCCACAAAAACTTTATGGCCGCGAGCAAGAAGTTGCAACTTTAATGGATGCCTTTGAGCGAGTTAGCCTTGGTGCAACTGAAATAATGTTAGTGAGTGGTTATTCAGGAATTGGTAAATCCTCCTTAGTGAATGAAGTACATAAACCCATAGTACGCCAACGAGGATATTTTATTTCTGGTAAGTTTGACCAATTCAAGCGCAATATTCCTTATGCATCTTTAATTCAAGCTTTCCAAGAATTAATCCGGCAGTTATTAACAGAAAGTTATGAAAAAATAGCAATTTGGAAAGCAAAAATTTTAGAAGCTCTTGGTGCTAACGGTCAGATTATTATTGATGTTATTCCCGAAGTCAAATTGATTATTGGGCATCAGCCAGTTGTTCCTCAATTGGGACTAACCGAATCCCAAAACCGATTTAATCGGGTGTTTAAACAATTCATTCATGTATTTTGTCAAAAAGAACATCCATTGGTAATATTTTTAGATGACTTACAGTGGACAGACTCTGCTTCTTTAAAGTTCATCCCACTGCTACTAAATGACCCAATTAGCCAATATTTATTATTAATTGGAGCCTATAGAGATAATGAGGTTAATGCAACACATCCATTGAGAATAACTTTAGAAGAAATTCAAAAGACTGGTGTGGTTATTAACAATATTGTCCTCCAACCTTTGCAATTTTCTGATGTCAATAAATTAGTTAGTGATACTCTCCGTAATAATCATAAAAATTCACAACCACTAGCTGAGTTAGTGTTTACAAAAACTCAGGGCAATCCTTTCTTCTTAACTCAACTACTCAAATCTCTTTATCAAGACAACCTGTTAACATTTAATTTTAGTAAAGGGTGCTGGCAGTGGGATACTGAACTTCTTCAAGATATTGATATCACTGATAATGTCATTGAATTGATGGTAAATCAAATTCAAAAGCTAGCACCAACAACACAGAATGTTTTAAAATTAGCTGCTTGTATCGGGGATAAATTTACCTTAGATGTTCTGAGTATTGTTAATCAAAAATCTTTGTCAGAAACAGCAAAAAATTTGTGGGAATCTCTACAGACGGGGTTAGTTATGCCCTTAAGTCAGTCTTACAAAATTCCTCTGGTGATTACTAGTCAGCAAAGCGATATACTGTCAACCGAGCAAGAACAAATAACCATTGCCTACAAGTTTTTACATGACCGAGTACAGCAAGCAGCTTATTCTCTGATCGTAGATTCACAAAAAAAAGAAACTCATCTCAAAATTGGTAAATTACTACTACAAAATACCACGTTTGAAGAACGACAAGAAAAGATTTTTGCTTTAGTTAACCAATTGAATTATGGTGTTGACTTACTTTCTTCTGAGTCAGAAAAGTATGAACTGGCTGAACTGAATCTCATTGCAGCCAAGAAAGCGAATAAAGCAACAGCGTATGAGTCTGCCATGCGCTATATAAAGCTTGGTTTGAGGTTATTGGCAGTAAACAGTTGGCAGAATAGGTACGAGTTAACCTTGGCACTGTATGAGTCAGCAGTAGAAACCGCGTACCTGATCGGCGATTTTGAGCAGATGGAGAACTGGGCTACGGTTGTCTTGCAACAGGCAAAAACCCCAATTGACAAAATGAAAGTCTATGAGGTGAAAATTCAAGCCTGCATGGCGCAAGTCAGACAACTCGACGCGATCGCAATTGGATTGCAAGCGCTGGCACAGCTGGGGGTGAGGTTCCCAGAGTCGCCTAGTGCCTCAGATATCCAGCAAACACTAAACCAAACAGCTGCAAATTTGGCTGGGAAGAATATAGAAGGCTTAATTGATCTCCCATTAATGACACAGGAAGATAAATTGGCAGCCATACGGATGCTAACGAGTATGGGTTCTCCTACCTATCAAGCTGCACCTGTGCTGTTTCCGTTAGTTATATGCGAACAGGTAAATTTATCTGTCAAATATGGAAATTCTCCTTTCTCAGCTTATGGTTATGTTTGTTACGGCGTGATTTTAAACGGGATAGTTCAAGATATTGAATCGGCTTATAAATTTGGCAAGTTGGCTTTAAGTATAGTGGAACGGTTCAACGCCTTAGAATTGAAGACAAGTGTATGTTTTGTTGCAGGGGCATGTACAATTCACAGCAAAGTTCATGCTAAAGAAACTTTACCACTTTTACAGGATGGTTACTCTTATGGAATAGAAAACGGACATTTTGAATATGGTGGCTATGCCGCCATGCAAAAATGCCAATATTCTTATTACATAGGTCAGGAACTGACAAAACTTGAAAAAGAAATGGCAACAATTAGTAATGCCCTGGCTCAACTCAAGCAAGAAAACGCCTTGATTTGGAATCAGATATTTCAACAGTCAGTTCTAAACTTACTGCAACCTTCTGAAAATGGCTGCTGTTTACTCGGTGAAGTATACAACGAAGAGAAATCTTTACCGCTGCTAAAGGAAGCTAATGACAGAACTGGGCTTCACTACTTTTATTTAAATAAATTAATTCTTTGTTATCTATTTGGAGAGTACGATCGCGCATCAGAAAATGGAGTTCAAGCAGAACAGTATTTAGATGGGGTGAAAGCATTTTTTGCGGTACCAGTATTCCATTTCTACGATTCTCTAGCACAACTTGCAATCTATCCATCAGCGTCACTTTCACTTTCACAACAAGAATATCTCTTCAGTAGAGTCATTAGTAATCAGGAAAAAATGCAAATTTGGGCTTCCCATGCCCCAATGAATTTTCAGCATAAATATGACTTGGTAGAGGCAGAAAAAGCACGGATTTTAGGACAAGCTGATCGCGCGATCGCACTTTACGATCAAGCCATTGCTGGGGCTAGGGAGCAAGGATACATTCAGGAAGAAGCACTTGCAAATGAACTGGCAGCAAAGTTTTATTTTGAGCGTGGTAGAGAAAAAGTAGCTCAGACTTATTTAACTGATGCTTACTACGGATATATTCGCTGGGGAGCAACAGCAAAAGTTAGATATTTGGAAGCAAAATATCCTCAAATTTTCTCTCGCATCTGGGAGCGAAAAACTCAAGGCTCAGAGATGAATCTAACAATCGGCTCTACAACTACAGATATTCCTGTAGTTTTTGATTTAGCCGCAGTAATGAAAGCCTCACAAGCTCTTTCTGGTGAAATTGTTTTAGAAAAGTTGCTGACTAAATTAATGCAAATTGTGATGGAAAATGCTGGTGCTGAAATAGGATTTCTAATCTTAGAAAAGGCAGATATATTACTTATAGAAGCATCAGCAAGTGTCCGGCAAAATGAAATAAAAGTGCAAGAATCAATACCTGTAGATTCAAGTCAGCAGCTACCAATAGCTGTTCTCAATTACGTGCGCCGTACTCATGAGAATGTTGTATTGAATGATGCCACTCATGAAGGGGTATTTACAACAGATAGTTATATTCTTAACCACAAGCCAAAATCTATTTTATGCACGCCCATTGTTAATCAAGGTAAGTTGATTGGCATTCTTTATTTAGAAAATAAATTGACTGCTGGAGCTTTTACGCCAGAAAGATTGGAAGTTTTGCAACTTTTATCCTCGCAAGCAGCAATATCAATTGAAAATGCCCGTCTTTATAACGATTTGGAGGAATATAATCGGACGCTAGAAGCAAAAGTACAACAGCGCACCCTAGAGTTGCAAGATAAGAATTTACAACTACAACAAGAAATTCGCGATCGCCAACGAGCAGAAGAAGCTGCCGCAGCCGCTAATCGTGCTAAAAGCGAATTCCTGGCTAACATGAGTCATGAACTTCGTACCCCACTCAATGGTATTTTGGGCTATGCTCAAATCCTTCAAAAAGACAAAAATTTAACAGAACGGCAAAAGAACGGAGTAAATATTATTTATCAATGTGGTGAGCACTTACTCACACTTATTAACGATATTTTAGACATTTCTAAAATTGAAGCTCGGAAAATGGAACTTTATCCAAAAGAGTTCCATTTTTCGGAGTTTCTGGAGAGCATAATTGAAATTTGTCGCATCAATGCCGAAAAAAAAGGAGTTTCTTTAGTTTACAAAGCGCTATCTCCACTACCAAGAATAATTCGAGCCGATGAAAAACGATTGCGCCAAGTTTTGATTAATTTACTTAGCAATGCAGTCAAATTTACAGAAAAAGGTAGTATAACTTTCAAAGTGGATGTCATTTTTCAACAGTTGAGTGATTCTACACAAAGGACAAATATCCATAAAATTCGATTTCAAGTAGAAGATACAGGAATTGGCATTGCACCCGAACAATTAGAAGAGATTTTTTTGCCATTTCAGCAGGTGGGTGAGGATATTCGTAAGACTGAAGGCACAGGATTGGGATTGGCAATTAGCCGTCAATTAGTTCAAATAATGGGTGGCGAACTGAAGGTGGAAAGTACTTTGGGTAAAGGGAGCGTTTTTTGGCTGGATTTAGATTTACCAGAAATTGTACAAAATACTGATATAAAGAGCATTGATGAAAATAAGATTATTAGTTTTGTTGGTTCTAAACGTAAAGTTTTAGTAGTAGACGATAAATGGGCAAATCGCTCTATTTTGGTCAATATACTACAGCCTTTAGGGTTTGATGTTATAGAAGCAACAGACGGCTTAGATTGTCTAAAAAAAGTGCTTGAATTTAAGCCTGATGTGATTTTTATGGATTTGGTAATGGGTGGAATGGATGGATTTGAAGCCACTCGCCGTCTCAGAAAGTTACCAGAACTAAAAGAAGTGGTAGTGATTGCCGTCTCAGCAAGCGTTTTTGATTTTGATCAAACGCAGAGTCGAGAAGTCGGTTGTGATGATTTTCTCGCTAAACCGATTCGGGTAGGAGATTTGTTAGAAAAATTACGGGTTCACTTGGGGTTGGAATGGATTTATGAAGAACAAAACCAAGCCAGAATGATAAAAAATGAAAATAATAATCTAATTCATTCTGTTGATTTGACGCCTCAGACTCTGATTGTAGCTCCACCAGCCCAAGAGCTTCAGATTTTGCTAGATTTAGCAATGAGAGGTGACTTGAGGGGCATTGCCCAACAAGCTGCAAAATTAGAGGAATTGAATGAAAAATTGATTCCTTTTGCTACTCATTTGCGTCAACTTGCTAAAGCTTTTAAAGGGAAACAAATTTTAGAGTTTCTCAAAAAATTTTAATGAGGTTTTATGAATATTGATTTAAATAAAAAAGGCGTCATCTTAATTGTCGATGACATTCCTAGTAATTTAGAAATTCTATTTGATTTGTTAGCCGATGCTGGATTTACAGTCTTAATTGCTGAAGATGGTGAAAGTGCGATCGCTAGAGCAGAATACGCTCCACCCGACTTGATTTTATTAGACGTACTCATGCCGGAAATAGACGGTTTTGAAACGTGCCGTCGTTTGAAGGCTAATGAACGAACAAAAGATATTCCGATCATTTTTATGACTGCACTTGCCGAAACAGTCGATAAGGTGAAAGGCTTGAGTCTAGGTGCAGTAGATTACATTACCAAACCACTTCAACACGAGGAAGTTTTAGCCAGGATCGAACTTCATCTCAAACTGCGGAATCTGACAAAGACACTCCAGGAGCAAAATCTGCAAATCAAAGAACAAGCTGCTTTGCTTGATATCACCACAGATGCCATTGTCGTTCAAGACTTAGACAACCAAATTTATTTTTGGAACAAAGGGGCTGAAAGTCTGTATGGATGGAAGTCTCAAGAAGCAGTTGGCAAGAAGGTGAATCAGCTTGTGTATCGAGCGGAAACAACATCTCAACTCCAAAATATCTACAAAAGTCTAGCCGAAAATGGTTCGTGGCAAGGTGAATTGCAACAAGTCACAAAACAAGGGCAAGGGATTATTGTTGCCAGTCGTTGGACTTTGATGCGCGATCAAGATGGGAAACCAAAATCAATTTTAACGGTTAATACCGACATCACAGAGAAAAAACAACTCGAAAACCAATTTCTTCGCGCTCAACGACTGGAGAGTATTGGCACGCTTGCTGGTGGTATTGCCCATGACTTAAACAATATCCTGACTCCAATTCTGACAGCAGCGCAATTATTGCAGCTCAAACTCCCCAATACCGATGAACGAACTCAGCAGATGATGAGGACAATAGAAGCTAACGCTAAACGGGGAGCCGCTTTGGTTAAACAAGTGCTGCAATTTGCACGCGGAGTTGAAGGTAAGCGGATGATTGTGCAAGTTGGGCACCTGTTCTCAGAAATTAAGCAGATCGTCGAAGAGACATTTCCGAAATCGATTGAACTTTTTACAGATATTAAGCCAGAATTGTGGGCTGTAATTGGAGATGCTACGCACTTGCATCAGGTGTTGATGAATTTAGTAGTCAACGCTCGCGATGCCATGCCCAATGGTGGCACTCTCAGTATTTATGCTGAGAATATATATATAGATGAACACTATGCTCGCATGAATTTAGATGCAAGTGTCGGGCCTCATATTCAGATTACAATCGCAGATACGGGAGTGGGGATGCCTCCAGAAATAGTGGATAGAATATTCGAGCCATTTTTTACTACAAAAGAAGTTGGCAAAGGTACAGGGTTGGGACTTTCAACTGTTAGGGGTATTATTAAAAGCCACGGTGGATTTGTCAACGTACATAGCAAGGTTGGTAAAGGAACTGAATTTAAAATCTTCTTGCCAGCAGTTGAGGCAACAGCAACGCTCTTCAGAGAAGACTTAGAAATATTCAAAGGCAACGGAGAATTGATTTTAGTTGTAGATGACGAAGCTAGAATTCTAGAAACTACAAAAATTTCGTTAGAAACTTACAATTACAAGGTGCTGACAGCCAGTGATGGAATTGAGGCGATCGCTCTGTATGCCCAATACCTAGATGAAATTAGCGTGGTTTTGGTAGATATGATGATGCCCTCGATGGATGGTGCAACTACCATTCGCGCCTTACAAAAAATTAACGGGCTTGTCAAAATTATTGCTGTTAGCGGTTTAGCACCCAGCGATAAACTTGCAGGGTTTGCAGCCATTAAATCATTTATTGCCAAACCTTACACAACTAAAGAATTATTACAAAATTTACACAACATTCTTTGTCAGGAATCGAAAAGCTTAGAGAATGAAACAAAATGGGACAGATGGAATAGTGTAAGGATGTGAGGAAAATTCACCCCCACATCCTATGAAAAGTGAAAACTTAATGTATTTTTTTACAAAAAACCTTCTCTTTCAGCAAACTTACGCAAGCGTGGCAGACATTGACGCTGATAAAAACTGCTTAAAGTCGAAATGGACAAACCAAATTCTGCCGATAACTCCTTCCAACTTACCTCTGGTGGTAAACGTTTCAAAATTAACACTTGACAATTTACTTCTGGATGTCCTTGAATGTGGGTGCTACCCAGTTCTCCATCAATATCTTCTTCCACCCAAAGCTTTACAGTTTCTAAAATTGGAGGTAGATCTGGTGGAGCAGCCAAGTTTTCTTCCAGATGATAAATTTGAGTGCGATCGCCAAAAATGAATTGATTGACATTGAGAAATGCTTTTTTAGTCTTTTCCTCCTGCTGCTGACGGTAAAAGTCTTGCAATCTCCATCTGAGATAAGTATTTAGCCAGGTGATTACAGAACCACGTGTAGCGTCATATGCTCCACAAATATTTGAGCAAAAATACAACCAAGTTTGTTGCAGTGCATCTTGATAGTATGGAGTGTTTTCCTTCCAGAGTTTGTTTGCAGCCAAACGAATGATTTGGGTGAGCCGCTTCTGACGCTGTGGATTTCCGGCTGGATATTCACAAGCCTCTTTCACTAAGCGGCGTAATTGTTCCTCCAAGTGATGCATAACAGTTTTAGCAAACAAAGCAAGCTTTTCTCAGTATTGCGTAGAATTGCTCGCTAAGAAAGAACTCTGAATTGAGTTTTGGGGATCGGTGACTGGGGATAGAGCCAGAGGCTCCACTTATCGTTACCAGGTTGAACCCGGTAACGAGGGCACGAAGATTTCGACGCTCCAATCCACTCCTCTACTCTGTGCGATCGCATTTGCCAAAATGGAGATGAAAATTGTTGCTGCCCACCTACTATGTGGTTATCAGTGGCTCTATGAAACCTCAACTTAACATCAATTGGCCTGAAGGAGCCTTCCAACGCTTTGAGCAGGCTAAATATTTTTTTGATCACAAAATTAATTCTGTAACTGATTCAGCACAGCAAATAGGCGAGTCTTGGAAACAAACAGCAACACAAACAACCGATCGCGCAATTAATACAGTTACTACTAATTTGGAGCAAACTAAAAATTCGTTAGAGCAAGCATGGCAAACTGCCGAACAAATTCCCAACTCAACATCGTCAGCTATTCAAACTGCAATTTCTGCTTCTTTGGGTGATTGGCTCAGAGAACACCCTGCTATTCTCCGACTGTTAGAAATCTTGAGTTGGGCAACTAATCACCCAGTTGTTAGTTTAATTATTCTGCTGTTTGCTATATCGATAATTTGGAGTATTATTAGAGCAATTGTACGCTTGATTGAAACAGCTAGTTGGTCAATCTTGCAAGTTCCTTTCAAATTACTTTTGGTTGCAATTAAACTTAGCTTTTTATCATTTACTAAAATTGGCAGTTTTACTATTCAAAAAATAACAAGCGATCGCACAACTGATAAATTACCGATATTACCACCAGGCGATGCTCAATTGCTTCACATTAATAAACAGCAAAGATTGGTAGAAATTCAAGAGCGATTAGCTCAAATTCAACAAGAACAACATGAGCTTTTGCAAGAAGCAGCAGAACTTTTATCGCAAGACAGAATTGATGTTAGTTAATATAAGCCTTCAGATTAGAAGTCTGAGGCTAAACAGGCAAAGCCTGCGAAGGCAGGCTATATTGAGCAATTTTTGTAGAGTGGACACTGCTTAACTCTCCTCAAACCTTTATTTTAAAATGGTGGACAGTGCCCACCTTAGGGTTATTGAGAATTGCCAAAGCGACACATTTCAGAGTAAAAACTACATTGTGAGTGGGGAACTTATGGGAAACTAGAACATTTCTATACAGATGGCAGTAAAGACTTTCGCTCTAGCCACCTGTTAAGAAAGACATAACTTGGATAGAAGCAGTTCTGTGAGAAAATTGGATTGCAAGAAACCGAGAAGAAAGACTGGGAGTTAACCCCTGAAAGCTTAAATTTTATTCGGTTAAGGATAGAAACAGCTTATCTAATCCCCAACTATCATCCTGAGCACATATGGTGATTCGACTAGTGCCAGAAGCTAGCAATTTAAGTCTTGGCGATCTACTTTATGCTTTGAGGAGACTAGATCTTCTCATTGCGCAAGCAGTAGCTACAGCGCCAACTGTTTATGGAGTAGAGGCGGCAACTGATGCTTATCGAGGCCTTTATATTAGTCGAGAAGAGGTGGAGCGTCTTTTAGATCGCGAACCAGGAATTCCCACACTGCAAGTTGGGGAAAAAGCATTAAAGCAAGTTTCTCTCAAATCAATTAGCAATAGCAGTCGCTTGGGTTGGTTGAAAGATACTTTTAGCCTTTCAGAATTCGATATCGATTTAATTTTCATCGCCTTAGCGCCTGAAGTCGATCTGCGCTACGAGCGTCTCTATGCCTATCTTCAAGATGATGTTACCCGTAAACGTCCTAGTGTAGACCTAGCGCTGAATTTACTCTGTTCGTCAGCAGAAGCCAAGCTGTTGCATCGCGCTCATTTTGTCTCTAATGCACCGTTAATTCGTCACAGACTGATTCATTTGATTCCTGATACCAACCAAAGTCAACCACCGCTCCTCGCTCACTACCTCAAGCTAGATGAGCAGATTGTTCGTCTTTTACTAGAACAGGAAGGTTTAGATCTGCGTCTTTTGCCCTACTGCCAAATGGTTAAGCCTTCAGTATCCCTAGATGAGCTACCCTTAAATACCACAATCAAACAAGCACTGCGATCGCTAACTTTGCAAAGCTGGCAGACACAACAACCATTACGACTTTATTTTCAGGGGACTGACGATATCTATCAAAATCTGACTGCTCAAGCACTAGCCTCGGAAGTCGGAGCCAAGTTAGTCAGTGCAAATATGACTCAGCTCGTAGCGATTAAAGAAGATTTTGAGCAAATCGTGCTGCTTTTAGTGCGAGAAGCTTGTTTGCAAAGAGCGATTTTGTATCTGCAAGGAATGGATGCGTTATGCAGTGATGAAAAGATTTTTTCTTACCAGAATTTACTAGATGAGCTAAGTCATTATGCAGGAATTGTTGTCCTTGCAGGTACCCAGCCCTGGATATCCTCTGGGCAAGATCCGAACGGAGTTATTGCTGTTCCATTTACTATTCCTAACTTTTCTGAGCGACTGGCTTGTTGGCAGACTCATTTACATCAAGCCGATATCCTACTACCAGAAGTTGCTCTCAATACCTTAGCCGATCGCTTTCGTTTGATGCCAGGACAAATTGCCGCTGCCGTCGTTGATGCTAGCAATCGATCGCGTTGGCGAACAGCAATTTCAAACTCCGATGCTAGCAAGTCTTCGATGCTGCTTGGCGATTTATTCTCAGCAGCGCGATCGCAATCAGGACATGACTTAGCAGGATTAGCACACAAAATCGAGCCACTCTACACTTGGGATGATATCATTTTGTCCGACGATGCTCGGACTCAGCTACAGGAAATGTATCAATGGGTTGTCCATCGCCATCAAGTTTTGCAGGAATGGGGATTTGGACGCAAGCTTGCTTATGATCGTGGTGTGAGCGCTCTGTTTGCTGGCCCTTCGGGTACGGGTAAAACCATGTCTGCGGAGATCATTGCCAAGGCTCTGGGGCTGGATCTCTATAAGATTAATCTATCTAGCGTAGTCAGCAAGTATATCGGCGAAACGGAAAAAAACTTAGAACGGATTTTTACGGCGGCAGAGAATGCTAATGCAATTCTGTTTTTTGATGAGGCAGACGCGCTATTTGGAAAACGATCTGAAGTGCGCGACGCTCACGATCGCTATGCCAATATTGAAATTGCTTATCTTTTGCAGCGAATGGAGCAGTATGAAGGCATTACGATTCTGGCAACCAACCTGCGCCAAAATATCGATGATGCCTTTATGCGACGCTTGCAGTTTATCATTGAGTTTCCCTTTCCCGATGAGGAGCGACGGCGGCAAATTTGGGAAATTCTGATCCCAAAAGAAGCGCCACAAGACGAAGGAATTGATTACGAGTTTTTAGCAAGACAGTTTCGGTTCTCTGGCGGAAACATTAAGAATATTGTACTAAAAGCAGCATTTTTGGCTGCTGCCGAAGGCGGATGTATTACAATGAAGTATTTAGTACGAGCAACTTGGCGAGAATCTCAAAAAATAGGGCAAGCGATCGGCAAAAACGACTTTGGGAAGTATGCTGAAATGTTGCCATGAATAATGATGAGTGCGATCGCGCCGAGTTTCGTCAAGAAATTGCAGAAGGTCTTCGCTATACTCACTTTCGGGCTGATGCCAACACGGGTAAGCTGTTGGAGATTGCCTCGTTTCTCTACGCAGCGATCGACCTATTGAGCGAAAAAGGTTTATTAGATATTGCCGAGTTAGACGAACGCAAAAAGCAAGCGGCAGCTAACTTAAAGGAAAAGTTTAGCGATCGCGGTATGGGCGTAGTCTACCAAAAGCCAGAGGCAGACAAATATGCCTTTACAGATGGAGTGGCGATTGACTGCGAAAATCGCCTTCATCTGTGTCATGCGGCTTGTTGTAAGCTTCCCTTTGCCCTCTCTCGGCAAGATGTGGAAGAGGGTATTGTGTGTTGGGAGTTTTCTGCTCCTTATTTAATAGCTCACGGCAAAGATGGGTATTGCCAGCATTTAGATCGCGAGAAAAAATGCTGTTCGGTATATACTCATCGTCCCTTGCCTTGCCGGGGCTACGATTGCCGAAACGATCAAAGGATTTGGCTGGATTTTGAGAATGGGGTTATCAATCCCAAAATTAACGCTCCAGATTGGCCTCAGTGTCTGGAGGAAGAACAGAATGACTAGAACTGTTGCAAACAAACAATCTCAGAGTAAAGAGCGGGAACAGAATACTAAAGAGCGATCGCCCCAACAGGAGCAACAAACCAATCCTTACAGTGTTTAACAAGAATATGAAGCCCTTCCAGAAAGAACTGGTTGATAACCATCAGACGATCGTCATAGAAAGTAACCTACGACTGATGGCCCTGGCATTGAAACAGGACAAGACACCGGTAGTAGTGCATAGTAATGATAAAATCAGGTAGTGTCGTTCAATATAGAAGCTATGCACTGCCCTAAATGCAACTCGAACAACATAGTCAAAAATGGACACACTCAAATGGCGTTTACGCCCGTGAATCTGTTTACCTGCATCATAACCGACATCAATAGATATCATCGTTGCGGCTTCGACTGATTGGCTATCAACTGCTGCTTCGCAGGGGCTGGGTTCACGTCCTGCTGCTACCCGCACCCACTGGTAAAGTTTGTCATGTACCATAAGCCAAGTATCATCCTTCTGCCATCTGCGAAAATAGCCATAGACTGTTGACCATGCTGGAAAATCCCCCGGTAATCCTCTCCATGTACATCCCTGGCAAAGTACATACACAATCGCATTCATGATTGCATAAATCGATACACTGCGAGGACGACCACCTGGTTTGGCTTCTGGAAATAGATGTGCAATCAGTTCCCACTGCTCCCACGTCAAATTGCTAGGATATGCTTTAGTCATTTGCTCACAAGCTGCTGATTCTTCTACAAATTTCAGCTTAAGCCTTGTGAGTTTTCTTACAACAGCCCCCCACTTTTAAAACATCCTCTGAGTAAGCTGAAATTCCCCAACGGGGATTCTGTCTAAGAAGCGATCGCCTAATCTTAAAAATTGTGCAGAAAATCGCTAAAAACTTCCACCTTCTGAAACCTCACCTAAGCTAGTTGAAATTACGATTGAGTTCTGCTAATAGATAGTCTCATTAGCTGCTCAGTCTTCTGGGGTAATTTTGGGATGACTGTGAATCTGAAGTCTGTAGACAACCAAATTCCCGTAGCGATAGATTCAAAAACCGCTCCTACCGCCAATAAAACCCGCTACGTTCCCTCGCATCATCGACGCATACTTTGCATATTTCCCAAGTACAGCCCCTCTTTTGGCACTTTTCATCACGCTTATCCCTTGATGGGTAAAGTTCGGGCTTTTATGCCCCCACAAGGTATTTTGGTAGTAGCTTCCTACTTACCCCAAGAGTGGGAGGTTAGATTTATTGATGAAAATGTCCAAACAGCCAAAAAAACTGACTATGAGTGGGCTGATGCGGTGATTGTGAGCGGGATGCACATCCAACGCCCACAAATCAATGAGATTAATGCAATTGCTCATGCAGAAGGTAAAATAACTGTTTTAGGCGGCCCTTCTGTATCTGGTTGCCCAGAATATTATCCTGATTTTGATATTTTACATTTAGGCGAGCTAGGAGATGCAACTGATCGCCTGATTGAATACTTAGATCGTCACACCCAACGTCCCCTACAGCAAATTCGCTTTGAAACGAAAGAACGTTTACCCCTAAGCGAATTTCCCACCCCAGCTTACCACCTACTCAATCTCAATCAATACTTCCTAGCAAATATCCAGTTTTCTAGTGGTTGCCCCTATCGTTGTGAGTTTTGCGATATTCCCGAACTCTACGGGCGCAATCCCCGCATGAAAACCCCAGAACAGGTGATCGCCGAACTCGATACAATGCTCCAATGTGGTAATCCGGGATCGGTTTATTTTGTCGATGATAACTTTGTTGGCGATCGCCGTGCCCTGATGAAATTACTCCCGCACCTGATTGATTGGCAAAAACGCAACGGCTATCCCATCCAATTTGCCTGTGAAGCCACATTAAATTTGGCTCAAAGTCCCAAAATTCTAGAAATGATGCGCGAAGCCTATTTCTGTACCGTCTTCTGCGGCATTGAAACCCCAGAACCAGAAGCTCTCCATGCTATTTCTAAAACTCAGAATTTAAGTATGCCGATTCTAGAAGCAGTGAAAGTATTAAATAGCTATGGCATGGAGGTTGTATCGGGAATTATCATCGGTTTTGATACAGATACACCACAAACCGCCGAGCGAATTCTCGAATTTATTCGTCTATCTCAAATTCCAGTATTGACAATTAATCTTTTGTATGCATTACCTAAAACACCTTTGTGGCGTAGGTTAGAGCAAGAAGGGCGACTGGTGTTTGATAGCGATCGCGAATCGAATATTAAGTTTTTAATGCCTTACGAACAAGTAGTAGAAATGTGGCGTCGTTGTATAACCACTGCTTACGAACCGGAATTTTTATATCAGCGATTCGCCCACAATATGAAACACACTTACCCCAATCGAATTAAGCTTCCCAATAGCCCGGCTCGTACTTCTGGGGCGAATATCCGTAAAGGGTTAACTTATATGGTAAATATTCTACTGCGGGTAGGTTTGTTTGGTAATTATCGCTCTTACTTCTGGAGCATGGCAAAACCAGCACTAAAAGCAGGTGATATCGAAAGTGTAATTCATGTTGGGCTAGTGGGACACCATTTAATTAAGTTTGCTCAAGAGTGTGCCAAAAATAAAGAATCCGCTTCGTTTTATTCTCAAAAAATACGTAATGTCGCTCATACCTAATACATCTATGACAACAAAGCCCTGGGATGCCCGACTTGCTGGCTGGTTAGTTAGTCCCCTCAAAGACAGTTGGGTAACACCCAATCATCTCACTACAGTTAGACTGGTGACTGGGGTGTTGGCAACAGCAGCACTAGCAGTTGGTAGTTATGACTGGGCAAATATTGGAGCTGGGTTGTTTGTCTTGTCGAACTTTTTGGATCACACAGACGGTGAATTAGCTCGACTGAGTGGCAAGAGCAGTAAATGGGGACATCAGTACGACCTTGTCAGTGACGCCATCATCCATATACTCTTGTTTGTAGGTATTGGTTATGGTCTCATCAATAGCCAACTCGGTGTGTGGGCATTGGTGATGGGTATAGTCTCCGGTGTTTCTGTTGCTGCTATTTTCCACTTGCGAAACGTGATGGAACAGCAACATGGTAAAGACGCAACGCGACAACCAAATTTTGCTGGTTTCGATATCGAAGATATTTTATATTTATTTCCTGTTGTCACTTTGCTAGGCGGATTAGAGCAGTTGCTGATTGCGGCTACTATTGGTGCGCCAACCTTTGCAATATGGGTAATTTGGCAATTTCGCTCCATGCCCCATCCTGGAAAAGACGCAGAAAAGTCGCTATAGAATTTCCTTTTGACGGGTTTTCATGCTTTCGCCGTGTCGGTAAATGCGATAAATCATTCCATAAATTGTGCTCAATCAAAAATGTTATTAGCGTGTCAAACTAAAAGACAAAGTTTTAATAAAGGTTTTTTAGGATGCATTCTTGCAATCAACTAGAGCAAATTTGGCAGGATAACGCACTTGAGAGCATTATAAATATAGTCAAAGCACCTGATGGGGATTTTGAGAGTATTGGCAAACTCGCAAATGCCCTCAACGATCTGGATGGCTTGCAGAAAGTAATTGAATTTCTCTCTAACACCCCACAAGGGAAACAAGCATTTCAAAAGCGTCTCAGGCTGGGTGATGTCGATCTGCAAAAACTCTATCGTTTGCCAGCCAACACATTAGGATACGCCTATGCTAAACATATGCTTGAAAACAATTTGAAACCTTTACAGGCAGGGCAAGTAGAGAATGATTGCCAATTTTTAGGAGCGCATATTACCGAAACCCATGACATTTGGCATATCGTCACTGGGTGCGATACGAATATTTTGGGAGAAATCCAATTAGAAGCTTTCTATGTTGCCCAACTATACTTTACGCGTTTCTGGTTGGCATTATTAGCTAAAAATCTTGTCAAAGCTGTTATTTATGATATTGATGTTTCGACAAAATACATGGATGCGATCGCCAAAGGATGGCTGATGGGAAAACAGGCTAAACCTCTGTTTGGCATTGAATGGAATCTGTTGTGGGAAAAGCCACTGGAGAATGTCCGTACTTCGTTAAACATCATTCTTCCTGAAACTTAAAAGCTCGGTTTTACAAAGAAAGGCAAAGGAGCAAGGGCAGAAGGCAGTCGTGATCAAACTTGTCTCATCGCAACTGTCTTCTACTTCTGTGTTCGATTTATTCACTAAAAACAGATGAGATCAGCGCCATTACAGCATAAACTTTTGGATGGTAAAGCTGACAAAAGAGGTTGCTGTGACTAAATTTCTATTTGTAACCGATTTAGATAACACTCTCGTAGGCGATGACAAGGCTCTATTGGAATTAAACGATCGCTTGCAAAGGCACCGCCAAGAACACGGCACCAAAATTGTGTATGCGACTGGGCGATCGCCAATTCTGTATCGAGAACTGAAAGAAGAAAAAAATCTTTTAGAACCAGATGCCCTGATTTTGGCTGTAGGAACAGAAATATATATAAACGGCGACACTTTTGATCCAACTTGGGCAGAAAAACTTTCACAAGGATGGGACAGAGAATTGGTATTATCTACTACTGCTAATTTCCCGGAATTACAACCACAACCCGATTCAGAACAGCGCCCCTTCAAGGTGAGTTTTTTCTTGAACCAAGATGCATCTGTAACCGTTTTATCCCAGTTAGAATCAGAGTTACGGAAAAGAGGTCTAAATATAAAGTTAATTTATAGTAGTGGTATAGACCTTGACATTGTGCCTGACAGGAGCGATAAAGGTCAGGCAGTACAATTTCTCCGTCAAGAATGGAAATTTTTAGCCGAGCAAACTGTCGTCTGTGGTGATTCTGGCAATGATATTGCTTTATTCGCCGCAGGCAACGAACGAGGAATCATTGTTGGAAACGCTCGCCCAGAGCTACTCCAGTGGCACAATGAGAACCCTGGCGATCGCCGCTACCTGGCAAAGAACTTCTGTGCGGGCGGAATTATTGAAGGATTACGATATTTTGGACTCATAGAATGATTAGCTATCTTAAAGGTATCGTCGCAGGAATTCAGAAACATGGCGGTAATCGCTATATTCTCACTCTCGAAGTCAATGGCATAGGGTATGACTTGCAAATCCCGGCACGAATGGCACAGCAGTTACCAGAGTCGGGAGGCGAAGTACAAGTATTTACCCATTACCAAATTCGAGAGGAGATGCCATTTCTATATGGGTTTGCTTCGCCTGGAGAACGTGATGTGTTTCGCCACTTGTTGAGTGTTAGTGGTATCGGTGCAGCTTTGGCGATCGCTTTATTAGACACTCTAGAACTGCCAGAATTAGTGCAAACCATTATTACTGGCAATGTTCAATTATTAATTCAAGCTCCTGGCGTCGGCAAAAAAACTGCCGAACGTATCTGTTTGGAGTTGAAAAGCAAGTTAATTGAATGGCGCAAAACAGCAGGATTTTTCGTCGCTACAGGTGGCCCTGCACCGGGTATCCTTGAAGAAGTACAAATGACTCTGTTGGCATTGGGTTACACTCCCAGTGAAGTCAGCCATGCCTTACACGTAGTCAGCGAAGATATTGGATTGCCTAAAGACGCCTATGTAGAAGACTGGATTAAACAAGCGATCGCTCATCTTAGTAGTAGTGAATGTAGTCATTAGTTAATAGATAGTAGTTAGTGGTTAGTGGTTAGTTGTTCACTACTCCTGTGCTCCTGGTGCCCCCTGCTTTGTTGTCCCCTTGTCTTGTTGTCTCCCCCTCGCGCTCTCTCCTGCTAAAACATGGCTGTCGATCCTTACGCTTGGATAGAACAATCTCTAGCAACTATTCACCGTGCGGACTGGTATCGTTCTGTACAAACAATTAACGGCGATCCAGGTGCAACAGTGCTTTTAGAAGGACGAGAGGTAATTAATTTTGCCAGTAATGACTATTTGGGATTAGCTGGCGATTGGCGTTTAATAGCCGCAGCAACTGCTGCTATCCAAGAGTATGGAACTGGCAGTACTGGTTCTCGATTACTCAGTGGACACAGAAAATTACACTGTGAATTAGAGGAGGCGATCGCATCTCTCAAGCAAACAGAAGATGCGCTGGTTTTTAGTTCGGGTTATTTGGCAAATTTAGGGACAATAACTGCTTTAGTAGGCAAGCGAGATTTAATTTTAGCTGACCAGTATAATCATTCAAGTTTAAAAAATGGAGCAATTCTTAGTGGTGCAACCATAATTGAATTTCCTCATTGTGATGTTTGCGCTTTAAAAAGTGAGTTACAACGAGTGCGACAAAACTACCGACGCTGTCTGATTGTTACCGATAGCGTTTTCAGCATGGATGGGGATTTATGCCCTCTACCTGCACTGTTGGAGCTAGCTGAAGAGTTTAGCTGTATGCTGCTAGTTGATGAAGCTCATGCTACTGGAGTTTTAGGAAAAACTGGTGCTGGATGTGTAGAACATTTTGGCTGTACGGGCAGACAACTCATCCAAATTGGCACTATGAGTAAAGCTTTGGGTAGTTTAGGTGGATATGTAGCGGCAAACGCCACCCTCATTGACTTTTTGCGAAATCGCGCATCGACTTGGATTTATACCACCGCTCTTTCGCCTGCTGATGCGGCAGCAGCATTAGCAGCAATTCACGTAGTACAACAAGAACCGCAACGCCATACCCAACTCTGGCAAAATGTAGCCCAACTGAAAGAGTTGATGCAAAAATACTTACCAAACCAAAGATTACTACCTTCAGAATCACCCATTCTGTGCTTGCAATTACCGAGTGCAGCCGATGCACTCAAAGTAGGACAATATCTCAAATCCGCTGGTATATTTGCCCCTGCGATTCGTCCCCCCACCGTTCCCACAAGTCGGATACGCATCTCTGTAATGGCAACTCACGAAGCAGCCCATATCGAGAAATTAATCCAGTCTCTTCATAGCTGGTTTGAAAAACTTTAAACTCTGAATGCAACAAATCCTCGTTCCCAGGTTGAACCTGGGAGCGAGAACTAGAGCCTCTGGCTCTCTTGATCGTCTTATACCCTTCCCGCAGGCAAGGGTGCAAGACAATAATGTGATTATTGTGGTTGATTAGGTGTAGGTGTAGCTGGAGCAACCTTAACATTTTTAACATCTACGTTTTTGACACCTTTAATTTCTTGTGCCAAAGTAGGAACTCTATTCAGTTGCTCTTGAGTTGGAACCGTTCCAGCAATGGTTACAACACCTTCTTCAGCATCAACTGTTAACTGACTAGCTGGTAAATTTGCCTCTAATTTACCGCGAACTTCGCTTTCAAGATCTGCATCAGCTCTGTCTGCATCCCCACCAGTGATGTTGTTACGTTGCTCCCGTGCTCGAATGTCAGACTCGATTTGAGCTTTACGAGTGTCGCTAACAGCGTCTTGCTGAGTTTGTTGAGCCGTATCTTTGGTTGGTGCGTTAACGTTTTCATTAACGTTGCTGGGAGCTTCGGTACTAGTTCTAGAGTTAGTTTCGCAAGCTGCCACACCTACCACCAGTACACTGCTGATTAGTAACGGAATGAGTCTCTTCATTTCTTTTTGTTAGTTCAAAGTTTTAGTGATTAATTAACTTATGTGCAAGTTTGAGGAGCGAATATTGATAAAACAATCATTAGGTAATCATTTAGAGTTATGAGTTACCACCAACTACAACTGCTCAAAAACTCTATATTTTTACTAGATAGTTTCATCCCGACGATCAACGATGATTACCTTGGGATCGTTAGTCGTAACACTGCGAGTGGTATCTACTGTGGAAGTAGAAGGATTTACGTAGTCGCTGCGGCGAGTGGCATCGGTGGTATCGACGGTAGGAGCATTGTAAATACCAAACTCTTCAATACCCCGATTTCTGAGAATACTTTCGGCACGTTGGATTTCTAGTTCCGTACCTTCGACTATAACTAGATAATGGCCACGGGAGATGCGATCGTTATAAACCCTAGCTCGTTCTTCAGGAATTCCCAAGCCAATCAATGCTCCGACTAACCCGCCAGCCGCAGCACCAATACCAGCACCAGCAGCAGTTGTAGCTAAAGCTGTAGCTATTTCTCCTGCAAGTAAAATAGGGCCAACACCAGGAATTGCTAAAGTACCTAAACCAACGAGCAGACCTGTGAGACCTCCTAATATACCACCTGTCACTGCTCCAGCAGCAGCTCCTTCATCAGCCTTATTGCCAACATTTTCTTGGGCGTCAACACCACCAATACTACCTGTGCGATCTGCGTCTTTGGCAATTACAGCAACCTTATTCATGTTAAAGCCAGCATCTCTTAGTTCGGTGAGTGCATGTTCGGCGTCACGTCTGTTAGAAAATACCCCAACAGCACGCTGATGTTGGTTTTGTGCTACAACCATTTTGATTTCTCCATCTATTGTTTTTGCGCTTATATTACTGTTTTCCCTTGTTTTGAAGCGAGTTTCATCGCTCGCAAGGATAAACTGCCGATCTATCAATCGATGGGTTATTGTCTGTGAAAATGGGGCATAGAAGACAGAGGTAGTACAACTGGAGAAATGGTACATGGCAATAAGTGGGGTGAAAATTATCTTAGTAGAGCCAGCTGGGCCTTTAAATGTAGGATCTGTTGCACGAGTCATGAAAAATTTTGGATTCAATCAGCTGGTGTTAGTAAATCCTCAATGCGATCCTTTAGGAATAGAAGCAAGAAAAATGGCAGTACATGCCTGGGATATTTTAGAATCAACGGTATCAGTCGCAACATTGCCAGAGGCTTTGCAAGGATGCAGGCGAGCGATCGCTACGACTGGTATCGCCCATCACTGGGAAGCACCTTTAGAAAAACCCTCCACGGCACTACCTTGGTTATTGGAAGAAATAGGGCAACCGTCAGCACTGATTTTTGGTAGAGAAGACAGAGGATTAACTAATCAAGAATTAAACTATGCCCAGCGCTTTGTTCGCATTCCCACTAGTTCCAGCTATCCATCACTGAACTTGGCGACTGCTGTGGCTATTTGCTGCTATGAACTGGCAAAAGAGGACAAGGGGACAGAAGAGGAAGGGGGGAGAGAGGGAGAGGGGGAGAATGGTTCTTTGCGTCTGGTTGTCTCCACGTCTGATTCTGAACTCGCTCCTTTAGATGTTGTGGAGGCGTACTACCAGCAATTAGAATCTCTACTACTAAAGATTGGATACCTTTATTCCCATACAGCAGCTAGCCGTATGGAAAAATTTCGCCAACTATATAATCGTGCTCAATTACAAACTAGAGAAGTTTCTATGTTACGAGGTATTTTGCGACAGGTAGAATGGGCACTAGAGAACAAAAGCGATCGCGAAAATTCATAATTAATCGCCTACCATGTATGCAACTACCCTCCCAAACCGATTGAGTATGCCTTAAACTAAACACAAAATCTCAATTCAAAGCAGAAAAGGACACACAATAAAAATGCAGTCAGAACAAAGAATATTTTGACTTCTGGCTTGTTTTCCCTCTGTTCTTCCTTAATCATCAAGATTAAACTTTACCATGTTTATATGTGTCTGTATATACTTTATTAACAGCATATTCTAGGAGATAGTCTGGCGCGAAAATCTGCGGAAATAAAAGTTGAATTTATCCTTACAAAACCTTATGGAGATTAATAAAAAACTATTTGCGTCCACCTAGACAAAGCCCCAAAAACAATTGCTATATTGTGTAGTTTATATCACCACTATAAAATTGTATGCCAACCAAAACCACCATAACAGGTTTATCGCGGCGTCAAGCCCCTAAAGAAAAGCGCCAGCGTCCTCGCAAAGGGCAAAAATCGGGGCAGAATCAAGTAAAAGCATCTAGTCAGCAGCCTACTGCTCAAGGTAAAGCAATAATGATACGACCAGAAGCTAATCGTCCCCTCAATAATGCTAATGCAGCGGGGAAACGACCGGGGGTAATCATGCCAGCAACCATTAAACCCAGCCCAAGGGTACAGAAGCAAATACCTCCCTTAAAACCTAGTAATGTAAAAGTGAAAACTTTGGGGATGCGCAAGCAAGCACCACGCAAAAAAATCAGCTCATCCCGAAAAACACGGTTAAAGCCTATGGCAAAAACTATTTTATATGCTCTACGGTTATTAATTGTGGGAGTTGGTATCGGCGCGATCGTGGGAACAGTCCTATCAGTTTTAGATCCTGCTAGCCGCATTTCGACACAGGGAACATCAAATAATAACCCAAGGCAAATGCAAACACAACCAAATCCAACTCCTACAGCAGTTTCTGGCTTATCGTTATCACAAGAAATTACCCCCTTAAAAACTGCGGTACAAAGCTTAGTAGCTGACAATCCAAATCTGACGCCAGGGGTTTTTGTAGTAGATTTGGATAATGGTGGCTATGTAGATGTGAATGCCTCCTCAAGTTTTCCCGCCGCCAGCACGATTAAAATTCCGATTCTTGTTGCTTTTTTCCAAGATGTGGATAGTGGCAAAATTCGCCTAGATGAATCACTCACAATGCAAAAGGAAATGGTTGTGGGTGGTTCTGGAGATATGCGATTCAAACCAGTAGGAACTCAGTTCACAGCATTGGAAGTTGCAACGAAGATGATGACAATCAGCGACAATACAGCAACAAATATGCTAATAACCCGTATGGGTGGTATTGAAGCTTTAAATCAGCGTTTTCGTAGTTGGGGTTTGACAATCACAACCATTCGCAACCCACTTCCCGATTTGCAAGGTACTAACACCACTAGCCCCAAAGAATTAGGAAATTTGATGGCGATGGTAAATCAAGGCAATCTAGTAGGCATGATTTCGCGCGATCGCATCCTTGATATCATGCGTAAAACAGTCAGAAACCATCTTTTACCAACAGGTTTGGGACAAGGTGCAACAATTGCCCACAAAACCGGGGATATTGGTACTATGCTTGCAGATGCAGGCTTAGTCGATCTGCCCACGAACAAGCGCTACATAGTTGCAGTCATGGTGAAGCGCCCTAACAACGATCCGCGTGCTGAGAAATTAATTAGCTCCATTTCTCGTGCTGCTTACCAACAATTGACTCAAGTTGCTCCCATGCCTACAACAGGTTATCAGCCTCCTGTGATGGCACCTGGTGTGACACCAACAAGCACGCTGCCGCCAGCCTCTTATCAGCCTCCACTCATAAATCCGTCTCTAACAAATAATATGGGTAGCACTATGCCTCCTGTAAACAATAATTATCAGTCTCCACCAATGATGACCCCTCAGCAGTATTATTATCCTTATCAAAGATAATCTTCCTGCTTGTTTTGGATGGGTCATAGCTAATAGCTAAATGGACAAGTGAAATTAAACATAACTATATTACGAAAAGTAAACACCTCTAAAACCCTTACCAATGACTTATGACAAAGGACAAATGACGTTTTGAATTTTGAATTTGAAATCTTGAATTGCTGATGACATCTATTACACCCTCGATCCAATTTTTTGCTGGCATTGACGAAGAACTGAGCAATGTCAGCTTACGACGCGGTCGCACTTCTGGCAAGCGCAGCGTCTTAATGACGTTTAATCAATTAAAAGCTATCGAAGGATTTAACAGCTTCACGAAACAATCCTTAAATTCCATGCGCTTAACTGATGAAGAAGGTGAAATTAGCGTCACTCCTTCTTCTGTGCAATTTGTGTTTGGGGGTGCAGAAGGTGACGAATTACAGCGAGTCGAGTACAAATTTGAAATCGAACGGGATGACTATTGGGACAGATTTATGCGATTTATGCATCGTTACGCCGAGGCAAATGGTATGGCGTATGGAGAATCGCAACCATAAAATGCGCTTCAGATTTTGATTGGGGTGTTTAGTCTGATTTAATCTCTAGTTTTTGAGAGGATAGCTAAGTATTTCTAGAAAATCTAAAAAATCAAAGAAAAATAAAGCCTCCAAAGAACATGGCATTCGTATGCAAATTGACGCACCCATGCGACTTGGAAAGGGGATACCAGATATTGTGGCTGGCGATCGCACTCCCAGAAAATAAGCCTGGAAGTATTGCTACTGTAGAATTAGGTATTAGTTTCAAGAACAATACATCATCGCCTTTGCCTTTTAGAGATTTAGTTCCGGAACTTGTAGCACCGGATGGGCAAACACTTAAACCACAAGAGCCTGGAACTAAAGGAAATAAATGGGGATTAATTACACGAGGATTACCTGTAGGTATTACCTTACTTGGAAGAATTTCTTGGCGGAATAATTCACTTCAACTGGAAATTCCAACTTATTGGCATTATTTGGAAGCTTCACCAATTACACCTGAAAATTATTGGAATTTTGATAGTCTTCAGCCAGGAATATACAAACTGCGGTTTATTTGTGATATTCCCAGTAGGGAAGCTATATGCTCCAATCCAGAAACAAGACATCTAGCGGAATTAAAAGAAAACAACATAGCTAATCTAACAACTCCTTTTGTGAATCTCCGTTTAGTTCAACCTTTAGAACATAATAAAACAGCAGTTGAAGTAGATGGCATTCGCTTTGAAACTCTTGTACCAAAACAGGAGTTAAATATACCGAAAAAAGAACCCGGAGCCAAGGCTGGATTACAGTTAGCAGGAATTCGGATGACCAATAACAGATTAAATCCTGTGTGCTTTAGTTTCTATGTCACCGTAATTCCAGAAATTTTAGGGACAAATAGTCAAAGACTTTTTAGAGGGGGCTTTAGTGATTGGTTTAGACAAGCTGAAAAGTCAGATTTTGTCTTAGCCATGCCTGGAGAGGATGTAACATTTTTCCCTGGTACTGCAATTTGGTGGCAACAAAATGACAAGATTCTATTAGTAATTGATGCTCAAGATGGAGGAGCCTATACTTTTGAATTTTTCGATTCTGGTACTTATAAAATTCAGCTTAACTATGTGAATATACAAGCGTCAATCAAAGCATATGACCAAGAAGATATGAACTGGAAGCAAATCGAAGATGTTTGGACAGGTATGGTAATTACACCATTTGTGGACTTCAAATTAACGCGATCGTAAGTTTTAGTTGTATTACAACATTAGTGAACTTTGACGACTCAGAAACTGGAGAAAAAAAGCAAATAGAAAGCATTTTGACGGGAATAGTAACTACACCCTTTGTAGAATTTCACCTATAATCACGTTCCCTACTCGGTCAAGAACAGATGGGTGATGGCTTGCTTTGGTGGCTACTAATCGCTATCTTCACCCTCAGCAAGAGCCTACTACTAAGACTTCACTTAAAACTAGGGCGATCGCAAAGATGATCTAAAAAATTTTCCAGAATTACAACGTTAGCCTCACGCTAACACTTTAACGCCAAGTAGCACCCAGTCAGTAGGCAAAAAAACAAAGCGTCGCTTGTCATGTTTACCTGGCTGCTATATCTCAATGTAAATAAAGAGGGTAGTCACATGACATCTTTTGAATCACATGACAGCAACGTGGTTGAAGTAGATGGTGTTCGTTTTGAAACTATAGTATCTCAAACATTATTAACTATTCCTGAACCAAAACGCGCTGCTTCTACTTCTGTAGAGCTTGGTGTTCGCATTACGAATAACACGGAAACTATGCTTTATTTTTCATCGAATTTTTACTCCATGTTTCCAGAAATGATCGCACCCGATGGTCAATTAATGATAACAGGTATCGGCTGTGAGCGATTTAACTCACCAATGGAATCTGAGTTCGTGCTGTTAATACCAGGAAGATCAGTAACACTTTATCGAGATGCTTCTCTTTTTTGGATGCGGAACCGGAAAAAAAAGCGTGATCGAGAGTTAATTTTATATATTCCTTTTCCAGCCGAGGATATTTATTGTTTTTCCCCACTGTATCCAGGTACATATCAATTTCGGTTCAAGTATCGTAAATCTCGTGAAGGTGTCGAGGATCTTTCTCAGTGGATTGAACCAATCGCCTTACAAAGAATAATAGAAAATATTTGGACTGGAGAGGTGCTAACTCCGCTTGTAGATATTCAACTAGTCCAGTCATGAAATTGAGCAAGTCATAAAATTAGTTTTGACTTTACTCGCTAATTTTATGACAACGGCTGATATTTATTTGAAACTTGATCTCTAGGAAATAATAAAAAATGCGTAAAAAACCATATTTTCTAATTTGTGTAGCAACAAACTTACTAATGGCACATTAAGTCGCCTTGCCGGGGGATTGAGGCGGTGATAATTACTTACCATGTGTTTACTTTTACCTGGTTTGAGTGCGCTCAGTATACGCATTTGGCTTGGTGGTCGTTGAGTTTGTTTAGTATATCTTGTGAATGTGAAAATATTACATCTTAAAAGTGCTGCCATCATCTGCTGAGAGTGAAAAGAAATCTTACCCCAAGGCAATGATAGACTTTCTTGCTGGGAACCGAAAAAAGCGATCGCATTCGTGCAATCTGAAGATGTTAAAAAAATACTATCAACTACGCCTATACCTCATTCCCGGCATTTGCGAAACTAAACCCATCAATTCCAACTGCAACAAAGCACTAGCAACCTCGCCTGTCGCCATACCAGTTTGTTGGATAATCGTATCGAAGGGCAAATAATCTGAGGAAATTACATCCATTACCTTTTGCAGTTCTGGTGACAAATCAGGCAAGGTTAATTGCTGTGGTTCTGGGGATACTTGAACAAAATCCATCTGTGGAATTGCTCCCAACATTTTTAATAGTTCGTCTAACTCTTTGAGGATGGGGGCGGCACCTTGGCTGAGTAGCTTTAAACAACCTTGAGATGGGTAATCATCCAGCCTGCCTGGTAACACATAAATATCTCTACCAAATTCGTTTGCATAGTTAGCTGTAATCAAAGCACCAGATTTCAAAGGTGCTTCCATTACCAACACGGCACGACACAACCCGGCAATGATCCGGTTGCGGCGGGGAAAGTGGGCGCGATCGGGCGGGGTTTTGCTTGGATACTCGCTCAAAACTAACCCAGTGTTTAAAATCTGCTTGTACAGTTGTTGATTTTGGGCTGGATAGATAACATCTACACCCGTACCTAAAACTGCAACCGTGCGCCCTCCGGCTTTAATGACGGTAGCGTGAGTTTCAGTGTCAATTCCTTCTGCTAAACCAGAAACTACTGTAAACCCATTTTTAGCTAAAGCTGTACTAATTTGGCGAGTCCAACGAATACCATATTCTGAAGGTTGCCGCGTTCCGACAATTGCCACCATTGGTATTTGTCCGAGATTCTCTTGTAGTTCCACTGCTCCACGGTAGTACAAAACAGGTGGAGGACTGGAAATTTCTAGCAGTAAGCGAGGATATTCTGGATCTGCTGGTGTCCAAAAATAGGGATTTTGCTCTTGGTGCTGGGCAAGTAATTGTTCGGGATGAAGATGCGATCGCTGTTTTACTACCTTTGCCAATGTCTGAAACCCAAAACCCTCCACGGCTTCTAATTGCTTTGGACTGGCTTCCCAAGCTGTTTTGAGTGTACCAAAATGCTGTTGTAATCGTTGCACCAATATCGGGCCAATTCCAGATATGTGCGACCAAGCTAGCCAATATGCACGTTCAACTGCCAATTCTCCATCCTCATCTGCTCTGGGTTGATTATTCCCAGATTATGTGTGTCTGTTCACGATAAGATAAAAATAAAATCCCAAAATCCTGCATTCTTTAGAGCAAAGACAAAGATTGATGGTATGTTTGATGCATAACAGCCAGCATAAAGCTACCGATGTCATTGCCACGATTTTCTACCATCAAATGTTTCAGTCACTTTCTGTTATCCATTTCTAGTTGTTCATTATTTTTAGCTTTCAATAGTATTCTTAATTCATCTCCTAGTTTGGCAGCAGAAGAAATTGTCATTAGATATGGATTATTTGAGGAATCTCTCTCTGTTGCAGATTTACGCAAATATGCCGAAACGCAACAAGTTTCTGACGATTTAAAATCTATTTTGGGTTACTTAAGCTCACAACAGCAACAGAAATTACAAAAGGTGCTACAGATGAAAATACCTTTGGGTGTTGTGGCTTTAGATAAGCTAGTCAACTCAGAAACTGGCAAAATAGCTCTAAATTTTGTTGCCCCAGCGATCGCTCGTCGTGACAACGCAGGTATACAAGCACTGCGATCTGCAATTATCTTAGGAGCTGCATCATCAAAAGGTCTAGGAGTGATCTCATTTCTAGAAGCTTATCCCAGTCAAAGACTTGTCGTTAATTTACCAACAGCTTTAGACATAGTAAACAAAGCTGATTTCTTTTCTAGTTTCTCTGGTTTTCTACTCACAGATGACTTCGGCACGACATTACTATCGCCGTTGGAGTTCTAAAATTTAATCTCAAGCTTTCCAACTAAAAATAAAAGCATAAACATAAGCCACAACTTCATTAATAACTGAGCGCACACCTGTACTATACATCCACCATTTGTTTGGGTCGTAATTTTGTGGTGAGCTAGCAATCACTCCTACTTGTATTTTAGGTGCAAGGGCTTGTTGAAATATCAGCCAACTTCTACGAGCATGGGTTGCATAGGTGAACAGATTAACCGCTTCTATCTTGAAATTGGCATTTTCTAGCCACTGCTGTAATGCGATCGCAGATGCGTAGGTGCGATCTTTGGTAACTTCTTGGGAGGGAACAACGACTATCTTTTCTGGTTCTAAACCCAATTTTTTTAAAGTTGCCGCAGCCATTTCCGCATAAGTTTTGTATTCAGCCAGATAAAATCCCTTTTCTAACGGGATTCCTGTGGTGATGAGTTGACGATAGGAATTCTTTTTAAATTCAGCTAAAGCTTGTACAAGTGCATAATCTGGTATCCAACCTTCCACAACCAGGATATCTGCTTTTACAGGAGAAGTCACGGCAAGAAATGGGTGTATGTTAATAAAGCTAAAACTAATTAAACTAGCAACTAAAGTTATGAAAATTCCCCATCCTGGAACCGTCAGCACCCACATTTGTTGGCGTTTAAATAAACGGAAGACGGGGAAATTTTTCTTCTGCTTTGGTTGAATTTTTCTATGCATTACACCTTTGCAGAACGTTGGGATTTGAGATATTCAAACACAGATTTATCTCCGATATCCGGAGGAATTGCTTGCACTACTTTACGTACAGCAAAAATTACAAAGAAAATTGCCCAAATTCCTAATAAAACTCGTTCCCAATGCATAGATAAAATACCCAGTAAATGTCCTAGTAGTAGTAAGGGCACAATGGGAGTAAGTACTTTCGTTTCCAGACGATTAAAGCAAAATCCTTCTTTAAAATAAATTCCTGTCAAAGCAGCGAAGGTAAAACCAACTCCCAATAGAGTCAAGGGTTGAGTGTAAACGGTAACAGCCAAAGGTTCACTGCTCGATAGTGCCACTACTATCGAGGAAATACTACCAATCGCCCAAAATACTTGCAAGATGCGGTGCAGTTCTACCATGTAAATATGGATGGTCAATAAACTCACACCGAGCGCAAGGCTGAAACAAGCATACAGAGGAGTCAGCCAGTTGTAAATACTGGGGCTAGGGTTGAATAATACTAAAGCAGTGCCGATCGCAAAACAAATAGCAGCCACCATTAAGCCACTGCGGTAGATAATCACACCAGTGCGATCGCCCTTGTTAATTGTAAACTCACCAAACTGACCTTGATATACTTCGGGTGCAGATAATGTTTGTGTAGTCATATACAAAATCACATGAATTACTTAGACTTTACTGGGCAATGTCTAATTAGATAGATAATTGTAACCAACACTTTTTATGATAAACAGCACAGGCGATCGCAAGTTAATAATTACCTAATTATATTTTCCAGCACCTCCACAGCTTTTTTAATGTTGTTATGGTAATTCAAAACTGTAGAGTAACGTAACGATCGCCCCGATCATTCAACGCAAACAGAAAACTGGTGTCGAGTGTCGCGTGCGATCGCCCGTCCGCTTGTTAACATATATCAATCTCACATCGGCTGTAGTCGCATCATGACGATTTTACCTACCAGCCCTCAACACCTGTTCAGCCGTCAGTTTTAAATCTGGGAAGGTTGGAGAGACGATAGTCTCATTGCTCCGAAATTGCTGAATCTCGTACTCCCCATCCACTAGCTTACAGATAGAGAGGGTAGGTTGTTTGGGCTTCCCAATGTGTCGAGTACCACCTAACCCTGCATAGTCTGCAATCCAATATTCGGGAATACCTAAAACTGCGTAGTCTTCGACTTTACGGGCATAATCATTTTGCCAGTTGCCACTAACAACTTCTGCTACAAACTTAATCGAACTGCCTAAAGTCAGGATCGATTGCTCAGACCAAAGCGGTTCTTTGATAAGTTCATCTTGATCGACAACTGCAACATCAGGTCGAAATGCTGTCATACCAATGTTAGAAGGGCGCAATAGTCCCCGCTGAAGGACAAACCAAGGTAAGCTTGTTCTGTCGATCTGGACACAGATCTTTGCGGTAATGAAGGCTGCAACCTCTTCATGCAGGCCTGTTGGTTCCAAGTCGAACACCTCTCCATCGATCAGTTCGTAGCGGTTATCGCCACCATAAAGAACGAGAAACTCGTCAAAGCTAAGTGGCTTCTGTTGTATTGGTTGGTTGATCGCAATGGTCATAGGTCAACTTAGCCCAATCAATGCCTTTAGTCTACCAATATGAATGGAATAAATACGATGTCGGGCAAGGTACTGATTACTTCAATTCACTTTTGTCGCTCTACATTCGTTCCATCCATCGTTAACAACTGGGGAAAGGGACTGACCCTATTTTACTTTCTCGTTAAGTTCAGATCGTAAGCCAGTGCGATCGCTTAACTCTAAACACCTACAAGCAGTGCGATCGCTTAACTCTAAACACCTACAAGCAACCTTTCATCTATTTCCCACCGAGAATTTTCAGTCTCAGTTCCGGTTGGGTGGCGGCAAACAACCTTTGCCATAACACCAATAATTGCATCAGTTCGCTTCAAGCAAGCGGCTGGTAACACTTCATATTTCCTTCAACAAAGAACCCCGACGCCAACGGTTATTACTTGAGGTTCCATATCTGCCTTTTGATCAACCATTCCCCCGATTCCTCTCTATGGAGGAGCAAAGCCTTCGTGGCTTGGAATGAATTTGTCGCTCCATCAGCGTGGGCAACAGTGGTTATATCAACGTGTGCGATTCCGTATATCCATTGATCGTCAATTCGTAGAGCATCAATCGGTCTAGATTGGATACTCCATTTGGCAACATCATAATCTTTCTGTTCGCTCTTTGAAATCTCATCCGGGCCGTACTCAGGCTCCGATCCTGGTGGAATCCGAATCGCGTCTGTTGCGAATAGCTTGCGATAGGCTAGTGAATCGTTAGCGCTAACGGCAGCCTGATACTTCTCACACATTGCTTTGAGAACCTCATTCGCATCAATCATCGTTTGTGTCTCCTTGGTTAATTTACTCTCTCCTGTTGCACAGCAGGTGAGTAGTGTTGGTATAACCGAAACCGACTTTTTGCATCGGCTCTCATGAGAGCATCTTCATGCTGCCTAATATCATCGAACTCGCTAGCGCAAGACTAATTTTGAGCCGAAATTAAGTAAGATCGCTATACGTCCTTGTGTAGTGAGTCGTTAGGACAAGCTCTGCGAAAGCCACTTCACCTAAATTACTTAACTGCTGTTAGCACAGTACGTTTACACTACCTAATTTGCAGCAGTTTTCGCAACAGAAAATTACAAATCTTTGGTTTAAGATTCCAACCATAAACCTCGACACCCAAAGCTCGGTAATCTAAACCTACCCGAACTGACCAGTACTTTTTACCAAGCTTGTTGAAGTGTAACGACGGATGAGACGGATCAGCTTTTAGAAGCTCATAACATTGGTTTGCCGTTTCCTGCACACTTTCAGGCAGTGCGTCATAACACTTCCAAAATCTTTGCGTTGTGTAATGCATCAAACTTCTCGACAGCGCCCGCTTTGAAATCAGCGATCGCCTCTTCAGCCAAAGCTTCTAGCTTACCATCTGTAATGTCTTGCTCTAGTTGCTCATCCCAACGCTGATAATTCAGGTCAAAAAACCACTGCCTGAGCTGCTTAAACTCATCCGAGGGGAGGGTAAGAATAGCTGCTTCAATTTGCTCAAGGGTTGACATATCAGTTTCTAAATCTTTGACCTTGATCGGATTATAGCTTTGCCGTAAAAATCGATTATCTGTTTATCTCAGTTTAACTGTGAACACCGACAGACAACCTTATACTCCGTTCCGATTCAGCGTAATGTGATGCGACTCTCGAAAAAACCATTAGATGTTGTATGCAACTTCAGAAAGGAAGGCATTTGAGTTTTCGTGTCGGAATTTTAAACCGTCAGCATTCACCTCGCAGAGTTTTGTATTGACTAACTCAGCATCCTGCCAAATAAATCCACTTGGCAAAACCATGTGTACATCTGCTACTGAGTTATCCATTGCGGAGCGAACAGGCTCAATTTCCGCATGAGCCAGATCGCCAAATTTCAAGTTTGCTTCTTTGTTGCTCCTCTCCAGTTGCATGGAGCCAAATACCACTTTCGGCGGTTCGGAATAGGTACTGGAAAAAATCTCAAACGGGCCTCCTGGGCCGGCATTTCCTGTTGCTATCTCAGTCAGCGCAGTTCGCTGTGCTTCGTTCGCTTGTTCGTCAATATAAATAACGGCTCTACCATTTCCCTCATGAATGGGATTCGGCCAGTAAACAAATTGAGCCAGTTTCAGTCCATCTAAACGTATGTCGTTGTAGGCACCTTCTTTTATTGCCCAGGCACCAATGGCCTGACAGGTACCGTCAGTCGGGATGGCGTTGATATTACAAGGACATCCATAAGCACAGTTACAGGTTTCAAAGTAATCAGCTTTCCACCACCAGTTTGCCATTTTTAGTCTCCTTTTTCTGAGTCGTAATTTTTCTCTAATCTATCTACTGGAAGAGGTTTCACAAAAAAGGGATTTTCAGCAAGAAGGACTTCACTATGCCGTTGCCATAATAGTAATTCCCAATAAGGTAAGTAATAAGGCTCCGATTCGATTTATGAGCTTCCCGAATCGCGTCACTTTTTCTAGTAGCACAAAAATTGCGATCGCAGCGATACCAAGCAGATTCATGACTCCCACCACAAACAGAAGAACCATTAATGCCCAACAACAACCGAGGCAGTAGATTCCATGCTCTAGACCCATGATCAAAGCTCCCCACGTTCCACTTCGCCAATTATTTGATAGAAAATCAACAGGCGAACGACAATGCTGGAGACAGGCAGATTTGTAAGGGGTTAACTGATAAATCCCAGCAGCAATTAAAATCAATCCACCAAGCAACGGACTTGTACTGACCATCATTGGCGAGAGGAGAGCAGCCTGTTCCAACCCCCACTGAAGTAATGTTGCCACAGCACTAAAGCCAGTCCAAATCGTTAAATAACCACCCAAAAAAGCACCTGTGGGAACGAATACTCGCTCGTTTTTCGCTCGTTTTTGGAAAACGCGGGCATAAAGCAAGATAGTAGGTGATACACTAGGCACCATCATGCCAATCATCATCACAGTCCACATCAAAAACATCAAGGCAGCATCAACAGTAGTCCAAGGCTTTAAATGGGCCATATCCGATATGGGCGCTGCCATCATTTCGTTCATGCCAACAGCCAAAATAATCAGGTAGCACCAGGCAATCGCTGTCACACCGATGAGACTTGCAATTATTGCTAGTCGTTGATGCTTCAGAAACTGTTCTACTAATTTGCTAGAAGTCATACAACCAACCTATCAATTGTCTAAGCAAGCTTCTCTAAGATTCAACAATCTTTACATCAATAATATCTGGACTTGCAATGGAGTCGCGATCGCTTAACTGTGAACACCTACAGGTAACCTTTCATCCACTTCCCCACCGAGGCTTTTCAGTCTAACGACTAAGCTCACGCCTTCGCAGATAACCTATGCAACTCAACCAACTAAATCACGGCGTTTTGGTGCAGTGACTTGTTAGCTGGCTAGCAACACAGAGTTTAATCTACTCATAATTAATTGAAGCAAGGTTGAAACGAGCCAAAGAACATTACTCAGAGAATTACAACGAGCAGTAGGGAAAGTGAAATATGACTCAAGAAATTAGAGCACAAGCTAGTAGTGGCAATGTGTTTGCAGATTTGGATTTAGAGAACTCTGACGAATTGCTTGTCAAAGCAGAACTTGCCCGCAAGATCGGCAGCATTATTACCAAGCAGCAGATGACTCAAGCTGAGGCAGCAGAATTGTTAGGAATTGACCAACCTAAAATCTCAGCATTAATCAATGGGAAATTATCAGGCTTTTCGACTGCGCGACTGTTTCGCTTCTTAAATGCTTTGGGGCGAGACGTGGAAATTGTGGTGAAACCCAAGTCTCATTCACAGGCTCAAACGCGGGTTGTTGCTTCGTGATTTTAGGCACTCGCAGATCACCTTATTATTATCTTCCGTTACTTCACCAACAACCTAAAGCACGCTCATCGGGTTAACTTGCGATTGCTTAACTCTGAACACCTACAAGCAACCTTTCATCCACTTCACACCGAGGATTTTCAGTCTAACGATCAAGGTTACCGGATGCAAACAGCCTTTGCATATCAGCCAACCATATTGGAGTTTTCCGGTGCAGCGACTTGTTAGCTCGATTCAAGGCAATAGCTCAAAGTAACCGCAGTGCCTTGGACGAATAAGCGAAAAATCTCGACGATCAAGTGTATAGATGCGAGTAATAGCAAGCCTTTCAGCTATGGTAACAATCGCCGAATCTGTAAAGTCAAGTTGACTATCGGCATATTGCTCCAAAACCTCATGTACTCGCACCAAATCTTCTAATAAGACAGGCTCAATTTGAACTGCGCTGGTTGTAAGGCTATATACAAAATGACGCATTGCCTTGTGCCCTAATCTGGATGCAATCAGGTAAGAAATTTCAGGCAAGACAACCGCAGGCAGGATCAGTGCCTCACTCACGTTTTTAGCAACAGCTAACACACGTTCATGATTACGATCGCCCCGATCGTTCAACGCAAACAGAAAACTGGTATCGAGTATCGCTGTCATGTAGGATGACTCGGCTTGAGATTCCAACCATAAACAGGATCAATTTCATTGCGAAGAATCTCCTCATCTCGCTCTGAAATATCGTGTTCACCAGAGTTACCCAAACCTGCGACTGCCAGTAGAAAACCGGAAGCATTTTTGTTTTCAGGCTCTTTTAAGTGAATTGACTTGTAGCGAAGATAGTCAACAAAACTGGCAAGCTCAAGCAAAACCTCGTCAGGCAAGGTACTGATTACTTCAATTAACTTTTGTCGCTCTACATTAGTATTAGTTCCGTCCATCGTTAACAACTGGGGAAAAGGACTGACCCTATTTTACTTTCTCGTTAACTTTAGATAATGACGTTAGTGCGATCGCTTAACTGTGAACACCTATAAGCAACCTTTCATCCACTTCACACCGAGAATTTTCAGTCTAACGGTGAAGTTGTGCGGCGGCAGACAACCTCTATTCGTCCGCACCAACGCTGTGTTAGCCCTCGTCACCAAGCATTTTGATGATATGTTTGGCAAGCTGTTCCTTAATTTCTCGATGCCTTGGAACAGGTTGAGATACTTTTGTTTTCGGATTCTGATACCAGTCATGCTTACCACCATGACGAATGAATACACATCCCATCTCTTCGAGGTGTTTGATCAAATCTCATCGTTTCACGATACCTCAAGTTCAGCTACTTTTCGGACATTGGGGATTGTTCCACTCGTCAGTTCTTTATAGTTTCTCCAACTATGCCAATCATCTTATCAAACTGGGCTTGATTCTATTCAAGTTTAATCGCCTAACCAAAGAATAACTCTACTGCTATGTCCTCAAAAAAATATAGAGGGCTAACACACAAAACAACTTGTCTGTCCGTCTTATGGCAAGCTATCAAATAAGCTCTCAATAGCAAACTTGTACAGTATCTCCCAAATTCATCTGCAACTGAACCCGTGCATTACCACAATTAATGGCTATTTCTACCCAGTCGTGACTGCCAACAAGCGCGATCGCCTCTCCAATTTCAACGTCTCCATAAGTACTACATCCGTTAATTATCTTTTCACCCACTTGTACGCTCCAGGTTTTGCCTTGCACGTAACTTGCAGGAATGTTAGTCACTAAGTTACCGAAAGTATCTATATATTGAATCGAACCTGTGATATTATTCTTTTCTAAAGAAATTTTGCCTATCTCCAGCCTAGCCAATGTTTCTGGGTTAATTTCTCGCCCTAACTCTTTGAGAGGAACACCGCTAGCAAGATAAGCTCCAACGGGTGCAAAGATGTCTCTACCGTGGAAAGTACTGCTAGGTTGAGGAGTGCGCCAGTAATCGGGGTTTGTGAGTTCTACTGCTGCAATGGCAGGATTTTGACTTAACACTCCACTCAATAATCCATTATCCGGCCCCACTAAGAATCCTGTCGCAAACTGGAGAGCGATCGCTCTTCTTTTTCCTCCCACACCCGGATCTACCACCGCCACGTGTACTGTTCCCGCAGGAAAATAAGAGCAAGCATCCATCAAACAAAATCTGCCTGCTGCGATGTCTTGCGGTGGAATTTGGTGTGTTAAATCTACCACTGTGATTTTGGGGTTGATTTGGGCGATTACTCCTTTCATGACGCCGACATATACGTCGCGATCGCCAAAATCACTCAACAATGTTAGAAGTGGTTGATTTCTTAAAGTTTCTGACATAAATTAACACTTTCTATATAATTTAAAATAATTTTCTGTAGCAAAAGTAACTAAAAATTTGATATGTTAAGATTACAAGACATAAGTAAAATGATGAAAGAGGATGATACTTATGATGACAAACAGACTTGAAGCCGTAAAAAAAGCACGGGAAGCTCATAGAGAGAGTATTCGCAGAAGTTTGCAACATCGCTTGGAAGTAGCTAGAGCTAGAGGCGATGAAAATTTAGTTCGTCAGTTAGAGGAAGAAATGAAATATTTTAGCTAAATAAAAAGATTATTGTTCATAGTTTGTCATAGTTTTGTTGTATTTTAGCCCGCCTAAGCAGCGGGCTTTTTTTTTGATTAGGGATGCGTAAAATACAGCAATTTGATATTTAGTGCATCACTTGTTGAGCCTGTTTATTTTTTGACTAAAATATATGCTGTGGCGTATTCAGGCAATTGACTGATATGTCGCTTAAAAGCATTTTGATTCTGGAAGATACCAGCTAAAAAATCGAGTTGATAAAGATTGGGTAAAAATGCTCCGCCTGTATCTGCGATGATTCCCATTTTCAGTCGTTTACTTCCACCTTGAGGATACTCAAGCACAATTATTTTACCCAGACCAATGTTTAGAACATCTCCAGCAAAAGTTACTCCTGGTTTAATAGAAATTTTTGCATCTATTTTATAACCATAACCTTTGATAGCATCAACCTTTCTAAAATACCAATAACGCTTTTGTGCTCTAGGCGATACTCCTTTTATATAAGGTATTCCATTGTTTCTGTCTACATTAAAAAATGCTTTAGAACCATCATTGAAATTAATAAGTATGGTTCCTTGCATTAATGCTTCTTCTAATCCTTCTCTGGTGAGATAGGCGAGGGGTTCCACTTTTCCAAATTCTTTCCCACCTGGTTCATAAATACCCGATAATACATCTTGTTTTGTATATTTGGTATAGAATTTATTACTGCTTCCATTATCTTTTAAACTATAAATAGGGGTATTGAATTTAGCAGTTTTTTTACGAGAGCCTGGATGGGTAAATACAGCATATTTGGTAATTCGTAAACGTTCTTGATTGCGGTTTTGCGGATTGTAAGCAGACCACTTGATCACCCGAAAATTTTTGTTAATAAAATTCGGATCTTGTAAACGAGTCACTCTATTGTTGGCAATATCTTCCTGCAAGACGGCAATCATAAAATCTAAGGTTTTGAGAACATCTTGTACACTTACTCCAGAACTAGCTAACAATCCTGTACGTAAAATATCTGCGTCTTGGGAAGAGTAGGTTTGGAAATATTTTTTGGTATTAATCAGAACAAATAATAAATCCTTTTGATTGAAGTTAACCTTGGTGTTTGGTAATTTGGCTGAAGAGAGAATTTGATTTCCTCGAACGCTAAATTTATATCTTTTTAACTCATCTATGACTTTATAGGGTGCAGAACTTGATTTTTGCTTAGATAAAGTAGAGTTTTGTTTTTCTGTAGAATCTGGAGGTGCAAGCTCTGCGATCGCTGTATTTTGAAAATGCTGTTGGGGTAAGTCAGAAATTTCCTGCTGCACAAGGGATAAATTCTGGTGTTGGGATAGCTTGTTACTGGTAGATTGAGTGTATAAATAACCACTGCCCAAACCAATCAGTGATAAAGCGGCAAAACCTACTGCGAATCGAAATTTTAAGCTAGATAGAATACTCATAAGTTGGCAACAATTTTTCTACTGATACAAATTAAATTTGCTCGATATCTGAACAACATTAATCACTTTCAATCCTAAAACTCTTTCAGGAGGCTTGTAGGAATAAGTATAGTGCGGGTACATTGCCCGTGTAGGCTGTCTAGTCTGCAATTTTAGATTCAGAAATTATCAACCCCATATTGTAAAACGCTTAAACAGATGATAACTTGGCAAAAAAGTTTCAATAATCTTATCCTTACAAGCCTACTTGTAGTCACCCCTATCCATTTAAATACTTATATTCGCGCCCAGTCTCTCCAATCTTCTCAGAACTCAAGCATCAAGATTCTCACTAAAGAAGAGTTGTTCTTTGGCTTAAGTAAACCAGGTGGAGGAACAGTTTCTGAGGAACAATGGCAGCAATTTTTGAACCGTGTCATCACACCCCGTTTCCAAGAAGGATTAACCGTGATGGATGGCTACGGACAGTATTTGAATAGTTCTGGCAGCCTTAACAGGGAAAAGACTAAGCTAGTGATTCTGATTTACGAAAATAATCACAAGAGAAATCAGATGGTTGAAGAGGCGATCGCAAGTTATAAGCGCGCATTCCATCAGGAATCTGTCTTGCGCGTAACTAGTTCCGTCAAGGTGTCTTTTTAAGGAACAATTTTCATTCTTACAATTACTATGTAAATTTACTTAGATTAACATTCAATAATAACTATAAGCAGTCATTGTCTACAACGTAAAAATAAGGGTTTGAAGAAAGTTAAGCAGTAACCACCCTACAAAAATAGTAAGGTGGGCACTGTAAAGAACGTAAAAGGTTTTGAGAAAAGTTAGGCAGTGCCCACCCTACAGAAGATGTGTATTTATTGACAAGCTCAAGTTAAATTAACAAAGAACAATATACAAACTAGCAAGGAGCGACAATGGTATCTAATTCTACTTCTTTCTCTGATATTCAGAACCATTGGGCACGCTTATTTATTACCGCTTTAGCCGAGCGTCGTATTTTAAATGGTTATCCCGATCGCACGTTTCGTCCCAATAACTCGGTTACTCGCGCTGAGTTTGCAGCCATCATTGCCAAAGTATTTACCCAACCTTCAAAGCGGGCATATGTTCCTTTTACCGATGTCCCAGCTAATCACTGGGCGGCAAATGCCATTAAAGGAGCTTACGAAACAGGATTTCTGTCTGGTTACCCCGATCACAGTTTTCGTCCCAATTATAGAATTGCTAGAGGCGATGTTTTAGTTGCTTTGGTTAATGGTTTAGACCTTGCTGCCAATATTAAACCCGATCTGCTAACAGAACTTCCCCAAATTTACAAAGATGCGGCAAATATTGCTGGATACGCAAAAAACCAGGCTGCTATTGCTACCAAAGCTGGAATCGTAGTTAGTTATCCGGATATAAAATTACTTAACCCAAATATAGCGGCAACTCGTGCTGATGTAGCAGCGATCGTTTATCAAGCCTTGGTGTATCTGGGAAAAGCCGAAAAAATTGCTTCTAACTATATAGTTGCGCAACCCACAACAAGCACGCCAACTCCGATACTACCTAATACTGTTAAGGTAAATCATCGCCGCGAATTTCGGGGGGCATGGGTAGCTTGTGTATGGAATAGTGATTGGCCGAAAAAAGCGGGACTTTCAGCTTTACAACAACAAGCTGAGTTGGTAAATATTATTGAAAAATTGCAGGCACTAAATTTCAATGCCCTAATTTTACAGGTACGACCAGAGGGCGATGCATTGTATGCTTCTCAATTAGAACCGTGGAGTGCTTGGTTAACGGGAACTCAAGGTCAAGCACCAATTCCATTTTACGATCCCCTAGAATTTGCGATCGCTGAATGTCGCAAACGCAATATCGAACTTCATGCTTGGTTCAACCCCTACCGTGCCAAAACTTCCATCAAGCAAGGCAGTAATGTCCATCCCCACATAGCAGTTACAAATCCAGAATATGTTTATCAGTGGGGCAATCAACTGTGGATGGAACCAGGAGCGAAAATTGTTCAAGATAGAGTTTACAACGTAATTCTAGATGTGGTGAGGCGTTATGATGTCGATGGCATTCACCTAGATGACTATTTTTATCCCTATCCCATCCAAGGGCAGTCTTTCCCCGATCATAAAACTTATGCCGCCTATCAAGCGGCTGGTGGTAAACTTAGCTTGGGCGACTGGCGGCGAGAAAATGTGAATCAAATGGTACTGCGCCTAGCAGAGGGAATTAAATCAACAAAGCCCGATGTAAAATTTGGCATTAGTCCCTTTGGTATTTACCGTCCCGGACAACCCCCTGGTATTGTTGGTTTAGATGCCTACAACGTACTGTATGCCGATGCTAAAAAATGGCTGGAACAAGGCTGGATAGATTATATCGCCCCGCAGCTTTACTGGCGTACCGACCAAACACAACAGAGTTATCCCACCCTGTTAAAGTGGTGGACAGAAATTAATCCGAAACAGCGACACATTTACGCTGGTAACAATATTTCCCAGTTAGACGGCAAGGCTTGGAAAGATGAGGAAATAGAAAAGCAAATCAAGATTAGCCGCAACCTAGTGGGAGATTTATCTTTAGGGAACATCTTCTTTAGCACCAATTCTCTAATCGAAAATCGCCAAGGCATCTCCGAGACGTTCCAAAATTCCCTGTATGCCAAACCTGCCTTAGTTCCTACTATGTCTTGGCAGAATGCAACACCACCAACACCGCCCACGGCACTGCAAGTTAACAACCGCAAAATTTCCTGGCAGCCAGGTGACGAGCAAAAGATTCGTTCTTGGACACTTTACAGGCAGAGTGGCGATAGTTGGATTCTTCAGCGAGTTTTACCTGCTGGTACTACCTTTGCCACTGTTGAGCCCGGAACTTATGCTGTGTGTGCAGTAGATCGGTTAGCAAATGAAAGTGTAGGGGTGGTGATATCGGTAATTTAAAAGGCAGAGGGCAGAAGGAAAGGCTTGGAAAAGGCTAATGATTAAGTTTTACGAACTAGCATCTACGCTTTCAATGTATTGGCTTTCCATTAGAAAAGCTCCTTTTGTAAAGCGCACGCCCCAGTAACCTCCAGGGCGGCGATCTAGAACTACGCCTTCTTCGCCAATTTGAATCACATCCGGAGGGCGCAGCATGGGCATCGGTTCAGCAGTTTTGACATAGGGCGGTAATGCCACAACACGAACTTTACTGCCAACGGTAAATTCTTTGGACATAACTAGGGGCTAGGGGACAGGGGATAGGGGACAGGGAACAGTTAACAAACAACTAATTGAATGATAACTGTTCACTGATAACTGATAACTGCTAAGGGGCTTGCCAGATTTTTTGATGGTACTGCTCTATGTCTGCGTAGGGATCTATGGGAGGATGGGAGTGGTCGTGAGTGTGATGATGGTGGTGATGGTGGTGATGATGATCGTGAGAATGCTCATTTCCATGATGATTTGCTAAAGCTGCTAGCCGGAATTTGCACATTTCACAATTCATCTGTACTTGTCCTAATTGAGTTTCAATTTCTCGCTCTCGCAGTACGGAAAATAACTGTGGATGCAAGCCCATTTCTGGCAGACAAGTCATCACAATTTCTGGGTGTTGCTCCTGTTGTTGGGCTGTAATGTTAAAGATTTTTTTCACTAAAGCGCCAGTGAACAGGAAGTATGGTAAGACAATGATACGTTTTGGCTGGTACAAGCGGGCACGACGAAAGCCTTCTTCGAGCCTGGGGTGGGTAATGCCAATAAAGCAAGTTTCAACAGTGGAGTAGCCACTGCCTTCCCAAAGAATGCGGGCAAGTTTGTAAACATCACCATTGGCATCAGGATCGCTAGAACCACGCCCGACAAATAAAAGTACTGTATCAGCACGAGAAATTTGATGGGGGTTATTTTCTGGCTTGTCGAGTTCAGCTAAACGCGATCGCCATAACTCGATAATGGCAGGGGTAATTCCAAAGTGCCTGCCATAGTGAAATTTTAATTGGGGATACTTGCTTTTGGCGCGATCGAGTTCATTAGTAATATCAAATTTATTGTGTCGTGCAGCGAATAGCAGTACTGGTAACACGGAAAATTCAGTGTAGCCTTTTTCTACACACTGGTCGATTCCTTCCTGAATAGTAGGGCCAGTTAATTCCAAAAAGCAAGGCAAAACCGGACGTGATGCATCTAAAGATTGATAGATAGCAGCAAAATCTAATAAAGCTTGCCTCCCTTCTGCATCCCTAGTACCATGACCAATCATCAATAAAGGACGTTTTATCGGCAGAGCAGGCAATTGCAGGCGATCGCTGGTTGGGTATTCCAATTGGGTAAGACTGGTTGTGTTAAAAATAGGCATTCTGAATTTAAGCTCCTTTCCCGTGCAACGCAGGAAATAGAGTGAGCAAGTAACAGATCGGCGTTCTGGCTTACAATTTGTCATTTGTCATTAACAAAGAACAAATGACAAAATTGCTTACAGCTGCGGCACAGCCTCGGACTTGCACCGATGTTTCCCTCTTCTGTTACGGTTCACGGTTGCTTTGTTATCTTAACTGAATCTCGTCCAGTTCCAAAATGCAGGGGGAGGGGGTGAAATTTTTTACGATTCAGTCTATCTTGGAAGACAAGATGAAGCGGCTAATGTTATTACCCACGCGACAGAGTTTGACAAGCAAGTGGCACTAGAAGCACTTTGTCAGGGACAAACTGTGATTCCTTTTTGGTGCGATCGCATACATCAACAATTAAGGGATAATCTCAAAAGCTTTGGTAGCTAAAGATAATAATTACAGTATCAGCGCGGGAATGCAATAGGCGATCGCCACTGGTGAATTGATTGAAGTGCCGTTTATCTTTCAATTCTCAGCTATTGTTACTAGCAGTGATTTTAACAACTTTGGATTCAACCATCACGTTGCAATCTACGTCAATTATTGTCATGTTGTAGTAGTTTTCGGGTTGAGCTTGGGCATCGACACTGACTTTAACTTGAAAGCTCCTTTCTTCTCCATTCAATTCATTCAATTTGCCTAGATTAGTTACTTTGATTCCTTTGCCAAAGCTTATTATTTTAGGAGTTCGCAGATTGTTCCCTTCTACCGTTAAGATCACCTCTGAATCTCCTTGCCGTAGGGTATCAGGGGTAACTTTTTTAATCTCTGGACTTGGTAAACTCAACCAATCTTGGGTGTGAGTCCGAAGAATACGACGGTATTTATAGTTATCAATTTTAGTAATGTCACCATTGTTAGGATCAAAATCAACTTCTGCTAAAACTACCCACGGTTCAGACGGACAAGGCGGACATTTCGGAATTTCCATTTGTTTCGGCTGATCGGATGAATTGTCTGATAAGTCGGGGCGATGCGATTCGGGAAGTTCTGTTAAAACGCCAATTTCATAGCCATCGCACCAGCGAGAATATTCGCATTGCATATCGTCGCAACCGCACCCCATCGGTTGTAACCGCACGGGGCGCGCCATTATTTCTTTATATTTAACAGCAATGTAGACAGGCCCTTGACATCGATTGATAACGATTTCCTTGACATCGCTGCACCAGGGATCGAGAGGAGGAGGTGAAGGTTCCTGGCACATTCCCATAACTCCAGTAGTGCAGATGTCTATTGTGCAATCGCGATCAATAACAATTTCATCCCCGTAAGGCCCTAATATGTATCCAGGACTAACATTCACTAGCCAAGGTTTCATTTCTTCTTTGGAGTTGCAAACCGGGCAAACAATAGCACCGCAGATTGTACCCCAGCCATGCAACAAACGATTGTGGCGACGTAGTTTATCGCGAAAGTAAGTCTGCTCTAAAATCATATCGTCGGCGGTAATCATTTGCCGAGGAAAATAGCGAGGACGCTCGATCGCGCTACACTCACAAAGTTCATTACCCAATCCGTGATGATGTTTCATTTGATTTCTCCGTAATTATCTTCGTGAATTAGAGATAAAAGCAGTTTGAACAGTAAATCGTTCGTAAAAACAATGGGGCGAATCGTAATATCAATGTTGTCTTCTTGCGGATGACAAGGATCTTCATCAACGGGTGCAACTCGGATATTGGCAAGGGGGATACAGGGATTTTCGGGTAACTGACGGCAACCATGACTCGTCACGTATTTGGCAAGTTGGGGATAGTCAATGCGATCTCCCGAAATAAAATCGGGGATACAGACATCTTTCAGAGGAGGCGGTACAGCACCCGCTTTGAACTCTAACTTGTATCTTTCTCGAATCGTGCCCGGTTCGCAAGCAGGTACGCCGCAATTGTCACCTGTTAAAATCGGGGCGGGATCGCTTTCGCATTCGTGATAGCAAAGTAAGAGATGAACGAACTTCTCCTCTGGTGGTTTCTCTGGGCTGGCTTGGGTAGTGTCGGTTGGAGGTTTAGGAATAAATTGTGAAGGAATCGGAATGGGTTCTGTGTCTGTTGATACGATGATTTCTCGTCCCCACTTGTCGATCGCCAAACCAGGTGTGACTATAATTCCTTTTTTATTGGGTGCTGCTTTGACATCCAAGCCACAAACTACGCCGTAGCCAGAAATTAAACGGTTCAGAAGCCAGCGTTTGGCATTGAGATAGCAGGTTTCTAATTGAAAATGGTAAACATCGAGCAGCTTGCCGTAGAAATAGCGATTGCGAATTGGTGTTTTTAAGTCGGTTGAGTGCATAGTTTTTCCTCAAAGTGCGAATTAAGATAACTAACGATCGCCCAGACGGGTTGTTTGTCCAATGCGACTGCGATCGCCAATTTGCCCAGTCGGATCTCCTGCTAAAATCATCTTTGTATTGCCTGTGGATTCACCAATTCGAGTTGGTGGAGGTGATCCGGCAACGATCGTGTCAATGCCTACCCTGGCTTGCCAACCAACTCTCATCTGGGGTTCGACAAGACAAATTTGATAAGTGGTATGGATGGGCTTTTCTCGTTCTATAATCTCGCGGATTTGAGCAAGCGTCTTCGTATTGTGAATTTGCCCTCGGTATATTTGCACGCTGAACTGATGGGCGAGTTGTTCGTAGAGGGGAGAGCCGTATGCCTCGCCATCAATGAGATGAGAGCGATCGACAGTCGCAGTAGTTCCCACTACAGCCCCCTGAGCTTCAGCAGGTGCTAAACGGGTTGTAAATCCTAATAGAGAAGTTTGTTGTTCTGATTGGCAGGCAGAAGTATTGGCAGGTAGTGCCCACCATGTCGCTTGCAGAATTGGCTCCTCAATTCGAGCATCTACATTGGCATAGAAGCGTAAAGCTGTCTGCAATCCTCGTGCGGTTCCCCTTTGAGCGTGCCAGATCGGAGCCTGAGCGATCGCTTGTCTTTGTTTTGGTTCGGGAGCGTTTTCATCAAGTTGTAGCGCCAACCAACTTGCCAGCCACGGTAGCCATTGGGTAGGAATCGCTTGGGCATCAAAATATTGACTGAGACTGGCAATTGCCGCTTCCACGTCTGTAAAGCCACTTTCAAATAGTGATAGCAACTGTTCTAGCGTTTGCCGATAGGCTGGATTTTCGCGGTAAATAGCCGGAAGGTATTGGCTGTAGGAATCGTAGTCAAATTGGACTCGGATCTGTTCTAAACGGGGACTCGCCTTGCCTTCACCCGTAAAATGCACGCCAACCCAAAGATACTGTTTAGCTTCTCCTAAAATTAAACCCTCTAAACTATCTAGCGGCATTGCCTTCCAGATAGTTGCATCGAACGGATAAATCGGATCGGTAGGATTGGGAGCGGGAGGTGGAATATCGCGATCGCTCGTATAGAAAAAGAATTGCAGATGCGTACCCGTTTGCAATGCTTCTACCTTTGCCTTGAATTGATGCCATTGAACGGCATTTTCTCTGGGATGAAAAGAACCTCCCCAAACAATGCCACTGTTGACGTAAGCGCGATCTAAGTAAAGAACCACAGGAAACGCATTGCCACCGGGATGAAGCCACAGAAACTGATTTCCTGCTAAACCACTAGCAAAACTCATCCCCGTGGGGGTATTTTCTACAGTTAAGGCGGCTACCGAGCCGTGGTAACCTTGAGCTTCGCCTACAAACTCTCCAGCGATCGTAAATTTGAAAACTCGCTGTCGCTGGTTATCGCCGACAAAAATAGCTTCTTGAGTAACGGCGAGTCCCATTGGCGATGGTAACTGCTGCGATAAAGATAATTGCTGGCGAAAATCTCCCTCTGCGTTAACGACAAAAATCGCTTGCTGGCTAGCATCTAGGATGTAAACTTGCGTTTCGTCTCCCTGTTGAACCACTGCAATATCGCTCGGTTGCTGCAAAGTTGTTTCAGCCCGAAGCGTATCCCAAAATGACTCGATCACATTACCTGACAAATCGAACTTTTGTACTCGCTGGTTGCCATAATCCACCACATAAATATTTCCCGCCACATCACAAGCTAATGTCCAGGGAGTGTTAAAATGTCCTGGTTCTGCTGACGGCTGGGGTTCGCTAGCCATGTCTGATTGTCCCCAAATTCCCAGCAGTTGGAACGATTGGGGATGGAAAATTTGCAAGCGATGATTGCCGCTATCAGCAACAAAAATTGCTTGTCGGAGCAGGTGGAATAGTACCCCTCTCGGTTGGCGAAACTGAGTCGCTTGGCTTCCTTCACTGCCAAGGCAAGGAATGGGAGTTCGAGAGCGATGCCAAAGGCACGCTGCGCGAACGCAAGGGTCGATGCGCCAGAGAAGATGATGAGTAGGATCGGTAAAATAAAGCGTCCCATCTCCCCCAATTGCCACACCAGCAGGAGCGTCAGGAATCGGTTGTTCTGCCAAACTTGGGGACGGCTCAACGACTGAAGGGAGAGAAGCTAATCGTAAGATTCCGTTTGCTTCCAGTTCTAGCCCCTGCCACTGAAAATCTCGCCAACAGTTATCTCGGTTGAGGTAGAAGAAATTGACTCTGCCCATTTTGTCCCTAGTCATAGGTTATTCCTCCACACCCATCCAAACGATATGCCAGTCCTCTAATAGTTCGGCAAGCGCATCCTTCACTCGTTGTTGTTCGGAAAAGGCAAGACTAGATGCCGTGTCTGTGACAGTGCGACTGCGTAATAAGCTTGAATTAGATCCATCTCTTGCGAACGCAAGATTTTGTACTAACAGCAAGACTTCCAGCGCAAACTTTTTCGGTGTCGCCCGATTATTATCGATATTAATCAATCCATCTACAACATAGGGTGCGCCATCGGTGCGAGAGAATTTCTGATCGATAAACCAAAGACGCAAACCGTCAATTCGTGCGGAGTAGGAAGGCGTTGTCAAAAATCCTGCTTTGCTAGTATCAACCTCGGCAACAAGCTTGAATGGTGGAATGAATACTGCTGAAGCCTGTTGTGTTGATCTAGATGGCGATTCTTCTGATGGGACAATTAATTCTACGTCCCACATCGTCGGTTGTTCTTCGCCACAAGCAATGTAGGGTTGCTTGGGTGGACGGGCACTGCGTCTTTGGGCGATGCAAACTTGACGATTTAACTGACAATTAAAAACTTCAATGCGAGCAACAATAATTTTTCGACCATCTTTAATATCAGTGGCTAATTTAGTTTCTTTGGGCTGAAGATTTCCCTGTGAATCCTTTTTGAGGCGAATCCAGCAAAAAATAGGTTTCTCTTGCCTTCTTACCACACCCCGATCCAAACAGATACCTTCACGGGTTTCTGCTGCTTCTAAATCCTCATCTTCGGGATAGGAAACAGTTAAATCGAAAAAAACAGAACCGCCGCCCTCGTCAGTCGCTACGGGAGGAATAGGCAGGATTTCTACTTGCGTTAAAACAATCTCTCGCCCATCAACATCAATGGCGTATCCGGGGCCGATCGCGACTTGGCGATCGCCTTTTTCCCCAGAAACCGCAAAACCATTGCCAATGCCGGGTTGGTGCAAGCTACGATTGTGCAACCAGCGCATCTCCCGATTAAACACTTCGATTGCTTGGAGATCGGGAGCAAACAAACGCTGACCGTGAAAAAATTCCAGGCGTTCGGGGTAGCGCGTTTCATCAAGCAGACTCATAATTCTCCTCCGTGCGATCGCAATTCTTCTGGAAGGGTTGAATTCCCAACCAAGAGACATACAGTTTTTGCTGTTGGGCAAAGGTCAGAAACTCTGTATCCAAAGCCTGATTGGTTTCAATAGAGGGTACCCAGGTTTGGATTGACGGTAGCCAGAGGTTAAAGGTCAATTGCTCGACGGATACCTTGCTGATATGCCCGAACGAGGCAAATAGGAATTGTTCTTTGGGAGAACTCCAGAAAGAACCTTGCAACCAGGCAAAATAGCAAGGAATTTCGGTAAAACCCGCACTAGAAGTATCAATTTCGACTTGAAATCCTACTACAATTTGTTGGCTGCCATCGCTCACTCTCCAAGAAGTCCAAGACGTTGCTCCTGGAACTGTCGTACCGCTACCAATGCGGGGTCGCGCGATCGCTCTGGCACGTGGAGGAATGAAGTCAGGGTGGTCAGAGGGTGCTGTTGTTCGATTAATCAAACGAGCAAGAATAACCCCATCCCGAACTTTGACGCTATTAGACGGTTTCCAGAGCAGACGAGGACGTTGTGTTAACTTAAACTTTGTGGGCAGGCAGGCTGGCGATAATTCGTTTTGCTGGTTAGATGAGTTAATTTCTTGGTACTGTGCGAGTAAAAAGCTATCTTCCAAATCTGCTGGAATAGTTAGCACCTGTGGCTGCGATAGCATTAGTTCGCGCCCGAAGCAGTCATAGGCGATCCCTGGTTCTACCGTAACGGTATTACCATTGCGAGTCACTTGCAAACCTTCAGCAATTCCGTAGGCATTATGCACAGCGCGGTTGTGCCACCAACGCAGTTGAGCAGCGATCGCACTTTGGTCACGAAAATCTACACTGCGAAGTAATTGTCCTTGCCAGTAAGTGAATCGTTGAAGATCGTTCGGGAGAGGGGTAGGCATGGGAGAATTAAAAATTAAAAATATTTTTTCTGAACTCCTAAACGCCTTTCAAACAACAGTAATATCGTGTTGTCCGGCTGCTACGAGTCCTAGTGAACCGAGACAGATGTTGCCGCATTGGGGTTTGCCGTCGGCGAGAAGTTCGAGAGATAAAACGCGATCGCTTCCTGGGGTTTCGTCAATGACTTGTAAGACTTCCGAACGATAAACATCTCGTCCGAAAACCCAGCCTTTGCCATCGCTTCCCCCAAAAAGGGGATGGAAAAATTGATTGAGCGATTGAATAATTTGCTGTTGAACTTGGCTGATATTTTTACCAGGATAGGACTGCACTTTCGCTCGCACGCTCACTTCTACATAAACGGGTGCGGCGACAATAACGCGAGTGCCGACTATCCGCCTGCGGTTGAGATAAGCTGCGTCGCAATCCAGGACTGGGCATCGGGCGATCACTGGGCAGATAGGGAAGGACGATGACGGTAATAACTCCGGTGGCTCGAATGCAGGGAAAGCTAGGATCGAGATTTGCTCGTGCTGCTACTCTTGCCAGTCGTACACCAGGGGTTTCTAGGGCTAAAGTTTCATAATCGGCTAGGGTTACGGCTCTTTGGGGCTTAGTGAGAAGTTTGAGGGCGCGGGCTGTAATTTGCGTCAGGGTTTCGGCAGCGGTTCCCCCCATGGCAGGGAGAGGATTGGTAATGGTTTCGATGCGATCGCCTAGTTCGCCGAGATCGGCAGGGGCGATTTCTCGCACGGTGTCTTTGGCTAAGTTGCCTCCTTCTGCTAAGGTTGCGTTATAGCTGGCAAAAATTCGCGCATTTTTAGGCGGAACTCGTCCTTTCTCGCCATCACCAAAGGCGATCGCTCCTGTAGTGGCATTGAGTAAAAAGTGGCGATCGCTTCGTCTAGAAGCATCAAAATCGGGACGCAGCCACCATTCGACTCTCTGCCCTAGTTCTTCGGTAAACAGATGCAAACTGTCAGGCAAAATCGGGGCGTGGGGAAGGGTGTATTGCTGTAGCGGTTCTCCTGTGCCTATCCCGATTTCACTTTCGATCGCTACTGCCTGTTCGACCTTTACACCATTTAAAATGAGGCGATCTAGCATGGGAGTTGCGTCATAGGCTCCTGTCAAAAATCGACAGCGCAGGTAGTAATAAGGTTGACAAATTACTCCTGTCGTGATTTCCCTCATCGGTGCTGGTAACTTTAACACAACGCGATCGCTTAACGTAAAGCTGCGAGTCCAATCTTCAATCTCTCCGACTGCGGCATCTAAAGGTTGCCAAAATCCTGTCTCGCTGAAGAATTCCCATACTGTCTGCACGGAATGATGGTGCAAGGGATATTCAGGTATAGGTTTGCTGTCAGTTTGTGGGGGGCATTCGAGCAAAGTGTTTGCCGGATGGCACTCAGCCTCTTGTTGTTGAAGTTCCCGTAGCAATCGCTGTCGTTCTTTCTCATCCGTACTCGGATCGCTCAAGGCAAAAAACAGACTCACAGGTAGATTTGGAGGCAGGGCGCGATCGAAACCCAAATACAAGATATTGCCTGGTTTGGGATTATCGTCAAATAGCGGCAGAGATTCACCTCGCTCAAGTCGAGCAGATAAATCGCAAAATCCTTGAGAAGTTTGGATTCCAAGCGCCCGCAACTGACTTTTGACAAGCATTAAGGGAGCCACAGTCCGGAAGCGAACGATTTGCCCTAAAGCATTTCTACCCTGAAATTGGCTGCCGATGGGGATTTCTTGAGCATCGGATTTGGGAGTCAAACTCAGAACTGTCCGAGTGGGTTGCGGTGGATTGGGTCGAATTCCAGCTAAAGCCAGAAATTTCAGCTTATAAGCATCTGAAATGCGATTGATCTGATAGAGATCCATCTCCGCAATCCAGGCGAAAAGTTCGATCAGGGTAATGCCGGGATCGTGGGCGTTGTGGTCAGTCCATTGAGGCGCATAAACCGGAATTAAGGCTCGACCTTCTTCTACTAGGTCAACCCAACGGCGATCATCTAAATTAGGCAGAGGGAGAGACACGATCGCAACCTCAAAAAAAGAGCTAAAAATTAGTTGAGTTCTAGACGAATGCGGATTTCGCCAGCAACAACAGTGCGGTTAGCAGCGATTGAAATTTGTTCGGCTTGCAGTACGCCTTCTAAAAGCAGCGACAATTCTTTGGCATAATCGACACCTTCGACGCGCTCGATTACAGCAGCAACGTCAGAAAGAAAAACATCTCTTCCTGGTTGCCAACCGCGCCCCTCTGGACTGCCGCGCAAGGGATGCAAGAACCGATTCAGGGCACTACGAACGCGAGCTTCTACTGCACCCGCTTCGGCGGCATCGATAGGAACAATCGTCACTTCGATATCGACGGGCAGATAGTCAGGAGCGATGACTTGAATGTGTTGGGCAGCAACGAGATCGGCTGCGGCTCTCACTTCGATGTATTTCCGCACTTGTTCGCGCAAGCCAAAGGAGGGGATAGGACGGGGTGCTTCGCTATGAGGAATAATGACTAGCGTTACCCATCCAGGTCGATAGCGATCGCTAGCATCGGTTGTCGGAATCGCTCGTGCCACTGCCACTGAAGGCGAAGCTTCCTTTGCCATTGTTTCGTAGTCTTGGATAGCGATCGCCACTCCCTGATGACGTAAGGTTTGTGGCCCTCGTAAGCTCAGGTTTTCTAGAGTTTCAGCATCGGCTCCTCCTTCGCTCGGTTTGGGATTGAAAACGGCTTCTACACCAGGAATCGCGCTTAAGACTTGGGTGATGGTACGACTATCGAGATTCCCGACTAAACCGCCCCCGGTACGATATTGCTTGGCACGAATAGCTGCTCCCAACGGGGGAATCTTACCGAAATTGCCATCACCAAAGGTAATCCGACCCCTAGCTCGCTCTAGGGTGTAGTGACGATTGTTAGCACCCGAATCGTAGAGAATTGGTATTAACCGTTAGTTGGCTGGACAGCGTATAGTTTTTATCGGGTGTCTCAAAGCTAACGACAGCCCTGTTAAGTTCGGGAAGTTCGCTAGATGGGGCTTGCTTGAGAAGATTTTCTAGGGTTTTGTCTAAGCTATCGAACATGACAGTTTGCCTGCTGCTGCGTCAGGATTGCAAAACAGACGTTAATATATGCACCCATAGAGCGATCGCTAATTTAAAACAATCGCATTCAGTAGCAAATACCCACGCAAAATCTTAA
>NZ_AJLN01000119.1 GCF_000317285.1 Chlorogloeopsis fritschii PCC 6912 | reverse complement strand
ATCTTAATTTGCACAGGCTAAATCTATTTGGCTGGATTCAAAAGTGTTATTTGTTCTTCTAAGGAAATATTTTTCTCGTTGGGATTGCCGTTATCGATTTCTTCAAAAATATTTATAAATCGATTCTTCAAAAATATTTCTAAACGGTATTTATCCTTTTCGAGCTTTACTGCCTTAGTTAAGGAACAGTTTTAGAAGTTTATTGTCGAGCTGATTGGCGATCAGATTGTTGACTTACTAAGCTTAACCTTCTAGCAACTGAGAGGATTTTTCTCAATTGATACAAGAAAAGTTTTGTCTCAGTAAATCCTACTTTCTTCCTGAAAATCGTTACCCTGAAATTTTTATTTTAGATTTTAGAGTACGATATTTTAGGGTTTTTTAGAGCAAGAATACAGTCTAATATTGATTTTTAATGGAATTATACTATGTTACTATAGGACTAGTATTTGATTTTTGAAAAAGCTCCGTACATCTGGAGAGAGATGAAATCAAAGGTGGTGTTTTTAATGAACCACTCAAACATCCACTTTAAATGAGAGAAGGTTGGAATTAAAGCACAAAAACGTCGAACCCAAGTTTTAGCTTGTAACCAAATATCTTCAATAGGATTTTGAGAGGGGCAATTAGGAGCAAAGCGATGAACGTGAATTTTCCATTGCTCTTGAGGTAAACCTTGGTTAATCGATGCTAAAAAATTTTGGATTTCTTTTGAACGATGATAACTAGCTCCATCCCAAAGAATTAGTAATTTTTGGTTAGGAGATTCCTTCAATAAATAGCTAAGGTAATCAATAGTATTTTTTGAGTTAGCTGTATCATAGGTTTTCAAAAATAATTTTTTATCCAAATCGTCAACTGCTCCATAATATGTTTGTTTATCTCGTTCGTTAATAATTGGAATAGTTATTTCTTGGTCAGTTCTTCCCCAAACATATCCAATAGTATCTCCCCAAAGTAAATGGCACTCATCCAATAGCAAGACTCTCAATCGCCCTGCTTCTATCTCTTCTCGTCGGCTTGCCAACAGTGAAGAAATCTCTTTTTTTTTGCTGCTACTGCTTCTTCATTGGCTTTTGGATTCATCGAAGAGGTCTTCTTCCAGCTAATTCCTGCTGCATCAAATAAATCATAATAACTGCGTTTTGATTCGTATATTACTTCATATTCAAACGCTAATTTATATTCAAGTTCACTAAGCTCCCAACATTCCTTTGTCTGTAACCAAACTAATATTTCTTCTGTTTGTTGAGTAGTTAAGTAACTTTTTCTTCCTTTGTATTTTAAGCGTAGTCCTGAAATTCCATCTTCCTCATAGGCTTGTTTCCAGCTTGTTATCGAACCAAGTCAGACATCTAAAATTATTTGAATTTCTTCATACTTGTAACCTTGATAAACCAATTTCACCGCCAAAGCTTTTTTTACCTCACGCGAAGAAAGGGCGATTATCTATAAATTCTTGTAGTTCTGCGATCGCCATTTCTAGATGCTGGTTTATCATTGTTCGTTATTAGACAGATATCTCTCTCCGTATTATCTCGCAGTCTTTTTCAAAAATCAAATATGACTCCTATATTACTTATAAGGATTTAAATTGTATTGTGCTAGCTGATGCAATATAAATGCGATTGAAATGCTGTTTAAATCAAGCCACAGCGATTTGTTTTGCTATCACTTTGGCTTGACGGTAATTCTCAACTACTGATCTATAAAAATTTGGTAATTGCCAAGTTTACTAGAGTGAAATTACACCATCAGCCTCTACCTGCAGATATCGTTCCCGCCAGTATACGCGCTGTCCAAATCCACCCATGAACCAAACTATAAAGCTCAATAAGTCTCGTAACGGTATTAACCACAGCCAACGCAAAAGCCCAGGACAATTAATACTGAAGATACTTACCAATACTTGGGCATAACGAATTATAAATGTTGTGGTGCTCAGAGCGATCGCCCATCCAGCAAACCCCGATAGTAACAATAGAGGAAGACAGTAGACAGTACCGTAGCAAAATACTAACGTGTAGTACAGTGCGCCGTGATTGTAGCGGATAGTTCGCGCCCAACGCAACTCCCGCAGATATATTTGCTGGAGGCTTTCGCTACCTGTATCCCACTCTAGAACGTAGGGCGATAGTTCAACCCGATAACCTGCCGTGACTGCTCTTTTGCCGAGATTATAGTCTGAGCCAATTCGGTTCAGGTGCAAACCACCAACATCAGCTAACGTTGATTTTCGGGTAGCTATAGTTACTCCGATCGCGAACTTAAGACCATGATAAAGTTGACGAGCAATCAAAAGACTAGGAATAAAGTCAATACAACGCCCAAAAGAAGCAAGAGCTGCATTCAGATACACAGGGTTATGTCCAACATAAGCACAGGTAACAATTCCAACTGTGGGATCGTGCAAGGGAGTAGTTACAGTGCGAATATAGTCAGGATTGACGCGAATATCACCATCAGCAAAGATGATTGTTTCATGTTGAGACTTTTCCAACAAATAGCTGAGATTGCTATCTTTATAGTTGGCTCCCTGCGGTTCTAATCCTAAGAATAATCGTACTTTGTCAGGGAAGGTTGCAGCCAGCTTTTGGAGGAGGGGAATAGCGCGATCGCTCTTGTCTGTAACTCCAATCAACACTTCATAATTATGATAGTTTTGCGTACAAAGTGAAGACAAATTTTCCCATGCTCCTTCATCCAATCCACTAATAGATAACATTATTGATACTGGTAAATCCTGGGTATTTTCCAATCTTGCCGACACACCCGCAGACTTGAAGTTTGGAACTGCATTAAAAAAGCCTGCATCCGCAGGCTCGTTTCGGGAAGATATATAAGTTAAATCATCTTCTTTTGCGCTATGATCCTGAACTAATAGCACATCTTGGTTATTTGTAATCTGCTTTTGGGTAGATTTAAAAAACTGATAGGTGCATAAGGCACACGTCAGGTAAAAAACTACCGAGCCAACTATCAAAACTAGGAACACAATTTCTGGAAGAGTAATCATTTTTAGTCACTTTTGCAATAGCTTTCCCGAAAGGGTAAAGTTTACTTCCACAAGCTTCTAATTTCAGATTAACTCTACCAAGAATGCCTGAGTGCGATCGCATCGCAGTAATTAATTTCCCCTACCTAAGAGCGTCATCACCGATCGCCCGATATTAGTTGGTTGCATGGCATCTGTTGCCGCGGTTGGTTCATAACCACAATGCACCATACAATCTGCACATTTGGGATTGCCGCTAGCACGCCCGTATTGGCTCCAATCAGTTTTTTCAATCAATTCTGCAAAGGTGGCATAATATCCTTCATTGAGCAGGTAGCAAGGTTTTTGCCAACCGAGAACACTATAACTCGGACTTCCCCAAGGTGTACATTCATAGTCTTTTTCGCCAGTGAGAAAATCTAAAAACAGCGGGTTGTGGTTGAAGTTCCAATTTTTTGCACCAGCTTTATAGGGAGCTAAAATTTCTCGGAACAGGGCGCGTGTTTGTTCTCGCTTGAGAAAATGCTCTTGATCTGGTGCCCACTCGTAACTGTAGCCAGGGGAAATCATCATACCGTCAATCTCAAGGGTACTCAGGAAGTCAAAAAACTCCTGCATTTGTTTGGGATCGGCACCCTCAAAAATAGTAGTGTTGGTAGTAACGCGAAATCCTCTGGCTTTTGCAGCACGTATAGCTTTAACTGCGATATCAAAAACACCCTTGCGATCAACACAGCGATCGTGCCACTCCCGCATCCCGTCGAGATGAACGCTAAAAGTTAGGTAGGGAGATGGTTGAAATTTATCCAGGCTTTTTTCCAGTAACAATCCATTAGTACATAGGTAAACGAACTTTTTGCGCTCAATCAATCCCCGCACAATTTCATCAATTTGGGGATGCAGCAGAGGTTCTCCTCCTGGAATCGAGACTATGGGAGCACCACATTCTTCCGCAGCTGCAAAGCACTGTTCTGGAGTCAGGTGCTTTTTGAGTACTTCGGAGGGGTGTTGGATTTTACCACAACCAGAGCAGGCAAGATTACAACGAAACAGAGGTTCCAACATTAAGACTAAGGGGTAGCGCTTACGTCCTTTCAAACGCTGCGTAACCAGATATTTACCGACTTCCAGAGCTTGCTGTAGATGAATTGCCATTTTTTCTCATCACTCCTCTTGTAAATATCAAACCATTACAGTTAAGTCACTGCATCAGTAGTGTGAGGAATTCTAACAGTAAATGTTGTGCCAATGCCGACTTCACTTTCTACAGAAATCTCTCCTTGGTGAAGTTCCACGCACTTTTTGACAACTGCTAATCCTAATCCAGTCCCAACTATGTTTTCAACATTTTGACCCCGATATAATGGTTCGTAAATCTTTTGTCTATCTTCTGGTGTAATACCTATTCCTTCATCTTTTACTTGAAAAATAGTGGTTTCTGGTTCACATTTTAAAATTAAATATATATTGCCTCCATTGGGTGAATACTTAATTGCATTCAAAAGCAAATTACTGAGGATAGAATATAAAAGTTTCTCATCTACTTTTGCACGAGAAAAACAACCGTACTTGATAAACTTTAATACAGGTGGTTTTATAGCAAAAAATTGTAAATCTTCTAGTAAATTCAAGCAAAAGCTTTCTACATTGATTAATTGAGGATTAAAATCTAATTTACCTGCTTCTGCTCGATTTAAAGTCAATAAATCTGTGATTAATTGATTCATCAACTTAGCTGAAGATTGAATTCTATATAAATTTTTTAATTGTGTTTCATCCACTACATCCTGAAGAATTTCTTTCAACAATTGAGATGAAAGTAAAATTACACTCAAAGGCGTGCGAAACTCATGAGAAATCATTGAAAAAAGTTGTAGCTTTAGCTCACTCAATTCTTTTTCTTGAGCAAGAGAACGTTCTAGCTTTTCAACTTTTTCACGCTTTATCCATTGACGATAAAGTATAAAACACAAACTAGAAACAACTGCAAAACTTAAAAAAGTGCCCAGAATTTCTAGTATTGTTCTATATTTAATCGAAGTTTGAGATTCGTAAAGAGAAATCCTTAGATAACGTTGCTCTTCTGTTTTGATATTTTCTAGTACTTTAAGAATTTCTTCCCTGATTTTGACACTTTTATCCGTGATTAAATCTTGGGCTTGAAATGCTGATTTATTTCTTTGATACAGTTCAATTGATTGCTTGAATAAATTCAATCTTTGATTCATCAGGAAGGTGAGTAGTTCTAATCGCTGTAGCTGACTGGAACTAGGATGTATTTGATTACGCAGAATCTGAATTTCAGACTGCATATTTTTAACTGCGGTTTGATGGCGCTCTAACTCTTGTTTGCTCCCTAAAAAGATATATCCCCTTCGTCCCGATTCGGCAACAGCCATATTAGCATAGAAATCTGTGAGAGTATTGAGAGTTTCATAAGTATGTTGTACTTGATCGGCACTTTCTCTAATTTCTATTGTGTTCTTATACGAAGCGAAGCTAACTAGCCCCATCAGTAAAAGAGTTAAGAAAAATCCTCCTGCTATCCATTTTCCTTGGAGAGACCACTTCATAAAATTTGAAATTTGTGTTTAAGATATTGGTGATTACTTTATGCGTATTTTGGTAGTTGAAGATGATACTCAGCTGGCGGAGGTACTATCAGAAGCTTTAACTAGACGTCAGTATATAGTAGATGTAGCCAAAGATGGAGAAGCAGCTTGGTACTCAGTTGAGTCTATGAAGTATGATTTGCTAATTTTGGATGTGACACTACCAAAGTTAGATGGTATTCGCCTTTGCCAACGTTTGCGCACCACACAAGCAAGCAATCCTGCATATTATAACTATGCTGTACCTGTGTTGATGCTTACAGCCCGTGATACAGTAGCCGATAAAATTACTGGACTGGATGCAGGAGCTGATGATTATGTGGCAAAGCCATTTGATTTGGAAGAGTTAATGGCTCGGATACGTGCTTTACTCAGACGTGGGAGTTCTGCAACAATATTGAGTTTATCCTGGGGGAGCCTGCTTCTCAACCCAAGTACCTATGAGGCTACTTACGATGGAAAACCTTTGTCGTTTACCCCTAAAGAATATGCCATTTTGGAGTTACTAGTGGCTAATGGCAGACGGGTGTTGAGTTGTTCTAGCATTATTGAGCAAGTTTGGTCTCTGGATGACTCGCCAGTTGAGGAAACTGTTAGATCTTACATTAAATGTCTAAGGCAGAAGCTCAAAGCCTTAGGTGCTCCTGAAGATTTTATTGAAACGGTTCATGGCCTGGGTTACCGCCTCAAGTAGAAAAATTTAGTATCTATGTTCTCATATCTTACCTCCACAATTTCTGCACATTTCCTGCGCAGAAATTGCATAAGTTAGTTGTATATTCTGCATATGTGAGTTGTATATCCTGCAAGTGTGGGTTGTATGTTCTTTAAAATGTGTAAAGGAAACATCAACGCTAATAACACTAAAGATTTTACAAAAGTTAACTTTTTGAGGAGGAAGAAGACAGGAATCATAACAACAAGTTGGAATTGCTAGTCACTAGGTAATTGTCTATGATCCGACAATCTGCTTTTGGCATAGCTTCAGGTGTGCTTTTTCTTGCCAGTGGATTGACAACTGCTTATGCACTAAGTCTTACTTCTGCTCTTAAGAAGTCGACTTTATCATGTCAAATCTCTTTGCCTGCTAATTTTAAAGCAGCTGATTTAGAAAAATCAGTATTTAACCAGATAAATAACTATCGAGTTTCTCTGGGTTTGCCAAAGCTCACTCTTGATGAAAAAATGACTGAGCAGGCAAGGATTCACAGTCAGAATATGGCTAACGGTACAGTACCCTTTAGCCATGAGGGTTTTGAACGCCGAGTCAAGGCGATCGCTATTAGTTACAAAAGTGCAGCAGAAAATCTAGCTTATAACCAAGGGTATAGCGATCCCGCCACTGAAGCTATTAATGGCTGGCTTAACAGCTCCGAGCATCTACCTAACATCAAAGGCGATTACAATTTCACTGGAGTTGGTGTAGCTGTTAATAGCAAAGGCGAAGTCTATCTGACGCAAATTTTCTTGAACGACAGAGACTTTGAGGTAAGTCGGCATAATATAGATGAAATTGAAACAGATTTATTATGGCTGGTTAATTGAATTAACACCATTACCAACAGGATATTTGTTTAACTGTTGGATGCCAGGGGAAAAGACTGGGTTTAGCGATCGCCAAATTTATCCCACCTTCGTTCAAGCGTTGATGGCTGGTAAAAGACGGGCAGATCTAGAAACTGTGAGTTTATCGCTAATCCATTTTCTCAACCAGTCCTATAAGTTGTGCAATCTCAGCCTGCCGGAATATCAGGCTTTGGAAAAGTCTGTTTTCGACTTTGTTAAACAAGCCAGTAGAACCGATATGGATATGCCAGACACTTCGACTTTAAAACAGGCAAACCAAATTCTGTGTTTCTACAAAAACACAACTAGTCAGATTCAAATTGCTCGGATTTCAAACTTTTCTAACAACAAATTCGAGCAAGTTGTTTTTCCCGGAGAACAAGTGCTGTTTGAAGCTTCTCCTGAGGCTGAACTGGAAATCCATATGGGTGACACAACAGGTACAGTGCTAGCCAATAAAATTCTTTGTTCAAATTTAAAAGTGCTATGACTAATTACACACATCCACGCCAGAAATTCCGTTACTGGAAAATAAACCCAGATTGTCTACATGAACTAAACAATGACTGCGATCGCGGTTCAGGGAGGGCTAATTTCATGGCAGGTGATAGGTGACAGGGAACAGGTGACAGGATCTGTTTATAAATGATTTAGGATGGCTATATATTTCAGTTTAAGGTTGCTAAAAATGATTCTGGAATAAGCCTATTAATTAATGGTTTTAATCCAAAACTTGTACTGAGCTTGTCGAAGTATCCAAAATTGATATCAGCTATTCATGTCAAAATTTCACACTTTCCCTGTACCCTGTATCCTATAACCTGTCACCGATCCCCGATCCCCGATCCAAACCAATCTACAGCATCCTGAAGTGCCACACTCAGGGAAGATTGCGGTAAACCCAATTCTCGTACAGCTTTTGAGGCATCATAATACATAGTTTGTGTCGCCATACGCACACCATCCAAGGGAACAGAAGGCGATTTACCAAGCAAAGTGAGAACTTTTTCATCCACCCAAGCAACACCCTTGGGCAACCAAGCAGGCAGAGCTTGTTGGGGAGCACTTAAACCAGTAATCTGGGCAAGTTGATCGAGCAGTTGTTTGAGGGTGAGATTTTGATTTCCAAGAATGTATCTTTCTCCAGGCTTGCCTTTTTGCAAAGCTAGTAAATGCCCCTTGGCGACATCCCGCACATCAATAAAATTCAATCCTGTCTCCATATAAAAAGGCATTTGCCGTCGCAAAAATCGTAAGATAATCTCTCCTGTGGGGGTAGGCTTGATATCCCAAGGGCCAATGGGACTGGTAGGATTTACGATAACTACATCTTGCCCTGCACGTGCCGCTTGCATTGCTTCTTGTTCAGCCAAGAATTTAGACTTTTTATAGTTACCCACCAGTTTTTCTACAGGACTTTGATAAGTTTCATCTACAACTGTACCTGCTGCTCCCACTCCAATGGCAGCAACTGAACTAGTGTAGACAGTTCTTTCAATACCTGCTTTTTGAGCAGCTACCAAAATGTTGTGCGTACCCAAGACATTATGGCGCATTAAAAGTTCCCTGTCTTTTTGCCAAAGCGAATAATGGGCTGCGACATGAAACAGGTAGCGGCAACCCAGCATCTGCTGCCATAAATTCGGATCGTTTAAGTCGCCTTGAACCAATTCTACATCTAGTCCTTGCAAGTTATCGAGTCTACTAGAAGGGCGTACTAAGGCTCTAACTGTGTATCCCTCTTGTAAGAGTAACCGCACCAAGTTAGCGCCAATAAAACCGGTACCACCTGTGACAAATACACGCATCAACTTCTAACCCTGTTTTCAAAGCGGGGAAACCAATCATCAAGAATGGTGTAAACGACTGGTACCACAATCAAACTCAGCAAAGTTGAGCTAATCAAGCCACCAGCAATAGCCACTGCCATCGGCGATCGCAATTCAGAACCGGCTCCCAACCCCAAAGCGAGGGGCAACATTCCTAAAATTGTGGAGGCTGTTGTCATCATAATTGGTCGCAGGCGCACAGGCCCGGCTTTGAGAATAGCTTCGGTGCGATTTAATCCAGTTGTTCGCAGTTGGTTAATGCAATCTACAAGCAAAATCGCACTTTTGTTAGTTAATCCCAGCAAAAAAACAAAGCCAATCAGCGAGATCATGCCAAAGTCGCTTCTTGTCGCCACCAGTGCTAGCATTGCTCCTACTAATGCTAAAGGCAAAGAAATGCAAATTATCAAGGGATCTACCCAGCTTCTGAACAGGCAAACCAGTACAGCCACAATACACAATGCTGATAAAGCTAAAGTAATGCCAAAACTGCTGAAAACTTCACCACTACGGGCAGAATCTCCTCCTAGATCCAAGGTAACACCAGCAGGTAACACATCTGTAGCCGCAGCTACCAATTTATCAGTAGCATCGCCTAAAGATAGATTCTTGCCCAGGTTGGCGCTGATATAAGCAACTCGCTGATTATTTAGGCGTTCGATTTGAAACGCTTCCTCTCCATCCGTTACACCTGTAACCGAGACATCAGCAAAGCCTGGTTCTTTTTGAATGCGTTCTTTAATTGTTTGAGCAGCTTTACTCAAGGCGTTGAGATCGTTGCCCTGTAATGCTACTTCTAGAGGTTTTTGATTGCCAGTGTCAACAAATTGAATATCTTCAACACTAACGCTGACACCGGGAAGTTTGGGCAAAGAACTGCGAAACTGTTCTTGGAGATCTGAGGTGGCGATCGCGCGATTATCTTTTAGTTTGACGTAAAGCTTGCCTTTGTTTGGTTCTCCTTCACGGGTACCTGCGATCGTAAATACTGTTTCTACTGCTGGTGATTTTCTGACTACTACTTCTAATTTCTTGCCAACCTCAAGAGAATTATTTAAAAGGTAAGAAATCGGAGATTGAGAAGGAAAAAGAGCTGAAAAAGATGGAGAAACAAGACTACTCTCAGGTGCAGCAAATTCGGAGACAAAACTTTCTGCGTTTTCACCTAAGAGTGTTCCCGTATCTCCTCCTAATTGCTCTAACTCCTGAGCATTCTTCGGTAAAGGAGTGGTATAAACTATATTGAATTCACCGCGATCCAGTTTGGGAATAAATCCCTTGGGAACTAGTGGGATCAAGGCTATACCTGCAAGTAAGCTCAACGCAGCTAAACCTAAAACTATCCCCCGGTGATGAAGCGACCAACTCAGCAAGTCTCGGTAAAATTGAGTAAAGCCCGCCCATACATTTCCCCTTCTGCGATCGCTACGAGAAGATGTGGGTTTAAGCCAGTAAATAGACAAAACTGGTGATAAAGTACGGGCAATGAGTAAGGAAATCAGCATTGCTGCTGAGACAGTGATACCGAAAGGCTTAAAAAATTGTCCAATTACTCCACCCATTAATCCTATCGGTAGAAACACTGCCACTGCTGTCAAAGTTGCTGCTGTGACTGTCAAGCCAATTTCATTGGTAGCTAAAAGGGCAGCTTGTCGTGGATGTTCTCCGTCTTCGATGTGCCGCATGATGTTTTCCACATCCACGATCGCGTCATCAACAATACTGCCAATTACCAAAGCGAGAGCTAAAAGTGTAATTGTCTCTAAATTGAAGCCGAAAATTGCCATGACAATAAATGTCCCTAAAAGGGAAGTAGGAATTGCCAGTGCAGAAATCAAGGTAGCTTGCCAATTCCACAAAAAAGGAAAAATTACTAATACCGCCAAAACTATGGCTTCAAATAAAGCTTCAATGGTGGCATGGGTGGCATTGCGAATATACTCTGCTTGCGTGGCAGCTAAAGTGAGGGTGATATCAGGCAACTTTGAACGTAGTTGTTGAACTTTGTTTTCTACCTCACTCACCACTTCCAAGGTGTTGGCATCACCACGTTTAATCACCTGAAAAGCCAGAGCATCTTTACCGTTAAATCGCACTCTGGTTGCTCCCTGCCCAGCCAAAGGATTGCCATTTCCATTCGCAGAGTCAACAGAAGTACCTAGCAGGGCAACTCTCAGCACCCCTGGTAATTTTGCTATCTCAGGTAAAATTTGCTCTTGGGTTAATTGAGTCAAGTCTGTTAAATTTTTTGAGGAACTCTCAATCGCATAACTAACGGCTGCCGACTCGTTTAGGTTGATCGGAAAGATTTTAAAAGTGGCTTGTTGGGGGAGAGATATCTGTTTGACTAATGTTTCTACTTTCTGAGTCGATTGTTCAAGATTTGTGCCGACAGCAAACAAGAGGCTAACGACTGTTTGCCCAGGATAAGTAGAGGAACGGATGTTATCAAGTCCTTCTAATGATTGGAGGCTTTGCTCTAAAGGTTGAGTAAGCTTTGCCTCTGTGTCTAAAGCAGTCGAAAATGGAGCGCTGGCATTGACTACTACTACCGGAAAGGTAATATCTGGAAACAGAGCATACTTAAGGGAACTGAAAGCTAAAATTCCCGCTACCATGACAGCAAGCCAAAAACTCACTGTTAACCAGGGATATTTAATTGCGAATTTGGAAGGATTAAAGCGCTCTCGCAGGTTTTGGGAGGAATTAGGCTTTACCATCGTTGATCGAGATTGTCGCTTACCTTTTGATTGTAAGTTTAATTACACACTCACACAACTCAATCTTAAAATTAGCTTTGAGAAAACTTATTATAGGCTATTTCCTATACTGGGCTATGAGATCCCCGACTTCTTTAAGAAGTCGGGGATCTAACTCACATTATTGTGTTTGCGTTATTAAAGTAACAGTTTAACTAGTGTCCCATCAAACATCGATCCAAGCAATTTTGGTCTGTCAGAGTGTAGAGTTCCAGGCTGTGTGTCGGGGCTTGCGCCGTGTTCCCAATTCTACAACGTCAGTCATACCGATACCTGTGGGTACAAATGCTAACTCTAGGTATTTGCCACAAAATCAATACTTGCAAGAACTCCTGAATCATCCCCAACCAAGAGTTTTAGTTATGGGTTTGTGTGGCAGCTTGACTAAGCGTTATGGAGTAGGTGAGGTTGTGCTGTACCAAAATAATATTTATCAAGAGAACGCCAATACTTCATTGCAACAGAGAAGTTGTGATCGCACTTTTACTTCTCAACTTCAGTCACATCTCCAAAAAAAGGTTCCTTTGGTAACAGCACTAACAAGCGATCGCGCGATTTGCTCTGCTGATGAAAAACGCCATCTCCATCAAACTTTGGGTGCTGAGGTGGTAGATATGGAAGGATTCGCTGTCTTGGAATTTTTTGAGCAAACTAGAGCTTCTGTCGCAATGTTGCGGGTAGTGAGTGATGGATGCGATCGCGACATACCCAATCTTAACTCTGGGCTGAGTTCGGATGGTTCCCTTCAACCTTTGGCTTTGGCAGTTGCCATGCTCAAACAACCTATTGCTGCAACTAGGCTGATTCGAGGTTCTTTGCAGGCACTAAAAGTATTGGAGCAAGTTACGACTTTGTTATTGCAAAATTGATGCTGTTATCATCAGATCCCCGACTTTTTTGAAGAAGTCGGGGATCGGAACATCTGCGAATTGGTTCTAGTGTGTTGAGAATAATCTACTTTAAGATAGATATTGCTGCTCAATTGTTTCTGGTACATTACGTTCAGATACCAGCACGCAATATTTATTTGTTCCCTGTAAGGCTCCATAACCCCGTCTTCTATAAGTTGCTATTTTGGGTTAGAGTTTAAGTGCTCATCTAAAATCCCTGTTCCCTATTTCCTACTCCTTTTTTAGTTCTCCCACATCCTAGCTGTTGTGTTGTAGGCAAGTGAGAACTATATATGTAAAAGTATAAAATTTTAAAGTTCAACTTTAAAATCAAGTTTTTCCCTAGAAAAGCAAGATTAAAACATATAAAATTTTTGATATCCATTCACTTAGTGCACCCACTTTCGCGAGTGGGTTTTTACTTTGAAAACCTTGGAAGATGATGGCGCGATCGCACGAATGCCATGCAAAATCTCTACATAAGCGAGCAACAAGATTAAAAATCTGCCGATTTCAACGCTTTGTTCTGAATTACAGACTTTGGAGCCACTTGTTATACTTTTTTGGCAGTTGCTATGCTCAAACAACCGATCGCTCCAACTAGGCTGATTCGAGGTTCTTTGCAGGCACTAAAAGTATTGAAGCAAGTTACGGCTTTGCTGCTTGAGAATCGGATTGATAAGTCAACAGCTTGCTGCAATTGATTTAGTCTAGATTTTAAATATTCTTTTTTCTAGCCTTAGGGAAGAGGAAAGTCAAGTGCTCTAACACCAAGATTAATTACAGTTATTCCATGTTTGATCCAAAATAATGACACTCCAAACAATAGATGGATTCGGCCCAAACAATCGTCAGACGTTCACAGTCAATAACATCAAGAGGATGAGTGTTTATCCTCAAGGAATTGATGAAAAGATTGGTACAGTTAGCGACATTTTATTAGATGACCGAGGTCAACTGCGTTATTTAGTCCTAGACTTAGGAATGCAGATTTTTGGCAAGAAAATATTACTGCCAGCCAGCTGTGCTCGCGTTAGCCATAAGACAAATCGCGTCTACGTGGAGTTGACAAGAAAGCAAGCGGAAGCTTTACCTGAATACAATGAACGCACAGTGCTGGATAACCAATATGAAGAAAAGTTGAGGGCGGTATATCGCACTCAAGTTGCACAACCTGGTGTCTCTACCTCTATGTACAAGATGAATGAGCAGGGTTCTCAAACCCTTAGACTGTATGAAGAACGGCTAGTTGCTAATAAAAATCGCTTCAAAGCAGGCGAAGTAGCTATTAGCAAGCGCATAGAAACTGAAACTGCAAGGGTTTCAGTGCCGATTGAAAAAGAGCGAGTTGTGATTGAGCAAGTGACTTCAGCACACACTAGCAAGCCAGTTGCTCTGGGGGAAGTTGACTTCACAGCAGGCGAAGTAGTACATTTAGAAGTTTACGAAGAGACTTCTGACATTCACAAACAAGCCTTTGTACGTCAAGAAATCAGAGTTAAGAAATTGGTAGAGGAACAGACGGTTGAAGCTCAAGAGATGCTTCGCAGAGAAGAGTTAGAAATTAACACTGAAGGACATCCGGTTGTAGAAAGGGTTGATTAAGGAATCGTTTGATGTGTAGTAGTGGTTATAGGTAGTAGTGGTGGCTACATCACTACTACTTTTTTAATTAAAATTGGGGCGCGATAGAGGCAAACATTATGAGCGATCGCCTTGGATCATCCCATTGATTCTGTTATCAAACCATCAAATCTGTCTGCGGGGCGATCTAGTCACAACTGTAACTAAGTAATCTTTTCTTTTAGACTAGAAAGTTTTATCTATGACTGCGTATGAGGAGCGAGTTAAATTTTTCCATTCTGTATAGCCCTAAAACAATTTTCATCATTATATTTATTGGTTTATTGTCTTTACCAGGATGTGTTTCACAAAAAACTCAAGCTAGTAACAGGGTAGCGAAAAATGCTCAAACCGTAGGCTGGGTAGAGAAAGCAAGGATTCCTGGCGTTGGAAAAGAGGTCAAAGTCAAGCTTGATACAGGTGCAACAACCACCTCCATTAATGCCGAAATTTTAGAAAAGCCAGAGGAAGACTCAGAAGCTGGCGGCATGATTAAATTCCGATTTATCGACAAAGAAGGAAACGACGTCGTTTTTGAACGTCCGATTGTGCGGTGGGTTGAAATTAAGAGTCGTGAAGGCGCTAATTTACGTCGTCCGGTAGTACGAATGAAATTTTGTGTCGCCAATCGGTGGATTGAAGAAGAGGTTAACTTGGCAGATCGAGATGATTTCAACTATCCAGTTTTAATCGGTCGCAATATGCTCAAGCAAGCCAAACTTGTGGTGGATTCTTCTCAAACTTTTACCACAGATCCATCATGTCCGGCAGAGGAGGCACAGCGGTGAATCGTACTTTTCACGCCTTACTCTTAGCGTTATTTTTAACGGCGATCGGACTAACCATTTTTTTCCACAAACTAACTACCTCTGATGTGCCACTGTTGCCCAACCAAGCCTATAGAAGTTGGTATGTTGAGGCAAAGCTATCATTGGATTCAGAATCACCATTGCTAGCATCAGAGACAGGATTGCCAACCCAACTTGAGTTTCATTTGCCTCAAGCATCTGAGCGCTACGAGATTGTGAAGATTTTCTCAATCGGGGATTCGCTCGCCAGATCAAAACTTTCCCTAATTCAGCAAACCGAGTGGCTGTCTTCACAAAAGAGGATGATGATGGTAGCGAATTTCTATTTTATCGAGCCGTGATTCGGAGAAGACCTGGTGTTAAACCTGGAACTGAAGAAATTCCAATTTCCGGACGACGATTAGTCGATCAACAACTTGTGAGATTTGGTGAAAATACTGCTAGAGTTCAAGATAATTTGAAGGAGAATCTGCCAACTGCGGAAATTAACGCTCTCTTGAACGAGGCTAAAAAGCAGTCAAGCGATCGCTTATCGTTAGCAAAACAAATCTATCAAATAGCTCTGCGTACAGATGACATTCGGGTGCAAGCGATTCAAAGAAACTTGAGAAAAGAGGAATCTACCCCAGAGTTAGCAGCATTTCTTTTGAATAGAGCAAACGTTCCCGCACGAGTTGGCAACGGCATTTTTCTCAGGAGTGATGAAGTTTATTCTACCGATTTTATTCAGTGGCTAGAAATCAAGGAGGGCGATCGCTGGTTAGCCTTCGATCCGATTGACTTCAGTTTTAGAGAACAAGATCGCTATTTAACTTGGTGGTACGGTTCAGATCGTGTCCTTCAAGCAGAAGGAGCAAGCAATATCGATTTAGAAGTTGTTGTTCAACCCAATATTGATCGCGGACTTACAAGCGCAATTTTGGAGGGCAAAAGAGCGTCAAATCCACTGCTAGAGTACTCTTTGCTCAGACTACCACTAGCATCTCAGCGAGTATTTCAGGTACTTGTATTAGTTCCCATCGGTGCTTTAGTTATCTCCATTTTGCATCAGATGGTAGGATTGCCAACTTTTGGTACATTTACGCCTATATTAATTGGGTTATCTTTTCGAGAAACGGGTCTTTTTGCTGGCGTTACGCTATTTATTCTAGTTGTGATTATTGGTCTTTTGATCCGTGCCTACCTAAATCGTTTACAACTTTTGATTGTGCCTCGACTTGCTGCAATTTTGACAGCAACTGTCTTAATCATGGGTGCCTTAGCAATTCTCCTGCAAAGTCTCGAATTCAATTTAGGCTTGTCGCTGTCTTTATTTCCAATCGTTATCCTCGCCATGACAATTGAGCGAGCAGCACTGATGTGGGAAGAAGCAGGAGCAAAAGAAACCATCATCGCTGGGCTGGGTAGCGTTTTTGCTGCTGTTGTCGGCTATTACTGCATTATTAACCCTTACGTGCAGCATTTGGCGTTTGCTTTTCCAGAACTATTGCTGTTAGTTCTAGCGCTAAATGTTCTTGTTGGGCGCTACAACGGTTACAAGCTGATTGAGTATTTCCGATTTTTAGCACTACAACGCCAGTTAAAGCAAAAAGAGGGATAAACTGATATGTTTTCACTTCGGCGTTATGGCATTTTAGGGATTAACGCTCGCAACTTGGACTATCTCTTTCCTAGCAACCCGCGTCGGCTGTATCGTTTTGCCGACAGTAAATTGGAGACAAAAAAAATAGCTCAAGCCATTGGTGTAGCGGTTCCAGAAACTTACGGAGTAATTGCATTCCAGAATGAAGTCAGAAATTTATCCAATATTACTAAAGAACATAAATCTTTTGTAGTTAAACCCGCTCAAGGTAGCGGTGGGGATGGGATTGTAGTCATCAAAGATGTAACAGATGCAGGCTACCGAAAAGCAAATGGTTCAATCCTCAAACCGGAAGATTTACACTATCACATTCACAATATTCTCAGTGGGATGTTTTCCCTGAGTGGACAAACTGATAAAGCAATAATTGAATATGCGGTGCAGTTCGATCCAGTTTTTGATGAAATTGCCTATCAAGGTGTTCCTGATATCCGGGTGATCGTGTATCGTGGAGTGCCGGCAATGGCAATGTTGCGTTTGCCCACACGGGCATCTGACGGGAAAGCGAATTTACACAGAGGTGGTGTTGGTGTTGGGATCGATCTCTCAACAGGTATAACACTGGCTGGTATTCAAAAAAACCGCTACATCGAAAAGCATCCCGAAACGGGGCACTTGTTACGCGATCGCCAAATTCCTCATTGGCAAACTATTTTGGAGATGGCTGCAAAGTTAGGTGATAAAACAGCGTTTGGCTATCTCGGTGTTGATATTGTTTTGGATAGAGAAAAAGGGCCGCTATTATTAGAGATAAATGCTCGCCCCGGACTTTCAATTCAAATTGCCAATCAAGAGGGGCTAATTCCTAGACTGGAAGCAATTGATTGTACCTTTCCAAAACTCTCAGGAATTCAAGATAAAATTGCATTTGCACAAGAAACATTTGCAGTATAAACCAAATTACAGCAAATTTGGCGTTGCTGATTTAGGCTATGAAAATAATTTTTCGTAATGCCAAAACCCCTGCCCAGACGCGATATATCGCGTCTCTACACATCAAATTCATACCGCGATTCAGCAACGCCGCAAATTTCATTTATTTGAACCACAATTTTTTGTAGGGGCGGGTTTAGCAGATATCCTTTCGGTTTGAGCTAGAGATTGAAACAAAACCCGCCCTTACAGTATTGTCTGGTCTATTCATCTGAAAATGGCTGTAATATCAAGTTCGCCTAATTAGTTATAATTCGGTGCATCTGTGCAAAAACTGCAAAATCTTTTTTCCCCTGCTCCCTGCTATACATCCTTTCCAGCCAGTTTAGCCACAACTGTCAGTAATTGAATTGGCTCTACTGGTTTGGGAACGTGCATCTGAAATCCAGCAGCAAGAGCCTGGAGGCGATCGCCTTCTCTGGCATAAGCAGTAAGAGCCGCCGCTGGGATTTGTCCACATTGTTCTAGCGGTAGTTGGCGAATTTGCCGAATCAGAGTGTAACCATCCTCGCCAGGCATACCAATATCACTCAAGAGTACATCTGGTTTTACCAATTGTAGTATTTGTAGAGCTTCACGAGTAGAAGCGGCGGTAGTGACATTGGCACCGTATTCTGAGAGTGCAGTTGTCAAAAATTCCCGCGTATCTGCCTCATCATCAACTGCCAGAATCTTTAGCCCCTGGAGATTCAGGGTAGTCTGCCAGTCTGTTTGTCGCTGAATTGAAAGTTCTTGTTGACTTGGTGCAGAGTCAGTGTCAAGCAGTGGCAATTTTACGGTAAAGGTTGCTCCTTGCCCTTCACCTTTGCTAGTAACTGAAACCGTACCGTTATGTAGTTCTACCAAATTTTGCACGATCGCAAGTCCCAGCCCCAATCCTCCCTCTGTACGAGTTGTTGTGGCATCTGCTTGCCGAAAACGAACAAAAACATAAGGCAAAAACTCAGGATTAATTCCTTTGCCGGTATCGCTTACCTGAATTTGAGCATAAGAACCAACCCACTCTAGTCGAATTTCAATTCGTCCGCCTTCTGGAGTAAACTTAACAGCATTAGAAAGCAGATTCCAAACTATTTGTTGTAAACGTTCTGGATCGCCGGAAACTAAGCCAACATTGAGATTAAGCCTAGATTCAATCTGGATAGATTTGGTTTGAGCAGTGGGGCTAACTGTATCTAATGCTGCCCCAATTGCCGAAATTAAACTGGTTGGGCGTAAATTCAAACGAATTTGCCCTCGAATAATCCGCGAAATATCGAGTAAATCTTCAATTAGTTGAGTCTGTGCTTGAGCATTGCGCTCAATTGCTGCGAGCGCTTGTTCGGTTGTGTCGGGAGATAATCTGCGGGTACGGAGCAGGCGTGACCATCCTAAGATACCATTGAGGGGCGATCGCAATTCATGGGAGACAATTGCTAAAAACTCATCCTTCATGCGACTAGCTCTTTCGAGTTCGATCCGAGCAGCACGTTCTCTCTCCAAAGCCTGTATCCGTGCCTCTTCTGCTTGTTTGCGATCAGTAATATCCAAATCCACACCAGTCATCCGTACTGGGTTGCCAATAGCATCGTAAAACACCTGTCCTCTACTGGCTGCCCAACGAATCTTACCGTCTGGCTTAACAAATCGAAACTCTACATTGTACTCTTGTTGCTCATAAACAGCGCCATTGATTGCTTGTAAAATCCACTGGCGATCGTCTGGATGAATCATTGCCAGCACTGTTTTATATCGGCAGTCAAAGCTGCCGGGTTCAAGACCAAACAGTCGTTCTAAATTTGCTGACCAGTAAACTTCCCCAGTTTGAATATTCCAATCCCAACAGCCCATATTAGCAGCTTCTAGTGCCAAATTTAACCGCTCTTGGCTCTCTCGCACTGCCTGTTCCGATCGCTTGCGTTCTGTCAAATCGAGAACATAGCATAGCCCTTCGCGATCGCTATCAAATAACGCTCCACCAATTTCCACCCACACTCGGCTGCCATCTTTACGGAAAAACTCTTTCTCGAAGGGGGTAAAGGTGCCAACGGCTTGAACTTCTTCTACTGCCTGTTGGCTTCGTTCTATATGTTCGGGTGGTGTGAGTGTATCCCAGCGAACTTGTCCAGCAAGCAAATCTTCTTGATTAAAACCAACGGTTTCAAGAAAAGCGTCATTTACATCAGTAATGTTACCATGTACATCACCAAAGAAAATACCAATGATATTAGAGTCTACAATCCGCCGTAGTTGAGCTTCGCGTTGACGCAAGGCAGTTTCTGTTTCTTTGAGCTTGGTAATATCACGGGTAACAGTCAATACTGAATCAATGTAACCCTCTTCGGTAAACTCTGGTACAATTTGAGTTTGGTAAAAGTGAATTGTGCCATCGGGAGCCGGAAAACCAAATTCGTCTACTTGCGTCTGCCCTGTTTGGAATGCGGCTTGCAGGTTTATTTGCCATTGCTGATGTTGCTCTTCGTTTTTCCAAACTTCTGCTACTGTTTTGCCAATCAACTCCTCAGATTTTAAGCCAGTTGCTTTTTCATGCACACTGTTCACATAAATGTAGCGTAGTTCACGGTCAATCCGCATCACTACATCTGGAGAGTTCTCTACTAGTGCCGCCAGTTCCTGCTTTTGATGGCGAAGTTCTGCTTCTGCTTGACGGCGATCAGTGACATCCCGCCATGTAGCAACAAAGCCATCTCCGAATTTAGCAATGCGGATATCATAGGCTCGAATCAAACGCCTATGCCCAAAGTTATCTTCGTAAATCAATTCATCTTTTACTAGAGGTTGCCCAGTTTCTACCACCTGGCAGTATTCATCAAATAAGCCGCAGTCTCGATGCCCTGGTAAAATTTCACACAGCCCCCTGCCAATCTGCTCCTCGCGAGTCATGAGATTGCTAAGACAAGCTGCATCATTGACATATTCAACTCGGAAGTCTACAATATGCCCAGACTCATCGCGAATAGCACAGTAAACCCCAAAACAGTCCAGCATATTTTCAACAGAGGTGCGAAAGCGTTCTTCACTTTCTTGTAATTGCTGGTTGACTTCGGTAAGTAAGAGGTTTAATTGAAACAGTTTCTTGCTAAGTTGAGCATGAGTTTGAGTATCACCAGTTGGAGCAACTAGAGAAGTATCCCGCTCTACAATGGCAGTTCCAATTACTAATCCCACAACGCACTGTATCAGCAAGCTCAAATTATGAGTCTGGAGAATGTCGGCTGCTAGCGGAAATCTTGGCAGTGAAATAAAGTTGGGATTAAGGAGCAAGTAATAAAAAAGTGTTAATAGTACACAAAAGCTGGCTGTCAGCATTCCACCCGTAGCGCCAAAGCGGATTGCTGCCCACACAATAGGAATGAAGCTTAACAGGGAAAGCTGCTCAAATACAAAATTTGTTTCCTGTGTGGCTTGGACAGTAAACCAAGCGATATAGGTGCTAAATATAACAATCAAGACTATCTCAGACGAGCGAGCGGCAATTAATTGGAAGTGGTTAGTTGCAGATTGCTCTGTTACTGATATCAATCGGCACTGCCGCAAAAGTGGAGTCAATAGTAAAAGCATTGGCGGCGCGATCGCCATTGTCGCGATCGCATTTCCTAACCACCAGTGAGCGATCGTAGTACTCAAGCTTGCTTCTGGTAGCTTTCCCAAGACAAATAAAGCTGAGGTGCCTGCGATTGCTGAAGTAGCGCAAGCAGCTAGGGGCGCACTCACAATGAACGTGATAGTATTTCTGAGTCCTTGGAGAGTTAGTGAACCTTGAAAACAATAGCGATAAATAAACCAGGCTACCAGAGGTTCTATAACATCCGTTAACCCTACTAGGCGATTCCAACCATCGTTACCCCAAAAAGGTGCCATCGTTACAGAAGCGATTCCTGCCAAGATAGCACCAATTGGCCCAAACCAGAATGTTAAAGCGATCGCAACTCCAGATGGAGGAAACCACAAGGAAACAGCAAGTTGAACCCGGTAAAACAGCGCCATGCCGTGAGCCAGGAAGAGTGCTAGCACAGCTATCAGGAGGACGATCCATCGATTGCGGAGCATGAACTTCACAGGGCAGGAATCAAAGATATAACTTTTACTATCTCATAAGTTCTTTGTAGCGCAACGTCTTAAATGCGATCGCTAATCATGGGGGTGTTGCACTGCACCAAGTTGTTAGGTAGTGTACTTAGTATCTCCCTTATGTAGCAGTTGACAACAGAAGTCAGCATGATTGACAACATGGTACAAGGGTATCATGCTAATTTGTTTAGAACTTAAATGCTTTATGGTGGGGGCTTATGATTAGGGGAGAAAAACCTATCGCTATAGACCTGTTTGCTGGAGCTGGTGGCTTTGGTTTGGGTTTTGAAATGGCTGGTTTCTCTGTGCCTCTATCTGTTGAAATTGATACTTGGGCTTGCGATACGCTGCGTTGCAACCGCCCCGATATGACAGTTATTCAACATGACATCCGTAATTTTAATACGGAAAGTAGTGTTAAGGAAATTTGTATCTTTAAACCAGACATTGTGATTGGCGGGCCTCCATGTCAAGGTTTTAGTATTGCTGGGCCGGCTCAAAAAGATCCTAAAGACCCCAGAAACAGTTTGTTTATTAACTTTGCTCAATGGATAAATTTTCTTGAACCTAAAGCATTTGTAATGGAAAATGTAAAAGGATTACTGTCACGCAAAAATGCAGAGGGACAAAAGGTTATAGATATTATTAGGAAGACCTTTCAAGACCTTGGATACTTTGTGGAAGTATGGATTTTGAACGCTGCTGAATATGGTGTACCGCAGATTAGAGAGCGCATTTTTATCGTCGGCAATAAGATGGGCAAAGAGTTAGCCTCTCCTAGAAAGACGCACTCTCTAGAACTACAACATATAAGTCAATCTCAACTATCTGTTTTTGATGGCACAGAGGTACTACCTGCTCTAACTCTATGGGACGCAATATCAGATTTACCAGAGCTTAATGCACGGGAAGGTAACGAAGAGCAACCTTATATTGTGGAACCTCAAAACAATTATCAAGTTTGGGCTAGACATGGTAGTTACATACTTTATAATCATGTTGCGATGGAACACTCCGAGCGGCTTGTAGAACGCTTTAAACATATTAAATGGGGTGAATCAAGTTCAGATGTACCAAAAGAACATGGAGCCAGACGACGTAGTGGCAATGGCGAGTTATCAAATAAAAGTTATGACCAGAACAATCGCCGCTTAAATCCCCATAAGCCTTCACACACAATTGCAGCCTCGTTTTATGCTAATTTTATTCATCCTTTTCAACATCGAAATTTAACAGCTCGTGAGGGAGCAAGAATTCAGTCTTTTCCTGATAACTATCGTTTTCTAGGAAAGAAAACTGTTGTATCCCATAAGCTATTACATCGAGAAGCAAGATTCGATGAGAAATTTCTTTGCCAGTACAATCAAGTCGGTAACGCTGTCCCACCTATTCTTGCGAAAGCAATTGCACTTCATCTGCTAGAGAAATTAGAGCTATGCCAACAACTGATAGAAATCCGCTAGTTCATGGCTCTAACCTTGAGCAGAAGGAAAACCATCGTACCAAATATAGAGACGTCGATAGTAGAAAATACCTCAACGAAATTAGAACTGAGTACAATAAATGGCATTTAGCCAATATGAATTTAATCGGCCCAACATCAAAACCTACTGAGCAGGATGACGCAATAATTGCTGAAAGAGTAGAGCTTCTCTCTACATACAAAGATTTTTTAGATCAGCAGCATTATGCTGAAAAATTTGACTCAAGATCAAACCTTCATTCTAGTGTTTTAGAGGAATTTCTTTATTATTTATTTAAAGATTTGACAGGAGATTTTGGAGAAAACGCTCTTATTGGTAAGTCACATACATTTAAAGATATCTTCTTTGTGCCACCAAAATATTCTGAAATGCTCAAGCGACCGTATGCGCGGATTGAGAAGAAGGATCATGATTTTGTCATTGGTGCAACTATTCAAGTATCATTTGAAGCAGCACCTCCCCCAGAGCAAGATGAAAATACTGGTGAGATACTTCCTCTTCTAAAAGAAGAGCCAAGTACATATTCTGAGGTGACAGTTACAGGTAACACCGAGACACACATTTTTGACATACCAGTTGTTGCAATCGAGTGTAAGACGTACCTTGACAAAACTATGCTTGAAGGTTCTTCACGCGCAGCAGAAGATTTAAAGGCAAGAAATCCTAATAGTTTGTATCTTGTGGTCATGGAGTGGGTTAAGCTAACCAGTGATGTAAATTTACGAAAATATAAGGTTGACCAAATTTATGTACTACGTCAGCAGAAAAATACTGACCGAGAGTTTAGATACGAATTAACCTATGTCAAAAATCCAATTAACCCGATTGTTGTGCAACACCTCTTTAAAAAGGTGCGAAACCATTTAATAATGGATTGGACTGGCGGGATTGAACATGGTATACAGCGCGGATGGTTAATTGACGAATAGATAGGGGTTGTATTTAAATCCAACAGTATCGAAAAAATAGATCAAGTCGATTCAATAAGCAAAAAGGCATATTGCTTACTCAAAATGCTTAAATGAGTTCTCAAAATGCCCGATCGCTTTCTCATTTTGGTGTTTTCCGCAAGCAAAAAGGCATATTGCTTACTCAAAAAGCCTAAATGCTTTCTCATTTCAGTAAATCGCGCACTCCTAAAGGTATTTTCCGCAGGCAAAAAGGCATATTGCTTACTCAAAAAGCCTAATTGCCTTCTCATTTCGGTAGATCGCGCACTCATTTTAGTGTTTTCCGCAAGCAAACGGCAAATTACATTCTTAATTTACTTATTTGCTAACTCATATCAGTAATTCTTGCACTCACGATCGCGATCGCTTTGTAGCAAAAGCTATTGCAGATTTGCCGAAATACTCTCAAGGCAATCAATACGGGAAATTATTAAAGTAAATATTATTACCCGTAATTGAGAAGAAGGTGTAGATTATGGCTCGTCAAAAAAGAAGCTCTAAAATTTTAGAAAGAGCAGTGCGTCGTGCGGCTAGCATGAACTCAATTGATCCGAATTTAAATGTAGGCAATGGACTTACCTTATCTACCTTCTCAACTCTTATTGAGAAGATGCGAACTCAAGAAAATACCTACAATACTGCCCTTTCCAACTTGGATAAGTTATACCGTGAAATGCTCCAAACAGAGCGCGAGTTGGCAGATATGGCAGAGCATATGCTGTTGGGAGTTGCGACTCGATATGGCAAAAGCAGCACAGAGTACAGCATGGCGGGAGGAGTTCCCAAAAACCAGCGTCGCAAAGGGCTGCGAGGTGAGCCGCCAACTCCCAATTCACAGCAACCTGCGTTTGTTGCCAGTGTGGAAGGTAATGGGAGTGGAAAGAAAGCAGCAACCTAATTAATTGCGATCGCGAAAACCTTGCTGCCCGTTAATTGGATCGAAGAGCACATCATATTTATCAAAAAATCCGATCCCGCTATTCACAACCACAGGATGCTGTGCCCCTGGAGATACATTAATATTCCACAGATCAAACCCGTCGCGGTTTCCCGGCACAACGCTGTAGTCAAAAATGCCAGGAATTGTTACCTGTACCTTATTTTCTGGGCGTAACTTTCCTGGTTTGAGTTTACCCGCAAGAGAAGCAGACTTAATTTCAGTAAAACCACTATTTGTTCCTGTATCGGTGAGCATTTTGCTGTTACAGGTATTGTTCATTGAGCTTCCAGTGATAGTTATACAAACTCCATTGAGTCTAGAATCCCATCTGCTGCCAGGTATGCCACTAATCGCAGGTTGTTTGCTTAGGGAAGTCATTTTAAAACCTTCTCGATTCTCTGCTGTCAAACCGAGAATTAGACTACTGTTACCGCCATTACTATTACCAGTAACAATAAATCCATTACTGAAATTTCCTGGTAATTTTCTCAATGGATTATGGGGTAATGACTTTTCAAAATAGTTGACACCGATAATACCAGAGAAGGGCGTCCCACTTTTGGCAGAACAATTAGGTTTTTGAGCGATACATTGGCGACTAGTAACAACCTGCACGGGAATCGGTTCCTCTGTTGGAATCGGCCCAATCCGTGCATTAGTATAAACTAATTCTCCTTGTAGGATAGTGCCATCATTTAATACTTCCTTGACAACTTTACCCGTTCTGCGGATGGGGAAATTTCCCAAAAACTCTTTCGGAACTCTCAATCCTGCGGAGCCTGTATCCATTAAAATCCGTCTTGGCTGCCCACCTGCCACTGCTACCTCTAGAAAATAGCCGCGAGTTCTTTGCCCGACGGAACCTTTTGTATACAAGGGAAGTGATAGGGAATTATAGCTTGGTTTGCGGGTTGTGATTTGGGAGATATCCCGCAAAACCTGGTTGGGAAAAAGGGCTAGAAATCCATTTTGTCGTTGCCCTACAGGTTCTGGCGCATAATCCCAAAGGCTTTCGTAGTAGAAAAAGACTACACCTAAACCACGTCCTTGAGCAGCCCGTACTTGAGACTGGATTTGTTGCATAGAAACTGGGCGATTTCTCAATCCTGACATAATACCTATGCCAGTAGGTATTAATTGTTGCGTTTCGATAATTTCTGGGCGAGTAAGTTTACTGTTAAAAGTTTGTAAATCATCACGGTAAACTTGCATGACAAGCTCATCTACAATACCCAGGCGCACCCAGTTAAGCCAGTCTTGCAATTGAAATTTGTAAGCAAAATCGTAGTAATTAGGAGAAACAGAAAAAATTGCATTGGGTTTTCTTGCTTTCACAGCTTGGTTGAGCTTGATCATAAACGCTGTGATTTTATCTGCCCGCCATTGCATCCATGCTTGAGCTTGAGGATTGGGTGGGGGAGGATTGCCCGTTTCCTTAGTGTACAGGTCAATTGTGTACTTGTCGTAACCAAAATCCACAGGTAAACTCATGTGGTCGTCAAATTGAATACCATCAGCGTTATATTTGGTAACCACTTCCACCACAAGATCGGTAATAAACTTTTGCACTTCTGGGTGGAAAGGATTAAGCCACGCCACCTCACCCGCAGCACTAATTGAAGTTTGGGTGCCATCCCGCTTTTGTGTTAGCCAATTTGGATGTTCTGATGCCAGTTCTGAAGTTAGAGGAGCCATGAAGCCAAACTCAAACCACGGGATCGCGAGTAAACCTTGGCGACGGGCTTGAGCAATGATATCTGCAATTACATCTTGTCCCTCTGCACCTTTGAAGAAAAAAGGGATACCCATTCGTTGCGCTACTGCACTGGGATATTTTGTATAGCCATCATTCCAAACCACGGGGTAGATTGTGTTAAAGTTCATTCGACGCAATTGCTCAATTGCATCTTGTAGTTTGGCGCGATGCCTGAGGATGTCAAAGTCATTATTAGTTAGCCAAACACCGCGAATTTCTTGGGCGGGTGATTGGGAGAGTTGAGCAGTGACAGGAGTGAGGTTTTCTAGTAGCAGTACTGTAGCAAATGCGATCGCAAACAGAACTGGGAGAAGACGCTTTATTGGGTAAATGAAAGGTAGTTGCATAAGTATAGATAATAAGTTAGCGAACTTAGCGTTAAATTTTATACTTTATCTCTTAGAGATGAGTTGCCATGAGTTTCTAGATATTTATGCATTTATGCTGAATAATGAGGTTAATTTATAAACTTCCATTCAATCCAATCACTAAATTACTTCACCAGGAACACTGATGCAGATTTAGCTTAGTCAGGTAATTGACGTAGGTAATGAGTGAGGAGTGCCAAGTAACGCTGAAGAGTATCCGCAAAAACCGCCGCTAATGTCTATTGATGGAAGGGCGATCGCAACTGTACGCATGGTGGAAATCCAAGCAATTTTTGTAGGGTGGGCACTTTCCACAACGTAAAAATAAGGATTTGAGGAAAGTTACGCAGTGCCCACCTTACGGTTATTGAGAATGGTGCAAGATTTCACAGATGCAAACTTTAAAATCCAGACAGCATCTGACGCTTTTTAAAGTTTGTAGACGCAAGGCGGCTTCGGTGCAGGGTATTTTGTAGACGCATTCGCCGTTAGGCGTTGCGCTAGCTAGCGGCTTCCGCAGGTATTTTGAATTGGTACAGGATGTTCAGTTAGTTTTAACTGACTTGAACTATTAGCATGGTAGACGCCCTCCGGGCGGCTTCCCTTAGGGTACTTAAGTTCCAGGCTAATTAGGGGCAAGGTACAAATTGAGAGCCATCAGACTCGAAGTTTCTTGCTCACAAACATAGACGTAGGAGACAGGCTAAATACCTTAAATATTGTCATTCTCCGTCTTGTCTATATTCGTTAAAAGTTCTAGCTGTCTTTTCTAAACCTAAATCCGCTGCTATTAAATCAATACCATCAAGAATTTTACTGGGCTTGACAATTCGCAAAGCAGTAAAACATTTATCTCGGTAATTAGGGTTATTTTGGAAAAAGGATATTGCTTTTTTTAAAGGTTCAATCACGGGATAGGCTGTTTCTGCCTTCTCAATTGCCTCTTTTGGGATTGGAGACTTAAGCCTTTGGATCGCTAAATCAATTAAATCTCTCGATTCTACCGAGGAATCATTCCATCTATCAGAATTAGCTAAAAGTTTTTCAGCAAAACAGTCAATTTCATTTAAGCATGGTACGGGCGACCAACTGGGATAATCTGGTTCTCCCAATTCGATACGTCCCTCCATAATAATCTCAAATTTAATCAGAGTTTCATCAACTATAATTGCAAATCTTACCCCGTATTGGTCAGCTTTGATTTCTGCGGGTAGGCTGAGATTATTTTGAGTATTAAAGAGGGCATTATATTGATTTTCAGCTATTTTTTGTCGCAGTAGCCGATAGCCAGCACCAGTGGAACAAAGAAAATCTATATCCTTGCTTAATCTATATTCTCCATGATTTAAGCTAACCAGAGTACCATCGCCAAAATATGCGCCACATTCTAATAAAAAATTAGCATTTAATTGATTCAGAACCCTTAAAATTTTTTGATGAAATTCCCTGTCAAACATTTGCGCTTTTAACCATGAACCATAATATTGAGCTAACTGCTGCACAAATAAAGCTTCTGTTTGGCTCAAATCGCCTAAAACTCCTCGGTAATGCCACCCTCGTTCATATATTCTGAGCATCTCTAAAAGAGTAAGATTTTCTATATCTTCTCTTTGCCAACATAATCTTTCTAAAAAGGGTAATTTTTCCGGTATTTGAATTTGAGGTTTAATATAGCGGTTTCTAGTCTGCTCAGGTACAAATTTATCTGTGTTCATCTGTGTTCATCTGTGGTTAATTATTTCTTCCTGTACCTCACTGGGTCGGGAAACGCTATAAACTGCATCTTATTATCTTCGCCCCTCTTCTATCATGAAGCAGATTGAGGTTTTATCCAACGCCACTTCTTGCCGCAGTTTTTGCATTCTGGTAATTGCATCATTTAATGATTCAGCCATGAGTTTTCAATTCTGCCAGTTGCCAACCAAGCTTTTCCAAAATCAGTAAACTCTATCACCAACAACCTTCAAGCCGTTGTGAAGAAAATTTTTCCCTTCTGCTCTTGCCCGGTTACTGAGCGAAGTTAAAGTACTGCCTTTCTTCATTACACCTGATAAACCCGCCCTTTCCAAGCGCCACCCCGCCCTTGCCAATGACGCACTGCGGAATCTACAGTCATGACTGTATAAAGAAAAGCAATTCCCGGTAAACACAAAGCCAGCCAAGAAGAACATTTATAAAAGCGGATTATCGGTAAGTAAGCTAGCGACATCAACAGCCATGCCAATAAACCTATCACTGCTACCAACCAATTCCCCGTCAACCCGCCCAGAATTAAACTCAAAGGTGGAACCATGTAAACTAACGTCATCCCCACTACCGTTCCAGCTAACAATAACGGCGAATAGTTGAGTTGAGTAAAGGCTGTGCGGGCAACCATATCCCAAATGGTAGCGAGAGAAGGATAGGGGCGCAGGCTGCGAGCCGAATTGCTAAGTCCTAGCCAAATGCGCCCGTTACCGCTAGACTTGACTGCATGAGCAAGGGCACAATCATCAATTAACGCTTGCCGAATTACTTGTATACCCCCAATCCGCTCTAGTGCTTCTCGGCGAATTAAAATACAGCCCCCCGCAGCAGCAGCAGTTGATTTATCTGGATTATTAACCCAGCGAAAAGGGTAAAGTTTTTGAAAGAAAAAAACAAAAGCTGGGATCAAAAGTTTTTCCCACAGGTTCTCACATCGCAGTCGTACCATCACCGAAACCAGCTCTAAATCTTCCTGTTGTGCCTTCGCAACCAAATGGGAGAGATTTGCGGAATCGTGTTCAATATCTGCATCAGTGAACAAAAAGTAGTCTGGTTCTGGTAGATAATTAGACTGGAGTGTTTCTATTGCTTGTTGTACGCCTTGCTCCATTGCCCAAAGTTTACCTGTCCATCCAGAAGGTAATGGTTTGGCAGTAATAATTTGTAATTGGTTGTCTTTGTGCAGTGCTTGGGCAGTTTGTTTGGCAACTTCAGCTGTTCCATCTGTACTGCGATCGTCTACCAAAAAAATGGTAAACAAGCCCCGGTAGTCTTGAGTTAAAAGCGATCGCAAGGTGATTGGCAGTAAATCTGCTTCGTTACGGGCAGGAATGACTGCACAAACTGATGGCAATCCTTCATCCTGTGTTTGTGCAACTGCTAATTGCCGATCTATTTGCCAAAACTGCCCTCGCCCAATCAGCAACCCCACCCAAATTAATAAAGATAGAAGTGCCAGACTTAATTCAATTGCTGCCATAACCTTACTGAGGAAAAACTTTACATACTGCTGCTATATTCAAATTATGTTGTTATTAAAAGCATACATATTAGAACGAGTATAGACCATACTTGGATTGAAGTATTGCATTGATGTATAGTAGTTTAAATCATACTCGTAATATCTAGAGCAGACAAATTGAATTCTTTTGTCTGCCTAAGTTTTAATGTCGTTTACTTAGGCAGAATGATTTGAATGTTATTATTCTCGTTGATTAATCAAATCCCAGAGAAAATTACATAATGTTTTTGCATTGGTGACAGGAAAATGTAGTATATTAATGAAAATTTTAATTCGTTAGTTATTTAAATATTTACATATGCTTATTTACTCAAGCTTTGCTCAATGCTTTTAATACTAACAATAAGCAAATCCATTAAATACAGTTGCTAGCTTGACTAATTTTTTGGTAACAATATCTAGCCACCCAGTCAGCAAAACCTAATTAAAAATTATTCCATGCAAACTGAAAACAGGGTTACAGTATCAACACTCCCAGAGGCGATCGCTGCAAGCCAGAATTATCTGCTGTCAATTCAAAATCCTAGTGGGTACTGGTGGGCTGAGTTAGAATCCAATGTCACCATTACTGCCGAAGTAGTGCTACTTCATAAAATTTGGGGAACAGATCGCTCTAGAGCTTTGCACAAGGTTGAAACATATCTGCGTTCTCAGCAACGACAACACGGTGGCTGGGAACTTTTTTATGGAGATGGAGGCGAACTCAGTACTTCAGTAGAAGCCTACATGGCTTTGAAATTGTTGGGCGTGCCCCAAAACGATCCAGCAATGATTAAGGCACGAGAATTTATTTTAGAGCGAGGTGGCATTAGCAAGACTCGCATTTTTACTAAGTTACATCTGGCGCTGATTGGTTGCTATAGCTGGGAAGGCATTCCCTCCCTGCCACCTTGGGTAATGTTGCTGCCAGAGAATTTTCTATTTAACATCTATGAGATGTCAAGTTGGGCGCGTTCAAGCACTGTGCCGTTACTAATTGTGTGCGATCGCAAACCCGTCTATAAAGTAGAACCTGCGATTACCTTAAACGAACTATATGCAGAAGGAGCTGAGCAAATTAAGTTTACATTACCCAGCAAGGGCGATTGGACAGATTTATTTATCAGCCTTGACAGTGCGTTTAAATTTGCAGAAAAACTCAATTTAGTACCTTTTCGTGAAGAAGGTATTAACGCCGCCGAGCGGTGGATTTTAGAACGACAAGAAGCAACAGGCGATTGGGGCGGCATTATTCCGGCAATGCTGAATTCACTATTAGCGTTGCGAAGCTTAGATTATGATGTCAACGATCCGATTGTCGAAAGAGGACTCCAGGCAGTTGATAATTTTGCCATAGAAACAGAAGATAGTTATCGAGTTCAACCTTGCATTTCTCCAGTTTGGGATACAGCTTGGGCAATAAGAGCGCTGGTTGATTCTGGTTTATCACCCGCTCATCAAGCTTTGGTGAAAGCTGGAGAATGGCTGCTGAACAAGCAAATTTTAGACTACGGTGATTGGGCAATTAAAAATCGGCAAGGTAAACCAGGTGCTTGGGCATTTGAATTTGACAATCGCTTTTATCCCGATGTCGATGATACTGCTGTCGTGGTGATGGCGTTAAATGCCGTTCATCTTCCCAATGAAAAACTCAAGCACAGAGCGATCGCTCGTGCCGTGAATTGGATTGTTTCTATGCAATGTCGAGCAGGCGGTTGGGCTGCTTTTGATTTAAACAACGATCAAGATTGGCTGAACCTGATCCCCTATGGCGATCTTAAAGCCATGATCGATCCCAACACTGCTGATGTCACTGCCAGAGTATTAGAAATGGTAGGTAGTTGTAATTTATCAATGGATGCATCCAACCTCCAGCGGGCAATTAACTATCTGATTGCAGAGCAAGAGCCGCAGGGGTGTTGGTTTGGTCGTTGGGGAGTAAATTACATTTATGGGACAAGCGGTGTATTGACTGCTTTATCTGTCATTGCTCCTCAAACCTATCAAAACAATATTGAACGGGGTGCAGCTTGGTTAATAGAGTGTCAAAATCCTGATGGTGGCTGGGGAGAAACTTGCCGCAGCTACGATGATCCAAGCTTGAAAGGCAAAGGGCGCAGTACTGCATCTCAAAGCGCTTGGGCTTTAATTGGCTTGATAGCAGCAGGTAAAGCAACTGGCAATTTTGCAAAACCAGTACTAGAAAGGGGCATTAATTATTTATTAGCAACTCAAGCAGCAGATGGAACTTGGGATGAAGCAGATTTTACAGGTACTGGCTTTCCTTGTCATTTTTATCTAAAGTATCATCTTTATCAAGAATACTTTCCTTTAATAGCTCTTAGCCAATATCAAACACTATTTGGCTGAATTGATTTTGGATTTTGCACTACCAGTATTTAGTTGTGATTCTGTAAAAAATCTAAACTATAACAGGGAACAGGTGACAGGGTTAAAAGTCTTTTGGTGTTTAAGTTTTATCATCTGTTGATGTCCTAACAACTTTGGTTGTTGCTATAGTTTAAAAATTCTCTCTAATTTGTTGCTTGATAAATATTATACAAATCTAGAATCTCAGCTTTTAGAGGTTGTTTGAAAAGTCTAAATTAATACCAGCCCTGGCGATTAGAAATTGCGCCTACACAGACAAAACCTGCCTCCGCAGATTTAAAAATTTAGTTTTCTGTTAGTCCACGTACGGCTTTGCCATTGCCGCAGGCTAGGTGGACTTTGCTTGTGTAGTAGCGAATTATATTCGCCCAAAACTTTTAAAACATCCTCTGTCTAACTTTCCTCAAACCCTTATTTTTACTTTGTGAACAGTGCCCGCCTTGCTGTTAACAAACTTAGTTATATTATCTAGAGAATTGATTCTCTGGTGGGTTAGAGGGTAGGTGTAAAATATCAGTAACTATGAGGGAAGAATTCCATCTTTTAGAGTATGTACTTGAGTTTTAAGAGTGTAATAACTTGATGCTTGAATGCTAGATTGAGGTTGTATCAGTTGATATTAGATTGCGTTTATTTAAAGGCTTATGAATTAGGCTGACGTCGTGATTTTAAGAAAAGGCTCGCTACGTATGTCTATATTTCTTAACACCATTTCAAAAAAAATTGCGACAAATGGATTTACCAAATCCGGATACAGAAAGCAATTCACAATTCCATTTTCAAAATCTAAAAGCCAAAATGATATAACCTAATTCACATACTTGTATTCAGTGTTTAGTGAGGTTTGATATTATCTAGAAAATTACTGGAATCAAAGATAGAAATCTCTATAAGAATCTCGTACTTACCAACTTGAATGTATTAGTCAAAATCATAAATTAAACATAAATAAAAAATAAATAAAAAATATGTTACAGCACAAATATTGCAGTCAAAATTATGAAGTTTTAGTTAAGTCTCTATACAAAATTGTAAAAAAGTTACAAACTTCAGTATGATCAAACCCGAATGAGGAGTGTAAAAATGAATTTAATTATAGATGCATTAGAGATTCTAAAGGAAACTAGCCGGACATTTTACATCCCAATTGTTCGCTTACCACGGGGTTTGCAAGAAGCAGTAGCATCAGCATATCTTTGTATGCGAGCTATTGATGAAATAGAAGACCATCCAGAACTTGATAATCTTACCAAAGCAAAATTACTGCGAACAATTAGCCTCACGTTACAAGCAGCAGTTGATGGTTTTGCTGTTGATGCTTTCTCTGTGGGATTTACTACATATGAAAAAATATTACCAGAAGTAAGCTTTAGGATTAGAGAATGGGCAATACTTGCACCTGAAACGATCGCTCCTCGAATTTGGGATGCAACTGCCGCAATGGCAGACAGAATGGCATACTGGGCAGAAAACAATTGGCAAATTACTACAGAATCCGACTTGGATCGCTACACCTTTGGGGTAGCAGGTGCAGTTGGCTTGTTGCTCTCCGATTTATGGGTTTGGTACGATGGAACGCAAACTAACCGTACTCATGCGATCGGGTTTGGTCGTGGCTTGCAGGCAGTTAATATTATTCGTAACCACAAAGAAGATGTAGTGCGTGGGGTAGATTTTTTCCCAGAAGGTTGGAGCGCAGAAAATATGCAAGAGTATGCCCGTCGCAATCTTGCCCTAGCAGATGCTTATAATAGCGCCCTCCCGGATGGCCCTGCTTTAGATTTCTGCCAAATACCCCTGGGTTTAGCTTATGGTACGCTCAACGCGATCGCTGATGGCAAAGAAAAGCTCAGTCGCAGTGATGTTCTTGCCCTAATTGAGCAGGTAACAGCAGGGAAATAATCTCAAATACTAGCCCTTGCTGAGGTGCGTACACTAGGGCAGGGTACAGGTTACAGGGTACGGGTTACAGGGTACAGGACAATTAAACTCATCTGTCTCCTGTCCCCTATCCCCTATTACCTAACTTCTCTGTCTCCTGTCTCCTGTCCCCTATTACCTAACTTCCCATCTGCCTTCTACTTAGCTCTTTTTCATGTCTTGAGCCATTTTGCGAAAGTAATCCATCTTCGGATCGGGGCGACGACGAGGATTCAAGGAGGTTTCTGGAGTTACCTTTACCTCAGTTTCGGTTGGTTGCTTAATTTGCGATCGCTTAATGGTTGTTGCATCATCCGATTCTAAGAAATATCCAGGCTGAGTGAACCCAAATATCCTAGCCAGAAAACCGAATATTTGAGAAAAGATTTTTCTAATGAAACCAAATAATTGGTAGAGAAAGCCTTCAAGACGAATAAATGAGTTTCGGATAAATTGAATGACACCAAACATTACAGTGCCCCCAATAGTGGTTTATTATTATTTTGACTTAAATAGGGAAAATGTTGCTAGGAAATCAGGCTAACCAGAACAAATTCCGGCTAGCCTGTTATTTACAAGCTAAGGCTGATAGATACTATCCCCGTGAGTATTAACGTCTTCTTGCTTGCATTAGTCGTTCTTCGTATGTTCTGAAAGTAGGATAGCTTTGTTGATTCATGTCATAGAAGTACGGTTCTTGCTCGTAGTTGTAAGTATTGCGATCGTAACTTGACACTGTACTTGACGATGAATACAACGGGCGATAAACAGATCTAACGCGCTCTTCGTAATCGCGATCAATTGACAAATCTTCTGTAAATTCAGGCAAATCTTCTACTTGTTTTTTGGTTAGCCCTGGTACACTCACACGTCGTTGTGATTCATCAATGCGTGCCATACTAATCGGCAGCAAGACTTTCTTCCCAAATACCCAAAATCCTGTATCAACGATTAAATACCGGAAACGTCCAGTATCTTCATCGATTAAAATGTTTTGAACAGAACCAATTTTGTCATTTTTATCATCATAGACATCATAATTTTTGATGTCTGTGTTATCAAAAAGTTCTTTGTAATTGGGATAGTATTGGTCAAGTTTAACTAATGACATATCACTGTTCTCCAATCAATATTTCACTTCATCAAATACATTAGAGTTACTAAATTGCATCACTTTCTTGCTGCAAGTGAGACAATTAGTTACTATGCATTCTGCGCTGGTAGTTTGATGCCAAAAACTAGACTAAATTCCAAAAATCTAGTTAATAAATTCAAAATACAAATAATCTCTTTTGCTTGCTATGCTTTCTCTGATTTAGACGGAATATTCTCTGATAATCCGATACTTAACAACAAAAACAGCAATTTTTGCCTAACTTCGTGCCTACTCTATTAAATAGAGTAACTACTGTGATTTGACTTAGCCTCTATCAGAAGAAAGTATATACAGTTAAGAACATCTGTCAAAAGAAATAACAAATTCTGTCTGACAACACCATGCCTTCTCCAAGTGCTTTTATTGACAAGTTATATCAAACAACACATATCAATCTTGACTGAAGAAAGGATAAAGTAAGAATTGGTACAAGCCTCGCCACGTTAGGGCGAAAAAAATAATTTCATACTACCCTTCGGGAACCTGCCCTAACGGGCGTCTACACACTTCATACTTCAGCCTTCAATTGACTGCTGGGATTGATTTAATCCTCCAAATCTGACAATAATTATATTGATAATTATTGTCAATAAATCTATTTGCTCTCAATCACTAGCAATGACCATCATCCTAATGCTCGAAGAATACTTTAGAATGTGGGACGAAGCCAAAGAACTATGGGAGGAAGCCGAATATACTTCCAGGAGCCTAGAGAAATATGAAACTATTCTTCCAATGCCAACTTATCTAGGTCAAGGTTATGCAAAAGATATAGAAGTATTTCCAAATCTCTGCCTGACAATTGGCAATTATCTATATCACGATGATTTGCATATTCAAAAACCCGGAGGCGAGCATCCCTTACATTTTGATATCGCGCTTTCAGGAAAAATTAAAAGTGATTATGGAACACTGGGAAATGGTTGCACACTAATTTCCGGTGGTGGGATTCAAGCTCGCAAGATAGATAGAATTGACAAATTTGACCAGATTCTCAGTGTCCACATCTACATGGGACAACCGTTGATGTTGGCAAATTTTTTCCCAGGTGAAGATGGAGAATTACTGCCACAGTTGAAAATGCTGACACGGAATAATGATTGGCAGGAGAGAATTTATCTAAAAATGACTCCAGCACTTCAAGGAGTTGCCCAACAAATTATAAACTGTCCCTTTTGTGGTATCACCAAGCAAGTATATCTGCAAGGCAAGGTGTTGGAATGGATGGCATTACAATTAGCTCCAATTATCGCAGGCGATCGCAACTATAAATCAACCACACCAGGTTTTAAACCAAAAACCATCGATCAACTGCATCACGCCAGAGAAATTCTTCTATCTCGTTTGGAAAATCCTCCCTCATTATTGGAATTAGCTGTAATGGTGGGAGTCAGCCCTCGTACCTTGAAACGCGGATTTCCAGAGCTTTTTGGCACAACGGTGTTTGGGTATCTCTGTGATAGACGGATGGAATATGCACAAAAGTTACTGCGACAAGGAAATCTGACTGTCATCGAAGTTGCCAATATAGTTGGTTATTCTAACCCCGGACATTTTGCTGCGGCTTTTAAACGTCGCTTCTGTATTACACCCAAGCAGTATTTGAAACAGTTATCAGTGAACAGTTAGCAGTTATCAGTTAACTTTCAAGTGCTTCCAACCAAGTTTCTAAATCAGCCATGCTGGTAAAATCGAGCAACGCTTCACCAAGATTTTCCAATTGTTCCAAAGAAAGAGATTCAACGCGCTGACGCACCTCTTGCGGTAACTCCCCCACACGACGAGTTAATTGACGCAGGACAAGCGATTTTTCTCCTTCTTCCCTAATTTCCCGGTAAACCCGTGTTTCTTTTAATGTAATTCCCAACATTTCCTCTACCTCTGTTTGGCTTTTACCTTCAAACTTGTACACCATGATTGTCGTTAGTAAATCTATTATGGCGCGATTTGCTGGTTCAGGAGTTTCCCGCTGGCTCCTTGTGAGTAAATACTTTGCTTCCTCGGTAGCTTGTTCATCTTCTAGGATAGTCAATACCATCAATGCTACCCACACAGGTAAGGAGCGAATATCTCCTAATTCATCCAAATATATGCGATTTACCTGTGGACTGTTAAGTTGGCTTAAATAAGGACGAATATCACTTTGTTCTTTGCTGCGGGATGGGTATATTATTACAATTCGTAAATCACTAAATCTTTCACGATTACGGTAGAAATATAAATAGGATTCTGCAAATACTCTCTCATAAAGTCTTTCAGGTAGAGTCGAGGGAGAGTA
>NZ_AJLN01000118.1 GCF_000317285.1 Chlorogloeopsis fritschii PCC 6912 | reverse complement strand
GTTCTAGGTTACTTGGCTCACCTACATCAAAAGAACAGTTATACATTTTGATGGTGACTTTTCAAAATATACCTTAGCCATACATCCCTAGTTTCTAGGGGTTCCTGCTGAGAACGAGCCGCACTCCTTCTGAAATTGCACCTCGCAGAAATAAACCACACCTGGACTATCATTTTCTGGTGGTAAAAACACTCCATCAATCTCAAATTTCGGTTCTTTAACAGCTACCGAATCAAATTTATATTCTTCTGCATTTGTCGGCGGATTTGTCAATAGTTCAAATAGTAAAGTTGGTGATTGTTGAAATAACTTATAAAATATCGAATCTCGACGCATGAAAAGTCTGCTGAAATCGGCACGAGCATCAAAAACTTACCATTGACTATCCTAATTCTCAAGTGCTTCCAACCAAACTTGTGAATCGCTTATGCTGTTACAATCAAGCAAAGCTACTCTGCGAGAAGCTGCGCAAAGCCCGTCTACACGAAGATTTTGCAATCGCTTCAAAGAAAGAGATTCAACACGCTGATGCACTTTTTGAGACAATTCTCCAGTTATCTGTTAACTGTTTACTGTCACCTATTCACTGTAATGCCCTTTTGGAGTAGACAAGTAGTCAATACGGTTAGGTTAAAGGGTAAAGAGGAAAGGGAAAAGGCGTAAAAATAAGACTTATAGCCAATAAGTTTCTTGAATTTTTTGCTCTTCAGAACTGTATTGGATGAGTGCCTTTTTTGAGTAGAGAGAGTTGTTGGCATTTTTATATACTCAATTTTACTAATTGAATAAGAATTATTTGCAATAGTCTCGTTATCGATTTCGTGCGATGGGCAAAGCCCGGTCTACAACCATCGCAACTTCAAATGGTGTGATTGAGGAGCTATTATGAAGCTTTGGCAGTTTTCTTTTGGTATGCGTTTGTGGCTGATAATTAGTTTATCGGGTTTTTTAGGCACTGTCGCCACTGAACCGGGATTGGCATCAGAAAAGTTAAAGAATACAAATATTTCTCAACTGGGCAATATCAAATTTCCTGCAACCAGTGCCCAAATGTTAGTGCAACAACCAGCACCAACCAACGCAACCCCAGGGGAAGTTATTACAATTACGGGGGTGAGAGCAAACCCAACCGATAAAGGTGTAGAAGTAGTTTTGGAGACAGCCCAAGGTGAGAAACTGCAAGTCACAAATCGCAGTACGGGGAATAATTTTATTGCAGATATCACTGGTGGGCAGTTGCGTTTACCTGATGGCAATGCTTTCACGTTTAAATCAGAAAAACCCATCGAAGGAATTACAGAGATAACGGTTGCAAATATTGACGCGAATACGGTGCGGATAACGGTAGTTGGGGAGAAAGCTTTACCTGCGGTTGAGTTATTTGATGATAACGTGGGGTTGATTTTTGCAGTTGCATCTACAGCCACAGCAGCACAGGAGCCGGAAAAACCAGCGACTCAGAAACCAGAAGAACAACCCGCAGCCCAGCAGGATGAGCCGATTGAATTGGTGGTGACGGGGGAACGGGATGGATATCGCGTACCGAATACCAGTGTAGGTACTCGCACCGACACTCCCCTGCGCGACATTCCCCAATCGATTCAAGTTGTGCCGCAAGAGGTGCTGCGCGATCAAAATGTCACTACCTACAACGAAGCCCTAAGAAACGTTCCTGGGGTAGCTCCATTCAATTCTTCAACAACACAAATTAGCAACTTCATTATTAGAGGCTTCCTTAGCTTTGATTTTGCTAGCAACCTTGTTCTCAGAAATGGGTTGAGAGAGGCTGGAGGTTTGAATGCGGAAACAACTCCCGACATTGAAAGAATTGAAGTGCTCTTAGGCCCGGCTTCCGTGCTTTATGGGGCAGTCAATCCTGGTGGAACCATTAATCTAGTAACGAAACAACCGCTGCGCGACCCCTTTTATGCTGTTGATGCCACCATTGGCAGTTATGACTTCTATCGGGGTGCTATTGATTTATCAGGACCATTAAACGATTCCAGGACGGTTTTGTACCGACTGAACGCATCCTACCTAGTTAGAGGGAGTTTTATTGATTTTGTTGAGCGTGATCAATTCACGATCGCGCCTGTTGTGAGTGTGGCAATTGGGGAACGCACTAGCTTCACCTTAGAAGGTGAGTACACACAGACAAACGAAACTAATTTTACAGGCTTGCCAGCAGTCGGTACAGTGCTGCCCAACCCTAATGGACGCATCCCGCGCAATCGTTTTGTTGGAAACCCTGACTTTGTTCTGACTAGCAAAAGAAGCAGAGTGGGATATCGCCTACAGCACGAGTTTAGCGATAACTGGTCATTACAAAATGCGTTTCAGGCGAGATTCTTTGACCGTATATGGGAAAACGGCTGGCGTATCAATACGAGTCTTGATCCCGATAATCGAACATTGAATGGCGAACTTTACGACGAGGAGAATGATGTAACCATCTACGACCTAAACACTAATCTAACAGGCAGATTTTCTACAGGTTCAATTGAGCATCAGCTAGTCTTTGGTGTTGATTTGGGTCGATACGAGCAAGACCTCAGGCTTTTCACAGCACCTGCTGTACCACTAGATGTGTTTAACCCTGTGTATGGGCAGCCTTTTGCTGGGCCTTATAGGAACGATGGTAATACCTCAACCGTCACGGACACTTTAGGGATTTATATTCAAGACCAGGTGACACTGGCTCCTAATCTCAAGTTATTGTTGGGCGGGCGGTTTGATCTATTTGAGCAAATTACCCAAGATTTGCTGACAGATACCAGAACCAGTCAATCGGGGAATGCCTTCAGTCCGCGTGTGGGGATTGTTTATCAGCCGATTGAACCCATTTCTCTCTATGCCAGCTACAGTCGCTCATTCAACCCAGTTACTGGTACTGCCTTTGATGGTAGCCCATTCCAACCGGAGCGTGGCACTCAGTATGAAGTTGGAATTAAGGCTGATTTGAATGACCAACTTTCTACAACTCTTGCCTTTTATGACCTAACTCGAACTAATGTCTTAACCACTGATCCAGACAATCCTAACTTCTCGATTCAAACTGGAGAACAGCGTAGCCAAGGCATTGAACTCAGGGTTCAAGGTGAAATTTTGCCGGGATGGAACATCCTTGCAGGCTATGCCTACACCGATGCCAGAATCACCCAAGACAACACATTTCCCGTGGGTAATCGGTTGAATGGTGTTCCAGAAAATGCCTTTAATCTATGGACTAGTTATGAAATTCAGCAGGGTACCTTACAAGGGTTAGGATTTGGCTTGGGATTATTCTATGTCGGAGGACGGCAAGTTGATTTGGACAATAGCGTTGAACTCCCCAGCTATCTGCGGACAGATGCAGCGATTTTTTATAGGCGCGATCAGTTTCGTGCCGCCCTCAATTTTAGAAACCTTTTCAATGTAGATTATTTTGAAAGTACCTTTAGTCCATTAACTATTTCTTATGGTGAGCCGTTCGCGGTGCAGGGTACGATTTCGTGGCAGTTTTAACCCCTCCCAAACCTTCTCCTTGCAAAGGGGAAGGAGCCAGCCGCAACTACTGTTGTTTACTGCCTTACTAATGGGGGATGAAGGAGAGTAAAGCAAATGGAATTCGTGTAGTGGGTTTACGAATGAGCAGGTTGACCAAAAATTGGATGGAGTTTTGCAGGCGATCGCTCAGACGATTCGTTAGTTACAGCAGTCAACCCCACCCTAATCCTCCCTTTACTAAAGGGAGGGAACCGATACCAACTTCCCTTCTGCTTATAAAGGGGGGATTGAAGGGGGTAAAACAACAACTATTACTAGCACTACTTACAATTGGGATCGTCTCAGGCTGTAGCAGTACGGCGATTGAGTATAGCGTAATACTGAGTACTAAACCACCGCCTTTAAGCCCTTGCCGAGTCGTGGAACACCTTATGGGGGAAACCTGTGTTCCCGCTCATCCTAAACGGGTCATTATCCTTTCGCCTTTTAGCTTGCTGAGTAATGCGCTTACCCTGGGTGTAAAACCCATTGGTAGTACTGTTCATTCAATTCAGGATTTGAATGCAAACTATCCAAGCGAACAAGCCCATCTTGGGGAAGAAATAGAAGGGATTCAGCAAATAGGCTTGGCAACTGACCCTAATCTGGAGAAAATCTTACTACTTAAGCCTGATTTAATTTTGGCTTGGGAAGATGCTAGAGCAATATACCCTTTGCTTTCTCAAATTGCTCCTACAGTCGTGGTTCCTTCTAATATGCCCAACTGGAAAGAACCTAAGTGGAAAGACCAATTTAGCTTTGTCGCTGAGGTTTTAGGGAAAGAAGCAGTAGCGCAGAAAGTCATGAATAAGTACTATCAAAGGCTTGAGGAACTCAAAGTAGCCTTAGGTAATCGTTATCAAAATCAAACAATTTCTGTGGCTAGTGCTATTGGGTATAACAATTTCACTTTTGTTAAGAACTCATTTATCGGCTCTATCCTTGATGAACTTGGACTACAACGCCCACCAGCACAAAATGTTGTTGCACCCAATGGTGCGATTTATAACATCTCTGAGGAAAGGCTGGAGATATTAGATGGCGATATTCTATTTTTTCCGGTTCACAATATTGGTGCTAGAGAAGCTTATGAAAAGCTAAAACACAAACCCCTTTGGAAAAAGCTAAAAGCTGTTCAAAAAGGACAGGTTTATCTTGTCGATTTTTGGGCATGGATAGTGTGGGACGATCCATCTGCTGCTAGTGTGGTGATTGATGACTTGTATAAATATTTAGTTAATGCACCCTAAGTGCGATACGCGAAGCGTCAAGCCTCCAGCTTATCGCAATCTCGTGTAGGTTGGAACGTAGCTTGCTTCCCGTTCCCTCGTAGACGCGGAGCGCGGAGCGGCTTCTGTAAAGTAGAGGGTTCCCGCAGGTTAGGGTAGTGGAACCCAACAAACTAACTGAGAAAACGAATTATAAATACCTACTAGCACATCATCTCCTCCTTTGAGGATAGGCACAAAGGGAAGCAACGATGAAATCTACAGTTAAAAAACAACGTTGGCATCAACTTTTTCTGTATTTAAACGTCAATTCTGCATGACACCCAGACAGTGCTTGGGGGGTAAAATTAAGTAATATGGATTTGAAAGCATCCCACGCGAAGGCAATAACGGACTTTTCTCTGAATGCAAAGTAAAAATAGGACTTACGCAGTGAGACGAAAAATCAAGGGTTTAGATGATTACAGATGAGCATTAAAAATTTGGTTGGCAGTGAGATTGAAAGTAGGAAATATTGGAGAAATAATTTGGTCATTATTTCTAAATTGAGTCATGATATACTCCCCATCAATGAGATGATAAACTGAAATTGTTGGCTGTTTGGGAGCACCAATAAACCGTTTACCACCTAAAGCTTCATAATCAATTATCCAATATTCTTGAATCCCCATTTCCTCATAGTCCGCAGATTTCTTTGAGTAATCATCGCGCCAGTTTGTACTGACAACTTCAACAATTAATTTGACCGAATCGGCTATTTCAATAATTGACTCACTTTCCCACCTTTTTTCATGAATTAGAGCTTGTTCATCTAAAACAATAATATCCGGTTCATATCCCGATTTACCAACTGATGTTTTGACTATTGATTCTCTGGGAATAAACCAAATGTCCTCTTTATTCAAGTTTGCAATAGCTATATTGAGATGGTTAATTGTAAAACCAGTCACTCTAGAATGTTTTCCTCTAGGCTTGGCCCTTTCAACAATTACCCCATCATGTAATTCGTAACGTACTTCAAAATTTTCTGGATACCATTCGATAAATTCATCAAATGTTATCGATTTAGTTAAAGCTTGACTCATATTTTTTGTTTAATGAAAAACACAATATACAATTCACATCTAATACCAATTTTGGATTTTGGATTAAAACTATTGATTAATAGGCTAGTCCAGAATTTTGAAACAAGAACTTATTTGACATTAACTAATTCATTCTCTAACACAAAGGTAGCAAAAAATGCTAAAACAGTCTCCAATTGATTTAACTGCTCGTCTGCACGTAGCAATCGCAATGCTTCTCGAATCGTTGACTCGTCATCTCCTCCTGTAAAGAAGAAATTTCGAGTCAATCATTGGAAGAGTGCGATCGCAGTTTTCATCAACCGGGCGATCGCTCCTGCTCTGCTGCCAGCAAACGCCATGTCTACACCGCCCACCTTAATCTGCAACGGATCATGAGTCATATTCCATCCATCCTTAATCAAGGCAGTGCGATCGCCAATCTTGTAGGATGCGTTAGTGCAGCGTAACGCATAACCTAACTTATAAATTCTCAACCATTTGTATATAGAGAGGTTCACTCGTTCCCGACATCAACTGGTGAAATCATCGTTTCCTGCAATCCCCAATCAACTGGATAAACACCATGTGCCACATATCGATGAAAACTAGAATAAAGCCAATCCGCAGCCCGTTAGCGAAGCCTCTGCGATGCAGAATCGCACAACCCATGTCGCACTGGATTGTCATGAACATAATCACAATTCCAGCTTTTGGTTTATGTGTTACGGCTAACGCCTAACCCATCCTGCATCTACTGAGCCGTGGGGCGATCGCACAACTTCGAGCTACCTAAATTAACTCAATCACAGCATGGATTTGAGCTTAATTACCTCTTCCCGGTTTACAATCAGCAAAACCCAATGCTTCTGTATCGAGAAAACTTGCGATTGCCATTTCAATAACCGCCTCAACAGGATACTCAATTTCGGCAGCACGATTAATTAAAGCCTCCCGAATGCGATCAGGTAGAAGTTCTAAAATAACATCGGCATCGTTACTTGTCAGTTGTTCTTTACTTTTAGCCTGCATAAGTTCACCTTTCGGCTGGGATTTGGACGTTGTCAGGAGGTTCGGTAGCCCTGAGAATTATTGCTTCTAACTCCAATAGTAACCCAGGGTTTTCCCAGTAAGAAATTGGCTGCACTGCAATCCGAATATCTTCATCATTATACTTATCGAGCCATGCCTACAAAAAAGCCTTATGTCCCCCACTAAAACGACTCCGCAAACTCTTGGTTTTACCGATATAGAGCAAACCGTCTGTTTTGTGTCTAATTGCATAGATACCAGGACGAGGGGGAATACTGGTGAATTCACGG
>NZ_AJLN01000117.1 GCF_000317285.1 Chlorogloeopsis fritschii PCC 6912 | reverse complement strand
GAGGTTGACATTGCTCAAAAGGAGTAAAAGCGATCGCATCCAAGATTATCCTCGCTTGGATTTGCAATTCGGAATCGTGTGTCGGCATGAAATTAAGAAGGCTGAATGCATAAAAATCATGCTCTCACAAATTTTGCAATCAATCTTTGATAGAAAATATTTCGGGTGCGTTACACCTTTGGCGTTTATCGTCTATGCAGAATCGCATAATCCATGTCGCACCGGATTGTCATGAATATAATCACAATGCTGTGCAAAATCCGTCTCATCCTGAATACAATGCTCCCTCTCCGTTGCCAAAGAATGCCCTCAAGGTTCTATGGCTCAATTTACCCAAATACTTTGAGTCACACACAACTTAGGGCGATCGCTTCTGTTGGTTTTCCGCTTTTAACCCACCGCGTAGTCACTCATCTCACGCATAAAAGGAGGATAGAAACCTAACACAATATCTTCTTTTGGTACACCTAAATTTTATCGAACTATGATTCAGACTCCCTTGGTGCCTTTACTCCGCTATGCCAAACCCTATCAAGCCCAAATCTGCAGTGCAGTTCTTTGTTCGATTGCACGCACCCTATTGGATCTGGCTCCACCTTATCTGATCGGCGTTGCGGTAGATGTGGTAGTTAAACAAGAAACTTCGTTAATTGCTCGGTTTGGCATTCAAAATCCCCTGACTCAGTTATTAGTGCTGTCTGTGCTGACGATCGCCACCTGGGGTTTAGAATCTCTCAGCCAATATGGAGCGGACAAACTTTGGCGTAATATAGCACAAATGCTACAGCACGAACTACGTGTAGATACTTACAACCACTTACAAGAACTAGAACTCGCCTACTTTGAAGAGCGCAGCACGGGCATCCTGCTATCTATTCTTAATGATGACATCAACCAGCTTGAGGGCTTCTTCAACTCTGGCGCTCGGAACCTCATCAGCTTCTTCACGCGAGTATTTGCGGTTGGGATTAGCTTTGTGCTTCTGGCTCCCGGCATTGCGTGGCTGGCGATGTTGCCCATCCCGTTTATCCTGTGGGGAACGTTCATCTTTCAATCGAGTTTAGCTCCCCGCTATGACACAGTGCGCGATCGCTCAGGCATCATTAGCGATCGCCTCGCTAACAATATCTCTGGTATTGCCACCATCAAAAGCTTTACTGCCGAAGCCTATGAAAGCGATCGCGTTTACCAAGAAAGTGAAGCCTATCGTCGCAGTAACAAGCGAGCGATCGCCCTGAGTGTAGCCTTTCAACCCGTGCTGCGATTTTTGATTTTACTAGGGTTTGTACTGACGCTGTATCTGGGTGGTCAAGAAGTACTACAAGATCGTCTCAGTGTAGGTACTTATGGATTTATGGTGTTTATTGTTCAAGATTTACTATGGCCGTTCACAGAACTAAGTGAAATCATGGATGAATATCAGCGAGCAATGGCATCGGTGCGTCGTGTCATGGGCTTAATGAATACCCCAATCGCAATTCCTGGTGGCGTTCGCGCAGCGACTCCTGGGGAGTATCGCTCCTTACCAATCGCAACTGTGGCTGGTGAAGTGCAATTTAATAATATTACCTTTGCCTACAACGATCGAAGCTATGTACTCAAAAATTTATCCCTCCAGATTCCAGCAGGAGCCACAATCGGTATTGTGGGAGCAACGGGTTCAGGTAAAAGTACGTTAGTTAAACTTTTGCTACGCTTTTATGAAGTACAGAGCGGACGCATTTTAGTTGACGGCATTGATATCCGCGACCTCAATTTATGGGATTTACGGCAATGTATTGGTTGGGTGAGTCAGGATGTGTTTTTGTTCCACGGTACGGTTGCTGATAACATTTGTTATGGTAGTTTCGATGCCACACGCGAACAGATTATTCATGCTGCCTCCTTAGCCTATGCCCATGAGTTTATCGAGCAACTGCCCCAGGGTTATGACACAATTGTGGGCGAACGGGGACAGAAACTTTCTGGAGGACAAAGACAAAGAATTGCGATCGCCCGTGCCATTCTGAAAAACCCACCAATTTTGATACTCGATGAAGCCACCTCTGCGGTAGACAATGAAACGGAAGCGGCAATTCAAAAATCACTCCAGATGATTACGCAAAATCGAACGACAATTGCGATCGCTCACCGTCTTTCCACAATTCGCCACAGTCATTGCATATATGTAATGGATAATGGTCAAATTGTCGAGCAGGGTAAACATGAGGAACTGTTAGGACTTAATGGTATCTATGCCAGTTTGTGGCGCGTACAGTCTGGGATTCATTAAGATTTGCCTTTAACTATTTTTGATAATTACAAGCTGATCTGACACAAGTTTAGAGAGCAGTTTTACCAGCACTGAAAGATTTTCATCTTGTGGGATGGGCTTCTAGCCATCGGTGGCAGAAAAATTTAGTGTGGTGTGGATAGCGGATGCCTCAACACTCGAAGCATTGCTGTCGCTGGTACTCGCATCTGAGCGATCGCTCGTCGCCCATTACTCCAGACCGTAGTCTAGTCTGCGTTCAACACTTTGCGGAACACAATCTTATCATCGCCCGCCGCGTAGAAGTCGCGAATGCGTGCCTCCTCCTCGTAGCCGCACTTTGCGTAGAACGCCCGCGTGCGCTCGAAGTCCGGCAGCCCGGACGTTTCCACCAGCAGCACGCGCCCACCGCGCGCCGTCAACGCCTGCTCGACGTAGCGTAGCAGTTTCGCACCGCGTCCTTGACCTTGGCGATCGGGGTGGATCGCGATCAATTGCAGATTCCAAGTTCTGTCTGTCATCCGTTCCGGCTCGCAGTAGGCAACGCCCACTGGCCCGTTGTCATCGTCAGTAATCCAGAAGTTTTCTGTGTCGGTGTTTCCTCCCAAAGAATCGACCAACATCTGGCGCAATAACTCTAGCGCACTCGGCGGGAAAAGACCGGTTGCCTCAGCTAGGGCGAGCAGAGCGGTCGTGTCATCGGGTGTGGTCGGTCGAATCATGGTGAACTCCGGCGTATTGAGATTGGGAGGTTGTCATGCATTGTATTGACAGGCTTAAAGGTTAACCACCGTGGAACTTCAATCAATGGTTTAGGCTATTCCCCAACAAAAGATACTTTTAGATAGATTTGCTCAATCATAGGCAATAGCAACAAGGATTTGTAAACTATAGCTATTGCACTACAATATACTACAAAATGCAGGTAGCTTTGGCTCTGAGTAATCGCCCCTCTAAAACTGCAACTATGCCTAACGCCAAGTTGTGTTTAAGTCTACCCACTGAAAGCTATCTACTGAGGCGATTCTCCTACAAAGATGTTGCGCGATCGCAAATCTGGAAATATTCGTAAAACAACAAAGCTAAATAGCACCCATACACAATTAATTAAAATTGCACAAAGGTTACTAGTGATTCTGAATTAAGTTACAGCAGACGAAATGCAAAATCAAGTGCGATACATCTAGCTGTGTGCAGTTTTAGTTCATAACACGGTCTTACTTTTGTCTATATAGCCTGGATCGACAAGCCAAATCTCTTTACGATCAGGATTACTCAGCGGATTTTTATGCCGCGATCGCCAAAAACTCGATGAGCAATCGATTAATCTCAGTGGATCGTTCCTGCTGAATCCAATGTCCGGTATTTGGCAGCAATACCTTTTTTTTCAAGTTCGGCATTGTTTTTTCTAGATTGTTGACTAGATCTCGATTTCTCATCACGACTGCATCTAACTCTCCCCCAACAAACAAAGCGGGTTGTTGGAGTTTCGCGCCACTTAAAAAGCTCGTGAGTTCCCAATCTCTGTCCAGGTTTCGATACCGAGCCAACCCGCCTCGAAACCCAGTTCGCTCAAACTCTTGCGTTAGGAAATCAAGGTCTTGCTCGCTCAACCAACTCGGAAGTTGCTCTGGCTCAGTCATAGTGTCTAGAAATTTTTCCGTTTGATCGAATAGAAACCGCCACCTTTTTTCGGGGGGTGCATCCCCGGATGCAGAATAGAGCATCATGTTGAGCGATTTACGAACATCGGCTTCCAGTTCCGCCTCTGCTTTACCAGGTTCCTGAAAATACAACATATAAAACTGTTGCTCACCCGCCATGCGTTTTAGTATTTCCGTTGGTGGTTTACTTTCCCAGGCTCTAGCGCGATAAGGGACACTCAGCAAGGCAATAGCTTTGAACAGATCCGGACGTAACAATGCACAATGCCAAGCGACAGTTGCGCCTTGATCGTGCCCGACAATAATGGCTTGTTCTCGATCGAGGACATGAACCAGCCCGACTATATCGCTAGTTAACTGAAGAATGTTGTACGCCTCAACCGACTCTGGCCGATCGGTCTGCCCGTAACCACGCAGATCTGGCGCAACTACGTGGAATCCAGCTTCCGCGAGCGCTGCAAGCTGATGTCGCCAAGAGTACCAGCATTCTGGAAAACCATGACACAAGATCGCAAGGCTTCCTCGACCTTGTTCAGCAATATGCATTTTGATGCCGTTAGTCTCAATGAAGCGATGATTTATTGTTTGCATAATTTCTCCTGTTCGATGACAAGTGCAGTGGCTAGATGCTCGGTACAATTAGTCAAACAAATTTCGCGATCGCTCTACTTGATCTTACACAGTATAACCAATCAAGTTAGCTACCTTAAACGCATACTTGATTCATGCTTGCTTCGCCTGATTCTCGAAGTCATTTAACAGTGAATTCTCGGTAGATTTTCTCTTCTTGGATATGGGCATAATAAGTTCGATTTCCAATTTTACCCCTGTGTCAAACTTTTGAATCTTCGACTAAAGGTACTGCTATTGAGTAATGCAAGTCTCACAATCCTGTTATTGGGGATTGCGGTAGGCATTCGCCAACCCATTTTGCAACGCTTTGCAGCGCTAGAGCAGAACCTGATGCAAAAGAAATTGGCTCGTGTAGCTGATGTATTTGTGCAACGAGTCGAAAAGCTTGATTCCAGTGCTAAGGCAGAAGCAACCTGGACAGAAATGTATATTTATATGAAAGAACGCGATCGCACTTTCTATCAAGACACTTACCCATTTGAAGGCTTGATGAATTCTGCTTATGATGTATTAGGTATCCTAGACCGCAAGGATAACCCTATTCATCTAGACTGGATAGATCGGCGATCGCAACAAATCAAACCACTGCCCAATACTATCCGCGACGATTTACTCAGGGAACGACTCCTAACCCGCTTTCCGGCGGATGATGACCCAGCTTTGGGCAGTAGTCGGAATTTAGCCGTGGTGCAAACATCCACCGAACTGCTATTAGTAGCAGCTCGTCCGATTCTAACTGGAGATGCCAAAGGGCCACGTCGAGGGACGTTGTTGATGGGAGTCTTCATCACTCAGGAATTTCTGGATCAATTAGAAAAGTACAGCGATCTCCAGTTACAACTCGCTCCACTCTCTTCTGAGCAACCCCTTACTCAACGGTCTGCCAAGCACAATCTATCTGACATTGCATATATGTCGGATATTGTCAAGATTTCTCCACATATTCGCGTGTTGAACAATCGATGGATTACGGGAGAAATTTATCTGTTGAATAGCGATCGCCAACCAATTCAAATTTTATCTGTGCGATCGCCTCGCCTGGAATATCAGCAGGGAGAGGCTACCCTCAATCAGTTGACGGGGGTGTTGTTTGTGGTTGGCATTTCCCTCGGCATTATTATCAGCCTGCTATTGGATAGAGCAATTCGCAACCAGCAGTTGTTAAAGATTTCCGAAACAACTCTTCAGGCTGCAAATCAGGAGTTGCAAAAACTTGCCAATTTAGACGGCTTAACTCAGATTGCCAATCGCCGTTACTTTGAACAGGTTCTCCAACAGGAATGGACACAAGCTATCTGCGAGCAGTATCCACTCACCTTGATTCTGTGTGATGTGGACTACTTCAAGCGCTTCAATGACACTTACGGACATTTGAAAGGGGATGAGTGTTTGGCTCAAGTTGCCCAAGCAATTTGTCGTGCGGTGCGCCAACCTGGAGATTTTGTGGCTCGTTACGGTGGAGAAGAATTTGCGATCGTCTTGCCGCATACCGATTTACAGGGTGGGTTGTGGGTTGCTAAAGCGATTCAACAACAGGTACAAAATCTTCGCATAGAACATACTGGCTCACCTATCAGTGCTTATGTCTCAGTCAGTTTGGGAATTTCGAGTCTAGTACCTGAGCAAGGCACTGCACCAGAAATTCTGATTGAGCAAAGCGATCAAAAATTGTATAGCGCCAAGCAGCAAGGAAGAAATCAAATCGTTTTTTATTAGTCAAATGATAAAAGTACTATGTCGCCTTCTTGTGCTGCTAGGTTGAAAAACTCGACTAACTGAGCATACAGATCAAGAAAATATGGTTCCGTGTAAACTCTGCTTTTATGAGAACCAAGCAAACTGTCAAGACGTGATTTGAAGTCGTCCTCTGAAATATGATTTAACGCCTCAGCTATCTCATTCACCTCGCTGACTGTCAGATAACGTACCACGCCATAGGTAGCTTCCCAAGGTGTTTCTGAACCGCCCATAATCACCTTATGCAGTGATATGTCACCCTTGTTCTCTTTATCATATAGAAAACTTCCTGTCAATAGGAAGTCAAGTGACTGCCAATTTTTATCAAGACTGAGATAGCGATCGCTAGCTGTTAATGCTTGAAAATAGGCATGAATCTCTTCATCGGTTTCTAAATCATTACCAAAATAAACACTTGCATAAGTAGGATCATTTTGCAATCTTTCAAATTCTTCTGGTGTTACGCGCCTATAGCTGGCTTCAATACCCATACAAACACAGATAGCGATTATTAAGCTTTGTACAACACGATTATTCTTCTGACAATTTCAAAGCACTGTTACTGCCCAGGGCTTGTGGCATAACTTTTGACATCAGGTGCTGCGAATGAGCGATCGCCTCGATGGAAAGCTTAACCCGGATTCGATGCCTGATATCTGCGTCATAAGTAGGGCGTGCCGTCCTTATGAACAAACTTCCACTGTCCATCCACGAGCAATGCCTTGAGATCGTCATCGGGATAGCTCCCCACATCACCTGGGGTTCTGTCACCGACTTCGAGGTACACGACTTCTTCTAAGGTTTCGTTGATCAGATGATGTGCGTTGCCAGTGCCAGCCTTGAAACCGGCGCACATTCCAGGGCGGAGTTGGGTGCAACCTTCGTCGGTGTATAGCGTTGGGCACCCCTGCAAGATATAGATGAACTCGTCTTGCTTCGTATGAGCGTGACGAAGCGCCGAAACGGCATTGGGAGCCAAGCGTGTTAAGTTGACGCCGAAGTTTGTGAGGCCGAACAAATCCCCAAGTGGGCGCTTCTCCCTGCCCGCCATGCGCGACGCGAACGGTTCAGGGTAGTTTGATGGCTTGGTTCGTGCAGGTGCCTCAGCTGCTGTGATGGCGATTGGATGTGTTTCTTCAGGCATAGTAGTCTCGCGAGCAGATTGATGAGGGCTAATGGCTCAAATCAGCGGCGGCAAATAACCTATAACTTAGCGACTTTCAACCGTCCGCTGCATTTGAATTGTTGGGTTGTGGCAATTGATATAAATATATCAGATATGATATAAACAACCCATGAATGAAACGGATAAACCTTTGGTATGGTTGCATGGTGAAGTCAAAACACCTCCGTTTAGCCAAGAAGCACGAATAGAAGCAGGAGTTTTGCTGCGACGGTTGCAGCAAGGTGAAAACTTGGGATTGCCTCATTCAAGACCAATGCCAAGTATTGGGGCACACTGCCACGAACTACGGATTCGAGACACGGACAACAATTGGAGAATCATCTACCGAATTGATGACGACGCAATTCTGATTCTTGAAGTGTTCAACAAGACAACCAGAGCAACGCCCACCAGCGCGATCGATACCTGTCAAAAACGACTCAGCAAATACGACAAAGATACACAGGATTAAGCGTATGAAAGAAGCTAAAAGAAAAAAGCTGGAAGAAAAAGGCTGGACAGTTGGAACTGTTTCAGAATTTTTAGACCTTACCCCAGAAGAAACTACACTGATTGAAATTAAGCTTGCTCTCAGCCGTTGCCTCAAAGAACGACGACAAAAATCAATGACCCAAACAGAACTCGCAGAGAAATTACACTCCAGCCAACCCCGGATCGCTAAGGCTGAGAATGGTGATGCTTCGGTTTCTATTGAATTACTCATTCGGGCGATGCTGGCAACAGGCGCAACTCCTCAAGAAATTGGACAGGTTATTGCACAAGTAGGCTAACCCTAAACACTTACAGATAAATTTGATGTACTGTCCCAACCGAGAACTCGCAGCATAACGGCACGACTGAGCAACTACAAGTAACCTTTGCATCCATACTAAAGGTGTCCCGGTAGTCCGCCCCTGTCGAATTGTTATACGGTGTCGTAGACCAAACCAAAATCATAAATTACACCTAAGAAACTGCTGAATCTCCTGAACTCGCAGCAAATCAAGATTGGGTTGACGCAGCAATAGCCCTCGAACGATGTCACCGTTAAAGTTTTCATCGCTTAACAAACTCAACATACCCACTGCTATGGATTCTGTTGAGACAACAAACGAGAACGAATGTAACTCAAATCAGGTTGAATGTTAGATAAACGTTGTTGTACAGAATTAGCCAATTGCTCTCTCTGACTCAAGTAAGCCTCTACAGCATCCTGGTGTCGAAGATAGTAACCGATTGTGTTGTAAACATCGGACAAGTATAGAGTTGAATATCGATGAACAATAGACTCAGGAGATGCACCATCTTGAAAAGCTCGGATTACAGTCTCTAGTAAGACCCTTGAATTTCCAACTCGAATTGCTCCGGTTTCATCTTCCCACAAAGGCGGTGTCTCAGGCTCGAAAACAAGGCTCATGGACTAATTTTGCTGGTTCAGGTACACAACGATCGTAACTTAACGTAGGGCATAATCGTCTTGTCAATAAGCTCTAAGCACTGCCTCACAGATAACTCTGAGGTTTCTTGCTGTTGAACACTAATAGATAGCCTTGCGGTTACTATCCCAACCGAGAAATCGTGGCATAATAACCCTGTTCACCCGCCGCTAGTAGCCTCTCGGACTCAACCAACTAACTTTGTATGGTTGGTGTGTAACGGGCTTATTATGCGCTTTCATCAGCAACAATCGTTACGGATACTGCCATCAGGCATTATCGTTTTGCAGAGAATAGCACCTTGAAGATTCGCTCCTGTGAGATTTGCCTTTGCTAGGTTCGTGTTCGTTAAATCCGCACCTACTGAATAATCCCAGTCTGGCATATCATTTTGAACATCTTTGTAAGCAAAAGCCCCAAGGTTAGCGTTACTCAAGTTAGCTCCACTTAAGTCAGCCCCTTCAAGGCAGGCTTTTGCAAGGTTTGCATTTAAGAAATTCGCATTGCTTAGATTAGAGCCATTTAATCTAACCCAAGGCATACCCGCATAACTCAGGTCAGCATTGCTTAAGTTGACTTCTCTCATGTCACAATCAGGGAGACTAACGTGGCTTAAGTTCGCATTGCTTAAGTTTGTTCCTCTCATACCTCCCTCTAACATTCTCATTCCTCTCAGATTGGCGTAACTTAAATCTGATTCCCAAAAACTAGACTGGCTGAACTCGCTATTACTCAAATTGACGCCGCTAAGATTGCACTTATCGAAGGTTGCATGATCTCCTCTAAAATTACTCAAGTCTGCGCCACTTAAATCGCACTTTTCAAAGCAACCCTCTAAATAAGAACCTCTCAGGTTAACTCCTTTAAGATTAGCACCTTTGATAGAACCTCTAAGCCATAGGTCAGCAAATTCCTTCTCTCCAGCAATATAACACCTCAATAGCTCTTCAACCTGTAGCTTCTGCATATCTCACCACTAGAAAATAAAATCTTTTTCCCACCACACAGAATCTCGGTGCATAACTATTAACATTAATATCTAAGACGGTAATGCTGTTAATGAGCGATCGCCCTTCTAAAACTATGGCAAAAGCGATGCCTAACAGTAAGCCCGGTTACGTCTACGCACTGAAAAGAGTTAGTGTGCGGTAGCTTAGTAAAAGCTATTATTCTGCTGAGGCGATCGCAAACCTGGAAATAATGGTAAAACAAGCTCATTGTTCAAAAGTTACTTTACCAGTACAGTTTACATACCCGTAAATTCTTCGCACAGGATTACCTACAGTACACAATGTGTAAAATTTCACTCTAATTCTTCTGCTTAATTGTTTGTTACATACTTATAACTTCTCTCACCAACTTAACTTAAACCAAGCAAGAAAGTTAGTTACGCACAATCAACTAACTACTCCCCGTCTCCGTCATCTTCGGTCTTTTCCTCCTTAAATCCCAACCAAAAGAGTAGTACTTCTTCCACTTCCACTAACTGCTCTGCTGTCAATTTGCCTAACTTTCGCACCAGCTTTGCATAAGGAATTGTAACGATGTTTTGTACATCAAATACTCCTGCTCGAAGGAAGTTGACTTTGATCTCTACCTCAAATCTGGAACCGCGTGGACTGGTTGTGTGGGGAATGAGAGTCGCTAACGCACGGTCTCGATCCAAAGCAGAGATACTAATGACCAAACACGGTCTTACTTTTGCTACGTAGCCTAGATCGACAAGCCAAACCTCTCCACGTTCGGGGCTACTCATAGTCAGATTCTTGCTTATCCAACTCTAGAAAAATTGCTTCAGCATTTAAGACTAAATCCTCATTCGATAAAGGCGGAAAGTCTAGATTCATTACTCGCTTCAATATTTCCAATGCAATCTCTAGCCGCTCTGAGTCTGGCAAGCAATCAAAAGTGTTTAGGAATTCTTGTACTACAGTGGTCATAATCCTTTTCCTGCAACACACTCACAAGCGTAGCATACACCTTACTTTTCATATCCATCTGTGGAAAAAACTGTCGTGCGTGACTTCACAATGTCTGTCGATCTAATTCTTGGGTTTTGCCTGCGCGATCCTCAGTCGTTGTCTCAGATGTAAGTTTAGCAAGGACATCCTGAGACTTCGCAAACGTTGCATCCCATCGGGCTTCATCTTCGAGTTTTTCCAGAATCATTGCGGCGATCGCATCCTGCTCATTGGCAGGCAAGGTTTTTAGTCAAGAAATGGCTTGTTCAAGTAGCTCTATTAAGTGTACGGCCGTAACTTAGAGTAGGGCATAATCGTCTTGTCAATAAGCTCAAAGTACTGCCTCACAGGTAACTCTATAGCCTTGCGGTTACTGTCCCAACCGAGAACTCACGGCATAACGGCGGAGTTGAACCGCAGCTCCTGCCATTCAGAATCTTGTTGATAGTGAGCAAGCATCATCTCTGCTTGGTTTTCCAGAATACGTCTACGTTCAGACATTGGTAACTTTAGAAAAGCAAGACGCTGCTCCAAGGTAAGAGTTTGCTCCCCAGAAGAAGAATCAGAGATAGTAGTTTCTGGAATTAAAATAACTATTTCAACAGTTTGCCCCACTGAAAGATTCGGAGCTTGAATCTCAATCCTATTCCCTGGTAACACTTTCGCCGTTATGTACAATGTTGATTTCACTGTTCTAATTTAGCCCTTAATAATACTCTTCAACTCTTCCTGAACACCGAAAGCGACTTGTATTACTTTAATTTACTCTGGAGTTAAAGCAGTTGATTTTGCATAATTTGTTTATGAGGATTGACGGCTGCTAACTCTGCTACCGATAATTTTACTGCACCTGTAGACATTTTTGGAACTCGGAGATGACCTCAATTCATCCCTATATTATGCAACGCCTATAAAAAAGATAGTCATACTCAGCCAGAATTCGAGGAGATCTAGCTGTGCCAGTAATTCAAGTTAACGGAATTGATTTGTTTTATACAATTCAAGGTGACAGTGCAAACGAGCTATTACTGTTGATCGCAGGGTTTAACAGTGACAGTTCAACATGGGCAGCAATGATGCCGTCGCTAGTTAAGCAGTATCGGGTGCTTCGCTTTGATAACTGGGGAGTTGGGCAAAGTTCTGCACCAGATAGCCCCTACAGTATTAAACAAATGGCTGCTGATGCGGCGGCACTGTTGGATTACTTGAGCATTTCTAAAGTGTATGTAGCTGGGCATTCGATGGGTGGACAAATTGCTCAAGAACTAGCTTTGGCATACCCAGAAAAAATTCAAAGTTTAATACTCCTCTCATCTTTGGCAAAAACAGATGAAAAGTTCTATTCGCTGATCGAGTTATTTGGCGAATTGACACAGAAACTAGAGGGAATGCTTTATCAAAAGGTTTTATTACCCTGGTTGTTTACCGATGCGTTTTACTCAACTCCAGGAGCGATGGAACAACTCATTCAGATGATTGAGAATCAACCGTTTCCGCCCACACCTAGTGGGCTATATCACCAATGCCGAGCCATTCTTGCCAGTGATACGAGCGATCGCCTCAAAGATATTCATTGCCCTACACTGGTTGTGGTTGGCAACCAAGACATTATGACTCCCATCAAATTTTCTGAGCAATTAACTCAAGGCATTCCCAACGCTGAATTAGTCATCCTTGAGCGCGGCGGCCATGCCTTTGTGTTAGAGTCAGCAGATGCTGTGGTCAAAGTAATGCTCGATTTCTTGGCAAAACATAGGCAATCCTACGCATGAATTGTTCCATCGGGCATGATTGCACCAGATAAATTGGCACCAATTAATTTTACGAGTAAGCGATCGCCAGAACGCATCCGCGCTCCTGTCAAGTCAGCACCCCGCAAGTCAGCACCGCTAAAGTCGGCTCCAATCAAGTTGGCATTACGTAGATTGGCTTCTCTCAAGTCTGCTAAAAGTAAGTTGGCTCTAAACATATTGGTGTCAGATAAATTGGCACCCCTAAGAATTACTTTGTGCATAAAAGTATCGCTGAGATTAGCACCACTTAAATTGGCGTAACTCATGTTTCTGCCAGATAAGTCTCTGTTACTTAAATTAGCCCGGCTAAAATCCTGCCCGCTCAAGTCTGGATTAGGCTTTGGTGGCTCATAAGTTCTGGCTTGTGCCTCATAGGTTCTGGCTTGTGCCTCATAGGTTCTGGTTTGTGGTTTTTTTGGAGGTGGTGGTTGGTGGTGGGGAGTTTGGTACTTGGCTTTGAGAGAGCGTAATTTTTCCCGCGCTTCATTGATTTGTTGTAGCTTTCTTTGCGCCTTTTGTTTGAGGCGCTGATTGTCATGGGGAATGCGATCAGGATGCCAAATAAAAGCCAAATCTTTGTAAGCCTGGTTCACTTCCTCTAGGGTTGCTCCAGGCTCCAAGTCTAACACCCAATAATATTGCTCCAGCTCTCTCATAAGACTTTTAAAGATAATCAACTTTAATTATGAGCGATGCAGCTAACTATCAGCTTGATTTTTTGTCAAAGTTTCTGCTGTTGAATGATTACAACTAAAATTGGATTTTTCCGCAGTATTTGCCACAGTTAAAGAGATACCGTATTACTAATGTCTAAAAATTGTAACAACAGGTTTAGGCACTTCAGTTGATTATCAATGTTTTGTTACGCTCCCACGGGAGATTCACACCTGATTGACTGGTACTACCCACTGAAGAATCTGGTTTTCTCGGTATAGTTGCTTATTGTTATCAAACCATCTAGTAACTTGTGATACATTTTATTTTGCTTTTGTTCGCTAACAATGGGCATTATTTTTGCAATCCCATCTCAAATCTAAAAATTTAAGCTAAGATTGTATACTATTTGAAATAGTTCTAAAGTAAGAGATACATTATTTATCTAACTAAATTTTTGTCCAATTATCAGGAGTATAAATTGAGTATTTATGCCTTCACTTCTACTGAACGAAGTATCTATTTAATCATCTAAGTTATAATTTTGAACTCAAGATTATATTCTGCATTCTACGTTTTACGTTTTGGATGATTCTCCAATTCAAAAATTAATTCTCCAGTGAATCTAATTAGCATAAGTGGTATCGCTAAAGTTGACCAGACAGATTGTTTGTGAAATCAACAGCCTAATTGAGCAGCGTTTTCCTAATCTGATTCTGGGCATGATTAACGTGATCTGCATACCGCTGATGGAATGAGCCATCATGGCATTAAAGACTTGGTGCTAAATACTCTGTCTCCGGCATAGGCGCTGATTTAGTTCGAGGGCAGAAAAAGTGATATTGGTAACGAGTATCGAATTTAGATTGATGATTCAGTGGACAACGCTTGTAGAGGCTATTGACGAGTATTGTCACAGCCCAGACACTGAAACGCTATCCAAAAGTTTAATAATCCAGACAATTCCCCGGTTAACGACTGCTTAAACGTTGTCGTAAGGCTCTAAAATAAGCTCGAACAGGAATCTGATAAATCTCAATAAACAGCCAAACAATAATTGCTAAATGCGAGAAAAATGTTAGTACAGTCCAGATATATGGAACCCAAGAGAAGGGAGCATCTGGATGTGGTGGGAAAATATAAGCGACTATCCCAATTAAGGCAGTGGGAAGAAATATAAAAGCAATGGCTGCTAGCACATAGCCCCAACCAAATTCTACTCCTTCTAAATGAGCTTCTGTCCAATTAAAACCATTCCAACGCCAAACCAAGGGAGGTTGTCTAGAAGGCATTACTAGTTGCTGTTGTTCCACATTAACAGTAAAAATTTGATGGCAAAAATCACAGGACATAGCCTCCATCAATGGCATATGAGTAATTTTTCCCACATGACAAACCGGGCAAGGGTAAATTCCTTGGTAGTCGAAAGAAGTAGCTAAAATTTTGGATTTGGAGCTAGGCATAATACAAATTAGAATGCTTCAAAACTGAGTTACGTCAATAGGGAATTGGTAACGGTTAATTTTTGGTAGTTTGTTGCCATAGAATCCCGTTAAATCAAGTGCGATTGAATACGTATTGTTAAGACAGTCAGGGAGACACGCAAGATTTACAGGTAAGAAATTAACTGAATTCCATAAAACCTCGCAAGATTTTGGAAACCAATACTTTTAGATATTGGGTAGTGAATTAACCATAACTCACTGGAAATAGGCAATGTCAGTACTTTGGGAAGGTAGCGCAATCAAGCAACAAGTCTTTATCGCCAGATTTTTGTTGTCGGCAAGCTAGCTTGATTCTCTAAATTGTACTTAACAAGCAATCCAAAATTGTCATACCTCATACTTCACACCTTTTTTAGTCCAGGGTCTTGACGCGGGTCTAAGCATCTGCTATTGTCTTTGAGTATAGGTGTAATTCTAGTTTTAAAAAAAGCCCCTCGCAGATGCTCACATATAATTCTTACTTTTATTATTGGTTTAGGGTGGTTCACCGGGAGTGAATTCAGTTTCCCAATGGAAACCGCCCGGTGAACCGCAGAGCAAACTCTGCGGTTTTTGTTTTTTAAGGAGAATCTCATCGTCATGATCTGTTTCGGTAGCTGGTTTTATTACTTTTACTTTTGGCCCAGAATAAGTTCCGGGTAAATAGCTTCATGACGATGAAACGCAAGCACCCGGAGCTTATCAAAGTTCCGGGTTTTTTATTATTAACCTCAAATTCTGTAACCCAAAGGAGAATTCCATCATGATTAGTGCAAAACTAGCTAGTAAGTCTGATACTGACCACCAAACAATTGTAAAACTCTCAGACAAAGTTGCTTTTGGTAGTAAAGAATTAGTAATTATAGGCGGGCCTTGTACCGTTGAAAGTTGGGAGCAAATGGAAACAGTTGCTCAAAACCTATCTGCCGCTCCCGTACAGGCATTGCGTGGCGGTGTCTTCAAACCCCGCACCTCCCCCTACGCCTTTCAAGGAATGGGAGAAGAAGGACTGAAAATTCTGGCAGGAGTGCGATCGCGCTACAATATCCCAGTTATTACCGAAGTCATGTCTATCTCCCAAATTGAGGTAGTTGCCGCCCACGCTGATATGCTTCAGATCGGTAGCCGCAATATGCAAAACTTTGACTTGCTCAAAGCTTTAGGACAAGCAGGTAAACCCATACTCCTCAAACGTGGTTTAGCAGCAACACTAGAAGAATTCGTGATGGCAGCCGAATACATCTTAAGCCACGGTAATCCTGATGTAGTGCTATGCGAGCGGGGTATCCGCAGTTTCGATAACTACACCCGCAATGTACTTGATTTAGGAGCAGTAGCAGCTCTCAAGCAAATTACTCACTTACCCGTAATTGTCGATCCGTCTCATGCCGTAGGTAAGCGAGAGTTGGTAGCACCTGTGGCTAAGGCTGCAGTTGCGTGTGGTGCAGATGGTTTAATTATTGAGTGCCACCCAGAACCAGAAAAATCTGTTTCTGACGCACGTCAAGCACTCTCTTTAGAAGAAATGGTGAATTTAGTTCATAGTTTAAAATCTGTAGCAGCAGCAGTTGGACGCAGTATATCAGAAGAATTAGGGGTAGGTTTCAAACCTGCCCCTATTTGTTTGTCTGCTGCATAATAAAATTTCACGAAAACTCTGATACAAATACAGACTGTGTAGAGACGCGAAATTACCCTACGGGAACCCCTGCGGTGTACGCGTCTCTACTGTCTAGGGTTTTTGCCTTCGCTCTTCCCAGCGCCATAAAAAAGCCATCAGCGCTATTATTCCAAGTTGCAATGCTAAGTTGGGCAAGGCAGTGTCAAGATTGCGCCCAGCTAGTGATTGAAAAAAAAAGATAAATGCTCCGATTAAACCAGAAGCACCGCCAGCAACATAGATAAATTTCCGTACATTACGATAAGGATTTTTAATTTCCGCCTTGAGACGAGCATATTGTTCTGAGTTAAGTTGGCTTGCTGTACGATTTTTGGGATTTGGCTGTACCATGATTACTAATGATGCTGTTATAATCTCAAGGTGAATGTGCCGATGTGGCTCAGTGGTAGAGCACTCGATTCGTAATCGAGCGGTCGCGGGTTCAAATCCCGCCATCGGCTTTGTTGAAGTAATGTTTGCGCCCGTAACCCACTAGAGAAAACGGTACGCTACAAAGTTAAGTTTCACTGTTAATAAATAAACTTTGAAAAACCTGTAGAAGTACATATAGTAGTTACCAGGTAGATTAGGACATCAACTTATGATGAAAGCCAGACATTAAGAGAGTTTCAAGCCTATTCCCCGTTCCCTGTTCCCTGTTCCCTGCTATATTTTAAGTCTCTACAGGTTTTTTGGAGATTCGATTTTAACTCTTTGCTAAGTTGCTGATTCTGAGGATGAGTCAGATTTTTCGGGTTTGAGTAAAGGGAAGGCGATCGCATCCCGAATACTCGGACTGTCAGTCAACAACATAATCAAACGATCTATTCCGATACCTAATCCACCTGTAGGCGGCAGCCCATATTCCAAAGCCGTAAGAAAATCTTCATCTACTCCCTGCGCTTCTAAATCACCTGCTGCTTTTCGTGCTGCTTGTTCTTCTAGGCGTTGTCTTTGCTCAATCGGATCGGTAAGTTCGGAGAAGCTGTTAGCAGTTTCTCGCCCGACAATAAATAACTCAAAACGCTCTACTAAATTAGGCTTGGAACGATGCGGTTTCGCTAGTGGTGAAATTTCCACTGGGTAATCGATGACAAAGGTAGGCTGGATGAGGTTTGCTTCTACCTTTTGCTCAAAGGCTTCATTGAGAAGTTTGCCAATTGAAGGACAATCTTCTATAGCTTCTAATCCGGCATTTTTACCAGCAGCTTTTGCTTCTTCTAGAGTTTGAAAAGAATTGAAATCTAAACCTGTATATTCTTTCACCAGATCGTGCATGGTGATGCGACGCCAAGGTGGTGTTAAATCAATAATTTGTCCTTGGTAGGTGATTTCCAACGTGCCGAGTACTTCTTTGGCGACGGTGGTAATAATTCCCTCCGTCAGTGCCATCATATCGTTGTAGTCGGCGTAGGCTTGGTAAACTTCTATCGTCGTAAATTCTGGATTGTGACGGGTAGAAATTCCTTCATTACGGAAAATTCGCCCCAGTTCAAATACCTTTTCAAAACCACCCACAATTAACCGCTTCAGATGGAGTTCTGTAGCAATTCGCAAATACAACTCCATTTCTAAGGTGTTGTGGTAAGTAATAAATGGGCGGGCATCCGCACCTCCTGCTTCTGCTTGCAATACAGGAGTTTCAATTTCTAGGAAACCACGCTCTTCTAAGTATCTCCGAATACCAGCAGTTATTTGGGCACGACGGCGAAAAGTCTCCCTGACTTCGGGATTAACGATTAAGTCTACGTAGCGCTGGCGGTATCTTTTAGCAACATCTGTTAACCCGTGCCACTTGTCGGGCAAAGGCAAGAGAGATTTCGTGAGAATTGCGTATTGTTTAACGAAAACTGATAACTCGCCCTTTTCAGTTCGTTTGATTGTTCCTTTGGCTCCGATAATATCGCCTACATCTGTAAGTTGTTTGAGGTGATTAAAGGCATCAGAATCGATATCTGCCATGCCTTCTTGGATGCGATTTTTCTCTAGATAAAGCTGAATATTACCCGTCTCATCTTGCAATGTGAAGAAAGCCAGTTTACCGAAGACGCGACGCGCCATAATGCGTCCAGCAACTGCCACCTCGATATCGACTTCTTCACCATTGGCTAGCTCGGCAAACTTTTCCTGCAATGGTGCTGCTTGGTGGGTAGATTCCCAATGATAAGCGTAGGGATTCATCCCTAGCTGTCTAAGCTGTTCTACTTTCTCCAGCCTGGCGGCACGGATATCTTCTTCCGACATGGTTAACGAACTCTCATAGGGCAAGAATTAATTATAGATGCTGTCAAAGTAGCATAAACTTTCAGCTGCATACAGGATGTCAAAATCTAGATCTGCTTTATCCTTTCTAAGCTTAACTTGGAAATAATAAAGGCGATCGCGTAAAAATAGCAGTAGCTTTCTCAGAATACAAATTATGGATTGGCGACAGTACATTCATTCAGAACCCAAAATTTTGCTAGGCAAGCCGACTGTGAAAGGAACTAGGTTGTCAGTAGAATTCTTGCTAGGATTGTTTGCTGCGGGATGGACAGAACAACAGGTTCTAGAAAATTATCCTACCCTTACTCCAGAAGCTTTACGAGCCGTCTTTGCTTTTACAGCTGAGTGTATGCGCGAAGAATCTTTTTATACGCAACCGCTGATATCTGAGGCGGGTTAATGCGTTTTCTAGCAAATGAAAATTTTCCCCGTAAAAGCGTAATATATTTGCGAACTGCTGGTTATGATGTGGCATATGGAAGCGAAGATGCGCCTGGTGCAGAAGACGCTGAAGTACTTGCACGCGCAGTTAGAGAGAAACGAGTAATTCTGACGTTCGACCGAGATTATGGAGAGTTAATTTACCGAATGCGGATGCCAGTGCCAGTTGGTGTTGTCTACTTTCGCTACTTTCCTGCTAGCCCAGAAGAGCCAGCTGTAGAATTACTTCGCATTTTGAGTATTGAGGGGTTATCTTTGGAGGGAAATTTTACGGTTATAGAAACTACACATATACGTCAACGTTCCCTGCCTTAATAGATTTTCTACAAAGGAGACTTAGCTGTTATACAACTTGAAAAGACCATAACAGATATTTTGTTTCAAAAAGTTCTTTCTACATAACGAGAAACCGTTCCAGTGCTAGAAATTGGAAAGGAGCAAAAAGTAGGTAGAGTACCTATGAACGCACACAGATATAAGTCGAAGTTACAAGCACAACAGCAACGTATACATCCAAAGGATTTGTCATGGCGATTTTGGGCTGCTTTACCACTTTACCCCTACGGCAAGCGGCAGACACTTTGCAGGGAAATAATTGAAGATACTATCTGGACATTTGAACAGCTTCAGGGTATTCTCTACACGATCGCCCCAATTCGGATGACAGTCATCAAGCTCGAAACAGGTGGCTTATTTGTTTATGCACCTGTTGCTCCGACAGCTGAGTGTGTGCGTATGATTAACGAGTTGGTGGCAGAACATGGTGACATTAAATACATTATCTTACCAACTAGCTCTGGTTTGGAACACAAAATCTTTGTTGGCCCCTTTGCTAGATGTTTTCCCCAAGCTCAAGTCTTCGTTGCTCCTAATCAATGGAGTTTCCCGTTCAATTTACCGTTGAGTTGGCTTGGTTTTCCTCAAAAACGGACTCAAGAACTCCCAGAAGATGCTAGCCTTGCTCCCTTTGCCAATGAGTTTGAATACGCAGTGTTGGATATCGACTTGGGAAGAGGATCTTTTGCCGAAGTTGCAGTTTTGCACAAGCGATCGCGCACTTTACTTGTCACTGATTCTATATTGTCTGTGCCAGAAGAACCACCTGCGATCGCTCAATTAGATCCGTATCCGTTGTTGTTTCATGCCAGAGACAATGCTGGCGAGGCGATAGAAGATAATCAAGCAAATCGTCGCAAGGGATGGCAACGCATTTCATTATTTGCGATTTACTTTCGTCCCAGTGCGGTGGAGATGATTAATTTGGGGCAAGCTTTTCGCGATGCTCTCAAAGCACCAGATCGTTCAAAAAAAGCTTACTTCGGTTTATTTCCGTTTCGATGGCAAGAAAACTGGCAAAAGTCATTTAATGCTCTACGCTTCAATGGGCGTCCATTTGTAGCGCCGATACTGCAAACTCTGATTTTTCCCCAAGCACCAACCCAAGTACTCAACTGGGCTGACAAGATAGCAACTTGGGATTTTCAACAGATAATTTCTTGTCACTTTGACTCACCCATTCAGGCAACTGGGCGTCAATTTCGGCAAGCATTTGCTTTCCTTGAGAAAAAACCTGCCATAAGCGAAGATTTGCCAGAGGAAGACTTGCAATTTATTAAGGAACTTGAGGCAGGTTTGATGAGGTGGGGAATTGCGACACCACCAAAAGAGTTTTGAAACGCAGAGGAACACAAAGGAAGCGCGGTGAACCAGCGCTGCGGGAGGGTTTCCCTCCGCTGGTGACTGGTGAACCCGAAGGGAGGAACGCAGAGTTTTTCTGTTCAAAAATTGCATTACACTTGTAGGCAAGATACACTAAATTTGCATTAAATTTGCTGTGCAGGAGGTAAAGTGTTTGATCTTAGTCGAGATATTAATTCTCTTTCAAACTTTAAGCGGAACACCGCAGAGTTTATGGAGCAGCTCAAGGAGACGAAACAGCCAATAGTGCTGACGGTGAATGGCAAAGCAGAACTTGTAGTGCAGGATGTAGAGTCTTACCAAAGATTGCTTGAAACTGCTGAGTTGGTGGACAGTATCAAAGGCATTCGCCGTGCCTTGGAACAGATGAAGCATGGAAAAAGCCGTCCTGCAGATCAGGTGATTGCAGAACTTAGACAAGAATTTGGTATTCCAGATGAGTAATGAGTATCGGGTTATTATTACACCCGAAGCTCAGGATGGTATTCGTCGTGCCTACGAGTGGGTCAAAGAATATTCCCCAAAACATTAAAGGACAGGTGGCATTCCTGTCCCGATAGTGACACATAATAATAAAAATTTGAACGCAGTTTTACCTCACCGTCTAGGAACCTGCAACCCTCGACGCTCTAGCATTTGCCTTACATCTGGACTCGGAGTGTAATTATAGCCATAGGAGGAGCGCTCCGAATCATCCATGACTTGAGGTGTGAGCAAAACAATCACTTCTTGGCGCTGATTGACTTTGTTTGTTTTTCTAAATAGCGAACCCAAGAGGGGAATATCACCTAAGATAGGAACCTTGGAGACACTAACACGATCTGATTCCTGAATAATACCGCTCAGAATTAGTGTCTGACCATCGCGCAGACGAATTAACCCTGATCTAAGACTTCTTTGTGCCAGCAGAGTAATCACACCATCAGGACTTGGCGTTGTACCATTAGGTGCAGACACAGTAGGAGCAACAGACAAAGAGACAAAACCATTATCATCAACCTTATCAACTTTAACTGCAAGAGTTAAACCTGCGTCCTTGATAATTGGCTTCCTTAAAATACCTGCATTTGCTGTTACTGTTTCAATACCCCCATACACTTCTGCTGTCAACTGCACTTGAGCTTCTTCCCCTTCTTGCACTGTCAAAGTCGGATCTGTCAAAATTTTGGCATTACCACTAGTGACTTGAGCTTGCAAACTCGCAAGGAAACGTTTGGGGAATTGAAATAGTGTCGGTAAACCGAATTCAGATGTTGCACGAGCGCCTTCTGCAAAAGAGGCAGTTTGTCGTCCAGTTACAGGATCGGTAGTAATAGTCACAACATCTGGTGTTCCCGGTGTAAAATCTGTCAGACCGGGAGTAGTTGGACTAGTGCTTGTAGGAGAAATAGGATTGAGGAAAGTTGCATCACCTGGAATATTCTGTACGACTTGACCATCTCGTATAACTCTCACTCCTGAACCTCCATTTGGCACAGTAAATGTACCATTGGGGTCTAAGAAAGGCTCTCCTGTGATTGGATTTTTGATTACTGGTGTACTAGTCACACTGCTTGCTGCCTCAGTAGCAGTAGGTGGTCTAGAACCACCAAAGTTGAGAGCTGCTGCACCACCATCATTAACAAAGAAATTTTTGTCAACACCAAAGGAAAAACTAGTGTTGAAATCTTTGGTATTCAAGAGGTTGACATCAATAATCTTGACGTTAATTGCCACTTGCCGACGGCGGATATCAAGCTGAGTTAGTTGAGCGATCGCAATATCAATTAACCTAGCAGGCCCTACTAAGGTAAGAGAATTGGTGCGTTGGTCTCCTGATGCCTGTAGACCTCGTAGTAAAGGTACTACATCTTTAAAATCTGTACGCAGAGTTTCTACTTTGAGTTCTGTAGTTGTCTGAGTTTGGGTAACTGCACTATTTGCTGCACCACCTACAGGCACAGCATTGACACTGGTAACTAATCGTTCCCGTGTAATAGCACTTTCTGCTCCCAAGGACACCAGAAAGCTCAAAGCAGTGTCCACCTTAATTTGATTAAGACGTAGATTCCGCATGATCAAATCACGGCTGGCATTTGGTAGGTTCGTTCCTACAAAAACTGTGCGACCATTGCGGTTAGCCTCCAAACCACTTAAGCGCAAAACATAGTTAAACACATCTTGCACTGGCTCGTTTTCTATATCTATGGAAATGGTTGGCCCTTCACCTGCGCTAGCTGCCCCTTGTTGTCCTCCTGTAGATGGTGCTGATGCTGCATAAGCCAGGTTCAAACCAGCAGCACGGGCAAGCAGTGATAAAACCTCCCGTACAGGAGCATCCCGCAATACAAGCCGAGGTACGCGTTCTTGTGTTCCCAAATCAACAACACTTGGGGAGGCGTCCATATTTGAGATCGCAATATCTCCAACTGGCGGAGCTACAGCTCTTGGCAAGAAAGGCGGAGCTGGAACGGGCGGTTGTCCAGGTTGTGCTGGTTGGGCAGTTGTACTATCAATACTGACTTGCGGATTGGGCACCATTGGAGTAGGGGAAGTAGGGGAGGCAGCGCCATGGGCGGGTTCCCCTACTTGTGGCGACTGCCGTGCAGTGCCTTGTGCTTGCCCTGGAGCAGGGTTAGCAGCAGGCATTTGAGGAGATGTTGAGGCAGTAGTTCCTTCTGGTGGTGTAAAGCCGAGAGTAACTCCGTTTGTTCCTCGCTTTACAGGTTGAGTGCTAGGGATGCCGTTAGTTCCGGTTATTATCAGTCTGATACTATTGGTATCTAGCTGGTTCATTTCAACCGACGTAATTCCTGGAGCAGGATTTTCTTGGCGAAAGTTATTACCTTTTGGTAAACGCAGTTGAGAATTAATAATATCTGCGACTAAAGAATTGCCCCTTTTTGTAGTAAAAATTTGGGGGCGGGAACTGGCAGAAGTTGTTAAAACAACATTGATTCCACCATTAACTGGTTTTAGTTGTACATTTGTAACTTGAGCAATTTGTGCCTTAACCGGATGAGCGGCTAAAAAAACTATTGCAGTAGCACCTAATATTAATCCGTTACCGTGAAGCTGTTTCACAGTTCATTCCTCACAAAACACCAAATTTTTAGACAATTTTTCAAATGTTTGTACTATCTAGCCTGGAAATAAATTTCCGACTAAGAAGCTTATCCCTGTGAAAACAGGTTTGAATCATTACCGAATTATTCATTCAGTAGAAACAGGATCTATTTCCTAGTTATTTGTACGTAAGTTAGAGCGCAGTTTGTTACTTGTATAGTTCCCTGAAAGTCTATGTAATTAACACTTTGGGATCAAAATCCTTGTCTTCCCTTCTGCCATCTCCCTTCTTTTACTTTCCATTACTTTTTGGCAGCTGCTTTAGCGGCGGCGGCAACTTCGTCTGGGTTAAGTGGCATCAATGCTTGCAATTGGAAAGATGTAGAAATCGGTGCCGGGCCAATTCTACTTAATGGTTTGCCTTTTTCGGGAGCAGGTTCTGGAGCCAGGCTAGATTGATAGTCTTTAACTATGAGCAAAGGCTGTAAACGCTCTATGTTGCGAAGAATTGATTGCGTTTGTTCATAGGTACCAACGATATCGATAGTGATGCTACTACGCTTCAATTTGCCGTTAACTCCTGGCCCTAGAGAACTATCGGTGATTGGTTCGGGTTTATTAGGAGCTGGGGTAAATTTCCTGAGTTTGGCTCTGACAGCATTGAAAGCAAGTTTCCCATTACCAGCCTCAATCAAACGATTCAAATCAATCAGTAATGTATCCAATGTTTTTTCATCAGCAAATAATGATAATAATTGGATCTGCTGCTGTTTTGCCTCGTTTTGCTCCTGTTTGACTTTGTCCATCTGTTTGATGGTAGATTTCTTTTGCTCTACTTGCCCTTGCAGATCGTTTTGCTTTGATTGCTGCTGTTGAAAGGATTCCCAAGCTGGCATCACCAAATTCATCACCATAAAAAGTGCTCCAGCAATTCCCAATACTCCCACTAAAATGCCAATAATTTTGGGTGTAAAGGTAATGCCAAAAACAACGGGGAAACCTGATGCCCCTTCGTCTAGCTCTCCGGCGTCAATAAAATTCAAATCTTCACTCAGCGTCATTTTTGAATGACTCCTGTTTTTTGCAGATTGCGAATGCGCGTTACTAATCCCACTGTGCCTTTTTGCTCTAATTCCCGAATGAGTTCGGAAGCTGGAACATCACTCATCGCGGATTGAATAGTGTATTTGACCATTGAGATTGTTTTGTTAGGTACACTCTTTCCCTCAGAATTTAGTACTGGTGTTTCTACTAGTTCAGCAGAAACAATTTTTGCTTCACTGGGTTTAAAGAAAGGAGATTGTTGCAAAACAAGCAAGAAATCGTTGACATCATTAAAAGAGCGAGCCTCTCCGTTAATTTCTATTCCTCCAGCAGGGTTTGGTTGTGGCTCTCCTTCTTTAGCGGCAACGGGTGGCATTTGCCTGACATTCTGTATTTGGACGGTTGCTGGAATGCGATCGCGTAATTCTTGCAACATTGCTGACCAAGGACGAATCTGATCGAATACGGAAACCAAAGATTGAGTTTGCTCCTTAATTCTGTTGGTTTCTTCCTTGATTTTGTTAATGCTTCCTATTTGTACCTCTAAGTTCTTATTTTCCTGTTCTAACTGTGCTATCTGCTGCTCTAAATCAGCATTTTTCGCTTGCAAGAACCACCAACCAACTCCCACCAACAGCGGGAAAACCAAACCAAGTCCAACTCCTATATATACAGGAGTGAAATTCCCGGCAGGGATTGCTACTTTTGCCTTTTTTTCAATCTTTTTCTGGAAAGCTGGACGGTCTTTGAGAAAATTAATTTCTAAACTGTACATTCTGCTACACCTCCCGCATTCCAAGTCCAAGCACTATTCCTAACCCAGGGCGTTGCACTGGGGGGTATTTTTCTTCATCAATTTGTAATGACAAAGCACCGACGGGATCTATTTGAGAGGTTGGTAAGCTCAATCGCTGTGTAAAAAATTCATCCAACTGTGCTAGCCCACCTCCTGCTCCTGCCAAAAAAATCTGCGCAACTTCCAAGTTTTCACTTTGATTGAGATAAAAATCGATGGAACGGCGCAGTTCGTCTGTGAGTTCTCCTAACACCCGCATCATTGCTGCTAACCCAGGATTCGCCTCGGTGACACCTGTTTTCCCTGCATCTTGTGGAGTTAAAGGAATGGTTATTCCCCGCAACAACTCCATATCTCGTGATGCAGGTACACTCATTGCCTTCGCGAGTGCCATTTGCATTTGATAAGTTCCAAGCGGCACTGTCCGCGAAAATTGCGGTACTCCATTTACAACAATGGCAATTTCTGTGCTGTCAAATTCTATATCGACAAGCACTGCTGCTTCTTGCGGCCCAAATTGCCGCAATTGATCGCGAATTGTGCGAATCAGCGCAAAACTGTTAATCTCTAATACATCGATTTGCAATCCTGCCTGTTCAAATGTTCTTATATAGGTATCAGTGATTTCCTTGCGAGTAGCAACAAGAAGTACCTGTACCTTTTCGATGCCATCCTCATCTACGAAGTACCCAAGTTTCTGATAATCTACATCAGCTTCTTCACGGGGATAAGGCAAATACAAACCTGCCTCATGGTTTAGTACCATCTCCCGTAGTTCTTTATCATCTAATTCTGCTGGGACGGGTATTAGACGCACAACTGAATCTCGTCCCGTCACAGAAGTCGCAACTCTAGAAGCGTTGATTTTACTTTCTGAGAGTGCCTGCTGAATAATTTGTGCCATTGCTGGAGGATCGGCAATTTGACCATCGATAAAAACACCTTCTGGAACTGACACAGATGTTAAAGCGTCTAGTTTCAGACCTTGGCGTTGCTTGCGTAAACGGGCTACATTCACGCATTGTGGTGCAAGTTCGATGCCAACTCCTTTATTAGATTTGCCAAACAGACTCGTGAAGCTTTTAACCACAGTTTTGCCCGCATGAATGCTAAATTGAAAAATTTAAATGTTAAGCTATTTTGTCCTTGGTCATTTGTCCCTGGTCATTGGTGAAGAATCAATGACTAATGACCTTATAATCTCGAAAATTCTGCATTATCTTTTCTCCTTGGTTGAATTCAAACACTACAAACAAAATGATTCAAATTCGGAAATTCAAACAATTAACTATTTGGGCGCTACTCGGTTTATTGACAACTTGGATTGTTAGTTGCAACGCAGGTAACGTCAGCACAAGCACAAAACAGGCATCTTCAGGAGCGGCAAAAGTTGAGTTTTGGACTATGCAACTCAAACCTCAATTCACCGACTACTTCCAAAGCCTGATTGCAAATTTTGAATCACAAAACCCAGGTATAAAAGTCAACTGGGTAGATATACCATGGGCGGAAATGCAAAACAAAATTTTAACAGCTGTCTCCGCAAAAACGCCACCTGATGTTGTTAACCTAAATCCAGATTTCGCATCCCAATTAGCGGGTCGAAATGCTTGGTTAGATTTGGATACAAAAGTTCCAAATAACGTCCGTTCCTCCTATCTGCCCAATATATGGAAAGCTAGTACGCTCAATGGCAAGAGTTTTGGGATACCCTGGTATCTCACCACACGGCTAACTATTTATAACACTGATTTATTAAAACAGGCAGGTATAAATAAAGTACCCGGTACTTACACTGAATTAGCAAAAATAGCTCAACAAATTAAAGATAAAACTGGTAAGTATGCCTTTTTTGTTACTTTCGTTCCGCAGGATTCCGGAGAAGTTTTAGAATCTTTTGTGCAGATGGGAGTAAACTTAGTAGATGCCGAAGGTAAAGCAGCTTTTAACTCTCCTCAAGGCAAAGCAGCATTTCAGTATTGGGTAGATCTTTATAAAAAAGGACTGCTTCCTAAAGAGGTATTAACGCAGGGACACCGTCATGCTATCGAACTTTATCAGGCTGGAGAAACAGCTTTATTAGCTTCGGGGCCTGAATTTTTAAAACAGATTAGCAAAAACGCACCGGCGATCGCTAAATATTCTGATATTGCACCTCAAATTACTGGCGATACTGGCAAAAAAAATGTGGCTGTCATGAATATAGTTATTCCCCGCGACACCAAACAACCTGATGCTGCTGTTAAATTTGCCCTATTTGTTACTAATGATGAAAACCAGCTAGCTTTTGCTAAACAAGCGAATGTTCTGCCATCTACAGTTAAGGCATTATCTGATAGTTACTTTAAAAATGTACCAGCAAATGCCCCAACTATAGATAAAGCGCGTGCAATTAGCGCTAGTCAACTACAACAGGCAGAAGTTTTAACTCCTAAATTGAAGAATTTCAATCTCCTACAAAAGGCAATTTATGAGAATTTGCAAGCAGCTATGTTGGATGAGAAGACAGTTGATAAAGCTGTAGAAGATGCAGCACAGGAGTGGAACAACACAAGGAGCTAGTTAATAGTTAATGAACACAGAACCCTGACTTCTTTGAGAAGTCGGGGTTCTTTTTTACTTAGTTTCTAAAAAATGCCCAATTAAATACAGCGAACCGCACAAGACAACAAGATTATCCGTTGAGCTAAAAGCTGTCTCTAGCCCTGATAATAAATCTGGATAAACAACACACAAGTTTAATTCAGGGCAAATTTGTTGAGCTAGCACAGCTAATTCTTCAGGATGAGCCGAACTATGATCTGGTACAGGTACTAAATACAATTGGTCATGAGGTTGCAATAAAGCTTTAAAGATATCCGTGTGGTCTTTTGTTGAGAGCATTCCCATCACCCAAGTGACTGCGGGAGTATTGAGGGTATTTACATAATCCCGTAAAACTTGGGCTGCGGCTGGGTTATGAGCGCCATCAAGTAATAATTTATGGTTTTTCCAACTAGTCCACTGCATCCGCCCCGGCCACTTGGTTTTTGCCATGCCGTTGACAATAGCTTTTTCCGAAATCTGCCAACCCCTTTGTTGCAAAATTTCTAATGCCGCCAATGCCAATGCTGAATTAGTCAATTGAATTTGTCCTTGTAGCGGTAAGGGATATTTAATAGTGACGTTTGGATTTATAATTGATTTATATTCTGCCCATCCCGTGGCAATTTGACGGGCGCTTTGAGGCATAAAGCTAGGGCAGTGCAATTCTAAAATACGCGATCGCACAACTTTGTCTGCATCTGGTGGCAAGTTTCCAACTACAGCAGGGCATCCTGGTTTGAGAATACCAGCTTTTTCTCTAGCAATATCGGCAACAGTAGGGCCAAGGTTCTGCCAATGTTCGCGGCTAATGGATGTAATGACAGTGATAAGAGGTTTATCGCAAACGTTGGTAGCATCCAAACGTCCTCCCAGTCCAACTTCTATTACTGCTATATCAACTTTTTGTTGAGCAAAATATAACCAGGCTGCTGCCGTAATCACTTCAAACTGAGTTGGTGGCTCACCATCTTTTGCAATGGCAGCTTGCACTTGCAGTAATAAATTGCAAAATTCCTCTGGGGAAATAGGCTGTTCGTTGAGGCAAATACGTTCCGTCCAATCGACTAAATGGGGAGAGATATAACGTCCTGTGCGATAACCTGCCTCTGTGAGTACTGAAGAAAGATAGGCACAAACAGAACCTTTACCATTAGTGCCAGCAACGTGAATGACTGGAACTTGGTGATGGGGGTTACCAAGATTCGCCAACAATTTTTGGATGCGTTCTAGTCCTAGATTGACGCCAAAGCGTTGAAAGGGTTTGAGTAAGGAGTCGATATCCACAAGTGGTTAATGGTTAATAGCTAATCGCTACTGGTAATGGACAACTAACCATTAGCAATTAACAATTAGCAATCAAGAATAAAACCGACTGCCTCTCATCTAGAGAAACAGTCAGTTTCTGACTAACGATGCGGAGTATAGTTTAGGCTTCTCTGTTTAAAAAGTTTTGCAATTGATTTAAAGCAGCAGCACCAATATTGAAAACTGCCCAACCAGCAGCGATCGCGATCGGCGCTAAGACAATAAGCAAACGCATATCTAAGTCCATATTTAGAACCCCTCTGTTAAATAGAGCTTAAAGTTTTATCAACTGTTCTCATTTTTTATTTTTAGCCCAAGTGGGCAACTTTTCTCAATAGATTATGTAAAGAATGTTTACAAAGTTGGTCAATGGTCATTTGTTAGTGGTTCGTAGGGGAGGCAGCGCGTTGCGGTGAGTCCAGTCCCCGTCTTGGCGGTTCCCGTCACGTAGACGCGGAGCGGCTTCCCGCCAGGGTAGGGGAACTGGCGTAGACGCCGGAGGCGGCTTCTCGCAGAGTGCCCGAAGGGAGGCTCCGCTCCGTTGTAGCGACTGCCGTGCGGGTTTTACTGACTATCTTTGGGTTGAAACAGACAATTTATCTTTTAAACCCGCCCGTACTTGGTGGTTAGTAGTTAGTAGTTAGTGGTTAATAGGTTTCTTGTCTATTCCTGTCCCCTTATCTCCCCCTCTCCTCTTCCCAGCGCCCCCGCGTCTCCGTGTCCCCTTGTCCCCTTCTCCTCAATGAGGAGCACCAAAACCCATATCAGTTCCTTTGCCAGCATGAAAGAGCGCTAACTTTTTGTAACGCTCGGCGTGTTCAATCAGTTCTGCGGCTTCAACATCTGTGACTTGGCGTACTACTTTTCCAGGGACACCAACAACCAAAGATTTAGGTGGGACATCTTTATTTACCACTGCGCCAGCACCAATAATGCTACCAGCACCCACCCGTACTCCATTTAAAATTATTGCGCCAATTCCAATTAAACTACCGCTTTCAATGTAAGCGGAGTGAACGACAGCACGATGCCCGACTGTAACATGATCTTCCAATATTGTCGGTTGACCGGGATCGCCGTGTAGAATGGCTCCATCTTGGATATTTGTACATTCACCAATTTCAATGCGTTCTACATCTGCCCTAATTACTGCTCCATACCAAATGCTTGCCCCTGTCGCTATGCATACCGATCCTATGACCACAGCGTTGTTGGCGACGAAGGAAGCTTGAGAAATGTCCACAGAAGACCAGTAGGAAGCGTTTGACACGATAGAATATGAATTGTGAATATGGTACTCAGGAACACTGGAGAAATCCAACCTTGAAAACTGGTTGCAAAACCAGGATATCACGGCGTCAAGACAGTTCACTGAGGCAGCAGTAAGTAGGTACCCTAATCATGTGGCGCAGAAGTGTTAAAAAAACTAACGTCACTAATGAAGACAACAACATTCTTCTTGTACGCACTTCATGATGAATCCAGGCTTGCAGTACCCAATATTTGGCCCCGAAATTCAGTGTCCCCACTGCCGACAGACAATTCCGGCACTGACACTAACAGACACGTATTTATGTCCCCGTCATGGGGCATTTGAGGCTAATCCCAAAACCGGAGAGTTAATTCATCTACAGTCTGGGCGTCATTGGCGCAGGTGGAATGGAGAATGGTATAGACAACATACTCATCCCGATGGTATTAGATTTGAAATACACGAAGCTCTAGACAAGTTATATACACAAGGTTATCGAGCAACACGGGTAATTATTGCTCGCCGCTATCAGGAATTGATGAGTGGCTACTTAGAGCGTAGTACTCCTTGGCGAGGAGGGCAACCGGAAGGAAGTTCTGCCCGCCTGTATGGTTTACCAGTGGAGTTTAGCCCCGATCCCGCAGAAGAACCTTGTTGGGAAGTTATTAATTTTGATTTAGACAAAGAACCAGGCGTACCAGTACGCTACCCTTATTTCAGATTGTTTGAATGAACTAGGGGCTAGGGGCTAGGGACTAGGGACTAGGGATTAAAAATTAAGTCATGAGAATATGTAAAAAAGAAATTTTTAATTTTTAATCGCTAGCCTATTGTTTCTATCTCTTAACTAGCCCCTAACCCCTAGCCTCTAGCCCCTTCTCTTATGCACCATGCTTCAATTCGCACTGCTAATATTCATCGAGCGATCGCCTTCTACGAACAATTGGGGTTCACTGTTTGCGATCGCTTTACTACAGGCTACACCCTTGCCTGTTGGATGGAAGGGCTAGGTGGCAGAATTGAACTCATTCAAATACCTGAACCAAAACCAGCGCCAGACGCATTTGCCGACGAACATTATGTAGGTTACTACCATTTATCTTTCGATCTGAGTGCGATCGCGACTGATTTACCTAGTTGGTTAACAAGTTTAAAAGAGCGCTTTGCTTTGGCTGCACAAAATCAACCAGAGCAATTACAACCGCTCAAGGTACTTTTAGAACCGACGCAGCAACAAATAGGCGATCGCATTTACGAAGTCACTTTTATTGCCGATGCCGATGGCTTACCCCTAGAATTCATTCGGATGTTAACAAAACTTAATTCATAATTCATTCAAACAAGGGTAATTTTGCCTGTACTGTCCAACGAGAAGGTATTTTATTAAGAATTAGACGAAGTTGTTCAAAACCAGGTTTTCCAACTGCACGCCAATTATCAATCCAGCTAGCTAGAGTTATTGCAGCAGCATCTGTCCCCGCTTTAACATAGGCGTGATCAAACTCAGACAGCAGTGCTAAACTATCAGGCTGGCTGATACCGATCGCACTACCAAGCCCAAGACTTGGGGTTGAAGCTGTTGTCAGCCCATGTGGGTTATTAGCCAAAAGATAAGCTCGCAGCCCCATCACATCCTCGTTGTCTTGAAGAGGGCTATCTTGACGGCAAGCAGTTTGTAACAAGTACAGAAATTTTGGCTTGTGTTGGGCTGCCTTTTCACTTCGCAGCCACTGTGAACTCACCCAAGCTACAGGCTGATAATTTTCTAATACAGCTAAATCCGCTTCTTCAGCATAGCCGTGCCATTGGTAGCGGGGTTGATTGCTTAAGGGAACAAAACCTCCAGGAATCAATTTTTCTCCTTTCGGGATGCGATCGCAGTCAATCCAGACACGAGTTATGGCTGTAGTATTTGCTAGTGGCAGAAGTCGAATGGGAGCGACAATCACACCCTTTTTTCTTACTTGTTCCACCCAAGCGGGTGACAAAGCATCTCCTGTTGCCCAAACAATTAAGCGATCGAAAGGTGCAGCAGGTAAATAACCTTCTCTACCATCTTTTGCTACTACCTTTACCATATCAAAACCTTGTGAAGTCAATAATCTAGTAGCACGCTCCACCAAATCTGAGTCTATATCTAAAGAAACGACATAACCTGTTTTCCCCACTAAATATGCCAGCATTGCTGTACTGTATCCAGAACCTGTGCCAACCTCCAAAACTCGCATCCCTGGTTGAACATCTAAAAGGCGCAGCATCGCCGCGATGATTTTTGGCGATGAGCTTTGCGGTATCGGTATACCATCGGCTTGTCTGACAAAAGTTTCGTAAGAAATTGCAGACTCTGCCCAATCTACTGGATCACCCATGTTTTTTAGCGATTCTTTTGAAAAATTCAAAGCTATTAAAATTTAGTCCCCTCTCGTAAAGAATTACCTCTAGCCATATCTAGTAGACTTACCTTGTAGCTTTTTGAGAAAATAGAATTAGTTAAAAAAAGCCTCAAGTACTAAAGAACACGCTATAGTCAGAAAAATCTGTAATCTAATTTGTAGATGCTTTCAGCAAATACATGGGTGTTTTGACCGCATTGCATAGATATCGTTTACCAATTTTTGTGTTTAGTCTCTGTTTGATTGCGGTTTTGCTACTAAGCAATGGCTCGGCGACAAGTCGAATGAATGTGGAATCAACTAAAGTAAATAATCGCAATGAAAATATCTTAAAAACAACACAAAGAAATTTAGTGACAGACAAAGTCCGTAAAACAGTATTAGAAAATGGTCTTACTATCCTCACAAAGGAAGTCCATTCCGCGCCAGTGGTGACAGTGCAGGTGTGGTATAAGGTGGGTTCGCGCAACGAAGAACCAGGGGTTAATGGTATTGCCCACCAGTTAGAACACATGATGTTTAAAGGCACAAAAAATCGTCCGATTCAATTTGGGCGCTTGTTTAGTGCTTTGGGTAGTGACTCAAACGCCTTCACCAGCTACGACCAAACCGCGTATTACAATACAGCAGAGCGCGATAAGCTGAACGCTCTTTTGGAATTAGAAGCAGACAGAATGGAAAATGCTCTGATTGATGCCGAGCAATTGGCTAACGAGAAGCGGGTAGTAATTTCTGAGTTGCAAGGTTACGAAAACGATCCAGAGTATCGCCTCAGTCAAGCTGTCTTGAGAGCAGTGTTTCCCAAACATCCTTATGGCTTGCCTATAGGTGGAACCAAAGCCGATGTCGAGAAGTTTCAAGTTCAGCAATTACAAAAGTACTATCAAGAATTCTACAGCCCCGACAATGCCATTTTGGTAATTGTTGGTGATTTCGATACGGCAAAAACTTTGACAGCGGTGAAAGAGATATTTGGGAAAATACAGAAGAAGGATAGACAAGACACGGGGAATCAAGAGGACACGGAGACACTGAGACACGGAGACACGGGGAATATGTTTGATAATTTCTCCGCGTCTTCCTCTCTGGTATTGCGAGAACCGGGAGCAAACGCACTTTTATACACCGTGTATCCTTTGCCTGCCGCGAATCACCCAGATGTGCCAGCGCTAGATGTGATGGATTACATTTTGACGGAAGGGCGGAATTCTCGCCTCTATCAAGCGTTAGTGGAATCTGGTTTAGCTACTGATTTAACTGGTTATGTTACAAGCTTGCGCGAAGGCGGTTGGTACGAACTATCAGTGACTGCGGCTTCTGATCGCGGTTTGAAAAAGATTGACTCGGTGATGCAAAAAGCGATCGCCCATTTAGCTCAAACAGGAGTTACAAAAGCAGAATTAAATCGTGCTCAGGCACAGCTAGAAGCAAATGTCATCTTGGAAAACCGGGATATTACCAGTCAAGCCATGCTATTAGGGAACAATGAAACTACGACTGGTGATTACAGTTATACAGATAGTTACTTGGCAGCGATTCGCGAGGTGACTGTACAAGATGTGCAACGTGTCGCGAATAAATACCTACAACAAAAAGCACGTACTATCGGCTTTTTTGAACCGAGCCGAATACAAGCGGAAAATAATAGTAATGCCAAACCATCTTCCACGCAAGCTAGCGAAAACTTCTCTTCCGGCTCAACTAAGTTATCTGGTGAAGTCGCGAAGTATCTTCCAGTGGTGGATGTAACAACAACGCCTGTCACTTCGACTTTGCCACAGCAATTCACATTGCCTAATAATTTGCGAGTGTTGCTGTTGCCGGATCGAAGTACTCCCACAGTCACCTTGAGTGGAAATATCAAAGCTGGTGCGGAATTCGATCCAGCAGATAAAGCTGGGTTGGCATCTCTTGTTGCGGAAAACTTGATGAATGGCACCAAAATCAGAGACGTGCATACACTTGCCAACATTTTAGATGAACGTGGCGCGAGCTTAGACTTTGATACTTACCGTGAAGGTGTGGAAATTGAAGGTAAAAGCTTGGCAGGAGACTTACCGATTTTGTTACAGATTTTAGGAGATGTAGTCAAGAATGCGACTTTTCCGGCAAAAGAGTTGGAACTTTCCCGTCACCAGGCTTTAACGGATCTCAAGCAGGAATTAGACGATCCGGCAGAAGTTGCACAAAGAACATTTATACAAACTCTTTATCCCCAGAATCATCCCTTGCACTCTTTTCCCACTCAAAAGAGTTTGCGGCAGATTCGCCGTCAAGATGTGATTGATTTTAAGGAGAAACACTATCGCCCAGATACGATAGTGCTAACACTGGTAGGAGATTTTGCTCCCGATCAAGTGCGATCGCTAATTACAGCTGAGTTTGGTACTTGGCAAGTTAGCGGTGAAGCCCCAAAATTACAATATCCAACGGTAAAAACACCAGACAAAATTATACGTGTTAATCCAGTACTGCCAGGTAAAACCCAAGTGGTTACTGTTCTGGGCAATACGGGAATTAAACGTCAAGATCCCCGGTATTACGCTGCTTTGATACTAAATCAAATTTTAGGTGGCGATACCCTCTCTAGCAGATTGGGAACAGAAATACGCGATCGCCAAGGTTTAACTTACGGGATTTACAGTTCCTTTCAAGCAGGGAAAAATCTGGGGATGTTTTTAATTGAAATGCAAACAGCTCCAGAAGATACAAATCGCGCGATCGACAGCACCCGCAAATTGATAGCAGAAATTCATCAACAAGGCGTTAGCGTAGAGGAATTGGAGACAGCTAAACGTAATGCGATCGGCAACTATAATGTCTCCTTAGCAAATCCAGAGGATTTGTCATCCAGAATTTTGATGAATGAAGTATACGGGCTGGATAAAGAGGAACTACGCTCTTTTACTAGTAAAATTGCGGCAGTCACTCTTGAGCAAGTCAGTCGAGCAGCAAGGGAGTTACTTCATCCAGATAAAATTGTTGTAGTTACAGCTGGCTCATCTGTAACAGCAAAGAAAAACATTAGGTAAAAAAAGTTAATGACTAATGGTTAATCGCTAATGGTACAAACAAAAATTAGCAATTAACTTCTTGAGATGAAAGGCTATGATTCGGTTCATTGCGAAAGTTTCCTTGCAATTACTACAGTGTATGTACCTAACAGTAGTATTGCTGTTGTGTTTTAGTCTCATTATCACTAGTCCTGTATTAGCAGCAAATTACTCAGGAGATTTACTGAAACAAACACCAACAGAAGTGACAGTCAGCCTCGGTAACGCAGCTAACGAACTGAAGTTTGAACCAAATCACTTGGAATTTGTGGCTGGTAAACGCTACACACTCCGGCTAGTAAATCCCAGTGCCCAAAAGCACTATTTCACTGCCAAAGATTTTGCTGATAACATTTGGACACAAAAAGTTGAAGCAGGCAAAGTAGAAGTTAAAGGAGCCATCCACGAGCTGGAATTGAAGCCTGGCGCTGAAGCAGAATGGGTATTTGTAGCACTTAAGCCAGGAAAATATAGCTTGCGTTGTCCGATACCAGGGCACGCAGAGGCAGGTATGACTGGGGACATTGCCATCAATTCGGGACAGTAAGAGATTGAAAATTGATAATAAAAATCACATTTAGTTTTCAGTAGCAAAAAACTACGAATCAAACATGAAGCGAAAAATAAGTTAATTTAAGTATATGTATTACTTCTGGATTAAGTAACCGGGCGTAAATAAACATAATTATCAGGTTCGTTATTTGCTAGTTATTTCGAGCAATAAACAACGAACCACTATTTATGCCTACCGCTTAAGATAGAAAAACATTGCCATTTAAGCAGCAAGGCGCAAACAATAATCAATTTCCCATGAACATTTTAAGTAATCTGCTTTCTCAACCAGCTCAAGATAATCGCTCTAAAAGGCAGCGCAGAGGCATTGAAATTAAATCGCCGCGTGAAATAGAAATTATGCGGCAATCAGCAAAAATAGTGGCAACCGTGCTCAAAGAGATTTCTGAACTGGTGCAGCCAGGAATGACTACAGCAGACTTGGATGCTCATGCGGAAAAACGCATTCGAGAAATGGGTGCAACACCAAGTTTTAAGGGATATCACGGTTTTCCTGGTTCTATTTGTGCCAGCATCAATAATGAAGTTGTACATGGCATTCCCAATCCCAAGAAAGTCATCCGGGCTGGCGATGTTTTAAAAGTAGATACAGGCGCTTACTATGAAGGCTTTCATGGTGACTCTTGCATCACTATTGCTGTAGGTGAAGTTACCTCAGAAGCTGCTAGACTGATTCGCGTCGCCGAAGAAGCGCTGTATAAAGGTATTGAACAGGTAAAAGCTGGAAATTACCTGATGGATATTGCTGGAGCAATTGAAGATCATGTTAAAGCTAATCGCTTCAGCGTAGTGGAAGACTTTACTGGGCATGGTGTCGGGCGCAATCTGCACGAAGAACCTTCTGTGTTCAACTTCCGCACCCGTGATATGCCAAATGTAAAACTACGTGCCGGAATGACACTAGCGATCGAGCCGATTCTAAATGCTGGTTCTAAGTACACTCGAATTTTATCCGATCGCTGGACTGCTGTGACTGTGGATAATGCTTTGTCAGCTCAGTTCGAGCATACTGTGTTGGTGACAGAAACCGGCTACGAAATTTTGACGGATCGTTCTCAAGTTTGAAGCTCAGTTCATAAAAATAAAATAGCACTAATTGAAAGAGGTAAAGCGTCAAAATGAGATGAGCTTGCCTCTTTTTGTTGAATTTTAAAAATGTGTTTTATCGCTTTCAGTAGTTTGTGCTAGCTAGAATTTATAAATTTTAAGTCTATTTTAATTCACATCTTGCACCAGTTGTTTTATTACAATTTTTGTAGGGTGGGCACTGCCTAACTTTCCTCAAACCCTTATTTTTACCTTGTAAACAGTGCCCACCTTACGCTTATTGAGATTTTCAAACAATATAGAGACGCGAAACTTCACGCCTCTACATTAAAAAAAACAGAAATAAATCACCACAAAAATACAAAGACACAAAGAGTATTTACTAACTATTAACCTCTCTCAACTGTGAGGTTTGCAGTCTATCCATCCACTTTGCTAAATAGACTCGATTTAGCCTTTGTTCTTCTGGATTTTGAGTATCCGCAGGGTAGGGCATTAATCCTACAATCGCGGCGGTAGTCACACAGAACATTGACTTTTGGAACGTCATACAAATTTGTACCCGCAAATCATCTTCTCCCCGACGGCTGCGACGATAAACTTCATGCAAATACTCTGGGAGAAAATGACGCATATCCTGCATTAACAAAGTAGGAGGAATACCGGCACCGCCAATAGGTAACGGATCGGCATATAAAGCGCCATACTGAAATCTAGCTTGATCTGGCGGAACTTGATAGGCTTGAGCGTTGAATGAAACTGTACCAGGAAAAGGTGTTCCTCGGAAGAAAACTGCTTCTACATAAGGAACTGCTGTATCTGCAAGGAATGTTAAACCCACACTTGCAGGAATAATGTCATAAACTTTATCTTTAATTTTAACGGAGTAGGTAATTGGCTTATTGGCATTTGCCACCAAACCTGCTTTAATGTGGTCTACAACTTGGGGAATTGATTTAATTTCACCTCGATCGTAACGGTCTGATAATTCAAGGAAAATATCAGCCATTACCCTCCAAAATTGTCCCAAACCGCTATAGTAGGCAGAAACGCGCAACTGCTCAATTAAAAAATCGGGAAAAAGTTGATTAACTCCCATCACAATGGGATTGTTTTTAAATTTGGCTTGAATAACAGCTTGCGCTCTTTGTTGAAATTCTTTTGTATCTAAATATTTATCTAAACCGCCACCACCATGCCATAACATTGCTTTTAGGCAATATTCGGCATATTCATAATTAATTCTGTCATGTGACCAATGGCGAAGTAACTTTTGGAAAGTAATTTCTCCGTTAAAGTATTTAAAAAATGGAAAGAATACTAAAAATTGATTTTCGGCAATATAAATAAGATTTTTTGAGTAGGCATCTAAAACTACACCATAACTTTTAAGAATACCTACTACTTCTAATACGTTTTCGGCAGTATTAGGAACTAATGTTCCTCCTAATACCAAACGCTCTATATACTCGGCTAATGGATGTTTGGTAGGTTTATTTGTAGCAGTTACCATTGATAGTTCTCCTAAAAATTGGGAGTAGTAATTAGTTAGTGGATAGTTGTTAACAACCAACTACTAACTACTTGTGGAGACGCGATTTATCGCGCCTCTACCTACTTTTAATTTGTACTTTTTGCCTTTACCAAAGAAACATTGGCAACAACATTTTGAGTATCCACCATTGCTGTAGTTGTTGCTTCCGTCCAACGTATTAACCAATTTGGTTGGATACCGAAAACTACAATCAACACAGCTAAAACAATCGCGGGAGCGCGATCGCTCCAATAAACTCGTGGCAAGTTTACCACTTGGGCAGACAAGCGTCCAAAAAAGGCACGATTCATCAATATCAAGAAGTAAACGGCTGTTAAACCAGTACCAATCATGCACAACAAAGTTTGTACAGGATAAACAGCAAAACTACTGCGAAAAACCACAAATTCCGCAATAAATCCGAACATTCCCGGTATACCTGCGCTAGCCATCACACCTAGCACCATCAAGCTGCCGATGACAGGCATACCTCTTTCTGGGTTAAACAGCCCCCGGAGTACATCTAAATCGCGACTTCCGGCTTTTTTATACACAATTCCTACTAGCAAAAATAGCAGCGCGGAAATTAAACCGTGGCTGATCATTTGCATGACTGTTGCCAAAATACTTAAAGGAGTAGCAGCAGCTGCAGCAATCAGTACAAAGCCCATATGCCCAATGGAACTGTATGCCACCATTTTTTTCATGTCTTTTTGGGCGATCGCACAGGAGGCACCATAAAGCACGCTCACCACTGCCCAAGTTGCCAAAGTAGGAGCTACATAACTCCAAGCTTCTGGCAACAAGTACAAACCAAAGCGAATTAAGCCGTAAGTTCCCAGCTTTAACAATACCCCAGCCAACAATACTGAAATAGGCGTAGAAGCTTCTACGTGAGCATCTGGTAACCAGGTATGGAAGGGAACTAAAGGAATCTTGATGCCAAAACCAATTAAAATTCCTACCAGCAGTACAAATTGTGTCGCTAAAGGCAGAGCAGAAGTATTTAGCGTCTCCATCGCAAAGCTAGGAGCACCACTCAACCACACTACACCCAGGAAGCTTGCTAAAATCAAAATTCCGGAAACGGCAGTATAAATCAAAAACTTCGTCGCTGCATACCCCCGCCGCTCACCACCCCAAATGGCAATCAGTAAATAAAGGGGAATCAATTCCAGTTCATAAAACAGGAAGAACAGCAGTAAATCCTGTGCTAGAAATGCGCCTGTGACGCCTGCGCTTAACAACAGGAGTAAAGAGTAATAAAATCGAGGTCTTTGTAAGTCTTCATCACTGCTATAGATGGCTACACAAGTCAACAGTCCATTTAGCAGCAGTAACGGCAAAGACAAACCATCTATTCCCAAATGGTAATTCAAACCCAATGCATCTATCCAAGGTAAGAATTCCCTGAATTGTTGACTTGTGACTGTTGGGTCAAACTTAGTGGTTAAAACAATATTCCATAAAAATGCGAGGCTGGCAAATACCAAAGCCACACGACGAGGTAGTTTGGCAACACCAGAAGGTAAGACACTGATCAAAGCCGCACCTAACAGCGGCAGCAAAATCAAAGCACTGAGCATATAAGGGACTAGGGACTAGGGATTAGGGACTAGGGACTAGGGATTAGGGACTAGGGACTAGGAAAGAAGCACCAGGAGCAGGAGAGGGAAGAAGAGAGCAAGGGGAGAGGTGCAGCAGGGGAGGCAGTGCGCCCTTGCGGGTTAAGAGACTTGTAGCAACTGCCGTGGAGAAAGGGGAGAATCGTTATTCACGTTTACTCCTCCAGCTACCCCAGCTACCCCATCTTCCCCATCTCTCATTGTCCCCGTGTCCTCTTCTAGCCCCTAGCCTCTAACCCCTAAACTCTAAAAAGGCAAATTTTCCAACAAACCTAATGACCAGCTAATAAAGAAACCTAAGATACTAATGCCTACGAGTATGGTTAGCAGGTAACCTTGAGATTGACCAGAAATACTATATTTCAAACTTTGCCCGCTGAACATAGTTGCAAAACCAACTAAGTTAACCAAACCATCTACTAGATAGCGATCGCTCCAAGCTGAAATTTTAGAAAGCAGCCCAACAGCACTAACTACTGTCACCCGATAAATTTGATCGATGTAAAAGTCATATCCCAACAAATCTTGGAAAAATCTCCAAACCAAGACTCTCGAACGCGACCAAGCTTTGTGTAAGTAAATTGTAGAGCCGATCGCTACTCCTGATAAAGTAGATAAAACTAATATCGACACTACAAACCAATTGACACTTCCCCAAGTTGGCAGCAAATACCACTGCTGCAACATCACAGGTACTAACAAAGTCATCACTGTCAAAGATACCATTGGCAATGCCATTGGCCAGTGAACTTCTGGAGCACGACGGGTTTTCTGCTGCGGTTCACCCCAAAATACCAATCGAAACACCCGCGTCAAATTCAATGCTGTCAAACCATTGACAAGCACCAATACCCACAATACCCAAGGATTAACTACAACTAAGCCATCAGCCCAAGATAGCATTGCCCAAAAGCTTCCTAGAGGCAACAGCGATACCATCCCGGCTGCACCGACAACAAAAGCAGAGGTAGTTGCTGGCATTCGCGACCACAAACCACCCATTTCTGTTAAATCTTGAGAAGTCGTGGTGTATATCACTGAACCTGCGCTCATAAATAACAGCGCTTTGGCGATCGCATGGGTAAACAGCAAAATCAGGGCTACTCCCCCTTGCTGCAAGCCCACTGCCAAAAAAACCAGCCCCATGTATGCACTGGTGGAATGAGATAAAGCACGCTTGATATCAGTTTGGGCGATCGATACCAAAGAAGCGCCAATTGCCGTTACTGTACCAATTATGACCAAAGCATCTAGAGCGATCGGCGACAGCGCTAAAATTGGCTGCAATTTGTAGAGCACATATGCTCCTCCAGCCACTACCATTGAGTTTCGCATCACAGAGGCTGGATTAGGCCCTTCCATCGCTTCATCTAACCACAAATGTAAGGGAAATTGAGCGCATTTACCCGCAGGCCCAGCAATTAATGCTAACCCTAACAAACTTGATGTTAAAGGACTTAACTGTGCTGTTTGCGCCCACTCATACAAATCTGAAAAATTCAAACTGCCTGCTTTGGTCGAAAGGGTTACCACTCCCATCAACAGCAGCAAGTCGCCTACACGCTTAGTTAAAAAAGCATCTCGTGCTGCTGTTACTACCAACGGTTGGGCATACCAAAATCCTACTAGCAAGTAAGTAGAAAGCGTCAGCATTTCTAGCAAAGCGTAGCTGAGAAACAAGGAATCACTGATCGCTAAACCACTCAGTGCTGCTTCAAAAAATCCCATCAAGGCAAAGAATCGAGCTAATGCCCAATCCTTTTCCATGTAACCCAAAGCATAAATCTGGGCTAATAAACTTAATCCTGCAATTAAAACTGTTGCTCCAACACTTACTGGTGAAATTTCCAAAGCAAAGGTTACTTTTAAATCCGCAGCACTAAACCAGGTGACAACAAAATTTTCTTGCCCTCTATCCCAAATATGTTTAAAGACAAATAAGCTATGAACAAAACCTAAAATCGTTGTCAATACATTAAAATAAGCTGCGGGTCTTGGGCCTGTGCGCCGAACTATTCCCATTGCCCAAGGTAAAGTTAGCAATGCTCCTAATAAGCTATAAAACGGTATCCACCAAGTTGTTGAGAACAGAAATTGGTTCATTTAATTTGCCCTTGACGTCTCAGCTTGTATTTCTTTTCTTTACTAAATGAACTTAATAAATTCAAATTAGATGTTTTTAGTTGTCGGTCTTGTTTAAGTAGCATTATTTCACTTTTCCACGGAGAATATAGAAAAAATCATCATCTTGTTCCTAAATAGATGTTTACTCTTTCTATGCTACCGTTCCTTGAACGGCTTGAAGTTTCTAGCATGAAAACAGCAATTAATATTACCTATAAACAAAACTTATATTTGTTTTTAATGGATGCTCTATACAAATAACAAACGCTGAGGAAGGGCAACTGCCTTACTTTTAGGTAATCTGCCATTCCCTGAAAGATAAAATTTGTATCTGTATGAACCTGTTTGAGTGTAATGTAATAAAAAAATTATAAAGCAGAAGTAGCTGCTCTAGGAATCCATGAAGATTGGTTGAGCAAAATGCAGCTAATAAAATATTATTAAGTTTTTTAAACTATTTTATTATAAACTATTATACTAATTTATATTGTCAGGGGCACCAAGCTTTCCTATGCTTAATTTGAGAACAGTTAATTAGCTCAAGATGAGCACCCCCGTCAAAATTTTCAACAAAAGAGTACTTGTCGCATTAACGTTAGTTTAGGAGATCTGCGATGCCTATTGCAGTTGGGATGATTGAAACAAAAGGTTTTCCGGCAGTAGTGGAAGCTGCTGATGCTATGGTGAAAGCCGCTCGTGTTACCTTAGTGGGTTACGAAAAAATCGGTAGTGCTAGGGTGACAGTAATTGTTCGTGGAGACGTTTCTGAAGTGCAAGCTTCAGTAGCGGCAGGAATTGAAGCAGCTAGAAGAGTCAATGGTGGTGAAGTGGTATCTACTCACATTATTGCTCGCCCTCACGAAAACCTAGAATACGTCTTGCCTATTCGTTACACCGAAGCTGTGGAGCAGTTCCGCACTTAGGCAGACTTTAACATCAAAAAATTCATTCACGGGGTTGCCTTCTTGTAGCTAGCTTTGTTTGTGTTCGTTGGTTCGTTTGTTGGAAGCTTCTTAGGAAATAAAAATTATGTCAATTGCAGTAGGAATGGTAGAAACGCTTGGCTTCCCCGCAGTAGTGGAAGCTGCTGACGCGATGGTAAAAGCTGCTCGTGTTACCTTAGTAGGCTATGAAAAAATCGGTAGCGGTCGTGTCACAGTGATTGTACGGGGTGATGTTTCGGAAGTACAAGCTTCCGTAGCAGCAGGAGTTGAATCAGTCAAGCGAGTCAATGGCGGGCAAGTGATGTCTACTCATATCATTGCTCGTCCTCACGAAAACTTAGAATACGTTCTGCCTATTCGTTATACCGAAGACGTAGAACAGTTCCGTGAAAACGTTAATGCGATTCGTCCTTTCGGTAGAAGACCGTAAAGTGTAATGCAAATTGCCAAAGTGCGCGGCACAGTAGTTAGCACTCAAAAAGATCCAAGCCTTAGAGGTGTCAAACTACTGTTGCTGCAATTAGTAGATGAAGAAGGACGTATTCTGTCAGAATACGAAGTGGCTGCCGATATTGTTGGTGCAGGAGTGGATGAATGGGTACTTGTCAGTCGTGGCAGTGCCGCTCGTCAAATTCTTGGCAATGAACAGCGTCCGATAGATGCAGCAGTAGTGGCGATTATTGATACAGTTCACGTTGAAGATCGCCTGATTTATAGCAAAAAAAATCAATATCGATAAGTTCAGTGAACAGTAATCAGTTAACAGTAAACAGGCTGATAACTGATAACTGAATAACTGACAACTGACAATAGAGGAGGAATCTCGCAATGGCAGTCCGCAGTATCGCGGAGGCGGCTCCCCCAACCCCGTGGTCAAAGAATTTAGCTGAACCAAGAATCGATCCATCAGCTTTTGTGCATTCTTTTTCGCACGTAATTGGGGATGTAAAGATAGAAGCGAACGTCATCGTTGCACCAGGTACCTCAATTCGGGCAGACGAAGGAACGCCATTTTTTATTGGTGAAAATACCAATATTCAAGACGGTGTAGTAATTCATGGCTTGGAGAAAGGCCGTATCATCGGCGACGATCAACAAGAATACTCTGTCTGGGTTGGGAGCAATAGCTGTATTACCCATATGGCTCTAATTCACGGCCCTTGTTACATAGGCGATGACTGTTTTATTGGTTTTCGCTCTACAGTCTTCAATGCCAGAGTTGGAGCAGGGTGCATCGTGATGATGCACGCTTTAATTCAAGATGTAGAAATACCTCCAGGCAAATACGTGCCTTCGGGAGCCATCATTACTACTCAGCAGCAAGCCGATCGCTTGCCAGATGTGCAAACAGAGGATAAGCAATTTGCCCATCATGTGGTTGGTATTAACCAGGCACTACGAGCAGGATATTTATGTGCTGCTGATAGCAAATGTATTAGAACCATTCGTAACGAATTAGAGCAATCTTATACAAGTACAGCCGTTAATGGATTAGAAAGGAGCAGTGAGGTGTCTAGCAGTAGCTTAGGTGCAGAAACAGTAGAGCAATTGCGCTATCTGTTGGAGCAAGGATATAAAATCGGTACAGAACATGTAGACGCGCGGCGCTTCCGCACTGGTTCTTGGACTAGTTGTAAGCCCATTGAAGGTAGATCCTTGGGTGAAGCAATCTCAGCGTTGGAAACTTGTTTGGCAGATCATGCTGGTGAATATGTCCGCCTGTTTGGTATTGACAAAAACAAGCGGCGTGTGCTGGAGAACATTATTCAACGTCCAGATGGCGCTGTCAAAGCACCTACTTCCTTTAAAGCTCCCACCAGTTCTAGCTATGGCAGCAATGGCAGTAGCTACAACGGCAATGGTTATGGTAATGGCAGCAGCAAACTCAGTGCTGAAACAGTAGACCAAGTCCGTCAATTGCTAGCAGGTGGTTATAAGATTGGTACGGAACACGTAGATGAGCGGCGCTTCCGCACCGGTTCGTGGCAAAGCTGCAAGCCAATTGATTCCCATTCTGCTAATGATGTGGTAGCAGCATTAGAGGATTGTATGGTTAACCACCAAGGCGAGTATGTACGCTTGATTGGTATCGATCCAAAAGCTAAACGTCGCGTTCTGGAAGCAATTATCCAACGTCCCAATGGCCCGGTTTCTGGATCTGGCACTCAAAAGTCATCTTTTGCTAGTACTAGTGCTTCTACCTCTGCAACAGCTACTGCATCTGCCACTAGTACCAAATTAAATTCTGAAGTGGTGGAACAACTACAGCAACTTTTGGCTAGTGGATATAAAGTTAGCGCCGAACACGTAGATCAAAGACGCTTTCGGATGGGTTCGTGGAGTAGCTGCGGACAAATTCAAGCTACTAGCCTTAGAGATGCGATCGCAGCATTAGAAGCATACCTTGCTGAATATCAAGGAGAATACGTGCGCTTAATCGGTATCGATCCGAAAGGTAAACGCCGAGTATTAGAAACGATTATTCAACGTCCGTAGGAAGGGGACAGGGACAGGGTACAGGGTACAGGAAAATTTAACCAATCAACCCATAACCTATAACCCTTGGGGTACTCTACGAGAAGCCGCCCTCCCGGCGTCTACGCCAGTCACCACCCTTACGGGAAGCCGCCCTCCCGGCGTCTACAACGGGGGGAACTCCCGCACGGTGCTGGATTCACCTGTAACCTTTTCATCACTTACATTTATTCCGGCTTCCGAGGTTAAAATTTCCATGTCTGTGCCGCCACTGCGCCTGAGTCATAACTTTGATGCTTACATCAGTGGCGAGGTTATTATTCATCCAAGTGCAGTTCTTGCACCTGGAGTGATACTCCAAGCGGCTCCAAACAGCAAAATCATTATTGGTTCAGGGGTTTGTATTGGTATGGGGTCAATCCTCAAAGTCCATGAAGGAACCTTAGAAGTAGAAACGGGAGCAAACTTGGGAGCCGGCTTTTTGATGGTTGGGAAAGGCAAAATCGGCGCAAATGCTTGTATTGGTTCAGCAACAACGATTTTCAATTGTTCCGTAGAACCGGGACAGGTAGTTGCTCCTGGTTCAGTTTTGGGAGATACTAGTCGCCAAATCTCTGACTTAACTACCGCCACTGATACTACACAACCATCAACATCTTCCCAGAGCAATTCCACTTCTACAACTACAGCATCAGATGAAACAGATGTAGGTAATTTGGCAAATGGGAAAGAAAATTCTCCTAAACCTGCCATCAACACACCTAATCCAGATCCGATCGCACAACAACCAGAACCCCAAAACCAGCATAAACAAGAGCCTAGTACTGAATCTACTGCTATCGGTACTCACATCTATGGACAAGGGAGCATTCAACAACTGTTAATTACATTATTTCCCCATAGGCAGTCCTTGAATAAACCCAACTCTGACGATTCGTCTGAGTAAGTGTTAATTGTAAGTTGTCACCTGTAGCAGGAAGCAGAAAGCAAAAAGTATGAAGTATTTTTACTTTAAGACTTCATCCTCACTTTCATCCTTCCTTTGAGAACCCCGGAGAATTCACATGGACGCATACAATCAACGATCTATTAGCACTGCCCAGACATCCCGTCGTCGAGATAACTTTGGGGATAGTGCTTTGGGATTAGTATCAACCCGCAGTTTTCCTGCGATCGTTGGTACAGCAGACATGATGCTCAAATCAGCGGGAGTTCACCTGATTGGTTATGAAAAAATAGGTGGCGGTCATTGTACTGCTATCATCCGGGGTAACATTGCTGATGTACGTCTAGCGGTAGAATCTGGTGAACAGACTGCTAAACAATTCGATCAGTATGTTTCTAGCCTGGTAATTCCCCGACCTTTTCCCAACCTAGATGTAGTACTTCCTATCACTACTCGTCTCAGTAATTTTGCTGAAGATGGCAATTACAGCCGTTTAAGCAATCAAGCAGTAGGCTTGGTAGAAACGCGAGGTTTTCCCGCCATGGTAGGAGCTGCTGACGCAATGCTCAAAGCGGCTGATGTCCAATTAGCAGCGTATGAAAAAATTGGTGCAGGATTGTGTACAGCCATTATTCGTGGTTCCGTGGCAAATGTTGCGGTAGCAGTAGAAGCTGGGATGTATGAAGCAGAACGCATTGGAGAGTTAAACGCCGTAATGGTCATTCCTCGACCATTGGATGAATTAGAACAAACCTTGCCAGTAGCAAGTTGCTGGATAGAAGAGCGTCAACCATTGAGGTTCCCTTTAAATATCAAACAACCAGTAGCCGAAACTGAATTAGTAGAATTGCCAGATTTATCTATATTACCTGCAAAAATTACAGAAGAATCCTAAAAATTTGAGACCGAAAAAAACGTTGTACACACCCGTGATGACGAGGTTAGTACAACGTCGGTTACTATCCCCAAAAACACCTTCAAGGTGTGCAACGTTGGCTGGAAGGCATCTTACGCTTTGCTTGTTGTTTTGATCATAGCTTGTCAGGTATATAAACAAAAGACCCAAATTTCAATGACAATCATAAATAAATATCTATATCTAGGATTCATAACTTTTGTACAAGTCGCCCTGTAGGAGTGACAAGTATTCTGTGATACTAGATTTATAGCGGTTATGGTTTTCTAGCAATATATGCCACTTTCTCTTTCATCCTCCCTTGTTGTAAGGGAGGGCAATTATTCCTCCTGCTAACAAAATCAAAATTTTTCACTTCTTTGCTTTATTCAAGGCGGGAAGTAAAGTACTGTATCAGTTTTGAGCGATTCAGACAGCTATTAGTAGGCGTGAAATAACAACCTACACTTGTTAAAAGGGAAAAAGGTGGTTTCGGATTAAACAATCTTGGAGGCAAATTAAGAACCGCTATATCCTGGTAAGTTGCCATTAAAGAGGAGAACTAGCATTGAACCAAGCAACACTGCACCAGTTGAAGGTGTTTGAGGCAGCCGCACGTCACGGTAGTTTTACTCGTGCTGCCGAAGAACTTTTTCTTACTCAACCTACCGTTTCTATGCAGATCAAACAACTGACAAAATCGGTAGGATTACCATTATTTGAACAAGTAGGCAAGCGTCTGTATCTCACAGAGGCAGGACGAGAATTATACGCCACCTGTCGCCAGATTTTCGAGACTATAGCCAAGTTTGAAATGAAAGTGGCAGATTTAAAAGGGCTAAAACAAGGTCAATTGCGCTTGGCAGTGATTACAACAGCAAAATACTTTATACCACGTTTGTTAGGGCCCTTTTGCCAACTTTACCCAGGCATTGAAATCTCTCTACAAGTTACAAATCACGAGGGTATTCTGGAACGAATGACAAACAATATGGACGACTTGTATATTATGAGCCAAGTTCCAGAACATTTAGATGTAAGCTACCAGCAATTTCTCGAAAATCCCCTAGTAGTTTTAGCACCAATTAATCACGTCTTGGCAAATGAAAAAAATATCTCCATCCAACGTCTTGCTAACGAACCTTTTATTATGCGGGAACCTGGTTCGGGAACACGTCGCGCCGTGCAAAAATTATTTGATGAACATGGAGTGACAGTAAATGTCAAGTTAGAGTTGGGGAGCAATGAGGCGATTAAGCAAGCGATAGCAGGTGGATTGGGAATTTCTATTTTATCTCGCCATACCTTATTACCAGATACGGGAGACTTAACTATTTTGGATGTAGAACACTTTCCAATTAAACGAGATTGGTATATGGTTTATCCCTCTGGCAAACAACTATCCATTGTTGCTCGTACCTATTTTGAGTATCTGATGGATGCAGCCAAGCAGATTGCAGAGCAAACCGCTTCTATTAGTTGCGAACGACATCACGAAAGCAGTTAAAATGCTAATTTTTTGAGATTTGAGGTTAGAAATTTGAGATATGAAGAGGCTGGGGGCTTGTTTGTTAACAGGATTCAGAACCCACACATACAGAAGTCAGAATACAGAATTAAGAATCTATCAATATTCTGGCTTTTGTAAACGCACTTTTGTTGACTTTGCTCAGATATTTCTTTTGGTAAAAATTTAATATGTGAGAGCGCACTATAACCAGTTAAGTGCTAAAAAGTATTAAAATTAAACTTTTCTTTACAAGCAACCTCTTATAGATAGGTAATGGATCGGTCATAATAAAAAAACAGTTAATGTGAAAAAATATTTATTAATTGATACCTATTATTCGTCCGAAAATTACTGAAAATTGACATAATTCCACTGTTTAACCCTAAATTCTAATATTGCAGCATAGTGCACAACTTAGAAGCGAAATAAGCAGAAATCTCGTGTTTTGAGGAGAATTTTTGTACATCGCTCATCTGGGAATCTCTTGATTATATATAGTTAAAGTTTAAAGTTTAGATTATTGTAGTACTTAAATAAATTAGGCGCAATATTTGCTAGTAATAAAAGAGTGTTTTATCTCAGTAAATAATTTTTTTGGTATTAAATATCTATATTTTCGAGGAAATTTTTCATAAAAATTACTTTTGAGAAGAGTCATGAATAGACTACGCATTCTTCACCTGGAAGATGACCCAATGGACGCCGAACTTATTCAGCTAATCCTCGCTAAGGATGGTTTGGTATGTGAAACATTGGTGGTAAATTCAGTTTCTGAGTATCTTGCTGCCCTTGATGTAAATAGTTTTGATTTGATTTTGTCTGATAGTAGTGTCCCTGAGTTTACTGGACACGCCGCCTTTGAAATAGCCAAAAAAAAGTGTCCTGATATACCTTTTATCTTGGTTTCTGCAAATACAAATCCAGAAGAAAGCGCTACTTACTTAAATGAAGGTGTTGTAGACTGCATTAGTAAAAATCAGTTGTGGCGACTTGTACCGATCGCTCGTCGGGCAATTGCAGGTGGTACAATCCAAAATCTTTCAGAAACTCGTCTAGAGCGCCATAACCAGGCCATGGAAAGACTGGTTAAGGTAGTTCAGGAACTTTCTTTAGCACGTAGCTTAGATGAAATTACGGCAATTGTGCGCGTAGCCGCCAGAGAACTGACTGGTGCTGACGGAGCTACCTTCGTGCTACGTGAGGGAGATATGACTTTCTACGCCGATGAAGACGCCATACAGCCATTGTGGAAAGGACGGCGTTTTCCTGTTAATCTCTGCATTGGTGGCTGGTGTATGGAGCACAAGCAGCAAGTAATCATAGAGGATGTGTATGGAGATAAACGCATTCCTTATGAAGCTTATCAGCCCACTTTTATCAAGAGCTTGGTAATGGTGCCAATTCGGAAAGAAGCACCAATCGGGGCAATTGGTAACTATTGGGCTACGCCGCACCTTGCCACTGCCGAAGAAATAAGTTTGATTCAAGCCTTAGCCGATACCACCTCAGTAGCAATAGAAAACGTCCAAGTTTACAAAGAGCTAGAAAAAAGAGTACGCGATCGCACCGCCCAATTGGAAGCAGCCAACCAAGAATTAGAGGCGTTTGCCTATACCCTTTCTCACGATTTGCGATCGCCACTGAGTGCGATCGATGGTTATAGTTCGCTGTTGTTGAGTGAATATGGTAACCAACTTGATGAGCGAGCCAAGCTTTTCCTCAACCGCTTGTGTATTGCCAGCGATCGCATGAACGCACAAATTGAGCATATGCTGTCATTGCACAAGCTCTCACAAACCGAAATTCAATCACAGGCAGTAAATCTGAGCAAAATTGCTCAAGAAACTTTAGCAAATCTTAAAGCTAACGAGCCTAACCGCCAAGTCGAAACTACAATTCAGGAAGGATTGGTAGTATATGGCGATTCCATTTTGCTGCGTGTGGTGCTGGAAAACTTGTTATCTAATGCTTGGAAGTATACTTCTAAACGCCAAGGGGCGAAAATTGAGTTTGGTGCTGTTTTGGAATCTGAAAGTTTGCCCAAATTTTATGTCCGGGATAATGGTGCGGGTTTTAACATGACTTATGCTCAAAAACTATTTCGTCCTTTTCAGCGAATGCATTCTCAAAAAGAATTTTCAGGTACAGGTATAGGGCTTGCTTCTGTACAGCGAATTGTGCAAAAACACGGAGGACAAATTTGGGCGGAAGCCGCAGTAGATCGGGGAGCGACTTTTTACTTTACCCTCTCTAATGGGCTAGAGGTGAGAAATTAAAAATTAAAAATTAAAAATTAAAAATTTTAATTGATTTGTTCCTAACATCAAATTGCTTGACCTATAGACCTGTAAACATTAAAAATTAACCTGCATAACATCAAAAATAAGGGGGAAACTGGCAGTGGTTAACCCAGAGATGCCATCTGTGCAAACAATAGTAGCAAGCCAGATTGTAGCTGTAACCGTTTATTCTGACAAAGCTTTGGTGACACGACGGGGTGTAGTATCCTTAACAGGACAAGAAACAGAATTAGTAATTGCTCCACTGCCAGACACGACAGAAACAGAATCAGTCAGGGTGAGTGGCAAAGGCGAAATTCCAGTGCGCTTGCTTGAAGCTAGATGCGATCGCATCTTCTCCACAGAACCAGTGGCAGCAAAAGTTGCCCACCTAACTCAGCAAATCCAGCAATTAGAAGCAGAATGGCAGCATCTGCAAGCGCAAATCGATGCTTTAGCATTGCAGTCTAGCTTTATCCAGGGCTTGCGTGAGAAAACAGAGGAGCAATTTTCAATCAGCCTGGCGCGAAAAAATCTTAGCTTCAGCGAAACATTGGATTTTCTCAACTTTTTGGGAAGTCAATACACAGAATATGGTATTTCCACAACTGAGTGTAAAAATAGGCAAAAAGAATTAGAGCAGCAATTACAAAGCCTTCGCCAGCAGTTGCAAACAGTGAAAACACCCCACCCCAAAGAAACTTATAGTTTGAGCGTAGCGATCGAGCCTGAGGGTGAGGGCGAATTTGAGCTAGAGGTATCCTACATCGTTCATCGTGCCAGTTGGACTCCCCTATACGATTTGCGCTTATGTAGTACAAATAATATTGTCAATCTAAGCTATCTGGCAGAAGTAACGCAAAATAGCGGTGAAGATTGGCTTGGTGTTGCTCTTACCCTTTCTACTGCTAAACCAGGATTGGGAACACTACCTCCAAAACTAGAACCTTGGTATATTGACGTACCACGCTCAAACCCAGAATTAAGGAGAGTGAGAAGAAGAAGAACACCTATGTTACCTATGACTGCGGCTGCTCCTGCCAGCGACGCTGTTGAAGAAGAAGACTACGAACTACTAGAAGAAAATTTCATTGCAGCCGAAACAGTTGTCGCAGAAGTCACCAAAGAAGGCAGCGTCGTCAACTTTAAACTAAATGGCAACGGTAACATTCCCAGTGATGGCACACCACATAAAACCACAATTTTTCAGGATGATTTTCCTTGCCACTTTAGTTATGTAGCAATGCCACGCTTGGTAAGTTTTGCTTATTTACAAGCTCATATCAAAAATAACTCTAATGGGGCAACCTTATTACCAGGAAAAGCAAATATATTTCGCGACAATATCTTTGTCGGTACAACTAAGTTAGAAAATATTACACCAGGGCAAGAATTTAAAGTTAACTTGGGTATTGACGAAGGATTAAAAATAGAGCGCGATTTAATTGAGCGCCAAGTAGATAAAAAATTGATTGGTAATAACTCTAAAATTATTTATGCATATCGGTTGTTAATTACAAACTTGCTGACTCAACAAGTGGATCTGAAATTAACAGAACAATTACCAGTCAGCCGCAGCGAACAAATTAAAGTTCGCCTCCTTCGTTGCAATCCGCAAATTCAACTAGGAGAAATGGGAAGATTGGAATGGGATATTACTATTCCTGCGCAAGCCAAACAAGAGATATATTATCAGTTTGCCGTTGAACATCCACCGCAGTTAACAGTGGTAGGTTTAGATATCTAGACTTATACTAATTCTCTATGAACTTCCACTTAATGAGTATAGAACTTACGCAGAATCCCTCTACAATCCTCTTGACTCCGTGTTCCCTGCGTTCTCTGCGGTTTATTATTCTATAGACTCGTGCGCAAGTTCTGTTCAACTTACCATTACCTGCGGTGGTGTATAACGCCACAACTGATGCAAACGATTTGCTGGCATATTTAAATACAAAATATCTCCAGCACTGAGGCTAGTTTCGAGTAAATCCCAGCCGTGAATAGTTTGGTTATTTGTTTCCAAGTATAAAGGTACAAAGTCAGCAGACATTGCTGCATCTCTGACTCTTTGACCGCAAAAGGGATGAGCAGGTGTAATTAATGTTGCAAAAGCAACCCATAGACTATCCGCTGTAATACCATTACCAAGGATACGCCCCCCTAGAGCAGCAGCAGCAAAAGCTGGGGCGGCAAGTTCAGCCGGGCTTAGTACTGTCTCAAAGTCAAAAACCTGTTGTGCCATGCGGGCAAAATCCGGATCTGCATAATGGACAATTACTGGTACTTTTGGTGTCAAGGCTTTGGCTTTGAGGGCAATTTCCAGGTTGGTGGCATCATCGTTGGTAACAGCAATGAGTGCCGCAGCATTTTCTAAATTGCTCGCTTTAAGAACTTCTGCAAAGCTACCATCTCCATGCATAACGGGAATGCCTAATCCGCGAGCCGTATTCACAAATCTATTGTTGGTGTCACGCTCTATGACTATGACATCATGTCCGCTGGCGTGGAGTTGTTGAACAATTTTTATACCGATTCCTCCCAAGCCACAGACGATATAATGATGGCGTTGCGGAATCCGGGCTGCATCTAAAAATTGTTTGAAACGGCTGCCTAAGACAAAATCATTGAGCAGTGCATAAAAAAGACCAATCACCGCAGCACCAACTAGCATCATTAATACAGTAAATAATTTAATGCTACTTGGAGCGTTTTCTACCACTTTGTCATTGCCACCCGCTCCTGTAATCATACCGACAGCAAAGTATAAAGCGTCAATAACAGAAACAGCTGCATCAGCAGAAGTATAGATGACTGTAGCGATCGCAATAATTACCAGTAGCACGATCGACATTGCCACAACTGCTTCAGCGTGTTTTTGAAAGTGCCGCAGACTAGTCAAGATTTTCAGCAATCTGGCAATCATCGATCTGCGGATACAACGAACGCGCGGTTGAGCACCAACAATTAAGCGATCGCCTAGCTGTAACTTTTGCCCAGACACCAGTGCCGAAACCAGATCCATTTCACCTTCTGCTGGCATATAGTAAATCAACATCCGCGTGCGATCGGCCCATAACTCACTGATTTTGCGATTCAGCCACGGGTGATTTTCATCAATATACTCTTCATGAATCGGCCAAGTTTGCTGAAACAGCTTAATTTGCCCGATCGCTTGGCTTCCTAGTGCTGCAAAAGTAAATACAGGTGCTGCCAATCCGGCAACACTCATGCTTAAGTGCTCTGGTACAGCATGATCCAAACGCTCTCCCAAACTAGTGTTAAAGAAGCGATTAATAATCCGAATCCGGGGATTAAGCACCCGCGCTTGCATCATAATTCGTAAATTTAGGGCATCATCGCCTCCAGCTATGACTATAGTGTGTGCTTGTTGAATTCCAGCAGCTTTGAGGGTACTAGCTGCGTGTAGATCGCCGACAATTACATCTCCGGCTCGTTCCCCAGGAAGCGCTTGGTGATGAATGCCGACAACTAACGCCCCCTGCTGTCTCAGCAAACGAAAGACTTTATATCCAGTTCGTCCTAAACCACAAACAATTATGCGAGGTTTCATGAATCGGCAGCATGATGTGCTTCAAAAAGCTGCATTGTTAAATGAAATATTAAGTTAAATTTTTGCTTATCTATGTTGAACGGAACTGTAGCTGAAAACACGATAATTCTAAAATTCTAATTTGGGCAGTACTGATACTCAGTTTTCTTGTTTAATTTATTTGCCCCTACTTTTGGTAAATTTATAAAATCTTAGGTATAAATTTAATAAAAAACTATATTTTATTTCCGTATAAAATTTACTTTACCTAAAAAATAATATAGATATTTTCTAGAAAAATTTGAATCATTCTACTGAACTTAGCCCAATATCTTGAATTGGTTAGCTATCCCTTAGAATTTAAACCTCAGAAATTGAGACAAATATACGTAGAACTAGTATACGGGTAATAAAGATTCAATAAAGACACGTATGCAAATATTGTACCGAAAAAATTTCTATGTAATTCTATGGAAAGAACAAGTTCAATAGGTACTCAATTAATCGGTAATCATGAGTAGAGTACTTGAAATACTTTTCGTAATTTGTAATAGGGATTTGAAATGAAAATGTTTGCTATGAAATCAAAAATATTACAAGCATCTCTTGGTTTGGCTGCTGCGCTCCCCTTAACCACAGCTGGAGTTTTTACCTTTGCTAATTCTGCTGAAGCAGCCACCTTTTCTGGTGGTTTTAACTATACTCCTACTGGTGTTCCCTTGCCTTCAGTTGTAGTTTCAAATAATTCTTTAAAATTTTCTCCAACTTCACCAGCGAATCTTGTACTTTCTGAGCAAACAGGAACTTTTGGCCCTGCCTATCCCGACAATCCTGCATTTGATATAGCGACAATATATGACGTTAGTTCACCTTTATTTGCTAATACACTCTTTTTGGATCTTGGTAAATATAATGACAGCAGCAATACAACCTCTGACCAAAAAAATATCTTTGTTTTGGAATCTTTAAAAAATCCTATCTTATCTAACAATAATGGTGTAACTGGAGTAATGAATTTTACAGGCTATTTTACAGATGCAATTGGATCGCTGAATAAAACTGCGGGGAAAGGACACTTAAATTTTTCTGTCGCTAGTAATATTAACTTTAACAATGCTAAAACCCTCTTGGAGCAGGGAAAGCTCACAGCAAGTTTTACTGGTGTGGCATTTACTACAGTTCCTGAACCAGCTGCGTTGTTGGGATTAGGATTAACAGGTGCAGTAATGTTTGTATCTCGTCGTCGAAAAGGCCAGGCAGCCAGCTAATCATAAACCTAAACTAACAAATCAAGCCTCCTCAAACTGTTCCCGAACCTGATTATATATTGGGTATTTTGGCTATAGGTGCTGTTCGAACTGCCTCATTACTAAACGCCAACAACAAAATTCAGCTTCAGAGCAAGCCTCAAAATTAACCTAGAGTTAGCTTGTAACTAATATGCTGTGTCTTCTTTAGCAAGGACACGGCTATTTTTTGTCTACATCTATAGCATAGTAGCCTCAATCATGTTTATTCTAAACTTGAGCACCATTTTGAAGGTTTAGACTTAACTATTGCTTAACTATTAAATTTCTGCCGATATAGTGGCGTCGTTCAGTGCTACTCTTGAAGATGACATTGCTTAATTCTTAAGCCTTATACGACCCGATCTGAAATATAGCTTCAATCACTAGACTCAGCATGGTCACCACTGCAGAAAACACAAAAATTGGTTACATTACCCAAATCATTGGTCCAGTTGTAGACGTCAAATTCCCCAGAGGGAAAATGCCACCTATCTACAACGCTTTGAGCATTAAAGGCACCAACGAAGCCGGACAGGAAGTCTCGGTTACTTGCGAAGTACAGCAACTGCTAGGTGACAACCAAGTACGGGCTGTTGCCATGAGTTCCACTGATGGCTTAGTACGTGGCATGGAAGCCGTTGATACTGGCGCTCCGATTAGCGTACCTGTTGGTAAAGTCACGCTAGGTCGGATTTTCAACGTCCTTGGCGAACCTGTAGACAACAGGGGGCCTGTTGATGCTGAGGAAAAATTCCCCATCCACCGTCCTGCTCCTAAACTCACTGAACTGGAAACCAAGCCTTCCGTTTTTGAGACTGGGATTAAAGTTGTTGACTTGCTAACTCCCTATCGTCGTGGCGGTAAGATTGGTCTATTCGGCGGTGCCGGTGTAGGCAAAACCGTGATCATGATGGAGTTGATCAACAACATCGCTACTGAACACGGTGGTGTATCTGTTTTTGCTGGAGTGGGTGAGCGTACCCGCGAAGGTAATGACCTTTACAACGAAATGATTGAATCTGGAGTAATCAATAACGACAACCTCAACGAGTCGAAGATTGCTCTGGTTTACGGTCAGATGAACGAACCACCTGGTGCGAGAATGCGCGTTGGTTTGTCTGGTTTGACGATGGCGGAATACTTCCGTGATGTCAACAAGCAAGACGTACTGCTGTTTATCGACAACATCTTCCGGTTCGTACAAGCTGGTTCAGAAGTGTCTGCGTTGTTGGGACGGATGCCTTCTGCGGTAGGATATCAGCCAACTCTGGGTACAGACGTTGGTGAACTGCAAGAGCGCATCACCTCTACTAACGAAGGTTCTATTACCTCGATTCAAGCTGTATACGTACCTGCGGACGACTTAACCGATCCTGCACCTGCAACCACCTTCGCCCACTTGGACGGAACCACCGTACTTTCTCGTGGTTTGGCTGCTAAGGGTATTTATCCGGCTGTAGATCCATTGGGTTCTACTTCCACCATGTTGCAACCCAACATTGTTGGTGACGATCACTACAGCACCGCTCGTGCCGTACAAGCAACTTTGCAGCGTTACAAAGAACTGCAAGACATCATCGCCATCCTTGGTTTGGATGAGTTGTCTGAAGAAGACCGTTTAACAGTGGCTCGTGCCCGTAAAATTGAGCGTTTCTTGTCCCAACCTTTCTTCGTGGCAGAAGTATTTACCGGTTCTCCTGGTAAATATGTGAAGTTGGAAGACACCATCAAAGGCTTCAAGATGATTTTGTCTGGTGAGTTGGACGATCTACCAGAGCAAGCCTTTTACATGGTTGGCAGCATCGATGAAGCGATCGCTAAAGCCGAAAAGCTCAAAGGTTAATGGCTAATTGTTAATGGCTAATAGCTAATAGTTAATAGCTAATAGCCATTAGCAAATGACAAAGGACACAGAACGAAAGACAAATGACATTAACTGTTCGTGTAATTTCCCCAGACAAAACAATCTGGGATGCCTCAGCTGAAGAAGTTATTTTACCTAGTACTACCGGTCAACTAGGTATCCTTAGCGGACACGCACCACTGTTAACTGCCTTGGATACAGGCGTGATGCGAGTACGCCCCAGCAAAAATCAACAGTGGATACCGATCGCTTTGTTGGGCGGTTTTGCCGAAGTTGAACAAGATGAAGTCACTATTCTCGTCAATGGCGCTGAACGTGGCGACTCTATTAACCTTGAGGAAGCTCGTACTGCTTATAACGAAGCACAAACCCGCCTAAATCAGGTTGCTCAAGGCGATCGCCAAGCTCAAATTCAAGCCACCCAAGCTTACAAACGCGCTCGCGCTCGCTTTCAAGCTGCTGGCGGTATGGTATAAATCGAGACTCTAGTTTTTTATACAATTCAGGGATTTTAGCCCAGTTCGATGGGCTTAGTACTTGTAGCCCCAGGCTTCTAACCTGCGGGCGTTTCTTTTCTAAAAATTAGAACAAGTTTAAGAATATAGGGAAAATCTTGGTGAAGTAATAATCTATATGATTAGTTGCCCAAAGGGGCAAAAATTATGAAAGCTTCACAAAATTTCTCAAGCAAAAATAAGCACAATAAAATATTCCGTTTCGCAGCATCTGTACTCACAACTGCCGCACTGGCTGGTAGCATAAATTCTGTCAGTGCAAACCCGATCGAAAAAACTACTACACAACACATCGCCTCAACATCAATCCCACTACAGCAACCAAAACCAACAATTGCTCAGTCTCCAAGTGTTACCAGTCACCTCCAACTTGCACAAATCTCGCCTTGGGGGCTTATCCCCATCGTCGTAGTTGGCGGTTTAGTAATCTTTTTTCCCTTGTTTTTTGGGGGACTAGTTGTAATTGGTGAACGGGAAGTTGGAATTGTAGTTAAAAAATTTGCTATTTCTGGGCGTGGGCTTCCAGCTGGACGCTTAATTGCCCTTGATGGCGAAGCTGGTTTGCAAGCCGATACTTTAGCTCCTGGTTGGCATTGGGGCTATTGGCCTTGGCAATACTCGGTAAAAAAAGAGTCAGTAGTCGTTGTTCCTCAAGGTGAAATCGCTCTACTGGTAGCGGAAGATGGCGCACCAATTCCGCCAGAAAGGATTATGGGCAAAATTGTAGAGTGTGACAATTTCCAAGATGCCCGTAAATTCCTTAGCAATGGCGGGGAAAAAGGGCGGCAAATGGGTTTTCTCACAGCTGGTACTTACCGTATTAACACTGCTTTATTTAAAGTAATTACAGTAGCGAATGCCACCAAGCAAGGCATGAGTCCAGAACATCTGCGAGTGTATCATGTTGCTTCCGATAAAGTTGGTATTGTCACAACCTTAGACGGGCTTCCCATTCCTGGTGGTGAAATAGCAGGCCCCATAATTCCCGGACACGACAACTTCCAAAGCGGGCAAAGATTTATCGATGGCGGCGGGCGGCGGGGTTTGCAAGAGCAAATTCTGCTTTCTGGTTCTTGGAACTTGAACCCTTGGTTTGTTCAGGTTGAACAAGTGCCAATGACAGAAATACCCATTGGTTATGTAGGTGTGGTGATTTCTTTTGTTGGTAAAGCCCATGAAGATGTCAGTGGTGCGGCTTTCACCCACGGTAACTTAGTCAATTCCGGACATAAGGGTGTATGGGTTGAACCTTTGTATCCAGGGAAACACCCAATTAATACTCGCGTGATGAAGATTGAACTGGTGCCAACTACTAACATAGTTTTAAACTGGTCTGGTCGCACCGAACGTCACAACTATGATGCAAAACTAGGCTCTCTGACGGTACGTTCCAAAGATGGGTTTGCTTTCGATTTAGAAGTTGCCCAAATTATTCACGTCGGTGCTTTGGATGCTCCCAAAGTGATTTCCCGTGTTGGTGCCATGCAGAATTTAGTAGATCATGTGTTGGAACCGACGATTGGCAACTATTTCCGTAACTCAGCCCAAGATTATACCGTACTCGACTTTTTAAGCGCCCGCAGCGAACGACAAGCAGAAGCTGCTGAGTATATTAAAACGGCACTGCGAGCTTATGACGTGCAGGCAATTGACACCTTAATTGGTGATATTCAACCGCCAGCGACACTGATGCAAACACAGACAGATCGAAAAATTGCCGAAGAACAACGCAAGACTTTTGAGGTGCAACAGCAAGCGCAAACCCAAAGACAACAACTGGTACGGGAAACAGCTTTGGCTGATATTCAGCAAGACATGGTGAAATCAGAGCAGGGTGTAATGATTGCTGAACTCAAAGCAAAAGCAGACATTCAGCAAGAGGCAGTGCGATCGGAGCAAGGCGTAAAAATTGCCGAACTCAAGGCAAGTGCCAAAGTCAAAGAAATGACTGGTGAAGCCGAAGCGATTCGTTTAAGAGCAAATGCAGAAGCTGAGTCTTTGCGACTGAAAAGTATTGCCGAAGCTGAAGCCATCCGCGCTACAGGTAATGCGAAAGCAGAAGCCTACCGTTCTGGTGTGGAAGCCTTGGGCACACAAGGATATACGGCAATGCAGATGATGCAAATTATAGGCGATCGCCACGTGCGTCTAATTCCAGATGTATTGGTTGGTGGCAATAATGGCAGTACCAATGGTTTGGTAGATGGGCTGCTTTCGATGATTTTGTGGAATCAAACAGCCAAGCCAGGTGAGGTGATATCGCCTTTGCAGTCACAATCCACAGTTACCGAGCTTGAAACTACTCCATCAAATGGGAATCAGTCTCCTGTCGTGGTTGAATTTCCTTTGGATGGTAACTTTGGTTAGTTTAAGATAGCTAAAGTGAATTCTACTATTGTATAAATGTAAACTTGGTGTAGGGTAGGCATCCTGCCTGCCCTCTTTAATTTTTTAAACGCAGAGGCACGCAGAGTTAGCGCAAAGTAACGCAGAGTGTGTCTATAGAGAATTTAGGCGTTGCTGAATCCGGGGATGAATCTACCTCACGCAGAGGCGCAAAGGCGCGGAGAGTAAGAGTTTCAAGATACTGAATTTTTAATTTCATACTTCTATTCAGCAACGCCAGAATTTACTATGAATTAATGAAACACTGTACT
>NZ_AJLN01000116.1 GCF_000317285.1 Chlorogloeopsis fritschii PCC 6912 | reverse complement strand
GAGGGTGTCCATCTTTATACTTGACAAATGGTAGAAATTTTGCTGTACGAACGTTACCACTTAATTAAACAGATTGGTAAAGGTGGATTTTGCCAAACCTTTCTCGCAACAGATGAAAATCAATCTCCGCCAGTTGTTTGTATTGTGCAAAAATTACAGCCGCGAGAGCAAACAGTAGAAGAGTTTATAAAAAAAGCACAACAACTAGAGGAATTGGGGAAACATCCACAAGTTCCTGCCTTGATAGCATTCTTTGTAGAAAAACAGCACTTTTATTTGGTGCAGGAATATGTTGAAGGCAAGAATTTAGCTACCTTAATGGAAAAAAGGGGAAGCTTTAGCGAAGCTCAAATTTGGCAACTGTTAGAGAATGTGTTGCCTGTTCTCAAATTTATTGGCGATCGCCAGATCATCCACTGCGATATCAAACCCGAAAATCTGATTTTGAGATCCCCCCCCAACCCCCCCTTGATAAGAGGGTGTGCCGCAGGCGGGGGGGATCTAATCTTGGTGGATTTTGGTACAGCCAAATTTTTGTCAGGCAACAAGCAGCTAAAAATTGAACACAGTATAGGTAGTCCAGAATACGCTGCACCAGAGCAAACACAAGGCAAACCTGTATTTGCGAGTGACCTTTATAGCTTGGGTGTAACTTGTATTTACTTACTTACCCAGATTTCTCCTTTTGATTTATTTGATACAGTTAGTAATTCTTGGGTTTGGCGACAGTATCTGACTACTAAAATTAGCGATCGCTTGGGCAAAATTATTGACAAACTGATAGAAAATTCCCAGAGCGATCGCTTTCAATCGGCAGATGAAGTCATGCAAGCAATGGGCATCCAATTCTCAATCCCCCATCCCAAATCTCAAATTCAAAATTGGCACTGTCTACATACTTTATCTGCACATCCTAGTTTCTTAAGTGGCGTCAATTCTATTGCCATTAGACTTAGTTCTAGCTTTATCAATGAAGGGGAATGTGGGGAGATATTAGCCAGCGCTCATGATGACAAAACAACTAAATTATGGGATTTAAGCACTAAAAAACTGATTTGTACTTTAGCTGGACACGAGCAAGCTGTAAAATCAGTTGCTTTCAGCCCTGATGGAGAAATTCTGGCAACTGCTAGTGATGATAAAAAAATTAAATTATGGAATGTGAATACACGTGAGCTAATATTTACCCTTGTTGGACATACAAACAGCGTCAAATCAGTGGCTTTCAGTCTTGATGGGAAAACACTAGCTAGTGGCAGTTGGGATAAAACAGTCAAACTCTGGAATGTCAAAACAGGTGAAGAAATTTATACACTAGTTGGGCACCAATTGCAGGTCAGTACAGTCGCGTTTAGTCCGCAAAATCAACTTCTTGCCAGTGCTAGTTATGACAGAACTATGAGATTATGGGATATTTCTTCATTCAATTCTCCCCATCTTGATCAAGAGAAATTTAAAAACTGCCCATTCTACAGCCTTTCTAGCCATACATGGGCAGTTCTGACACTCGCTTTTAGTCCCGATGGAAAAATTTTGGCAACTGGTAGCGATGATAACACTATCAAATTGTGGGATGTAAACACTGGTCAGGTAATTCGCACACTACAAGGCCATTCTTGGTCAGTGCTGGCAGTAGCTTTTAGTGCCAATGGAAAAGCGCTGATCAGTGGAAGTAGAGACAACACGATTAAAATTTGGAGAGTCAGTACTGGAGAGGAAATTGCTACTCTCACAGGTCATGAGGACTCAGTATTTGCCGTTGCTGTTAGCCCTGTTGCACAACTGATTGCTAGTGGCAGCAGGGATAAGACAATCAAGCTCTGGGAGCTAGGACAACAGCAGCTAAATTCAATTGGTAATACCTAAATCAAGCGCTACCTGTAAAGGCAACTTCAGGAAACTTCAACTGGGCTTCGGCCATCGGACGATTTCTACCTTCCTCTTGCCAGTAGTTGATAACTTCGGTAGCTTTATTGAGTATCTCTACCCGATCTAGTTCACTAATCCAGTGTTTCGACTCCAGTTCTTTTTTTAATTCTTCCCAGGCATCATTTCTGGGCCAAAAGAAGTACTTAGTCAAAGGACTAGTACCTTTACCCACTACCTGATCGACCGCCAAGGCGACGTTATCGTCTAACCACAAAATTTTCAAAATAAACTTTGACAATTGCACCTCCGGGATTTCCGGGCAAAACTTAACTAATGACAGCGATCGCTTATTTTAACGCAATACCTCACCCGCTGACTAAATTAATGATGGGGAGACAAGAGGACAAGGGGACAGGGGATAGGGGACAGGGGATAGGGGACAAGCTAATCACTAATGACCAATGACCATGAATACAATTGTTGTTTTTGATATTGACGGTGTTGTGCGTGATGTGGGCGGTTCCTATCGACGGGCGCTCGCAGATACTGTGGAACATTTCACAGCAAAAGCCTATCGTCCGACATCAGTAGATATTGACCAGTTAAAGTCTGAAGGTATCTGGAATAATGATTGGGAAGCATCCCAAGAGTTAATTTACCGCTACTTTGAGACTCAAGGGCGATCGCGCCAACAATTACAGCTAGACTACGAAAACATTGTTGCCTTTTTTCAATCGCGTTACCGAGGCACAGATCCAGACAATTTCACGGGCTATATTTGCGATGAACCCTTGTTATTACAACCAAGCTATCTCGAACAACTTACTTTAGCTGGCATTACATGGGGATTTTTTAGCGGTGCTACTCGTGCTTCTGCTACCTATGTTTTGCAACGCCGCCTTGGTTTGCAGTCCCCAGTTTTAATTGCGATGGAAGATGCTCCTGGCAAACCAGATCCTACTGGACTTTTTGCCACTGTCCGGCTGCTAGAGGATGGACTTGACAAAAAATCTACAGTTGTGTATGTGGGAGATACGGTAGCTGATATGTACACAGTCGAGAAAGCGCGATCACAGCAGCGCGATCGCACCTGGATTGGTGTAGGTGTTTTACCACCGCACGTCCAGGAAACAGCCGCAAGACGTGATGCATATGCCCAAACTTTGCAACAAGCGGGAGCCGCAATAGTTTTAAATAATGTCGAGCAGTTGAATCCAACAACAATTCAGGAACTAACTAAACGTTAGTCATCAAGAAGTGGTAAGGCTAAGGAATTTTTAAGCTCCTCATTTGCATACTTGTTCTAGGATCAATCTAACTATAGGTGTATGAACGACTGGCATTAGCCAGTATTGCTCCAATTCTTAGGAGATAAAAAAATGGTTGCACATAAACTACCTAACGGCCCTCAAAATCATCCTTGGGTACAGACGTTCCAGTGGATGAATAGACCGCTTGAATATATGGAAGACTGTGCAAAACGCTACGGCGATATCTTCACCCTTAGGATCGGCCCGGTTTTTACTCCTCAAGTATTTATTAGCAACCCCCAAGCAATTCAACAGATTTTTACCACCGATCCAAAACAGTTGGACTCTGGTGAACCAGCAGGTATTCGATCACCTCTACTGGGACAACAATCTTTGCTGACATTGGAAGGAAAACCCCACCAAAGACAAAGAAAGCTTTTAACTCCTCCTTTACATGGAGAACGGATGCTAGCTTATGGTGAACTGATCCGTGACGTCACAGTGCAAGTAAGCGATCGCTGGCAGATTGGAGAAAATTTTTCAGTTTTGCCGTCCATGCAAACAATATCCTTTCAGGTGATTTTAAAAGCAGTATTTGGGCTAGAGGAAGGGCCGCGTTACGAAAAACTCAGAGAAAGGCTGATTGCCATACTCAATCCCAAAGCACCTCTGTTGACGGCACTCATGTTTCTTTTCCCAATATTGCGCAAGGATTTTGGACGGTGGAGTCCTTGGGGAATCTTCATGCACCAAATCCAGCAAATTGACGAACTTATCTATGCCGAGATTCAAGAACGCAAACAGCAAAGCGATCCATCTCGAACTGATATTCTGTCTTTGATGATGGCAGCTAGGGACGAACAAGGGCAGCCAATGACAGATATAGAGTTACGCGATGAGTTAGTTACTTTATTAGTAGCAGGTCATGAAACAACAGCAAGTTCTCTAGCGTGGGCATTCTACTGGATTCATCATCTTCCTCAAGTGCGCGAGAAACTGCTGCAAGAGCTGGATGGACTAGGTGCTAATCCCGATCCAAACGTGATTTTGCGATCGCCCTATTTAAATGCTGTCTGTTGTGAAACACTGCGCTTATATCCAGTGGTGATGTTGGCATTAAATCGAGTGGTAAAATCACCGCTAGAAATCATGGGCTACGAGTTGGAGCCTGGTACTCTAGTGATTCCCTGTATTTATTTAACTCATCATCGAGAAGATTTATATCCCGAATCCAAGCTGTTTCAGCCAGAGCGTTTTCTGGAACGTCAATTTGCTCCCTATGAGTATTTACCATTTGGTGGTGGTAATCGTCGCTGTATAGGTATGGCATTTGCCTTATTTGAAATGAAAATGGTTTTGGCAACACTGCTGTCTCGCTGGCAGATGGAACTGGCTGATAGTAAACCAGTACAGGCAGTACGTAATGGTGCTCTAATTAGACCGAGCGGTGGTGTGCAGATGGTGGTAAAGGGGAGGCGTGTATACCAACAGCAACCCTCCGAATCTGTTAGTAGTTCAATTAAGTGATTCAGGGCAGTTTATGAAAATAATCGGTAACGGCAAAGACTGTAAGTAAAACCTCTTTTTAAGATTAGGATGTGCAGGCTTTGTGTATGGTGGCCATGACAGAATTTGCAAACTGCTCTGCTGTCTTGACACTTACTAAAGGAATTACATGAGCAAAAGTACAAAATAGGTGTTCGTGGAAAGTTACTACACCCAACCAAAAACAAGTACCAACTATATGCTGTCCTGTAGCAAAATATAGTTCTTTCAATTTCAAAGAACCATATTTTTCTGGCAAATTGAATTGTCCTCTATTTGAAATATGCGTGGTGCTGCTTCTTCCCATATTATGAACTGAAGCTTGATTGATAAAATTTTTATTAAATTTCTGGAAATTATCTGCATTTGAAACCTGAAAAATTGGTAATTTACTATTAATAGATTGATGAATTTTTCGCTTAAATTCTCGTGCTAAATCCCAAAATTGAGTATCTTTTTCTAAACAGTGAATTTCTTCTATTCCAGAAATGAAGCAACCAATATATTTATCTATTACTTCAGGTTGACAAAATTTTCGTAAATTTATATTTGAACCACAAGACAAGTTGATATTTCTGATATTTCCATCACGAAAGATAATTTTTGCCGTTTCGAGTAGCATGGCAGCGCACAATGCACCATTTACTGTTGTTTTCTCTTGTTTGCAACGGTCTTTCAATAAAACAGTTATATCTTTCCTTAAAATTTTGGTGACAAGACGGGTGCGACGCTGGCTAGGAGATACTTCTTTTTCAATTATTAACTCTGGTAAATGATTTGTTTGATAGGATTTGTCTTGAGCTTCTTCAACTTGATTGTGATGAGTAAGATGCTTGGCAAGCATCTTTTCAAGTGGAGGAAGAAGTTCCATAGTTACTACTGTAGCTATATCTTCTCCATCAGTAATTTGTTGACAATAAGACAATAAGTCATCGAAAAAACGCATACATGACATTCCATCAGTAACAGCATGATGAAACGTTGCAATAATTTCGCTAATGTCATTACTGATAGAAGAATGAAGAAAAGTTACCCGACAAAGAGGCTCCATACTCCCAGAGAATTTTTTGTGCAATTCGTCTTCAGCAATTTCAAGCCATTGATTCTCATCTTGTTTGTTGATAATATGCAAAGGAATGTCAGACGTTCCTTCCGAGCGAAAACAAGCACCATCTGAAGATTCAACAATGTGAACTTGAAGCATTGGATGACGCTTTTGCACCAAATTCAGAGCCTGCCGGAGAATATCGGGTGCAAGTTGTCCTTCGATACGGCCAACATTCACATCAATCATTGAGCCTAAATCATGGAGAATTTTAAACAGATTCTCGACTAAACCAAGTTTTCTATTTAGAGAGTTCATAATTCTTAATCGGTAACTTTTTATCTACGCGATCGCCCTGTTCGGTTAATTGAAAAGTACTCGGTTTGCAGGATTCATCGACAGTGCCGTTTTATATCTTTTATTAATCTTGGGATACTTAAACGCGATCGCGGCACAACCTCTTTTGTACCAATTCAATCTATATGCGCTCAAGCAAGCATTTAGGAATTAGTATTAGCAAGCACAGGTTTTCCTGTAGATATAGCTTGCTCAATAATATCGGCGGCTCGACTAACCCCCCCTGCACGGTGAATAGCCGCTTGTAATCTGAGCGCATTTTGTTTGTAGGATTCTTGCGTCAGTACCCGCTTGATGGCTTTTCGCAACTTGGGGACATTTAAGCGGGCTACAGGTATAGCTTCACCAACACCTGCCCAAGCTATACGCGCTCCGATCCCTGGCTGATCGTTGGCAATTGGGATTGCAACCATTGGCACGCCATTACTCAAACATTCTAAGGTTGTATTCATACCTGCGTGGGTAATGGTGAGATTGGCTTTTTGAAGTAATTCTAGTTGGGGCGCATATTCTACAACTAAAGGTGAACCAGGAAGTGCTGGTAGGGATTCTGGGCTGGCTGAACCACCTAAAGAAATTACCAACTGGGCATCTAATCCTACACACGCCTCAGCAATATTATGAAAAACTTTTATTAATCTGTTTTGTACAGTCCCCATTGAGGCATAAATCAACGGTTGATCTATCAACTTTTCATAAGGAAAAGCAGGAAGTTCTCGACCAATTGGACTGTGATAAGGCCCTGTAAAATGGAACCATTGGGGTAAATTTTGTCTGGGAAATTCTAATTCCGCAGGTTGCTGACTAATTTGAGCTAATTGGGAATAGCTTTCATTGGGGTTGGAGTGCGGGGGTAACTTCCACTCTGTGCGATACTCATCAATTAAATCCCGAATTGGTTTGGCTATACGTTTGAGCAACTCATAACCAGCTCGGTTGCGTAGCCGTGCCCACCACGCCGTACTATAATGCCAATTTGTGACAATAGGTGGAACACTTTCTTCTCGATTCAGTACTACAGCACTGCAAATAGTGATGAAGGGAATACCCAAAAAATCTGCAACAGTTCCTCCCTCTGGTGAAGCTTGATCTACTAGCAGTGCCTCCACACCCGCTTCTTTAATGGCTTGCGGTGTATCTCGGAGGATAACAGCTGCACCATTCCTTAAAAGACTAACGGTATATTTAAACGCTGAATTACCACTGAGTTGTCCTAACTTAGCCAATGATTCTGCATTTGCCCCCTTGGGAAACTCAGATTCGCCAATTACCCGGAATTCTAATCCTGCTGCTTGGGTTTTGGATTGAGCATCAGGTACTCCAAATAAGGTGACGCGATGCCCTCGCTGTTGCAGTTCTTTCCCTAATGGGAGCATTGTGTTAAGGTGACCAGTTGAACCAGGACAGATGATGCCAAAATGAGTCATGAGATTTTCTACAGATATATTTGTATTAATTTGTTCTCAGTCGTTTAAAATATTAACTACAATTTCAGATTTATCAAAACTATAAAACTCATATTAAAACTCATGTAATACTTATATATCTGATGAATTGGCAAAAAAAATTAATTATGAAGTGTAATTGTTAAGGCATTAAAGTTTGATTTCTCCAAATTGAAGCGAGCAAACAGTAAGTACTTTTATTGTAATTTCAAAAACTTATCCAAAGCTGTCACCATGCTAGGAGGCCAGCGACGAATATTTTTCACCCAATTGATATCTTTGTAACGGGGATCGAGTCCAGAAGCAGCTACCCAATTACTTTCTGCTTCACCTTTTTGTCCATTTACCCAAAGAGCAGCTGTGAGTGCAGCACGTGTATCGGCAAAATTAGGATATTTGCGGACTATATTTTTCATTTCTCGGATTGCTGGCTCAATTTGCCCAGTTTCATACAAAACTAGAGCGTAGTTACCACGGGCAATGACTAAATTTGGGGCTAATGCCATTGCTTTTTTGTAGTCGGCTATGGCATCTTCCCACCTTTCCAAGCCGACTTCGGCAGTACCGCGGTTATTGTACGCCATTGCATCTTGAGGATCGATTTCAAGAATGCGATCGTAATCTGCGATCGCTTCTTCCCATCTTCCCAAACCCTCAAGGGCAGTACCGCGATTTAAATAGGGGTCTGTAATATCTGGTGCAAGTTCAATTGCTTTGTTAAAATCAGCCAGCGCCTCTTGCAGCTTATTTTGGCTCACCCTAGAATTTCCCCGATTACTCCAAATTGCCGGATTATCTGGGAATTGCTCGATAATTTCTGTCCAGTACTTTTCAGCAGTGGCAAAATCACCTTTACTCGTTGCTGCAAAAGCTGCTCTTGTCAACTCATCACCTTTTCGCAGCTGCTCTTGGGTAATGTTGGGCTTTTGGGATTGTGCCATTACAGCCTCAGCCCACCCAAACACAAGCAAAAGACTCAACAAAATAACTATTAACCTCATCATCTATGTTTACCTGTGTCTATTTTTTAGGTATTGGGTATTGGGTATCGGGGATTGGGTAAAAAGGACACGGGGATGCGAGGACACGGTGAAAGATTTTCCCTACCTCTCCCCCTCTCTTCCTCTCGTTGTCCTCTTACTAGTCCCTAGTCCCTAGTCCCTAGTCACTAGTCACTGCAAAAACGACAACTGCTCATTAGGTGGCTTAAAATCTAAATGCTTATATGCAGCAGCTGTCGCTACTCTACCACGGGGTGTGCGGCTTAAATACCCAATCTGCATCAAATAAGGTTCGTATACTTCCTCTATGGTTTGGGTATCTTCACCTGTCGCCGCTGCAATTGTTTCTAACCCTACTGGCCCGCCGTTAAATTGTTCAATTATCACACTTAGCATTCTGCGGTCTGTCCAATCCAAGCCGCAAGGATCTACTTGAAATAGTTGCAATGCTTCGGCTGCTACTTTTTCACAAATGCAATCAAATGATTTTACTTCTGCATAATCACGTACACGCTTCAGCAATCTATTTGCTATTCGTGGTGTGCCACGCGATCGCCTGGCAATTTCTTTGGCTCCATCTTCGGTAACGGTAGTATTGAGTAACTGAGCGCTGCGTTGGACAATTAGCCTCAGTTCTTCGACTTCATAAAATCTGAGTTTTTGAATCAAACCAAAGCGATCGCGCAGAGGAGAAGTGAGCGCACCGACACGGGTTGTCGCCCCCACTAAAGTAAATTTTGATAGGGGAATACTGCGAGTTCGAGCGCTAGAACCTTTGCCTACTGTCAAGTCTAAGCGGTAATCCTCCATTGCTGGGTATAAAATCTCTTCGGTCATCCGCGAGAGGCGATGAATTTCATCTATAAACAAAATATCCCCAGGTTTGAGATTCACTAACAGCCCAACAATATCTCTAGGACGTTCTAGGGATGGAGCGCTGGTAATTTTGCAGTTAACTTCCATCTCCGCTGCTAAAATCATTGCCATTGTCGTCTTGCCCAAACCAGGAGGGCCGTATAACAATAGGTGATCTAGCACTTCTTTTCTGGACTTAGCTGCTTTAATTGCTATTTCCAGTACATCCTTTAAATCTTTCTGTCCAATATAATCGGCAAACCGTTGCGGTCGAATGCTCTCTTCCTGCTTACCTTGTTCCTCAATCGCAGCTTCGGGTTGCAAAATATTCTCTTTTGTCGATGTTTTGGGTTGCGTCTGACGCTGTTTTGGTTCTCCACCTGAGTCGGAAGGCTGTTTTTTCGAGGAGATAATTGCCATAGTCTTAAATTTATTAACTGTTACATTTACACTTGTTAACGGTAACTGGTGGTAGCACCAACACGTATAAATACGGACGCGTTAATTTTGTTTCTAAAGTGCGCTTGCCAATCTAAAATTTAAATTCCGGGGAACTACTTAGGAGTACAAAATTTGTCATGCTGGCTAAAAGAATCTTACCGTGTCTAGATGTGAACGCGGGACGAGTTGTAAAAGGAGTTAACTTTGTTAATCTCAAGGACGCGGGCGATCCAGTTGAATTGGCAAAGGTTTACAACGAAGCAGGAGCAGATGAGTTAGTATTTCTGGATATTACGGCAACTCATGAAGACCGAGATACTATTGTCGATGTGGTTTACCGGACTGCCGAACAGGTCTTTATTCCATTAACTGTGGGTGGTGGCATCCAATCCTTAGAAAATGTTAAAAATCTGTTACGAGCTGGAGCAGACAAGGTTAGTATTAATTCGGCAGCGGTACGTGACCCAGATTTCATTAATCGGGCGAGCGATCGCTTTGGCAATCAATGCATAGTTGTTGCCATTGATGCTAGATCCAGAAAAGATCCTAACAATCCTGGTTGGGATGTGTATGTGCGGGGTGGACGAGAAAACACAGGCATAGACGCAATCAAGTGGGCGCAAGAAGTTGAAAAACGAGGCGCAGGAGAATTGCTTGTGACTAGTATGGATGCTGATGGCACTCAAGTCGGTTATGACCTCAAGTTAACAAAAACCATCGCTGAAGTTGTACAAATTCCTGTCATTGCCTCTGGTGGTGCTGGTAATTGCCAACATATCCATGCAGCACTGACAGAAGGTAAAGCAGAAGCCGCTTTACTAGCCTCACTTTTACATTATGGACAATTAACTGTGGAGGAAATCAAGAATTATTTGCGCGATCGCCAAGTGCCTGTCAGAATGCCCTCTTGAGAATGCCAATCTTTGACTAGAGCACACTGCTAGTACTCAACACAGTTCTCGAAAACGGTGTTAATATTGGCTAAGAAGCATTAAAAAATATTAAGAAATATGTTGATTCCTATTTTAGTTTTTGATGTAGCGCTAGTGGCTTGGTCGCTACATCTAATGGAAAAAGCCTACGAAAATAAGGAATTTTCTTTAATGTTGGCAGGTTTATTGGTGGCAACGGCTGCTGCTGCCATGATGGTAGTTTACTTTTTGATGGGCCATTGTATGAGCTATTTGCTGAAAGTTTCTTAACAAAGTAGGTTTCTAATAATATAGAAATTGGCTATTAATTTCTTAACTTTTGTTTATAAATTCTCTCAGCAAAGCACATTGACAAATAGCTATAGATTAAGTTATTATCGATAACGCACTGTGCGGGGTTATAGCTCAGTTGGTAGAGCGCTGCAATGGCATTGCAGAGGCCAGCGGTTCGAATCCGCTTAGCTCCATTAAAATTTCAAAATACTTTTGAGTGCATTTGTGTGACTTGAACTTGATAAACAAGTTGCCTTTCGAGTGGGGAAAAAGTACTAATTTATTGCTTTTCACGCCTTTTTCCTGATAAGTACTCAGACAGAATTAATTACACACATTGTTTTCCTGTCCCCTGTCTTTTCTCTTTCCCAGGCTGGCAGCCCAAGAAAACGTTGATTGAGGCTCTGCATGGTAATGAGAAATTTCCTGTTCAGAGTTCCCTTTTATTTTGCACGACCACTTGTTTCGACCCTGATGTGCAAATCCAGTTTTTCAGTTATGTCAGGATTTGTTAATTTATTCGGCATAATTGAGCGATTATGCTGCATTTTTGTAAAAATGAATACAGAAATTATTTTATTTACTTCTAACTGGTTTGGTCACCAGTGTTAATGGATTTGAGACGGAGAACGAGTATGCCCCTTCCAACAACCTATTCAGCTTATTCACCAACACCCGTGCTAGAGGGAGCGATCGCTTCCGGTTGGAATCCGGTTTGCCACATCACTTACAACCGCGATACTTGGGTTAAGTTGCTCCAGCCTCCCAGTGAATACGGTTTTGACGAAGCCAAGTTGCTCTGTCAGGAGTCTCCAGACACTTGGGTTGCCTGGGTTCCGGATCATGGTGAAGTTGTTCTCAACAGAAGCCAGTTCTATTGTTGATTGAGGGCATGGGTTGTTAATGCGATGCTCCAAGGGCGCAAAAGAGCGCGATCGCAAGCCATCCTTAGGTTGAATCGGAAGAAAAGAGTTTTCAGGTATTTGGAATAGTTGAGTGCGATGAACACCGAGTCAGGAATCGATTGGAATGAAATGTTTGAGTATCCACCGGGGACGATGGTAGAACTCAAAGACAAACCAGGAGTTTTACATCGGATTGATTACTATGAAGCTATGATGGTGCCTCCAATCTGGCTAGTAGACGATCCGCGCCCGCGTTATCCTCATGAGTTGCGGATCGTTTCTCGTCGCGATGCACAAGTTTGTGCGTTAGAATCACAAGCTGTTGCAGTCTGAGCAGTGTTTGTGTGACTGGAAAGATAAATTAAAAGCTCCATTGGTGCAATTGCTCGATATGATATTTAATCTGCGAGAATTTTTGCACGATTAAATACTTATCCAGTCAAAACGAAACTATGGCACAGCAATACCGCATTACCCTACTTCCTGGCGATGGCATTGGCCCTGAAATTATCGCTGTGTCGGTAGATGTGCTAAAGGTTGTAGGGAAGAAATTTGATATTGACTTTGAATTCCAAGAAGCATTAATCGGTGGTGCGGCAATTGACGCGACAGGCGAACCTCTGCCAGCTGCTACTTTAGATACTTGTCGCAATAGTGATGCTGTATTACTGGCGGCGATCGGTGGTTATAAGTGGGATACTTTACCATCTCATTTACGTCCAGAAGCAGGCTTGCTCGGATTGCGTGCGGGTTTGGGGCTATTTGCCAATTTGCGTCCTGCGAAAATCTTACCCCAGTTAATTGATGCCTCTAGTTTAAAACCAGAAGTTGTGGAAGGCGTCGATATTATGGTGGTACGCGAACTCACAGGTGGAATTTACTTTGGTAAACCGAAAGGGATTTTTGAAACAGAAACTGGTGAGAAACGAGGTGTAAATACAATGGCTTACACCGAATCTGAAATTGATCGCATTGGCAAGGTGGCATTTGAAACAGCGCGCAAACGTCGAGGAAAACTCTGTTCGGTGGATAAAGCCAATGTTCTAGAAGTTTCGCAGTTGTGGCGCGATCGCATCACGAAATTAGCGGCAGAATATCCAGATGTGGAACTCACTCATATGTATGTAGATAATGCCGCCATGCAACTGTTACGCGCTCCCAAACAGTTTGATACCATCGTTACGGGTAACCTGTTTGGCGATATACTTTCAGATGCTGCTGCCATGCTCACTGGTAGTATTGGAATGTTACCTTCTGCTAGTTTAGGTGCATCTGGGGCGGGAGTCTTTGAACCTGTTCACGGTTCTGCCCCCGATATTGCAGGACAAGATAAAGCTAATCCTCTCGCACAAGTTTTGAGTGCAGCGATGATGCTGCGCTACAGTTTAAACCAACCAGCAGCAGCAGATTTTATTGAACAAGGAGTTTTACAAGTTCTAGAAAGCGGTGTTCGTACCGGGGATATTATATCTCCTGGAATGAAGCTTTTAGGTTGCCAAGCTATGGGTAAAGCATTGATTCAAATGCTTGAACAATAATTTTCTTAATGTTAATGGCAAAATTGGCAACTACATATTGAAAGTTTCGTATAAACTAAAAACAAAACTTAGCAAGCCATCCAGTAATCAGTGTACGCTGTAAAACAACCACAAGCAAACTTTACCAGCCCAAAGCACCAGTCACCGCTGATCGACCCTGCCTTGATCCGCTCTGCTGGACAAATTTACTACACCTACTGTGAAGTACATCCCGAAGTAGTTGGGCAACCATCTGGTGTAGCAATTAATCGCGTTAATCACCGAGGTAAGGTGATTTTTACGAATCAACCTGTCCTTTTGCCTGAAGAATGTTTCGTGCCTTTGAGTCAAATTGAATCGTATATGTATTAATAAATCGTCAATTGTCATTAGTCATTGGTTTGTACAAACGACAAATGAGCAAGTATAAATGACCAAGGACAAATGACCAAAGACAGTATATGGATCTCTTGATAGTCACATTGGCGAATGTGATCGTGTTCGCCTTAGGTGCGTCTATTGGCAGCTTTATCAATGTTGTTGTTTATCGGCTGCCTGCTGGGTTGTCGATTCTGTTTCCTCCTTCTCGCTGTCCGCATTGCCTAAATCAACTCCAAGCTTACGACAATGTACCAGTTTTGGGCTGGTTGTGGTTAAAGGGGCGCTGTCGCTATTGTCAAAGTAAAATTTCTCTCCGTTACCCAGTGGTAGAAGCGGTAACGGGATTTTTATTTTTGCTAATTTTTTGGAACTTTCATGTATCACCCTTGACACTTGGCTATTGGGTTTTTTGTAGCTGGTTACTCACCTTGTCGCTGATTGATTTAGATACCATGACTTTACCCAACCCACTGACTCAGTCAGGGTTAGTACTGGGGATAGTATTTCAAATGATGGTTGGTTTTCTGTCAGAAAAAGGCTGGGTGGGATGGGCAAATCACTCAATGACAGCAATATCAGGAGCCGTGCTGGGGTTATGGCTGTTTAATGCGATCGCCACCGTTGGTTCTGTTGTTTTTGGTAAAACAGCAATGGGTGGAGGCGACGCAAAATTAGCAGCAATGATGGGAGCATGGTTAGGTTGGAAGCATTTGCTCCTAGCTGCTTTTGTGGCTTGTTTTTTGGGAGCATTGGTGGGTGGCGGGGCAATTCTTTTATCGCGGTATGGTGCTCATGCTTCAATCTCTGGCCAGTCGTCGCACATTACCAAGCAAAAAACTCGCCCAACACTGCCTCAAAAATGGGGACAAAAGATGCCTTTCGGCCCTTTCCTTGCTTTAGGAGCGTTGATTATTGTGTTTAGTGGCGAGGCAATTTTGTCTACTTATCTGCAACTATTTTTTCATGGGATTTGAAAAATAGGGGATAGGAGAAGAGGACACGGGGTTCTCATTACCATGCTCCGCATGGTGATGGAAACTGGCAGGCTCTGCCTTGTGATTGAGGCGGAGCCTCAATCAATGCTTTCTTGGGCTGCCAGCCTGGGAAAGAGAATTTTCCCCTCTTCCACTCCTCCATTCTCCGCGTCTGATGCTCTCCGCGTCGCCGCGTCTTCCACTCTCCCTTACCAACAACTCACAACTGTAAGTTTCATTACCTCTTATCTCATTAAACTTCTGTTAACATTATCTTGTGACTTGGATTACCCTCTTAGAATAACGAAAGCATACTCGCAAGTGAAACTGATGCAGCGATCGCTTCTGAATCGGCACCAGCTGCCGAGCACAACTAATGACATACCAACAAGTAATTTATTGATTGGGGGGTGAAGTTCTATTTTGGGGCTGGTATGCCAGCAGCTTTGCAAGTACTTTTCAAAGATATGTTGACTGCGTTGCTGCTATTAATTTCCCTAGAATCAGAACAACAGGCTTGAATTGGTTTACGTATTTTCGTTAAGCTGGCAACCAAAGATGCAAAATAAGGTCTGAATCGGTTAGAAGAAAAATTTGACCGCCAATTACGTTAACCTGCGTTTGACATACTATTCACTTGCATAAAAAACAAATGGCGAACAACGAAGAAACACGTGGTTTAAAGTCTTTATTTGATTGGTTTGCCAATCGACGTAAATCTGGCCCTATCAGCCTTGAACGTCAAGAACGTGAAATTGCTGATGGGCTGTGGCATAAATGTCCTCAATGTGGTGTCTTAACTTATACTAAAGACCTCAGAACCAATTTGATGGTATGTGCAGAATGCGAACATCATAATCGAGTTGATAGTGATGAGCGCATCCGCCAGCTTATAGATTCTGGTACCTGGCGACCGATGGATGAGCATTTACGCCCTGCCGATCCTTTGGGATTTCGCGATCGCAAAGCCTATAGCGATCGCCTCCGGGAAACGCAAGAAAAACTTGGCTTAGTAGACGCCGTAAAAACAGGTTTGGGTGAAATTAATGGCTTACCTGTTGCCCTGGGCGTAATGGACTTCCGATTTATGGGTGGTAGCATGGGTTCCGTGGTGGGAGAAAAGCTCACCCGCTTGATTGAACAAGCGACTCAGCGACGGTATCCTGTGGTGATAGTTTGTACCTCTGGTGGAGCCAGGATGCAAGAAGGAATGCTCTCGCTGATGCAGATGGCAAAAATCTCCGCAGCTCTACAACGCCATCATGAAGCAGGGCTATTGTACATTCCGATTTTGACAAATCCCACCACAGGTGGTGTTACAGCTAGTTTTGCAATGTTAGGCGATATCATTTTAGCAGAACCAAAAGCCACCATTGGTTTTGCAGGTAGGCGAGTAATTGAGCAAACCCTACGAGAAAAATTGCCAGATGATTTCCAAACTGCTGAGGATTTGCTGCAGCATGGGTTTGTAGATGAGATTGTACCCCGGACTGAATTGAAGCAAACTCTGGCACAATTGATAGCCTTGCACCAGCCTCCGACAGTTACCACAACTCATAACGTGGTTTTGTGGGAAAAGACTATGTCTTTAAGTTCTACTGCTGCTGAGTAGGAAGGATTGGGGACTGGGATCGGGGATTGGGTACTAGGATTTCTTAACTCCTAATCCCTAGTTCTTGGTTCCCTGTCACCTGTTCCCTGTTCCCTAGTACCCAGCAGTTTCAAGCTAACTTTTTACGAACTTGCCACAATCCTTGAAAGGTTTCAAGAAAAGATTGCCGCCGTGCTTCTTGCACAAACATTAGAGGTACGAGGGCTATGATTCGGAACATTGTTGAAAGAGCAAATAAACCTGCTAATCCTCCAAAGTAAGCATTTTGGATGATCAAGCCTCCTAGAGTTGTGCCGAAAGCGCCACAAAAACCGGCAACGGCGGCAATTGTAGCAAAGTATATAGATTGATTTTTGACTGGTGCCACCTCTAACTGCATGGTGTTACCGCACAAATCAATAGCTGCTCCTGTTCCGCCCAGGAAAATGTGTAACATTGGCAACCAAAACCACAGGCTGAGAGAATTATGACCAATGCCTAACCATAACAAGGGGGCGATCGCAAACAAAATGCCAACAAAGAAGAGAATGAGACGGTTGCCGATCCTGTCTGCTAACTTGCCCCACACAATCAGCATGAGCATATTTGCTCCCGCCTGAATGCTGCTGTAGAGTGTCACCCAACTAACATCTATATCAAGAGTGTCGAGCATATAGAGGTTAAAGAAAGGGGCACTGAGGTTTACGGCAAACATCCAGAAACTGAAGTAAAGCAGAAATATCAAAAAGTTAGTGTCTTTAAGAAGATTCTTCCAAGGATTAATTTCAGATGCTGGCTTGTCAATTGTTGGTTGGCGATCGCCTGTGGTATCTAAATTATTTGGATCTAAATCAACTGCTTTTTCAGGAAAAATCTTTGTAGCATAAGTGTTTTGCTCTTGGGGATTTACATCCAGTTTGAAGTACTGACATCCCAAACTGGCAATTCCTGATAATATTCCAATAAATAGCACCACTCCATAGCCTTGGAGAGTGCCACCACGCCACGTTGAGACTGCCACCCCGGCTAAAGGTACGCAAATTAAATTCGTGAGGCTAACAAGACTGTTGCGTATACCAAAATACCGTCCCCGCAACCGCCGATGAACTAGCATTGCCATCCAACTTAACCATGAAGCACTACCCAGCCCTCCGCACAAATGGCTAAATAAGACGATTAAAAGCGTCAATACTACTAACTGGTGGGAAGTTATCAATCCCCAACTGAATGCTGCTATCCCCGCTATCAGAATCAGCCATAATAGCCGCGAGGGGCCGTAAATCATGAGAGAATAGCGGCAGCGACTCTGAGAGCGTTCCGAGAGGTAAGCACCCAAAGGCTGAATTAAATTCACCAACATGGGAATGGAAGAAAGCATCCCAAAAGCGATTGGGCTGGCATCCAACTCGACTAGAAAATTGCTCAGTAAAATGCCGCTAGTGGTGATCGTAAAAATGCCTGCAAATACACCATCAACAGTTGAAGCTCGCAAGCTACTGCGAATGCTATTTTTTGTAACTTTTTGATTGAATTTGTCGATGGGAGCAGGAGAAAGTGTGGTTGGAGCAACAGCGATCGCAGCAATTTCTGGAACAAGAGGAGAAGCGGTTTCAACTTGAACAGAAGTCATGAACTCAGCAGGTGGGCGTAATTCAAAATTGTTTGTAAAATTACCTGTGGAGAAAATAGAACAGCAATTAGTGATTGATTTTAGGGAACCAGAAGGCTGTCTATTACCACATACGAACTACTAGCCTGAAAAAGTTTTTTATTTATATAGTTTTACTAGGTCTATGGGTGTAAAACTTAGCATCTATCAAGTTGTTTTTGAACACATATTCTCCGCTTATGAATGTGAATAATTTTGCAATTTTTCGTTATTTTACCTTGCATTTCTATATAAAAATTTAATTATTGTAAAAATCATTCTAGAGCTAGAACGAACCATTACTTGGTGAAAAGTCTTCATCCTGCGGTAATGAAAAGGAAATTGTTTAACTTTTTACTCCTGGCAGTAGCGATCGCGCTGTTGGCGATCGGTTGGCAGCAGATACAAATACATCAGGCTGCCACTGTATCAGCCCCAGTCACCGTCAAACTGAGTGGTTGGGGTTCAGATCCTATAGAACAAAAACTATTAAAACAAGTACTAAAAGACTTTGAGGGAAAGCATCCAGGTATCAAGGTAAAGTACGAGGTGATCTCCGACCAATACATGGATGTAATTAAAACGCGCTTAGTCGGTGAAGCAGCGCCTGATGTCTTCTATTTGGATGCTCTTGAGGCTCCTTTCCTCATGAGTCAGAATGTCCTAGAAGCATTAGATGTTTATATTACTCCTGAATTTGACTTATCTGACTTTGAAGAAAATTTAATTAACAGCTTTAAGCATGATAACCATATTTATGGTTTACCCAAAGACTACTCCACGTTAGCACTGTTTTATAACAAAAAAGCATTTACCGCCACAGGTTTTAGTTTTAATAATCCTCCCACCACTTGGGATGAGTTGCGTAGCTATTCCAAACAATTGACAGTAGATAAAAATCAAGACGGTAGAATAGACCAATACGGTTATGGAGTAATTCCGGAGTTAGCGCGTCAAGCTTACAAAATTACAGCTTTTGGTGGGCAACTGGTAGATGAAAATGGTTATGCTGCCTTTGCCTCTGAAGCTGGCTTAAAAGGATTGCAATTAGTTGTAGAGCAGTATCAAAAAGAACGTTCCTCTGCCCAAAAATCTGACGTCGGGACAAACTCAGGTAGTGAAATGTTCGGTCAAGGCAAAGTGGCAATGGTAATTGAGGGTAACTGGGCTATTCCATTCCTTAAAGAAACTTTTCCCCAGTTAGAGTTTGCCACCGCAGAAGTACCAACTATCAATAACAAGAAAGGCACAATGGTTTTTACCGTTGCCTACGTGATGAACAAACAATCACAGCACAAAAATGAAGCTTGGCAGTTAATTTCCTATCTGACAGGCAAAGAAGGCATGGAAAAGTGGACAGGAACAGGCTTTGCTTTGCCCACACGCAAATCAGTAGCACAGAAATTAGGCTATGACAAAGATCCGTTGCGATCGCCATTTTTAGCAGGAGTTGATTACGCCATGCCGTGGCAAGCGGGTAAATATCCGGCAGCAATTATGAACAGCTTTGATAACTATTTTGTCAGCGCCTTGTTGGGGCAGCAACCACTACAACAGGCAATGCAGCGATCACAGCAAGAAGCTAATAAGTTGATAAAGGCGATGGAGTAATTAATATTGGAATGATTTAGGGCTAATATTATTTCACAAAAAATCTGATAAAAATACAGACGTGTAGAGACGCGATATATCGCGTCTGGGCAAGGGTTTCGGTATTACGCTTCTTCCATGGCAATGGATGTTTCTCATTAGAGCAACCAATTACCATAGATAATCATGCAAGATCCATCCCGACAGCAAATGGTATGGGATGAGGCGGAGGTGTACGATTGTGTATCAGCTAAGAAGGCAACAGCAAAAAGCCAGGTGGAAGATAAAAGAAGACTTGCCTGGGTATTTGTTCATGATGCCTGCGATTCTAGTTTTAGGAACTTTTGTAGTCTTACCAATTATTTGGGCTGTTTTCCTTTCTCTACATAAAGTGCAGCTTCTCGGCGGTATTAAATACGAATTCATTGGTTTGCGCAACTTCACGCGCCTAGTTGAAGATGAACGGGTTTGGATTGCTCTCAAAAATACAGCGGAATACGTCGCCATTGTGGTGCCAACACAGACTGTCTTGGCGTTAGTTTTAGCTGTTACCCTCAATTCTGGTATTCGTGGCAAAAACTTGTGGCGCATCCTTTATTTTTTGCCTACAGTTACTTCTTCTGCTGTCCTCACACTGATTTTCATGTGGATTTATAACACCAATGGGCTACTCAATGATGTTCTCGCTTTTTTAGGATTGCCTACTTACAACTGGTTGGGCGATCCTGCTGTGGCACTAAAGGGCATTATGATTATGAATATCTGGTCAACTGCACCGTTTTATATGGTTATTTACCTGGCGGCGTTGCAGGATATTCCCCAATTTCTCTACGAAGCGGCAGAATTGGACGGTGCTAACGACTGGCAAAAGTTTATACATATTACGATTCCTATCCTCAAACCTGTTACCTTCTTTGTTGTAGCGATGGGAATTATAGGTACGTTTCAGCTATTTGATCAGTCTTATATTTTCTCTAATGGTACTGGTGGCCCTAATAATGCCACTCTTACCGTAGTTTTACTGATATATCAAGCTGTGTTTCGGAACTTGCAAATGGGGTATGGAGCGGCGATCGCTTTCTTGTTAGCAGTAGTCATAATTACTATTACTTTGATTCAGCGGCGATTGTTCGGGGGCGAAAAAGTGTGAAAAATTTATCTCGTGTCTCTTGGCTGAAAGTACTGCTGTACGCCATACTGACACTGTATGCAATTATTACCCTTATTCCCTTTTTGTGGGCGCTTTCAGCATCTTTTAAACCCCTGTTTGAAATTGTTAGCGGTGAATCCAATTTTTTGCCAAAGAACTTTACTTTTGATAACTACAAACAAATCTTCGTACAGGAACCATTGTTTGTACGCTGGCTATTCAATAGCGTGGTGATTGCCGTTAGTGTCACTGTTTTAAACTTGCTTTTTAACTCAATGGCTGGTTATGCCTTGGCAAGACTGAGCTTTCGGGGTAGGCACTTTTGGTTCTTACTAATTTTGGCAGTTCTAGCAGTACCAGCCCAGATAACGCTGATTCCAACATTTTTAATTTTAAAAGCTTTCGGCTGGTTAAATTCCTATCAGGGCATGATTATTCCCAGCATGGTTAATGCTACCTTCATTTTTATGATGCGGCAGTTTTTTGTTAATTTTCCGAAAGAACTTGAAGAAGCTGCTGCTCTTGATGGTTTAACTCCCTTTGGTATTTTTTGGCGTATTGTTCTACCTTTAGCAAAACCTGCGCTAGCTGCACAGGCAGTTTTTGTGTTTATGGGTAGTTGGAATAATTTTTTGTTGCCTGTGGTGATTCTGTTTGATCCAGAAATGTTTACTTTGCCTTTAGGTTTGAATTCTTTTAAAGGTCAATATATTAGCTATTGGAACTATATTATGGCGGCTTCAATGGTTTTCACTTTACCAGCTTTGGCTATCTACGCATTTTTTAATAGATACTTTATTCAAAGTGTTACTTTTACAGGTGGGAAGGGTTAGTAAGTTAAATAGTTTTAATTATCACTCATCAGGATTATTTGCTTTCTAGCAGAAAGAATTTTATTAAAAAACTGCTAAGACGCGAAGAGCGCGAAGGTTTAGGTATGTTTCAATTCCTGATACAAAGATCTTGCACCTTTCTCAATCACCGTAGGGTGGGCATTGCTTCGATTTGACTCAAAACCTTATTTTGACGTTACAGGCAATGCCCACCTTACAAAAATCGCAATCAAACAACTGGTGCAAGATGTGAAGATAAGGAGTAAGAAAAATTTCAACGTGATATCACCCTTAGCTTCATCTATGTCCCAGACGTTTCAACCCCTGATAGGGAGTAAGAAAAATTTCAACCTGGAAAGATGCACAGCGAAGAGGTGAGAATAAAAAAACATGGAGCCAACGCCGGAGCAACTGAAATCCTTCTATCAAAGAAGCGTGAGAGTAAGTAATCTACTTCTACCAATTAACTTGGTACGGTTTGATAGCCGCACCAACCGAATAGTGATGTTAGTGGGAGAGACAATACAAATAGAAATGCTTCCAAACGGGAAGGTGATAATCGAATGACTAGACAAAATTACGAATCAATGACGGAAAAAGAATTGCGCGAATATGTGCGGCGCAATCCTAATGATGAGAATGCATTCCAGCACTACTTAAGTATAATTCGCTCTCGTCCTGGCGTGCTTTGCAGTACAGATGAGGAGTTTGATGCTGAATTGCAAAAGCGAATAAATCAGCAGCAATAACAATATAAATTCAACAAAAATCAAAACTTTGATCAAGTGTTGTGTTTACGGCACAACGCTTTTTATCAAAAAGAGCGATCGCCCACCGTCCAAAGTAGTGCGAACCCTCCTCAACCATAAAGGTCTAACTAATCATGACACATCCGATTTAGTTTCAATCCCTAATAGGGAGTAAGAAAAATTTCAACAGGGAAGAATATGCAAATTCAGGAGGATTGCTGGTTTCAATCCCTAATAGGGAGTAAGAAGAATTTCAACTTTTGCTTGCATTCCTTCTAAAACTGCCATAAATGCCAGTTTCAATCCCTAATAGGGAGTAAGAAGAATTTCAACCTTCCTCAAGCATCGATTCAAGTAAATCGGTTGAGCCGGTTTCAATCCCTAATAGGGAGTAAGAAGAATTTCAACCAAAAGTACTGGCACTGTTTCTCTGATGGAGAAAGTTTCAATCCCTAATAGGGAGTAAGAAGAATTTCAACCATTGCGGTGAACTATATCTAAAGCTTTGGGATGTTTCAATCCCTAATAGGGAGTAAGAAGAATTTCAACTCCTGTATCAGCAAGTCTTTCCAGGTGCTGATAAGGGTTTCTGTTTCAATCCCTAATAGGGAGTAAGAAGAATTTCAACCAATATGTCGTTATTGACAAAAATTGTGTCAAAGTATGTTTCAATCCCTAATAGGGAGTAAGAAGAATTTCAACGGAAGCTGTATATCAAGGATACTGGAGAGAAGAAGTTTCAATCCCTAATAGGGAGTAAGAAGAATTTCAACGTTAGAAATCCAAATGCGGAATTGGTTGTAGACGTGTTTCAATCCCTAATAGGGAGTAAGAAGAATTTCAACAAGTTAAAGAAATGCGGGCTGTTGCTAGTGGCTAGTTTCAATCCCTAATAGGGAGTAAGAAGAATTTCAACACTTTATGGAGTTCATATAATGCCTAAAGAATGGAGTTTCAATCCCTAATAGGGAGTAAGAAGAATTTCAACTTACGCTGCTCCTGATTCAAACCTTGATAAATCTCTGTTTCAATCCCTAATAGGGAGTAAGAAGAATTTCAACTGATTATCCCTATCAAGCCAATGGTGCCAGTCATTACGTTTCAATCCCTAATAGGGAGTAAGAAGAATTTCAACAATGCTGTTAGTTCTTTATTAAATAAACTAGTTAAGCTTGTTTCAATCCCTAATAGGGAGTAAGAAGAATTTCAACCACGAGCGTACACGAGAAATATCGGGGTTAATCCCACGTTTCAATCCCTAATAGGGAGTAAGAAGAATTTCAACTGTTCTAGCCCTGCTTCCGTCCACAGCTTCCGCCCCGTTTCAATCCCTAATAGGGAGTAAGAAGAATTTCAACACAATGAATTCCAAGGGCTTAAATGTTCGGTTTGGTAAGTTTCAATCCCTAATAGGGAGTAAGAAGAATTTCAACTAATTATGAATTGCTGTATTGCAAGCGTCCCTGTAAAGTTTCAATCCCTAATAGGGAGTAAGAAGAATTTCAACCTCAAGCGATTTCTCGCTTTCACTCTGTTTTTAGGTTTCAATCCCTAATAGGGAGTAAGAAGAATTTCAACTCTGCGAAGGAAGCAATGGAAGGAGGGTTTGCCGATGGTTTCAATCCCTAATAGGGAGTAAGAAGAATTTCAACGCCCAGCACCGGCTTTTTTCGCCCCTTCGGTGATGTTTCAATCCCTAATAGGGAGTAAGAAGAATTTCAACTTTTCGATAGTTTCAGGAGGAATCGGCGGCATTTTTTGTTTCAATCCCTAATAGGGAGTAAGAAGAATTTCAACAGCTTGGAAACCGCGTCTCTTTAGAGCGGGGTACGTGTTTCAATCCCTAATAGGGAGTAAGAAGAATTTCAACTCGAAGTGCTGGAATTCGTCAATTTGACTCTAAAGTTTCAATCCCTAATAGGGAGTAAGAAGAATTTCAACATCAGGTTACAAGATCAGGTGCAGAATCTGTTTTTTGTTTCAATCCCTAATAGGGAGTAAGAAGAATTTCAACCGCGGCAGCCCAAAAGTCAATCAATATTAGATTTTCAAGGTTTATTTGCGCGGATGAGGGAATCATAGCATGAAAAATTTGGATTGAGTAGGGTAAAAATCGCTCAAACCCAGTCTGAGTAAAGAGCGCGGATGGTTGAGAAGTGCGATCGCTCTTTTCTCCTTACATGACAAGGAATCCAGCCATTTTTTCCTAAACTGGTTTTCCAACACCTACCCATCCGCGCATTCAGTAAAGAGTAAAGAAAAGTAAATAGTCATTGGTCATTTGTTACCCGTACAGTAGTTGGTTTATTACTCTCCTTGTCTCCTTGTCGACGGACACTTTGCTCAACGGAGCGGAGCCGGAGACTCCGAAAGCTCCGGGGAACCTCCGCACGCAAGTGTCCTCCCCTTGTCCCCTTGCACCAGGTGCGCCTTGTCCTCTTCAAACGTCCCTCCTCAAAAGTAGTTAAGGCGACAAATTGCCCTCTTAACGTGATATTTGTATAACAGCGACTCAATCTTTAATCTGTAAGTTAACAAGTAGCATGGGTTGTGCAGGCCTATCAATTGCGGAGGTAGCAACAGACTACAGGGTGACTGTAGCCAAGGTGCTTTACACCCGCAAATCATTGGGAATTGCCTATCAAAACCAAAAGTCCGTTTGGCGTTGGAGGATACAAAGGCAATTATTTCCCACATTTTGTCCAAAATACGTCCAAACGCTACTAGCGAATCGCTCAGGTGAATTTAGTTTCTCCTGACCAACTGCACGTATCACAAAATAAGTTAGCAGTCAATAGTTTAATAATTCGCAGTTAGCAGTTAACAACAGAAGATAGAGGATCGCAATTTTTAGCTGTGTTGAGCGTCAAAATCTTTAAGGGGAAAGATGTTTAGAAGACTGATTGGCATTTTTGTGGCTACTGTATTGCTGACTTTTCAGTTTATTGTCAGTGATGCATCGGCAGTAGAACTCGATAAAGCAACCCGTACAGTGAAATTGAATGATAAGGGTGACGAGGTTGTACTGAGCCTAAAACAAGTCCAAGAAGGTAAACGCTTATTTAACAACGTTTGCTCTCAGTGTCATCCTGGCGGTATTACAAAAACCAACCAGAACATAGGACTCGATCCTGCGGCTCTGGCTGGAGCAACACCACCCCGTGATAATATTGAGGCACTAGTGGACTATATGAAAAATCCCACTACTTATGACGGGGAAGAGGAAATTGCCGAATTACATCCCAGCATCAAGAGTGCTGATATCTTCACCGAAATGAGAAATCTCTCTGATAATGACTTGAAGGCGATCGCCGGTCATATTCTCCTGCAACCTAAGATTCAAGGTGAAAAATGGGGCGGCGGTAAGATTTATTACTAAAGCTGATTTTGCCGAATAGTCATTTGTGATTCTGTCATTAGTCAGTAGTTAGTAGTCCAAAATATTTGGTCTGCTGACTATAAACTAATGGCTCCCACAAGATAGCGGAGCATCTCCAGCTCCGCTCGGTTGCAACCAATAGCATATGTGTACTCAAAAGCTTGTTTAACAGCGCTGTATTTATTTCCTGTAAAAACATTATCGTTTCAAACTATTGAGTAGATATTGCTAATTTTTCAAATTTTTGCTATGTATTGCTCGTTATTTTTTGATATAGACTAGCATCTACGATTATCTACGACATAATGTCATATTTAGCCTTGATTTTATCTAAAATGAATAAGGGAAAATAAAACCTGTTGTTAGGAGAAAGCCATGAAATTGATTGCTGCAAGTTTGCGGCGTTTGGGTTTAGCTGTTTTAACAATTCTTTTAGTTGTTGGCAGCTTTGCTGTTTTCACTCCCAATGCAGCGGCTGATACATACACTGTCAAATTGGGTAGTGACAAAGGAATGCTAGCCTTTGAACCATCAAAATTGACGGTTAAGCCAGGCGACACAATCAAATGGGTGAACAATAAAGTTCCCCCCCACAATGTTGTATTCGATCCTGCTATGTCCAAAAGTGCCGACGTAGCCAAGTCTTTGTCTCACAAGCAGTTGTTGATGAGTCCCGGACAAGAGTTTGAAACCACAATTCCAGCAGACGCTGCTAAGGGTGATTACACTTTCTACTGCGAACCTCATCGCGGTGCTGGTATGGTTGGTAAGCTCACTGTCGAATAACACAAATTGGCAGTGTTGACACGAAATATTTTCCTTATTTATAAAGGAAATTTGCCAAAGGTAACTTGCCTATCTTAGTGTTGTGCTTTATTACACTTCTAGGAATTGCAAGTAAAAATAAACAACGGTAACGAGTCTTATATTCCCACCGCCCATGATTTTAAATATATAAGTGGTGAGAGCGTGAATGGACTCGTTACCAGCAATTGGGCGCGATTTCACTCAGATATGAGATTGCGATTCGATTTTCTTTTTTAAAACAGATAAAGGTTAGCAGCAAGCAAAGATAAATTTGACTCCAATTTGAAAGCTTTTAGCAGCAATAGAATATGACTGGAGATGTTTTTCATCTGCTGGAAGCTTATTGCAAGGAGAATAGCTTGAAAATATTTTTATTCATCCTGTTTTTAGCGATCGCCCTATTCAGTTTTATATTTATTGATCCAGTACTAGCAGCCGAAACATCAAAGGCTGCTAAAATTTTTAACTCTAACTGTGCTTCTTGTCATATAGGTGGTGGCAACATCCTCATTAGCGAGAAAACTTTGAAAAAGGAGGCTTTGCAGAAGTATCTGGAAAATTACGAACTCAATTCAATTGCTGCGATCGTTCACCAGGTACAGAATGGTAAAGGTGCAATGCCTGCTTTTAAAAGCAAGTTAAATGAACAAGAGATTAATGAGGTAGCAGCTTACGTTTTCCAAAAAGCAGAACAAGGATGGTAAGAGAAGTCAGAGGAGCCAGCGCCGTGGGCGGGTTCCCCGACTTGGGGCGACTGGCGTGGCAGGAGGCAAAAGGAAATTTTGGGCAAGGAGGATAGTGTTCACGTTCTTGCCCTTTGTCCTTTTCCTAATCCCTAGCCCCTAGCCCCTAATTAGAGCTTTGTCTGTCATTCTTGACTTGACGCAGCTTATTAATGAGATTTTTGTCTGACTCCTGAGTAGAGTTAGACTGATTTTGAATACCTTGTGGCTGAGACACTGGTTGAGCAGTGGCTTGTGGTGTTGCTGAAGACTGATTTACTGTAACTGGCTGCCACTGTGGCGATGGTTTAGCAGTGGTTTGTGGTGCTGGTGAAGAAGGCTGATTAACTGTAACTGGCTGCCACTGCGGTGGTAATTTGCTAGGGGTTTGCTGTACCTGCCCAGGTGCTAATTTTTCTTGGGGCGAACGCAAACCTTGCTGTTCGTTATCTAATGGTTGTGTATCCCTGAGTTGCAATGGAGCTAATTTTCGGGGAATCACAACGGGTGGTTTTGGAGAAGCTGCAGCTTGAGTTGTGTCACTATTGGGGTTAAAAGACAAGCTAAATGGATAGTACTTAGGCTTGCCATTTGCCTGTACAGGATTGCTTTGGAAATATTGTCTGAAGTATTCCCTTGTAGCTGTTTTGAGTTCGGAAGAGACTGAATTATCCAAAAAATCTATAGTATCGACTTTTCCTTCACTGTCTATTACTAAACCACCTTCGATTTTGCCTGCTTGCCCTTGTTGAGCATTGACTGTTTCTTTAATCGGTTGTTTAGTTTCAACATTGGGATATTGCTGCTTGATTTTCTGAAACTGCTCTACAAAGGTAGTAGTTTTAGCTAGCAGTTGTTCCGTTCCTTCGGATATTGATGTTGATGGCAACTCAGCTGTCTTGGGTACTGAAATCTGTTGCCACTGGGGTAGGGTTGTTCCTGCTAAGGCTAGGCGATCGCCGACTTGTGGAGTGGGAGCAATAGGAGCCACGAATTCTTGAGTTTGGGGAACTGCTGATGGTGATGGGGTAGTAGGGGTAGTAGTATTAGCAGGAACAACTGGTGGAGTATTTGGTAAATCTGTTGGGATGTTAGCAGCCTGTAGTTCTGGCAAATTTCCAGGTAAAGGCGGCTTAGATGGAACTGAGGGTAGTGATTGGGGTTGTCCTAAAGGGATTTTGGTTTGTAAGTTAGTAACTTCCCCATAATTCACACGAGGAATGGATGGAATGGAAGTTTCACTTCTGCCTTGAGGTAGGCGTAGATACTGATTTTGAGGTAAGGAAACAATATTTAGGTTGTCACGAGACAACGATATAGTAGGTAATGGTTCCTCAACAATGGGTGCTGATGGCTGTGGAGGTAAAATCGTTGGCTGACTCGCAAAGCTGGGAAAGGGCGGAACTTGCGATTCTAGAGGTACTTGCGATTGCAGGGTGACTTCTGATTGTGGCGGAAGTTGTGGCTGCTGAATTGCCTCAGCTGTGCTTGTTTGTGGCAGACGGTTTTGTTCAGCTTGGTTTAATTCAACAAGTCCAACCGTTCTGGGAGAGGATGTTGCTTCTTTTGGTTTTGATACCATCGGCACCAACGGCAAGATGAACGCAATTGCACCGTGGATACCAACAGAGGCGAGAGCGGCTACTCCAGTCGGCTGGCTTAAAAAATCTGGTATATTTTTTAGTACGGAGACGTATGACATAATCGTTTATCGTTCACTCGACTTGGTTGCTGTTGACTAGAATTTGTTTTATTTGTTTAGAAAGAAAATATTTTATGATTCTGTAATTGCGTTCTTCTACCAATAATAACTTCCTGTTCGACAACTCAAAACAGGAATATTGCCAATTCTTGATGTGGTTAATTTTTCAAAATAGCCATATTGTACTCAAAAAATAGAGATGTAAACACTATCATTAAAAAATAATTCATTTTTTGATAACTTATCTTTTGGTTTGCACAACTAGCAGCGAAAAGTAGTGTAGTTTCAGGCTTGGGCGATCGCGTAACTCGGAATAGACAACCATATCAGGTAAGGTAGCTTTTTCAACAACCCAGCTATTTTCCAGTAAACCCCGTTGCTGCAACACCTGCCACACTTGCTCGTACACTGAACTGACTTTCATCAGCACCACGACATCAGCCCAGTCTAAAACTGTCTCTAACTCTGCAACTGTATAGATTGCAGGTAGTACCACCAATCGCTGTTGGCGCATTGTCAAAGGTACTCCCAGTACCGCCGCCGCTGCCATTGGCGAACAAACCCCAGGTATAAATTGTACTTTTACTTCTGGATGTAGCTGTTGCAATGTCTGTGCTAAATAAGTAAATGTGCTATAGAAACTTACATCACCTTCACAGGCAAAAGCGACATCTTGACCGATTTTTAAACATTGCCACACTTGTTCGGCGGCTGTTTGCCATGCTTGCGTCAAAACCATTAGATCTTGAACATAAGGGAAAGTCAAAGCTAACTGTATTTGCTTTGAACTTAACCACGGTGCTACTATTTGCTGTGCCATTCCTGGTTTCCCCTGCAAGCCTGCCGGAAACGCCACTACTGGTGAATTTTGCAGCAGACGTAGTCCTTTGACTGTAATTAATTCTGGATCGCCTGTCCCAACACTGATACCGTAAAGAATACCGTTTGTCACTGCTACTTACGTGTAGGTTATATATCTAAATTTTTGCTGATAAAACCAAAATTAAAAATGCCATTACCAACAGTTATTGTGCCTGGATATTTAGAAAGCGCGATCGCCTACCGCCAACTCCAACAATCCCTACAAAATTCTGGTTTTCCTACGGTGACTGTGCCACTGCGACGGCGTGATTGGATAGTCACTCTCGGAGGTAGATCGGTGACACCGATTTTGCAGCAACTAGATAATACAGTAAAGCAGGTATTACAGCAGTATAATACTTCCCAAATTAATTTGATCGGTCACTCAGCAGGTGGCTGGATATCTCGCATTTATCTGGGTGAAAAACCTTATTTGGGACGTAATGATGTTCAACCATCCCTTTGGGAAGCTCATCCCTTGGTGGCAACTTTGATTACTCTGGGTACACCGCATATGAGTCAAGAGCGTTGGACACGCTGGAATTTAGATTTTGTCAATAATAATTATCCTGGGGCATTCTACAAAAATGTTCGTTATGTTTGTGTCGCCGGAAAAACAATCTTTGGCGAAAAACGCCGGGGCTGTTGGTTGGCATACAGTAGCTATCAATTAACTTGCGGTAAAGGTAACACTTGGGGAGACGGAATTACGCCTATTGAAGCGGCTCATTTAGAAGGAGCAGAAAATATCGTGATTGAAGGCATCAAACATTCTCCGAGAAGCCCTCAAATTTGGTATGGCTCACCAGAAGCCCTAAAAGTTTGGGTGCAGTATTTGGTTTGAGAAGAAGGCAGAGGGCAGAAGGGAAGAGGAGGGGGATAAGGAGAGGGGAAGACAAGGGGAATAGTAAACAACTATCCACTAACTACTAACCAATGACAAATGTCAATTATGCTTTTTCACCCAATCAGGTGATATCTGCCGGGTGAGGTGCGATCGCTGCTGCCAGGTTTAGATTAGAAATCTTGCGGAATTTAGGACGAAATACCATGTTTTTGTTGATTTTCAACACTGGCGGCAAAGACTGGATTCCACATAATTCTAGTGCCGAATCACAATCCCAACCCAACACAATTTCCAGGCACCGCCGCACCGCTTCCCAAGTTGCAGAAGATTTGCAGCGCATTCGAGAAAACTATTATTTAGAACGTCGAAATGTCTATTAAACTAATCCAGAGCGTAAAGCAACAACCGCTGCTTGGACGCGATCGTCAACAGATAATTTATTCATAATTCCTCGAACGTGAGTTTTGACAGTGTTGGGGCTGAGGTAAAGTTTTTCAGCAATCTCTGGGTTGCTGTAACCTTCTACCATCAGTTTCAACACTTCTAATTCTCGTTCGGAGAGATTTGCTATATTGCCTTTTGGAGAAGGAGGTTTGAGATTTTCAATTACTTGTCTGGCAATTTGGGGATCGAGATAAGTTGCACCCTCAACGGCAGCAGCGATCGCACTTAAAAGCCTTTCCACACTCGCCCCTTTGATGCAATATGCATCTGCACCACTAGACAAGGCAGCAATAATTTCCGTCTCCGTTTTGTGAGATGTTAGCATTACCACGTGAGTTTCTGGTAATGCTGCCTTAATTTGCTGTGTCGCAGCAATGCCATCTAGTCGTGGCAAACCAATATCCATTACTACTACATCTGGTTTGAGTTTCAATGCTGCTTGCACACCTAAATAGCCATCTTCAGCTTGCCCAACAATTTCCAATTGAGGATGCGTCATCAGCGACTGTTCCAAACCCAATTGCATCATCGGATCGTCTTCAATTATTAACACTCGCAGAGGCGGAGCTTCAGGTGGCAAATTAAAAGAAGTATCAACAGACATTTTAAATATTGATTGTTAATTGTTAGTTGTTAATAGTTAATTGCACCATTAACTATTAGCCATTAGCTATTAACTTACTGTTCTATTCTTCCACGCGATATCCCAACTCTGCTAAACGGATGCGGGATTGACGCCATTTCGGTTGCACTTTTACAAACAGTTCTAAGTAGACTTTGCCTGCAATTAACTTTTGAATCTGTTCTCGCGCTGCACTACCAATAGCTTTCAGCATCGATCCGCCTTTGCCAATCAGAATTCCTTTTTGGGAATCACGCTCAACATGGATCGTTGCCATCACACGGGTAATCGTTGGTGTCTCTTGCACCTGATCTATAGATATCGCCACGGAATGGGGAATTTCTTCACGCGTTAACAGCAAAATCTGTTCGCGAATTAATTCACCCATAATAAAACGCTCCGGTTGGTCAGTTACCAAATCGGGAGGATAATAGTAAGGCCCAGGCTCTAAATTTTGAATAAGTAATTGTTGTAACTCCGACAATCCCGCACCAGTTATGGCAGAAAATTTCACTGTTTGCCATTGTTGGGCATCTGCTAAGGAGGTGTAACTTTCATCTATCTCTAGAAAATTTGGGGGCTGTTCGTCGATTTTGTTCAAGCCCAAAATTACTGGTGTGCTGCTGCGACTTAGCAAATCGGCAACATAGCGATCGCCTGCGCCACAGGTTGTTGTAGCATCAACCACAAATAGCACTACATCCACAGATTCAATGGCGATTTTCGCATTTTGTACCAGCACTTCCCCCAACTGATGATGGGGTTTGTGAATTCCTGGAGTGTCCACAAAAATTAGCTGTGCATCTTTTGTGGTTAAAATGCCTTGCAAGCGGTTGCGTGTAGTTTGTGCTACTGGTGATGTAATGGCAATTTTTTGTCCTACTAACTGATTCATTAAAGTAGATTTACCGACATTAGGGCGACCGATAATGCCAATAAAACCTGACTTGAATTCAGGAGGAGCCTGAGGAATCATCACCTCTCCTGAGAAAGAGAAGATGTCATTATTGCTACTATTCACCTGGGACTCCATTTACCCTGTGTTTGCTATTAGTATATTTTTGTAGAGACAAAATCATCATCCATTGTATCTTACACCAATCGGCTCCTTGCGTTCATCTTCTTTTGTCCTTACAAGTATAAGAAAAATCTAAATATATATGTCCAAATTGTTTGAGAATTCGGAGATTTTGTTTTTCACAACAAATGTTAGTTAAAGAAGAGGCAAGGTAAATGGCGATAACTCCATATTTAACTACTTATTCCAATCACAAACTCCCCTTCATTCACAGATTGGTTGATGGAAGCATCATAAACTAATCCATCCTCTTCAGCACAGATATCAATCACCCTTGGTAACTTACCTTCTTTATTAAAACTGAGAATTTGATAAATACGTTCTCCTGCTTTAACTTCACTACCCAATTCAACTCTTGATTGAATCATCCCACCTACAGGAGCATAATATTTTTTGACCTTACTTCTGGTTTTAAACTTCATGATAAGAGAATGAGTATTGCCTAAATTACAATCAGCAATTTTTAACACTCCTTTCTGTACTAAATAATTTTTTACTCCCCTCAAACCTTTAGCAACGGCATCAGGAATCATCTGCATACCCGTACCTAATTCCAGTGTCCAAGCTTCTATATCAAATTGGATTTCTCTGCCCAGTTTTTTAAAACATTCTTCTAATGCTAACCATGGTTTGATAAACGCTTCATCAAAAGCATCACCGTCATATTCATCTAGCCAAATCCCCAAATCTATAAGGAAATGTTTAGCACTAGTTTCGCGATCGCGAAAGTAATAGAGGTAATTAAGACCTTGATTTGTAGAACTATGTAAATCAATCAAATAGTCAGCATCTAAACATAAAGACTGAAGTTGATAACGAAACTTTTCAGTATAAAGCACACTACTGGGAGAAGTAATCTTTTTTAAAAGTTGAACAAACTTCTGCTGAATTAAAGCTCGATAGTTTTGCTTTACTAACTCTAAATCTAGATTCAGTTGAGACTTAGCAAACCCAGCTAAATCATCAGCTTCTTTTTCGTAATCCCAAAAGATCCGATTCCAATCTTTGAATTCGTAAACACAGTATCTACCAGGAGAAAAATTATGGGCGCGTGCATTAGTTCCCATTGGATTACAAACAGGAACTAACCAAATTTCTCCACTTAAATCAGTGTCATTGACAGTCAGCAAAAACTCAATTAACTGGTGAATGACTGCATTACCAGCTATTTCTGCACCATGTAAATTAGATTGAATGTAAACCTTTTTGCCTGGCTGCGCGCCAATAAATTTGTATACTTGCAAAGATAAGCGATCGCCTGAAGCCATTTGCCGGAGGGGAATGGTAGAAATAGTAGGAATCATAATTTTTGCATCATCAAGTATTGAAACGAATTCTATTATTTTGAGCTGATATTGTCACAGTGGGTAATGAAGGCAGACGGCAGGAGGAAATTATGACAAGGGGATGGGGAGACAAGGGGAAAGAACGTGCTGATCAATTCTCCGTGTCCCCATGTCCCCACCTCACCGTGTCCTCCTCATCTGTCCCCTGTACCCTATTCCCTGTAACCTGTCCCCTAGTAACCTGCCCGGCTTTAGTCGCTGATTTATCCAATGAACCTGTACCCTATTCCCTGTAACCTGTCCCCTAGTAACGATGGAACTAGAAGTACTACTGCGAAATCACCGTACAATTCGCGCTATAGGTTTTGATGATGCTCCTTTTGTTCGCCGTTGTTGCCATCCGGTTGGAGTTGCAGGAGTGATCTGTGCCAATACTCGGTTTGAAGGAATGGTTTGGGGGGAAATTCAACCAGATGGCTGGGATGCTACAGAAACTCTTTGTCAATTGTTGATTGGTGGCAAATTTCTACCGCAACTACACATAGTGCTGCTGGATGGAATTTCTCTTGGTGGCTTCAATTTGATTAACTTGCCACTCCTAGCAAAAAGACTACAGCGTCCCTGCATTGCTGTGATGCGACGCCAGCCAAACTTGAATAAAATTGAAAAGGCTATTCAAAGGTTACCACAACCAGAACAACGATTAGAAATCTTACGCCAAGCTGGGCCCATTTATGAATATCCACCCTTTTATTTTCAGGTTTGCGGTGCCGAACCCCAGGTAAGTGCCCAAGTGCTGCGGCGTCTTACAGATTGCGGTTATGTGCCAGAAGCACTGCGTCTGGCTCACCTGATTGCTGCTGCCGTTGTGAAAGGAGAGAGTGGGAGGCAAGCTTAACAAGAGAGGGACTAGGGATTAGGGACTAGAGACTAGGAAAGGAGCAGAGGAGCTTCAGGAGATGGGGAGAACCACTAACTACTAACTACTACCCAATTCCCAATTCCTCGTCAAAATTAAACAATATTCCGAGTGATAGTGTCTTTAAGCTACTTTTATTTGTTGTAATCTCAGTAAAACTTAAAAAATCTACAGCGATCGCTATAATCAACTTTTACTTTTGGGTGTTTTTTGGCTGTCTCTAACTGGAAGCGGGGTTGTCTCAATGGATCATGCAAAATCACGCCAGTCATTAAATTTATTTAAGGTATTTCCTTCTGCCTACTGCCTCCTAACTTCTGCCTTCTTCATTAGCACCTGCCTAATAACCACTTTAGTCCCCCGCCCCGTTATAGGTGCAGAAAGATTAACCCTCTCTTACGGGCTTTTGCAGCGATCTATCCCGATTGATTCTCTGGAAACTTATGCTCGAACAGGCAAAATTGATGATGAATTAGCAACCTATGCTCGGTATGCACCCAAAGAACAGCTAGAGCAACTGCGAGAAGTTTTACTGACTCCTATTCCTTTAAATGCCGTACAGGTTTCTCAGTTTCTATATACACCCATCGGAGAAAGATTGTTAGAAATTCTGGCAGAAGTTATTCAAGGAGAAACTCGCTCCACTGGTTTATATGGAATTCGCGCTGCCCTAATCTTGGCAGCAGCAGACTCACAAAACTTCAACTTATTGAATATACTACGCAAATTTCCTTCGAGTGAAATTTCGATTAATTTAGCCCGCAGCTTACAGTTTGCTCAATCAATTCAGAGTTTTGTCAATCGGACTCAACAAGCGATCGCCCTCATCAACAAGCAATTTAACCAACAAACAGCAACAATTTTGCCACAAACAAATAACATTGCCAAAATCAACCTACCACAATCTGGGTTTTTCCGGTGGCAAAAGCAAACGATCACACTTTTCGATCAATCGCGCAATCGTACCTTTCCTGTTGATATTTATCTGCCATTTGGTTCCAATCGTGCAAGAGTAATTGTCATTTCTCACGGGCTGGGTTCCGATCGCACAAGCTTTGCTTACCTAGCTGAACATCTGGCTTCCTATGGTTTCGCTGTTGCTGTTCCCGAACATCCCGGTAGCAATACACAACAGTTGCAAGCACTATTGTCAGGCAGATCGGCTCAAGTTACTGCGCCCGGAGAGTTTATTGACCGACCTTTAGATGTAAGGTATTTATTAGATGAACTTACTCGTCTATCTCAAATCAATCCAGCTTTTAAAGGACGCTTAAATCTGCAAGAAGTAGGCGTGATTGGACAATCCTTTGGAGGCTATACAGCTTTAGCATTAGCAGGCGCACCAATTAACTTTGAGCAACTAGAAAAAAGTTGCCCAGCGTTCCAAGAAACATTCAATGTTTCGCTCTTGCTGCAATGCTTGGCTTTAGAATTACCACAATCTCGTCAATACAATCTTGCCGATCCACGCATCAAAGCAGCGATCGCTATTAATCCTGTCAATAGTATAGTTTTTGGACAACAAAGCCTGAGTCAAATCAAAATTCCAGTCATGATTATCAGTAGCAGTGCCGATACAGCTGCTCCGGCTCTTCCTGAACAAATTCAACCCTTCAATTGGCTTACAACCCCAAACAAATATTTAGCATTAATTAATAATGCCACCCACTTTTCCACCATTGCAGAGTCACCCAACACTGCCATACCTGTTCCTAGCCAAGCGATCGGCCCTAATCCTGCTTTGGCGCGTCGCTATGTCGATATTTTGAGCGTTGCCTTTTTCAATACTTACGTTGCTAATCAACCGAATTACCTTTCTTATCTGAGTCCAGATTATATCAGAACCATAAGTCAGCAACCATTACCGCTTTCTTTAGTGCGATCGCTTGACTTTAACAGCAGTAGTATTTTCCTAGAAGAGCATAGTAGTAATAGCCAACACTAGCAAATAAATTTACTCTTAAAAATCTCTTAGCTTGTAGTGAATACTTCAGCACTGAATACAAATTAGCCTGTAAACATATCATCCTACTTAATTTCATAAATTATGTCTAATCGTCCCATTTACCTCGATAACCATGCCACCACACCTGTAGATGAACGGGTATTGGCAGCAATGTTACCCTACTTCACCGAACACTTTGGTAATCCTTCCAGTATCGGTCATGTTTACGGTTGGGAAGCAGAAGCTGCTATTAAAAAATCGCGGGAAATTTTAGCTGAAGCGATTAACGCCACACCAGAAGAAATCGTCTTTACTAGTGGTGCCACAGAAGCTAATAATTTGGCTATCAAAGGAGTTGCAGAAGCCTATTTCCAAAAAGGGCAGCATATTATTACTGTTGCTACCGAACATAACGCTGTTCTCGATCCTTGCAAATATCTGCAAACTCTAGGTTTTGAAATTACTATTCTCCCAGTTCAACAAGATGGAATCATAAATTTAAGCGAGTTAGAAAAAGCCTTGCGCTCCGATACTATTTTGGTTTCAGTAATGGCAGCAAATAACGAAATTGGCGTATTGCAGCCATTAGCAGAAATTGGTGCCATCTGTCGGGAGCGTGATGTAATTTTTCATAGTGATGCTGCGCAGGCGATCGCCAAAATTCCTTTAGATGTGCAAGCAATGAAAATTGACTTGATGTCATTAACAGCACATAAATTATACGGCCCCAAGGGTGTTGGTGCGCTATACGTCCGTCGTCGCAACCCAAGAGTGCAAATAGCTCCTCAGCAGCACGGAGGCGGGCATGAGCGGGGAATGCGTTCTGGTACCTTGTACACACCACAAATTGTCGGATTTGGGAAAGCAGTGGAAATCGCTTTACAAGAACAAGCCACAGAAACCCAACGCCTTACTCAACTGCGGCAAAGTTTATGGAAAGAGCTTTCTCAGTTAGAGGGAATTCATCTCAACGGACACCCCACTCAGCGCCTGGCGGGAAATTTGAATATTAGTGTTGAGGGAGTAGACGGGGCGGCACTTTTGTTAGGATTGCAACCAGTAATGGCTATATCTTCTGGTGCTGCTTGCTCCTCGGCAACTACTGCACCATCCCATGTCCTCACAGCACTAGGACATTCAGAAAAGTTAGCTTATGCGTCAATACGGTTTGGGATTGGAAGATTTAATACTGCTGAGGAAATTGATCGCGTTGCCCAACATACCATTGCTACAATTGGGAGTTTACGGAAGCAGGCAATGATGGTTTAACATTGTCAGGCGATCGCACCATTTTCTTTTTTAAATGCGCGGATGGGTAGGTGTTGGAAAATCAGTTCACAAAAAAAGGGCTAGATTTCTTTGACTGCAAGGAGAAAAGAGCGATCGCACTTCTGAGCCATCCGCGCTCCTTGTCCAGACTGGGTTTGGGCTATTTTCACTCTACTCAATCCAAATTTTTCATGCTATGATTGCCTCATCCGCGCAAACGAACCTTGAAAACTTAATACTGATTGGCTTTTGGGTTGCCGCTGTTGAAATTCTAATTACTCCCTATTAGGGATTGAAACAATTTCATACTGAAGATAAAGCTCTTACAGCAGTTCGTTGAAATTCTAATTACTCCCTATTAGGGATTGAAACGGATATTTGAATGACATCACCAGGGGAGACAAAAGGTTGAAATTCTAATTACTCCCTATTAGGGATTGAAACTTTCTTTGTTGCACTACGGGCTAGCAGGCTGCCATCGTTGAAATTCTAATTACTCCCTATTAGGGATTGAAACCCTTTGGGAATGCCCGTAAGCTCCGAGGCTTGCGGTGTCGTGTTGAAATTCTAATTACTCCCTATTAGGGATTGAAACATCACCCCGCTCAACCCTGGCACGTGGGAGAGCGGTTGAAATTCTAATTACTCCCTATTAGGGATTGAAACAGATTTTAGGCATTTTAGGTGAGGAGGAGCAATAAAGTTGAAATTCTAATTACTCCCTATTAGGGATTGAAACCCAAGATGGATTGTAAATAGGAGTGGTGACTGGGGAGTTGAAATTCTAATTACTCCCTATTAGGGATTGAAACTCAAAAGAGAAATTTGACCAGCGCTGAGTAATGAGTTGAAATTCTAATTACTCCCTATTAGGGATTGAAACTTGAAGGCTCATCTTCCAGCAGAAGAAAAACACCCCTAGTTGAAATTCTAATTACTCCCTATTAGGGATTGAAACTGTCAACCTCCAAATCTGACCAGCTTTATAAAGAGGTTGAAATTCTAATTACTCCCTATTAGGGATTGAAACATATTTAAAATTACACACCAAATCAATGAAATAGAGTTGAAATTCTAATTACTCCCTATTAGGGATTGAAACAGAAAATGGTGCGCCTACAAATTTACTCTTGGATTGTGGTGGATGTTGAAATTCTAATTACTCCCTATTAGGGATTGAAACGGGGATCTCAACATCACACTAGTGCGTCCTTTACGTTGAAATTCTAATTACTCCCTATTAGGGATTGAAACGGGAAGCCCTGGTAATAGAATTTTTAAGCCAGCGCGTTGAAATTCTAATTACTCCCTATTAGGGATTGAAACTGTTGCCCGTGCTGGAAGCGGCATTTTAGAAGCGGTAGGTTGAAATTCTAATTACTCCCTATTAGGGATTGAAACCAGTGAGAGATTTATGAGTTTTGAGTTGGATGATGGCGAGTTGAAATTCTAATTACTCCCTATTAGGGATTGAAACGCTATATGGCTGTACCAAATGGGAGAGGAAAAACAGAATCAGGTTGAAATTCTAATTACTCCCTATTAGGGATTGAAACGCTTCATTAATAATTCTTTGCTCATCTACTGGTTTCGTTGAAATTCTAATTACTCCCTATTAGGGATTGAAACCCGCAAGAATGGCACTTATGGGTACGAGTGGACGTTGAAATTCTAATTACTCCCTATTAGGGATTGAAACTTAACAGCAAAATCTTTCCTCTGTCTACTTACCTGTTGAAATTCTAATTACTCCCTATTAGGGATTGAAACCCTGCTCGCTGCGCGTCATTATTGCATGGTCTGGGTGGTTGAAATTCTAATTACTCCCTATTAGGGATTGAAACAGGGGCGATCGCTCTATCTCTTGCCGGAGTTGGTTGAAATTCTAATTACTCCCTATTAGGGATTGAAACCTATAGGGAATACTAGCAAGACTTCATCTGTGTAGCTTGTTGAAATTCTAATTACTCCCTATTAGGGATTGAAACGGGAAGAGTGGGAAGAGATCTATCCTGAGAAATGGTTGAAATTCTAATTACTCCCTATTAGGGATTGAAACCTTAAACAAGCTGAGATATTTTTTGCTAGGGGTTGTTGAAATTCTAATTACTCCCTATTAGGGATTGAAACAACTCTCTCAAAATAGCGCGATCGCTCTTGCAGAGGTTGAAATTCTAATTACTCCCTATTAGGGATTGAAACTGTTGGAGTTTTAATTTTGCCTGGGCGATCGCCGGTTGAAATTCTAATTACTCCCTATTAGGGATTGAAACGAAGGAGCGATCGCTCCTAAACATTCAAAATCACGTTGAAATTCTAATTACTCCCTATTAGGGATTGAAACATCGGGGGTGATCGTAGGGTGATCGTGGGGTGAAGGTTGAAATTCTAATTACTCCCTATTAGGGATTGAAACGAGATACGGACGTTTCTATTGGCGAGAATAGTAGGAAGTTGAAATTCTAATTACTCCCTATTAGGGATTGAAACAAAACTCATCAACCAAGCGACAGTACCCTCCGGCAGTTGAAATTCTAATTACTCCCTATTAGGGATTGAAACATCAATGTTTTTGACTTCTATTACTTGTGACTCTGTAAGTTGAAATTCTAATTACTCCCTATTAGGGATTAAAAACTAATCACATCCAAGCAAAGAATTTTACAAATTAATTTAGGCGATCGCTTGAGGACAAATATTGAGGATATCAGCTAGCTAAAAAATTACTTAAGTTTGTGCCAACTTTTCAATTAATAACAGCAAATGTTTCTCCAATTTGTCTAAAGCTTCCTGTGCTGAAGTTTTGTCAATATCGTGGATCAACCAATATTCCACAGCATCTAACCATTTAGGAAAACGCTCTAGAATCAGAGGTTGATGTTCCAATTCATCTAGGGCAATTATCAAATCCACAGTTTGAAAATCTTCTTCTAGAGCCTGCAAGGGCAAACGCTCGCCTTCTGGTAAAGTTACTCCCCGCTCTTTTAAAGCTTCAATTGTGTATTGAGAAATTGCCCCTATATTGTTTACACCCCTCTCCAGTGCTAAAGCGCGTGAAACAGCTTGCCATTTTAACCCCTGCTTGAGAGCCAAACAATTAAACAGATGTTCGGCGAAGCGACTGCGGTAATAATTACCCGTACACAGGAACAAGATTTTTTTCATAGCGGCGATAAATATACCGTTTGAAAAAGCTGAGAAGTCTATTTTTTATGTAATTTTTACCTTTTTATTTGAGTTCTGCAAGTACCGTTTCTATAGCGCGCTCTTTTTGTGGATCTGCACCTTGGGCATATTCTAAGGGAAAGGCAACGTTAATATCTGGTGTGACGCCTTTGCCTTCTAATCTTTGGTTGCCATTAACAAATACATCTGCAACGGCTACATAAAGTAGACTACCATCTGGCATAAAAAAAGGACGACCGGCAACAACTGCTCCTGCTGTTTTGGAACCAATTACAGGGCCAATTTTATGCTGCTGAAAGCCATAAGCATATATTTCTTTGCTACTTCTGCTACCTTCATTTATCACCATCGCCACTGGCTTTTTCCACTGACTCACGTAGGTATATTTCTTGCCATTACGGGAAATACTGGTAACACTTGGCCCCTCTTTCGCTGTGAAGATGTTAAGAGAATCAACATCTCCTCCACCCCATCCATCTCTAAAATCCAATACTAATGCGTCTGCATCTTTGAGGCGTCCGTAAATCATTTCTTGTTGTAGCTGCTGCTGATCTTCGTTAGCAGCGTGTGACCAAATATGAATGTAACCTATTTTCTTGCCTTGCCGTTGAATGATTTGGGTACTAGCTCGGTGTGCCTCGATGAACATGGTGCTGGCATCTAGCATTTTTGGCGCGATCGCTATTTCTTTTTGACTGTTGCGATCGGGCGATCGCTGAATCAACAGTTTGACATTCTCACCTGCTTTACCCGCAAATGATTGTATTGGTTGATACGGACGACTATCTACACTAATAATTTGATCGCCTACTTTTAAATCTGCTTTTGCAGCAGGGCTACCATCAAGGATAGCGCTGATAAAGGTTTTATTGTTAATGACTTTAGTGAATATACCTATACCACTGTATTCAATCTTGCCTTTAGGAAAGTATTTTTTTAACTGCTTTTGTAACTCTGTACTTCTGGGTACAAAAATGCCTAAAAGCTGGTAGTAGGCAGGCTCGTCTTGAGTGTAGTAGCGGATGTGAGAAGTTTGTAATTCGGAAAGCATTTGGTTAATGGCGATCGCAAATTCTTCTTTAGACTTGGTTCGCGCTGCTTGGGGTTGATACTTTTCCCGCATCGCTTTCCAATCGACTCCATTAAATTTTGGATCGTAAAAATTTTCATTGACGGTTTGCCAGACTTGTTCAAAAATCTTAGTCTCAGGCTTTGCTAGTATCTGGGGCAGTGGTAAGGTTAACCACACAAGCAGTAACACTGAGCAACTCATCAGCATGACTACAGCTAACTTAAGTAGCCCAGACAGTCTACGTTTTTTCATTCCCATCTCCTTGTGCGCCTTTTTTTAAGTTAAATATTCAAAGACGCAGCGGCTTGCCACAAGAAATTGCTGAAGAAAATCTTTAGTTATTAGTTCCCCAAAATAATTCTGTAAACCTCATTTCATCCCAACTTCTTTTGACCATACCCGATCAATTTCGCCGCAAAAAAGTTGTCCGTCTTTAGCAAACACGCTCACGGACAAAAATACGTCTTTTTCTGGCTCGTCTTCCGAGTCGTCGTGAACCCATTTCCAGTCAACCTCGACACTGACTTGCCATTCCTCATGCGATTTACTGCCAATGTGTCCGTTCTTAACTTCTATGGATTTGCAAATAACCCAGGGAACACATTCAGGCTCGTAAGGCATAGGATGGCCATATTCATCAGTTGGAACGACTGGATAGGCGTAGTTTTTGTATGTTGCCAAGATGTGATTTTTTGCAGTTTCGATGATTTGATATTCAGTGAAATTACTCATACCACCTCTCCTTGCCTCCAAGATGAGGGGATTAGCTTATCCAGTAAAACTGGGATTTCCTTACCCCGCAATCCCATCAGAACTGTAGTTTTAGTTAGATCATAACTTCCATTTTGCAACACTGTTTCCTGACAAGAGGGGATGTAATTATTACCAATTTTTGCTGTTCGACAGAGGAGCGATCGCCAATTTGATTTTTTTAAAATGTGAGGGAAACTTTTTGCCGGATCGGAATCTGAATCACAAACTCTGCTCCTGCTCCAGAGGTGGAAAAACACTCCAGCTTGCCCTTATGTTTATCAGTAATAATTTGATAACTAATAGATAGTCCCATGCCTGTACCTTGATTGACAGGTTTGGTGGTAAAGAATGGGTTAAATATGCTTTGTTTGACCTGTTCTGGAATACCAGAACCATTATCGGCTATGGCTATTTTTACCAATTGCTCATCAATTACCGAAGTACGGATGGCGATTGTAAATTTCTCAAAAGTCTTTTGTTGTTTATTAAATGAATCTTCTAGCGCATCAATCGCATTTACCAGAATGTTCATAAATACCTGATTCAAGGCTCCGGGGTAGCATTCAACCAGGGGCAAATTACTATAATCCTTGATGACTTCAATTGCCGGACGTTCTGGTGTAGCTTTCAGACGGTGTTGTAATATCGTCAGGGTACTGTCGATGCCTTCATGAATATCAACAGTTTTGGATTCTGCTTCGTCAGTGCGAGAGAAATTGCGGAGAGTTCTGACAATTTCTCGGATGCGATCGCTGCCAATTTTGATTGAAGCGAGGATTTTGAGTAAGTCTTCCTGTAAAAATTCCAGATCTTCATCCTCTGCTTTGGCTTGAATTTCTGGTACAGGATGGGGATAGTGCTTCTGGTAAAGTTGAATAAATTCTAACAGCGTTTGAATGTAGCCTCCGATATGACCGAGGTTACCGTGGATAAAATTGACGGGATTGTTAATTTCGTGAGCAACACCTGCCACCAATTGTCCCAAGGTTGCCATTTTTTCTGATTGCAACAACTGAATTTGGGACTGTTGCACTTGTTGTAGGGCTGCAGTAAGTTCAGATGTACGTTCGGTAACTTGCTGTTCTAAGGTGAGGCTGAGATGGCGTAATTTTAAATGAGTTTTGACACGGGCAAGCAGTTCCGCTTCTTGAAAGGGTTTGGTGATGTAATCGACTGCACCCAAATTAAACCCGCTGACTTTATCGGTAGCGTCTGAAAGCGCAGTCATGAAAATAATGGGAATTTCTTGGGTAATGGGTGAGGCTTTGAGACGGCGGCACGTCTCGAATCCATCGATACCGGGCATCATCACATCTAGCAAAATCAAATCAGGCAGATTGCGTTCGGCTTGTTTGAGGGCGCGTTCACCATCCTTGGCGATCGCTACTTCAAAGCCTGCATCAGTCAGTGCTTCCGAAGTTACTGCCAGATTTGCAGGGGTATCATCTACTACCAAAATTAATTGCACGTCTCTCATTTTTATTTATTGGTTAATTCATGGGTAAATTGCAGGATAAAGGCTTCAAGTTTTTCCACTTGGAATTCACTTGTGAGTTCTAGGATTTGCTGTACAAAAGAAGCGTAACGTTGATCCTGCTGTTCCAAAGCAACAGCCACTTGGGCGAGTTTTTTCAAACGTCCATCTTGGGCAAGCTGAAGCAATTGTGCTAATGTTGCTTGATCGGGAACAAACAGCTGTGCCGATGAAGTAATAGGCTGTAGATCTTGTGGAAGCACCGATGTTGCAACGGGCAATTCAGTGGGTGCAGTAGATTCGTAAACCCATTCGATTTGCAAATGTTTTCGTAATAGTTTAAATAATTCATCAGCTTGGACGGGTTTGGCAAGAAAATCATCACCACCGGCATCCAAACTTTGTTGCTGATCCATTGTTGAAACTGATGCCGAGGAAACAATCATTGGCAGTGCCTTCAATATCTCAGATTGCCTAATATGTCTGAGAAATTCATAGCCATCCATCACGGGCATTAACAAATCACTGATAATTAAATTGGGTTTAATCTGAGTAGCTTTAGCTAAACCATCCTGCCCGTCTTCTGCTTCCACAACGATAAAACCAAGTGGTTCTAGTAGGTTGACAATCACCGAGCGATTTTCCCATTTGTCATCCACTACTAAAACTGTTTGTTTGTGCCCCTCATACCCAACCAGTTGCTGTCCGGTTGCAGTCATGGCAGACTGTTGCCATTCCAAGGCTAGCGGTACATCTAACTCAAAGGCAAAGGTACTGCCAACCCCTAATTGGCTCTCTACCTGGATCTGACTGCCCATTAAAGTAATAATGTTATGGCTGATAGCAAGTCCGAGTCCAGTTCCTTCTGAGTGTCGTTTTCCATCGCCCACTTGTTCAAAAGGCAGGAAAATTTTTGACAACGATTCTGAACTCATGCCAATGCCAGTATCGCTGACTTGGAACCGAATCTGCGATACTCCGCAGGAGTCGCTATGCGATCGCGTCATTTGTGGCTCGGCTTGATTAATCACCTCTACTTTAAATGTCACCTTTCCTCGCTCAGTAAACTTGACAGCATTCCCCAACAAGTTAATCAACACTTGTCGCAACCGTTTATCGTCGGCTTCGATGCCTTCTGGTAAGTTGGCATCGGGCAAATAGACAAAATCAATGCCTTTTTGCTCTGCTCGAATCCTGACTATCTCTGCTATGCCCTGTAACAAAGAGGGTAGATGAATTGTTTGGGGTTGCAATTCTAGTTTGCGGGCTTCAATTTTCGAGAGATCGAGGATGTCATTAATTAGCGTCAGTAAATGAGAGCCGCACTGATGGATAATATGGATGCCTTTACGTTCTTTTTCTCCCCAACTTTGAGAACGGTTGAGGATTTGGGCATAGCCCAGGATGCCATTGAGTGGGGTACGGAGTTCGTGGCTCATATTTGCCAAAAACTCGCTTTTTGCCTGGTTCGCGGTATCAGCTGCTACTCGTTTCTGCTCTAGGGAAGTGTATGACTCTGACAATCTCGCTGCCATCTGGTTGAATTCCCGTGCCAATTGCTCAATTTCATCACCAGTGTGGATATCTAAGCGGTAATCCAGATCGCCAGTGCCCAATTTTGTGGCTCCTAGTTGCAGCTTTTGGATGGAGCGAATCACCGGCAAAAGTGTCAAGGCAAACTGGGCGATGAAAATCAGCAGTACCACCCCAATTAGGCAATAAGTGGCGTAAGTAGCAGTTTGCTTGAATTGCTCGGCGGAACGGCGTGTGGCAGCATCCTGTTGCTGCACTTCCTCTACCAGTGCTTGGAGAAACAGCTTGATGTCATCTTGGAAGGAGTTAATAGCTTTAACATCTTGCTGTGCCTGAAGTGTAGAAGACTGTGTTTGATTTTTCAAACCATCCACCAAACGCACTAGGAACTGATGGCGGCGACGCACCACATCGGGTTGCTTTGCCTCTGGCATTAGTTGTTCTAGTGTATTCAATGCCGTTGAGAACTTAAGCACGCCTTGCTCGTAGGCTGCGATGTCTGCCGCACTGTGGTTTAACAGCAAATAGTTTTTCAGCGCCGAGGTTTGCTCTTCTAAGTAAAGCTGGAGATCTTGGGTTTGGCGCACGGCTTGATTGGTGCGATCGCGGCTGCGCTCTACCGATTGTTCAGTCTGTTTGATTAAGAGTGTACTGCCCCCCATCAATACAATTACCAATCCCACAGAAATTGCCGTCGAACCAATAAACTTAGTTAGAATTTTCATTTAGCAGCAACCACTACAGATTTTAGACGGGTGTAAATTTGCCGAATTTGCTCAAAGTCTGCATCTTTCCCCAGGGTGTATCCGTGAGAATTTGAGCCATTCACGTCCACAAGTCCCTCTGGGGCGTCAATCAAGGCTCGCTTGAGTTGGTTGATGACTGACGGTGAGAACTTTTTTGTGTTGATGACAATGGGTGTGGTGGGAATTGGTTCAGATTCCCAGATAATTTTGTACTGGGAAGATTTGAGTTTGCCTTCTCTTTGACTTTGCACGAAGATGGCTTTTTCTGTGGCGATCGCATCAACCACATCTGTTTCTAAATCTGTCTCTGCTTTGTCATGGCTGCCAGAATACCGGATACGAGTAAAATCACGCGTCGGATCGATGCCCTGTTGTATAAAAGCGTTCATCGGCATCAGGAACCCTGAGGTGGAGGATGGGCTGACAAAGGCAAAACGTTTACCTTTCAAGTCTTGTAAGGAATTTATTCCTCGTTTGGAATTGGCAATAATCACACCACTGTACCAGGGACGTCCTGTTGTTTGTTCAATGGGAAGAACAAGCGGCTCGATGTTGGGATTGCGATCGCGTGCTTTAAGATAAGTTAAGGCTCCTAAGTAAGCCATTTCCACCTTTTCTTTCGCCAACAAATCTACAGCTGTCTCATAGTTTTTAGCGATCTGAATATTGACTGGAAGTTTGAGGATTTGCTGGAGGTAAGCTGCCAGAGATTGCAATCTCTTTTCCTGCTGTTGGGAGCTTCGCGCCGGAATCACCACCACACCCAAAGCTTGAGTCACCGCCACATAATTGATTGGCGTCACTACGGATTGGGAAAGATTACTAGAGGAGGTTGCCGTACAACTTACGCCTAATGCTGTCATCGAAAAAATTACTAGCAAGCTGATGGCTCGCTTGAAGAAGCGATCGCTTCGCCAAAATGGAAGCTGTTTCATGGTGTTTTGGTGTCTCAACCCGATGGTGGCTTGGATGGTGCAGGAAAACGATGCACTCTCTGTTTAGATTTCCCCAAAAATCATCTTGAATTTAGGCGTTACCAAAACATGGTGAGGGTAAAATTTGACGCTATGACTGAAATCTGCTCTGTACAAGCATTGCAGCGATTGAATGAAGATTTAGATTACAGCCACACAAATCGTAGGGTGAACAATGCCCACCTTACAGAAAACTGCTGTAATTACAACCACAGATAGACACCGATAAACACTGATAACCACCATGAGTGCAAGAGGTTAAATGAAGATAATTAAAAAGTTAAAAGTCTTCCCAAAAAATAAAATGCCTAGCTCTACATTCCTAGTGAAAAATTTATGATTGCAATAGAAAATATAATTATGTATGTTCAATATATTTATATTTGGTAATTAATATTCTTTGAATATTATTCATTATGATTTTTTAGATGACTTAAATCTCTGCTCTGATACCTCTACACCCTTTTTTTGATGAATAAGTAGCCTTTATGAATTGCATACCCTAAATCACGAATGAAAGAAACTTCCGCCTCCTGCCCTCTGCCTTTTTCAAGAAGATTAAATTACAAAAAATATATAAACATTACAAACTAATTCTATTGATTGCAATCTGTTAGCTTACTCTTAAATAATTACATTTGATAAGACTTTCATTTTTGCGAAGAATTGTAAAAAACTTTCTCGGCTTTCAACACCACATTTGAAAGTGAGGACATAACAAACCATGCAATCCGACCGTAAGAACAAGGTTAAATATCCTTGGTGGGCTGGTAACGCACGCCTTACGAACCTATCGGGTACATTTCTGACTGCTCACATTGCTCATGCTGCGCTGATAGCTTTTTGGGCTGGGGCATTTACGCTATTTGAGATTGCTCGCTACTCAAGCGATCGCCCAATGTACGAGCAGGGATTAATTTTGCTACCTCATCTAGCAACGTTAGGTTTTGGTGTAGGTTCAGGCGGTGAGGTGATTGATACCTATCCCTATTTTGTGATTGGGATGGTGCATCTGATCTCATCTTTTGTATTGGCAGGAGGCGCTCTGTTTCATAATTTTAGAGTTGCCCAAAACCTGGAAGAAGATCCTAGAGGTGTAGTTCGTCTATTTCACTTTAGCTGGGATGACTCAAAGAAATTAGGTTTTATCTTAGGGAATCACCTAATTTTTTTAGGGTTAGGTGCATTGCTTTTAGTAGCTAAAGCCATGTATTTTGGTGGACTTTATGATGCCACAATTCATGAAGTTCGTTTGGTTACTAATCCTACACTCGATCCTGCGATCATAGGCGATCGCATTACTCATTTATTTGAGGTTAACAACCTAGAAGATTTAGTTGGCGGTCATATCTATGTGGGTGCAATCCTAATTTTAGGAGGAATCTGGCATATTCTCCGCAAACCTTTTGCTTGGGTAGAACGATTTTTCATTTTCTCTGGTAATGGAATTCTTTCTTACTCTTTATTTGGTGTTGCTCTAGCAGGATTTGCTGCAACTTACTTTTGCGGCTTTAATACCTTGGCTTATCCTGTTGAATTTTACGGCCCCACATTACATCTCAAGTCATCTCTATTACCTTACTACTTCGATCCCGCCCAGTCAGAGCCTACGTCTCGCGTCTGGTTGGCAAATGCCCATTTCTACCTAGCATTCTTCTTCCTCCAAGGCTCCCTGTGGCATTATCAGCTAGCTTCTGGCTTCTTTGAGCCAGTCTTAGAGTCATGGAAAAATGCTTTTTCAGAGGCTTTTCCCAATCCAAATTTGCCCTATCAAAAACATTTCAGTTACGAAGCCCAGCCAGAGTGGGGTAGTCTCTACGAGTTACCAAAGGTGGGGCAAAAGCCAGCTTTTGCGTACCAACAACCATCTAACGACAAAATCTACGAACCTTCGAGGGTTGTAGGCAAGCCAGCATTAGCTGACTTAAAACCAAATCCAAAGGTTCTTTATGAGTTTAGCTACCCACAAAATGGGCAGACACCCTTTTACGAGGTTCCTGCGGTTGAGGACAAATCACAGCTTCGATATCCGCAGCCAATGCAGAAACACCTTTACGAATTTTCCTACCAAAAGCCTGCTCAAAAAACCTTATATGGGGTTAAGAAAACCAGGCAATACGAGTAGGAGCCTAGAGAGTCAAATCAACAGGAAAGTTATCTTGGTAAAAGAAATTAAATTGTAGATCATTTTTGAGAATTTACTTCATGCAGGTACTTGTCTGCATGAATTTTTTTGTTTTATTAGAACTTATACCAATTCTCTATAAACTTGCACTTAATGAGTACCAATTTCTTTGTGTCCTTTGTGTTCTTTGTGGTTCGTTTTTTTCACAGAGATACAAAGGACACGGAGGAATAAGAGTTAGAGAGGTATTTTGCGTAAGTTCTACAAAAACTTAGAGGTCAAAAGCCTATTTATTAAACATCCAACTTGCATATTTAATGGTTATGCAACTTAAATGAGTAATAAACTTACTTTTAACCTCTTCAACACTAGAAAGGCACAAAGAATTTCTTAACTCAAACCATTACAAATATGGTCTAAGTGCCTTCCTACTTGTTCACCAGCTTCAGCACCAACTTGGCGAGTAATTACTTCTTTCATTGCTTGAACTGCCTGGATAGTGCGATCAACAGGAACACCCAGAGAATTATAGGTTTCTTTTAAACCATCAAGCACTCGCTCGTCCAGCACGGAAGCATCGTCAGCCAGCATGGCGTAGGTGGCGTAACGTAGGAACAAGGTTAAGTCACGCAAGCAGGCTGCATAACGACGGGTAGGATACATATTGCCACCAGGACAAGTAATGTCGCCATAAAGCAAGGAATTCGCTACTGCTTGGCTAACAATGTTAGCTGCGTTTTCACTGATAGTGGCAGCAGCTTTAACACGCAACTCTCCTGATTGAAAATATTTTCTTAATTTGTCCAGTTCAGTATTATCCAGGTATTTGCCCCGCAAATCAGCAGGGTTAATGAGAGAGGTAATAGTATCTTGCATCTTTTTTCCTTCAAACTAATTAAGGTACTAAGTTTGTAGCCAAAACATGAATTATTAAAAATTCTTTCAACAGAAGCAATGAAACTAGTACATCGCTCGAATTAGATAATCGAAATAAGGCCCAGCAATAGCAGCTTCTTCTCGATTCATCATCCCTGAAGCCACTTCTTTGAGGCAGCGCATACAAGTACCTATGTTACTGACTGGAACACCTAAAGAAGTGTACATTTCTCGCATTCCATCTACGCCAATATCTTCCAAAGGTTTCGTATTTCCAGCTAAAACTGCATAGGTAATTAAACGAAGATACCAGCTTTGATCTCGTTGGCACAGTGCCGTTTTTTTAGGATCGCCGCTATTGCTGGGCGTATTAGGAACTATCTTCCAAAATCTACGGCTGCCTTCTTCCACAATATTTTGCTCATTCTGAGCCAATATCTGCGCTACTCTAAGCCTTGTTTCTCCCGATTTGAAGAAGTTATCTAATTTGTCTAATTCAGTCCGACTAAGAAAGCGAGCAGCATCATCAGATTGAGCTATTACTTGCGCTACAATGCTCATTTATCGTCCTCCTGAATTACAGGAATAAAAATGCTATTTCCAAATTAATTTTCTAACCTTTTTGTTTTAAAAGTCATGAATAGTTTTCACAAGTTAATAATAAAAATAAAAACTTAATCATAAGAAGTTTATTGCTTAAGTATAGACGAAACTTATTACTTGTCTCTAATCTATACAGCATCGGAAAAATAGTATCGATTAGTTATTTAAACTGACAATTTATGTAAATGTCATATATATTTTTATCTAGTATTTAATATATTTTGAATATTAGTAAATTAGCGCAATGGAACTTCGACACCTACGCTACTTTGTGACTTTGGCTGAGGAATTGCACTTTGGACGGGCGGCAGAACGCTTGCATATTGCCCAGCCTCCCCTCAGTCAACAAATTCGTCAGTTAGAAGCAGAGTTGGGTTTTGAACTGTTTCACCGCACAAAAAGAAATGTGCAGTTAACAATTGCGGGGCAGGTGTTTTTAGAAGAAGTCCAACAAATTCTCAAACAGCTGGAGGGAGCAATTCAAGTAGGAAGACAAACTAGTCGCGGCTTTAGGGGACAATTGGTGATTGGCTTTGTCAGTTCTGCTGCGTACAACATTCTCCCCGCTATCTTGCGGACTTTTCGCACTTGTATTCCCAATATAAATTTGGAATTGCACGAACTGACAACAGATCAACAATTACAGTGGTTACAGGATAGCCGAATTGATGTTGGATTTCTCCGCCCGCCTATTGAGGAAGATTCTTTTTGTTCTGAGATTATCTATGATGAATCTTTGGTGGTGGCATTGCCGGAAAGCCATCGACTGGCGAATCAACCCAATGTATCACTGCGATCGCTCCAGGGTGAACCTTTTATTTTATTTCCTCGTGCTTTAGCTCCTGGGCTTTACGACTCGATTATTAGTCTTTGCCAGCAAGCAGATTTTAGCCCTACCGTTGCTCAAGAAGCAATTCAGATGCAAACAATAGTTAGCCTAGTAGCAGCAGAGATGGGAGCAGCGATCGTGCCGGAGTCTCTACAAAATCTGCAACGAACTGGAGTAGTGTATAAAATTTTGCAAGAACCCACCCCAAAGGTGGCACTGGCGATGATTTGGCGACGTGACAATACATCTGCTGCGGTGCAACGGATTTTGGAGGTAGTTAGGCAAGTAGCTACTACATGAATAACTTCAAGGTTAGGATATGATACTTGGCATACTTTTTAGCTAGCTGCAACTATGTCAACTCTGACTGTGGAAGCCCTATGCTTGGAAGCAGCAAAATTTTCAGCTGTTGAATCTAGACATCCAGAACCCTTACTCTACGGTATTACAGATGGTAAAGCTGTTGGTACATATTTAGAACAAAAGTTCAGGCTTTATCTCAAAGAACAGTACGAATTTCTGGAGGGTAATTCAGCAAGTGGTATTGATTTTCCGGGACTACTTGTGGATGTCAAAGTGACAAGCATCAAGCAACCACAATTATCATGTCCTTTCAAATCTGCACGACAAAAGATTTTTGGGCTTGGCTATTCGCTTATCATCTTTGTCTATGATAAGACAGACAATAGTACGAGCCGAACTGCTACTCTGAATATTCTGCACACAATTTATGTGAGTGCTGAAAGAACAGCAGACTTTCAAATGCCTCGTGGAATTCGTAATATTTTGGATAATGAAGGCAATAAAGATGATTTGATTGCTTTTATGCTCGACCGAAATCTACCCGTAGATGAGATCGAGGCAGCTAATATCGCGGATGAAATACTCAATAATCCTCCCATACAAGGCTTTTTGACTATCTCCAATGCTTTACAGTGGCGGCTCCAATATGGAAGAGTTATTGAGCGTGCCGATCGAGAAGAAGGCATAATTGCTGTTTATAGAGCTAATCCATGATTAATGTTGTTCAGAAAAAAAAAGTAGAATATGGTGATTTTCAAACACCGTTAGAGCTAGCTAAAAGGGTATGCCAGAAGTTAATAGAACTTGATGTTAGCCCTAATGTAATAGTTGAGCCAACGTGCGGAGTGGGTAACTTTATCGAGGCTGCTGCAACCCACTTTGAATCAGCAGAAAAGATTGTTGGAGTAGAAATACATACAGGTTACTTACAAGAACTTGAAAGAAAAAAATTTATACAAGATAAAAGAGTTGAGATCAGACAAGGAGATTTTTTCCAATTTGATTGGTCATCACTAATAGATCATTCAAATGGGAAAATATTAGTCCTCGGTAATTTTCCTTGGGTAACGAATTCACAGCAAGGAACAATTGGTGGTGTAAACCTACCGAAAAAAAGTAATTTTCAAAATCATAATGGTTTAGACGCACTTACAGGTAAGAGTAATTTTGATATCTCAGAATGGATGTTGATACAGACTATTCATTGGTTACATAATCGAGATGCTTATCTTGCAATGCTTTGTAAAACATCTGTTTCAAGAAAAATATTAAATTACCTTCACTCTAAAAAACTTAATCTTGCTTATTGTGCTATCTACGAGATAGATACTAAAAAATATTTCGATGCGACTGTGGAATCCTGTCTATTATTTTGTAAGTTTGATTCTGATTTACAAAATTATTTTTGTGATGTATTCAATAACTTTAAAAGTTCTCACTACTACCGAATAGGATTCCGAAACAATATTCTCATTAGAAATATAGATTCTTTTGAAAAAATGAGTCAACTATATGATAAGAGTAACGAAGTGAAATGGCGTTCTGGTATTAAGCATGACTGTTCAAAAGTGATGGAGTTTCGTAGAGTTGGGGATATTCTTATAAATGGGTTGGGAGAAGTAGTCGAACTTGAAGATACTTATCTGTTTCCTTTAATTAAAGGCTCTGATGTAGCTCAAAATCGAACAAAGACTACTGATAAATTTATCCTAGTGACTCAAAGATTTATTGGTGAGCCAACTGAGTCTATAAAAGAATCGGCTCCAAAAACCTGGAGTTATCTCATTGCTCACACAAAATTCCTAGATAATAGAAAAAGTAAAATTTATCGGAATAATCCTCGTTTCTCTATTTTTGGAGTTGGCTCATATACTTTTGCACCTTGGAAAGTTGCAATTTGCGGGCTTTACAAAAAGTTAGACTTTAGATTCGTGGAGAAGATTAATAGCAAGCCTGTTGTTTTTGACGATACTGTTTACTTTCTTAGTTTTGATAATAAAGAAGTTGCATATCAAACATTTGAGCTTCTGACTTCTCAAGTAGCAATAGAATTTTACTCATCCCTAATCTTTTGGGACGAAAAGCGTCCGATCAAATCCAGTATTCTCAATAGCTTGAACTTAACTATGTTGGCACAACCAGCAGTTTAGTCAGATCTAACCCATAATTATATGCGATCGCTTATAGGTTAGGTAGGATATGTGAGATTATGCTCAATGATGGCTTCTTCTTACGCTCGCCATACCTAGTTACTTTATCGAAAAAATAAATTAGTGTTTTAATTTCGGAAAATTGTCAACTCTCAGTTTTCCTACAACCTATGTCTGAGCTTATAGAATATTTTTCTAATTGGATTTAATCGCAGATATTCGCGGATTTTTGCCGCTATTTCCTGACGACCTTCCGTTCCTTGAGAGTATAATCTATCTGTTAGTTCAAATTTTTCACAGAACGAAGTCTTGAGGATGTTGGTAAGAGCAATGTAAGCTACTTCATGTACACTGAGTAGCTTTCGATGCCGAGAAAAATCTCTAAAAAAGTAGACTGTACGGGTAAGGCGCGTATCGTTCTCTAAACAAGCCAAAAGCGGTTCAACTGCTTCCACGCCTTCAGCAATTAGTGCTTGAACTATTGGGTGCCCTCTCAAGTATGGATAGTCAGGTTGTCCCATCTGACGGACAAAAACTTCTTCCAAGTCTTCTATTAAGGCGTGAATGCGATTAGTTTTGTCTGGGTATTTATCAAGCCCTACTTTTAAAACCTGCTGGCGTTTGAGTTGTTGCGCCCGTCGTTGTTGATCCAATAGCAACGCAGGCAATGTTTCTAGAAAACGAAGGTAATGTGACTCTTTACTGTCGCGACAAGAAAAATGGTACTCATAACCGCGGTGTTTTGACTCTGCTTCTACCATAGGCCATGTGGGTAAAAGTAATTCTGCCGACAGCAACGCTAGCTTGTCATCGCCTCGCATATGAGCACAAACCGCACGGTCAAATAGTGCCCATAACCACTCAGTAGCTAGAATCAGGTAAGGATCTTTAAAATTCTTCCTCCTGTAATCGGCATCCTCTGAAATCTTTGTTATCCAAGTTGTCCAAAACATCTCTGCCAGTGCAATTTCTCCTAGCCGGAGCAACAGACATACTTTAATTGGCGATCGCGATCGCTCAAAAATCGAAAACCACTCCGATCTAGCAAAATCAAATCCATCTATGCATCTTGCTCCAAATTCTTGTTGAATAGCTTTGAGAACATCTTCTTGGACATTTGCTGTAGCACCAACAGATACTACCGGATACACTAAACCATTCCAGCATATGGCAAAGTGCTGTTTGTCTTTTCTTGGTGTGGGTAATACCCAACCACGCACTTTCACAACACCTGCATCACCTGTCCAGCAACTCCCAGTTCCTACTTCAATCTCTTGATATTGACATCCTCGCGGATCTGCTAAACCTTGTTCAAAAAGTTTCATCGCTGCTGTTACAAACGCTGATGGCAATTTTGTAGATGGAATATCAAAAGGAGTAAATTGCTGTGGTGGGGTAGGGATAGATTCACCTGTAAATAGTAGCGAGGGACAAAACTTGTGACTTTCATCAAACATTTTGAGGTTGGCGTTTGGTGTTTGCAACTTGAAAAGCCGCGATAATTTGATTGTTGCTTACTATAGTTATACTCAGGGCGATCGCTCTTGGCTCAACTTTTGATGTTTCATAAAAACACACAAATATTGCGATCGCTTAATTAAAGGCAAGATAAACACTCACTCTTCACATTCCCCAATTGACATGAGGTGACAGTACGCGATACATCATGATGCAAGGGTTTGATAAATTTTTTACAATGCAAAGATTGTTTAACCTTATGTTTAATCAGTCTGAGGAGAGATGGACATGAATGGCAACTTGATTATGTCCAACATCCTGAATCCACCAGTCCTATTTTTTTTCTTGGGGATGACTGCCGTTTTTGTCAAGTCTGATTTAGAAATTCCCGCACCAGTACCCAAGCTTCTCTCGCTTTATCTACTGTTTGCAATTGGTTTTAAGGGAGGGGTGGAGTTAATCAAAAGCGGTGTCACCCAAGAAGTACTTCTAACGCTGTTGGCAGCGATGTTGATGGCTTGTTTTGTCCCGATTTACACCTTTTTTATTCTGAAGCTGAAGCTAGATACTTACGATGCGGCAGCGATCGCGGCAACCTATGGCTCTATTAGTGCTGTCACCTTTATTACGGCGAGTGCCTTTTTAACTGAGCTGGGCATGGATTTTGATGGTTATATGGTGGCAGCCCTTGCCTTAATGGAATCTCCAGCTATCATTGTTGGCTTGATTTTAGTGAATTTATTCACTGTGGATGGCAAGCGAGAATTTGCCTGGAAGGAAGTATTGCAGGAGGCATTTTTAAACAGTTCAGTCTTTCTTTTAGTCGGCAGTCTTGTGATTGGCTTTTTAACAGGAGAACACGGGTGGCAGGTTTTGGAACCCTTTACTCAAGGAATGTTCTATGGAGTTCTCACCTTCTTTTTACTAGACATGGGGCTAGTTGCTGCCAGAAGAATTAAAGACTTGCAAAAAACCGGAATTTTCTTGATTTCATTTGCGATACTGATTCCAATACTCAATGCAGGCATTGGATTACTGCTTGCCAAATTAATTGGTATGTCTCAGGGGGATGCACTCTTGTTTGCTGTGCTGTGTGCCAGTGCTTCTTACATCGCTGTGCCAGCAGCTATGCGGTTAACTGTTCCTGAAGCAAATCCTAGCTTGTATGTTTCTACTGCTTTGGCAGTAACTTTCCCATTCAACATTATTGTAGGAATTCCGTTATATCTATACGGAATTAACCTATTGTGGAGGTAATCGTATGCATTTAGTCAAAAAGATAGAAATTATTGCTAACTCTTTTGAACTTAGCAAAATTTTAGATGGGTTAGACAAGTCAGGTGTACACGGTCATGCTGTAATTAGGAATGTTGCTGGCAAAGGCTTGCGAGGTATGGCAGAAGATTTAGATATGACGATGCTTGATAATGTTTATATCATCGCATTTTGTATGCCTGAGCAAATCAAGCCTGTTGTAGAAAATATTAGACCTTTACTTAATAAATTTGGCGGTACTTGTTACATCTCGGATGTGATGGAAATTCGCTCGGTAAAATGTGTTGCGTCGTTGTAAGAGAATTATGAACTCAAGGAAGCGTTTCATCGAACGCCGTGATTTCTTGAAGTTAGGAGCCACGGGAGTATTTAGTTTGGCGATCGCATCTAGCGATTTACTCTGGCAGGTGGAGTCAACTCAAGCTGCTGAACTACCTTCAATAACTCAATCTCTTACTCCGGATGCTGCATTACAAAAGCTGATGGAGGGAAATCAGCGATTTGTTAATCATAAACCTCAATACCCCGATCAATCAGCAGCTCGCTTGCAAGAAGTTGCTCAAGCTCAACATCCTTTTGTAACTATCCTCAGTTGTGCGGATTCACGGGTGCCGGCAGAAATTATTTTCGATCAGGGCATCGGAGATATCTTTGATGTTCGGATTGCCGGAAATATTGCCACGCCTGAGGCGCTTGGCAGTATTGAATATGCAGTTGCATTGCTCGGCACTCCTTTGTTGATGGTGTTGGGGCATGAACGCTGTGGGGCTGTAACTGCTGCCGTAAAAAACGAAGCGCTGCTTGGTGATATTGGTACGTTTGTCAAGGCAATTAAGCCAGTTGTGAAAAGAGCCAAGCTATTGTCGGGCGATGCGGTTGAGAATGCTGTGGTTGCTAATGTGCAATATCAAATTGAACGGTTGAAGCGATCGCGTCTTCTCACTGAAAAATTGCAATCCGGTAAATTAAAAATTGTGGGAGGGCGTTACGACTTAGATACGGGAAGCGTAACTATCATCACTTAATTGGCAAGGTACAAAATTAGATTGGAGAAAACATCCCTGTTGCATGAAAATTGCATATGACTTTACAAGAGGGCTAATTTTCTGGAATCCTCTAGTCTTGTATCATCACTCTCTCGTAAATAATCCAAGTCTTTTACCAGTGGTTTTCCCCACTGGTTTTTTTATTTTTTCTAAGTTTTCTGTAAGGTGGGCATTACCTGTCAAAGCTTATGTGGTAAGCATTTGATATATTTGGTGAGCAATGCCCACCCTACGATTCTATGAACTCAATCCCCAGTTCCTAGCTCCCAATGTTGCATGAAAGTTGTATGTCAATTTACAAGAAGATAATTCTCTGTAATTATCAATCTCATATCATCATTCTTTCTCTCGGTCAGTGGTCTACCCCCACTGACTTTTCGTATATCCTGTTAAGCTAGAACTTTCGCACTTAAACTAGCTAAAATTTGCAATAACGCCTTAATGCTTGAGCTAATTGAACTCAAATATTTATACTACAAGCGGAAAGGTTACAGCAGCTTTAACAGAGCTTGCTTCAAATTTTGTTTGCTTCACCATTATATAGGCACTGTTGCACAAAAGTTGTATTTTTATTTACAAAAAGTTATTTGTGTGATTTACGATTATATCTCAAAAATTAAATAGCCGCTGTTGCATATAAATTGTATATAACTTCACAAGTTTATCAATTTCTGGAATTCTAAGTTTTAGTTCATGAGATTGCAGAACTGTTTTGCATAGTTTTCCGATTGGCTCTTTGCCAGTGGTGCTCCTTCCCACTGGCTTTTTCTTGACTATCACCAAACTACCTGCAGTTTTTCTTTCACTACCTGCTTGTAAACATCTTCTGTTTGTTTGGCTAATTTCGGCCAGCTAAAGCGCCGTTCTAAATCTTCGTAAGCATTATCAACTAGCCATTGCCGATAGCTGGGATTTTTCAAAACTTCCAAAATTCCCCAAGCCAAGGAATCAGGATTATTAGTGTAAGTGACTATTCCCGTTTTTGTATGTTGTACTACTTCTGGAAAACCGCCAGTATCAGAAACTACTACCGGAACGCGAGAAGCAAAGCTTTCTAAAGCAACGATACCAAAGGGTTCGTAAAGACTAGGAAAGACGGCACAGTCAGCAATAGTTTGAAATTTATCTAGGTATTCATCAGACATAAAGCCAGTAAAATAGCATTTATGCCAAATTCCCAGATCCCAAGCTTGCTTTTTGAGATTGTCAGTGTTGCCACCACCGATGATCACAAACTTCACGTAACCGCCCATCTCCCATAACACCTTGGGAGCAGCACTGAGTAAGACAGATACTCCTTTTTCATAAGTCATCCGCCCAACGTAGTAAACAATTTTTTCATCATCTTCAGCGAATTGGCGGCGAAAATCCTGGGCATGAAAATATTCGTGATGGCGTTTCTTTTCGGGACGGATACCGTTATAAATAACATCGATTTTATCCCACGGACTGTGTAGCGCTCTTTCTACCTCCCGGCGCATATAGTCGGTGCAGACAATAATTCGCCAGGCATTATAAGCTAATAGTTCTTCTTTACCACTTATATAACGCTGGGTGTCTGTATAAATACCGTTATAGCGCCCATGTTCAGTTGCATGGATTGTCGCAATGAGGGGTACTTTAAAGCTGTGCTTAAGAGCGATCGCTGCATCACCTACTACCCAATCATGAGCATGAATAATATCAAAAGGGCCTTCTTCCAACATCAACTTACCCCCGTGACTGCCCATACTTTCGTTCATATTGGCGATCCAGTGGAAAAAGTCATTACCACCAGGAACGGGAATGCGATGCACCCGCACTCCTTCTACGACTTCGTACAAGGGCGCATGACCAAACTCTGGTGTCATCAGGTGAATTTCGTGCCCTAGCTTGACTAATTCCGGGTACAACTCCGACACGTGACGGGCAATTCCTCCGACAATACGAGGCGGAAACTCCCAACTCATTACTAGTATCTTCATCTACTCCAATCCCTCAGCCTTGACAAATTTCTAAAAGCTTTAATTTATCTAAAATTTAAAAGTTTGGCTTTGGCAAGAAGTGTTTAACCCTTACTTTTTAGATTTTTTAAGAATGACAAAAAGTAATCATAATCACGCTTTCTTGCCAACTAACTATTAATTATCAAGTTGCTAACTGCTTTTTAAGCTGCAACTGCTGACGAAATTGTAACCAAGCTGCTGTGGCTTGGGTGTCCGAATTGGCAGCTTTTTTTAGTAAGATTACGCCATCTCGAAAACCGATAATTCCATATTCTCGGTTATTACTGACCTGGTCAATTAGTTTTGTCAAATCTTGCAATAGACGGCGATCGCTCTTAAATGCCGCTTGATATTTTTGTAATTGCCACAAATCGGCGATCGCATAATCTACCTGAATTACTTGTTTGGCATCATTGCGTAATTCTAAGACAGGCAAGCGCAGAATTTCCCGGCGGCTAGAAAGATGAGGGACAATATAAGTAGTTGCAGAGACGCTAGCATCCTGGGGAATTTGGGCTAGTAAGGGACGCATCTGTTCTACGTGTTGCCACTGTCTTGGTAGAGACACATATACCCAAGGGTTTACAGAATCTGGAATGAGAAAGTAAAAAGTCCGATTTGGATTGGATGCAAAGCTAAAAAATAGGGAAACACAGATACATCCCACCCAAAAGCGACGAAATGAAGGTGTAAATTTTTGCTGATGCTGTGACCACCAGAGAATTGCTCCATAAAATAGCCCCGGCACTACGGTTAAAGCGTAGCGAATCGTAATTGCCAGGACAGATTCTCCTTTGCCCAGAAATAACTTCAAAAGCGGAAAGCCAGCTATCATCCAAGAGGCAGGAGCAACGGCAGGCACAAACGCTAACGGTAACCATTGACCGAGTAAATATTTAATAGTTCTATCGATTGGCGTCACTAATTCCACTAATAACCGCACGGGGTTGCTAATCATGCCCCAAATAATTTCCAAGGTAGAAGCTTCCTCTCCTTCGGCATATTGTCCAAACCTCTCCAACATGAAGCGCTGGGAAATATCTTTGGAGAATAACGGCATGATCAAGTTGGTAAGAGCCAACATATAACCAAAACTGAGGATACAGACTCCGATGCCGGCGCGGGGAAAACGCTTGCTTAAAACCATATAGACTCCCACGCCAAATAAACCTACACCTGCATCTTCCCGTACAGCTAAAATCAAAATTGCCATCAGCCAAAACAACCACCACCTGCGTTTTTCCATTGCTAGCAGCAGGGTAAAAACAAATAGGGGAATCTGACTAATGTCGTGAAAGTTACTTAAAGTTGGGCCAATCACCGCATTAGCAGCATAAAAGCTGGCGGTAATCATGATTGCTAATGATGGTTTGAGATATTGTCTTGCCAGGATATATAAAACTAAACCTGCGGCAGTGATGAGTGTTACTTGCAGAACTGTTAAAGTAGCGGGAGAGGGAAATAAAGCGTAGATTGGCAGCCACAGTAACAATGCTGGTGTGAAGTGTTGACCGAGGCGATGGTAATAAACTGTGGGAATTTCTCCAGCGTGAACGACGTTGGTGGAAAGACTAGAAGAAAGGGAACTTTGAAAAAAGCGCCCGTGGAGATTATTCCAAAAAACTTGGTTAAATATACCTTGGTCGAAGGAAGCGTAAAAACTGTAGTAACGATGCAGGGTAAATAATAAACACAGGATAAAAAATATTCCTGCTAATCGGAAAACTAGATTACTGGCACTACTTGCTTCTATTTTTAATAGCGGTTTTTTTTGCATATTTGACCACATCACTCACACCAGAGGAGTAAAGCTAAAAAAATATTGAAGAAATTATTGTAAAACTTTAAACCATTGTGAGAACAAAGATGAATATTTGCTCTCAAATAGGCAAATGAAGGCACATCTATTGGAGAATTGATGGAGTGCATTATTGTTCCTATCTGCCAAATGCCTACCTTACTTGCGGATATTCAAAATTTGCTTTCGGATTTGATTGCTCGCTACTCATCTAGGGTAGATTATCTGATGATTCGCCTGGAAGAAGCTGAAGGTACGGATATTGTCTTGCGTGGTGACAAGGTAGAAACCCTCAGCGAAGGTATTTCTGTTGGTGGACATATTCGTGCTATTTATAAAGGTGGTTGGGGATTCAGTAGCTTTAATCGTCTGACGACAATCGAAGACAGGATTCAAGAAGCGATCGCTGCGGCGCGGATGGTTGGTGATGAAGAAACCACACTTGCTGCCATCAAACCAGTCCAAGCAGTTTGCCGGGTGCCGCTGACTGGTACCGATCCGTGCAAAATTCCCTTGAGCCAAAAAAAAGAATTGTGCGATCGCTACACTGAACTTCTCAAATGTGTAGATCGTCGTATCACCACTACTTCTGTACGTTACGGCGATTGCAGTCAAAGGGTAATTATCGCTACTTCTGAAGGAACTCTAATCGAGCAATCTTGGGTAGATATGGAAATGCGCTTTGCTGCCACAGCCAGAAACGGCGATACTGTGCAAACTGGTAGAGAAACTACAGGCTCGCGCAAAGCTTTTGAAGATTTAATTGGCTTAGATGAACAAGTCAAAAGTGCAGCGCAAAGAGCAGTTGCCGCTTTATCTCTGCCTTCAGTCAAAGGCAATACCTACACTGTTGTGATCGATCCGATTCTGACTGGTTTATTTGTCCACGAAGCATTCGGACATCTTTCCGAAGCAGATATGGCTTATGAAAACCCAGATTTGTTGGAAGTCATGACTATCGGTCGCAGATTTGGCTGCAAAGAATTACAAATTTTTGATGGTGCTGCTCCTCAAGGACATCGAGGTAGTTATTTTTACGATGATGAAGGAACACCCGCAACAACTACGCAACTAATCCAAGATGGTGTTTTAGTAGGGCGCTTGCACTCTCGCGAAACTGCCGGCAAATTAGCAGAAGCGCCGACTGGTAATGCAAGATGTCTCAATTATCACCATGCACCCATAGTGCGGATGACTAACACTTGGATAGAGAGGGGTAACACTCCGGTTGCTGATTTATTTAGCGATATCAAAGAAGGAGTTTATGCCCGTAACTGGCTGGGTGGAATGACAAATGGAGAAATGTTCACCTTTAGTGCTGGGGAAGCATGGATGATCAGAAACGGTAAAATTGCCGAGCCTGTTAAGGATGTGACGCTTTCGGGAAATGTTTTTCAAACCTTGGCGGATATAGAAGCGATTGGCGATGACTTTTACTGGGATGAGTCTGGTGGTTGCGGTAAAGGCGGACAAAATGGTTTACCTGTAGGTTGTGGAGGGCCGAGTTTGAGAATACGAGATGTGGTAGTAGGTGGAGAAGTGGGGGAGATGTAGAAAATGGATATATATAGATAAGTTATGGATGAGTTCTACAGTCCATTTATCCATCAAAACGCTTTGCTTGCATACTGCCATGCTAAATTAAGCTTAAAGCCACAAAACAACTACTCCTTCTATGTCAGTTTCTGTGGAACATGGCTCAAATAAAGTACCACCACTAGAAAGTGGAGACAGACTCACCCGCCATGAATTTGAGCGTCGTTATCATGCTATGCCCCATGTTAAGAAAGCAGAATTAATCGAGGGAGTTGTTTACGTGCCATCTCCGTTACGTTTTAGAAGTCACGGACAACCTCACGGAAACTTAATTATTTGGTTGGGAACTTACAAAGTTTCTACCCCTGGAGTAGAGTTAGGTGACAATGCTACAGTACGTTTAGATTTAGATAACGAACTGCAGCCTGATGTTGTACTGTTAATAGAAGAAAAACTGGGAGGGCAAGCGCATATTAGCGATGATGATTACATCGAAGGCGCACCAGAGTTAGTAGCAGAAGTGGCGGCAAGTAGTGCAGCGATTGATTTATATGATAAAAAACGTGCCTACCGCCGTAATGGTGTTCAAGAGTACATTGTCTGGCAGATTTTAGAAAATAAACTCGATTGGTTCAGCTTGCAAAATGGCGAATATGTCCCACTAGAAGCTGATGCAGATGGTACGATCAAAAGTTGGGTATTTCCCAGTTTGTGGCTAGCTATGCCAGCACTGCTAGCAGGAGAAATGACAAAAGTGTTAGCAGTGCTGCAACAAGGGTTAAATTCACAGGAACATACCGAGTTTGTGCAAAAGTTGTCCCGGCAGTCTTATACTAAGCCGTCTACCGATATGTGATTCTGGAATTCGGCTAAACGCTACTACCTTCTTGGAGTTGGGTAGAGGATTCATAAATACCCCAATATTCAATATCTTGCTGTTTCAAGATTCCTTCAGCGCGATGAATTTCATCATCACTGCCATTCACTATTACTAGATAATCACCCATTTGTAGGCGATCGCTATAAACTCTAGCTCTTTCTTCAGGGATACCTAAACCAGCTAGCGCTTGCACCAAATTATTAGTTGCTGCTGCACCGACAGCTACACCTGCAATACTAGAAACTAATGCTACACCAACAGAACCTGCTGCCAGCACTGCTCCAAGACCAGGAAGTGCTAGACTGCTAAGACCAACCAATATACTACCCCAAGTACTTGCCGTCAGAGCATCTCCAACTGCCCCTGTTGTATCTACATTTTGATTGCCAATGTGATCGCTCACCTGAGTATTGCCAAGCTCTTCGCCTTTGTCTACATCTTTGGCAATGATAGATACTTTGTCCATTACCAAGCCTGAAGTTTTCAATTGATTGAGCGCTTGTTCTGCTGTTTGACGATTATTAAAGACTCCAACAGCATATTTATGATTTTTGTCAACCATGATTTCCTAAATTTTTAATGGCAAACTAATCTATATCAATTTAGTTTGCTAATAGTATTAATCTTCTTCTACTTCTAGATAGAACAAAATATCCGTCCAAATATACAGTTTTTATTTTTTAATAATAATTTCATAAAAAATTAATATTTATTAGACAATAAAAAAAAGAAGAGTTAGAAATTAATTTTATTCTAACTTCTCCTCCATAATTCCATACACTTTATTGGAGATTACATATTAATTTAGTTATTGCATTTTTATAATTAAAACAACTCTGAAATTTACTTATATCTAACGAAAGAGTGAAATTATTGTTAAACATAAAGTGTTACTATATACAATATTACTTGGTCGAAACGCCAGCTAATGCAGTATCAACTTGTTGAAGTAGTGCTGTCGGTGTTGAATTATTCTCTAAAACTATATCTGCAAGTTCTGCTTTTTTTGCTATCGGCATTTGACTCTTAATTCTGGCTTTTGCTTGTTCTATAGTTAAATTATTGCGCTGCATTAATCTTTCGAGTTGCTGTTGTTCCGAACAAGATACTACCCAAATTTCTGTAATTAAATCAGTCATCTGGGATTCAAATAATAAAGGCACAACTAATACTAATGTTTCTGCAGAAGATGCGGCAATTTCTTGGTAAAAGCGATCGCGTACATAAGGATGAATTAAACTCTCTACCCAATGCCGTTCTTCTGGATTGTTGAAAATAATTTCGCCCAGCTTTTGACGGTTAAGGCTACCATCTGGTAGTAAAAGCTCTTGCCCGTAACGGCAAGCGATCGCATTAAGAATGGGGGAACCCACAGAAACAGCTTCTCTGGCATAAATATCTGCGTCCAAAATTGGCAAATGGTAAACATCAGCCAAATAATTGGCGACAGTTGTTTTGCCTGTAGCGATACCTCCAGTTAAACCGATGATTCTTTTAGTCATTAGTTATTGGTAATTAGTCATTAGTTTTTTATCAATGGAATTTTGACTGTTAACTAATAACTCAAATTACAGTGGATTTCAAGTTGGTAAGGTACAAAACTGAGTGTCTCAAAGTCATAGTTATGATGCCTATTTTACTTCTGGCTACTGACTTCTGGCTCCTGAATTCTGCTGTATGAGCTTGCAGCCCATTTAACTAGTGCTTGGGTTAATCCTTCTAAAGTGTATTCTTCTGCTTCCACATCCACACGTCCAAATAAGGAACGGCAAGTTTTAGAGGTTTGTGGGCCGATAGAAGCAATGCAAACTCCCTCCAAATAACTTGCTGGGGTAGATAAGTGATTTTCTACTGTGGTGTGAGAAAACGTCTTTTCTACCAATTGGCAAAAAAATTGCACAGTTTTGGAACTAGCAAAGGTAATAACATCAACTTTTTTATTTTGCAAGGCAACTTCTGCTGAGGTAGGGATGCTAGTTGGACAACAAGATTGATATGCTGCTACTTCTGTTACGTCTGCTCCTTGAGCAGTTAACTCTTTAACTAAAACTTCCCGCCCACCACTTTCGACTCTGGGAAATAAAATCTTTTTATCTACCAGTTCTTCTGGAAAGTTTTCTACTAAAGAGTCAGCTACAAAGTTAGGCGGAATAAATTCTGGTTGCAAACACCGTTGTCTAAGGCTTTGGGCTGTTTTTTCACCAACAACAGCAATTTTTATTCCTGCTAAGGCACGAACATCTTTACCCTGTGCCATTAGTCTTTCTAAGAAATAGTCTACAGCATTGCTAGAAGTGAGAATCAACCAGTCAAAATCGGATAGTTGGGCGATCGCGCAATCCAAAGCTTCCCAACTCGAAGGCGAGCTAATTTCCAAAGCAGGCATTTCGATAACATCTGCACCTGCTGTTAACAAAAGTTCCGTAAATAGACTTGATTGTCCAGCAGAACGTGTCACTAAAATTGTTTTACCACTAAGCGGGAGAGAAGAAGAGGGTGAGAGAGGGGGAGTAGGGGCAGTGCCTTGGGAGCGCCCTGGAGAGGAGGGTGAAAAGTTAGTTGGCATAGTGTCCACAGGTGCAAAGCTTTGACTGGGAAAAATCCTCTTAGTCTATATTCTCAGGTTGGAAGTATCTTCGTAACCCTACTACGTCACCAATTACGATCACCACTGGCGAGAGTGGCACATCTGATACTTCCTGCACAATAGTTTCTAAGGTACCTGTCCAAATTTGTTGTCGCTCAGTACCTGCCCAACGAATAATGGCTATGGGTGTGTGTAGCGATCGCCCATGTTGCAACAACCGTTGGATAATTTCAGCTAAATTCTGCCCTCCCATCAAAATTACCAGTGTTTCTAAGCGTGACAATGCTTGCCAATCCAAAACGTCAGGATCGTGAGCGGTAAAGACGGCAAAACAACGACTCAGAATCGGATCGGTGAGAGGAATACCTGCTAGCAATGGTGCTGCTAAGGCAGAGGAAATTCCCGGTACGACTTCAAACTCACAACCTCCAGCTTGCAAAGCTTCTATTTCAGCCATACAGCGACCAAAAATAAACGGATCGCCAGATTTGAGCCGGATAACTTGTTTGCCTTGCTGACAATACTTCACCAGTAACTTGTTAATTTCAGCTTGGGGAGTGCTGGGTTTGCCTCCACGTTTGCCTACGTCCAACTTCAGACAATCGGGTGATACTAACCGCAATAATTCTGCATCCACTAGGGCATCGTAAACCAATACTTGAGCGATCGCCAAAAGATTATAAGCTCGCACCGTCAGGTATGCCTCATCTCCTAGCCCCGCACCAACCAGGTAAACTTTGCCCTTTTGATTATTCATCTTGCACTGATAAGCAATATTTATTGATACTAAGAGTATCTAGTAGCTTAACAAAAATTAGAAATTTGATTAAGTTGTGTTGATTTTCCGCGATATTTTCTCAACTAAACAACGATGTTGCTTTGTTTGAGAGCTTGACTAAAATCACCCAATTTTGATACTCTGAAGAGTCTAAATATAATGGGATAATCTTGCCAATTTTCAAAATTGCTCAGTTAAAGCTAGTGTGGTTCGAGAAATGAAACCCCGCTTTTAAGTATAGAGTTCCCTACACCCCACACCCTTTTCATACTGAAGAAACCTGTTGTAATACTCTTTGAATTTGTTGGGCTTTTTCGGGTTGGCGCTGGGCTTGGAATAAATCGCTAGCTTTTTGCAGGATAGCGATCGCCTCTTGGAGTTTGTGTTGTTGTATGAAAGCCTGAGCTAAACGTAAATAAGCATCGACTTTTTTAGGAGCGCGCTCAATAACTTCTTGATACTCCGAAATTGCTGCATCAACTTTACCTTGCTGCATTAAAGAATCACCTAACAGCAAGTGAACTACATCATTAGTAGAGTTGAGCGAAATAACTTGGCGAAAAGCAGCTTCTGCTCCAGGGTAATTTTTTTGCTGATATAGATTGATGCCCTTTTGAAAGTAGTTAGAAGTAATTAAAGTCTTCCAAGAAAAATAACCAAGGATAGCGATACTAAAAATTACCGCAACGACAGCAACGAGTGAAGACAATTGTAAGCTTTCTAGCATAGAGTCAAAATATTTTAGAGAGAGGCTGTTTTACTTCTGAGTTCTGAGTTCTGCTGTATTCCATAACTTGTGCGTAAGTATTGGTTTTAAAGACTATTGCCCAAATTAAAAAATCAAAATCTGTTTTAAGCCAAAAGGCAAGCAGTAGGAAAGATTAGATATTCGAGGAAAAAAAGCTTCCAAATGAATTGGTAAAAACGGGCGATCGCACTTTTATCTTGTAAATCTACTTTTCGAGTGCGCCACCACATTACGCCCAGCACGACTAAATGAGTAATTACTAAAAACTCAAAATTAACTTCAGCTAGACGCAGCAACCCCGTTAAAACCATTCCTGCGTAACACACAGTCAATACCCAAAGGGCAAGTTTAAACACTGTTTGTTTGCCAAGTTTAATTGTGAAAGTAGTGATATTGTATTGCAAATCGCCTTCCATATCAGGGATATCTTTAAAGATAGCGATCGCAAACGTAAACACCAAGATAAATAGAGTTAGAACCCAAACAGCTGCTGGAATAATTTGGTTTTGCTCTAACACCCAATTGAAGTGTAAAAATAGTCCTAAATTAACAATAGCTCCTCGGACTGAAAAGATACACAACGCTGCCCAAAAAGGAAATCTTTTTAAACGAATGGGAGGTAAAGAATATGCCGTGCCAATTGCTAGGCTAATCGCCACCATACCGAATAAAAAAGGCCCGTTTAGCCATGCCAAAACTAGTGCTAAGGCACAGGTAGTACCTACAATCAATTGTCCTGTCTGTCGAGAAAATTCTCCAGAAGCAAGTGGCAAATGGGGTTTGTTGATTTTATCAATTGCCACATCCTCCAGTTGATTCAAACCGACGATGTAAATATTACCAGATAAACAAGCAAGCCAGGCTCCAAAAAATGGAAGTAGAAAATTGGGAATAGAGAATTGGGAAGAGCTATCACTGCTAACAGCAACTGCAATTAAATACAAACCCAAAACACTTAAACTAGTGCCAATAATCGTGTGTGGACGAGAAAATTTCCACAAAGCATAAAACCAATTACCCACCACACCTGATTGTGAAACTTCACTCATAATTTATTTCCACACAACAACCCGAATCGAATCAAGCCACGCTCATATCCGCGACTCATCAATCCCAAAGACAGTGCCCCAACAATCGTACTCCAACCCGATCGCAGCAAACCCAAAATTGCTTTCCAACTCAGTGCTGAATCAATCACCACATTCCAAAATGGTGCTACTGCTTTTGACCAGTCGGCAGTGCGGATATTTTGCAACCCGATTTGATGGGCGATCGCTTCATACTCAGGCAAAGAAATTACATAAGGCAAACAGTACACCCGATAAATTTTCGCCAAGTGTTGTTGCTCACTAGTTGTCAGTGGAGAATGATCTATTGGTCGATGGCACCAAGTCACCATAATCAACTTGCCACCAGGTTTGAGCACACGGTAACACTCCTGCATAAACTTGACTTTATCCGGCATATGCTCGCCACTTTCCAATGCCCAGACTAAATCAAAAGAATTATCAGCAAAGGGCATAGCTTGAGCATCTGCGACTTGAAAACTAGTTTTACTACTTAAGCCAAACTCTTCAGCACGTTCCCTTGCTCTTGCCGCTTGCACGGGGCTTAAAGTGATACCAGTTGCATGGGCATGAAATTTTGCAGCCAAATAAAGAGAACTGCCACCGATGCCACAACCTACATCCAAAATATTTTCAGCCTGCCGCACATCTGCCCACTGAAGGATTTCTTCAATTAAGTCAATTTGTGCCTGACGACGGTCTTTTTTTTGCGTACCATCTGCACCATAGTAACCATGGTGCATATGTTCACCCCATATTTCTTCCCACAAACCGGAAGAAGCATCATAAAATTGCTGAATTTGCTTGTATAATGTTGCGCTCATGAAAAAAGCCGTGTTAAGACGAAGCAGAATTCAAATACACTACTGGTAGGCTACCATGTGTGTTTTTATTTAATTAAGGTGTTTTTACAGCCAGGAAGGATAAAACTTGTCCGCAATCCCTGGGTTAGTTTGTTTTTTAACCTTGATATGACTGTTTCTCGGACTATTTGCTTGGGGTTTTTAGCAGTCATTACTGTAGGAACCATCCTGCTAATGATGCCTTTCTCTACCAGTAGCGGTACGTGGAATGACCCGATCGTGGCGCTATTCACATCAACTTCCGCAGTCTGTGTTACGGGTTTATCGGTAGTTGATCCTGGTACTTATTTTTCCTTTTGGGGCGAGTTGTTCATTTTACTGCTGGTGCAGATAGGCGGGTTGGGTTACATGACAACTACAACCTTTCTGATTTTGTTAATTGGACGTAAATTTGATCTGCGACAAAAAGTTGCAATTCAACAAGCTTTAGACCGTCCGGGGATGAGCGGGAGTGCCCAAATTATTCGCTCCATCATTGCCACGACAATGATTTTTGAAATCACTGGCATATTTTTACTTTTGCCAGCTTTTGTTCCTGATTTTGGTTGGAACCAAGGACTGTGGCTGTCTATTTTTCATAGTGTTAATTCATGGAATAATGCGGGTTTTAGTTTATTTAAAGATAACTTGATTGGTTATCAATCTTCAGTTCTAATAGTTTTTACAATCACCGGATTAATTATTTTTGGTGGCATTGGTTATCAGGTAATTTTAGAAACTTATATTTGGTTACGCGATCGCATTTTGCAAAAGCAAGAAAAACTATTAGTTTTTTCCTTAGATTTTAAAGTTGCAACTAGTACAACAGTTTTACTTTTAGTATTGGGAACAATCGCCTTTTTCTTTGTCGAATTAAGAAACCCACAAACTTTTGGAAATCTCAATTTTAGCGATAAGTTATTAGTTGCTTGGTTTCAATCTGTTACCCCCAGGACGGCTGGCTTTAACACTATTGACATTGGTAAAATGACCAATGCTGGTCTATTTATTACAATTGCACTAATGTTTATTGGTGCAAGCCCTGGCGGCACTGGAGGTGGAATTAAAACCACAACTTTCAGAGTGTTAACAAGTTGTACGCAGTCAATATTACAAGGAAAAGAAGAAGTTATATTGTATGAGCGTAAAGTAGCATTATCTTTGATTTTGAAAGCTGTTGGTGTCTTGATTGGTTCTGTAACAACAGTGATTATATCTACAACTTTAATTGCCTTTACAGATCCAAAATTTGAATTTATTCAAATCTTGTTTGAAGTTATGTCAGCCTTTGCAACTGTTGGTCTTTCTACCGGAATTACTGGCAGTGTTTCTACAGCAGCAAAGCTAATATTAATTGTCACAATGTATATTGGTAGAGTCGGCGTTTTACTGCTGATGGCAGCGGTTCTAGGAGATCCGCGCCCTACCAGAATTCATTATCCAGAGGAAAACTTACTCGTTGGATAGTGCTTAATAGTAAGGACGGATTTATTTTAGAAATTTCCTGCTATTGAGAGATTACTATTAAAATCCGCCCATACTAATGATTGGTGATTAGTATGGTGAAATTTTTTGTGGTCTTACTGTAGTTAGTAGAACAATCAAAAAATACTTATATACAGCTAACATGAATTGATAATATATAAAAGATTAGGCAACAAGATGCTTTTTAAATGACTCTATATCATTTGAATCTTGCCCAAAACACAGGGAGCGATCGCGAAGGTAACAACAGTGAATTTGTCATCATTAGGTTTTTTTCGGAGTCTGCGTAAAGACAATCATCAATTTGCGGTGATTGGTTTAGGTCGTTTTGGCCGTTCTGTTTGTTCAACCCTGCATAAATTAGGGTATCAAGTGTTAGCTACAGACATTGATGAAAAGCGCGTATCTGATGCGTTGACAGAGCAAATGGTTGGTCATGCTTTGCAACTAGACTCAACTGAACCTGCTGCTCTGAAAGAAGCAGGAATATTTGAATTCGATACAGTTATAATTGCCATTGGAAATTACATTCAAGAAAGTATCATCACTACCCTCAATGTCAAAGAGGGAGGTGTGCCCCATGTAGTGGCAAAAGCTTCTAGCGAAGTTCACCGCAAACTGTTACTGCGAGTAGGAGCAGATCATGTGGTTTTTCCTGAATTTGAGGCAGGATGTGCCTTGGCGCGATCGCTTACCAAACCATCAATATTAGAAAGATTTGATCTCGATCCGGATCATAGTATCGTAGAGTTGATTGTGCCTGATGAATTTCACGGTAAAACTATTGCCGAACTACAACTGCGCAACCGCTATGGTTTAAATTTATTAGCGGTAAGTCATGATGGCAAATTTCAAATTAACCCCAATCCCAACCAATACCTTGAACGTGGTTCAGCGATTGTAGTTATTGGTTGCAACAAAGATATTAATCGCTTGCCGATTTAAAGTTAATAGCTAATCAGTAGTCGTGCAAAATAAATTATCTGTCTTGAAAATAGGGGCTAGGGACTAGGGGCTAGAGAACAGAGATTTTCATGACGAGCGTTGTGTAATTTATTACATGACCGTCTAGTTAGGAAAGGGAGCAGGGAACGGGAAATAGGGAACAGAGAACAAAAATTTTCATACTTTTTTGTGAACTATATCCCCAGTCACCAATCCCCAGTCCCTAATCACTACTCCCCACTTTCCCCTACAGGAAACAGCACTGGTGCAAGAGAGAAGGGTATATCTTCAGGATCGGCTTGCTCTTTTGTATTAACTGGTGTTTGTGCAGGAGAAGTTTGACTCAATTGAGGTTGCTTTTGTCCTTGTATTTGAGCAATTTTTTGCATTAACTGCTCAATCTTATTAGCTTGTTCAGCATTACCTTGTTCGCGGTATTGATGACGTGCACGTTTAAAAGCGCTATTAGCTTTCTTAAACTCGCCTTGATTGTACCAAGTTACTCCTAAGTTGTAGTAAGCCTCAGCATTTTTGGGAAGGCTGCGAATAGCCTCTTGGTATGTAGCAACAGCATCAGAAGTTTGACCTTGGAGAGCTAGAAGACTGCCCATGTTATTGTAAGCCAAAGCATTTTTAGGATTGAGCTTTATAGCGTGTCGATAAGCAGCGATCGCTTCTTCCATTTGTCCTTGTTCTTGCAAGACGATTGCTAAATTAAAGTAAGCATCGGCATTGGTAGAATCTAAATTCACTGCCTGTTGATAAGCAGCGATCGCTTCTTCCATTTGTCCTTTTTGATATAAAGCCAAACCCAAATTATACTGTGCAGATGCCATTGTGGGATTAATCACCAGAGCTTGGCGATAAGCAGTTATTGCCGCTTCGGATTGTCCCTGTTTGTGCAAAGCCAAGCCCAAATTATAATGTGTCTCACCAAAATTGGGATTGAGCCTAATTGCCTCTGCATACTCTTGCACTGCTGGCTCCAGGCGATTTTGCTCCAACATAATATTACCCAAGTAAGTGCGTGCTAAAGCAATGTTGGGATCTAGCTGCAAAGCTTGGCGAAAAGCAGATTCTGCACCCTGTAAATTTTTGCGGTTATAGCGCATCACTCCCTGCTGAAAGAAGCTAGCAGCTTCTAAATTCTGAGACACAACGTTGACATTCTCTGCCAGCACCTTGCTTGCTGATAATTCAGTAATTGTCGGTGCCGCCAACACCAAAAAAGCAGAAGAGCATAATAAAACCGCCTTGCTTAAGCTGGAAATACACTGAGATTGCCTAAAACATTTATACATAAAATAGACCTGGACTGATGACTAGATACTCATACAGTCAGGTTACCCAGTACACAATTTAAAATTTAAAATTTGGAATTAACATTTTTTATTGATTTTCTATCCTTTACCAAATAGGTAACCATTTCTGCCTTACCCTTGATTTTCATCAGTCCTCGCGACTCAACTGTATAGCTGTTTTTCACCTGCTCATAAGTCGTTTCTGTAATTTGAATACAACCTGGAACACCATGAGATTCCATCCGACTAGCAATGTTAACAGTATCACCCCAAAGGTCATAGATAAACTTTTTGATCCCAATAACTCCAGCAACAACAGGGCCAGTATTGATACCGATGCGGATGTTGCAGTTACAATTAGTTTCTACATTAAATTGGCTAATTGCTTGTTGCATATCCAAAGCCATTTCTACAATTGCTTGTGCGTGATCTGCTCGTGGATTGGGCAAACCACCAACAACCATATAGGCATCGCCAATAGTTTTAATTTTCTCTAAACCGTGTTGCTCTGCTAATTGATCGAAAGCCGAGAAAATCCGATTGAGCAATTTCACCAGTTCATTAGGAGAGATACGACTAGAAAGTTCAGTGAAACCAACAATATCAGCAAATAAAACAGAAACCTCTGCAAAGCCATCAGCGATCGCAGTCGGTTTTTCTTTGAGACGTTCGGCGATTGGTTCCGGTAAGATATTTAGCAGCAAATGTTCTGATTTTTGCTGTTCTGCCGCTAGCTTGTAGGCTGTTTCCTGAGTTTCTTGGAGCGATCGCGCTAATGCCGCCACACTTTGAGAAATCTTCCGCACTGCCGGACGGAAAATGAATACCCCCTCTAATACCAAAATTAAAAGTGTCAGAGAAAACAGCCACACTTCTAATTGTCGCAGTCTCCGAACTTCTGCTGTTACCTGCTGGTTATAACTCAGTAGAATTTTATCCGTATCTCTGACAAACGCTATTCCTGCTGCTTGGATTTGTAAAACCTTGGGCAAACTGGCACGACTTGGATTGTCAAACAGTCTGGGACGATTCGCTCCACCCACCATCAAATTTTGAGCAGCTGTTTGCATGATTTTGGGAGTGGTTTGCTGAAGCATCCGATCTACCAAAATAGTATAGTCTTTTGGTAGATGGGAGGTACTTGCCAACTTTTCTAGTTCTTGACGTGAAGATTTCCAAGTAGTGATGATGTTTTGCATCTCCTCAATTTGCTGCTGCCGTTGTGTAACATCATTAATCATTTGCAGTGCAAAAGCATTTTTACTGAGTTGCTGGCTAAACATCTGCTGGCGTTGAGCCACACTCACAAACTTCAAACTCAATTCTTGATTTGCAAGAGAACGCTGAATGAAAATTTGACCGAGACTTGTTAAGCACGCAATAATACCAAGTGAAAAAACATACAGCAATGTCAACCGCTTGGTTGAAGATTGTGGCTTGCTATTTGTCAGTTCCGAAATTATCTGAGGATTGTCGCGTTCTGCTGCCATAAATTTGAAAGCTTTGAGACATACCCAGTATTCCCAAAAAATTTATCGGCATTGACAAGAACGCTGTTTCGGTTAACGTGAGCTTTCAAAGATACGCATAACCTCACGCCCGCTTAAAACTGGAAGAGTAGATTCCATGACTAGGCTATAACCTCGACTTGGCGAGTCTCTATAGTCAACGGCATACCACGCTCGGCACGAACTTGAAGCGATCGCAGCAATGCGCGATCGCTCACCTGTAGCTCAGTTTTGGTAAACTCTCGGTAACGATGAAGTTGTGCGGTTGCAAATCAGTTCTGTAATATACCAAAATCTTTTGCCAGTCCGCTCCAAGCGAATTGTTATGCCGCCGCAACTGTCAACAAATTCAATAGACCTCATCATGCGTCCCAATATCAAGCAGCACAATAACTTCGTCGTCTGATTCAGTATCCTGCTCGATTGAGAAAACGATGCGACAGTCATAGCCGCAAGAACAAGACTGGAGACCGTCGAGTTTGCCACTCAATTTGTGAGTACCTAAGTTTGGAGCAAACACGTCTGCTTCCATCTGCTGAAGGGTGTCTTCAATACGTTTTTGAAGGACAGCATTACGCTTCACAAATTTGCGGAATGCTCGTTTAAATTTTGGCGTTAAAACCAGAGATCTCATCTCATACTTCTGTGTCATCCAGAGATTGACGCAGTTCTGTAATTACACTCTGGGCTGATTGAGATGGGAATTTACCTGCACGGAAATCAGCTAAACTTTGTTGAGCATCCGTAGCAATTTCTGCTCGACGGCTTTGATGGTGACGATTTTGTAAAATTTTAATGAGCATTTCTTGTTGCTCGTAGGGTAATTGCAAAGCGCTTTCCAGCACTTGGTCAAGGGTGCTCATAGTCGAAGTTGCTCGTAGGACTGAATAAATTGTAACGCTTACCCTTAAGGTACTAAATCTCGAAAGCTTGCTCTACCACACTTTTACGTGACTGCACTAATCGCCTCAAAAGGTCTTCCACGTTCAACTTCCAACTGCTGTCACCTGAATCTTACCAAACACCTTGTAGTTCAGAATCAACTAAAACTCGATTGACAGCACTCCTAGCTTTACTAACAACTGCGGGATGCACATCACTTTATCCTTCAATCCACTCCATAACCTCTTCAGGAAGGGATGTTGCTGCCCGACCTAATAATGCAGCAACTACTTCAGCGGCAGCGATCGCGCATTGCTGCGATCGCTCATCTGTAGCTCAGTGTTGGTAAACTCTCGGTCACGTTCCGGTTGAGCAGCTGCAAGTAGCCCTGAACTCAGCACCAGTGACTCTCAACTGTCCGCTGCACCGGGTTTGTCGTACTGCGCCAAGTTTGACCGCTCTCATCTTCAACTAAGTTTCGTTGACCATATTCAAAATTTGGTTGTACAGGTCTGAAGATACTCGAAACTCTGAGGTAGCAATCAAAGCATCCATCAGAGGTTTCACAGCCACAATGAGATTTTTCCGTTTTGCCTCAACCAAAATACCCAGTAGCCCAGTAATTTTGATTCCCAAACGGTCAGCTTCTGCTCTACCACGACGCTCATCAATTAGCAGTAAATCTGCTCCAAGTTCCAAAGCCAGCGCAATTGCTTCAGACTCCCCAGGATCTAATCTCACCTTGCTTTCAAGTCGTTCAACAACCTCACGGTTAGCAATTAATTTGACTTCTAACCAAGTAGCTGTTTGTACTTCAGCACTTCCCGGAACAGGCGGATCGATGTCTACAAGTTCACGATACACTGCCTCTGGAATTATGACTTGCTCATAGAGAAGAGGCAAGAGCCTTAGCTGGTCTATTGCTACCAAATTCGTGATTGCTGATGTGTCGCTAATGACAATCACAATCGCCCCAACTCTCGTAAGTTTTTCAAATCCAACTCAAAATCTTCAACATCATAGGAATACAGTGCAATTTTTCGCTGCTTCAAGAGTTGACGAAAAGCATTGGGTGGCATATCTGCTAAACGACTAGCGTAGCCAAGCGTTAAACGACCAGTTTGAAACAGATATATGGCAATTTCCTGGCGAAACTCGCTTGGTGTAAGTTGAGAGGCTTGCAGAATTTCATCTGAGATGACAACACTCATAAGAGAGCTACCTTACCGACCACACCTTTAGAGTAACCTAAAAAATCCTGATGCCGAGAGATAAACTTTAGGTACTACCTCACCCAGGAAACAGCAGTACAACGGTTCGGGTCAGCGGTTGCCAGCATCTTTGCATCTCACCCAAGTAATTAGAGCAGGTTAACGTGAGCTTCATTGGCCGGAGTTAATTGGAATGCTAACAATCCTCCTTTGTCATTGATAATCAAATGCTCTTTAGTACGCAGTTCGGCAAGAGCTACTTAGTATATTTTCATTCCACCATTTTTGCTTCAGGCAAAATTAACATCGCGTCACCGAAAGAATAAAAGCGATATTGAGAAGCGATCGCCTGCTGATAGATATTTAACAACCGTTGTCTACCAATCAAAGCACTCACCAGCATCAGCAAACTCGAACGCGGTAAGTGAAAATTCGTAATCAAACCCTCAACCACCCGCCATTTGTATCCCGGATAAATAAATAAATCAGTCTTACCACAAAATGGTTGTAGCTCTCCTGATACCGCAGCACCTTCTAAGGAACGAACTACCGTTGTACCTACAGCAATAACTCTACCACCAGCAGCTTGAGTGGCACGAATTTGCTCTACAGTTGCAGCAGGCACCTCAATCCATTCTTCATGCATCTTGTGAGTAGTTACATCTTCCACTTCCACAGGGCGAAATGTTCCTACACCCACATGCAATGTCACAAAAGCTTGATTAATCCCTTTTTGCCGTAACCGCTCTAGTAATTCTGGAGTAAAGTGCAACCCAGCAGTAGGAGCAGCGATCGCTCCCGGAGATTTAGCATAAACTGTCTGATATTGTTCGCTTTCGGCATCGGTTTGGGTAATGTAAGGTGGTAGAGGAACTTCACCAAACACATCCAACAATTGCACTAAAGAAATTTCTTCTGGTAAATCAAATTGCAGCAAACGTCCCCCAGTCGCCTCGTCAGTTTCTAAGACAGTAGCAGTAAGTTGAGAAGGCATGGGGAATGTTTTTGATAGATTCTCCGCATCTTCCCCAACTTCCTTCGCCTCAAAAATAATTTTCGAGCCATGCTTAAAGCGTTTGCCTGGTTTCACTAAAGCCAACCAACAGTTATGTTGCCGTTCCTCCAACAGCAACACTTCCACCTCTGCTCCAGTAGATTTTCGCCCATACAACCGTGCCGAAAGAACACGGGTATTATTCATCACTAATAAATCTCCGGCTCTGAGTAAATCCGGCAAATCGCGGAAAATATAGTGTAAAGGCTCTGTGTTTTTACCTGTACTCGGAGAATTTACAACTAATAGTCTGGAACTATCTCTGGGAAAAGCCGGATTTTGAGCAATTAGTTCGTTTGGCAATTCATAATCATAGCTAGCCAAGGAATGGTCTAAGGCAGAACTTTCTACTGTTGGGTTAGAACTCAAATTTAAATTAGTTTCCGGTAGTTTTTGCTGCATTTAGATTTAGATTTTCTTAAAAAAACGTTGCGGTTGTGCTTTCTAAAAGAACTCTAAAGGATTGCAAAAGATATTGATCCCTGGACTTCAAGATGGTTACTATTAAGTACCACGTAAGCACCTATATGAATATTGGGTAAAACTCCCCATCTAAAAACGGGGGCTTTTACCCTAGCGGTTTGTATACCCCTCTACCAATAATAGAAATGTAGGATTGGCTTTGATCCCAAGCACCAAGATGGAATACTTGTATTATCTGGCAAATGCTAGCCTCACTCTTAGGGTTATTCAGTACTTGCACGCTAAACCCCAAATACCTGTATCCTTCGTCACCGTAATTCATCAAATCGATGGTTGGGTGGTTAGGATCAAACTTAGAAATCAGTTATCACCCCAAGAAGACGGCGACATTCGAGCTTTCTTAAATGAATTAGGTATTAGCTATGAGCCGCCAATGAGGGTACAGATGGCTCTATGGAGTTTGGAAGCAGGGCAGTGCCCCGTTGATGTAATGCGTCGCTACCAAGTAGCTATTGTTTCTCATGGTAATCCAGAAAAAGAAGAAATAGAGGCTTTCCGACAACAGTTTGTCAGGGGATTGGGTTACTGTCCAGAAACTCTGGCGTAAGAGTTTTGAATGTTGATGGCTGTTACAAATGAATGATTGGTAATTAGTTATTGGTAATGGGAGTTTTATATCCATTACCAATACTCGTTTGCCGCTTCAAAAGCTGCACAAATATATTCTTGTAGTATCAATTTGTATTTTTCTATAGAGGAACTGGCTAAAGTTGTGTCTATAACTTTAACTGTGGGAGATTCTATTGAGATACGCTGACAACAAACAATAGCAACATCAAATTGGCAAAGGTAATCTGCCTTGTCTGGATATTTAGCTAAAAACATCTGTGCCGTGCGCCAAAGTTTTAGTTGTTTTGGTGGCGCGATCGCACTTCTTCCTCCTGAATCCCAATTACCCGAACTGCGAGTTTTCACTTCCACAAATGCCAATTTAGGAGAGGGAGTGGTAGAAGACGTAGAGAGTTTTTCATTGACATTCCCCGTGTCTTTGTGTCTTCCCACGCCAGTCGTCTCAACGGGGGAAACCCCCGCACGCCGCTGGCTCCTCCCCTTGTCCTCTTGTTCTACTCCATCATGTTGGGCGATAATATCAATTTCTCCCCACCGACACCGCCAGCGACGATAAAGAATTACCCAGCCTTGAGATTGTAACCATTGTGCGACTAGATCTTCTCCTGCGTTACCGATATCGGGATAATTATAAGGAGGATAGTTTGCCATTGACGAAAAGTACGATGATTTCAAGGTTAAGCGATCGAATTTGGACAAGCATACTCAATGTATTGCTTTTGACAGTGATTTTCATCACAGCAACTATAGCTTTCCCTGAAGGTGCTGTGGCAGTAAACTATAACAACCGAACTCTTATTGAAGAAAATTTCTCAAATCAGGACTTAACAGATTCCAGTTTTGATCATGCTACTCTCCGCAAAAGCAACTTCAGTCACTCTAATTTACGTGGAGTGAGGTTTTTTTCGTCAAATTTGGCTTCAGCAGATTTTACCGGAGCCGATTTGAGTTATGCCGATTTAGAATCAGCTCGTCTGACTAAAGCTAATTTGACTGACGCCATTTTAGAAGGTGCCTTTATTACCGGTACCATGTTTGATGGTGCCATTATTGACGGGGCAGATTTTACTGATACATATGTGCGTGAGGATGTGCTAAATAAATTATGCAAGGTGGCTAAAGGCACAAATCCAGTCACAGGGCGTAATACCCGTGATACTTTAATGTGTCCGTAGTGCCCCTTTGGGAAGTCAAAAGTTAAAAGTACTTTTGATTTTTAATTAGCGACATATTACAAGCTAGTTACGTCTGATGTGAATTAAAACGACAAACAAAAATCATGTGTGAGAAATCAACCACAGATGGACACAGATAAACACAGATAAATCATCCGTGTGCATCTCGTGGTTTATCTGTGGTTGTTATCATCATCAAATTGGATTTTGCTATCAATCTATCACGTAGATTAATTTCTCAAAGCCCTGATGAACCTTTGCAAACCCCTAAATACACTGGGTTTTCTTGCAGGTACAGTTGCGACAGTTTCTCCTTCTGGTGTTTGTGCTTGCCCGGCAAGAATCATATCTAACTCGTCACCAGAGGGTTTTTGCGCCAATTCAGCAACTTTTTGATAGTCACCCTCATTTTGTACCCATACTTCCCATACTCCTGGATAGCAGCGGAACAATGCCGCTTCTTCAAATATAGGACGCAGGTAATAACAAGACTCAATCGTATTAGTAAAACGCTCGCGAATTTGTCTGGCGGCATAACCAATACCGATTTTGCCAGCATCTTCTAGAAAGGGATTTAACATCACAAAGGGGCGATCGCCAATTTCTTCACAAATCTTTTCTAACTGTGGCACTTCTACAGAAGTGGGAGCAATAAACAAAAAGATTTCGTCTTCTGGCTGAATTTTGGACTGGATAGAAGCAGCCCTGCCAGTACCAATGTCAAGTATTTTAAAAGGTACATCTGTCCAATCGCGGCGAGCCAGCCCAGCACTACCAGCATCAGCAAAGAGAATCTTTAGTTTTTCTCCGTATTGTTCAAAAACTGGTAACAGTTGTTGTGCTACTGGCATCAATTTGAGTTCTGGAAAGAGTAACTCAACTTGTAATCGTGTATATCCATCTGCTATTGCTGCTTGGGTAGCCTGTTGGGCTTGAGCGATCGCATCTTCAAGAGTCTTTGGAAGTTCAGTCATCTTAAAAAATTTTTGGAATGGAATTGTTAGTAGTTAGTAGTTAGGAGTTGGTTGTCTGTTGCTCTCCTTACTTGTCCCTTTCTATTTCCTTCTGCCATCTGCCATCTGCCTCCTGCCTTCTACTTAACCACTAACTAATCACAACCAATTCTACAGGCGAAAGTCGCTGCAAAACCTGCTTCAAAACCATTGCCACCCAATCCACATCATCTGATGTTGTATCTCGTCCTAGTGTCATGCGAACACCTGCCAACGCAGCCTTTTCAGAGTATCCCATTGCTAAGAGTATAGGACTGGGGTTGAGTTTACCGCTATTACACGCTGCTCCGGCGCTGATACCAATACCAGCGCGGTTCAACTCCCGCACCAAGCTTCTGCCATTAATTTTTTCTCCATCGTTGTGTTCCAAACAGAAGCTCACATGATGAGGTAAACGGTGAACCAAATCGCCAGTAGGTTTTAAACCAGGAATGTCAGCCAACAGAGAAAACAGGCGATCGCGTAAATTTACTAATCGAGGTGTTTCTGTTGCCATTTCTTGTGCTGCCAATTCTGCCGCTACACCAAATCCAGTAATAATCGGTACTGCTTGCGTGCCCGAACGCAATCGCATTTCTTGCCCGCCCCCACCCAACAAGGGTACTAACTCTACACCCGGACGTACATACAGCGCCCCTGCACCTTGCGGTCCGTAAATTTTATGACTAGAAAGGCTCAATAAATCTACTGGCAATTCTTGTACATCAATAGGTAAACGTCCCGCCAATTGCACTGCATCGGTGTGGAATAATACACCCGAACTGCGAGCAATCTTTCCCAGTTCTGCGATCGGTTGCAATGTCCCTACTTCGCTTTGCCCGTAAATTACTGACACTAGTACAGTGTTATCCTGCAAAGCTGCCTTTAAATCCAGAGGATTAACTCTACCCTTGCCATCTACTTCCAAGCGAGTCACTTGCCAACCCCACTGTTCCAACAACCGTGCAGGTTCGGTAATTGCAGAATGCTCAACATTAGAAATAATTATGTGTTGGGGTTTGGTATACAACCGGGCGACGCCCATAATTGCCAGATTGTCCGCCTCCGTGCCTCCAGAAGTAAAAATAATAGATTCAGCTGGTGCATTAATTAATCCAGCAACCTGCATTCTTGCTTGTTCGATTGCTGTTGCTGCCCGTTGTCCCCATTCGTGCAAGCTAGAGGGATTGCCCCAATGTTGAGTCATAGCTGCTTGCATCGCCGCGATCGCTTCTGGGCGAGTGGGGGTAGTAGCACTGTAATCTAAATAAACTTGCATAGATTCTCCAGTAAACACACGCTTGCACGGGCTGCATTTGTTTTCAGCATCTATAGTTAATTATTTCCTAATTCAGGAACGTCATCTGTGTAATTTTACTTTTATCTTTACTTTCATCTCAGTTTAATAACTCCCAATTTTGGGAATCATAAAAGTGTAATTACATAACACTTTTAGCAAACTAACGTGTCCCGTTTCTCTATCCGACGGAGTTTTTATTCTGTTTTTCTACTAATACTCACCCTTACTGCTTGTCAACAAAATAAGTCTCCCACTCAGTCTCTAGAAAGATTACCACAAGACCCTGTAATTCAAGTCTATTTCAATCAAAATTCAATATCTTCCTACAAAGATCCATACCGACACTTTAATCGTAAGGGAGACAATTTAGAGCAGCAGGTTATCAATACTATTAGCCAGGCGAATTCTACTATAGATTTAGCTGTCATGGAGTTTAGGCTGCCTGAAGTAGCTAAAGCATTAAAACGTGCGAAAGAGCGCGGAATTAAAATTAGAGTTCTGCTTGACAACAAATACAACAAAACTAGTCAGGAATATACGAAAGAAGAAATTAGTAGAATGAACAGCCACGATCGCAGAGCCTATGAAGAATTAACACGATATCCTGCTGATGCTCTGACTATTTTGCGCCAAAGTGGAATTGAAATTAAAGATGATACCTCTGCTGGTGCAACTAAAGGTAGCGGACTTATGCACCATAAATTTTTAGTTGTCGATGGTAAAACCACTATTATAACCAGTGGCAACTTTACTACATCTGACTTTCACGGTGATTTTAATAATTTTGACAGCCGGGGTAATCCTAATAACATGATTGTCATTCTCGATCATGCTCATCTTGCCAAAACTTTTACTGAAGAATTTAACTATATGTGGCAAGGATTATTCAAATCTCGTAAACCTAAAAGATATCCTGTCACAATTCCAGTTAGTACAGGAACTATTACAGTTAACTTTTCTCCGGCTCGCCGTCAAGAGAATATTGCCACAACTAGCAACGGCATTATTGCCTCTTATATACAGCAAGCTCAAAAGAGTGTGCACGTTGCAGTGTTTGTTTTTTCCGATCAAAAGATTAGCGACACTCTTAGCAGAGTATACGACAAAGGAGTAAAAGACATCAAACTGCTGATAGATCCAGATTTTTTCGGACAACCATATTCCAAAGCATACGATGCTCTAGGAGTTTGTCCTCGTCCTGGCAAGAAAACTTATTCCATCAAAGTTAATCCGTGGAAAAATCCTCTAACTACAGTTGGTTTTCCGATCGCACCAACTGGAGATAGGGGAGTCCATAGTAAAATGGCAATCTTAGATGGAGAGCTAGTCATTACTGGTAGTCACAATTGGTCGAATTCTGGAAATTACCTAAATGACGAAACTCTGATATTCATACAAAATCCTACTGTTGCCGCCCATTACGAACGGGAATTTAGCCGCCTTTATCAAACAGCACAAGTGGGTTTAGCTACTCTACCCCGTGCCCAAAAGTGCCAAGCACAATTTTTACCCCAAACTACAAGCGAATCAGAATCTCTACTTACCGAGAATTAAAGGGCGATGTCAGTGCAGTTTCCATAACCTACCCCAAAATCTGTGTGGAATACCCTACCCCATTTATTCGGTTACCACACTTTTGAGTTTGTTAAAAATATCGTTAAATTTATTTACATAAAGTTACAAAAATTAAAACAAGGAGTTAGATATGATGGCTATCTTAATTGGGTTGTTTGTTGTTGCTTGGGTTGCAGCTTCTGTAATTGGTACTCAGGCTTATTTCCTGGGAGAACAGAGAAAGCCAATCCACGAGCGTAACTGGCGTTCCGAATCTTTTGAAAAATTGGCTAAATCCGTCACTGGCAAGGATACAGACTACAGCGATCGCACTCCTGCTTATGGAATGGATGCCTATGCCAGCAATACACTACCTAACTAGAGTCATGGGATGCGTTAGCGATCGTCTAACGCCCTATCTCCAGCAAAATTTTTATAGAATCAACCCCCAAATAAAATCCGGTTTCACAAGCCAAAGAAACCGGGTTTTTCATTTGTAGGCGAAAGGCTTATTTCAACTCTAGTTTTTCATGCTTGCTGACATCAGCAGGTTTGCCAGTCATAGCTCCCTTAACTAAGCTAATCGTGTTCGCTACTATGCTTGAAGGTGAATCCCAATATTCAGCTTTTTCTACGTTCACCTTAAGTAAAGCAATATCAGGCTCGTCTAAGCCTTTAGGAAACCAAGCCTTGAGTTGTGGTTGCCACATTTGTTCTAACTTTTGGCGATCGCGTACCAATTCGGCTGTACCGGATAAAGAGACGTAACACTGTTTATTAGGTGCAGCATAACTGACATTAACTTGATGGTTGCGATTAATTTCAACTACCTTATAGGAACTAGCATAAGTGAAAAACCAGACATCGCCATCAAATTCGACTTCGCGATTGGTAGCCATCGGACGGCTATGTAATGTTCCATCCTCATTAACAGTCGTCAACATGGCATAGTCGATATCTTTAATCAGATCTCGCAACTTCTTCAGGTTTTCGCTGTTATTTGCATGAGAGTTAGTCATAAATAGTCATCCTATTTTGGTTTGCTATTGGAATAAATTTCAATGGCAACTCAAAGGAGGATGCGAACTGCAATTCACCTCGCACCCATAAGTAGCACTGATTATTCTTTCCCTCACACTAACGTTCTGCCTAGCAAATATCCTGAGTCTATAGTTAGGTTTTCAAGTAAATCACTGTAGTTTTGTCAAAAATATCGAAAACCGCTTAGTTTTTTAACAATAAATTAAATGCACACAGACAAAATTATCTACGTGCATCTATGCTTATAGATATAGTTAAAAAGGAAGATATCGGAAAAACTTGCAAATATTCCAGCGCTTATAATTTCAATATTCTTAGCGCAACTAAAGCAATTTATTTCATTGCTCTCCAGGTTTGATTTTAAAAGATAGGATAACTCGCATCTTTGGCTAAAAACATTATAATTCTCCTCGAATCTTACGCCTAATAATTTCCATCTGTTCTTGCATTTCTGCATCGGTCATCGGCGCAGGATACTTTGGAGAATTAGGATCGCGTTTGCTCATAAGAAAACGTAGAGCTTCGATATCATCACGGTTTTCGATGACATAAGCTCTTAGTTCTGTAAAGCTCATTTGTTCATAATTCGGGGTCATTGAGAAACTCCCATTCTCCATTAGGGTAAACAATAACTTGAATATCATCCCCAGCTAGGATGTAAACTTCTCCAGTTTTGTCATCAAATCGAAATAGTTTAATATCCTTATACAGGTTAGATAGCATTTGACAAACCCGGACGCAAGCGAAGGCTTGTTCTATTGTTGGTAAAATAATTCTTCTCCTCACTACTTAATAATATAGGGTGAGCAATGCCCACCCTACCACTCTTTACGCCTTTACGTGCGCTTTCTACAACGGACGGTAAACGCGATAGTTGATATTGGGGAAGATATTGTCCATCAACTCAACTTTTTCGAGCCAACCGCTATCGATTTTGCCGATATTAATGTCTTCGTAAAGCTTATTAAACCGCATCAAGTGCGATCGCGTTCTTCTAACTGCGTAGGGTACCATCGTTCCCGTTCGCATAATAAAAGCCCAGTCAGAAGATTGTGCCAAAAGTAACTCTCGTGCTGCCTGATTGAGTGCTTTCCACTCCAACTCATCCACAGGTTCCCTAGAAGAGAGTTCAATCATTCGTTCGGCAGCTTTGTGCAAATGTGGGTATATCCACGCATTTGTATCATTCAACCAATACTCATGGAAACCCTTATAACCCCAACTCGATTGAGAAGGACGGCAAACTTGCTGAGTTGGTTGTACTCGTAAATAATCAGCTAAATGCGTCATTTGGTATGTTTGCTGGTCATACCATGACTTGCGGAACAGGTAATCAATAAACCAGGGGCCTTCATACCACCAATGCCCAAATAATTCGGCATCGTAGGGTGACACCACAATTGGCGGACGCTGCATGATGTGGTAAAGGTGTTCAACTTGCCGTTCCCGGTTATACATAAAATTAGCAGCGTGTTCGGCAGTCTTTTCTCTTGCCCAGTAGGGATCGTAGAGTGCTTTATCTCCAAGACCTAAACCGCGACCAGTAATTTTATGATATTTGATGCCCGTATTCTTACGTTGACCATTGGGCATGATGTAGGGCTTGATATACTCGTATTCAGCTTCCCAGCCCAAGTCTTTATAAAACTCGCGGTATTCTGCCGCACCAGGATAACCTACTTCAGAAGACCATACCTGCTGAGAGGATTCATGATCGCGTCCAAAAGCAGCCACACCAGTTTCTGTAAAAATTGGGGCATAGCTGCCAAAGCGAGGGCGGGGACGAGCGTAGAGAATACCGTGTCCATCAACTAGGAAGTAGCGCAGCCCGACATCTGCCAGCATCCGCTCTAAGCCTTCATAGTAGGCACATTCGGGCAACCAAATACCCCTGGGCGGACAACCAAAAGTTTCCTCATAATGTTCGTAGGCTACCTTAAGTTGTGCCCACACGGCTTGGGGATACATTTTCATTAAAGGTAAATAGCCGTGGGTAGCACCACATGTGATAATTTCGAGGTTATTTGTGTCTTGGAAATTCTTAAAAGCTGTTACCAAGTCACCTTTGTAACGTTCCCAAACTTCTCGTGTGGCATTGAACTCAGCAGCATAATGTTCGGCCAAATAGCGGATATGACCATTATGGGCATTGTGCTCAACTTCTAGCTCGGCAAGTTCTTCAAGTTTAGCCAAATGGGCATCATAGCGTTCTTGCAGCAGAGGATCGCGTAGCATTGACACTAGAGGTGGTGTCATGCTCATGGTGATCTTAAAGTCGATACCGTCTCGCTTTAACCCTTCAAAAACTCGCAGTAAGGGAATGTAAGTTTCAGTAATAGCTTCATAAAGCCATTCTTCCTCCAGCACATAGTCACTTTCTGGATGACGGACGAAGGGCAGATGTGCATGGAGTACTAGCGCGACGTAGCCGATAGCCATAATGATTCCGGGGTGGTACGTAGATAAATTGTAAGGACGGGAGTTTGGCAGAAGTTAACAATATTTTAAGACCTTCTGGGGATCGTATCAGGCTTTAGCCAACTCTTTACAATGGCTATGACTCCACACCAAAAATTAAAACTATCTTGGAAATAGGGGACAGGGGATAGGTGACAGGTGACAGGGTACAGGGAAAGAGAACTCCATGCTTGGTTGTGGAATTTTCCCGTGATTTACTATTTTGGAAATAATGTAAAATAGCAACTTCTATAAAGCAGGCGTAAACAGCCTTCTGCCATCTGACTTCTACTTAATCTTGATAATTGTTTCCCCAATCAAGGAAGTTATCACGAGTGAAAAAGCAAGTTACTTTTCTTTTTTCTATCTTCACGGGCACTGTTTTTGTTGCAACTCCAGTAGTTCTGGCAGTTCCCTCCACTGATACGCCAAAAAGTCCAACTTCACCAAATTTAGAAGCAAAAACCACCATCCACGCAGCTGCACTCACACTCAAAGATTTGCCACCTGGTTTTAAGGAATTACCACCGCAACTTAAGACGGCAATAGCCACTCAACTAGAACCTCTCAAGCAAGCGATCGCCAAAGATAATCTGCCACTCAATCACTTCTTCGCTTTTATCGAGCCAGAAAAGATGGAACTCGTGATGGGCTTTACGGGAACTCTGACTAGTCAAAGACAACAAGCTCAATTTGATGCTGCCCTTAAGCAGGTGCAGAAACCAGAATTTGAGAAAGAAATCAAAAAATTAGAACCAGGGCTGCGATCGCTTCAGGTAGTCAAATTTATGAACTACAAAAAACGCCCTGAATTTAATCATCTAGCTAATGCATCTTCAGGGTTTTCAATCGGAGCAAAGATAGAACAACTACCAGTAAATTTTGACGTCATCGGTTTTCGTCGGCAAAGCTTTGGAGCATTTACAGCCGTGATGCATATGACTGACAAAGAGCCTTCAATTTCTGTCAAAGATGTCGTCACCAAGTTAGATAGACGTGTATCACTGCCTTCTTCCCTCAGAAATCTACCAGGAATATCTAAATAGCATCTTGCAAAAGTCTCAATTTTTAACTCTTTCTCTGCGCCTGGTGCGCGACGCCAGTTGCTACAACGCTCTTAACCCGATGCCAGGTGCTACAACGGGGGAGAACCCTCCGAAGTTCTGAGCCTCGCTCCGCGAGGAGCTTGCGCTAACGGCGGAAGCCGCCGCACCCTTACGGGAAGCCGCCTCCGGCGTCTACAGACTTCTCTCCGCAACGCACTGGCTCCTTTATGCCGGGAAATCCTTACTTGCAGAAGCCGCTCCGCGTCTACGGCAGTCGCTTCAAGTCGGCACTAGACGCGAAGCGGCTTCCCGGAGGGTAGCCGCCCAACGCGCTGCCTCACCACCGCGCTGCCTCCCCAACGCACTGGCTCCTCTGCGTGAGGTAAAAATTTATGCCATAAGTCTAATATCATTCCTCGCTGTCTTCATACAACTGCTCCAGTTCTTGTAACTGTGTCCGTCGTGACGCACGGCGATATTTCTTACTTTCTAGCTTCGGTTCGTACTGAGTTTGACCCTGCTTAATCGTTTTTGCCTTTACCGTAGACTCAGGATCGGCTTGTTGGTTTAATTGAGTTTGACGTGCGATCGCTTCTTCTAAAAACTCCAAATAATGCTGATAACGCTCCCAATTCCCCTGTACTACACAGCCAGGCTCATTACGATGCAAACAATCACTAAATCGACAGCTAGCAATAGCTAATCTCTCTCTAATCTCTGGGAAATAACTTGCTAATTCTTCAGGAGTACAATCCAAATCAGGCTGATTAAATCCAGGCGTATCTGCTAAAAATCCACCTTTTGGCAATTCAAATAATTCGACGTGGCGAGTAGTGTGACGACCGCGAGCTAGTTTACCAGAAATTTCACCCACTCGCAGGTTGACATTAGGAATCAAAGCATTGATTAAACTAGACTTGCCAACTCCTGAAGGCCCAGCAAGCACAGTAGTTTGCTGTTTGAGTGATTCAGCTAAATCATCAATATTTATACCTTCATAAACGCTAATAAATCTTGGCTGATAACCCCAAGCAATCAAGCGCTGATTAATTTCTGCTTGTTGTTCTGATGTAATTAAATCGCTTTTATTTAAACATAAAACTACGTGTAAACCCGTAGACTCAGCCTTAATTAGAAAGCGGCTAAGTTGGTAAGGTTCTAAAGGCGGATCGGCGACTGCAAATACTAAAAGAATTTGATCCACATTAGCGATCGCCGGTCGATCCAATTGATTTTTGCGAGGTAAAACTTCAGCAATCGCGCCTCTACCACCAGCCCAATCTGGTTCTTCTACCACCACGCGATCGCCTACCATCACCTGTTGTCCAATTTTTTTGAGGCGAGTGCGGCGAGTGCATAAGAGGAGGGGAGGATGGGAGGATGGGGAAGGTGGAGAAGAACTTACTCCCATAACTTCCTCAGTTCCCTCAACTCCTTTTGTTCTCCTCTCCCATTCTTCTACTCCTAAATCCAACTGGACTCGATAATAATTAGCCTGCACGGCTAATACCGTACCTAATAACTGCTGAGTGTTTGGTAATGCTTCCGCTGTCATTACTCAGTTACAGGACAGCGTACAAACAAAGAAAAATAGCCCGTGCAGTCTGTAATCTGTTCCACCAGATAGCCTGCCATGGTCAAGCTATCAGGAACTTGCTCAATCGGTTCACCAGGATCTAACCAGACTTCTAACAAACTCCCAGGCTGCATTTGCTGTAAACGCAGTTTTGTGCGCACGAAATTCATCGGACAGGGAGTGCCGCGTAAGTCAAGTTGAGCATCAGGGGATGAAAGGGAAGATACACTCATCGTTGGTGGAACAAATTACCTAAAAAACCTTCTATACCGCCTTTACCAGTGCGATCGCCTCTTATTTTAGCTAGTTTTTCCAAAAGTTCTCGTTCCTCAGGTAGTATCTTGGTGGGAATATCAATTAACACTGTAATCAAGTGATCGCCTCGACTTACAGGATTACCCAAGCGCGGTACTCCACGATTTTCGAGCTTCATGACCGTATTCGGCTGGGTACCCGGTGGAATTAACAATTCCACAGGCCCATCCACTGTATTCACCTCTAAACGAGAACCGAGAATCGCCTGAAGGTAGCTGATTTTGATTTCCGAGAGAACATTAATACCATCCCGCTGGAATTCTGAGTCTTCATTAACGAATAAGTAGACGTACAAATCTCCAGGTGGCCCTCCGCGCTGCCCAGCGTCTCCTTCTGAGGAAATCCGCAAGCGAGTACCGTTGTCTACACCAGCAGGAATGGTAATTTTAAGTTTCTTGGTGACTTGATTTGCCCCCTTACCATCGCAAGCGTCGCATTTATCTTCAATTACAGTACCCGTACCATTACAGGTGGGACAGGTAGAGACTTGAGTGAAACTGCCAAAAGGCGTTCTGGTAACACGGCGTACTTGACCAGAACCACCACAAGTAGAACAGGTGCGTGGTCTTGTTCCTGGTTTGGCACCAGAGCCACTACAAACTTCACAAGTCTCTAAATGCGAAATGCGAATTTCTTTTTCACCACCAAATACTGCTTCCCGAAAATCTAGTTTTAGATCTAAGCGCAGATCGTCGCCTCTAACCGGGCCACTGCGCCGTCTTTGCGCTTGAGTGCCCATGCCACCGGCAAAACCACTAAAGATGCTTTCAAAAATATCGGCAAAACCACCCATGTCGCCAATATCTTGAAAGCCTACTCCGGCACCTGATACACCATCTGGGCCAAATCGATCGTAACGAGCGCGGGTTTCTGGTTCTGAGAGTACCTCATAAGCGCGGTTAATTTCCTTGAATCGCTCCTCAGCGCCCGGTTCTTTGTTCACATCTGGGTGATACTTCCGGGCTAAACGGCGATAGGCTTGTTTGATTTCTTCTTTATCGGCGTCACGAGAGACACCCAGAATTTCGTAGTAGTCGCGGGCCATACAGCAAAGGTGAAAGTTAAAAGGTAGAAAGCGGCTATGCAGGGAGAACTCACAAGACGCAACAGCATTTTCCCCTAAGGGTGCTGCTGTCACCGTTCAGAAAATCGGGAAGGCAGAAGGCAGTAGTTAAATTTTCTTAATAGTTAATTTTACCTTTTACCTTTTACAAAAATCACCAGCAAATCACTAGCAACAGGTTTTTCTCTGAATTAAAAACGACAAGAGTCTTGACCTGAAGCTGTCTCTTTTACAATTGTGCTACTTATTACGGGAAAACTTCCCTCCTCAGATAGAGAGGCTAGCCGCACTTTTAGGTGTGGAAAACCCTCCATGAGCTTGGAAGTGTATCCTTGTCTTGAACCAATGTAGCTGGATTATTCAACTTCTGGCAAGGAAAAATAAGGCTGAGGATGAAGCCTGAAGGAGAAAATTTTTTGATTCCTTCATTTTTTCATTCTTGAGCCTTGATCGTTCTCGGCAAGAAGCCGCACTATGCGCGTTTATCATGCGTCTACATTCTTTACACCTTTAGTCTATCGCTTCATAATCAGCCTGTAGTGTGCTCTCCTGCTCAAAATCAAAATTGAATTGTGGTGTAAGTGTTCCACTGAAAGTTTCGTTTGACTCTGAAGTTAAGGAATGATCCCCAGAGAAATTTTCATCGGTTTGACTAACACGGTTGTAAACTTCAGCACCAATAGTAAACAAACTTTGCTGGAAGTCATCCAAGCACTGTTTGAACTCCGTTGTGGAAATACCAGAGTTAGCCATTGCTGCTTTCAATCTTACGAGCTTTTCATCTGCCAAGACTTTCATCTGCTCGCCGATTACATTGCCATTATCTTTTAACGTTGATTCATAACTATGTAACAAATTATCCGCTTGGTTTTTGAGTGCTACCATTTCTATACGTTTTTTGTCTTCTTCGGCATAGATTTCAGCTTCTTGCCGCATTCTTTCCACTTCATTGGTACTCAAACCTCCTGTGTTGGTAATCCGAATGCTCTGCTCTCTACCTGTACCTCTGTCTTGGGCTGAAACCTTGAGAATGCCGTTAACATCAATTTCAAAACTGACTTCTATCTGCGGTACGCCACGGGGAGCTGGGGGAATTCCCGCAAGCAGAAATTTACCCAAACTTTTGTTATCCCGTGCCATTGCCCGTTCACCTTGGAGGACGTGAATTTCGACTGAGATTTGCCCATCCACGGCTGTGGAAAAAATTTGAGATTTGCTAGTCGGGATTGTGGTATTGCGTTCGATAATTTTGGTGAAAACTTCTCCTAAAGTTTCAATGCCCAATGACAAGGGCGTAACATCCAACAACAGAAGATTATCGACTTCACCACCGAGTACCCCAGCTTGAATTGCCGCCCCTAATGCCACTGCTTCATCGGGATTAATCGAGCGATCGGGAGTTTTACCATTGAAAAATTTGCTTAAGGCATTTTGAACGGCAGGAATACGAGTAGAACCACCCACTAAAATAATGCGATCAATATCTTGTGGTTTCAGGTCTGCGTCTTTAAGCGCCTGAGCCATCGGTTCGATGGTAGCTTCAATTAAATTGCTGGACAGTTCTTCAAATTTGGCACGGGTAAGTTCTATTTCTAAATGTTTGGGGCCTGTTTCGTTAGCGGTGATAAATGGCAAATTAATTGAAGTACTCAACATCGTGGAGAGTTCAATCTTTGCTTTTTCTGCTGCTTCCCGCAGGCGTTGTAAAGCCATCTTGTCAACCGAAAGGTCGATATTCTCTTCTTGCAAGAAGTTATCTATCATCCACCGGACGATAGAGTTATCAAAATCATCTCCTCCCAAGTGATTGTTACCGCTAGTTGCTTTTACTTCAAACACACCATCCCCAAGTTGCAAGATGGAGACGTCAAAAGTACCTCCTCCCAAGTCAAATACTAGGATTGTCTGTTCTTGGTCTTGTTTATCTAAGCCAAAGGCTAAAGCCGCAGAAGTTGGTTCGTTAATAATCCGCAGTACTTCTAGCCCGGCAATGGTGCCAGCGTCTTTTGTTGCTTGTCTTTGAGCATCCGTAAAATAAGCAGGCACGGTGATCACTGCTTGAGTTACCGATTCTCCTAGAAAGTTTTCTGCATCCTGCTTTAATTTTTGCAGGATCATCGCGGAAATTTCTTGTGGTGTGTAGTTGCGTCCGCGAATTTGGACATCAACGGTATCGTCTCGACCTTTGACACATTGATAAGGAACGCGATCGCGTTCTGCTTGAGTGTCCTCCCAGCGACGACCAATAAATCGTTTGATACTGTAGACTGTATTCTCCGCATTGGTTACGGCTTGGCGCTTTGCCAGTGGCCCGACTAAGCGTTCACCGCCTTTGCCAAAACCTACAATACTAGGAGTAGTTCGTCCGCCTTCTGAATTAGCAATGACGATTGGTTGACCACCTTCTAAAATTGCCACGCAACTGTTGGTAGTGCCTAAGTCGATCCCAATAACTTTTCCCATGTGAATCGGTATTTTTGCTGAGTTTTCACTCCTCAAAGTTTTACAGGTTCACGGAAGACAGTTTCACTAGATGCATTTGCTTGCTGAAACTGTCTTGCCGCTAACCAGTACTAGATCCCATCAGGAGATCTGCAAAACTTCGGGTGTGCTGTGGTGCGGACTACCTTATGTAGGTTTTGGGATGCGATGCTCGCCTAGTTAGTCAGCGGTCATTGGTCATTGATTAATAGTTACTATTTGTTACAAATGACAAATGACAAAGGACGACTATTTAACTATTTGCTGGAGGAGACTGATTTTCCTCTGAAGATGGCATATCTTCCTTTGGAGCAGCCACTTTTACCATTGAATGGCGCAGCACGCGATCGCCCAAGTAATATCCGCGTATTAACTCTTCTAACACTGTTCCTTCAGGATGTTCATCCGTAGGTTCCCGCATTACTGCTTCATGTAGGTTGGGATCGAATGGTTGACCTTCAGGACGCATCGGTGACACACCCAAGCGCTTCAGGCAATCTACTAGTAGTTTGTAGACACCCTGATAACTTTTGTGAATTCCCATCTCCCCATCGTTTTGGGGTTTGATTTGCGATCGCGCCCGTTCAAAATTATCAACTACTGGTAGTAACTCAGTAATTGTGTTCCGTTTTACCTGCGCTTCTAGGTCTTCTTTTTCTTTAACCATGCGTTTGCGGTAATTTTCAAAATCTGCCGCAATCCGCATATATTGGTTGCTACGTTCTTCTAGCTGGGCTTTGAGAGACTCTATTTGTTGGCTCATTTGTGCTAACGCTGCTGTGTCAACTGTAGCTGCCTCAGTGGCAGCAACCCCATTGTCTTGAGTTGGCACAACTGTATCTTCAGATACGTTAGCTGCTGTCTCTGTTGCCTCATTGCCAGGTTCGTTGACGTTGGTTGGAGCTGGGGAGTCACTATTCATTGCTTGCTTAACCTCTGTTGCTTCACCAAATTGCTGGCTCGTATTGTTTAAATATTTATCTTCGTCCATCATTATGTACTCATCCCAGATGCTTGATACAGCAATTTTCGCCCTAGATTGTAGCCATTAAACACATGGTACAAAAAACGGCCAGATGTTCTGCCGCTTGATTCCCTTGATTAATGGGCAACAATTGGGTCTTTTGTCCTGGAAGTGATGTCACCGTCCTCTATTGTGACAAATGGTGAGCGTAAGCGTGCACACAGCAAAGGAGATTAGGGACTAGTGACTGGCGATCAAGAAATTGGGGAGCCAACCGCGCTCTTCAAACTACCTTCCAGCACGATCGCCAAAATTTAATTTCTGAGATATCAGTTGCTGATTGAGATTTAGGCGGGCAAAAGTTCCTCAGGCAGGGGCTAAAAATCAAAGCCTTTAAACTCCAAAATTTCATCTCCTGCATTATAAGTAATATTTCTCACTACTTGAGCTTGATTAATTCTAAAAATTTAATCATTAACTTCTAGTGAAAACACGTAAATTATCGGTTTGATAACAAGCTCATCTACAAAACACTGTTAGCAAACCAAAAATTTTTGACTCGATTTTATTAAGTAGAAATGTAAATTCTCGCTTTCAGCTTGGGAATACTCTGATTAAAGGTTTCCGCTATAGCTAATTTATGACTTACTCGTCACCACAACGGCGCAGTACCGCTCTCACTACCAGAACAGAGTTTTCACCCTTTGGCAATAAACTTGTCGCATCTGGCTTCGTCGATAGCGAACAGATGAAACAAGCGTTAATGGAAAGTCGCAAGTCTGGTAGACCGTTGACAGAGGTACTGGAATCGATATCAGGGCGACAACTATCACCAGAGTTACTCAGACAGCACAAAAAGCAGCAATTATTTGAACTTAAAATACTTTACGGTGTTGAATCCCTCGATCCGGAAGTTAGTCCTGTAGGTAACACAACGATCGCCAATCTCATTGATGCTCTCATTCCAGCAGATATCTGTCGCCGTCATCGCTTAGTACCACTGGCAAAAAATGAAGACCAAAACCCACCTTCAGTTTTGGTGGCGATGGTCGATCCAGATAATCTAGAAGCATCAGACGATCTCAATCGCATCTTGCGCCCCCAAGGCTTAGTCTTACAGCGGATGGTAATTGCTCAGGAAGATTACCAACAGCTAATCAACCAATACTTGGATGATTTGGCTATTCGGCAAAAGCACTTGGAACAAGAAAAATATACAGACATTAATCAGGATTTAGAAAATCTAGAAAATCTAGATGTCAATGATGCTCCTGAAGAAGCTGATGCTGATTTGGGAGCGGCAATGAAAGGTGCCGAAGATGCCCCGGTGATTAATTTGGTCAATAGAATCCTGGCAAAAGCACTGCATGAAAAGGTTTCTGATATTCACGTCGAACCACAAGAAGAAAACTTACGTATTCGCTTTCGCAAGGATGGAGTATTGCGCGAGGCATTCGATCCTCTGCCCAAAAAAATCATTCCGGCTGTGACAGCTCGATTTAAGATTATCTCCAACTTAGATATTGCCGAACGGCGTCTACCCCAAGATGGACGTATCCGCCGTCTGTTTGAAGGACGTAAAGTAGACTTTCGTGTCAATACCTTACCTAGTCGCTACGGCGAAAAAGTTTGTCTGCGGATTTTAGATAATTCTGCAACGCAACTTGGTTTGGATAAATTAATTACCGATCCAGAGACATTGCAAATTGTCCAAGAAATGGTTAGCCGTCCCTTTGGACTAATTTTAGTCACAGGGCCGACCGGATCTGGTAAAACAACTTCTTTGTATTCGGCACTAGCAGAAAAAAATAGCCCTGGAATTAATATCAGTACCGTTGAAGATCCCATCGAATACAGCTTGCCGGGGATTACTCAGGTGCAGGTAATTCGGGAAAAAGGATTAGATTTTGCCACTGCATTGCGAGCTTTCTTGCGGCAAGATCCGGATGTGCTGCTGGTGGGTGAAACGCGGGATAAAGAAACAGCAAAAACAGCGATTGAAGCAGCATTAACAGGTCACTTAGTATTAACTACCTTACACACCAATGATGCTCCTGGTGCGATCGCCCGTTTAGGAGAAATGGGCATTGAACCTTTCATGGTTTCCAGTTCGCTAATCGGTGTTTTAGCACAACGTTTGATGCGCCGTGTGTGCCCCGATTGTCGCATTCCTTATACTCCCACAGTAGATGAACTGGCTCGCTATGGTTTATCAGCCTCCCAAGAAGTGGGAGTCACCTTCTACAAAGCTAACACTCTAACTGGAGAGCAACTGCAAGAAGCAAAAGCCAAAGGGCATCTTTGCTCTACTTGTAACGGTGTTGGCTACAAAGGACGTAGTGGTGTCTACGAGGTAATGCGAATTACTGAAAACCTGCAAACCCTCATTAATGAAGAAGCACCAACAGAACGCATCAAAGAAGTAGCAGTAGAAGAAGGAATGAAAACTTTGCTGGCGTACAGTTTAGACTTAGTGCGCCAAGGCACAACCACCTTAGAAGAAGTAGAACGGGTAACTTTCACCGATACAGGTTTAGAAGCTGAGTTGAAAGCCAAACGCAAGACAAGCCTTACCTGCCGGACTTGTAATGCTGGATTGCAACCAGAGTGGATGGATTGTCCTTACTGTATGACGCCTCGATTTCAAGATTAGTCAATAGTTAATGGTTGATAGCTAATAGCAATTAACAATTAACAATTAACAACTAACAAAAGGAGCATAACTATGGAAATGATGATTGAAGATTTAATGGAGCAGATGATTGAAATGGGAGGTTCGGATATGCATTTATCCGCTGGCTTACCTCCTTATTTTCGTATTAGTGGCAAACTCACTCCCATTGGTGAAGAACCATTGTCTGGGGATCAATGCCAAAGGCTGATTTTTAGTATGTTAAATAACTCCCAAAGGAAGACATTAGAGCAGAACTGGGAGTTAGATTGCTCCTATGGTGTGAAGGGATTAGCACGTTTTCGCGTCAATGTTTACAAAGAGCGCGGTACCTACGCGGCTTGCTTGCGGGCGTTAAGTTCTAAAATTCCCAACTTTGATAAATTAGGTTTGCCAGATGTAGTGCGGGAAATGGCAGACAAACCCAGAGGATTAATTTTGGTTACAGGGCCTACGGGTTCTGGAAAGACAACTACCCTAGCAGCAATTATCGATTTAATTAACCGCACGCGAGCAGAACATATCTTAACAATAGAAGATCCAATTGAGTTTGTTTACGAACCAATTAAAAGTCTTGTACACCAACGGCAGTTGAATGAAGATACCAAGAGTTTTGCCAATGCTTTGAGAGCTGCTTTACGAGAAGATCCAGACATTGTCCTAATTGGGGAAATGCGAGATTTAGAAACTATTTCTCTGGCAATTTCCGCTGCTGAAACTGGACATTTAGTATTTGGAACTTTGCACACTAGTTCAGCCGCGCAAACTGTTGACAGAATCATTGACGTTTTCCCTGCGGATAGACAAACTCAGATCCGGGTGCAGTTATCTAATTCACTTGTAGCCGTATTTAGTCAAACTTTAATCTCCAAGAAAAACCCCAAACCAGGTGAGTTTGGTAGGGTAATGGCACAGGAGATTATGATAGTTACTCCTGCTATTTCTAACTTGATTCGTGAAGGGAAAACCGCCCAAATTTATTCAGCTATTCAAACAGGCGGTAAGTTGGGAATGCAAACCTTAGAAAAAGTTCTAGCCGATTTGTACAAGCAGGGAACTATCTCATTTGAAGCAGCAATAGCTAAAACTTCTAAGCCAGATGAAGTACAACGTCTGATCGGTTCTGCCCCACCATCTGCTGCTGGAAAACCTGGTGTTGCTGCTACTGTTAAAGCACACTAAAAATGACTTTTGTTGATAATTTGTTGTTTGGTTTTTGCTATGAATTTCCAAACAACTAAACATAAAAAATTGAGAAATAAACAACTAATAATTATAAACTTCTCACGTAAAGAGTTAAATTCATGCCTACATTCGTTGCTCGTGTTCGAGATTCACAAGGAAAATCAAAAACTGAAACAATTGTTGCGGAAACTTTAGCGCAAGCACGCACTACTCTTAGGCAACAGGGTTTTATTGTTCAAGATTTGAAAACTTCTAAAGGAAGCTTCGATCTGAAAAAAATTCAGATGTCGTTAACGAAGGTTTCCGTTAAAGATAAAGCAGTTTTTTCTCGTCAATTTGCTGCTTTGGTAAATGCAGGAGTTGCAATAGTCAGAAGTTTGGGTGTACTGTCTGAACAATGTAGCAATCCTAAACTGAAACAAGCCCTTTTAGATATTAGTGGCGAAGTCCAAAATGGGGTAAACCTTTCAGAGGCAATGCGCAAGCATCCTGATTGTTTTGATAATTTGTATGTCAGCATGATTCAGGCTGGCGAAGTTGGTGGTGTTTTGGATGAAGTACTAAATCGCTTATCCAAGTTATTAGAAGATATTGCCCGATTGCAAAACCAAATTAAATCAGCGCTGGCTTATCCAGTTGTGGTGGGTTTTTTAGCAACTGCAATCTTTCTTGGGATGACAGTTTTTCTAATTCCCATATTTGCCAATATTTTCAAAGAACTAGGTACTGAATTACCAGCCTTAACGCAATTCTTGCTGACTTGTAGTGAATTTTTGCGAAGTTGGCGAGTTTTAATAATCATTGGTATTTTCATCGGAGCGGGAATTGCCTATAAAAAGTACTATCAAACTCGCGTAGGTAAGGAAACTATTGATCGTCTTTCCCTGAAGATGCCTTTATTTGGAGATTTGATCCAAAAATCATCGGTTGCTCGCTTTAGCCGCACCTTTGGTGCCTTGACTCGTTCAGGTGTTCCAATTCTCACTTCCTTAGAAATTGTGCGGGATACTTCTGGAAACCAGGTAGTTGCTAACGCAATAGAAGCAGCCCGTTCAGATATTCAACAAGGAGGCATGATTAGTTTGGCATTACAAAAAGATAAGGTTTTTCCCCCCATGGCTATTCAGATGATCAGTATTGGGGAAGAAACTGGAGAAATAGATGGGATGTTAATGAAAGTTGCTGATTTCTATGAAGATGAAGTAGAGCAAGCAGTAAAAGCCCTCACCAGTGTTTTGGAACCACTAATGATTGTGGTTTTAGGGGGGATGGTTGGTACGATTTTGCTCGCAATGTACCTGCCTATGTTTAAAGTCTTCGAGAAATTGGGCTAATAACAGATGAAGGCTGAAATTTTTCAGATTTCATCCTTCACCCTTTACACTTCATCCTTCTTAAGATAATGCCTGTGCAAAAATTTAATTATGAAGCTTGTTTAGCAGAATATAGTAATAATCTCAGCGCGATCGCTCTATTAAAGCAGTACCGCCCATACCTGGAGATGATTCCCAGTCTGCGTCGTCCTGATGAAAGTATTATCACTATTCCACTGCCAATAGTTCGCCTACGCCAAGACGTAAAAAACGCAGCAGAAGCTATTTGCTTACCTTGCGATTTAGCTATTTTGACTTGCGATCCAGAGTGGAAAATTAAAACCGGATCTGAAATTATTATTTTTATTCATCGTCCCAACGAAGATTTTTCTGATTTATTAGGGCGCTGGCGACAAACACAAGTTTGGCTAGACAAAAGCTATGAATGGCTGATGCCCTTCCGCTACAAGCATATTTTGAGTGAGGGAACTAGTACTGTATATCCTTTGTTTGTGGTTTTTCCAGAGACAGCAGAACGCATTCAAAGAGGTTTGGTAGGAGCCGATTTACCATTTGTAATTCAAGCCCCAGAATCGATGTTTGATGAAGACAGAAGTAAAGAAGAGGGGCTAGGGACTAGGGATTGTTAGTAGAGAGATATAGCAGTCCTAAATCATTCGTGAATACAAAATCCCCGACTTCTGGTGAGAAGTCGGGGATCTGTGTTTTTTAATTTTTCATCTATCAAATATGACAACTATAAAAGTTATATTTAATACTTTTAAGGGAAATATAAAACTATAGAAACAAAGCATGAAAACAACGTACTAATGGATAAGATTGAACATCTTTTCAAGACATCTATTGAACAGTTGGTGAGAGAAATTATTGCAGTTAATCATGGTTGGAAAGCTGCACGAGAATTATTTGGTGAAGATTCTACTCTCTCTACTTCGACACGAGATTTAAAAACCTGTTTACAGGTACGTTTACTGAAAGAATATGCTCCTGACAAAGTTTATCTAGTCAAAGATAAGGAAGAATCTAATAAAGTAGGTGAGGAAATTTACAGTTTGCAACTAAGGGAGGAGGTAGGCGATCGTTTATATGCTGAACATCTCCCTTTCAGAGTAGCAAAAGAATTTCTCACAGAGCAAGAACTACGTAAATTTACTAAACAATCAATCTAAATCATAAAGGGTGCTGTATGGATATCCTCGAAATTTGGGACATTATTTGGGATGACACTCCTTTTCACTATGCAACAGCCGTAGTATTAATATTGGCAATTTGTGTTGAGTTATATAGCGTGTTTCGTTATTGCTTGAAGTTTCGTACAACTCAAACTGCAATCAATATCTTGAATAAATGGCTAAAGGGTAAAAATTCCAATCCTCCAAGTGATAAGCTTCTTCGTTGGTTGAATGAGCATATAGGAACTGATCAACAGAATAGAATTGAACAGAGAAAGAGAAATAATAAATATTTATTAATTAAATATCCAGCTATTTTATCTCGTCCTGTACCCCGTAGCTCTCTACGTTTTGTTACTACTCTTTGTACTGCTATTGGTGTTTTGGGTACTTTTTATGGTATTCAGCAAGGACTACAAGATGTTAATTTAGATACCAGAAGTATGGAGCAGTTAATGCCTGCTATTAAGCAATTAATCGCAGGAATGCAAACAGCTTTTTCTACATCATTAATGGGTCTTGGTTCTGGTAGTGCTTTTACGTTGGTTTTATTTATAAGTGATTTTATCAGACAAAATCAACGTGATAGCCTGCGTGAAAAATTAGATAATATAACTATTCAGGAAACAGCAGTAAATCAAGAATCAAATAGTTTTCAACAGGTTGCTAATAATTTAAATAGTCTTGCTAAAAATTTATCTGGACTACAACAACTAAGTCCAGAATTAATTGGGGAGGCTGTTGGCAAAAAAATATTACCAGGACTAGAAGCAATATTTAAAGAGCAACAAAGGCTAAGAAAATTACAAGAAAATCAAGGACAGAGAGTTTTAGAGAACCTCATTCAGGATTTACGAACTCAGGTATTAGAACCAATAGCAGATAGGCTTGATAGAAGCGCTGAATTAACACAGCAAGCATCTGAAGCAGTCCTGACTCTTCATCGAGATTTGGGAACATCTATCACTACAATTCAGAGTTTTCAAGAACAAACATTAACTCAACTCCAAGAATTCGCTAACGACTTAAGTCTCACTCTCAGCCAATTTCAAACAGATACAAGAGGTGTTTTAGAACAAACAGCAGTAGAAATAAATCGTGCAGTCAATCAAAGTATTCAAGGAATGACAGCACAAAGAACCGCATTTCAAGAAAGTGCTGAAAATGCTGCTGCAACATTTCGAGGAATTAGAGAAGAGTTAGAACAAGCACTGCAACAACGAGCAGTAGTAGAACAACAGATGCTACAAGCTACCCGTACTGGAATGATTAATATTCTTTCTGAAGCCCATCGAACTTTTCGTGAGCAAAATAGTGTTTTAGAAACTACTGGAAATCAAGCATCTTCTTTGATGACTAGTGCTAGAGATAATTTACTTGATGCTTTAGGAAATATTGACCACACTCTTACAGCTTGTCGTCAGACTGTCCAGGAAGATTTAACATCATTCCGCAAAGAATATCAAGTAAATTTACAAAACTTTTTTGCACACCAAAATAATCTTTTAGAGGAAACACTAGGACAACAAAGAGATGGTTTATCAGGAGTGGTAAACCATCTAGATAGTGTTTTCCAAGAAGAATACCAGCGTAGAAGAGAATTATCTAATCAAGCCAATGAAGATATGAATTTGATTCGTCGTACTACTAGAGAAGTAGGCGAATTTGCAAACGCTATTGGACTAAATTCAAGTCAACGACTTATACAATTACAAGAAATTGCTCGTGAAATTGCAACTCAAGTTAGAGATATACAAAGTGAGTATCGGGCATTATCTCATACTTTTAAAAATTCATTAAACGACTGGAAAGAGCATTTTGAAAAAACACATACTCATTTCTTTAGTGAAGCAGATACTGCAATCACTCAAGTTTGTCAAAATTTATATCATTCTGCTGATGTTCTAGTCAAAGCCACTGATAACCGTAATCACTTCAACGGAAATCATTAAAATGCAAAACTTTATATGGGACTGTGAACCAGACAATACCGAAGATGATGATGCAAGTATATATCTTTCAATCGGTGATTTAATGTCTGGATTATTAATGTTTTTTGTGCTTCTCTTTATTACTGCTCTTGCTCAGATTGACGAGCCTAAACGAGTAGTTATTGGTAATGTAATTGGAGAAATGAAAAGCAATAACATTAATGTCAAAGTTAACCCAGAAACTGGAGATATTAGCATTCAAGAATCAATCCTCTTTGCTCAAGGTAGCACAGAACTTAAACCAAAAGGAAAAGAATTTCTCCGTCGTTTTATCCCTGTGTATAGTCGAGTAATTTTCTCTAAACCAGAAATAGAAAACGAAGTTTCTCGTGTTGTGATCGAAGGACATACTAGTTCCGAGGGAGATGATAAAACGAATATGGAATTGAGTGTTCTTCGAGCTTCATCAGTATATAAGTTTATATTTTATGATATGAATTTTCCTACTCAAGCATCTTTAAGTCAGAAAATTTTAGCAGCAGGAAGGGGAGAAATTGAAGCTGATAAAACTCGCGATAACCCTGCTGACCGCAAAGTATTATTTCGTCTGCAATTTCGTAGCGATGAGCTATCTAATAAATCATATTTAAAGAAATCTCAGGAGAAAATTAATGAATGATAATTTTTTTACACCTTCTACTGATTCTCTATCGGTCTATCCCTACCCAAACAAATTACTTGAATTTACTACTCAATTACCCAAAGTAGAAATTTCTGTAAAGACTGTTGATGAAATTTTGAAAAAAGTTCAAGAAGGAAAGGAAGAAAAAATCAGTGAACTAGAATGGGTTTATTGCATTTACGGGAAAACAGGTTGGGATAGTAAAAATACTTTAATTAGTAGAAAAACATCAGAACTAATCTGGAGATATGCTGCTAAAAATTTATGGTTACAACGTCAACTATTATGGCGTTTAGCTCTTTATTATAATGACCAAAATCAAAACAGTCTAGCATCTTCTTTTGTAGAGTCTTTTCATGCCTTTTTGAGTATTGAAAATATCAAAGATATACTAACTGTAAAAATAGTCCGGTCACTTAGTACTACTAATCCAGGAAAAGAACTCAGCAGAATAGCTTGTGAACTTAATTTTACTTGCAATGAACTAATTACAGAAATTAGTCATGCTTTACCAGTTTGGATTGCAGCATTTAAAAATTTTATTGAAGATATAGTTCCCTATTTTTGTTCTCTCACTAATCCAAACCAACAACAGGTAAACTGGCTATTACGATGCTTGGATGAAATGTCATTATTTGAGTATCAAGTCAACGCCGTGAACTATTTGCTAATTCATGTATCGAAGGAAGTAGCGAGTAAGTATCCACCATTAGTTACATGGTTTAAAGAAAATTATAGTAGCGCTGAAAAAATTCATATACTCTCAGAACAAGCAAGACAAAAACTCAGAGAGTGGATAGGAGCAATTAATTACACTGATTTTAAAAAGTTAGTAAATTTGATTTTGCAAAGACTTCAATTAGAGGAATTTGAAGTAAATCAACTATTACGCCGTAGTGAATTTTGGAAATTTTACAGCGATCGCTTTGAGCGTATCCGCATTTTACTTCCTCAAAAAACATTCAATACCGTAGGAAATCAGATCAAAGGAGATGTTGATATATTGAAAGATGATGGTAGCAACCCGACAGAAATTTGTATCTTCGATTTTGGTGAGTGGTTTGTGGTAGAGTTCTTTCGTGGAAAGGGTAGTGAAACTCGTTTATTTCCCAAGAACTTAAAAAATCAACAAATACTTTTCGACCAACATCAACTATCTGTTAAGCAAATTCGTTGTCTTGGTGGTGACACACACGATCATGCTTATCTTTGGCAATACTATTGTTGTCAATGGCTAACAAGGAGGAGAATTTATCCTAACCCAGGTACACAACCTTCCCAAACCCCTACAGAACATCAATTAGGAGAGCGACGGAAGAAACTTGGGTACTGGGAAAGCGAAATTAGAAGGTTAGAGGAGGAAGCAAGACGCTACTGCTAATGAAAGAACTCTAGAATGAGAATAGTAATTTATTAAACAAATTAAAAGGTTTGTAGTGAGGGCTAAAGCCCTCAAAGTTTTAAGCACTAAAGTGCTTACTACAAGCCTATCTCACAAATTGGGGCATAATTTCAGCAGCAGTGAATATTCCATAAATGCCGCGTTGGTGCAATCCTATACCTGCTTTAAGATAGCCAAAGGCTGGGCCGCACACGTTTGCTGCCATACTAGTTTCATCCCCTAATGTGAAGGTGTGAGTGGAAATTTTACCCTCAAAGGTACGACCTGTAATCTTCACGTTAGTGCTTAAGGGTTTTTTGGGATTGCGAGTATCGACAACACCACCAACAGTAACGCGATCGCGCGGACAAATTCCCGCTAATTCCAACATCACATCATCGGCGTGTTCCATATTTTCTAATGTCAACACGCCATTAGTTCGATCCAAAAGTGCTTCTACTTCTGCATCAGTCATTGCTCTGGCAGTTTCTGTGCTGTAACCGGGCATATGGGCAATATCTTCGCGGATGGTGGCGCGGTAAGCCTCCCAGTTAGCAATCCCTACTCCAAAGGTTATTTCCACTTGATGAATTTCGCTGTAGCTTTGCGCTGCCAAGGCTGCTGCTGCTGTTAACAATCCTGGCGTTGCTCCGCATCCCGTCATATAGGTAATTCCGGCAGCTTGCAGTTCTTCTTTCATTTTCAGTAACTGTTCTACCGCACTGGTGCGTTTAATCGCATCAACTAGTACCCCCCGCCAGCCGGATTTAATAAACTGTTGAGCTACAGAGGCAATAAAATCATTCGGTAGATTTGGTAATGCTAAAAAATAGCCATCTACAGGATGACCGCTTTCGATTAAATCCTGAATACTATAGTTAGTTAAAGTACCAAATATATCTAAGTAGCCTACCGAACCTTGAGAATGATAAGTGGCTATGCACTCTTTGGCATTTAATCCCTCAGGAGAGTAAGCGTAACCTTTTTTGTCTGCCACGGTTACTAAAATCATTTCTTTTTTGGGAGCAAGTACTTTGGCTGCGGCTTGCCCTAACCCGCCAAAGCCTAGTACTCCGATACGCTTCGCTTGTGGAAAATTGCTGAAATCCATTACTTGCTCTGCATTCATGGTCAATTAGCTGAATTGAATAAAGGCCTAACCTGACTTTAGAAAAACCCCTGCTTTGCCTAAGTCTATAGAAAAAGTATTGTAAACGAAGCCACAAGAGTGCCATCTTGATTAATCTTAAATTTGTGACTTCAGAAAGATACAGAATCTGACTACCTCAAGCTAAAGCTAACCTCGACAAGATTTTATTATCTTGGGTGATTTCCTTTCCAGATTCTGTTGTTGCACTGCACTACCTTCTCGACATAAGTCCTCCTTTGTCTTAATTTCTGGCAAGTTCCTTGATATTGTTAAAAATTTAAGATGTAGTTCAAGCTTGTGGCTAATTTTATAAGATTAATTGAATAGTAATGATAAATATTTTCAATAAAAATTCTCATTTCTCACTCTAGCTAATTCTTTGAGGGCTGTAGCTGCTGGTTTCGCAGTCTTTTGCCATTGAGGATTTTGTTAAATTTTGAGCTTGACTTCTCGATAAGGTTAAGAGAAACTTACATATAACAAATGTATTGACTAATTAAATCAATAAGTTTTGTAAAGTTTTTGAGATATATATTTTGAGAGATGGAACATTAGTTAACAAATGGCAAATTTGTAGCTAAGGGAAAACGCTGTTCCTATTGGCTATTTTTGTAGCTTTTTGCTAGAGCAGTACCGTCTAAGCATAACTATTTGTGGTTGGCCAAGAGCATGGAGACATTAGAATTTATTATTTATCCAGATGGTAGGGTACAAGAAAAAGTCACTGGCATTGTGGGTGCCTCGTGTGCTGAAGTCACAGCGGCAATAGAGGCACAGCTAGGACAAGTGCTCAGTCAACAGTCAACCTCAGAATTTTTCGCCGCTAAGGTGCAACAATCTGGAGTGGCGAATACACAAAGCGCTTTCAGCGATTGGTAAGTTTGCAAACATAGTTTAGTTTCATTAATTCACAACCACCATGTCACACTTTAGCCAAATTAAAACCCAAATTCGTAACCTTGAATCTTTGCAAGATGCTCTCACAGACTTAGGCATAGACTGGAAGCAAGGGCCACGGGAAGTACGTGGTTATCGCGGTCAAACCCATGCAGCAGAGATTACCATTGAGCAAGACAATGGTTATGACGTAGGCTTTAAATGGAATGGCAAAGAATACGAATTGGTAGCTGACTTGCAATATTGGCAACAAGACTTGTCAGTGGAAGGGTTTTTGCGTCAGGTAACACAGCGATATGCTTACAACACAGTTGTAAAAGAATCTACCCGTGCTGGCTTTCAAGTTGCCGAACAACAGCAAAATCAAGATGGTTCAATTCGCTTAGTAGTGCAGCGCTGGAGTGCGTAATGTCTGATTTTTCGCCGTCGCTGGAAGAACAAGAAGACAACAGATCCGGTTTGGAGCCAGAGTTAGGCGGTTTTTTGCGAGATGCCCCTGAACGCTCTGGTTTAGAGCCGGAACTAGGGGGTATGTTGCGCCAAAAAGGTGTGTATGTTGATGAAATCACCTGTATTGGTTGCAAACATTGTGCTTTTGTTGCCCGTAATACTTTTTACATTGAGCCAGATTACGGGCGATCGCGTGTATTGCGCCAAGATGCCGATCCGGAGGATATAGTTCAAGAAGCAATTGACACTTGTCCGGTTGATTGCATCCACTGGGTTGACTACACCGAACTGAAAAAGCTAGAAGAAGAACGTAAATTTCAGGTAATACCTGTAGTTGGGTATCCGGTAGAAGGTGCAGTTGCAGCTGCACAGCGACGGCGGAAAAAACTTAAATCAAAACAAAAGAAATCCCGTTATTAAATTTTAATTTTCAAGATAATTTGAAAATTTAGGGCTGGTATGACCAGTCCTTTTTTTAAATCAGACAATTCCAGAGTAATTAACCGCAGAGAACGCGGAGAACACGGAGTCAAGAGGATTTTAGAGAGATTTTGCATAAAAACACAGATGGACACGGATAAAATCTGTGTCCATCTGGGGTCGTAGTTAACCTAGATCCTGATTGTCGCGAGAAGTCTAATTATTCAGGCTCCGGGAAAGTTTGCACTTTGCCATCAGGATTGAGAACAGCTCGAATTCTCATCGCCTGTCCGCTTCTACTTGGAGAAACAAAAGGTTCACCAATTAAAGGCATACCCGTGCGATCGACATATTCTCTGGCAGCTTTTCCTAAAGGAAAGATGCGTTCAATAGTGCCGTCAACACCGACAATGAGACTGTACTCTAGCGCTTGCTTTAATGAGCCAGGTGGTTGCCAACGTTTTCTTAGAAATTCTCTCGCTTCTGCCACCTGTGCTGTGTCAAACAATGTACCAGTGGCAACAGTTGTACGAGGGTTGCGATTTGCCCTCAATCTGTTAACTAATTTGGAACTATCATTAGTTGAGACTGAGGAGTTAGTTGGTGTGGTTGGCGAGCTAGTTTGGGTATTAGCACTGCCTGTAGGAATATTAGGCATAGAGGCAACATTAGGAGGAACTTGGATACCCCCGGAGGATGGGTTGCCTGGAGTGGTAGGTAAAGTTGAAGGTAATCTTTGACCTGTAGGAGTAGACACAGTTCCCTGTTGACTTTTCAGGGAATCGGCTTGAATGGCAGCTTCTGGTTTTGTAAGGGTTTGTGGTGTATTCTTGGCTTGAGAGTTGGGAAGATTTTGTGCTGTCGTTTGTGGAACGTTGAATACACTACCTGAAGGTGATTGGGAGGTTGATGGGAAAGTGTTTTGAGGAGATGATGAAGGAGTTGAAGGGAGGTTAGAAGATATTGGCGGTAGGGCAGACTGGCTTGGCGGAAGTGTTTGGGGATTTGGGGGTAAAGTAGAACCAGGAATCGACAAGCCAGAGCCAAAGGATAGCGACGGTAATTGATCTGCTGGGGTAAGTGCAGGTGTAGGATTTGGCGGATTCAGTAACGGTGAAGGTTCTAAGGCAATATTCTCTTCTGCTGCTGAAGGTTGCTTGGCTGTTTGCGGTTCTTTCTTGTTGCTAGTGTATTGTAAAGCTAAGGGCACCAGACCCACACCCAGTACCAACACTGCTGCTACAGATGCCCAAGCAGGTATCGGAAAAGATGATTTTCTTTGGTAGAGAACTGGTAGTGCTAAGACATCAGCAGAATATTCATCTAGGGCAGTTGCTAAATCAAATAGTTGCAGTAGGCTAAGTTGAATTACAGGAGTAGATACCTGGTAACCTAAAGAACCAAGAAACAAATTGTGAGTTAAATGGCTACTGGGTTTTATATATATTTCTGTTCCTGGTATTTGAGTACCGGGTATTTGAGTATTAAAAGTGTCTAAAGTTTGAATTGCTTGAGAAGATTGAAAAGGTTCTTGTAATTGTGGGTTATCAGATACTTTGCTTGAGTCATCGAAGCCTGAGAAAGTTGCCCAAAACTTCTCAGGAGGCATTTGAAGGAATTCCTGCACGTAGTTTGTTACCGCTGCACACAAAGCTTCTAATTGTTCGCGATCGCCCCGAATTACAATTCTCTGTTCTTCTGGCAATCGTGGATCGTCAAAGCGTAGCTCAAAACGTAGCTGCTTTAAGACTGATTTTCCTACCCAACGGGATAAAGGTGAGCTTTGCGCCAATACTTCTAGCGTGCAAGTAGGCGGTGTGTACCGACGGATGACAGAATTTGTTAGAGGCATGGCAGGAAATACAAGCAGGACATTTTCAAAATTTAGTTGAACGGTCTATAAGTGCTAGCCAGAGGCGGCGGTGCCCACCAGAACCACTGTAAAAAAGTAAATCTATCAGCAGTTTTAAAGCCAGGTGGGTTAGTTCATCCGTGGAGATTGTCGATTCTTCCTCCATGCGCTCTTGGTAAGTGTTGCAGAAAGCATCGATATAATCTCCGAGTAAAGCAGCCTGATGAGGTTCCCGGTTATTTTCCGCCATCTGTTCTAACAAACCAACAGCACGGCGAATCAACTCTTGGTGCTGTTGAGCAAGATAGCAAGTAATGAGAACAAGCGCCCGCGCTTCTTCTACATCGAGCTTTTTTCGCCCTCCTTGACCTTTGCGTAGCGGATTTGACTGGCGCAGTCGCCATAGCGCTACACGATCTGGCACTCTTGACTCTAAATTCAGATCGATTGCCGCTGAAAGCATTGCCTCGGAGCCAATGCCAGTCAATGTTTCTAGCGCCAACAGCACCAAATCCAATTGGGTTTTGATATTATCCCACTGAACTGAATTTGGGGCTGGGAGTTTAATTAAGTCCTCCCACTGGGGAGTTGGAGTGGGTGAGTTAGCGGCAGAGTGCATAACTTTTAGCATAGGTGATCGGGCTAGTAGGGGCTGTTGCTGTTACCCATTTTGAAACCAGACTTTCACAAACGAAGATTGGTTTCCCAAAGCTATTACGTAGAAATGTAGTCTACAGAAAGCGGTTTGGCGGCTTACATGGCTTTGATGTTTGGTAAACAGCAGCGGTCTTTGTCTTAACTCTATGACGAAAAACGATTTTGGAAAAACTAAAGGCGTTATTTATTACTTTGTATTCTCCTGACTGCACCAATCAGTGTTTCGTGTATTTTCTACTAAAACATGAGCTTTTTGATATTAAACAAATCTACCTTTAGACAGATATTTGCTCATGGGTAGTTGCTATTTGTGATTTTATACCCCAAAGAATACCTAATGAAGTCTTTTTCAACAACCAGGTCAAGAAAGTAAGTATTTTTGCAGAAATAGCGAATTTACCACAAGTGATTTAGTGATAATAAGTACAAAAAATATTTAAGTAGATGTATGTGCGATCGCTGAATAAGATTGCTTTTACAATCATCACATACTGTTTTTTGAACCAAATACGAGTTTTTTCGGATGTGATGTTGGAGTAAGCGCTAGTAGCAAAGATGACTACATTTTTAAGTAAAGTTACAAATTTAAAAGTATAAATTATATCTTAAAATTACTACTATAATCTTTTTCTTACTGATTTATAGGTTGTCCGGAAAAATTGGGGTAGCACTCAAATTTTTGTGCTGCGTGCTTGCCAATGATTAAATAGCTTGTCCTGAAGCAGTAATTTTTGTAGGGTGGGCACTGCCTAACTTTCTTCAAACCCCTTATTTTGACGTGTGGAAAATCCCTACCTTACGGTTATTGAGTGGTGCAAGATCTCAGTTTTGAAACAGTCTATGGCTGAAAAGCTCCTACAAGTTTTTATATATGTTTATCAATACACTATTAACTCATCCCACACATTTTTTTAGAGTAGTTTTAATTGTAATAATTTCAGTTACTTTGCATGAACTTGCTCATGGCTTTACTGCTGTGACTCAGGGAGATGACACACCCAAAAAATCTGGTCATCTTACCCTTAATCCTGTAGTTCATATGGGTTGGGAATCAATAATTTTCTTGTGTCTTGTTGGCATTGCCTGGGGAAAAATGCCCGTCAATCCCTCTAAATTTCGTTCTGCAAAGCTGAGTAATATTTTGGTATCTGCGGCGGGGCCTATATCCAACCTAGCTTTGGCAATTTTATGCCTGTTGCTGTTGAAATTTATTGTTTATAATTATCCGAATATTTTTAGTTTTAATTTTTTCTATCTAGCAGCTCGAATAAATTTGTTACTGTGTTTGTTTAATCTTTTACCAATTCCGCCTTTAGATGGATTTCATGTTTTTAGTGAAATTTTTCCTTCCTTAAAACCACTAGAGAAAAGCCAATACGGATATTTTGCTTTGATGATGCTGTTTTTAATTCCCCAGTTTGGAGATGGTTTGGGCGCGATCGCTGATTTTGTGATGAGTGTTGTGCTTTTCAAGTAGAGACGCGATGTTTTGTGTCTCTACACTTAAAAAATAAGAATTAAATTTAATTTAAATGAAAATTAAACAAAAAATATTAGTTTTTACAACTGGATTTTTCATAAGTTTAATTTTTAGTAGTACGCCATCGATAGTTCTAGGCTCAAATCTACTATCTCCAGAACAATTTAATGCTCACTGGCATTACTCAGACGTGTACGGTACTATCAACAACACATTGGATAAATTTCCAAGATTATTGGAACTAAAAAACTTACTGGTAATGTATCCCAAAATATCTGAATTAGTATTTGGGAAATTACCAATAGGAAACAAAAATATTTGTGAATATATAATTAGCGATCGCTCAATATTTACAGACTTGATAAATTTGTTTGCTAGGTTGCTAATTATTGGTAGCGTCGGTTCACTGGGGATTGGGGGTTATTCGTCATTTATTGAACGTCATCTTCAAATCGTACATAAAGATTTTGTCTTTTTCTTGAGTGTTTGTTTATTGCTATTATTTCTTGCGATCGGCAGTATTGTATTCGCTATGTTTACATCTGCCCATTCATTTCCGTCTTCGCTTAATTCTAGTAGTAGCTGTTTGTAATATTCCGACACCCTAGAAGGGTGCAGCTATACAAACTAAGCTTGCCTCCGCAGGCTAGTTATACTCTTTCCAAAGATAACTAGCCTTGATTTCACTCTACATAAGCAACAGTAACGCCAGTACCGCCATCGGATTGTTCAGCCGCTTCATAACGGCTAACTCTGGGATGTTGCTTTAAAAATGCGTGAACACCTTGCCGTAGTTTACCAGTGCCGTGTCCGTGAATAATCCATATTGGCCCTGTTGCTTCTGAAATTGCTTTGTCTAAAATCATTTCTGCATCTGGCACCCTGCGCCCGCGCAAGTCTACTGTATTTTGAGATGTGCGAATTGCTGGAGCAGTTGCTGGTGCTGGAGTTTCAACGACTCTGGATTCTCCTTTGCTCTTGTGCTCCTTAATTACTGGTTCAGCTTTTTTACCATCCAGAGATTCCACGTCTTCCAACTTCACTGTCATCTTCATAATTCCAAAGCGGACAGTTAATTCACCATCTTCATCGGGTGCAGTTAAGACTTCTGCTGTTTGTCCTAATTTAGGAATGCGAATGCGATCGCCAACTTTCGGAACATACCCTTGTTTGGGTTTTGGTGGAGGCTGAGGTATAAATTTTTCAGTTATTTGATTTAAAGCATTTGTTGCTTGCTGGGCATCTTGGGCGGTTGGCGTACCTTGCTGTAAGCGACGAATTACTTTGGCAATTTCATTTTTAGCTTGGGCGATCGCTTGCTGTACTGCGATTTCTTGGGAAGCACGCAAATCGCGTTCTCTTTCTTGTAATGCTGTGGCTTTTGCGGTTACTTCTTTGTATAAACGTTCAGCTTGCTGCAATAAATCTTGTGCTTGTGCTGCTTTAGTTTCCTGGTGGCGACGTTGCGCTTCCAACCCAGCAATTACCTGGTTGACTTCGTCTGTTGCTCCTCCCAAGTTGCTTTTTGCCGCTTCTACAACTTCTGGTTTTAAACCCAAGCGACGAGCAATTGCCAGGGCGTTAGAACGTCCAGGTATTCCCCAGAGTAAACGATAAGTAGGCGAAAGAGTAGCTTCATCAAATTCGACAGAGGCATTTTCAAACCGCTCATCTTGGTATTTCAGTGCCTTTAATTCACCAAAGTGAGTAGTTGCCATCGTTAGTTGGGCGTGTTCTGCCAAATAGCACAGCAGGGCGATCGCTAAAGCACTACCTTCAGCGGGATCTGTACCAGCGCCTACTTCATCTAGAAGCACTAAAGAGGAGGGGAGGGGGGGGAGGGGGGAGAGGGGGAGATATTTTCTTCACTCTCCGTGTCTCCTGTCCCTAATGCATCCAAAATTCGGCTAATACGGCGAATATGCCCAGAAAAAGTAGATAAATTTTGCTGTAATGATTGCTCGTCCCCAATATCTGCTAATATCTGCTCAAACCAAGGTAATTCTACAGGTTCGCGGGCAGGAACAAACAAGCCCACCTTTGCCATTAATGCTGCTAAACCCAAAGTTTTGAGAGTTACTGTTTTACCACCTGTATTTGGCCCGGTAATTGTTACTACCCGAATCTGTGGCTGAATTAGCAAATCTACGGGAATGACTGATTGTCCTTGTTCGTGCTGCTGTTGCCACACTAGCAGCGGATGACGCAGTTGTCTTAAGGTGATACTTTCATTCGCTTCTCGGTTAATAAAGTGAGGAGGATTGGCTTGTAACCACAAACTATAACGAGCTTTGGCAGTTGCTAAATCTAAACTGGTAACAATGGCTAACAATCTTTCCAAATCGAGTTTTACCGCTGCTACCTGCTCGGTTAAAACACGACGAATAGCTTCTTCTTCTGCTTGTTCTCTTCTTACCAACTGTCGCAGCTGGTTACCAAGTGGCACGATGGAATTCGGTTCTATGTATAATGTTGCGCCACTAGTAGAGGTATCGTGGACAATACCAGGAATTGCGTCTTTTTGGGGTGCTTTGACAGGGATCACATAGCGATCGCCCCTTTGAGTAATAATCTGTTCTTGAACTGCGCCAGCTTTTGCTTGTAAGATATTTTGTAATTTTTGTGTAATTTGATTGCGTATTTTCCGTAGTTCTGTGCGAATATCAGCCAGTTTTTGGCTAGCGCGATCAGTTACTTGTCCGCGTTCATCTATACAACGGTGAATTTCTTGCTCTAGTTCTGGATACGTTCGTAAATCAGCTACTAATTCCGACAGAATTGGTACATCTGGCTGATTGTCGATAATTCGGCGTAAGTTTCGTGCTCCAGCCAAGGTAGTAGCGATCGCAAGCAGTTCCTCACCTGCTAAAACTCCTTGCAATTCAGCTCTTTCTAAAAAATCGCCAATATCTTGAATTCCCTCAAATACTAAACCGGTAGTGAGGCGGCTTTCAAGTTCGTAAACTTCTTTAGTTTGCGCTAGTAAATATTCGCTTTCAGCCTGGGAATCAGGAATTCTCAAATCGCGTGCGACGACTGCCCCTAGTTTTGTGGCTGCAAACGTAGATAGGTGCTGGCACAGACGATGCCATTCAAGTAGTTCTAAAGTTTCGGCTTGAATCAAGGTTTTAATATTAGTGCTTTAATATCTAAATCTAAATGGTCTGAAATTATGGTAACAATACAAATCCCTGCACGGCTCAATCTCAAAGGGTGAATTTCCGGTTAGTCAATAGTCATTGGTTATTAGTCATTGGTCGTTAATTATTCCCCTTGTCCCCTGTTCCCTTGTCTCCCTCTCATGTACGTTCAATTAACGATGCGATCGCCTCTAGTAATGCATCCGGTTCAACAGGTTTGGGCAAGTGTATCTGAAATCCTGCTGCTATTGCCCGTTTTTGGTCGTATTCTCCAGCATAAGCTGTGAGGGCGATGGCTGGAATTTGCTTTCCTGGTTCTTGATTTAATGCCCTAATTTGTTGCAGTAACATATATCCATCAGTATTGGGCATACCAATATCAGTTACTAGCACATCTGGCTGAATTTGAACTAGGGCTGTTAGCGCTTCTTGTGCCGATGCTGCAACGGTTACTTCAGCTCCTGATTGCTCCAATACAAAACTGACATAATCACGCATATCGGCTTCGTCATCTACAGCCAAAATTCGCACACCCGACAGTGGAAGAGGAGGGGATGGGGGGATGGGGGGATGGGGAGAGAGATTTTCTCTTTGTTCTGTTGTTTTGTTGTCTCCTTGCTCCCTGTTTTCTTTCAGGAGGGGCAAACATACTGTAAACGTTGCTCCTTCTCCTTCTCCTGGGCTTTCTGCCCAAACAGTACCGCCATGAGATTCAACGATATGACGGACGATCGCAAGTCCCAACCCCAAACCACCAAAGTTGCGGGTAGTGCCGCTATCTGCCTGCTGGAAGTAGTCAAATACATAAGGGAGAAATTCTGGTTTGATGCCTTTACCTGTGTCTTTCACCTGAATTTGGGCATAGTTAGGGATTGGGGATTGGGGATCGGTGATTGGGTACTGGGTAATAGGTGCAGAATCGTAATTTACATCTTCTCCCCTTGTCTCCTTGTCTCCTTGTCCCCTTGTCTTTTTCCTAGTCCCCAACCGTACCTCTACTTGCCCACCATTGGGAGTAAACTTAATTGCATTTGAGAGTAGATTCCAAACTACTTGCTGCAAACGATTGGGATCTCCTGCAACTAAACCGACATCTGGAGCAAATAGCTTCTGAATTTGAATGTCTTTAGCTTCTGCTGACAATCGTACTGTTTCTAGGGCTGCGTCTATTGTTGCTGCCAAATTAATGGGAACTACATTCAGACTAAGCTTTCCCCGTAAAATCCGTGAAACATCAAGCAAGTCTTCAATCAGTTGGGTTTGTAACTTAGCGTTACGTTCAATAGTTTCTAAGGCGCGATCTGTTGCCTCTGCGTCAAATTTACGAGAACGCAGTAGTTTTGTCCAGCCCAAGATGGGATTAAGGGGCGATCGCAATTCATGAGAAAGCACTGCTAAAAATTCATCTTTGATGCGGTTAGCTGTTTCTGCTGACTCCCGTGCTGCCTGTTCCGAACGCAGGAGATTTTCACGTTCTTGTTCAGCTAGTTTGCGATCAGTGCTATCCCTAACTACACCAATCATACGTGTAGCTTGACCTGCGCTGTTGTAAAATACTTGACCTTTACCAGAAATCCAGTGAATGCTGTTATCCTGCCAGATGACACGAAACTCAGCTTCATAGTTGCCATTTCCGTGAATTGAGTCAGCGATCGCTTGATTCACTAGCGAGCGATCATCTGGATGAACACACTCAACAAAAGATTCATAGCTTCCTTGAAAATCTTCTGGTGCCAAGCCGAAAAGGCACGCGTGATAATACGACCAAGTGACTGCGCCAGTGAGGAGATTCCAGTCCCAGAAGCCCATCTGAGCAGCTTCCATTGCTAGACTTAACCTTTCTTCGCTTTGTTCTAGTTCTTGTTGAGCCTGTTGTCTTTTAGTTACGTCTTCTATTAGTGATAACACTGAAACTACATTACCTGCTTCATCGGTGAGTGTTGAATTGTACCACTCACAATGGACAATGTTGCCTGATTTTGTGTAGTTACGGTTACAGCAAAGTACTTGTGGCTCATTGCCACTGAGGATTTGACGCCAAACATTGAGAACTCTTTGTGAATCCTCCTCGTAGACAAACTGCCACTCCCCATATTTTCTATGTAAAATTTCTTCTGGTTGCCAGCCAAATATCTTTGTGGCGGCGGCAGACCAACGGGTTATTTGCAGATTTGTATTCCACTCTATCACTGCTAGAGGTGTATTCTCGACATGGAAATTCAACCTTTGTAGAGCATCTCTTAAAGCAATTTGTGCTAACTTCCCATCTGTAATATCTTCTGCCACTCCTACAACACGGTAGATTTCTCCAGACTCATTCTTAATTGGGAAACCGCGATCGCGAATCCATCGTATTGAACCATCAGAACGGATAATGCGGTATTCTGCGTCGTATTTTCCTTGCGTAATTTGACTGTTAAAAGTAGCTTGCAATTGCTCTCTGTCTTCAGGATGGACGGTTTCCATCCACGTAGCAGGGTTTGCGTACAAACTCTCACAGGAACGCCCCCAAATTTGCTCATAAGCAGGGCTAACGTAAAATACCTCACCTGCAAACGGATTTGATACCCAAAAAACATCTTGGATAGTTTCGGCTAGCTGACGAAATCGCTCTTCACTTTCTCGCAGTGCAGTTTCGGCTTGCTGACGCTCCGTAATATCTTGGAAGATGAGCATCATCTTATTGACTGTGCCATTTTCGTCACAAACGGGGGCAGCAGAGATACTCAAAATGATCTGGGAACCATCACGTTTACAGCGGTAAGTTTCAACACCAAAGAATGTTTCCCCATTAAGTAATAGCTCTCGTACTAAGCGGCATTCTTCCTGCTTTTCCTCTGGAACAATAGGTAGGATTTTATTGAGGACTTCTGCTTCAGCCCATCCAAACAAACGTTCCGCTGCTGGGTTCCATAGCTCTACTGTGCAGTCGGGTTGAATCACTACTATCGGTAAAGGAGATGCTGCAACCAAAGTTTTTAAGGTTTGGTTAGTTTGCTGTATTTCTCGCTGTACTTGTTTGCGCTTGGTAATGTCGTAGAAAGTGAGAAGTGCTGCAACAATTTCCCCTTGATGATTTCGGATCGGGCAAGAGTCAGCTAATATCGTTTTACGAGTACCATCGGCACATACTAGCTCTACTTCCTCATTAGTTACGACTTCTCCCGTGGATAGCGATCGCGCTAAGGGCTTTTCCTCGTTCTGATATGCTCGTCCATCTGGGTGAAATAGGCGATGCTGGAAGTGATTGTATTCCTCAAACTTCTCAACTAAAGGCAGGTCATAACCCAAAATTTGCTGCACTTGCTCATTCTTTAACAATAAGCGACCGGAAGGAGCCTCCGCCACCAACAATCCTGCGGGCATTTGCTGCAATACTGCCTCTAGCAACCTTTGCTTAGACTCCACTTCCTCTAGCAGACGAATTCTCTCTTCCTCTGCTTGCTTCTGATTGTGAATATCAGTACATGAGCCAAACCAGTTTTTAATCTCACCTAGACAATTTCTTTGCGGTACTGCTCTTGTAATATGCCAGCGATAGGTTCCATCTGCTCGTTTTAGGCGGTACTGCACTTCTATCGTACTGCCGATGGCAAGACCTGTCTGCCAAACCTTCAATGTGGATGGTAAGTCATCAGGGTGGATGGCACATTGCCATTCCCAGCCCAAAGAGGAATTTGGTGTAAGTCCGGTGTAGTCATACCATCGTTGATTCAAATACTCTACATATCCATCTGAGCGAGCATTCCACACCAATTGCGGCACATTGTCTGCCAATATTCTGTAGCGTTCTTCGCTTTCTTGAAGTGCTTGCAAATTGGTTTGAGCTTGTTGTTGGGCAATTTGGAGTTGCGAGTCGAGCGAACTAATCAGCAGTGTGACTAATAAAAACACGCCTAACGGCACTAAATAACCAGAACTGATGCTGAAAGTATATAACGGCGCGATGAAGAAATAGTTGACAGCCAGAGTGGATAAAATGCTAGCTACTATCCCGGCTTTTATCCCCCCGTATCTAGTACTTATAGCAACAGCCACATAAAACAGGGAAAGATCCGCAGGTGCCAACAATGGTTGCAGTCGCAATGTCAGTACCAATGCCAAGGCAACGGACAGCACGGCTATGCTGTAGTGCAGCAGGGAAGTTCGTGTTGCATTAGACATGGATTATGATGGGTAAGCGATCGCTAACAAGCACATATATTAATTCTGACAAAACCAAGCAAGTTTGATTTTCAAATACATATTTTTTATGTTTGCCCCGGTGTTAGGAGTTACTGCTTGTGAAGTACTTTTAGTTTTGGAAGAGGATGTAGGGTGTGGGGGAAATACCTTTTTCATGGCTGGCAGCGAAAATTGTCTTTCTTCACAGTGATCCGCAGGCGGCGCACTACTCACTATGCATGGGAAAAACAAGTTAAATCATTTTCCCTGTCCCCTGTTCCCCGTTTCCTGTTCCCTTATTTCTTAAAAAGCTTTACCGCTCAACGACGAACTCATAGTACTGCTGCAAAGTTCTCCACAATTTGATACCCTAGCTTAAACAGATTTGGGAACATTGTCAGAGTGGAAATTCAAATTGGGCGGGGCAAAGTAGCTCGCAGAGCTTACGGAATAGATGAAATTGCCTTAGTACCTGGCAGAGGTACACTCGATCCGAGTTTGGCAGATACAAAATGGCGCATTGGCAATATTGAGCGAGAAATCCCCATTATTGCTAGTGCAATGGATGGCGTAGTAGATGTTCGCATGGCTGTGCTTTTGTCACAGTTAGGGGCACTGGGCGTGCTGAACTTAGAGGGGATTCAAACTCGTTATGCGAATCCAGAGCCAATTTTAGACCGGATTGCGGCAGTGGGCAAAGATGAATTTGTGCCCCTAATGCAAGAACTTTATGCAGAACCGATAAAACCAGAACTAATTGAACAACGGATTAAAGAAATTAAAGCACAAGGTGGCATTGCGGCAGTCAGTGCTACTCCAGCAGGAGCAAGTAAATATGGTTCAGTCGTTGCAAAAGCTGGAGCAGATTTATTTTTTGTTCAAGCTACAGTAGTTTCCACAGCACACTTATCGCCAGAATCAATTGTACCACTAGACTTAGCACAATTTTGTCGAGAAATGCCCATGCCTGTGGTATTGGGGAACTGCGTGACTTACGAAGTTACCCTGAACTTAATGAAAGCAGGAGCAGCTGCGGTACTGATTGGTATTGGCCCTGGTGCTGCCTGTACTTCTAGGGGAGTATTGGGCGTGGGTGTGCCTCAAGCAACAGCGATCGCTGACTGTGCTGCGGCACGCGATGACTACTATCAGGAAACCGGCAACTACGTCCCAGTCATTGCTGATGGTGGTTTAATAACTGGCGGTGACATCTGTAAATGTATTGCCTGCGGTGCTGATGGAGTGATGATAGGTTCTCCCTTTGCAAGAGCTGCCGAGGCACCAGGGCGGGGTTTCCATTGGGGTATGGCTACTCCTAGCCCAGTCTTGCCGCGTGGAACGCGCATTCGCGTAGCTACTACTGGTACCCTAGAACAAATTCTCATCGGCCCTGCCCAACTCGATGATGGCACTCATAATCTTTTGGGAGCTTTAAAAACAAGCATGAGTACATTAGGAGCAAAAAATCTTAAGGAAATGCAACAAGTAGAAGTTGTGATTGCTCCGTCTTTATTGACCGAAGGAAAAGTCTATCAAAAAGCCCAACAGTTAGGTATGGGTAAATAGAGGGACTGGGGACTAGGGGCTAGGGGCTAGGAATAGGAGGGGGAGAGTAGGCAAGTAGGAGCTTCAGGTGCACAGAAGCACCAGGGGTAAGAATGTGTTCACGATTCTCCTTGTCTGGTGTGTCCCCTTGTCCTATTTCTCCGCGTCCCCGCGTCTTTTTGTCCCCGCGCCCTCTTCCCAATCCCCAACCCCTCAATAAATTTTCCCAGACATATGAAACAACTACTGGAAAATTAGCATCTGTCGCCTACAATAGAAATAGCGGAGACGCATGTTTCCGTTCACTCCTCACACCACACTCCGCCCGGACTGAGGTTCGGGCGCTTCCTTATGTTTATTAATAAAAACTAAACTAAAGCTATATATATACAAATGTATTTGCATCATTTCCAAGCTGTGCTTTTTGCTATGGTAGAATTTCAGCAAACTCAAAAAATATCGTAGGCAAAGGTTTGTAGCCATGTCAGCAGCCGCACAAGTTACCGACTCTACTTTTAAGCAGGAAGTATTGGAAAGCGCAGTTCCTGTTTTAGTTGACTTTTGGGCTCCCTGGTGCGGTCCCTGCCGGATGGTGGCCCCTGTTGTAGATGAAATAGCAGCTCAGTACGAGGGTCAACTCAAGGTAGTTAAAGTCAACACTGATGAGAACCCTAATGTTGCCAGCCAGTATGGTATCCGCAGCATTCCTACATTGATGATTTTTAAAGGTGGGCAAAAAGTTGATATGGTAGTTGGTGCTGTGCCAAAAACTACACTAGCTAATACTTTGGAAAAATATCTTGAATCTTGAGCATCTGGAAGTTTCTTTGAACCAGCCAAATAATTGTTAGCAATACAGTGAGGTGTTAGCACCGCACTTCATCGTATTGCGTGACTACTTGGATGGGCTACTCATTCCTTGAGGGGGACTTTCTGAGTGTGCTTAACTGCCAAGACATCATAGTAAAAAACTTTCTTCAGGAAAGTAATCTATGATTCATTTGTCCATCTTTTTGTCAACCCGCCCAGTTGAAAAAATAATCTCATCCTTTTTGCTCAAATTTATTTTGTATTTAACACAAAAAATGTAGCACCTTAGTTTTTTAACCCAAGGTGCCTTTTTGTCTGTAAAAATTAAGCCTAAAAATGCCAGGACGATTTTTCAGGCTTCTCCTCAGTGTATATGAATGGTGTTAAACTTTACTAGCACTTTAGCTTGTTACAACTAAAGTAGTTAGTTATAAAAATAACAGTTAGTACGGCTGCGAAGAATTGCGTCTGTACGAAAGCTATGACTAAAAAACCTACGGACGCTTTATAGTATGTCTGTAAAAAAAACAACTATTGTGGAGCAAAATCTTTTCATCCTTAAAGGTGCAAAATAGCATTGCTAGTACTAGAGCCAACAAACTCTGTATAGTTAACAATGGGCTATGGACAACGACCCGTCGTGGTTGCAAATTGGATCGCAAATTTAGGTAAAATATAGTGCCACTTTGGCTACAGTTCTCATGACCTCATCTGCGTCGTTCGACACATTAGAGTCTATCCAAGCTGATATTGCTGAATTAATTGAGCGCTTACCGACGTTAAAACATCGGCAATACATCCAACAAGCGCTATTAACCATAGTGCGTCTAGCTGATAGTGAACTCGATCGCCTCGACTGGAAGATATTATCTGCGTCTTTAGCAGATATGGAGCGGGGTTTCAAGCTCTTTCATAATTACCGACACGTTCGTAAAGTCACCATTTTTGGCTCGGCTCGTCTATCGCCAGAAACACCGGAATATCAAATGGCAGTTGACTTTGCTCGCTATGTTTCTCAATTGGGATTCATGGTAATGACTGGTGGCGGTGGTGGAATTATGCAGGCAGGGCACGAAGGAGCTGGGCGAGAAAATTCCTTTGGTTTAAATATTCAGCTACCTTTTGAGCAGCAAGCAAATCCAATTATCGAGGGCGATCCCAAACTAATTCACTTTAAATACTTTTTTACCCGCAAATTATTTTTGTTAAAAGAAAGTGACGCTGTCGCCCTCTTCCCTGGTGGTTTTGGCACTCAAGATGAAGCTTTTGAGTGTATGACTTTAAGCCAAACGGGTAAATTTGGCCCTGTTCCAGTAGTTTTGATAGATCATCCTGGGGGTGATTACTGGCGGTCTTGGAGTGAGTATATTGATAAACAATTGGTACAAAAAGGCTTGGTAAGTCCAGAAGATCCAAGCTTGTACACGGTTACAGATGATTTGGTTGTAGCTTGCAATGCCATTACCCGCTTTTACCAGGTTTATCACTCCAGTCGCTATGTAGGCGATCGCTTAGTAATCCGCCTAAATACAGATTTATCAGACGCTGAAGTAGAAAAACTCAACGCTGATTTTAGTGACATTCTTGTCAAAGGACGAATTGAAAAAAGTCAGGCTTTACCCCAAGAGGGGCAAGATGAAGCTTTTGACTTACCCCGTTTAGTCCTTTATTTCAATCAACGTGACTTAGGGCGGTTGTATCAGATGATTGCAGAAATTAATAACATGGGTAAGCCTTCATCTGAGGAGAGAGGACATCCAGAAAGGAAGTGAATTGAGCTAGTTTAGGTGGGCGAGGATTGCCCACCTTAGTGTTAACTCAACACCCAATTCACCAAAGTACGTACACCAAAGCCAGTCGCTCCAGAACCGTTATAGCCGTTTTCTTTATCTGCCCAAACAGTACCAGCAATATCCAGATGTGCCCAAGCAGTATCTTTGACGAACTGTTTGAGGAAAAGAGCAGCAGTAATAGAGCCACCAGCACGCGGCCCAGTATTTTTCATATCCGCGATACTAGACTTTAAGCCTTCAAAATATTTTTCTTCCATTGGCATTCGCCAAATTTTTTCGCCTGATGTCTCAGCAGCCGTTTCTAATTCCTTAGCTAAAGCATCATCGGGAGTAAACAAACCAGCAATATCATCGCCCAAAGCAATCACGCAAGCACCAGTCAGGGTAGCCAAATCAATGATCGCATCTACTCCCAACTTTTCAGCAAATACCAAGGCATCAGCTAAAGTCAAACGCCCTTCAGCATCGGTGTTGTTAACTTCAATTGTTTTACCATTGGATGCTTTGAGAATATCACCTGGATGCATAGCATGGCCACTGATCATATTCTCTGTGACTGCGGAAATAAAGTGAACCTCCACATCTGGCTTGAGTTGGGCAATAGCTTTGGCTGCACCTAATGTAGCCGCACCACCACCCATATCAATTTTCATGGTTTCGATGCCACTACCCGCACCTTTGATATTCAGCCCGCCAGAGTCAAAAGTTAAACCTTTACCGATAATAGCTAGCTTGCGTTTTGGTGTCCCTTCAGGCTTGTAAGTTAGGTGAATAAATTTCGGGGGCAAATCAGAAGCTTTTGCTACTCCTAAAAAAGCACCCATGCCCAACTTTTCACATTCTTCCTGCTCCAGAATTTCTACTTGCAAACCGTGTTCTGAGGCGATCGCCATTGCGGTTTCTGCCATAGTAATTGGCGTTACCTCGTTAGCAGGAGCTGCTACTAGTTGCCTAGCCAAAATTACCCCAGAAGCGATTTGATTGGCGCGGGTAATCGCTGCTTCTTGTCCACCTAAACCTAATAAATCTACGGTTTCAACTTGTACTCCTTTATCCTCTGGTTCCGATTTAAAGCGATTATCCTGGTAAAGTGCTAGCTGTATGCCTTCAGCTATTGCCTGGGCAGTTTGTGCCGGATCGTTATTCCAAACTGGCAAACTAATTCCTAAAGTTTTGCACTTTTGCTTTTTGGCTAATCGAGCAACCGCAGCAGCAGCACGCCGCAAAGTATCGAGTTTTAGCGCTTCCGGTTTGCCTAAACCAACTAATATCAACTTGCGAACTGGGCTACCACTACCTACTCGTGTAACCGCCGTGCTACCAGTTTTGCCTTTAAATTCCTCTTCGGCAATTAGTTCTTTGAGAACACCAGCAAACTTTTCATCTAAAGCTGCCAGATCGCCAGTTAAGTCTACAGCATCTTCAAATAATCCTATAGCTAATCCATCTCCTGCCCACTCTAAAACAGGGGTGTTACTAGGTCGAATATCCATTTTTAGCGTTCAGTGTAAAAGTTCTGGTACCAGTATTGCGTAAAATTTGGGTTTTATGCTCTGGGGAAAGGAGGAGGGGAGGGGGAGACAAGGGGACAAGGAGAGGGGGAGAAATTGTACAGACGCGTTCATCGCGTCTCTATCCACTAACCACTGTACGGGCGGGTTTTCAAAGCAATCTCTCCAATATTTACGAAATATCTAGATAAACCCGCACGGCAGTCGATACAACGGAGCGGAGCCACTGCGGTGGACGGGTTTCCCGGCATAAAGGAGCCAGCGCGTTGCGCGGGTTCCCCGCGTTGTAGCGACTGGCGTCATGTGGCGTGGAGCCTCCCTTCGGGTTCGCCAGTTCCCCTACCCTGGCGGGAAGCCGCTCCGCGTCTACGTGACGGGAACCGCCAAGACGGGGACTGGACTCACCGCAACGCGCTGCCTCCCCTACTAACCACTAACTAATGACAAATGACTAATGACTATTGACTATTGACTCAATTGAATTCAAGTCGATGTCAAATTTGGTAGCGATCGCATCAATCACTTTTTGTTCTGGTGGTGAAATTTCACCTTCAAGTTTAGCGATTCTGCAACATTGAGCTAAAAGTGGTACTGCAAAGTCTCGGTTGAGTTGATTGAGAAGATGATCTAAAGGCTGGGGAGATTTGATGTTCTGCTTGATGGCATCCAAAGATTCAGGGCTGAGGTTCAAAGCTTCCAACTCTGGCAAAATTGTTTCCCAAGTTTTGTCTGGATGGCTGGCAAGAATCATGTGAACTAAGATTTGATCCATGATTTTTTGCTGGGCGATCGCGGTTTCTAGATAGCGATCGCTTTGTTGCTTTAATTCTGTTAGTGTTTCTTCAGAATCCAAAGACTTAGATTCATCTAATTTGGCTTCATAAAATCGACAAGCTGCATATCCTAGCGAATATACCATCGTCGAATTTGAACTAGCACCAATCACTGCACCAGCAAAAGGCACATTTCGCAGTAAACCTAAACCAGCTGCTCTTAAAAGACGCCCGCCACCCAAAGCTATCCCAAAAATCGCCAATACTTCACCTCTACGGGCTGGGTCTTTTAAGTCTAAGCCATAGGCAGCAGCAATCTGATAAATCATTTCTGATTGCAATTGTGTGGTTGCTGCCAAATCAATAGCCAATAATGCCGCTGCAAATCCTGGCAAAAGGCTACTAGCAAAGCCAATTCCACCTGCTTTTGCGGCTTTTTCTACCATAATGCGGTGGGCTATCTGGCTGGGTGATTCATTTGGATGCTCTTGCTGCAGCTTTTTGACTGCGGCGGCGGCTTTTTCTAAATCAACATTATCACTTGCACCAACCAGCCAATTCAGGTTTAACACACCAGCTACCCTGCGAATCAGCCAATTTTGTCCGAGATAATCTGTAACTTGTCCGGCTGTAGAAGTTGCTTGCTCAATTAACTTGTGGGTTTGTTTTGCTGCCGCTTCTCCCACACCAGCTGCTGTTTCTGCAACTGCCTTACTTGCCTCTATAGCCGTACTACCAGCAGCTGCGCCTACACCTACTGCTGTTCCCGCTACGCAGCCTAAGGTTTCGGCTAAGGATTCAAACAAAGATGGCTTATCTTCTTTTTGTTCGGTAGGGGGTATATTGTTTAGTTTTTTATTCTCTTTTTCTTTTTGGGGCTTGTCTGCCATTGCTTGGCACCTTCTGAAAGTCTTTCTATGTTCTTTGTAACGAAAGTGCAAGTGCTTGACTTCCCCCTGTAAGGATAAGTCGATAGTTTAAACAACGTTGAATCCGGGGATGAATTTACCTCACGCAGAGGCGCAAAGGCGCAGAGAGTATGAGTTTCAAGATACTGCATTTTTTTATTTTATACTTGTATTCAGCAACGCCAATTTGTTGAATTTATTTCTATTGTCGCTTCAGTGCTCCTTAGCTTTTGACTTCTAGCTCCTTAGCTACTTCAGCACCACTTTCTAAAAAATTATGAGCTTTCATTATTTCGTATAAATTAATATCAGTTTCTAATAAACAAGCGTGTCCACTTTCTGGCAAAACCACAATTTTAGAGTTAGGCAAAATATCAACTAATCGTTGTGCTTCCGCTAGTGAAGGCAAAAGCCGATCTAAGACACTGGCAACTAGCAAAACAGGTTGAGTGAGTCTGCGCAACTGCTCGTCGTCAATATGAAATTCTTTAATCAAAGACAATCGCCAACAAACCGTTTCTGGTGGTATTGAACGTATGGTTCTCAGCATTTCATGGCGATCGCTTCTAGAAATACGCGACAAAGATGCTAAAAACGGCAATAACCCCACCGCGCCAAAGTCAAACAAACATGATGGCACCAAGCCAGTGAATTGCGATGCCCATTCATACAAAGGGCGAAGATGAAAGCTAGAGGCAGGGTTGATTAAGATAATTCGCTTAAATAAATGTGGTGCTGCTACAGCTACTTTTTGAGCTAAACAACCCCCGAATGACTCCCCACACAAGTAGACTGAGCGCTGGGAACTTTTTTCGAGTTCGGCGTGGATTAAGTCTAATACATTATTCGTTAGCACTTCCCAACTAGTTAGATCCTCGCGGGGAATTGCTAAACAACGGACATCAAAACCAGCTTCCAATCCTACTGTTTGCGTTCGCAATAGTTGTCCAGTTCCATCCATCCCAGGCAGATATACAAACAGCGGATATTCCGGCTGTAAGCGTCTGGGAGTCAGGAAACATGGTTTTAGTTCTACTTTTGGAATAGACATTGGTTATTAGTCATTGGTCATTTGTCATTAGTTATTAGTCATTTGTCAATATTTAGTTGTTCATTCAGGGACAAATGACTTTAATAACATCCTTCATGTAGCAAATTGGTTATTTCGCCATAACAGTGTTCTGTCAGTTCAGCCACAACAGTTTTCGCTTGTTTTCCTTGATATTGTTGTTGATGTTGGGGTCTAATCCAATAAGGACGCCCGATTAGCACCGCAACACGATTGTAGATAACCAAAGGGTGCCAACCAGGTTGATTAAATAAAGGTTCTGAAGGATCGAAAAAGCTCAAGATACTTAGGGGTACAGCGGATGTGTTAACTTCTTCTAAAGAAGCGATCGCAACTGGCAAAATCGCTAAATCCTGCACTGCTGCTCGTAATGCTAAATGGGCAAATCCTCGCTGGAACTCTCCCACCTGCTGGGGTTGGGTAAATTTTACCATTGGTTCCGCTCCTTCTGGAAACACACCCACTACTTGCCTTAGTTGCAAAAGTTGCTGTGCTTGCTTAAAAAAGCTTTGCTGGCGCTTTTGATCTGCTTCTAAGGGGAAGCATCCCAAGCCTGTGACGATTTCTCGCATGATCGGCACTTGACTCATGTAATGATGACAAGCAAAGCGAATTGGACTGGATAGCGCCGCCATCAAAATCGGTGCATCCATAAAGCTACGATGATTACTTACTACTAGCACGCTGGCGTCTTGAGGGATGCGATCCTCATAGTAGCGAAACATTTTGGTCGATAGAGTTGCCAACAACCAGCGAGAAATATCTAAGGAGTTGTTTACACTCATAATTTGTTAAATATAAATTTTCCGCAAATATTAGGTGTTATTCTACATATGATTGTTACATTTCTTAACCATGTTTGGAACTGCCTCAAGGTAGAAATGTCTTTCTCCACAAAGACACAAAAATTCTTTAGGAAATAAATATATGTATTGGTAATGTAACAATTAATCAAGGCAAGATTTTTGACCGATATTAATAGTTGAAAATTTCTGTCTTCTTAGCAGAATTTAAGTTAATTTTTAGCCAATTAAAAATTAATTCCGATCCAAATAAATTTGCTAAGATTATGGTGTAGCTTGAAAATATAGTAGTTATGTTGTATAATTACGTGGTTTTGCCTAAAAAAGTAAGATAGAAAATTGTTTTAATTAAAGTTATTTTTTTATTTTGCATGAATCTAGTGGATAAAACAAAAAAAACATTTGCACTCACAACACCGCTATATTACGTAAACGATTTGCCCCACATAGGCAGTGCGTACACAACGATCGCAGCAGACGTAGTGGCACGCTTTCAAAGGCTTTTGGGGCGTTCGGTGCTGCTCGTGACGGGTACAGATGAACACGGTCAAAAAATTCAGCGTACAGCCGAAAGTAAGGGATTACCACCAAAAAAGTTCTGCGATGAAATGTCTACAGGGTTCATATCCCTGTGGCAATTGCTAGAGATCAAATATGATCGCTTTATTCGGACTACAGATCCTCGCCACGAAGCACTTGTCAAAGAGTTTTTCCAGCGAGTTTGGTCTAATGATGATATCTATCTGGGACAACAAAAAGGTTGGTATTGCGTCTCGTGTGAAGAATTTAAAGAAGAACGGGAATTACTAGAGGGACATCGCTGTCCGATTCACCCGAACAAAGAAGCTGAGTGGCGAGATGAGCAGAACTATTTCTTCCGTCTATCTAAATATCAATCTCAACTCGAAAAACTCTACCAATCTCAACCCGATTTTATCCAGCCAGAAACTCGTCGCAACGAAGTTCTAAATTTTGTCAAACAGGGCTTACAAGATTTTTCGATTTCACGGGTAAATGTAGAGTGGGGTTTTCCTGTACCAGCAGATCCAAATCATACCCTTTATGTCTGGTTTGATGCGCTCTTAGGATATGTAACGGCATTGCTAGAACCAGATGAAGAGCCAAATTTAGAAAACGCTTTAGCAAAATGGTGGCCAATCAACTTACATCTAATTGGTAAGGATATTTTGCGCTTTCATGCAGTGTACTGGCCTGCTATGCTGATGTCAGCCGACTTGCCTCTACCAGAAAGAGTATTTGGACACGGCTTTTTAACTAAAGATGGTCAGAAAATGGGTAAAAGCTTGGGCAATACCCTTGATCCCGTGGCATTAACCAGGAACTATGGTGCAGATGCCGTTCGTTATTACTTCCTTAAGGAAATCGAATTTGGCAAAGATGGCGATTTTAATGAAGTTAGATTCATAAATGTTCTCAATGCAGATTTGGCAAATGATTTAGGTAATTTGCTTAATCGCACTTTAAATATGGTTAAAAAATACTGTGCTGGCAATCTACCATCAATTACAACAGAAGATATTCCCATCGATAATCCCTTAAAAGTGATCGGATTACATCTAGGGGAACAGGTAAAAATTGCTTACGAAGCGCTAGCTTTTAACCAAGCCTGCGACGCTATTCTGAAGATAGTACAAGCCAGCAACAAGTTTATTGATGAACAAGCTCCTTGGTCATTGTATAAAAAAGGACAGCAACAGGCGACAGAAGCAGTATTGTATGCGGTTTTGGAATCAGTAAGGTTAGCAGCCTATCTCTTGTCTCCGGTTATACCCAATATCAGTAGTGATATTTATCAGCAACTGGGTTTTGAAATTGACTTTAACGAGCAATCGCAAACTGCCATTGTTGCCCCGTTTGACATTCATGGTACGTGGGGAGTACTAAGTGGCGACCAAAAATTGGGCGATCCCCGTCCTGTTTTTAAACGCATAGAAACACCTAAATAACAATTAGCTAGTTCTTTTCATTTTTAAATTCTGTGTACTTGAGCAGGGCTGATTCTATTAGCCCTGAAAAATGATCGTAAGCAACTCTAAACTTTTATGAAATTCTAAAAAAGTATCAATTATTACATCGATAAAAAATGAGGTATGACAACAATGTTGAATAATCTGGAAAACGACTCGATATTTACGCCAGAGCAAGTTTTAGAAAATCGGGGTCGCGTTGCTATATTTATTGATGGCTCAAATTTATTTTATGCAGCGCTACAATTAGGAATCGAAATAGATTACACCAAGCTATTGTGTCGATTAACAGGCGGTTCTAGACTTTTGCGTGCTTTCTTTTACACAGGTGTAGACCGGACTAACGAGAAACAACAAGGTTTTCTGTTGTGGATGCGTCGCAACGGTTATCGAGTTATAGCAAAAGATTTAGTGCAATTGCCGGACGGTTCAAAAAAGGCGAATCTAGATGTGGAAATTGCGGTTGATATGATGGCTTTAGTGGATTCTTATGATACCGCTGTGTTAGTCAGTGGAGATGGTGATTTGGCATATGCAGTTAATTCCGTTAGCTATCGGGGAGTGCGGGTAGAGGTAGTGAGTTTGCGTTCAATGACAAGCGATAGCTTAATCAATGTGAGCGATCGCTATATAGATTTAGAAGCTGTCAAAGAAGATATTCAGAAAACTCCACGTCAAAGTTATCCATATCGTCCTTTAACTAGCATGGATTTTTTGGAGCATCCCAGAGAAACAGCTGATGGGCATTTGGAAATTCCAGAATGAAACAGCACAAGCAAAGACACGGGGAAATAAGAACGCAAAGACGCGGAGCAATTTCCCCTCTACGCATCTATTATTACCTTTTGCCTTTTCCCTTACTTTTGCTCCTTGGGTTAGCTGGCTGTGGGGGAACTAAAACACTCACAAAATCGCCTATTGAAACTCCCCAAGACAAAGACACAGATAGCAAGTTAACTTTTTTTGCTGTCACTCTAGAACAGGCAGATGATATCGGACGGCCAATTTGGAAAGTCAGGGCAAAACAGGCAAAATACACTAAAGAACAACAAATTGGTCAGGCTGAAAGTCCATATGGTGAACTGTATCAAGATGGTAAAATAGTCTACCAAGTACAGGCACAACAAGCAGATATTGAACAGGATGGTAAGCAATTATTTCTTAAGGGAAATATAGTTGCTACAGATCCTCGCAATGGAACAGTGTTGCGTGGAAATGAACTAGAATGGCGTCCTCAAGAAGATTTATTGATAGTTCGCAACCAACTTTATGGTACTCATAAACAACTACAAGCAGTAGCGCAAGAAGCACGAGTGAAAACTCGAACTCAACGCGTAGATTTTTTTGGCAAAGTAGTTGCGAACTCGATGGAACCACCATTACAAATGCGCACAGAACATTTGGTTTGGCAAATTAAAGATGAAAAATTAATTGCCGATCGCCCTGTACAAATTGACCATTATAAAAATAATAAAATTAGCGATCGCGGTCGAGGGGATGCCGCCGAAGTTAATCTGAAAACTAAAATTGCTACCATAACTAAAAATGCTCAAATAGAATTACTCGAACCACCAATGCAAATTGCTAGTAATTCTATGACTTGGAATTTAAATACAGAAACTGTTATTACTAATAACCCTGTGCGGATATTCCATCGTGCCGAAAATGTGACAGTAACTGCAAATCAAGGTGAATTCAAGATACCCCAAAAAATTGCCTATTTAACAGGTAATGTTAATGGTGTTGGTGAGCGCCGCCAGTCGCTCAAATCGAATGCACTGACTTGGTTTCTAGACAAGAAATTAGTAGAAGCCCAAGGAGATGTGGTTTATATACAAGTTGACCCACCAATGACATTTACAGGTGAAAAAGCTATTGGTAATATCCAAAAGGAAAATATAATCGTGAGTGGCGGGAAATCTGGAAACAGGGTAGTAACAGAAATTATTCCCAAGGAAAGATTTGAGAGTCAATAGTTAAGGGTTAGATGTATCTTACTACGATCCCCGATTTCTTAGAGAAGTCGGGGATCTGGGTTTTTAGTTTTTAATTTGAGCGTACTAAATACTAGTGCTAATTGTTTAAAAAGATGTTAATAGAAAATTATAAATATCATTATTATTTTAGCGGTATTCCTAATAAACCACTAATTATTTTTCTACATGGTTTTATGGGTAACTCCTATGAATTTGAGGAAGTTATTAAGTTACTAAAGAACGAATTTTATTGTCTTGTAATTGACTTGCCTGGGCATGGGGAAACTCAAATTTTAGGTGGTGATGAATGTTATCAAATGGCAAATACAGCATTATCTTTAATTAATTTATTAGATGATTTAAAAATTCCTAAAGGTTTGTTAGTTGGTTATTCAATGGGTGGTAGATTAGCTTTATATCTTGCTCTACATTTTCACTACAGGTTTACCAAAGTTGTGTTGGAATCAGCTTCTCCAGGTTTGCCAACAGAAGTAGAAAGATTAAAAAGAATAAAAAGCGATGAGCAAATAGCAAGAAAGTTAGACAGAATCGTTGAAAAAAGTGATTGGATAGCTTTTTTATCACATTGGTATAGTCAGCCAATTTTTGGCAATATCAAAAATCATCCGCAATTTCAGCACTTGATAAAAATTCGGTTACAGAATAATCCACATGAATTGGCTAAATCTCTACGATTTATGGGTATCGGATGTCAGCCTTCTTTATGGGAAAAACTCAAGGACAATACAATTCCCTTGCTTTTACTCGCTGGTGAATATGATGAAAAATTTATAGACATTAACACAAAAATGGCTCATATATGTAAATCATGTCGCTTAAAAGTAATTAGCAATGCCGGACATAATATCCATTTTGAAAATACAATAGCATTTGTAGAAAATATCCGGCAATTTTTCTTAGAGGTAGAGCCGATGAGCTAGCGTTATCAGGCTAAACCTGATAATGAAGCATTTTTTAGAAGTCTAGTTATGTATGAGTTTTTATTTGGTTTGACAAATGACATTAGGAATTATTGAACCTTATAATGGCGGATTTCTAGAAATTATTCCGGAAGGAGAATATAGTGATTATTGGCTGATAGCAGCAATACATATCAATGGAGAAGTATTCCGCCCCAGCCCCCGATTTTATCGAAATGAAGAGCAAGCACTGAGAAAAGCACAAAAAATCTTTGATTGGATAGCTAGTTACAATAGTGAAATTCGCGATCGCGGATATTGGAACGAAGAAATGAGAATTTTCCTATGGCAGCAATCAAAGGATTATGCTTAGAAGTCTTTACCTGACTCCAATCTTGCATCGGTTGCTTAATTATGATTTTTGTAAAGTGGGCAATGTTGTTAGTTGACCCTTTTGTTGTTTTCTATTTGTCTTCAATTCTTCTTTCAACATTTTCTGATAAATCTGAGGCAAGTAAGGGCTTACAGAATTAGTTTCTATGCCATATCCCAAACTTGTCCATGTGGGTGAAAGTCGTCGCAATACCTCATTTAACTTTCCCTGTTTCAACAAGTGAGAAATATCAATTCCCCAAACTTCGGGATCGCTTAACCAACGATAAACTACTGCATCTTGATACTCTGCTTCAAAACTGTAAGAAACCCAAAACATCAACCGCGTAGGTTTAGGGTGATATTTAGGTGCTACTAAATACCAAGTTTTATTGATGATTTGATATCTGCCAGCAGCAGTGGAACAATTGCCTTTATTAGGGCCAGTAATAATTGTCACACATATCTCTGGATGGCGGCTCAAGTCGCTGACGTGCTGTCCACCGTACAAAATCGAATAGGGGCGATTGCTACTTGCTTCGCTAGCTGAGATAGTTCTCATTAAAGCACGGATATACGGATCGCCCCCTTTCATGACTAAGGGTGGTTGTTTGACTTGAAATACGGGATCGGGACGCGATCGCATATTGTCAATTATGTACCACTGAAACAAATACACGAAAGCCAGAAGAGCGGCTAGCGGCGCGATGAATTTTTCAGCGCCTTTGAGTTCAAAGCCTTTGAGAGTCCAATTCTTCAAATTTGCTTTTACCATCAAGAATATGAAAATAACAACTGAGGCGATCGTTTAGGCTAGATTGGTGATTGGTGATTGGGGATTGGTGATTGGGTATTAAGATTTCTTTATTCCTAGTTCCTAATCCCCAGCCCCTAGTCCCTAGTCCCTAGTCCCTAGTCCCCAGTCCCTATTTCTTGGATCAAGCAACGCTGGCAAATAGTTCCCCAAAGCTTTTAACAGCAGCATCTGGTTTAGCTACTATTTCCACAATTTTATTCCGTGCTGTTGGCTCAAACAACGCTTCGACACATACTTGGGCGACTTTTTGACGGGGAATGCTGCCTTCAAATAAAGTATCGGCGCTCTGCATGACGATGTGATTGGAGTTATCTTCGTTCTTCAAGCCACCTGGGCGGACAATTGTGTATGTAAGACCACTTTTTTGAATATACTCCTCAGCTTGTTTTTTCCAGACTAAAATTAACCAAAACAAGTTTAGAGGATGAAAAAACTGAGAAGCAGCCAAAGAAGAAACTAAAACAAAATGCTCTATTCCCTTAGCTTTAGCGGCATCGACTAAATTTTTAGTTCCCTCATAATCTACCTTGTAGGGGCCTGTTGGATCAAAACTGGGTTTTGCCCCCGTAGCACATAGCAATACAGTACAATCTCCTAAAGCAGCAGTTAGGCTTTGCCGATCTAAGACATCACCCTGAACTAATTCAACTTCAGCAGGCAGAATACTCCTTGCTTTCTGAATATCTCGCACTAAAGCGCGAACAGGAATACTCCGTGCTATCAGTTCTTCTACGATCCGACGACCGGTTTCACCTGTGGCTCCTGCTACAAAAGCTTTCATGATTAACGCTATCCTGGGAAACTAATATGGTTTGTTTTAGTTCTTATTTTAGAGATTCCATGAATTTTATGATCTGTTTTTAAGTTTTCAGTCAAAATGGGATCTTAATGCGAAAAGTATTGCTGAAGAAGGGAAATATTTATTTAGACGTTGATTAAAATCCATACAAGAATCCTTTATGATTTCCAAAAATCGAGAATATCAATCATTTGAAACAACAGAAACCGTTTTGTCTGTAGCGACGACGATCGCACAAGCAGATACCCAGCAAGCATCTCCAGAAGAAACTTCAAGAACATCAACTCGCTTTTATGGTCATTACCAGGATTGTATGGAAATGTTTGCCTCAGCAGACAAAGTCGCTGAGTATCTTCAAAATCATAATTCGTGGTTTTCGCGCTGTGCCGAGCCGATGAAGGTAGAACCATTGGGAGAAAATGGTTATGCTTTAGTAATTGGTCGTTTTGGCTCTTTTGGTTATGAAGTTGAGCCAAAAATTGGTTTGGAACTTCTTTGTCCAGAGAACGGTATTTACCGGATTCGCACTATCCCCATTCCTGGCTATCAAGCTCCTGGTTATGATGTAGATTATCGAGCTTCACTGCAACTGGTAGAAGGAATTCAGGATTGCGAAACTCCCAAGAATTCAGCCGAAATGACACACGTAGAATGGGAATTGAATTTAACAGTTGACATTCACTTTCCTAAATTTATTCAACGATTACCAAAGCCTTTAATTCAATCTACAGGCGATCGCTTACTTAACCAAATTGTCCGCCAAGTCTCCCGTCGCCTAACTCGCAAGGTACAGCAAGATTTTCATCAATCTTGGGACATACCTTTTCCTGCTAAATAACTAAGTAATCTATGAACAATTTAAAAATTAGCTATTAGCTAATGGCTAATAGCTAATGGCTAATAGCTAGTGACTAAGCATTACTGATGATTCTTTGCACAATTTGCACACCTGTGATGGCTTGCCAGGCAAAAAGCCCCAATAAGACAAAATTTAACAAAATATGAGTGGCACGTGCCCAATTAGCGCCTTTTTGCATATAAGGAGACAGCGACGCAGATAAGGCAATTAGACTTGTCATACCAAGTCCTGCGAGCAAGTGCGGCCCAACAAATAATTTTCCATTATTAATGTAAGTGACAGCCATCCCACCAACAGAGCCTATCACCATCAAAGCTAAGAGTATAGAGCCGATTTGGTAGTGTCTGACATTATATCTGCCTTTAACTAGTTCTTTCTTTTGTTCACCTTGAGCATTTCTGGTACGCTGCACTTGTAGCCCCAAGTAGGCAGCATAAATGCTCATTAATAATAGTGCCCACATCATGATTGGGTGAAAGAATTGCGACCAATATTTGACCGATGGCGATAGTTCCAGATTCATAGCCTTTGCCCCATTTATTAAATCTTCATAAAAATTAGCATAACGCTAATTGGGAATGGGGGATGGGATGATGAGGAGTGGGAGAGGGGGACAACCGGAAAAGGGGACAAGGAGACAAGGAGACAAGGGGAGCAATAAAAAATTAACCACTAACTACTAACCACTAACCAATGACTAATGACTAAAGATTTATTAATAGCTGCTAAAAGAGGTGATATCAAGCAGGTACAAATCCTATTGGCTTCGGGTGCAGTACCTGATGTGAGCGATCGCGATGGCACAACAGCGTTGATGTTTGCTGCCAATTTAGGCTTTACAGAAATTGTGCGATCGCTTCTGGATGCTGGGGCAAACCTCAATTTACAAAGAAAACGCTATGGTTTAACAGCTTTAATGTTGGCAGCGAGTGCCAATCATCTTGATATTGTGAAGCTTTTAATATCAAAAGGCGCAGATGTAAATGCCAGAAATGAAGATGGCAGTACCGCTTTAATGGCAGCAGCACTCAAAAATCATGTAGATGTGGTGCGAGTTTTATTGGCTGCTGGTGCAGATGTGAATATCAAAGATAAGGATGACGATACTGCTCTAAAATTAGCACTACAGCAGGGATATCCTGCTGTAGTGCAAGCTTTGTTAACTGCTGGTGCGGATGTGAATTTTCAAGAGGAAGAGGGCGAAACCGCATTGCTCCTGGCAGTTGACTTGGGACATTTGGAAGTTGTAAAAGTACTGTTGGCAGTAGGGGCAAGCGATCACAATACAGCGCTATTGGCAGCAGCAGCAGCAGGACATAGTGCGATCGCCCAAGCTTTACTTGATGCAGGCGCTGATGTGAATTTTCAAGATCAAGATGGTGAAACTGCCCTACATTTAGCGGCTGTAGAAGGTTATACGGATGTAGTCAAGATTTTGCTAAGTAGGGGTGTCAATTTGCAAACGAGAAATCTTCTTGGCGACACACCATTACTTGTAGCTGCATTGCAGGGGCACAGTCAAATTGTTGAGGCACTGCTAAGGCATGGGGCAGATGTGAATGTCAAAAATTGTGGTGAGGTACCTTTAACCCTAGCAGCAATGCACGGACACGTTGAGACGACAAAAATTTTGTTAGAACATGGTGCGAATGCCAATAGCCAAGGAGATGATGGTAAAACCGCTTTAATCAAAGCAGCAGAACGCAATCACATACAAGTGTTACAGCTACTACTAGCAAAAGGTGCGGACGTCAATTTTCAAGACTCAGCAGGAGCAACAGCTTTAATGTGGGCTGCATCACGGGATTACACAGAAACTACGCAACTTTTATTACAAGCAGGCGCTGATGTGAATGTAAAAAACCAAGGTGGTTATACCGCTTTGATGCTAGCAGAGTTTAATGGGTATAAGGATGTGGTAAGGTGTCTTCAGAAAGCAGGGGCACAAGAGTAAACATAGAAGTATTTCATCCCGTTGTCTCAAGTTTATGAAGGTACAAACAAAGTGCTGTTAGCTGAATTTTTCCCGCTTAGTGCGATCGCCACCACTATTACAGGCGCAAAAAAGCTAGAAGTACTTTCCCAAAATCATGGTGCAACTCTATGGGTGCCGGAAGATTTAATCCATATTAAAGGTGCAAAAAATTACACTATTTCTCTGAAATATCACATAGCCCAACTATGGCAGACACAGCGTGCTTTTGTATTTTGTTTAGCCACAGGTGCGGTGGTACGACTAATTGCTCCTCTGTTGCAACACAAATCTACAGATCCGGCGGTAGTGGTAGTAGATGAAACAGGAAGTTTTGTAATTAGTTTGTGCAGTGGGCATCAAGGTGGTGGAGATCAGTTAGCAAAGTTAATTGCTTTACAACTGGGGGCAACACCTGTTTTAACTGGTGCTTCTAATGGTTTAGGATTGCCAGCAGTAGATATGCTAGGAGTTCCCTTTGGTTGGCGTCGGGGTAATGGGGAATGGACTGGTGTTAGTGCAGCAGCGGCGCGGGGCGAAGTTGTGCAAGTCATTCAAGAAGTTGGTTCTACTCTGTGGCAAAATCATTTACCCCCAGGACATTCCTTTGAGTTCGGTGCATCCGTAACACCAAAGGCGAAAATTTGGATTACTGCCAAACTCCCTTCTACTCCCGCACTCCCCGAAATCTACTGGCATCCGCGCGTGTTGTGGGTAGGAATTGGTTGTGAGCGCGGAAGTTCTCGCCATTTAATCGAAACGGCTATTGGGCAGGTATTTAGAGAACATCAACTGGCAGAAGATGCGATCGCAGGAATTGCCACTATCGATATTAAAGCTGATGAAGTTGGTTTGGTGGAACTTTGCCAAGAGCGGCATTGGCCTTTAAAAACCTTTGCTGCTGATGTTCTGCGGACAGTTTCTGTTCCCAACCCCTCCCAAGTTGTGGAAAAAGAAGTGGGAACACCTAGTGTGGCTGAAGCTGCTGCTTTATGCGCAGCAGACGAAGTGAGGTTATTTGTCCCCAAGCAAATTTTTCGATTGCAGAGAGAGCTAGGCGCTGTCACCATCGCAGTTGCCGAAGCAGAAAAAGAATACATCGGACGTACTGGAAAAATTTTACTTGTTGGCACCGGGCCGGGACAATTAGATCAAATAACGCCAGCTGCTAAAACTGCCATCAGTAGTGCAGAAGTCGTGATTGGTTACAGTCTTTACATAGATTTAATCAATTCTCTGCTTTCTCCTGGGCAGATTGTAGAATCTTTACCAATAACCAAGGAACGCCAACGCGCACAACGGGCAATTGAGTTAGCCAACTGGGGGTTGAGTGTAGCAGTTATTTCTTCTGGAGATTGTGGAATTTACGGTATGGCAGGTTTGGTGTTGGAAGAGTTGCAAAGTATAGGTTGGGATGGGAAGACACCGAGCATCCAAATTTTTCCTGGAATTACGGCTTTGCAAGCGGCAGCATCGCGGGTGGGAACACCATTAATGCACGACTTTTGTGCGATTAGCTTAAGCGATTTACTCACACCTTGGGAAGTGATAGAAAAGCGTTTAGAAGCGGCGGCAGCGGCTGATTTTATTACAGCCTTATATAATCCGCGATCGCAATCTCGTACCAAACAGCTAATAATTGCTGGAGATATCTTTCTTAAGTACCGCGATCCTAATACACCAGTAGCAGTAGTGCGATCGGCTTACCGTCAAGATGAGGAAATTACTCTTACCACTTTGGAAAAATTGCTTGATGTTACAGTTGATATGTTGACTACAGTATTAATTGGCAACTCCCATACTCGCACTCATGCCAACTGGATGATTACACCGCGGGGATATTTGGGTTTTGGTAGTTAGTAGAGAGATAGTGGTTAGTGGGTATTAGTTAGTGGTAAGCAATCAACAACTAATTACTGTACAAGTAGGTTGAGAAGATAAATCGTCGGTTTTAACCAAAAGATAAGCAACAAAACCTGCTCCTAACAATCTACAAACTACTTACTACTGTACGGGCGGGTTTAGAAGATAAATTATCAGTTTGAACGGCAAGATTATCTACAAAACCCGCCCCTACTAACACTTTCTACTCAACTGCTCTCAGAAAATAGTTGATTGTACTAGAGATAATTGATAGTACAATTGAACCTAATAAAGCAGCTATGGGGCCTTCGATTACAAAACCATAACTAGGAGTGAGGTAGCTTGCTAGCCACAGAGTAAAACCGTTAATGACGAATGTAAATAAACCAAAGGTCAACAAGGTAATAGGAAATGCCAATATTTTCAAAACTGGACGAATAATGGCATTAACAATGCCAATTACAGCAGCAGCAACAAGGGCTGTACCAAAATTATCTACTTTGAAACCAATGTTGAAGCTTTGAAGGATGTAAGCAGTTATTAGCAGTGCTATTGCTGCGCCTAGCCAAGTTAATAAAAAGTTTTTCATAGATTCAATATTTAGAATTATTGATTTATCTCCTTGAATTCAGAACATTCCTAAAAGTTTTATGTCTGACTTTTTCAGTAGTAAACTTTAATACCAATTTTCAGAAAGAGTGCTGCACTCAGATTAAGATTAAGTAGACTTCCTCAATTCAATATTCACTATCATACCTGCGTTATGTTCCCTTTTAAAAAGCGATTTTCCTGCCGTCTATAATATATTTAATTTAACCTACGTTTATTTATTGCAAACTTCATTTTTCTCGTTTGAGTACTGGCATTTCATCATCGCTGCATTAGATGTATTTCACTCATCCTATTGAAGTTTGTGTTTGTGGTTCCTTTTTTCAAAGGGATGAATTAAAAGATGAAGTCTATTTTCCTAATCAAAGCTTCATCTTTGGAAAATAGACTTCTTCAAATTAACAAACAATACTGATGCTAACCTGCGGCACGACCAATAATTCCCATCTGGCGATCAACAACATTCTCCTCTTGCTCTCCAGTAGAAGGATCGGGAATTGGTACATCAACATTGTCAGATTCATGAACAGAATCATTTAAATCTGGTTGTTCATCCGATTCACTCACCTCTGGATATTGAATAGCTGGAGTACCCACACCCGAATAATCAGCACGAGAGGTATCAGAGCCTGCATCTGGAGTTAGTTCACCACTACCATGTTGGGTTGCCCCTGGCGTATTAGGGTTGTAAAATTCTTTAGGATTCATTTAACTTCTCCAATTCCAAGTCTAAACAATCAAAAAACACACTTTTAACCTGCAGAATTTTTCTGTAGGCTTTTAAACATTGTTCAAATTGGTTTGGAACTTTTACATCAATCGCAAGGGATAAACTCGCACTCAATGCCTAACGTTGTTGCAGTAAAACTTTCCAGGTTGCGTTACCAACTACACCATCAGCTTCAATACCGTGGCGTTTTTGCAGTGCGATCGCTGCCGCTTGTGTTGCCTCCCCAAAGTTGCCATCAATATCACCTTTAAGCAAGCCCAGTCTTTTCAGAATTTTTTGCAATTTTACAACTTCGGAACCACGCATTCCTACACGCAAAATTGGGAATCCTTCTGGAGTGTATTGAATTCCAGGGATTTGCTGAGAGCGAGGAGTTGGCTGAATCAGAGGAGTTGATTGAGAGCGACGATTACCTTGTTGCGGCGAGCGAGTTGTTTGTTGCTTATGAGTGGAGGATGATTGTGTTTTAGGCTTATTTTGTGAATGAGTCGGTGTAGTTGTTTTCTGATGTGGTTTTGTAGGTTGTGGCTCAGAAGTGGTAGCAACTGTTTTAGGAGTATTCACACTTTGAGTTGGAACAGGAAAGTTGTTTGGTGGATTGGATGCAGAAGTTGGTGCAGAGACTATTTCGCTGGGGAAAAGCCTTTGCCAGGTATTGATATCAACGATGCCGTTGGGATTTAAACCTGCTGCTTGTTGAAATTGAGAAACAGCCGCAGCAGTAATTTCGTTATAAATCCCATCTACTGTACCTGTGTAAAAGCCCAAAAGTGTCAGTGCTGCTTGCAGTTCAGACACAGGTTGCCCTTGGCTGCCTAGTTGGAGGGTAGGGCGATTGATCCGATCTTGAGCAATTACTGGAGCAATGTGTTGTGATGTCTGTGCGAATGATACTAAAGTCGAGGTGCTAAAAAGTAAAGGTACAAAACTATACAATATGATTTCACTTCCTAACAGGAATTTTGGCCTCTGCCTGACTTCTAACATCCAGCATTTCACAAATGGTTTTAGCGAACTAGCCTTTGTGCTACCTTTCATGGAACAATGCCCCTCGTATCGGTAAATACGGGTATAACACGCGATCGCAGAAGTTGTTTAGATTTTGGCTCACAAATATGCGTAACAACCGCGACTCGTTAGCGTTGTTCATCTGTTATGGAAGCGCACTCTTTACCGCTTCTTCTTGTCCAACTAAAGACACATAGGGTTCCCGTAAATACCGAGATGCAACTGCCATTGCATCGGCAGCACTCACATTGGCGATAAGTTCCTGAAATTCTCGATCAAATTCAACTCCTAAACCCAAAATTTCATACCAACCATATATCTGAGCAATTTGAGCATTAGTTTGTTTGCCCAAAGCATACTGCCCCAAGATTTTATTTTTTGCAGATTGCAGTGCGTCTTCTGTAAGTGGAGTAGTAAAAAGTAAATCTACTTCTGTCCACAATCCAGAAAGGGCTTTTTTGGTATTTTCTGGAGCCGTGCCCATGTAGACTACAAATGTCGCAGGAAATAAGCGTGTGGGGTAAAAAGCAGATACTTCGTAAGCTAAACCCTGCTTTTCTCGTAATTCCACAAATAAGCGACTGGAAAGCCCATTTCCTAAGTATGTAGATAATAGCTTCAAAGCAGCGTAGTCAACAGAATTTACGGCTGCTCCAAAATAGCCCAGCATGACAATTGATTGTTGGGTTGGTTGAGGTGCGATCGCTACTTGTGGTTGTACATTTGGATCGGGTAAATAAAGCTTTGCTAGAGGTGTATCAGGAGCTGACCAATCACCAAAGACTGATTCTACCACTGCAACTGCATCATCTGGTGTGATTCGACCAGCAATACTGATTACCAGATTATCCGGGCGGAAATAAGTTTGGTGGAATTGTACCAAATCCTGACGAGTGAGGCGACTCATCGTTGATTCATCTCCCAAAGCTGACATAGCGTAGGGATGTTCTTGGTACATTACTTGCCGCAGCTGCTCGAAGGCAATGGTAAATGGATGTTCTTTCTGGGAGCGAATATCTTGTAGGGCGATTCGCCGTTCAAGTTCCACTTCCATTTCTGGAAAAGTAGGCGATCGCAAAATTCGCCCCGCTAACGCCAAAATTTCTGCAAAATCGGATGTTACTGTCTTCAAAGACATTAAAAAATAATCAGCGGCTGTATCCGCGCTCAAACTTGCCCCAACAGATTCTACACGTTCGGCAATTTCTAAACTCGAAAGTCCATCACATCCTTTTGTCAGTACTGCAGACAGCAAATGCGCCAATCCTGCTTGCTGTTGCTTTTCATAAGCGCTACCGACACGAATAAAAATTCGTGCTGCAATGATATCTGCCGTTGGGTTTTCTGATAGGAGTAGCACTATACCATTGCTGAGTATAGTGCGATGAATATGGGGCTTGTGCAGGGAGGTTGTCATGATCTTAGTCAATGTCAATAGTCAATGGTCAATAGTCAACGGTCAATAGTCAAAAATTTTTGGACTTTGGACTAATAACTAATGACTAATAAGGTTTAAGTATTGTAACTGCGTAATGGTTTGGTGAAAGATACTCTTTTGCTAATTGTTGCAGTTCTTGGATGTCAAAAGACTTAATTTTTTCTAGATACGTCACCGCCACTTCTGCTTGGGCGATTGTGTTGTAGTAACCATAAAGCCCTGCCAGTTGATTTGGTGTTTCTGTAGAAAATGCAAAATCATTGCACAGCAACCTTTGAGCGCGAGCGATTTCGCGATTGCTCACACCAGTACTCTGCAAATCACTCAAGTGGAGACGAATTAAAGACTCGACTTGCTCCAAATTTTCTGGCTCCAACCAGGCAGTAATTGTAAATAAACTCGACTCTCTTTGTAAAGAAAAATTACTGCAAATTCCCTGCACCAATTGCTGCTCTTCCCGCAAGTCTCGCACCAAGCGTGAAGTTCGCCCTTCTGCTAATATTACCGACAATAAATCTAAGCCATAGGCTTTGCGGATCTGTTCTACTCCAGGGCCAGTCCATCCTATCATTAACCGCGCCTGCTCTAGCCGAGGCAAATACAACTCTTGCCGGCGAATTCCTGCAATGATCGGTTCTGCAAAGTCTTGATGATGCAGACAGTCATAGCTGGGTTCAGCAAAATTATTAAATGTGCGACTAACTAATTCAAATGCTGGTTCCTCGGCTATCCCCCCAACAATCACTACTGTCATGTTTTCCGGTTGATAGTGAGTGCGGTGAAAACGGCGCATTGCCTCTGGTGAATGCTGCATCAATTCTTGTTCTGTACCCAGCACTGAACGCCCATAAGGATGATGCTGATAAATGCTTTGGATCAGGGCTTGAAATCCAATCCAATCCGGATCGTCTTGGCAAGAGCGAATTTCCTCTAATACTACATCCCGTTCGCGGCTAAATTCATCGTCTGGTATTGCCGCATTCTGCAGTAGTTCTCCTAGATAAGGTAAAGTCTCCTCAAGGAAAGGGGTAGCTGTGGTAATACAGTAATGGGCGTAATCATAGCTTGTTGCCGCATTTGTTACCCCACCCCAGTTTTCAATCTTTTGATCGAAGATTCCAGGTAAAAGCTTGGCTGTGCCCTTAAAGATCATGTGCTCTAGAAAGTGAGCCATTCCAAACCACGGCTCTGGCTCTACTTTGGCACCAGCACGTACCCAAACATCTGCTACTACCACGGGAGTGGTGGGTATTTCTTGATGAATAAACGTTAAACCATTAGCTAGTCTAAAAACCGAGGCTGGAAACACTGTTATAAATTTAATTTATGTAACAAATTTTTTGAAATTGAACCACGATGTATCGCAATTTTGGGATTTTAACTCTTATCTCTAAACAAATTAGAATCAACTGATACATATTCTGCCTGAGCAGAATTTAGACGGTTAGATTGAAAATTATTCAGAGATAGAATTTCCATATCCACATACTCCAAAATACTTACGAATTTTTATTTTTTATTTTTAATTTTTACGAGCAAAATATAATTATTTTTAATAATTAAAGCTCCCAAGCCTAATTTGACTTCAGGAGCTAATAGTTTTTAATTCACCGCAACGCCGTTTTACCTAAGTTTTTGACCTGGAAATAACCAGGTGGGTACCGATTTTTCTCGTTTAAAGTTTCCGGGTACATAGCCACGGTCTACTGCCACGAAAAATGTTGGTTCCCTTAACTTTCAAGTCATAGATCACAAAACTTGTTGGCAGTCACCAACGTTGCAGTGCAATAAACTCATTATAGCCTTCAAAAATAATGTTGTGCGTGCAAATTAGATTTTTTTTACGGATTTAATTTGGGTACCAGATATTTTCTATTGTGCGAGCGATCGCCATTGCTTCATCGCGATTTTGATGGTTTAACAAAACGTTGACGTGTCCCAACTTTCGACCGGGACGCGATTGGATTTTACCATACCAATGAACTTTAGCTTGGGGAATTTGTGCTATTTTTTGACGCTTCACAATATAGTCACTTGTGGACGTTTCGTAACCTAGTAAATTTATCATAATAGCACATGAGCAAATCAAATTAGAATTGCCCAAAGGCAAATCACAAACAGCTCTTAAATGCTGTTCAAATTGGGATATTTCGCAGGCATCAACAGAAAAGTGCCCAGAGTTGTGAGTACGGGGTGCAATTTCATTCACCAGCACTTTATTCTCATGGGTGAGAAACAATTCAATCCCAAAAACTCCCACTGCTTCTAAGCCATTTAGGATCATACGGGCAATTTCGTTAATTTCTGCTGCTACTTGTGGTGAAATTTCGGCTGGCGCGATCGCTCGCCGACATACTTGTTTTTCTTGTTGAGTTTCTACGATTGGGTAAATCGCAACTTTCCCATCTACAGAACGTGCTGCGATTACCGCTAGTTCTCGTGCGAATGGAATAAATTCTTCTAATAAAAAGACAGAATTGGATAAAAATGTGTTTGCAGGGGTTGCAGCCGTTAATTTTTGTTGTAAGCTCTCTGCGTCTTTAATAATAAAAGTGCCTTGACCATCATAACCGTGACGGCGAGCTTTCAAAACTACCGGAAAATCTAATTTATTAAGGACTAACAACTCACAAATGCTATCGCTTCCACTTCCTAGTTCCTGACTTCCAACTGTATCAACAGCAAAGAACTTGGGAACAGGTAGCCCCAAATCCCGTAAATAGCAGCGTTGGTGGTATTTATCTAAAAGGGGAGCCAATGCTTCTAATCTAGGGCGAAAGCATACGCCTTGCTTTGCTAAAACTGATAAAGCTTCAAGATTAACAAATTCATTTTCAAATGTAATGACATCACACTTGCTGGCTAGAATTGCTGTAGCCGCAGCATCGGCAACTGGGGCAAAAACAGTATCGTGAGCGATTGCCACGGCTGGATCGTTGGCGCTCGGAGTTTGGACTATCAATTCCACTCCCAGTTTATTTGCTGCACCTGCCATCATCCAGGCAAGTTGTCCGCCACCAATTACACCAACACGCTTCATTTGCACCCCAAAGAATTACCTAGTTACCAAGCTTTTTTCTACAGTTCTTAAGCTTATCACCACTCTAGCAAATGCTTTCATTGCGATTCGCACTGCCAGCAAAACCATATATATAGTATTGTTTCGCTAAGAAGCATTATGCGATCGCAAATTTAGTAGACAGTAAACGAGGCACTCGCTGATTCAATGTCACACTATGAATGGGCTTAAAGTCATCTTGCGTCTACCTTCAAAGCCCTTACTACCGTCTCCCAATTATCGCGATAGGTAAAGCAACTCATACTTAATATCTGTAAAATATTTACGCTTTGACTACTTATATTATTTGTTACCTATCAAAATAAATATTCAAACGAAATATGTTGGAAAATTGCGACTGCTACTTGTTTTACTCAAGCATAGCAATCATAATTATTACATCTAGATTTGAGGTTAGATAATTTTTACTTAGAATTAATACTTAAATTTAAACTAGAAGTGGTATTAAATGTAACTTAAATCATATTAGACTTAAGTTGTAATATTAAATATTATACCTTTAAACTCTAAAAAATAAGTATATATAGCTGGCTGCAACTAAGTGCAAGGCTCTCCAAACAAAAAATTTCTATTAATCATTCTCTATTGTCAAATTCAATCTCAATCTCAACGATAGATATAAACAATATTTAAATGCTCTTATTATATATCCTTATCTATATATAAATCATATCCAGTAGAACTCAGCTTTTGGCATCAAAAAATAAATACTCCAAAGTACTACAGATATGGCGTTTCAGCTAATTTCTCAGACTCCTACTAGCTCCCAGAGTCTGGTTAAACGTCTAAATATACACTTGAAGAATACCGTCCTTCCTAGAAGCGAAATCTTCAATTAATCTTCCTTACTTAACTAGATTAAAGTAAAAATTAACAAATACTTAAGCATTCAGCAGCAATAACGATCTAGTTTTACTACTAATTGCAAGTAAACTTTTAATAACTTATTTCTTTCAAAGTATCAAATTTAGCTGACAATAGTTTCCAAAGTATCAAATTTGTCCAACAATATATATTACATTTATGCAATGACCTCATTTCCTTGAACATTCACATCAGAGTATCCACAGGAACTTACACTGTTAGCAACATCAATAAAATATCAGTATTGATGAATTAATTTATACCAGTGTAAGTCTGAGTTCAACAAATTTAATCTCAGGGTAGGTGTGTATGAGCAGTGAAAATAAATTTATTCCTTAGTAGCCTACGACAATCTTTTCTGCTTTAACATCTACCTTTTGGTTGAGATTAATTACCAACAAAGTCCGACTACTTCTAAATTCTCCTGTATGAGTTGAGCCATGATTCGGCACTCATGGCAAATCACAAAGAGATTTTAGGCAACTTTATCTATCAGTAACGTACTCTATTATCAAATCCTACAATGATGTATCCCACTAGTCGCGCACAACATACAGCTGCTTCATATAATTCAAGCTTACCTGGAACTCTGCCCCAAAGGTTATTCACTCGTAGAGAAGTCATTCCAGCACGCAATGACGTTTTGTGGAGAATCGAGCGTGGAGCGGTTCGGACATTAACCTGGAGTGAAGATGGAACATTTATTACTTTGGGTTATTGGGGACCAGGCGATTTGATTGGTTATCCCTTATCTAAAGTGAAACCTTATCAAATTGAGTGTCTGACCAGTGTGGAAGTGAGCCTATTACCACCACATCTGTGGAATCAAGATGTTAACAGTTTAATAACCCATATTCAACAGGCAGAAGAACTTTTGAGTATCGTACATCGAAAACCAATATACTTGCGTTTGTGGCAGTTTCTGGTCTGGCTGAGTGAAAAATTTGGTCGGGATGTAGAACAAGGTAAACTCATTGACCTCAATGTTACTCATCAAGAAATGGCAGAAGTATTGAATACAACAAGAGTAACTGTAACGCGCTTACTACAACAGTTTGAGGAAGAAGGTAATCTTTTACGTCACAAACGTAGAATCATTCTACGTTTGCCTAATGAAGGATTTAAAAATAATGAAAAAACGCGAAAAAGTCCATTAGATAGCTTGCATTAACTACCCCTAGTCTTGGTATAATTGGTGCTGAAATTGTGGCTAAATTTCCACAAAATAAAAATATTCTGTAAATTTAGCCATGATTAACTCAGTAGGTGTGAGTGAGATAAACACAATGACAAAGTTATTCTGGAACTGGTTAAAACTAAGTCCAGTCGTATTTGCAACAGCTTTATTTGCTACTAACAGTGCCTTTGCTGGAGAAGTACAGCAAGACTTAAACCAAGATGCAACCTCTGTAACCCAGTTGTCTCAGAATTCTAGCGGCAACAACATGGGTCAGGTAACATCTGTTTCTCAATTTTCCGACGTACAACCTACAGACTGGGCGTTCCAGGCACTACAGTCTTTAGTTGAGCGCTACGGATGTATTGCAGGTTATCCCAATGGCACATATCGCGGTAACCGTGCTTTAACCCGCTATGAATTTGCCGCAGGTTTAAATGCTTGCTTAGACCGGGTCAACGAATTGATTGCTACAGCAACAGCTGATTTAGTAACCAAAGAAGATCTGGCAACTTTACAGCGTTTGCAAGAAGAATTTTCTGCGGAATTAGCTACACTGCGCGGTCGTGTTGATGCCTTGGAAGCTCGCACTGCTGAGTTAGAAGCAAATCAGTTTTCTACCACAACTAAGTTAGTTGGGGAAGCGATCTTCAACGTCGGAGGAGCTTTTGGGGATGAGAAGGCTAACGGCACTGGTGATGATGTAGACGATAATATAACTTTCTCTAACCGAGTTCGTTTGAGCTTGAACAGCAGCTTTACTGGTACTGACCAGTTGCAAACCCGTTTACAGTCTGGTAACCTAACCAACTTTGGTACAGCAGCGGGTACTAACATGACTCGTTTGGGGTATGACAATGATACTGACAACGAAGTCCAAATCGATAAACTTAACTACGCTTTCAATTTGAGTGATGCAATTCGTGTCAAAGTAGACGCCAATAACGGTGAGTACTACGAAAACATTAACAACTTTAACCCCGACTTTGCTAGCTCAGGACGAGGTGCTCTTTCCCGCTACGGTCGCTTTAGCCCCATCTATCGTCAAGGTGCGGGTGGTGCAGGTTTGACTGTAACCTTCAACCCCAAAGGCTCTTTGTCTGCATCTGTGGGTTATTTAGCTGGTGGACGTACTAACGATGCTAGCAGCCCTCTAGCTGGAGAAGGTCTATTTGATGGTAACTACTCTGCCCTTGCTCAGATAGCTTTCCAACCCAGTGAGTCATTCAACGTAGGTCTGACTTACGTCCGCACTTATCAAAATAGTCAGGGTGGCGTCAACCTGTTTGAATCCACTGGTAGCGCTTTTGCTAGCCAACCATTTGGTGCTGTTGCTACTTCTTCTAATAACTACGGTGCACAAGTTAACTTTAGACCTACTTCTAAATTGGCTATTGGTGGTTGGGTAGGTTACACTACCGCGGAAGCTGAGGCTGGGCCTGATGCAGACGCAGATATTTGGTATTGGATGGCTAATTTAGCTTTGAGAGACTTTGGCAAAGAAGGAAATCTACTCGGTGTTTTCTTTGGTCAACCACCCAAAGTTACCAGCAACGATATTGGCGCTCGTGAAGATGATGGCACTTCTTATCACCTAGAAGCGCTTTATCGTTACCAACTTACCGACAATATTGCTGTTACTCCTGGTGTGTTGGTTATCTTTAATCCTGAGCACAACGATAACAACGACACCGTGTATGTAGGTACACTTCGTACTACCTTCACTTTCTAAGACTGTTTGGTAGCAAGTAAAAGCCCGCCATATGGCGGGTTTTTATTTACAGTTGACTTTTGAGATCGGTTGGTGGGCGATCGCTACTCCAAGCCCACCAGGCACAATTACATTTACATTGGTAGAATTCTTGCCATTTGCGACGATAGTCTTCTGTAATTACAGGTGAGCGACGATTGATCCAGACTTGCACAGCTTCTCGGCTACTGGCATGGCAATTAGGACAACAAAATTCGCGAGCATGAATTGCCTTGTGTGTCCATTCTGGCGAGGTGGGAGCAAAAGCTTCTATAGTCATTAGTCATTAGTCATTAGTTATTATATTTGTACCTTACAATCCAATAGATTGAGTATTTTGACACTCTCACCCCTACGCCTTACACAAATAGATTTTTCCTTCTACGTTAATATGGAGCCGACTGCTGAAATTCGCCGTTTGTTCGATATGATACCAGCCTCGGCTCGGATGATGACTAAAATTATCAGTAAACCAGAGCAAGCAAAGGTAATTGATACCTCCTTTCCATTCCCTTGGAACTGGGAACGACCTATATATATAAATTTCGATTTGTGGCGTCGATTGACTAAGCCACAACGCGATTTATTGCTGTTACAGACTGTTAGCTGGTTGACAGGAGTAAAGTGGTTTAAGCCTGATATTTATCAAGGTGTAGTGCTGGCTGGATTGTTAGGCGGATTGGTTGAATTCTTGCACGCAGATGCGCTAGGTGTAGTTATAGCTGGTGGATTAACTACTTTAGCTGGATTTCGTATTACTGCAATTAACCGCTCTCAGCACTCACAGTTAAACGCTGATGAAGTAGCAATTAAAGTGGCACAACGGCGAGGTTACTCAGAAATTGAAGCAGCACAACATCTTTTGTCTGCTATCGAGGCAGTGGCAAAACTTGAAGGGCATTCTGCTTTAGATTTCACTGGATTAATTCGTTGCCAAAATTTACGGGCGATCGCTGGTTTATCATCAATCGGTGTTCCAGAAGGCTATAAAAATTAATTCTGACAATGGTAAATTTTATACTTATAACCATTGATCGCTGGGAAAGTTCGCGTTTCGACAGCACAATTTTTTACTTCCTCTGGTTCAGCAGCCTTAAAGTTCACCAACCATAAGTCAAAAGGACGTGGCAAGCTCTTTAGAGTGTTTTGGAGGGCAGTAGTAGAAGTATTGGAGTTTTGGTCTTGATGGGCGAGTAAGAATAAAGGAGAAGGAGAGAGAGTATTTTGAAGTTTAAATTCTCTGGCTACCCCCATCATTTCGCCAATTTGTACGTGTGTTTTTTGGGTAGTAGCAATAAGTACTGGTACCTGGGATGTTTTTTGAATTAATTGCACGAACAAGTCCGGGCGATAATATTTTTGATAACCTAAATTACAAATAACTGCGATCGCACTTAATAATCCCATTACCCAGATAACTACTACACTTACTTTCCCATTGACTCCCCATTTCTCCTTCTTTGATACAGAAGTTTTCCAACAAATTGCTAAACTTGCCCCCAGTAAAACTACCACAGCGGGAAAGTAAACAAAGTTATAACGAGCGCCGCGTGTCAAATCAATATTCAAAAAATAGGTAAAGAAAAAGAATAAAGCGATCGCTGCCACAACTACACCAGCTAAAACTTTGGTTATTAAGCGAGTTTGTGGTTGCACCAGCTGCACCCTAAAGCCACGCCATAGAATCGGTGTTGCCCAAATCAGAAAAATCAGCATTAGCAGCCCCGATGCGATCGCCACAGCTAGATTTGGTGATTCGACTGGTAGCAAACAAAACATTGTTACCCATGCAGCCAAAGCTTGAAAAATTGGGCTGATCCAAGCGATACCAACGCGATCGCTTTGAATCCAGTCAACCAATCTATCACCGTAAGTATTATGTAAAAATACTGGCAGCCAAACTATACCTGCTACAGCAGTGCCAACAGCAACTGCATAAATGCGTCGCCAAGGAGGAGAGAGTAAAGACGCAGAGGAAGAGGATGGGGGAGCCAGCGCGTTGCGGAGGTTTCCGAGCCAGTGCGTTGCGCGGGTTAAGCGCGTTGTAGCACCTGGCGTTCCGTTGTAGCGACTGGCGTGGACAAGGTGAGCGGGGGAGGTGGGGAAGGATCGCGACTCACGTCTTCTCCTTGTGTCTCCGTGTCTCCCCTGCCCCATGTCCTCTTCATTCTGTTGCCAAGCCAAAAAAATCAAAACTATAGCTTCAGTGCAGAGGGTGAGGGTAAAGAAGTAATGAGTAGCAATACCCAAAGCATTAATTACAATCCAAGAGAATGATAACCATATAGGTAATTGAATGCGCTTTTGGATGTAGCGTGCGGCTACTACCAAGCAGGAAAGGGAAGCAATTACCCACAAGATTGCCAAAGTATAATGGCGGGCTTCTTGTGCCAAAAAAAATGCCATAAGGCGAGACTGCCATCATCGCAGCAGCTAAATGGCTGATTAAACGGGAACGAAAAGCAACCCAGCTCAAAGCATAAATTGCAGGGATAGATAATGCACCAAAAATAGCAGCTAGCGATCGCGCTCCCCATAAGGAAACCAAACCAGCTTGGGTGGGAAATAGTTTCATCCACAGATGAGTGAGGACAAAGTACAAAGGAGGATGATTACTCTCGCTAAACAAATGTGCCAATACGTCTCTAATACTTGCAGTTGGTTGTGGTTGCAACGGTTGTAAGAGCACATCGATAGTTATCGGTTGGTTTAACGGTACAGGCAAAAAGCTATTTCCCAGACTGAATACTAAAGTAGAAAATTCATCTGTCCAAGGTGGCTTGGCTGTCAAGTTGATTAAGCGCAAACCAATGGCGATGACAAGCCAAATCAACAGCAGAAATGGGTTGAGCCAACGCGGATATTGTGGAGCTGTCATAGCTTTGTCATCAACATATGTAATTTGGACATCAGACGTTTCATTTTAGATGAAAGTTCAATCCAAAATCGTACATTATGTTTTAACTATTTCACTTGTGTGACGCGCCAACTCAGTTTGAGGTTAACCCAAAAGTTCCAGACAGTGGCAGCGGCGATCGCAATCAGGTTAGCAATGTAGCGATTATGAATAATGAAATTAAACACCAGATTTAAGACCAGCACATTTAACACCAACCCTGCAAGGCAAATAATATTGAATTTCAAAAATCGCTTGAGGCGCTGATGCCATTGCTTTTGCTGCATGGCGACATCAGCAAATGTCCAAGCATCATTCCACAAAAAATTATTAAAAATCGCTATTTCCCCGGCAATGATTTTACTACGAGTTAAAGGTAATCCCAGAGTGGTTGGATCGCTGAGTAAGTAAAGTACTGCCATATCTACAAATACCCCACTCAGCCCCACCAAACCAAAACGGATAAATCTGCCAATAGGAAAACTATTATGCACGCTCAATCCTCTGATTTGGAAGGTGGAAAGCCGCAACCGCAATAAATGGTGGATGTAATCTAAATACTGCTTCCAAGTGACTTTGCTCTCACCCTCTTTACGCTCGCAGAACACATAACCAACTTCAGCAATTTGCCTAATATCGCCTCGCCCAATTACTTCCAGCAAAATTTTATACCCTACAGGATTGAGCTTGACATTGGCGATCGCACTTCGACGCACCAGGAAATAACCGCTCATCGGATCTGAAACTCTACCTAATACTCTTGGTAGGATTATCAATCCCAACAATTGAGCACCACGAGACAAAAAACGCCTAATAAAACTCCAACTACTTACTCCACCACCTTCCACATGACGGCTAGCTACTGCCAAATCTGCTCCCTCTTGAATTGCATTCAAAAGTTGTAACAGTACATGGGGTGGATGCTGTAAATCACCGTCAATTACTCCTAAAAATCTTCCCTTTGCTACTTGCCAGCCTCGAATTATAGCCGAGGAAAGCCCTCGCTCGTGCTGGCGTCGCATCACCCGTAGCTGTGGGTATTCTGCAATTAAGGATAGAGCTAATTGCCAAGTACCATCTGGACTATCATCATCTACCACAATCAATTCGTAGTCTCCAGGGATGATTTCATCCAAGATTTGGCTTAATATCCTGACAATTTTGTTGATGTTAGCAGCCTCGTTATAAGTTGGTACTACCAGAGAAAAGCTCAATAGAGCGCTAGCTTCATCCGAGGTTGCAGAAGGTAATTCTGAAATCTGCAAATCTCCTGATGGTGCTGGTAGTAATAAATTAGGTTGCTTAATACTCATGAAGTAGGGTCGTAGTTGCGAAAGATTGATTTAATAAAAATTTTTAGTAAACTAAGTTTCTTTATATACAAACATATTATTAATTCTATAATTATGCTGTTACTGCTTTATTAAACGCTGATTTTATCACTATATTAGTTACTTTTAAATTAGATATATTGATTATTATCTAAACGTTTATAAGCATTTGCTCTCAAGCAGAAAAAATGTTAGACGCAAACTGAATAGAAAAAGCAAGTGAACTCTGAGCAGCATTTCTTGAAGTTTGATTTAATTATGAATGGCACAGAGTACTGAATAAGATAGATGGTAAAAGAAAATTTGAGTCAATCCGCCAGTCAGTCTAGCTAGATACAAATAAAAGCAAGCCAAAGCAGAGAAAATTTACCTATTTATGTGAGAATCGGTTCTCTGGTGTTTTGGTCAAGAAGTATAATCTAATTAATAGATAAATTATCAATCAAATTCATCTCTTAGGATTTCGGGATTAGATGTGATAGGCACCACTGTTGATGCAATTCTTGACCGTGTCCTACTTGGATACAATTTATCTCCCGAAGAGGGAGTAGTGTTATTAAAACAGACTGACCAAAAAGCGATCGCTGCCATTCGTACTACGTCTGACAGATTGCGTCAACGACAAGTAGGTGAGACCGTTACCTACGTAATCAACCGTAACATCAATTTTACAAATATCTGCGAGCAGCACTGTAGCTTCTGCGCTTTTCGACGGGATGAAGGCGAGGAAGGTGCTTACTGGTTAGATTGGATGCAAATTTTGGAGAAGGCAAAAGACGCACAACGGCGAAGTGCAACAGAAATTTGTATGCAAGGGGGATTAAATCCACAAGCAACAATCAACGGTCAATCTTTGCCGTATTATCTCAAGCTAGTAGAAACAATCAAGCAGGAATTCCCCCATCTGCATCTGCACGCTTTTTCTCCTCAAGAAGTACAATTCATAGCTAGAACTGACGGGCTGACGTATGCTCAGGTGATAGCTGCTTTGCGAGATGCTGGTGTCGATTCCATGCCAGGAACAGCTGCTGAGGTTTTAGACGATGAAGTCAGACGTATCCTATGTCCAGAAAAAATTGACACAGCCACTTGGTTAGAAATAGTGGGTACGGCTCACAAATTGGGTTTGTACACCACTAGCACCATGCTGTCGGGGCATATAGAGACACCAGAACAACAAATTCGACACTTAGAACAATTGCGATCGCTCCAACAAACAGCCATCAATCAAGAATATCCAGCCCGGATTACTGAGTTTATTTTATTACCATTTGTTGGACAAGAAGCGCCAAAACCATTACGCCGTCGTGTTGGACGCGATCAGCCAGTGTTAGCTGATGCACTTTTACTCACTGCTGTAGCCAGAATTTACTTGGGAAACTTGATTCCCAATCATCAACCAAGTTGGGTAAAGTTGGGGCTTGTGGGTGCAACTGAAGCCTTAAATTGGGGCTGTAACGATATCGGCGGCACATTAATGGAGGAACATATCACCACAATGGCGGGCGCTATTGGTGGTACCTGCATGGAAGTTGAAACCTTACAAGCAGCGATCGCTTCCATAGGAAGACCTTATCAACAACGGGATACTCTTTATCAGAAAGTGGTCATTAGTCATTAGTTATTAGTTATTCTCCTTGTCTCCTTGTCCCCCACTCCCTTTTCTCCCCCCTCCTCCAGAATGATCCCCAGGATACCAATCCAAGATAGGATGGACGTTGATTTACGTATTGTTTTACATAATGCTTATGAAGCGCTATTGGTCACGTCTGCTAGCCCTAGTTTTAGTTGTAGCGATCGGCTTAATGGGTTGTTCCGGTAGTCCCGATGGTTTGAGTGGTGATTATCGCCAAGATACCTTGAATGTAGTTAATACTTTGAGACATACCCTAGATATACCAGACAATTCACCAGAACAATCTGCTGCGCAAGCAGAAGCGCGTCAACAAATTAACTCTTTTGCAGCTCGGTATCAAAGGGACAGTTCTGTTGCTGGACTAAATTCCTTTACAACCATGCGAACCGCCCTCAACTCCCTTGCCGGACATTACAGTTCTTACCCCAATCGTCCTGTTCCACAGAAGCTTAAGAATCGGTTAGAGCAGGAGTTCAAGCAAGTTGAGGCGGCACTAATGCGTGGCGCTTAACTATCCGCTATGTAAATTTCAAAGTCCATAGTCAAACATCACTGGATGTAGACTATGGATTTTTGGCTGGGAAATATTTACTAAAATTTATTATAGATACCATTGTTAAATCTAATGCCATATTTTTCAAGATTTCTATGTATTGTTACTTAGTAAAAGATTAACAATAAATACGTGTAGATGTTTTACTCCGATCTCCTGCAAATGAAATAAAAAGTAAAAAGCGGCAACAGAAATAGGGGTTTGGAAGTCTTCAAAAGTAGGCTTTAAGCTCTCTACTTAATTGAGCTGGAATTTTTATATACTTCCTCATTCATATGAGTTGGAGTCGATATTGATTTGTAATTCTACTTTTACGTATGTCCGAGTGTTCCTTGAATACTGCAAAAACAATGTTCTTTTGGCTACGTCTAGGCGCTGCCATTCTTAGTAGTACCTTGCTGGTTCCTGACTTTAGAATTCAACCAGCGCAGGCGCAAGTAAACCAACTTTGCCAGATCTCGGCGGCACAAGCGCGAGAAAAAGAAAACTTACGTTTGTCAGGACTAAGAGGCAATCAAGAAGCTAAAAATAGATATCAGCAACTGCTGCGACAACACGCACAAACTTTACAAGAATGCCGAAATCGGAACTGGCCTCAAGTTCAAGCAATTTGGTTGCGTTTGTACCCTTGTGATACTCGCCCAGGAGAAGTCGAACACGTTATGGATCGGATTGTCAACCGGGGCTATAACCAAGTTTACTTGGAAGCATTTTACGACGGGCAAGTGCTATTGCCAACGGCGAATAACCCCACAGTTTGGCCTTCTGTAGTTCGTACTCCAGGAGCAGAACAAACCGATCTGCTTTTAAGAGCAATTCAAAAAGGACGAGAAAGGGGTCTTAAAGTCTATGCTTGGATGTTTACAACAAATTTTGGCTATACTTATGCCCAACGCCGCGATCGCGAAGGAGCGATCGCTCGCAATGGTAAAGGTCAAACAAGCTTATATGTTGTAGATAATAGCTCGCAAGTATTCATCGACCCCTACAATATGCAAGCAAAACGCGACTATTACCAAATGGTACAAGAGGTAATACGTCGTCGTCCGGACGGGATACTATTTGACTACATCCGCTATCCTCGCCAGGCAGGAAGTGATTCCATCGCTACCAAAGTTACAGATTTGTGGCTGTATAGTGAAGCCACCCAACAAGCTTTATTTCAACGAGCGCAGAATAATAAAGGACAAGAATTTATTCGGCGCTTTTTGACTAAGGGATACATCACAGCTGGGGACATTGCTGAAGTTGATAAACTTTATCCTCAAGAAGGAGAACCCCTATGGCAGGGGCGCAACCCACCAATAGAGCAAAAGTCAATTCTGCCTCCAGAACAAAGACAGCCACAATTACAAATGGAGTTATGGCAGCTTTCTGTTGCTCACGCCATGCAAGGTATCTTGGATTTTGTAAACCTAGCAGCCTATCCAGCTCAACAGCTTGGCATTCCTGCGGGAGTAGTATTTTTTCCTGATGCCAACCAAAATGTTGGACGAGGGTTTGATTCTCGCTTGCAGCCTTGGGATAGATTCCCAAGTTCATTGGAATGGCATCCCATGTCTTATGCTAATTGCGGTAATGTTAGCTGTATTGCCGCACAAGTCAAACAGGTATTAAACACAGCAAAGTCTGGTACGCAGGTAATTCCGGCTATAGCTGGTGAGTGGGGTAAATCTGTAAATGGCCGCCCGCCCCTAGAAACGCAAATGCAAGCGCTTCGCCAATTTGCACCACGACAAAGAGGAGTAAGCCATTTTGCTTATTCTTGGCAATACCCGGAGCATGATAATAATCGCAAATTTTGCCGCGCACAGTGAGTAAATATGCTACAAATTAGCTGGCTTTGGGAGGAGCGATCGCCTGAGCGCGTAAAGTCTCAAAAATAACAATCATAAAGTCCAGTAGTTCAGTATCCGTAAGTTGATGACGCGATCGCTTGCCATACTTCTGCTGCAAAAACTGCTTACCCTGCTCTTTCGTCCAGCCTAATTGCACTAAGTAAATGTCAGTTTGAAGCATCATCATATCATGCAGTTGAGCTATTGTTGAATGCTCAGAAATTTCTGTATGCTTTTGACTAAAATTATGAAGTTGATTGAGTTTTAGACTTACTTTTTCCCCTAAGGCTTGCCAATTCAGCTCTTTATGTCCGTCCCAATTAACATCTATAGCTCGATAATTTTCCGGGTCGTAAATTGTACAAAAGACTATGTTTTTCTCCCCAGGACTGACAGTGATAGTGAGTGGTTTACGCAATTGTTCAAAAGTAAGAATATCCAAAGAAAGTAACAAACTTTTAGAAAAGTAAGAATCACTGCCTGAGCGAATAATATAAGGTTTATCTGCCAAAATAGATAAATCCGTTTTTTCAGCTTCTCCAAATGAAGTTTCAACTTTTTTGTTAACTTCTATCCCTGTAACCACCCCAGTTAAAGCTTTATCATAAATCGGTATTTGTCTTTTATCTTCGGAGAGCATATACCAACAGTAATCGGATTCTCTATTGACAAAAATATATTGACTTTTTGGAATTTGTCCAAACCCCAATTTAATTTCCATATTTTTTATTTACGCTCCTATCTGCTTATTTTTCGAGCCTCAGCTTTGAATCAAGCCATGACAAAATGAGTCACCATATACTAATAATTCCCGCAATAATAACTACTCAATCACTCAGTAGCAGGAATTTGAGTTGATAGAGGCTGAAAGTAAATATATCGAATTTGGTACAATTGTACTATATTTCTCGGCAGATGCGATCACGCTATCAACTACAGCAAATAAAGCGCGAAAGCTTTCTGCACGTTCATTAAAGGAGCGATCGAGGTGCGCTATTAACAATTCTCACTCAAGTTATTCTCAAGCCACTTCTACCTACACCAAAGGGATTTGGACAATCAGCTCTTAACCAATGAATCATATTGTTCTAGCAAAGTCTCTACACTGGCATTATGATCCAAGAAAGAAAACAAATGTTTGTAGCGAAGTCTGCCTTCTTTATCTAGTACAAATTGCGCTGGCAAAGGCGCTCCCAGAGCTTGCCCAACTTTATATAAACGAAACACCCGACAAGTAGGATCGCTTAGTAGTGGTAGCTTTAAGCCTAAGTCTCTGACAACTATTTGGCTTTGCCTTTCGTCGGTACTAGTAATCATTAAAATTTCTATGCCCCGATTTTGAAATTGCTCGTAGTTTTCATTCAATGCTTTGATATGTGGATAGCAAAAGGGGCAATATTGTTTTTCTGTAAAAATACGCGTAAAGGCTAATAATATAGGTTTTTTGCCTCTGTAATTTGACAATTTTACTAAAGTGCCATTAGTAATATCCGGTAGTTGAAAGTCCGGTGTTAAAAATTCTAGCGGTAACTGATTGCTGGCTGGAATTGGTAGAAAATTTCTAAAAAAACGTTCATTTAATAAGCCGCTAAAATTAGTAGATGTCAACATATTTTCTTCCTGATAATTTTAAAAATGTTATTAAAATATTAAATGAGAAAACCACAGATAGACAGGTTATCTCTATGTTTATCTGTGGTGATGATTTATCTGTTTGCCACTGTACTAAACAGCAGCGAAGTACACTTTGGACTTGACAGGATCGGGAACCATTGTTTTGTCGCCTGGCTGCCAACCAGCAGGGCAAACTTCATCGGGATGAGACTGCACGTACTGAATAGCTTGCAGTGTCCGCAGAGTTTCATCAACGTTACGACCAAAAGCTAGGTTGTTGATGGTAGCGTGCTGAATAACGCCATCTTTGTCGATGATGAACAAGCCGCGTAAAGCAATGCCAGCTGCAGGATCGAGGACGTTATAAGCAGTGCTAATTTCTTTCTTGATGTCGGAAACAAGGGGATAATTCAAATCACCAACACCGCCTGCCTTGCGATCGCTTTGAATCCAGGCTAGGTGAGAAAATTCGCTATCAACGGAAACACCTAGAATTTCTGTGTTAAGTTTTTTAAAGTCTTCGTATCGATCGCTGAAGGCAATAATTTCAGTAGGGCAAACAAAGGTAAAGTCTAAGGGATAGAAAAACAAAATGACGTACTTACCGCGATAGTCGGAAAGTTTAATCGTCTTAAATTCCTGATCTACTACAGCTGTGGCTGTAAAGTCGGGAGCGCTTTGACCAACGCGGAGGCATCCTTCTGTTGACATATACTAATTCTCCTTGAACTTATATGTGTCTAGCTGCCCGCTTTTTACTTGTGTACAGGTAACGCTTTCCTGTCCACGCCCTGACAGCTTAATTACGAACTGTTACAACTATATCATACTCATAACGATTTTGAGTAGCAAATGGTAGATTTAGATACGAGAGAATGGTTGCTCACAAATGGCTTGGGAAGTTTTGCTAGTGGTACCGTTTCAGATGTTCGCACTCGCACCTATCATGGTTGGCTGTTTGCTGCTACTAATCCGCCTTCTGGGCGTACACTGCTGCTTTCGCATCTAGAAGCGAGCTTAGAACTGCCAAAGCAACTTATAGCACTAGGAACTAATTTTTGGGGCTTTGGTCAGCTCGACCCAACGGGCTACGAACTGCTACGCTATTTTGATATCAACCCTGTTCCCAAATGGACTTGGGGCGAAGACAACTGGCAGTTAAGCAGGCAGATTATCATGCCTTATGGGTTAGAAAGTGCAGAAACTTCTGATGCAGTGGATCAATTCTCTACGTCTTTAGGTTCTGGTGCTTCTGTATCCTCTTGTTTGAGTCATCGCCTTTTAATTCATTATCGTTATGAGGGTAATGATGTTGCGATTTTGAAGTTGCGACTGTTGATAGGCGATCGCGACTTTCACAACCAGCAAAAATCAATTCCAGATTTACATTTTTCCCAATTACTTGGTCAGAAGCAAGTGTGCCTGCAAGCAATTGATGCAGGGCATTTTGGAACACCTTGGCACTTGCGCTGGACTCATGGTAGATATCAACCAGATGCAGTTTGGTACTGGAATTATCATTTACCAGAGGAAACAAGGCGGGGATTGAGCGATCGCGAAGATCTCTACAGCCCTGGTTACCTAACAGTTACTCTTCGCCCCGGAGATGCAGTTACGGTGGAAGCCAAAGTCGGTTTTCCCGACAGATTTCAGAGCATCCTTACCGACGAAAGTTTTGCAGAAGCCATAGAAATAGAGCAAGAGCGGCTTTGCCAAATTTTTGGACGGGAGCAGGGAGGGACTAGAGACTGGGGACTAGGGACTAGGAAAGAAGTAGGGGGAAAAGGTGTAGGGTGCATGGGGGAAATTTCTTCCCCTCTGCTCCCTGCTCCCTGCTCCTCAGCCTATTTACCCAATCCCCAATCCCCCATTTGGCAACAACTTTTACGAGCAGGCGATCAATTTATCGTTTACCGCAGTTCAATTGCTAGCCCTACCGTTATTTCTGGTTACCATTGGTTTGGTGACAAAGGGCGTGATACCTTGATTGCTCTACCGGGCTTGGCTTTAGTTCCGCAGCGTTTTAGTTTGGCAAAAGATATTTTACGCTCTCTGGGGTTTCACTGTCGCCACGGTTTAATTCCCAATGCGTTGCCAGATGTAGATAGCGAACCTTTTTATAACAGTATTGATGCAGCGCTATGGTGGATTGAAACTCTAGGATTGTACCTGGAATCTACCCAAGACTGGCAATTTTTAACAGAGCAATACCCCGTAGTGCAGCAAATCTACAAAGCTTTTATCGGTGGTACGCGCTACAACATCCAAGTTGATTCGATGGATGGGCTAGTTGGTTGGGATGCTCGTGGTGTCGCCCTCACTTGGATGGATGCGATAGTTGATGGGCAGCCTGTGACACCTCGTCGCGGTAAACCTGTGGAAATTAATGCGCTGTGGTATTCAGCTTTGTGTTGGGCTTCTCGATGGGCAGAAATATTGAGCGAGCAAGAAGCTATTCCCGAACCAAGCCGTCTAGCTAAACAAGCACGACGTTACAGCCAGCACGCCCAACAGGTGAAAGAATCACTGCAAAAGTTTTGGAACTCCCAGCTTGGCTATTTGTACGACACCATTGAGCCAGACGATCGCCGCAATTCTCAAATACGCCCTAATGCGGTGATTGCACTTTCCCTCGCCCATTGTGCGTTTTCTGAACAGCAAGGGCGTCAGATCCTAGAAACGGCAACCGATCGCTTACTTACACCCTACGGTCTTCGTACTCTCGATCCAACTGATGCAGAGTACATTGGTAAATATACAGGCAATTCCGAAAAACGCGATCGCTCCTACCATCAAGGTACAATTTGGAGTTGGTTAATAGGCCCCTATATCAGGGCTTGGCAGCGTTTTTACCCAACTGAACCACTGCCCTTTAGCTGGCAACCATTGCTGGAACACCTGTGCAGTGATGCTTGTCTTGGCTCCATTTCGGAAATTTTTGATGGCGATCGGCCACACACACCCAAAGGTGCGATCGCTCAAGCCAAATCCGTTGCTGAGGTAATCCGCCACTTTCAGGGTTAAAATTTTAAGCTGCTACGCACTTGAGTCCGGAGTTAAAAAGCACCCAGTCCAATTGGATTATTTGACACTGCAGTACATGATAATTACTGTCTGATGATTTCCACCTGTTGGATCTTAAACTCAAGCTCGTACTCATTCCCAGCAGTGACATCTTGAGAGCCGATCCCATAACTGGGAGGGCTAAAACGAGCTTCTAGAGATTTATACTCGTCGTTATCCCCATTGTCATTTGAGTTACAAAACTTTTATGATCTTGGGAAAATAAGGATAATCTTAAACCTGGCCACCCGTTTAGGAGAGAGCACTCAACTAACTACTTTTGACCATACCCATTTGAGCGAAGTGTTCGCGTAGCATACGATGGACAAAGATGTAACCGCCACCAACCTTTTGGAGAAAAATGCGCTCACAGGCGTAATCAAGGAAGTGGGCATAGTTCCAAGGTATATGCCCACTAAGCCAAAGAAGACAACGTAGGATAAAGTGTTTAACGCAAGCAATACCTGAACCTTGTCCAGCAATTAAAGCACTACCTGTGCCAAAAATTAGCCCATTTACTAGCCCAGAAATTAGTTTGTCTAATATATCTCCCACCTGAGCAACTCCTACAAGTAGCCCGACTAGTAGCCCAATGGTGACAAACAAAGTTTTAGCATTGTTTACTGACCTCCAGATTCCCTGATTTGGAACAGTTCTGCTATCAACCTCATTTTTTTTGTCCAATCCAAGTATTAGCATAGTTGCTAAACCAAAAATTGGTAACCAAACTGCTTGCATTTCTTCAATCAAGAATATAGCCTGAGAAAATTGAGACATCCTTTTCGCTAGCCAAATCAGCCAGTGCATAGTTTGCTTTCTTGAATACTGTTGATTGGCGTTTCGATGCTCAAACATTCGTCCAATGTATTTGTTAAACAAATCTTTGCGACGTTCCTCAATTGATCCCAAATTCAGTAAATCTGTAACTGACACTCCCCTATAAACAAGTGTCATTATGCTAAGCATTAGAGGAGACTTTGCCAACTCGTGTAGCGTGGAATCTGTATCGATTAGCGTTTTTACAGAAACTAATTGATCGCCTGCCTTCTCAAAATACTGCTTAATTTGCTCAGGTGTTAGCGGTTGAATGCAGATAGCTTCTTGAAGTTTAAGATGGGTAGAAAGAGCTTCGTATTCTCTGACACGGCTACATACCACTATTTCTGTTGATCCGTACTTTTGCAGAAACTTGTTGATTGCTTGAACGCAGGACTCGCGACACTCCGCTCGAACCTCATCCAAACCATCTAGCAAAAGTAGCAGTTTTTGTTCTTCAACCCAGAATTTACCCAAAGCTTTGGAGACTCCATATGAAATTTGCAGTCTTTGAACTATCCAATCTGCAATGGTTTGCCGCTCACGAGCCCAAGAGGATAAGTTAAGCACAACAGGAATCGTTCGGTTATAGTCTTCCTGAGCACGGCTAATCAAGTCCAGCGTCAGTCTCACTAGAGTTGTGGTCTTGCCAGAGCCGGGCTCCCCTAAAATTAGTAAAGTGCCTCCCTCTCCCATTTGATTGAATACTGCTGTAACTCCTACATTGGAGGGTAAAGCTCGTTTACTGTATTCACAGATCTCCTGCACTTCACTAAAAGATTGTTTAACTGCGTCTAGACGCTTTTCTAAACCAAGTTCAATAAGTGCATGGATATGTAATGAATTCTCCAGTACCTCACTACAGATTTTTTTTACTTTATTAAGTAAAACCTTCCGATTTCGGTCTTCTGGCCTCGAAAAGGGGTTTACTGTACTATGTACCCGACCAAACTGGTCAGAGATATTAATTTTATCGCCGACAGTCAGATAAACAATCGGCTTGTGAATCTGAATCAGATCACGTCTAGCCTGAAGAATTTGACTGTCCTGGATTGAGGCATTGTCAATATTAAGTCGTTGAGTAGAATCGAGAGGTGGCTGCTGGTTCATCACTCATTCACTTACAGTCCCAAAAGAGTTTTTGCTGCAATTCCAAACCAAGGTGCTAATTGCTTGGCAATCGGTTCTAGCTTTTGCCACAGTCCTTGACTTGCTACTACAGTGTCGCCTGCGTCTTTAAGGACTTTAGTAGCTCGCTCTAAACTCTTGACGGCAAAGTCCTTGTCAGGTTCGATTGCTTTTACTTCTTCTTTAGCGGTCTCTAGATGTTTAATAGCTTTTTCTTTTTGAGTCCCTGGCAAACCTGAATTCCAAAACAAGGTTTCAATTTGTCCTATCAGCTCAACTACATCGTCTGGTGTTAATTGTTTCTCAGCGTCATCTTGGCTATTGTGTTGAATTTGAGCCAGGTCTCGACCTGCTTGCCCAAATTGAACACCTGAAAACTGACCGCCACTGAAGCTCATTGATTGTGAAGACTTTTCTTCTAACATGACTGCATTACCTACAGTGTTGAATAGTTTACTGTTTCTTTGGGAGGGGTGTGGTCAAAAGTAGTTGGTGGATGAGCGATCGCTTACTTAATACAGGAGTTTTAATTTTTCTTCCAACTCAAATCAGAATGAGAATCAATCTAATAGAGGGGTGAGGGCGAGTGATGCTCGCCCTCACCCTGAGTCTTTAGCAGACATTAGTTATGGCTCTTAACAGGAAGAAGACGAATTGCTCCCTTAATGAAACCAAGCTTATTCGCGAGAAGCTATCGCGAAGTAATCTTTTTCTTTTATCTTTTTCAAAAATTGGGATGATCCCTACAAATCGACATATCTACAACACTACCCAATGTTTGAAATCGTTGTTCTCCTGATAATTGAGTTGACTCAATTTACCTGAAAGCAAATTTTTGTTCCAGTTAATTGCAATAAACTCTGATTCGTTTTTACCTGTTAACCATGTTCTTAAAAGTTCCCAAATCCCGTAAAGGCAGAAAAGTCGGATTGAAAAGTCGGAAAAGTCGGGTATCGCGAAGAAATATCAAGGGTAAGATGAAATTAAACTCAAATACTTTGCCAACTTAGAGGCTATGAACGATGACTATGACGAAATCATCAACTGGATAGAAGTTGAGACAGGAAATAAGCTAACTGAGTTACAAAAAGTCATATTAAAAGGATCTTGGGAAGATAAAAAATATGAAGAAATAGCCAACTATCTTCGCTATAACTTGCAGTATGTCAAGGATGTTGGCTATCAGTTATGGAAATTAATTTCAGAAGTTTGCAAAGAAAAAATAACTAAAAAGACTTTTAGGACAAAACTAGAGCGACGTTGCCAAAACTTAACACCTCCTACCCATCGCCGAGATTGGGGAGATGCACCTGATGTTCCTGTGTTTTTTGGACGAACTGAAGAATTAGCGACGCTAGAACAATGGATTATTCAAGAATGCTGTCGGTTAGTAGTAATTGTTGGGATAGGAGGAATTGGTAAAACCCAGCTATCAGTCAAATTGGGTAAGGGAGGAATTGGCAAAACAGATTTGTCACTGAAGCTGGCAAAGGGGATTCAGCATGAATTTGAATACGTGATTTGGCGAAGTCTCCTCAACGCACCACCACCAAGAGATATTCTTACAGACTTAATTAAGTTCCTCTCCAACCAGCAGGAGACGGAGTTTGCCAACACCACAGAAACGCAAATTTCGCGACTGCTGCATTATTTACAAGCACACCACTGTTTGCTGATTCTGGATAATGTGGAGACGATTTTACAAAAAGGCGATTCGCTTAAAAGCGATCGCTTCGCTTCACGCGCTGGGCTATATCGCCAGGGATATGAAGCATACGGTCAACTTTTCCAGCAAGTTGGAGAAGTCCCCCATCAAAGCTGCTTGCTGCTTACCAGTCGGGAAAAACCTCACAATTTGGTAAGAATGGCTGGCAAAACCCATCCTGTTCATTTACTTGAATTAGGCGGTTTAAATTATTTAGATGGACAAAAAATTTTTCAAGAAATAGGAGATTTTTCTGGCTCAGATGCAGAATGGCAAACACTCATTAAATTCTATAATGGCAATCCTTTAGCCCTAGAACTGGCTGCAAATCATCTTCAAGAGGTTTTTGGAGGAAATATTTCTCAATTTCTCCAAGAAGGAAAACCAGTTTTTGATGATTTGCGAGATTTGTTAAACTGGCATTTTGAGCGCACTTCAGAGCCAGAAAAAGAAATTATATACTGGCTGGCAATTAATCGCGAGCCAATTTCACTTTCAGAACTCAAAGACGATATTCTCGTACCAGAAGCTAAAGAAAGAGTCACAGATACGCTGCAATCGCTAACACGACGATTACCTCTGGAAAGAAGCGCAGCAGCATTCACGCTCCAACCTGTGCTAATCGAGTACATAACAGAAGTATTTATTCAACAAGTTTCTGAAGAAATTAAGACTCAGAACATTGAACTGTTTAACAACTATGCTTTGCTCAAAGCTTTAGCAAAAGACTATATCAGGGAAGCTCAAATTCGTTTGATTCTCCAACCTCTGATCAAGAAGTTAATCAATATTTTGGGGAACCAAAGCCGTCTTGAAACTCAACTAACTCAGATTCTCGCTAAGTTGCGCACATCTTCACTCAAATTAGGATATGCAGCAGGGAATGTTCTCAATCTCCTCTGCCAACTGAAAACGGATTTAAGAGGTTATGATTTTTCCAATTTGGCGATTTGGCAAACTTATCTTCAAGGTATGAATTTGGCTGAAGTCAACTTTGCTTATTGTGAGTTTACTAAATCACTTTTTTCCCAATGTTTCAGTGGAATTAATTCTGTCGCCTTCAGTCCAGATAGCAAAATTCTCGCAGCAGGTGACACTCATGGTCAGATTCGTCTATTCAGAGTTCAGGATGCTCAACCTCTTTTGACGTTGGAGGGACATGACAAAAGCATGTGGATACCGTCCCTTGATTTTAGTCCCGATGGTCAAAAACTAGTCAGTGGCAGTTTTGACCGAACCGTAAGACTTTGGGATGTTAGGACAGGTCAATGCCTTAAGACCTTTAAGGGACACACCGATTTGATTTGGTCAGTTACCTTTAGTCCTGATGGTCAAATCGTAGCCAGTGGAAGTAATGACCAAACTGTAAAACTCTGGGATGTTTGTACAGGTGAATGTCTTAAGACGTTGCAAGGACATACTAATTGGGTTTGGTCAGTCGCCTTTAGTCCTGATGGTCAAACTTTAGCTAGTGGCGGTTTTGACTACACAATCAAGCTCTGGAATGTTAGTACGGGTGAATGCTATAAGACTTTGCAAGGACATACTAATTGGGTTTGGTCAGTTGTCTTTAACTCAGATGGCCAGACACTAACTAGTGGTAGTTTAGACAGCACGATGAGGCGTTGGAATGTTAGTACGGGTGAATGCTTTGAGACATTGCGGGCACACGAAAACGGCATTTTGTCAATTTCTTGTAGTCCTGATGAGCAAATGATAGCCAGTGGGAGTTTTGATTCAACAGTAAGACTTTGGAATATTCAAACTGGTCAATGTTGTAAGACGTTGCAGGAACATACTGATTTGGTCTGGTCAGTTGCCTTTAGTCCTGATGGTCAAATCTTAGCCAGTGGGAGTTTTGACCAAACTGTAAAACTCTGGGATATCAAGAGCGGTCAGTGCCTCAAGACCTTGAAAGGACACACCAGTGCCATCTGGTCAATTGCCTGTAGCCCTGATGGTCAAATGGTAGCCAGTGGAAGTTTTGACTCAACAGTAAGACTTTGGAATATTCAAACTGGTCAATGCTTCAAGACATTACAGGGGCATAACAAGTGGGTTTGGTCAGTCGCCTTCAGTCCTGATGGTCAAATGGTAGCTAGTGGGGATAACGAAACCATTAGACTCTGGGATGTCGTTACTGGTCAGTGTCTGAGGAGGTTACAAGGACATATCAACGGCTTGATCTGGGCACTAACTTTCAGTCCTCAAGGTAAGATTCTAGCCAGCGGTGCTCAAGATTCAACTATAAGGCTTTGGAATATTTGCACTGGCGAGTGCTTAAAAGTTTTGCAAGGTCATGCCAATTATGTTTGGTCAGTTGCCTTTAGTCCTGACAGTTTGATACTTGCTAGTTGTAGTGATGACAAAACTATAAAATTGTGGGAAAGCGGCACGGGAAAATGCCTCAAAACCTTACCAGAAATTGATAGTAAGGTGATGGCAGTCGCTTTTAGTCCTAATGGAACAATGCTGGCTAGCGGTCATGATAACGGTCTACTTAAGCTTTGGGATATCGATGGAAAGTGCATCAACACTTTACAGGGACACACGATGTGGGTATTTTCGGTTGCTTTTAGTCCTCAAGGTAATTTCTTAGCTAGCGGAAGTCAGGATGAAACTGTCAAACTATGGGATGTTAACTCTGGAGAATGCCTTAAAACTTTAACAGGACATACTAGCTGGGTACGTTCAGTTACCTTCAGTCCTGATGGGCAAACGTTGATCAGTGGCAGCGTAGATGAAACCATTAAGTTGTGGAATGTTCAGACAGGAGAATGTCTCAAAACATTGAGAATTCCAAGACCTTATGAAGGCATGAACATTACGGGCGTTACAGGCTTAACCGCAGCAACTATTGCCACGCTCAAAGCTTTAGGAGCAGTGGAAGATGAAGAGGTCAAGCGATAAGTTATGTTTAATTAAGTTCACCAAACTTAGCTTAAATCTTAACGGTTACTTCTGCTTTGAGCGCAAAATTCTCTTTCCAATGTCTTGCTTGCTGTAGCCAGACAAAAGCACGGGCTGGGGTGTTCTTTACTCCTCACGGCTTGGTTGAAACCCCTCGTTTTATGCCTGTGGGGACGCTAGCAAATGTCAAAACCCTGACTCCAGCTCAACTGCGAGATACAGGAGCACAAATGGTATTATCTAATACTTATCATCTTCACTTGCAACCAGGAGAAGCAATTGTGGCTGGAGGTGGAGGATTGCACAAATTTATGGGCTGGAATGGCCCGATGCTCACCGACTCTGGTGGATTTCAGGTTTTTAGCCTCAGTGAAATGCGGAAAATTACTGAAGAGGGCGTGACATTTCGCTCTCCTCACGACGGTCAAATTATTAAGTTGACGCCAGAAAAATCCATTGAGATTCAGAATACACTAGGGGCGGATGTAATTATGGCATTTGATGAATGCCCGCCTGCTACAGCTAGCCGCCAAGAGGTGGAACAAGCAACAGAGCGCACTTATCGTTGGTTGGAACGTTGTATAGCGGCGCATCAACGCGACGATCAAGCTTTGTTTGGTATCGTTCAGGGTGGAGTGTATCTGGATTTGCGTTGTCAGGCAACTGAAGCGTTGACGAAACTGGATTTGCCTGGATATGCCATTGGTGGCGTGAGTGTGGGTGAAGAACCAGAACTGATTCATAAGATTGTGCAAGCGACAGCACCATTACTACCAAACCATAAGCCGCGTTATTTGATGGGTGTGGGAACCTACCGAGAAATGGTAATGGCGATCGCCTCTGGTGTGGATTTATTTGATTGTGTGATTCCGACGCGCTGGGCAAGACATGGTACGGCGATGGTGCAAGGCGATCGCTGGAACTTAAAAAATGCTAAGTTTCGTGAAGATTTTACGCCCTTAGATGAAACTTGTCCCTGCTACACTTGTCAGAACTTCACCCGTGCTTACATATCTCATTTAGTGCGATCGCAAGAAATTTTGGCGTACACTCTGCTGAGTATTCACAACATTACCGAACTCATTCGCTTCACCCAAAAGATACGAGAGGCGATATTGCGCGACACTTTTGCCACTGAATTTGCTCACTGGCTTGCTCCACAAGAGGTGGGAGAGGGAGAGTGAGGGAGTGGGAAGGGGACAAGGAGACAAGGAGAATAATTTAATGACCAATGACCAATGACCAATGACCAATATATTGATGTCCAAGCCGTGTTAAGATATTTCTCAATTCTGAAAGCTGTGTTGGAAAGGTGGATTTAAATAAAAATGGAAGCAGCACTTTTTTTAGCAAAATTGCCTGAGGCATTTCAAATCTTTGACCCATTGGTAGATGTTTTGCCTGTCATACCTGTTTTCTTCTTGTTGCTAGCTTTTGTTTGGCAAGCAGCCGTAGGTTTCAGGTAAAAATAGGTACGAAATATTCCATTTCTACTAAAGTGGTTCTATCACAACCCATTGAAACATAACATTACAGCCTGGTGCATTTCATATTAAAAAGCACCTAGCCACAAAGATACTGTTGGTAGTGCGAAGCTCGAATTCCTAAATTCATCTTAAAGTTTTCTCAAGAGAATAAAAGGAATCAGAGAGTTTAACGCACTTTAAATACACCAACAGTATTATTAATTTTGAACTAGATTCAACGCAAAAAAGCCCACGAAAAGGGTATAAAAATACTTTTCTATCATTTCTCTGTTGCCGATATCTAGTATCTATTTTCCAAATAGATACTGCAACAGTTATTTACTCTAGTTTGTAGCTTTAAATCAAAATAGTTCTTAGTTCTTTAAGAACTTTACCAATTTCAATAAAATCTGAATTTTTGGAGAGTTTTTTCAAAGTTGCTAAATCACTTTTGAGAACAATGTTATTGTAAGCATTGATAGCAGCAAGGAGTTGAGTAACATCTACGCTCATTTGATCGTAATTTTCATCAGAATGACAATAGTTGATTTCTTCTCTCGGTTGCGCTTCAACACTAGAAAGACTGGGCTTTTGTTTTAATGAAGGTGCAGAATATTTAAATAATCCTGTTAAAGCTTTGACAAGAGTTTGAGTGGGGATTTGAGAAGCTCCTGAATTAGACAGAGAAATCTGTAGTTGATTAATCGCGTCACTCCCGTCAAAGGAACACGCTAGAAGCAAGCCCATAACACCTTTTTGAGATCCGTTTGCATTGCCTGTATTTGCATTTTTTACAATCGCGCCTGCCTGTTGATTAATCAGCTGCTGAATTACTGCTGGAACAAGAATTTGATTATTTACCTCAACTAATGCATTAGTACCAGGAAATTGGAAGTTAGTACCGGAAAAACTGGAAGAATCTTCACTTGTTCCTCCAATTACAGCTTTACCAGCATTAGCTTTCATCGGCGCAACGCCAACAATAAAACCTAAAACCAATAATATAATGCCAACAGTCAAGGGCAATTTGTGCTTATTCATTGCTTTTGCATTTTACTTTATTAATTAATACAGAAGTTAGACTTTAAAACTGGAAAACATAGCCTGCACTTACAGATAAACCAGTGCCTTTATCAAAATTGTCGGTAAGATCCGTCAAGATCGTGTTAATTACTATGGGTGTTTTCTTGAAAGGAGCATAGGAAGCACCTATATTGAGACTATTTCCAGTCCAACTAGTAACTAAAGAAACTTCTGGAATGACTCGTAAACCTACGCTACCGAAAAAATTCGGGGTATTTTCATCGGCAGCGATCGCTCCTTTAGAACGAAAAATGCCGCTGCCAACACCAGCTGAAAGAGTTATGGGCAGTTTGTTTTTAGGATTATTTGGCTCTAAATCAAACGTTTTAGTAATTACTCCATAAATAGTATCTTTTGTACCATTGTTATCTCCCCATTTAATCGGATTTGACCAACCAACAGCAACTGCTGTACGATCAGAAAAATATTTGTGTAGTTTAAAACCGATCCCTCCACTGTCGCCAAAGTCGAAATTATCGCCACCGCCTACACTAGTAATATTTGCGTTTATTTCAACACCTACAGATTTAATTGCATCTCCTAAACCAAAACCAACAGCAGCCGAACCATCAATGCGATCGTTGTCAAAAGGCAAGTACAAACCACCTCCTATGTAAGCTTGTCCCCAACTTGCACCATAGGCTGAAGGAGTGCCAGCAGTAGAACTAGGAGCTATGACACGTCTTGTTTCTATTACAACAGGATCAATTAAAAGCTCTTGACGTAACTGATTTAGCTCTCTTAAGCTGTCGCCAACTCCAGGAGAAGTGAGCTGAGCAATTAGATTGGTATCTTTTGTAATGCGAATATTTTGACGTTGTTTTGCTTTTGCTATCCACTTTTTTAATGCAGAGCTTTCTTTTGTAACATTGGCAGCAGAAACACGATTTACTGAGATACTTGTAGTTACGGAAAAAGTTACTGCCAGTGTAGTTAATAAACCCAAGCACACACTTCGCACATAACTTACTCTGAAACCATGGGAACTAGGGCTAGCACTAATTTTTCTTTCTTTGTTCATTAGAAATATAAAAAATATCAAAATGTCCAAGATTGACCAATTACACTAAAAACTCGTTAATAAATGTATATCTAACGGTATGCTATAAATCTTATACTTACCGTATATATACGCTTCTTGTGTTCTTAATTACTTAATAGCTTCTTTGATAGATGCTTTTCAGTCAAAGGGCTAACAGATTAAAAAGCTTTCAGACTGATAACATCGCCGCTCAAACATCAGCGAATCATATACACAAATTAACGAATTTTACTGATAATGGGCTAGATACAAGCTAAATTTGCCACAATTGATGCTCAGTAGTAGTTAAAGACAGTAATAATCTTTTAAAACTTATTTTTTAGATTGTCTTCCGTGTAAATACGCAAGAATTGGGAAAGTATATTTGGTTTCGTATGATTTTGGAATAAACTGTATTATATAAGACTAAGTAACTACGCTCGCCACAGTTTATAGATTCACTAGCTTCCTAATATTACGCGATCGCACTTAGCACGTAATCTTGTTTTTGAAAATCTTGAAAGTAAATCTTTAATAAAATTCATATTTCTTAATCAAATGTAACAATTTTCTATATATAATGGATAACAAATTCCATTAAACCAGGTCAAAACTCTAAGTCACAGCCAGGCTAACAGTGAACGAGATATGAACTATGGGTAACATAAAATTCGTTAAAGAGAATAAAGAAGTTATAGCTGCGGATGGTGCTAATCTGAGACTCAAAGCTTTAGAAAATGGCATTGACATTTATAAAATTTGGGGAAAGATGATGAATTGTGGTGGCTACGGTCAATGTGGCACCTGCATCGTCGAAATTGTTGAAGGAAGGGAAAATCTTTCGCCTCCTACAGAGGTAGAAAACCGTTTATTGAAAAAAAAGCCTGCTAATTATCGCCTTGCATGTCAAACTTTAGTCAATGGCCCCGTAAGCGTGGTTACGAAGCCTTAAAGTTGATGAATTTAATACTTCCAACCGATCTACTCGCAACTTTCAAGTTTATACTCATTACTCATGATTCAGTCAGGTCGCAATGATGCTATCCTAAGATTGTTGACTGGAATCTAAGAGAGGCTTTTCTGCTATGCAGGTTAATGACCTGGGGTTTGTAGCCAGCATCTTATTCGTGCTGGTTCCCGCTGTTTTTTTAATCATCCTTTACATCCAGACAGCTAGTCGCGAAGGTAAAAAAGATACTTAGGATCTTGTTTATAAAATAAAACCCTTACTATTTAGCGTAAGGGTTTTTACTTTTTTCTAACTACTTTAGACTTTGAAGATTTTTGCCCTTTGTAGAATTTCTATGTTTGTAGATCTACTCCTCACTACTCACCATTGTTATAGAAATTCAGTTTTTGTTGTAAAATTAGCCAGAAAAAAGGCAAATCTTCTATCAAGTATCTTTTCCACAATCTTTTGGGTTCGGCTACCATTCTATACAACCATTCTAATCCCAGATTACTAATAAACTTGGGAGATCTCTTGATGTTACCTGCTTCAAAATCGATAGTAGCACCGATCGCCAAAAAGATTTTAATATTAGGTAATTGGTCTTTATACCTATATATCCATTTTTCTTGTTTAGGTGCACCTAAGCCAACTGCCAAGACTGTTGCTCCGGATCGCTTGATAATCTCAACTATTTCCTGACACTCCTTTTCGTTTTGTTCAAATCCAAATGAAGGCGAGTGTGAACCTACAACAATATTTCTGCCAACTTTAGCATTTATATTCTGTTGAGCTTTATAAGCTACACCTTCACCTGCACCTAACAAGAATATTTTGATACGTTCATTTTTTTTGTGGAAGTTATAAAAAGCTGGAAACAAATCTGAACCGGAAATTTTCTCCTTGATTGGCTTACCTAAGAATCGAGATGCATAAAGCAGAATTTGACTATCACACAGTTTATATTCAGCACGGCTGTAAACATCGAGAAATTCTCGATCATTCTGCAATTTCATCAGGTGATCTACATTAGGCGTAAATACAACGCCACTTTTGAGATTCTGTAAAACTTCCACCTTAGATAAATTGTCTATTTCTATATTTAGAAGCTTAACTTTTTCTGTGTCATTTAAATCTTGATAGATAGAATCATTCTGGCGAGCTACTAACCCTGCTGGTAATGATTCAGTTGCCTCATCCGAAGACGTACGATCAAAAAAGGTGTTGAGAAACCTAACTCGGTCTGCCATATAATGTGAACCTCATCATCCAAAATTCGGCGATAACAAAATTCAGAGAACAGGCAGCGCCATGCTACCACCGAATCTTACATACAGTTCTGTGCTTAAATTTCATATCAAGCCAGTTCGACTGCTTTTTTGACAATCATTGCCTGTAACAGGATTGAAATTCATATCATATATATGGGGACTTTTGGCATACTTGCATCACATCCTCACCTAATAACCACTTGATAAAGATTTGAGATACCGATCTGCAAATCTTCGTACAGTGTCCTCCTCAGACAGTGATGAAAAACACTATCAGATGGCTACTTAGAGTCTGAAATGTACAGCATCCTGATGGAGAGATAAAATTATCCACTTAACTATCCGCTTGGCTCTAGTGTGGAGAAAATCCAAGCTTCATACTAATCATATTCAAAGTATGCAGCAAATAATAATGCTGTGTTTGCATTCTGAAACTAGCTTAAGTTTTGAGTGAAAAAAGACTACCATGCTAGATAACTCTGATAGGAATTGCATAATTTATTAAATTTTGCTCTTGTGCAATCAAGAATTGTCGTCTAAGCAATGTGGAAACTTGTAAGAATTTGTATTTTAAGATCTTTAATTTATTAAGGCGTAAGGTCGAAAAACTTGTCTAACAACTGCTCTATTTATTTTTAAAAGTCTCTCGTGTATCTTGCAAAAATCCAGTATGCACGTTATATCCAATTAATTTGTAGTTGCGATGGAAAAGCTGCCATGGAGAGGCATCGAATTATGGTGATTGGTAGCAACGTTCGCACCGTGCAGCGCGTCAGCAGCTACTGTCTAAAAAAGAGTTTAGAGGTGTTTCCCTATTACGGTATTCCAAACAATGAAGAGGTTACTCTGTTTGCCCCTCACGTTTTTGTTTTATGTCTGCCAATACTCGGAGATTTTCGGATATTTCAGCCCTATATTTTGTGGTCAGAGCAACCCACAGATGAGGATTTATCATTAGTTACTACACCTACAGAACTATATACTCGTTTACAGGAATTTCTTTCTTACTATTAAATTAAACCTTCACGCACAGCCAGAGCTGCTGCTTGTACGCGATCGTCAACGCTAAGTTTGTTGAGAATCATCCGCACGTAAGATTTGATTGTTCCTAGTGAAAGGTAGAGTTCTTCAGCTATTTCCTGGTTTGAATATCCTTTGGCAATTAGTTTGAGTATCTCACGCTCGCGGTTGCTGAGAATGGATTGTTGGATCGGTTCAGATGTGGGAGCTGGTTGGTTATGACTTATAGTAGGCTTGAGCATCCGGGCAACTTTCTGAGCGATGTGAGGATCTAGATAAGCACCGCCCTGGAGGATCAATTGAATCACAGCAACGAGCTGTTCCCATTCAATTGTCTTAAGGCAGTAACCATCTGCTCCAGCAGCAAGCATTCCGATCACCTGCGTATCGTCATCAAAAGCACTCAAGGCAAGAATCCGAGTGGCAGTGCGATCGCTCTTAATCCTTTGTGTAGCTGTAATTCCATTCATGGCTGGCAGATCGATGTCCATCAAAACCACATCCGGCTGAAGCTCGGCAGCCAATTCAATAGCTTGTGGCCCATCACCTGCTTCTCCAACTACACTAAAGCCAGGCTCTAAAGCAAATTGCCCTTTCATGCCTCGGCGTATCAAAGTGTGGTCATCAACAAGTAGAATTCGCACATCTCTGTGTTCTTGCTTTTCAAGCATTACTCCTCCTCCTGTATCTGCTTTTTGTGCTCGGATGCACCCTGGATTCTAGCGATTGGCAGAGTAAACCAGAAGGTACTACCCTCAAAGAGGGTACTTTCAACACCAATCGTACCTCCGTGAGCTTCGATAATTTGACGACACAAGTACAAACCAAGTCCCGATTTACCACGTCGCCCTCGTCCTTGAATGAAGCGGTGGAAGAGCCGTTCTTTTTCTTGTGGCGCAATTCCTGAACCATAATCTCGCACAGAAACCTTTACTTGGTTTTTCCCAAAGGATGCTACCTGAAGGAAAATTTCTTTATTCGGTTCACTCACTCTAACAGCGTTATCAAGTAGGTTTTGTACAACCCGTCTAATCTCTACTTCATCACCATAGACAATTGGTAATGGCTGAGAAATTTTATAGATTAGGATTGGCTCGTGCTTTGAAGTAGCTTTGATCTGGGCAATTGCTTTGACAAAAATCTTTTCCCAGTTTAGAGGTTCATAGTTCAAGCGAGTGCCGTAACCAGCTTCATAGCGAGAAACATCCAATAGGGCTTCAACAAGCTTGAGAAGATCTTCGTTAGCTTGGCGGAATTCTTGAAATACTTCTTTCCACACACAGCTTACAGGCCCAAAAGCTCCTTTAACCATGCCGTCTAAGGTAGCGCGGGTTGCAAGCAAGGGAGTGCGCAGATCGTGGGAAAGAGCAGAAATCATGTCCTCAAGCTGTTGGTTACGCATCTCAATGCGTTGCTGGCGCTCTCTAGCCTGAGCTACCATTTCGTTGAGAACTTGTGTCAATTGACCGATTTCATCTGGAGATGAATATTCAAATCGAATGTCCATTTGACCTTTGCGCCAAGCTTCTCCTACCTTTATTAACTTACGTAAAGGAACTTCAACTCGTTGATGTAAAAGTCGAAGATTTAAGGTAATTCCTGCGACAATAACTACTGTGCAAAAGACGTTCACAACTGTATTAATGTGGTAAAGTTGCTGCAAACGATGTTTGCGTTCGCCCATCATCAGCTCTTCGTGCATAAGCAAAATCCGAATTTGAGCGCGTAGAGAATCAAATAGGTTCTTTTCTATCAAGCTATTGCCGTTGGCAGAGTCAGAGAGTGTTCCTTGAACTAGCTGGCTTTGCCAGCGATTATAAGTGTTTTTAATTCTATCGAGTTGTTTAATTTGGATAGGGTTATTTTGCAAAAGCCAATATAGACGGTTGAGACTGCTGCGAACAGCAATTTCTTCTTTGTTGTGGTTACCTGGTGATGCTCTTTGCTCATCTATTACAGCATTCAGCAGACGTTCTGCCTCACGCTCCACTAATAGAGTACGATTTACCCGCTCAGCTGCGTCTTGACTGAGCAATGCTGTCCATAGGTTTAAGCATTGTTGCACCACTATTAAAGACACCAGTATCACAAAGCTGGTGCATAATGGCGCAAATAAATGCTTTTTTGGAGTCGATAAAGCCAGGCAACGCAGCAACTTAATAGTCAACACTATCTGACAGGTTTCTGAGCATAATTAAATTAATAAATGATTATCAGCTGGCGTGTTTATTATTACAAACACCTCAGCAAATATCAGGTTTTTAGCAACAATCATCATTAGCTAGTTAAGGAAGGCTGCGCATCGGTACATAATACTACACGCAGTCATGTTTGTGCTTCAATCATAACCTCATTTACAACTAGGCTGTCTGAGATGGGAAGATACAAGCAAAATTGCGTTGAAAAGAATCATAGTACTAATCATGTAGACAATAGGGAACATTATTACAAAGCTAAGAGTTTAAGTAAACGTCTACATGACTTGATATTTTTTGACTATCTATCTAAAGCCAACAACTTAAGGCTTTATTTATACACTAACAAAAACATAGTTAAAGTAAAAAAAAACACCTAATTTTTCAACTTAATTCTAGAGGTTATTTTATAAATTCACATAAAGTCTATAATTCCCGTAAGTGGGAGGGAGTAGTTGCTTCAGTATTTATTACATTTATATGAGTTACTAAAAATATACTAATTATAATATACTTTTTTTACTGATATATTATTAATACACAGTAAGAATAGGTAAGTTTTTACTGTTTTTTCAGTTTTATGCGAGCACTTTTATAAAGATTTGATTTTGCTATCTGAAAACTATATCGCTTTTGTAAAGATTTGATTTTGTTACTCTAACCTGATTATCTTCAAACTAAATAATTAAATGAAATAGCTATTATCAAATCAAACTGGCAAGTGCAGAACCTCAAATCAACGCGATCGCACCAATGCTTGGAGACACGATCTACAGAATCAAAATTAGTGCATTTGTGCTGTTGAGCAACTGGTTGTGAAGATGCAAGGGGTGTGGCAGTTACAAACGGCAGCTAGAATGTAGCTCGCTCAGAGTGTAGTGGTGGCGATCGGCGAGGTAAACAAAACTACAACCCCTGTCACGCTCAATATCGGTTAATCATAAACTGCTGTTCCAGCAAAGGAGCAACAGTTTCCGCATCATAAATTCACAGTGATTAACTAGACTGATCCTGCAAAATACGACGTTTTTGAGTAGCTCCCGTGCTTTTTAAAGCAACAGACTCAATGGAGTTATAAAAAGACTCAGGTAATAGTACAAGAAGATATGCAGCAGCCAAAGTCAACAGGGTACGACGTGGCTCCTCAAATAAAATACGCCAATTAGTTCTCAAAGCTTGATTCATCATTTTTACAGCCATAGAACCATCTTGCAAACGTACTGCCCTACGAGCCAAATACCGCAGTATATAAGCTCTGGCTAGAGGCTCCCATCTATCAACTATTTCTGGGGCATAAGAGCGCGTCTTTTCCATGACTTTTTCCCAAAAATCGAACTGTTTGAGCATATTCGATGACAGTCCGCCTGAATTTACCCGATACAAGGTTAAAGCCTCAGGAATACCCTCCATCTGCCAATTTGTTTGAATCCCGATCCGAATCCAACATTCAATATCTTCACATTGGCGGAAGCTTTCATCAAAATAAAAATCTTCTACTTGACCATAGAGATTGTCTTGGTACTTTATATCTTCAAAAACTTCCCTTCTAATCACCGGAGCAGAGCCATTACCAACAGGATTGCGGCAAAGTAAGTGGGGTACGGTAATACCCTTAAGTTTGGGCATCTGATATGTGCCTAGAGGTTCTCCTGCTTCATTTACAAAAGCAGAACGGCTAAAGCTAACACCGACATTTGGTAGTTTTTCTAGATGAGCAACGTGTTTTTCTAGCTTTTCGGGCAGCCACAAATCATCTCCGTCCAAAAAGGCTAAATACTCCCCTTGAGCATGACGAATCCCAGTATTTCTTGCTCCAGCGAGTCCTCGGTTTTCCTGACGAATAATTTTAATTCTGGGATCTGTAAATTGCTCACAAATCTCTACACTTCTGTCAGGAGAAGCATCATCGATAATGAGAAGCTCGAAATTTTTATATGTCTGATCCAAAACAGATTGGACTGTAGCAGCTATGTACTTCTCGACTCCATAAACTGGAACAATTACAGAAACTTTTTTCATTGTTTAACGACTTAGCATTAATTGTTACTGACTTTAAATTTTTAGTCACAACTTTAGCTGTACCATTAATACGTAGGGTAATTATTAATATATGTATGGAAATACTACCTGCAGGCTATGATCACATCTTTTGCTGATAGCATCCCAGAGATTGGAGAATTATCCACTTGGCTATCCACTAAGCAGTGGTGTACCTAAAGCGCTAACGATATCGGTAAATTCACAAAAACTGTCTCCACTGATAGACTATACCAGTAGTTTTGGAGTAGATTCTTAGCGGCAATGGAAGCTCAAACTTTGATAAAACTAGAGATTTTCTACTCAAATTATATAAAGCCGCCCCATCAAACCTGAATTATTACGCAGATTTTTCTTCATTGCAAAAATATTTTGCAATAAAACTTACTAAATTCAATTGGTTTATTATTATGCTCAAGAAACAATTAAAAAAGATTAAATTCTTAAGAGAGTTAAATCGTATTCTATACAGAATGAATATTAAAGCTAAATTTCGTAAGCCTTTAATAGATTATTTATTAAAATCAAAAAAACTAAAAGAATTGAATCGTAAAGATTTAATAACCAGAGCAAATAATTGCTATCAATATCATCACCCAGAAGTTTTAAAATTAGTGGATGCATATTATTTAGAAGACACACCTTCTGAGGTGAAAGAAGAGTTAAAGTTTCGCGAATGTGAGATATCAAGTCCTCATGTTTTTGAAATTAATAACGTCTATTTGATAGGAAAATATGCTGTTGGTTTAACTGAGCAAGGAGAATTCATCAGAGAAACCAGTGTTCCTTATTATTGTAACAATGTTTATTTGCATACAGCAGATAGTATTTCTTTAAGAGGATTGACATCATATTATATGTCTAAGTCCTCTAAAGAATTACCCATTGCCTGTTCCCTAATCAACAGCTGGAATCATAATAACTACTATCAGTGGGTCATAAATACTTTAACTAGATTAGAAGGAATAAAATACTTTGAAAACAAAACAGGTTTAAAAGTTCCCTTGATTATTCACAGTGAACCAAATAAGTGGCAGATAGAATCACTTAAGTACTTGGGATATCAAGACGAAGATTTTATATTTTGGAGAAATCAAAAAACACTAGTTAGAAAACTGATCGTACCCAGCTTTAGAAACCTGTATCAAGATGATAATACATATAGTGGATATACTTCTCCTCAGGGTTGTAGATGGGTAGCAGAAGCACTGAAACAATATATTCGGAAAAATTGTACTTTAAATAAAGATGTACATCCCTATGTTTATATTTCTCGAAGAAAAGCAGTAGGCAGACGGATTTTAAATGAATCTCAAGTATATGAGTGTTTGCAGTCCTATAATTTTAGGAGTTATATATTAGAAGAGTTAAGTTTAGCGGAACAAATAAACCTGTTTTCTCAAGCAAAATTTATCATTGCACCCCATGGAGCAGGATTAAGCAATATTATTTATAGTACAGATGCTAAAGTAATTGAAATCTGCGGTGAAACTCCACCAACTCTGAACTTTGCAGCAATAGCTAGAACTTTAGGGTTTCAGTATGGTTGTTTAACCAATCCTAATAATAATAATTTGAGTAAAGAAGACGGGAACATCCAAGTCAATATAGAAAGGTTGATTGCTATGATAGATATGTTAATGTAAAGGTTAAGAAAAGAAGCGGATTTGCGATCGCCCCCATTAATTACCTGAAAATAGCTTGCATTGAGTTGAGAAGGGGCGATCCAAGAAAATGTAAACAGCATACAAATGAAAATTGATGTGTGAAGGCAAAACTGCTTTTCTCTTATGACTTGATATTTGTCAATGAAAGATTAGAGCTTTTTCTGAAGATATTTCTAATAGCCCAAACACTGAAAATTGAATTAACCACTAACTGACAAATCAGTACAGATGCAGCCACCCATAAGATTCCAAATTTAACAGCTATTAACAAAGCTACAGCGAATAATTCAGTATAAATCAAACTATAGTAAAGATTAATCTGGGTTTTCCCCACCGCGTTTAGTAATTGACTAGCTGTATTGTAAAGAGGAAGTGACAGAGCGGAAAGGCAAATAAGTATTAAAATTGGCACTGCCGATACCCATTTTTGGCCAAAAACAATTGGCACATAAAAGGGAGCCAAGCTTGACTGCAAAAGAATGAGCGGAACTACAATAGTGGCGGTAGATTTAAGACTACTAAAATATCGCTCTTTAAGCCGCTCAAAGTTTCCACTAACCTCACAAAGATGAGGAAATAAAGCTGCGGTACATGCGTTCACCACATTTTGACTAATTCCTAATCCAGCATTGAAAGCGAAATAATATATCCCTAGTGCATCAAGCCCTAGAAAACGACCAATGATTAAGTAGTCTATATTAGATCTGAGTCTAGCTAGTAATTCAACGCCTAGTATATCTTTCCCAAAATCAATGATTTCACGCCACTTATCAAGCTTAAAAGACTTTGGGGGACGCCAAGAATGATTTTTCAAAATAATTACTATCCATACTGGAGTGGTTAGAACAATGGGTACAACTACAGCCCACATTCCTAATCCCACTACAGCTAGAGCAATTGTCAAAATGTTGACAAGCAATGACTGAATAACGTTACATAGAGCTGCTATCTTAAGTCGATTTTCTCGTTCAATCAGTGCGCTTTGAACCAAGAACATTGGTAACATCAAGTAGAATAAAGCGCTAAAGCAGATAGGCAAAATAATTTGTTGATCCTTGTAAAACCAAGCCATTGGAAAGGCTACAATACACTGAATGACAAAAAGCGATCCACACAAAACCCAATTCAGCCAGTATGACGTATCGCAGATTGCTGGTAAATCTTTTGGATTGGCTTGAATTATCTTAGGGCCAATTCCAGAACGGAGAGCAAAAACCTTTGCAAATTCATTGGCAGTCATAATAATGGCTACCAACCCATAATCATGGGGGCTAAATGTACGAGCTAAAGTAAAAGTTGTTCCTAAGCGAAAAATACGATTCGCTAACTCTGCTCCTCCCAGCCAACCCACATTGCGAATAAATTGATTGCTTAATTTTTGCTTTAGCTTATTGATTAGCATTTCATTACCTTACAAATTATGAATCTAAAATTTCTCCAACTATTGCTATAAACAGACGAAAAGATGTGATAATAAATGCCAATTCAGGCATCTCGTACAGTTTATCATTAAAGTAAATTAATTTAACGAAAAACTGTCTTGAAAATGCAAAGACGAGTTAAAGAAATTATGTTTTTAATATAGTTTTCTGAAAAATAAGCAGTCAAAATAAATTTAGTATAGTCTTTTTCGTTATCTAGTAAAATCAAGATAAAGTCAAAAATATTTGTGCAATATTTGTGCAAATTAAGTAATAATCAGCACCTTATCTCTTTAAGCTTTACAATACTATTTTCTTAAGTTGATGCTTCTAGATGTAGAGAAATTAGGGATTTATTAAAGGTTTAAGTCCAAGTGCTTGGATAATTTCGCGATCGCGCAAATTAACCCGGAACCATTGATTCCAACCAATACCATGAGATTCTAAGATTTGTCTGATATCTTTCAAATAGCGAAGCATGGAATCTCTAGGCACACTTGCTGATTGTATTACTCCAAATTCATTGCATATAACAGGAACTTCATGAGACTTTGCCCAATTCGCAACTAATGACAATTCTTTTGATAACTTAGTTTTATTCCATTTTTCCTTACCATAATATTCTACTGCCCGTTTAGCTTGGGGATCTCGAATCTGATTTAATATAGGTGCAACTGTTTGAGGATTAGAAGGGTAAGGAATTCCCCTCATAAATTTTAAAGCTTTCCATCCCCACTCAGCTCCTTGGTGTGTAAAGATAAACGGCTCATAAAAGTGGAAATTATATACTACGTTTTTGTCATTTACAATTTGAGTCTTCAGGAGTCCCCTCAGATTATTCCAATTATTTTTAGTAACCCTCATGTTGGAACTTGCAATGATTGTATGATTGGGCGCTTGCGAACGAATTGCTGAAATTAGTTTCAGTTGAATTTTGTCCCAAGCTTGAGGAGTTTCTGCTGAAGGTTCGTTTAAAACTTCCAAAAATACTTTTTCTGGATTGGTGCGGCTAAAGTGAGCAGCAAAAGCTTTAAAGAAAGCTACATACTTTTCAACTACAGCAGGATTAGAATACAATTCATCTGGAGCATCAAAAGGACATATAGTAATTCCTAGTCCTACTTTCATGTGCATCTGAACGATCGCATCCAAAGCCGGGAGATAATCTTTCTTTAAAACACTGGGATTTTTATCATCAAAAAATCTAGATAAAACTATCGGTAGTCTGGTGTAAGTTAAACCCAAGCGTTTATATTGCAATAGAGTTGCTTTTATATCATCTCCTTTATCTGCAAATTCTATTACTCGCCAGCGTCCAAGATTGAAACCTTTAGATAGCATCTTTAATCGGCTAGCTTTAACTGTAGATCCACGTCTATTCGTTGCCTTTACAAGCTGAGTGCACTTGGGAATTGTAAGTCCACAGCACAGAGAAAGAAGTCCCAATCGTATAAACTTAGATCGCGATAATGTCATATAAGTTACTATATTGGTTCTTTTGATACTAATTACCTAAATAAGCTTTAAATAATTAATAATAAACACAATAATTATCTGGATTTACTTAATATTTTTTGTGATTTTTATTTGGATTGTTACTTATAACTTATTTTTTCAGCTCATCGCATTAGAATAACTATAAGTATTTTTTGTTTTTGATTGCTGCTCTTGAAAACCCATACCCATAAAAACTACGGCAGGCCAAATCAGATATACCGAAACTTCTATCGTATCGGCAAATGTATTTAAAAATATAGCTACAAATATTCGTAAAGCTATTTTAGCTACTAAGCTTTTTTGTGCCTTCACAGCCAAATCAATAAAACTAAATACCATCGGAATTGCAAGTGCAAAAAACCCAACAATTCCTTTAAGAAATAAAAGACTTGTCCAATTATTGTGAGTACCAATTGGCATAAATTGCACTAAATGGGGCCCTGGCTCAGTAGTACCATGTCCTGTAATAGGTGCATCTGACCAACGATAAATAGCAATTCTATCAAGATTTTCTCGAACCTCACTGGAAGATTTACGCAGATTTCTAAACCCTCCATATAAAAATTCAATCGAATCAAGAATATTTTGGTAAAAAATACCAGTTACTACACTTAAACCACTAGCTATGAACAAAAGAAAAGGACGGTGTAAATTAGCTATCACTTCTGGAATCAGCCAAGCTATGAAAACAGATAAAACAGCCAAACGAGAACCTGAGACTAAACACATCAAAAAGGAAGCTGCCATCCCAATCCATCGCCAACGTTTGTCTTTTTCATACATACATAAGGGGAAGTAAACAGCTCCAACAAACCCTATAGCCGCTGCCCAGGGAGCAAAAAATCCAATCCGGAAAGTACCAGTTTCTGCTTCAAATAGGTAGGGTGCGATGGTAAAGGCAGCAGGTGGCCCGCCAAATACATTTAAGGGCACGGTGTACCATGGAGTTGGTATATGAAGTAAGTAAGCAGAAAAATAAAAAGGAAAAAGAATTAAAGTTTGAAGACAAAGTACGCATACAGCACGAGAGACTAGCTGCGGGCGGACGTTTAAACAAGCAATCAGCGGAAGTAGTGCCCAAAGTGCCCATCCTCTTACCCAGCCTAAGGTAGATTTAATCATAGTTGCCATTCCCAGATTAAAATCTATATGACCTATGATTAAGGCAACTTCCATTGCTAACATACACACTATCCACACCCAGACTAACCAAGGAACATTAATTCTTTGGTCTATGGGAGTTCTTTCCGTTTGTTCCCACCACTTTTTAAGTAAGTAGAATGTTAGAACCCAACCGACAAACGCTGCAACAAAATAGAGCAAACCAGTAAAGTAGAAGATATAGGTGCCTATAATGCTGTACCATATTACTTTCTCAGGAAAGTTATTTGGTTTCATCTTGATCTCCATTAGTCAAACAAGCAATAGATGGACATGGATTGGCACCATAACTTTTTTGGCAAAACAACAAAGTCTGCTACAACTGTCCGTTAAAAAACAGACTTTGAAATTTACTGGACTCCAAGCAGTTAATAACTCTAGGTTCTAATTAAATTGCCAAACTACTTAATTTTGAGATACTGAATATGTTCAATTTATTCATATATCAAAGGCTTTTCCTCACGCCAGCGCATTAAAGTCCTGCGGCGATCGCGCTGCCAAAGTAATACTATACCAGTAGTTGCAAAAATGGAGCCTAAAGCCGCACCCAGAAAAGCATATGTTTTCTTTGGCTGACTGGGACTATCAGGTAATGTTGGTTCTGTAACCAACTGAATCAGTGGATAAGAACCAAAGGCATTCGACTTGCCAAGATCCAGCCTGGTTAAAGTGGAAGAAAAGACTGCTTCCGCCACTTGTAAATCTCGTTTGAGAGCATCTAAGGTAGTCTGCTGCTGTGCCAGATTTTTAAGTCTGTTCTCAAGTTCAGCAAGCTGCCGATCTATCGTTTGAGCTTGAGCTGTCAGTCCTTTTTGCTCAGACTGGACTGTAACTAATTGTTGATAAAGAGTTTCACGAGACGAACCATTGCTGTTGTTGGTAGTTACGTTTAATTGACTGATTAAGTTTTCTAAGCTGGCTGGACGTCCTAAAAGGCTTTGTCCTCTTTCTAGCAATGCTTGTTGAGCAGCATCTCGCTTGGCTCTCTCTGCAACTACTGTAGGATGATCGGGTAAAAACTTCGATTCTAAAACAACTAAAGCAGCACTAGCATCACTGTAATTTTTTAAATTCTGCTGAAATATCTGATCTGTTTGAAGACTAAAAGCATCTGTAGCTTGGTCAGAAGATACTTTTAAATTAGCCGACAGTTGTCTTAAACGAGCAGTAGCTTGTTGCTGTTGAGCCACTATTTCCGCTCGTTGTCTGCGTAGCTGCTCAATATTGCTTGTCAGATCGCTGATCTGAGCCTCAGAATTCAAACCAGAACGCGCTTTGTAATCGGAAAGACGCTTTTGAGCGATTTCTAACTTCTTTTGGGAAGATTTAAGAGTAACTTGTGAACCTATCTCTCTTTGAACGCTTTCTTGCGATCTAAGCTGATTAAGCTTTGATTCAAAGGCTTTGTAAAAAACTATGGATTTTTTGTGAGCTTCTTCGGGAGTAGCACCATTGAACTCAACACTCATCACTGTAGTGTTTGGTACTACCTTAAACCGGGGTTTTCCAAACTCTTCCAAAGACATATCGAGCTGCTCTGCTGCTGCCTTCAGTACAGGTTCGCTCTCAGCAAGAAACTTGTAGTTCTCTCTTGGATCTACAGCAGCACTAGCAGAATAAGGAGACGAACTTTCGTAGGAAGCCTGACCAATATTTGGTATGCTTAAACTAGCGTTTGAACCTCCTCCAGGCAAACTAACAGCCGAATAACTTGTATACGATGGCGGTGTGAGCTTTATATACAGTAAAGCTGATACCCAAAGGGCTAGATTCGTAGCTATGCCTAGAAGTAAGTAATTTTGCCAACGCCCTTGGTTCGCTATTGATTTGCCAGGGTATGCAGAGACCTCTATGTACTTAGTCATTCAAAATCCTTCTATTTTCGGGAACTGGCGGAGTTCTAGAGCCTAAGTGCTGTTGTGCTATTGCCTCTATATACTATACTTCCAAACTTACGCTTTAGTAGCTTAAGGCTTTGAATCAGTAAGTCTTCATGAAATTATTAAACTCAAATAGCAATTGTAAATACTATCTGATGGTTACATCGCTCTAATGCAGACATCATCCTTGAAAAAGGTAAAATTATCCACTAGGCTATCCATATGGATGTTGTCTGTCTCTCGTTCCGAGTACTGATTTGACTTGAATTGATTTGAATACATTAATTAAGGCAAAATATATTTATTGAAATCTGCTGCGAGGCTTACAAATACCTAAATATAATTTCTAGCGCTGAACATGACCGGAAGCTAATGTAGTAATAATAGATACCTTCTTTTCAAGATAATTGGTTATTGGGAATTGAGTTTTCAATCACAAAAGCTATAGAAGGGATGATAAAAATCCTTTCACTTGCCAAATTTTTGAATTTACTCGTTCAGTTAGCTACCGATGACTAACTCTCGCAGGAGTTTTTAAATACGTTGTTAGATTCAGAAGGCAGCTATGCTGGAGGCAGAGGAGCCACTGCGCCCTTGCGGCTTACCGGAGGGTAGCCGCTAGCTAACGCAACGCCTGACGGCGAACGCGTCTAGTGCCGACTTGAAGCATGGGGCTTGGCAGAAGGGAACCCACCCTTACTCATAGTGGGATTGTTACAAGGACGTTTTATACCTCGCTGCAAGCAGTCTCGGTATAATTTTTGTTTGAAACTGGGCTTTCAACCCAGAACACGCATTTTTAATTGATACTCTTAACCTTCTGCCTTCTGCCCTCGACCCTCTGCCTTTCTTTGTAATTACACTAATTGCTTATTCTTATAATTAAATAGCAAACTTTACCTTATCTTTATAAAATCTTTGTTAAGAATAAAGCTCAAATTGAAACTGGTAACTGAGTTGACAAGGCCTTTTGACCCGCTTTTTCGCTAAAATTTGAGTTTTTCCAATATTATCTCCAATAGATTAAAGATTAGTTAAATTAGCTCAGTCAGATTAAAGATTAATTAAAGTACTTTTCACCAAGAGTCAGGTATGACAGGATTTAAACTTATATATCTATCTGAATATATCTCATTGATTAAATTTTTATGTTTTACAAAATCCTTACTAAATTTTTAGATTTATGCTCTGAATGTGTTTATATATTATCTCTGCTTGCACACAGCACAAAAATACCTCACGTTTCTTCGAGCGATCGCCTGATTGTAGATGGACTCAAAAAAGAAGGTGCATATGTCACCTCTTTAACAGAACTGGGTTTGCTCTCCACACCTAATTTACTCCAAGCTGCCAAGAAGTCTCTGGAAATCATGGCAGCAGCAAGCACTGAGCCTTCGGTGCAAGTTGAACCACAAATCTGCACTGTCACAAATCTGCTAGAATTCTCACAATGGGGTCTAGAGGATAGACTTCTTCAGATTGCAGAAAACCATATCGGGTTGCCAGTAAAATTTCAAGGCGTTCATCTGCGTAGGGACTTTCCCAGCATTGAACAGTGTGGCATCCAAAGATGGCATTGGGATATAGAAGATCGTCGCGTAGTAAAGATTATTGTCTACTTAAATGATGTAGACGAGAAAACAGGGCCGTTTGAGTACATTTCCAAGTCTTTAACATCTCGTTGGTCTTGGCAGGGATGGAAGATTAACCATATTGCAAAAAGACCAGCGATGTTTGGGATTGCCGATGAGGAATTGACACCAATAATTCCAACATCAGCTTGGAAAAAGTGTTCAGGCCTAGCAGGTACAGTTATTTTTGTGGATGCAGCCAATGTTCTGCATCATGGTACGTTGCGTTCAGAAGAACGTTCTGCTCTGTTCTTTGTATACACAGCTGCATCTCCAAAGCGACCAGCAGAGTGTACGCAATACAGTGATCAAACCTATCCCAATCTAGATCGATTGGTAGCCGATTCTGTACCCAAACCAGCTTACGCAGATTTGTAAACACCTGGCTTACTGACTTTAGTCTTGAGTACTGCTTTAGGTGTGCAAATCTAAAAGTTGGTTCAGAAGTACTAGCTATCTATAAATCACCCAGTAGAGGATGCATTTTGTCAGCCTGCTACAGGTGACGGCTTGTTTATATTCCCATTTCATCTAGTGCACAAGCAATGCAGGAGTTAAGTTGAACCTATGCCTAAAGTTTCTGTGGTGATGACAGCCTACAATGCAATGGCTTATCTGCCGCAAACAATGGAAACTTTGCTGTGGCAAAGTTTTACCGATTTTGAATTAGTATTAATTAATAATGGAAGTACGGATAATATTGTAGAGTGGGTGACTCAATTAGGCGATCCCCGAATCAAACTGATTTCTCAGGAAAATCGGGGTATTCCCGGAGGTTTGAATCGGGGTATTGCTCATGCTCAAGGTGAGTACATCACCTTTCTGGATGCTGATGATTTATGGGATCCTACAAAGTTGGAAAAACAAGTAAGGGTTCTAGATGAAAATCCGGAGGTAGGTCTGGTATATAACTGGGTGACTTTGATCGATGAGCACTCTAGGGATATGGGAGGATTAATTCACAGGCACAGCATTGTTAAGTTTCATGCCGAAGGTGATGTGCGTAAACAAATTTTGGAGCAAGACATTATTGGATGTGGCAGTTCAGCAATGGTTCGTCGTGTCTGTTTTGAAGAAGTAGGAGTGTTCGATCCAAGCTTCACGATCGCGGCTGACTGGGATATGTGGGTTCGGATTGGTTTACGCTACCGCTTCAAGGTAATTAAAGAACCACTAACTTACTACCGCAAGCATTCTAATAGCATGACTTCAAACTGGCAAGCTGCAATGCAAGATTGTGGTGTTGCGATCGAAAAAATTTTTTCCTATGTCTCACCAGAACTACAGTATTTAAAGAATTATAGCTATGGTCGGCTTTACTTCTACCATGCTCAACAACGCGTAAGAAGCATAGAAAGGGATTCTCATGAGGCAAGTCGTTTGTATAACAAAGCAATTAGTTATTCTCCTCAACTAGCCTATTCTTGGAAATCTATGCGTTTAAACTTTACTATCAACTTACTAAAGTTGCTTGGTGCAGAGCGATATGACAAATTAATCAAGCTATCACAATTACTTGTATCTAATGCTACTAATAAATTAGCAAGATTAACTATTTCGTTTGGTGGTAATAGAAAACTTTTGAGCAATGAAATCGTCAAATAATCTTGATTATCACCAGTATTAATGAAAGCATAAATTTCAGTGAGTTGAAAATCAGGCTGGCCAGTTCATTATTTAACTAGAGTATAAGGGATGAATTGGTGTGCGAGCGCATTCATCCCTGGAAAGGTACCAGAACACTTTAAGTGTAATTCATTGGCATGAATTGGTACGGTGTTATTTCAATAACGCTAGTATTGAGGTAGATAACGGTTGTTTGATCGGGTGAAGTGATTATAAACACAAATATCAGATAATTTGTGATTTCAACCGTCTTATCCTCCTAAATTGAAGGAGAATGTAGTAGTAATAAATTCTCTCGACCCGATCAAAAAAACTGTAGAGATCAGTTCGCGTCTCTACATAAAAGTGAATAGCTATTTATGCCTAGTACTAATTGGACTCGTCACCACATTCTTTCCCTAGCTGATTTCACCCCAGCTGAGTACGATACTGTTTTGCAAACTGCTGCTAGTTTTCAGGAGGTGCTATCACGACGGACAAAGAAAGTGCCAACTTTGCAGGGACAGGTAGTGGCGAATTTATTTTTTGAGCCATCAACCCGTACTCGTAGCAGCTTTGAACTTGCTGCCAAACGTCTCTCAGCAGATACGTTGAACTTTGCCAGCGCCACTTCTTCGATGACTAAAGGAGAAACTATTCTCGATACAGCCAAGACTTATTTGGCTATGGGAACTGATATCATGGTCATTCGCCATAAAGAGGCAGGAGTACCTAATGCGATCGCCGAAGAAATGGATCGTCTTGGTGTAAAAGTCAGTGTCCTCAATGCTGGCGACGGTCAACACGAGCATCCTTCCCAAGCGCTGTTAGACTTATTTACTATTTGTACTCTTCTCGATCCAGATCATCCCCGCCTTGAACTTCTCAAAGATAAAAAAATTGCTATTGTTGGTGATATTCTACATTCGCGAGTAGCCAGGTCAAATATTTGGAGTTTAACTGCAACTGGAGCCGAGTTGCATTTAGCAGCACCACCCACATTACTACCCAAATTATTTGCAGATTACGGCAAAGATAGACCCGGTAAGCTGTTTCTCCATTGGCAATTGGAGCCTGCGTTAATTGATGCTGACTTTGTTATGACGCTGCGCCTGCAAAAAGAACGCATGAGTGCAAACTTACTGCCCTCTTTACGAGAATACCATCAAATGTTTGGAATTACACGCTCAAAGCTGCAACTGTGCAAGCCTAACGTCAAAGTTCTGCATCCAGGGCCGGTTAACCGTGGTGTCGAAATTAGCTCGGATTTAATGGACGATCCCGAATTTAGCCTCATTCAAACACAAGTTACTAGCGGTGTTGCCGTGCGTATGGCACTGCTGTATTTAATTGGTAGCGGTAAAGTAGCGTAAAAGGGACTGGGGATTGGGTTTAAAGTGCCAGTTCAGTAGGGTGGGTATTGCGCGTCAAAGCTGATTTGGTAAACATTTTAGATATTGGTGAGCGATGCTCCGAAGTTTGCTGGGCGCGGGAAACCCTTACTTTCGCTTACCCGCTCCGCGTCTACGGCAGTTGCTACAACGCGCTTAACCTGCAAGGGCGCACTGCCTCACTACAGGACTTCTCTCCACCTTACAAAAAACTGTAGTGTTGACATTCCTATTATTTCTATTATTCTAGAAATATGGAAAATACAGAAACGGCTCGTTATGCAGATATCTTTGCTGCATTAGGTTCGGAGCCAAGGCTAGAAATTATGCGGCTGCTGTTTGCGGCTTATCCGGAGGAGATGACTGTAGGCGAGATTCAGGAAAAGCTAAAAATTCCGAATTCAACCTTATCGCATCATTTGGAGAAGCTACGAATTGAGGGGTTGGTAAATAGTCGAAAACAGAAGCAATTTCTATGGTACTCAGCCAATGCTGAGACAATGGAGGATTTGCTGTCCTTTCTTTATACTGGGAAATCTCGAAGCGATCGCACCCTAACAGCAGCCAACAATGCATCGACACAGGAAGGGTTTATGTTTGAAAGGTTTTTTGAGTCTATCTCTGCAAGAATTTTTGGGTTTATCTCAGACAGATTCTACCTTGAGGGTTTTGCAAGATTCACTCAAGAAGCTGTCACTGTCATCGATATTGCCCAAGATGAATCTCGACGCTTGGGACATAGGTATATTGGCACCGAACAGCTTTTGGTAGGACTAGTTAGTGAAGGTAGCGACTTTGCATCACAGTTTCTCTCCTCCGCAGGGTTGAACTTGGAAAACGTCAAGATAGAGGAAGAAAAAATTGTTGGTAGAGGCAGAGGATTAACACCTGTGGATATCCCCTTCACACCCAGAGCCAAGCGGGTGTTAGAACTAGCAGTAGAAGAGTCACAACAACTAGGCGTCAATTATGTTGGCACAGAACATTTGCTCTTAGGCATCCTTAAAGAAGGAGCTAAAGGTACAGCAGGGGGAGCAGCAATTAGGATTTTGCAAAACCTGGGTGTAGATTTGATAGCTTTTGAACAACGCCTGCGAAGAGCATTGACTTAACTAATAAAGTGGGTTAGGGCTAGACCTAATCCACCATTATTTTCATGTATTTAATTATTTACAAAAAGCAATATCTCTATAGATAGATTTCTAATAACTACTTCAGATAGTTATTAATTACAATATTTTGATTCAACTATTCTTTTTTACAGAATAGACTTTTTAAATAACTTATGAATTGCACATACCTCATCTAACTATAGTAGGAATAATTAAATTTATTTAACCTTTTACTTCTTACCTTTTAATTCCTCCAATTGTAAGATGTATTATTTCTAAAATTCGAGAAATAATACTGATAAAGTTGAATAAAAGATTTGGTTTATTAATTCAAAATTAAGTCTAAATAATAGTTTGATTAGTGAGTTTATAAATCTGAGAAGGAAATAAATATGAAACTAAGAGCTTTGACCGCAACAGCTTTATTAAGTACAATATCTATGTTTGCCTCAGTTCCAGTAAAAGCAGAAAATACTGTTAATAATGTTCGACGTCTGCTAGAAACTAGAGAGTGTTACGGATGTAATTTAAAAGGTGCCAACCTCAGCGGTGCTCACTTAATTGGTGCAGACTTGCGGAATGCTAATTTAAAGGGTGCAAATTTAGAAGGTGCAAACCTAGAAGGGGCAGATTTAACTGGTGCGAATTTAAAATCTGCTAACTTAGCACAAACTTTTGCTAGCGGTACTACCTTCAATAACGCCAATCTCAGCAATGCTGATTTAAGTGATTCTCACTTATATAATGCTCAAGTATATGGAGCGATTATGATTGGCACAAATATCAGTGGAGCGGATGGTTTTGACATTAATCTTGGTGTCGGAGGAGAAGAGTAAAAATGATTAGCCAAAAATTAGCAAGTATCAACCTCAAGTTGAAAACTCTAATTTTAATATAGCCTTAATATAGGCAGGTTTAGTTAATAATGTCTTCAATCAAACTGACATATATCTCCTAAACCCACCTCTGCACCTCAATTTTACTCTCCAGTAATCGACAATTCATCAATCCAAATTCTGGGGCAAACTCCTGCTGGAGTTAACTCCGCTTCTTTCTCCACAAAAATAATTGACTTGAGGAGTTGTAGAAAATCGCCAGCAACTGTTGCTGATTCAATACTTGTCTTAACGCCTTTGTTGACAATCCAACCATCAAACGGCAGTGAAAAGGAGCCTTGTAAGGATTTCACACCAGCATGGAGAGCCTGTAAATCATCAATAAAAACTACATTTTCAGTTGTTTCCAGGCTTAGTTCTTGATCAGCAGGTGCGCTTGCAAAAATATGGTAAAAATTTGGGCTGATGGTTACTTTAGCCCCTATATTAGCATTACCTGTTGGTTGAGCATTTAGTCTTTTTGCAGTACCTGCGCTATGGAGAAAGCCTGTCAAAATACCATTGTCAATCAGCGAAACTCGACGAGTAGGAGTTCCTTCACCATCAAAAGTTTCTGCACCTACATTAGCTGGATGCAGTGCATCATCGCATACTGAAAGTAGAGGAGAAGCAATTTGCTTTCCTAAATCATCAGGGGTAGATAGGCTTTGTTTGTCCAAAATATTTTGAGCATTAAACAAATTAGAAAAAGCACCCAAAAGACTTAAAAAAGCATCTGGTGAGAACACAACTGTATATTTACCAGACTTAATTTTTTCATAATTTAGGTGACTGATAGTTTTCTCAGCCGTTTCTTGAATGCAACCATTGATATCAAGAGTGTCTAAACTGTGATTAATTCTAAAAGCACCAGCGCTGCGAGGTTTTTTCCCTTCTTCTTCCGTTTTGGTGTAAAGATAAATTGATGCCAGGGAGTGAGACTCAATTCTCATCGCACCCTCGCTATTGAGATAGAACCTATCAATATCTCTTTGCGCCAAGCTGTTATAAGGCACTCCTTTGATAGCCGCATGAATTGAAAGTAGTTCTTTCTCCGCTGTCAGCAAATTTTCTATGAGTTGAGCAACAGGAGCTTGTGGGTATTTTTGATCGGATTGATGAGTAATAGGGATAGTTGCTTGTGGGCTAAAATCCGGCACATTTTCTTTCACGCCAAAGAAACTAGCTTCGTAGGCAGTTTCTAAAGCTAATTCCAGTCCTCTGGGATCTACATCTGTTGTACTGGTGACACCCATTGTCCGATCTTCATTCCAAACACGCACGGTGACACCAGAAAGATTTGAGGCTTTGACTTGCTTAGGCTCACCTTGATCTACTTGGACACTCGTTGAATCTACTATCGATCCATAGATATCGAATTTTTTAATGCCAAGTTTATTAGCACTGTCCTTGGCATGGTTTGCTATTTCGTTAATATTAGGCATAAAAATCTGAAATCCAAAATTATTTAGCGTCCACCAACAGTAATCGAGTCAACTTTAATGTGTGGTTGTCCTACCGTAGTGTAGATACTGCCACTAATAGAGCCACAGAAACCCGGTGCCAAAGATAAATCTTGAGAACACATAGAAATTTTATTCATTATTTCCTTAGCTTCACCGATGAGAATTGCTCCTTTGAGTGGTTTGGTAATTTTGCCGTTTTCAATCAAATAAGCTTCATCTACACCAAAGTTAAATTGCCCAGTAGCACCAACACTGCCGCCGCCCATTTTTTTGCAGTAAATACCTTTATCAACAGAGGCGAATAAATCTTCTGTTGTGTATTCTCCAGGAGCAATGTAAGTGTTACGCATCCGGCTTGCAGCCGCAAATGTAAAACTCTGACGCCGCCCGCTACCTGTTCTGGGGTGCCCGGTGCGCCAGGAACCAGCTCTATCTGCCAAAAAGTTTTTGAGAACGCCTTTTTCAATCAACAAAGTTCTTTGGGCAGGCATACCCTCGTCGTCCATATCAATTGTACCGAAGGCATTTTCTGTCCGTCCTTCGTCCCAAGCAGTTAGGCTTTCGTGGGCAATTTTTTCACCTTTTTTGTCAGCAAATGGGGTGGTTTTGCGTTCAATTTGTGTAGTTTCCAGCAAGTGTCCGCAAGCTTCGTGGAAAATTACCCCGCCAAAGTGATTCGCCATGATAATGGGGTAAGTACCTGATTCCACATAATCGGCATAGAGCATTTTACCTGTCGATTCGGCAAGTTGCTCTGCCGCTTCTTGATAATCCCAGGTTTTGAGGAAATTTGGATCGCTAGTGTTACCACCTCGTTCGCCCATAGAAGCGCGATGGGCACCCTCAGCGCACAGCAAGCTTAATCCCACTGACTGGGTGAGGCGAATATCACGGGCAAAAGTACCATCACTGGCGGCGACTAAAACTTCTTGCCAGTCACGGAAATAGGTGCCACGACGTGATTGGATGTGGCTAGCTTTTTTTTGTAATTGGGCAGTGCTCTCAAGGAGAATTTCTCCCATTTCGCGGATGGAGCTACACAGAGGCAACCAGCTATCTTTGCCTCTTTTGGTGGCATAGTCTCTAAGTAATTCCAGGTTGATTTCTGGGATAAAAGCGTTAGGTGCAGGTAGTTGTAATCCTAAAATAGAAAGACCTTTTTCTAGAGCTGCTTTCAAACCTGCAAACGAAAGGTCATTTGTACTAACATAGCAGTCGCCGTGCCCTTTAAATACTCTGACTCCTGCACCAGTAGAAAGACGCGGTGTAATGCTGGTGATGGTGTCTTCTTCTGCAAGGCAGCTAATATAGTTGACACGCTCTAAAAAAAATTCGATGAAGTCAGCGCCAGCAGCACGCCCTAATCCGAGAAGGGTTGCCAAAGGAGCTTCCCAGGTTTCATCGAATCTTTCTGGGGTGGAAGAGTATTGCAGGGTGGGAAGTTGTTTAGACAGAAGTAAGGTATTTGTGAGCATGAGTAGCCTCTTGGTGCTGGCGTTTCCGGAAACTTTGACTGAAATATCCTGGTGTGATCAGTCTAACAAATCCCTGGAAGCCGCAGATCAAAGCGAGGTGATCGCCCTTTCATAACTCATCAAGCTTAACGCTTCACTCTCGTAATTTTGGAGCCAAACGTTTAGCTCATTGGGATTTTGATGATCTTGATCCCACTGTATAAAATACAACTATTTTTAATAAAAATAGATTGAATCAGCTAAACTTCTGTGCTGTAGTTCGATAATGTTTTTGCTCGCTTTGTAAAGATAAAACTAAGAAAGATTCGATGTTATATAAATATTTTGTAAGTATATCCAAAGCATACTGTGGTAATATTACCTATGTATATAGTTAAACTACCTAAATAACTAAATCCAAAGTGTTACAATGCTGTCATAACAAACGGAAATCATAATTGCTTACTCTGTGTTCTTTGAATCTTTCACGGTCAATTTTCTTTTCCTTGTTATATACGTAAATTTACTGTCAACAGCTTAATAATTTCTAAATTTGTGTACGTAAATTTTCGCACGAAAATTCTCTGAGGGCATTTGCGATCCCCCAGTGCTAAATTAACTCTCGTTGCAATACAACCTCAGTAGCTACTGGAACTTTGTAAACAACTAGCTCAAAATTGCCCCAACTGACAATTTGGCATGAGTTTTACATTGATTAGTCACCTTGCTTTGATTCACTGGATTTAAGGATTTTTAATACCGATTGATGTATTTGCCTTATTCAGCAAAGTTTGGAGGTACTTTTTTGCCAAAAAAATTCAAAGTCCCACCATACCTGTAATTTAGAAATGCGAAGATTAATTAATATAGCGATATCGGTTTTTTTAACCACAGTCTCAATGCAGGTGAGCATACTTCCAACCCAACGGTTTGGCATCACGTTTGCACAAACGCCTGCAAGTGCTGGTATGACATGGAAAGAGCGGATACTTAACGCCGATGGAACGATAAACTGGCAAGAATACACCAAAGTAGCGCAGAATTATCACAAGCGCGAAATGATTGATTACCGTTTCGGTCCGAAATACAGTGACTTTCATGCGACCGAAGAATCATTTCCGCAAGTATATAGTCCCTATAAAGATGGCATTATTCGCATCAACGCTGGCAATTGGTGCCGAGTTGATCCGGGGGAAGACGGCGATCCGGGAGCAGGCTGGATGATGTCAGGTCAGATGCTGTTCTCACCAGATGCGAATGCGCCTTCTGAGTATCAGTTCGGCTCATCAAATATGCGAACTTCCGATGGTGTCCAAAGCTTCACCGACAATGGGTTGTGCTTGAGAATTCGTCCAGAATGGCAGCCTGATTGGTGGAACCGAAATACCATCAGTACTCCAACAACTCCAGCAGTGAAGAAATTTTCCGAGACCTTTGGTAGTTCACTTCCGTTACCCCCAATTGCAACAGCTAGAGGAGTTGGCGGTGCTTCCGTGACTGGGTTTTTAGCCTTCCAGAATGGATTAATAGGAATTAGTGGAACTGGAAATGACCCGTATACTTCCGAAGGGTTCAGCTACATTTCAACACAGTTGCCAAAAGATAAGGTTCCGACGGCGATGGCAGTTACTAACTACAATGAGTTTGTTTTAGTAACAGTCTGGGATACAGCAAACCGCAAGGGACAGGTAGCAGTACTAGCAGTGAAGAACCGCCAAATGGCACAGGAGAAAAGGTTTTACTGGGGAATCCCAGGATGGCCGACTGTGACAGGACTCAAGCTGTTGGGATTTGTGGATCTACCATTTGCTGCACCAAATGCGATCGACGTGACCGTGGCTCTCAGACTTGGAAATCCTCGCGGCTATAGCGACAATGAAAACGACGATTTTAACCTCCAATCAGTGCGTGACACCTGGTATAACGCCCGGTGGGATGCTGCATGGGGAGATGACTACTGGAAGAAGACTGCTCAAGGAGGATATGCAATCGTCAGTTCACGAGCAGAAAATAAGGTTGCATTTATCGACCTGCGTCCCCTGCTACGGTACTACCGTATGATGTATTTGACTACTCAGGAGAAGTTCGACAAAACCAAGAACGAAGGTCAAGCTTCTAATCAATGGCCATATACTTTTAGTCACGCACCTAAGCAAAAGCCTGTTGTATCGAAAGTACTGACTATTGAGCAGCCAACAGCAGTAGCAACAGGAAACTGGTGGAATAGTGTTAGAACTCCAAGGTCAGGATGGAATGGTGAAGAATTCAAGCCTCTTAAGACAGGATATGTAGCCTCAATGGATGGCACTGTGCGGATGTATGATGTTGAGTCACTAATTCTTCCAAGGAGTACTGCTGCTGTTTCTGACACTCCATTGAAGTCGTTCAAAGTTGGTAAAAATCCAGTGCAGATGTTTCATGGATTTACCAGTACATCGGGCGATGACCTATATATCGTCAGTCGTGGCGATCGTAGTATTCACTACACATACTACGATGGTACAGTCAACGCAGTCTTGCGCGATTCTCGTCTCAAAGATCCTGTTAATGTCACAGTGTCGTTAGATCAAGCTGGATACGGCGGGTCTGGGCCGGGTAAGGCGGTGTACGCTAATGTCCTAACAGTGATGGACTTTAACGGAAAACAAGTTGTTAACTACATGGTAGATGACGGACTCAATCCCAACGGTGAGCAGTTGAACTTAGTCGGGCCAAATGGAGAGAAAATGATTTTCCAACACGGTTTTTCTAATCCTGTTAATGGAAATCCGTTTATGTTTTCCTTTGATGAGGTTATTTAGAGTTTCTATTTCATATACACTGAATATACTTTACAGTCATTTCGGTAGGGTGGGTGAGGCATAGCCTTAACCCACCATTAACTAGCTTTGAGGTTAGCTAAGTGTTAGGTGTTTTTGCTAGCCAATTTTCTTGGTTTAATTGGTTGAGCCGGATTACCCATGTAAATTGTCATCGGTTCTAAGGAACAACCAGTTACTCCTCCCAAAGTAAGCACTGCTCCCCTACCAACAGTAACTCCCGGACCAATTACAGCCTTGGCTGCAATCCAACTACTCTCTTGAATGTAAATAGGTGCAGCGATTAGTTTAAAATTAGGATGGCTCCAATCGTGATTTCCTGTGCAGAGATAGACACCTTGAGATAGGCAAACATGACTTTCGATTGTGACAGGAGCAAGATTATCGATCCAAGTATCTTCGCCAATCCACACATGATCTCTGACTATTAATCGCCAAGGAAACTTTACCCGCACTCCCGGTTTAATACGAACGTTTTTACCTATTTGCGCTCCAAAGGTGCGAAGTAGCCAAACTTTAAAAGTGGAAAATACAAGCACACGGCTTTGTAACAAAGGCGACCCTAAAAGATACCACAAAAGTTGCTTCCAGTAGGGTGCACCAGGACTATAAGTACCGACGCTGTAGCAATCTAGATGCATAGTATGGGCAAAGAAGTTTAAAGACTGGCTCCGGTATAACCTGTAAAAATCCAAAGTAGGGAACGTGTAATATCGCGAAGGATAGGGAAGATAGATTCTTTGGGTGTATTTGATGGGACAGACAGGGGGGTAAAGGTGATACCTTGACTGCCAAGGATAAGAACTGCTATGGCCTTAGCTCGCGGCATATGATAGTCAGAGGTGATTAAGTAAAGATGCTGTATTCTCTTGTGCTTAAAATCCAATGTAAGACTAGTAAAATTAGTAACCGTATCAACTGCACGGTAATCCAAGTGAAGACGTTGGCTTGATATTCCTGTGGCTTGAAAAATTTTACGTATTTTGTTAGGAGGTAAGCCAGAAGAAATCCAAATTTCCAGGGATGGATACCAGCGAGCAAATTCGGCAGTAAATTCTTCCCGTTCTCCTAATACAGTACCACCAAGCATCAGAATAGCTTGAGGACGGGGAGCTTGATAGGAAGCGATCGCTAAACGTGCAGGAATAGAAAGCAGCAAACAGAGAAGAAAACTAACTAGAGCAACAATCCAATATTTTTTAATATGGTGATGGAAATTGCTCATGATCCCTCAAGGAGTATGTCCAGGTAACGCTAAAGAACAACCTTGAAATGTTTGCTGAATGCAAAGCCGTTGAAAAATTAAGTTTGCTACCGCTTGATTACCGACTTCATTCAAATGAACTTCATCTCGAAAGTAAGTTGCAACAACATTAGAAGGAAGCTTAGACCAAGCTTCATGAGTATCAAATACTTGTATCTGTAAAGACTTAAGCACTTGCCTAAACTCAGGTTTGTAAGGTGGAGTAGCAGGTTTTGGAATTAAGTCATAACGATTAGGTGTAAAAAGTACATAAATTGGTATTTTTTTGTCTCGCACTAGTTTGACTGCTGCTTTGAAAGCTTCCATGTTTTTTTGAAATTGTTGATCCACTTGTGCAGATGAAATATGAGGAATTTCTTGATTAGAAAATGGGTTGAAGTTAGTGTTTTCTAATATTCGTGGGAGTAGGTAACGATTAACAGCCTCTTGAATTGCTGATAATGGAGGTAGAGTGGGATAGTTGGGGTCATTTCTTACACGTTCACTTGTACTAGTAGGTTGAGTCAAATCATGGCTACCAATTTGCAAAATTACAGCGTCACTATCAAAAGTACCAAACTTTTTTAAATAACCTAAGTGATTGCCAATTCCCCATGAACCAGCAGAAGCATTCAAAACTTCTGTAGGTTGCACTGCAGCTTTTAGTTTAGCTTGTAATTGCTCGGTAATTACTTGTTTTTGATCAATAGGATTGCCACCATTGAGAACTGAGTCTCCAATCATTAAAATCCTCAACGTTTCCTTTGGTTTTTGTAGAGTTATGGGTTTAGAACGCTGAGAATACTGGTTATATTCTATTCTTTTACCAAAGCGAACAACTTTTTGATCAGGTTGAAAACGATAACCTGTATAACTATCAGCTTCGCTCAAAACAGGATTACCTAGTCCAAATAAAAGTCTCAAAGAAATTTCAATAGTTACTAGAGAAACTACGCTCAATATGAATATTATTTTATACTTACGATATTTATGAAATTTTTTCTTCATCTATCATTGTTAACTCGGTTTGGATTCAATTTTTCATATTCAATCAAGCGAATTGATAACAGGATTTCAGCTAGCATTCGCTGAAAAGCATAGTACCAACCTACCCATCCGTCTAAGATTCCTCCTTTGAAAATTAGACAATAAAATAAGATAATAAAGGGAGCAAAAATCTTCTGTCTGCGAATACGATCGCCCAAACTTAATTCATTTACTGGAGTTTCCGAGAATTTCTTAACTTCAACGTTCATATAGCGATCCTGCGCCCATAACCAACGACTTAAGGATTTGCGATCATCATGATTGATATATCCCGAAAGCATTGCTGATTTGCCAGTTAGCTGCAAAAGCTGAGTGTGGCCATCATCTATATAAATTGCCTTGTCTCTACGGAACAGTACTTGTCGAGGGGGAAGTATTGTACCTCTTAGTGGTTTGCCAAAAACGCAATATTTAAATTTAGCAAAGTATCCATTTATCTGGCTATCCACTGGTAAAGCTTCTATTTCAGCAATTAACTCATCTGAAACAATATAATCTGCATCTAGAGATAGCACCCATGGGGAAGTAACTTGCTCTAAACCATAGTTCCACTGCGTTGCGTGAGTATCAAATTTACGCTTGAATATTTGAACTTGAGAGTAAGCAGCGGCAATTTCCAGAGTTTCATCTGTACTGTAACTGTCAATAACAATAATTTGCGATGCCCAAGTGAGCTTTTGAAGAGTACGGTTAATATTAGGTGCCTCGTTGTAAGTGAGAATTAGAGGAGTAATATTTTTAAGCATCAATTTTAGAAAAGCTGTTATGGTTTTCTAGCTTCTGATCTTTTTTCAGAATTACAGCAAGCTTTAGATCATCCCCCACCCGACAACGGAGTTTGGAGCGTTCCGAAAGTGGCGCGCTGAATTGCTCAGAACACAGAAGGTTTAGCTGTCGAGGCGTAGCGAGTATCTTTGTTGAGAATTTTCCTGTAGCTATCAATCATTTGACCAGCAATCTTATCCCAAGTGTATTTCTCCAAGACAAATTGACGAGCACGATCGCCCATCTGTTTAGCTAATTGAGGAGAGTTCATAAAATTATCAAGGGCATTCGCGATCGCTGATACATCCTGTTGTGGAACGTAACCAAGCTTGTGTTGTTCAACCATAGAAGCAAGTGCCACACCAGGAGTGATCAGAACAGGAATACCTGCTGCTAAAGCTTCTAAGACTGCTACACCAAAGTTTTCAGAATAAGAAGTGAGCGCAAATAAATCTGCGCCTTGCATCAATAAACTTTTGCTCTCACCTTCCACAAATCCGGCAACACGGGTGCGATCGCTTAGTCCATGAGAAAGAAGCAGCGATTTAATATGGGCTTCGTAATCCGGGCTTCCACTGCCTGCCAAAATAAAAGTGAAGCGATGATGAGTTAGTTGACTAAGAGCCGAAATCAACAAATCTAATCCCTTTTTTGGATGCAGACGAGACAAAAACAAAATTATAGGTTCGTCTACTGGGATATTGAAGCATTGTCGCAGTTTGTCACGGGCATCGGGAATCTGTTGTGGTAAGGAAAGTCCGAGAGGTAATACAAAACTAGGTACACCCAGTCTTAGTTTAGAAACTTCCTGCTGTTCCTGTTCGGAGGTAAAGTGTATACCCCGACAGTCATTCAGGTTCGCCTGTTCAATCAACTGCAAGTAAATTTGCTTTTTACGCGTACTTTGTTGTAAAGACCACTCGCATAATAAACCGTGTGGACTAACAATATAAGGTAGATTTTGCAGGCGGGCGATCGCCATTGCAATAGTAGATGGGTAGGAAAAAAGGGCATGAACGTGTACAAGATCGTACTGGGACATATTCTGCCACAGCCATTGTGTTAACTGCCAAGAAAAGGCGTATTCTCTAACAGGTTTGACAGTTGGTGAAAAGCGATTAAAAAACCAGACAGGTGCTTTCTGATATTCAATCCGCTGTTGTAGAGGAACATTAAGCAAGGCATCGCCGTTGTCGTTGGTGGTGGCAATTTCAGCATCGACATTGTTTACTTGCAATGCTCGAACCATATCTAAAACAGCTTGGCTAGTACCACCCCGTACCTTAGGAACAGAAGGAGTAACGTGGAGAATTCTCATGAATTAGATCCGATAGGTGATATTTTCATGAGTTCAACAAGGGTTTGTTTAAATTGTGCAAATCCGAAGGTATCAATCACCTTCTGGCGTAAAGCTTCAGGATTATAAATTAAAGGATTAGGATATGTGCCTTGCAAAATTTGGATGAGAACTTCAGCAATCTGATTTACATCATCTGGATTAATCAAAGCTCCTAGTTTGCCGTGACAAAGTGCATCAATCGCACCATCCTGGTTTCCTCCCAAAGTCGGTTTACCACAACTCAAGGCTTCTAGATAAACAATACCAAATCCTTCGCCTTTGCTGGGCATTGCAAACGCATCACATAAGTTATAGTGAGCAACAAGTTCTTGATCGGGAATAAATCCGGTGAGAGTTACATAATCTTGCAAGTTGAGACTTTGCACAAGTTGCTCAATTCGATGACGATCATCGCCTTTGCCTACTATCAAATAGTGAATGTTGGGAATTTGCTGCCGAATTTGTGGCAATGCTCGAATTACTTGGTCATATCCTTTGTAGCCATCATCACGAGCTAGTCGAGCTACAGTTAAGATGATCGGCTGATCTGGAGCTAAACCGTATCGTTCTAGTAGGAATTTTGGTTTGGGAGCAATTTCAAATCGACTAGCATCGAAAGTTACAGGCAACAGTGAAATTTGATTGGGATCTAGGTTTTGTTCTTTGAGTAGGCGATCGCTTGTATATCCACTAATTGAGACAATTTTTGCTGCAGTCTTTAAAGCTTTCTGTTTAATTGGATCTTTAACATCCCAAGCATCAACGCCGTAAACCAATATCCAGTAAGGAATACGTGTTAATAGATGAATCCAATAAGCAACAGGAGCAAAGTTTAAATGACCTGCGATAATTAAATTGGGTCGTTCAACTAATGCACCTGTCAAGAGACTCCAAGCAAAATGTATAGTTTGTAAATAATTAGGTGTACTTCCATAATATTTGAATGAGATATTGTGCCCATTCATACTTTCTTCGTTTTTACCTTGATCGAGCTTGTTATAAACTTTAATTTTCCATTCTGGAAACTGCTCACCTAATCCTTGCAATACATCCTGTAGATAAACCTGTATACCTCCCTTAAAATCAAATAAATTTGGGAACCACAGATGTAGTATTTTGCTATTGTTTTTCATATGTATTTATCAATTTTATTTACGCAATCAAATAATCAATTTAATTCTGCTTGTCTATAGCTTCTCTATGGGCAGTAAACATAGATAAACATTGATTGTCATAAATGTTTTTTATTTCTAAACAAGGTAACAAAAATATAAAACCACTTAAAAACCAGTAATAAACGTTAGCCACTGGATGAACAACAACCTGACCAGGTAGCAACTGTAAATGAATGAGCAAAGCAATCAATGCCATGTCTTTTAGGTAAGGACTCTGGAGTTTTCGATATACGAACCAAAGCGCTACCAAAAGAGAAATACGCATTCCATACCACAATATAAGACCCACTAACCCAATTTCAAGAGTGACACGGTATATTTCAGATTCAGCAGGTGGAGGATTTAAACCAGCAGGCAAGGAAAAAATGTTTCTTAGAGCCTGATTTCCTGACTGGGTTGCACCAGTACCATACCCATCAAAAAAAGACTTGCTGGAGGAATCAGATTGAATGTAAACAGTAGCTCCAAATCGCTCGGAAAATTCTTTTGAAGTAGTTTTACGACTGGAAAAGGCATCAATTGCTGGAGCAAACCAAATAGGCAGTATAATCATTACTATCACAGCAGGAATAGCAAATTTTCTGAGTGATTTCACAATTGTTGCCCAATTATCAAAACTCTTGACACCAAGATAACCTAATAAAATTAGGCTACAATATACAATTACTCCACGAGAGCCTGTCATAAATAAATTAGCTATCATCAAGAACAGTTCTAAGAAAGTAAGAGCTTTCCAGACAAAGTGAGTTTTTTTCTGCTCTATGATAAATGGGAGTAAAAAGCCAAAACAAACTACTAAATAGCTTGTATAAATATTATTAAACGCAAATGTACTAGATATCCGAATTTTACTGTCTCCAAATTGAAGCGCTTCAGCCGCTTCTGCTCCTCCTGGAGCAATATTGATAAAACTAGAAGGCGGACTATAAAATTGAAAAATTCCCAGAACACAAACTGGAATTAAACACAAAAGATAGTTGCGTACAAATTGATAAAAGTCTTTTTCCGAATCAAAAAGATAAGGAATTAACCACATCAAGGGGACATACAAGATATAACGGCTAAGACCAAATATGCCAATGATTGGCGACCCCAAATCAGGATTAAAAGACTGAAAAAATAGCCATGTTGAAGCAAGAGCAAAAAATATATGAGCAATAGAAATGTACTTATTTGTAATCAGGGGATATTTTTTGTAAGTAAAAATAAAAAATTTAAGATAAGCACAAATCAAAATAACATCTTTCAAAAGATAAATTAAATTACTAGCTTGGGGTAAAATCCACTTTCGTAAAGCGCCATCAATAATAACTAAAAATAATACTATCTTCACTAACTGCCGCCAATTTAGATTAGTGACGGCAAGAACTGAAATGAATAGAAAAGGTAGAGCAAAAAATATTAAATTCATTGCGCTATTCTTTCCATAACTTGGAGATATGCTTTAGCAACATAATCTTTACGATGTCTTGCCAAATGAATTTCTCGATTTGCTCGATACATCTCTAGTTTGGCATGATTGCGAAGTAGATCGGCTAAAATCTGAGTCAAAGCTTCTATATTTCCATTTGGAAATGTCATTCCACATGGGCCTATGGCATCTTTCAATCCACCTTGTGCTGAACCAACTACCATGCAGCCACAGGCAATTCCTTCTAAAGCAACAATGCCAAATGGCTCCTGCCATTGAGAGGGTACAACCAAAATTTTGTGAGAATTCAGCAGTCGAGCTAGAGCTTCTCCAACCTGAGTACCTACAAACTTAACTTGATCTACAATTCCAAGAGTTTGTACTTGCTTTCTAAGATTAGGTTCTTCTGGCCCTTGACCAATAATTGTTAAGTTGGGTTGTAAATTCTGCTGCTTAAGTAGTGCTAGTGAGTTGAGAAGTAAATCAACTCCTTTATCTGAAACTAAACGGCCAAGAAAAACTAAATCTTGGTTGCGGTTAACTTCTGGGATTTCGTAAAACACATCATCACGGTAGGAGTTGGGAATAACTGTAACAGGAACTGGAAGTAGGGCAGCGATCGCCTCACTAGGTGCAATGTTAGTAGCAAAGCGTGTTATCCAGTGCTTCAGCGCCGTTTGCCAGGTTATTTTAGTTCCTGGATATCGATACCATGTTTGATGTGTAACTACCAAAGGTTTTCTAAGAAGTAAAGCAGGCCAAATTGCTTTTAGGCTTATGCAACCATGAAAGCACAAATCGCACCAACGAGTTAAGTTTAGGAATTGATTAATTGTGGGACAGCGAATTACTTCAAACGGGAAATTGTCAGTTTGGTCTGTAACGGTATGTGTAACCAGCTTGACATGATGACCGTGGAAGGTAAACTCGTGGGCTAAAGCAGATATAATCGCTTCTAAACCACCTATACTTGGATAAAATACAGATGAATATATTAAAATTTTCATAAAACTTAATTTGGATAATTTAAAAGCTGTGGAGGCTACAGGCAAAACCAAATTTATTAAATTTACTCAAGAAAAAAGGGATTAGAATTGCTCTAATACGATATCAATCAAATTCCTAAAAAATACTTGTAGTTTATGGAAATTCAGTCATAAGTATCAGTCGGTTACTTGTGCTGCACATCAACAAGAGATTTTTCAAGCAAGTTTGCAAAACATTTCGCTTGAGTAGTTAAATTATGGTCTTGATACCATTTATAGGCATTTTTAGCGATCGCGTCTCCTAAAAATAAGTTCAATTCTTCAGTTTGGCGATCTACTAACCAATAATGCTTGTTTTCCTCTAATCCATCCTGCTCTTTTCCCCAAGCGTAATAGCTTGTGCCAACTGGAATAACACAATGAGCACAATAGGCAGCGAATATAGTTGAGCGGGTTAAAAAGTCAAGAGGATAGTTGAAAAAACCTACCCATGAATTTTGAAGGATAGCACTTACTTTTTCCGCAGATTGTTGCCCTAACGTCACTACAGGAATATTATTAATTTCAGGTATTAATAGATTTAGCGGCGGGCCGATATCAATAATTTCCTGAATATTTAGTTCTCGACAAACACGTTTGAGAGCAGATACCGATTGTTCATAAACTTTTAATCGATTCCCAGCGCCACCAAAAACCACTAGCTGTTGCTTTCGATCAGCTAGCGGTAATATTTTTTCTGGCTCACCAACATTTGAAAAAACGGGCAAAATAGGAATTTGCTGGTTTTTACCTGGACAAAGTTTGTGCAGTACCTTTGCGTACTCAGGCTTGTTAGTAATAACGCGATCGCTAATACTGACAAGACGAGCCACAAGATACTTTTGCACTGGTTCGGTCCAGAATCCACTACTCCAAATCGGGTAACCAGCAGCGTAAAGTTCATGGAACATGGTAACTAAAGTACCTTTACTCTCCTTGATTTGCCATTGCCGCAGCCCGTCTACCAACCAAAAAGGACAACCTCGTGGAGCATAACCATAACCTACATAATGTAGGAGTATCTTAGTAGAGGAAGAAAATTCTGCTAAGACGGAAGTCAAGGCTTTTGCTGAACGCTCGTTAACTCTTTTAATGGGAAAATCTTCTACCTCTGTAGCTCCATTCCAATTGGGATCGCCCACTACAAAGTAAGTTGCAATCCCAAAGTCTTGACGTAATTGCCTGGCTAATGCTAGTGCATAATCACCGACTCCGGTAGTAAATGGAGGCAATCGTGGCACAATCTGGACAATCATCTGACGAGATTAATTCTTGTTAGTTATCGTTGTAACAAAATTTGCTTGAATAAAGCTTGCAATTTTTCACGGTAAAGTTTAGAAGTAAATTGTTGGGAAAATTTTGCTGCTATTTCACTTAGACTTGCACAATACTCTCGATTGTCTCGCAATATTAAAAGTTTTTTGGCGATCGCTTCAGCATTCATAATTGGCACTCGCCAGCTCTCATCTGGAACAGGAACGCCACAGTTTTCGCTAACAATCACAGGTAAACCACAAGCCATTGCTTCCATTGCCACCCAGCCAAAGGTATCAACCAAAGAAGGTAAGACCAAGACATCCGACTGCCAATAATATTCTCGCAATTGGGCTTTGGTCATACTTGGTACATAATTAAATTTGCCTTCTGCTTTGTTCAAAAAATCATTGATTTCTGAGGTTTTGGAACCGATCAAAGTCAGTTGTACATCTGAACCACATAACTCAGTTGCCCGTAATAAGTAGGGGACTCCTTTACGTAAAGAAAGCCCGCCTACAAATAATACACGCAATACGTTAGGATTTTTATTAATTGGTGCTGGTGGAGGGTAAAAAATACTTGTATCTGCCCATAATGTGATTGTTGCCAATTTTTCAGGAGAAAAGCCTGCTTCTAAAAAACTCCGCTTCTGAGGTTCGGAAATTAGAAGTAAAAAATCTGCAAGTTCAAATTCTCGTAGTTTTTGTTTTCGCCAAGTTGGAGTATCTATAGTTTCAGGAACTGAGATACTCAAATCTGATGCAGCCTCAGCTATAACTCTATCCAAAAAATCTGGATGTACTTGATGGCAGTCTAAAAGAGTTTTTATTCCGCGCTCCTGAGCAATTTCTAAAGACCGTAAAGCACAAGTTTCTCCTCCTACAAATAAACAACTATCAACTTTTTTCAGCTGTTGAGCCGCCCAAACATCAAATGCATTGTTAGTATCTTCCCAAACTTCAGGAACAAGAGTTCCTTTAGAAAACTTTTTAATCAATTGGAGTAAAAAAGGCCAAGGATATTCGGTTACTCGTTTAGTATCAAGTTCTGGTCGCCACCGATTAACCAAGCGATCGCGTCCAAAAATTTTGGTAAATAAAGCGCCCCACTTACCTGGTGCATCAATTAAGGAGCAGAAAAAGTGATCCAGACATCCTAATTCTTGAGCAGCTAGGGCAACTTGATACATTTGGTGAACGCCACTATAAGCAATAGTAATTCCAGCCAAAATTGTTTACCTTTAAATTCTCCAAAAAATATTACCTTGCTCGTCTAATGACTTACAGGATTCATGATTGTATTGATAATTATCAATTTTTTGACAAATCAACCAAGCTGATGGCCAGAAAGGAAGAAGTAATTTAGCTAAGAAATTTGGTAAATAAGGACTACCTAAATAAAGTGTTTTAAAGCCAGCCATTTCACAGGTATAACGCAAGGTAGTAGCAGTAAAAAAGTTGATATGATCGCCAAACAATGCGCCATGAAAGCCTTTCTGCCAACCATATCGACGAGCAAGTCGATCGGAAATTCCTGTGAGCGGATTCACAATAGGACAGTGGATAATCAGCAGTCCTTCAGATTTAAGGTACTTCCTTATTTCCAACAAAACTAAGTGTGGAGAAAAAACATGTTCTAAAAAATGACTGAGCATTGCTGCATCAAATTGCCTACCCGCCAATTCACTAGGGAAGGTATCTGTAAATGACCACTTGTAAACGGTTAAGTTCTTTTCACGGCATTTGTGCAACTCTGTATCACTCAGTTCTAAGCCAACAGAATCAGGTGCAAAAAAGGGAAGATAATTGCCTTGTCCACAACCAACATCAAGTAGAGAGAGGGTTTTGGCTGGTTTCGGTAATTTTGGCAGAAGTTTTCTAAATGAACCAACAGCAATTGGAGGAACTGTTGCAGTTGTTGTGGTTAGTGTAGTGGATATTGAGTCAGTATTTTGTACCAATGCTGTCTCCTTTAATTAAATCTTAACTGTGCACACCAAAGCCAAAAATGACTTGACTATTGAGCAGTGTAGTTGACAGCGGCTTTAGAATAACGCTCTAATGCCATTGCTATGCCATCTGCACAAACTCCAAAATCCATTTCTTCGCTCAACTTACGCGATGCTTGCCGCATTTGTTGCACCCGTTCTGGTTGTTGAGCTAAAGATAGAATACACTGAGCTAGTGCTTCTACATTGTGGAAGGGGTAAATCAAACCGTTGACTTCTGGATAGACCATATCTCTCCATCCCAGAACTTGATCGGATGAAATGACCGCTAAACTAGCAGAGATTCCCTCATTAATTGCGCATCCCCAAGTTTCTGAAGATGGGTGGATGAGAATATCACCTGTCCCTAAATAACCAGGATATTTTGACTGCGGAATTAAACCTAAAAAGTGAATGCGTCGCCCATCTGCATGAGCTTGAGCATAAGTTTCCAATTCTGGTCGCAGCACACCATCTCCTAGCACCAGTAAAGCTGTATTGAGTTCTTTTGGGATTTGGCAGAATGCTTGGACAACATCCATTGGATAACGGTCTGGACGATGTTTGGAAGCCATAATGAAAACTATTGTGTTTTCATCCAGCCCTAATTCAGCCCGCACTTGCTTACGAAATTCTAGACGCTCTGGTGTTTGGGTATTAAACCAGTCATTATCGACATTATAAGGTACATAGAAAAGACGTTCTTCTGGGACATGGTGATTGAGATAAAATTCTCGGTTGTAGGAGCCAATATATAAAGCTGCTGCAATTCGCTTCAGAAAAACAGATAACCCTAGATCGCGAACCTTTGTTTTCCATTTGGATCGAGGGAAAAAGTCTTCGCTTTCTCCTCGCAAAAATAGGGGTATCCCTTTTGCTTGACAGGCTAAAAGTGCTAACCAACAAGTTGCATATGCATAACCATGTACCCAAACCGCATCAAATTTTTCTTGGGCAATAGTGTTGTGAACTCCTAAGTTCAAAAGAGTCCAAAAACTTTCACCGTCGTCAGTAATCGGAGAGTGATTATCTAAAAATAAATAATCATAACCTTCCAAAACTGGAATATCCCAATGCAGGGTCAAGTTTAGTTGTCGATTATAAAATGGTTTCACTCCTCGCTGAGACATATACATCACTTTCAAGCGAAAGCGACTGTCCTTTGCTAAAAACTGAAACAGTGGTGCGTGATACTGAATCGGGCTTTCCATTAGGATGCCGATATACGGAGTTTTCATATTATGTCTGCTTTTAAAGGCAAAATTTGGTATGCTTTTCTGTTGTTTACGGAACTAACACTAGAGGATTTGTTTTAGGCAAGTTCAGTGGCAAAACTTTCCAAGGCTTAAACTTTCCAAGGCTTAATACTGCTGGTTTAAATTTCATCAATTTTTGTACTTAATATATTAACTCTTTAAAAATGATTGAGTTAATTATGTTTGTAAGTGGAAAAATAATACTATCGGTTAAACAATATTATTTCCTATAAAATCAATATAATTTTTTGCTATCGTTTCCCATGAAAATATACTGTAATAATTGTCCATACACATGGAAATTATTTGTTCATTGGATATTTGTCCTAATGGAGGTGGAAATTTTCTTAGCATATCCTTCGAGAATTGCTGCAAATCAAGTACTCCTCCTGCTGGGGTTGCAAAAACAGGCATTCCAGACTCTAGCATTTCATTTAACACAAGTCCCCAACCTTCAACTCTACTTGTAAATAAACCCATATCATGATTAGCAAGAAGATAGTAAAGCTGAATTCTTTCAAATGAAGGTAGGATTTTTACTGTACCTGATTGAATTAATTCAATTGGAAAATCTTTTTCAGCATTGTTACCACATCCAGCAATTGTAAAAGTGTCTTGGGGATATGATGCCGCTCTTTTAACTATAAAATCAACAAGTTCTTTAATTCCTTTGTGGGCAACCCAACGCCCTATCCACAGAAATCTAGTGCCTTCTTTCTGATTCTTTTTTCGATTTAGGCGGACTTTAGCTAGTTCTACTTGATCGGTTTTTGAAAGTGCATTTTTATAATAAGTTAACTTGTTTCTCCACCAAGGAAACCATTTCTTCATCCATTGAAGTTCTAGGCTACCGAGGCAAAGAATATATTTTGCCCTTCCCCATGCTTGTATTAATAAAAATAAGTGTGCTATCGAAAACAAATAACTGAATGGCAGTAAGGCTAATTTTCTTAGACCTGTTTCTTGTGAATTATTTATTTGAGAGAGTATGTATAAAATCTCAGGTTGAACACTACGAGCTACTACTAAGCCTGCTCTGCTAGCTTTTTTGGTAATAAATGGAGCATAGCAATCAATTATATCAAAGGGTTTCTGACTCTCAAGAAACTCATCTAGCTTTGACCGCATCAGTTGAAGACTTTGAAGACCTTGCCACCACCTAGTCATGTTAGGCATCGGATAAGGAGACCACAAAGTCACGTCGTGTCCTTGTTCCCGAAATGCTTCTGCTAGATTAATCGCCATTTGACCGGCACCAAATTCTGTAGAAAGAGGAGAATGTGTAGCTATCAGTATGCGAAGCGATCGCATGGCAAAATTACCTTATACAAAAATTACTTAGTACTTTTATAAAAATCTAAATGTTTCTGAACAACCATTGACCAACTTAGAGATTCTACCCATTCACGGCAACGGGCTTGAAATTCGGTGTATTTCATTGGAGATAAGTTAATAATTTGACTGAGAGCAGCAGCGATCGCCTCCCCTGAATTCTGCTTGACAACAAAACCAGTATTTCCATTATCTACAAACTCATGCATTGCTCCTGCATCTGTGCAGATGGCTGGAGTTCCGCAAGCTTGAGATTCTAGCAAAGTGAAGCCCATTAATTCTGGAACAGGGCTGTAGTTACCATAACAGTCAGTGTGAACTGAAGGTAAAACTGTTACTAAAGCAGTGCGGTATTCATGCAGCAATTTTAAATCGTCTGCATCATGAACAAACTCTACAGACACACCTTCTGCTAATTGTTTGAGATATTGGTAAAATTCTTCATTATAAACTCTGCCAACAATTTTAAGCTTGTAATCTGGGCGATTTAAGCTGCGAAATCCTTCAATTAAATAATTGATACCTTTATGGGGCAAGATTCTACCAACATACAAAATTTTGTTTTTCTTCCTCAAGGATGGATTGGGGCAAAATTTATCTGTATCAATGCCTCCTTTAATCAAAACAGCCTTTTTTTGTAGTTCTTTAGGAATAAAGTTTAAGCCAAAGCGAGAATAGGCGATCGCGTTTTTATAGCATTGGAAAACTGGTAGTTTCTGGTTCAGTACTAGACTTCCTCCTCCACCGTAGTCTGTGACAAAAACTCGTTTACCCAGCAAAAAAGCAGTCAGACAACCTAGATCGGAAACCAAAGTATAAATATGGTGAATATGTACTATATCTGCATTTAAAATTGAGCCTAAGTATGAGAAACTAAGAGGATTTGACTTGTTACCATGAATTAAATATTTAACAGGGTAAATCTCTGTTTTGAGAGTCTCTTGACGATAAGATTTACGTACTGAAGAAAAACTGACAAGAGTAGTGTCTACAAATTTTGACATCCATGAGGCTAATTCTGTTGGATAGCGTTCGCCACCACCTATGACTGATGAATTGTCAAAATAAGTTGGAGTTATGTGAACTATTCTCATTATAAATAGTCTTTAAAGAGCTTGAAATTATTTTTGGGAAAATCTGGAAAATTTATTTAATATCTCATTAATAATGGGTTTTCTGAATTTTTGATATAGTTTGGCATTTAAATAATCATACTCATATATTCTTAAAACTTTACATAAAAAACTTTCTATTTTTTCTTTATAAATACCGAAATACAAATCATCATAACTTTTGAAAGGTTCTATATGATTTGCTTGTAATTCTTTTGAATTTTTATTTATAAGTTTATAATAAAAGTAGCGCATTGCTGGAGTAATAATTTTGCCATTACTAAATAAATTAAAGGCATAAGGATATTTTTTACACTCTTCGTAATCACATTCTAATAAAACTTTCTTGTATTTATTTCCTATTTCTTCCCAAATACTTGTATTCTTTTCAGATGGTAAATATTTAGAAGCGATAGAAGGTTGAGATATATCCCATCCAGTGAAATGGATAAACAATACAGGTTTATCATTGATAAAATAGTTACTATCTTTCTTGTAAATCGAATTTGAAACTAGACTCCAATATCCTACATTAGCTCCTGGATGAACTAATAATGCAACTTCCTTGAATATAGTAGGAGCAAGATTTAGCCATAATTGATCTACGAAAAGCAAATTCATTTCTCCTTCGCCTCTTCTTTGAAAGGCATAGTGGCTAAGTCTTTGATTGAACCATTCTATAAACTTTCCAGCTTCATCAGTTCTTTTAATTCCAAGAAAACCTGCATTGTAAACACCAGACCCTAGAATTCTTACTTCTAGCACATCATAATTAGCATGATTAATAGGAGCTACTAGGTGTGGATTTAATAAAATAGAAGTTGTTTCAAGTTGCTGAAATATTTCTTCAAGCGAATTGTAAATTATAATATCAGAGTCCAAAAATAACCATAAACGTGCAAGTTCATTTTCGTAAATATATTTGTGTAGCATTCCTCGCAATGCACAGCATAATTCAAATGGCGTATAGTAAAAGCACATTCTTTGGACTGTTTGCTGGTCTGGTAAATCTTCGAGTCGAATTAAATTGAAAGGTTCTTGTTCAGGATCAAAGTATCCGTCTATTTGATCTGCTAGCAAAACATATAGTTTGATATCAGGATTATTTTCAGTCAGCGAGTTTGCTAATGCTCGTGCATGAGCTAAGTAACTTTTTGTAATAATTGTGCAGACTATTTTTTCTTTCATAATTTCCGGTGTTATATTAATCCTGAACTTTACTAATAGAAATACATTTTTACAGCCTCATTTCTCGTAAGCGCGAGTAGTAGCGTAAGTAAAACCACTCAGGTAGTAAGAGACTAACCTGACCAAACCCATGCTTTTTGATTAACTCACTCCAAATATGTAATCTTTGAGTGAATGGCATAAGCCGAAGACGGGATTGAATCAACTCCCCAACGCCAATGTCTTTCTGAGAAAAGACCCGTGGCAACAAGACATCAGGCTCGCTAAGAAACATTGTGTCCATTACCGCAGCAGTTAAATTTAACTTAGGTCTAGGCGTATTAGCAGCACGAGTATATATGTCTTCCAACAAGTGCTGCCAACCATCTCCCGTATGCATTTGTGCAATGCATTTCTTGGTTGCTTCCCCTAATGACAGCCTGAATTTTTCATCTTCAATTAAGCGCGACAAAACCTCGGTATACTGTTCAAGATTACGCACGCGAATCAGATTGTCATCCATACCCGGTGCATCGGCACTAAGGATATCTGATGCATCGGAGTAGGGAAAGCGACTAACTAAGGGCAAATCATAGCTTCCGGCTTCTAGGAGTGAGGTAGTCGAGGGCATTGGAAAAGAATCAACATAGATATCAGCTGCCTGCAAGAAAACAGCGGTGTCTTCACGCTCTTGAAAGACTCTTATTCTTCCTTGAGTTTGCTCGATAGCTGAAGACCAATCTTCACTATTACCTGGGCCAATGACTATCAAAATAGCTCGGTCATATTGTTTTAACACTGGAATATGCACATCAGCGAAGCTGCTTTCGTTGATAGTTCTGTACTTAACTGATCTAGCGATTGAGAGAATTAAGATGTTGCTTTCATCAAGACCAAGCTGTCGCTTTGCCTCTGTTCGAGAAAGTGTTCTATGTGTGGGATTTAAAATTATAGGAAGTAGTAGATTGCGCTCTGCTTCAACGCCTCTACGCTCTTTTGATAGGGTCATTCCAGACTTGCGGAGATTTGCTACAACATTGCTGATACTAGCTCCCAGCCAAAAATATTGGTCAGCATGGTTTACAAAAACAATCGGTGGTGATTGCTCCTCATTAGCAAATGCAATGCTTGGAATTACATCATCGCATAATGTATGGAGCACAACTACATCTGCAGAAGCAGCAATTTCACGTAGTCTTTTGGCCCAAGAAACAAGACTGCCAATAGTGTTGTTGAGTACACATACACTACCGTGACTGTTAGTCACAACGTCTGTTAACATACGAGGCACCTTGAGCGGTTCCTGCCGCGTGAGTACCACAGAGTGCGATCGCTGTGTATCCTGCTGAATCCATCGCCAAATCATTCTGGAATGTCCACCTATGCCTTTTACTGATGTAGCAACGTGTAGTACATTTTTTGGTGTTTTTTGCAAAGATGTGTTCTTCGTGCGATCAAAGCTACTTTGTATAGCTTCTGTGCCAATCTTGAGAAGAACTTGCTCTAGTTCTAAACTTACAAAAAGACCGCTATGTTGAAGAGTGGCATATAAGGCAGCAACATCTGCATAGGCTGCTGCCGCGTCATACTTGCCTTGCTGTGCTAAGTCTTTTGCCTGTTTGACAAGGCTACGAAACACATTGAAGTTTTTTTGAATTATGTGACAACCTTCTTCTCGCCAAAGGCTAAGTGTATTGTTAGCTATTTTTTCCATTAATATTCTTTTCCTAAATTCAGCTCATCTTTGCTAAGTGCAATATTCAAGGCTGACACAGAGATTTGAGAAACATCATGTATGTAATGCTGCAGTGACAACAAATAGCACAATTGAGAGTCCATCAAATTCTGTAATGTTTTACAGAATTTTTCATCTATAGAAAAGGTTCAAACGATTACAGCGATCGCTTGAACCTTTCCTATAAATACTAATTAATGAAGTAATAAAAACTTTACTAAATAGAAACACTATGCGATCGCCTTTGTGCAAGTTGCTCAACAAACACTTGATGTGCTTCTGTGGCAATATTCCTTTGCACTTGTGTTAACACTATTATCAAATCTCCAGCTAACAAAGCCGCAATTGGTAAATCAAGTCCAGGAAAATTTGTCAGATTGCCTGTAACACTCATGGCCAAATCTCTCTCAAGCTATGCCCCTTATTTTATCAAGGGGTTTACGGCAAATCGGGGTCTATGCCCAAAGCTCGCAGTCGTGCTGCCAATTGTTCAGCGCGTTGATGTTCCTGTTCGGCACGTTGGCGTTCTTGCTCCGCTCGTTGGCGTTCCTGCTCAGTCCGTTGGCGTTCTTGTTCAGCTAGTTCTGCTGGGGTGGCTATCCAAGCACCTACCGCATCATACCAACGTAGCCATAACCGTTCAATACCCTGGTAAGAACCTTGCCAAAGTCCTAATCCTAACTGCACTTCTTCTAACCACAGTCCCTGTCCTTCGATAGGCAAAGCTTGGTAACGACTGGTTACTAGTCCAAATGCTTGTAATTCATCTGTATAGCGATTAAACACGAAGTAATAAGGGACTCGCAAGATTTGTTCGTATACTTCCCACTTTGTTGGTGCTTGATTAACTTCCCGCAGAGTTTGTCCTAAGTCTTCCTTTTCAGTACCAGGAGAGAGTAGTTCGACTACTACAAAGGGATTAACTCCTTCCTGCCAAGTAACGTAACTTAAGCGCAAATCCTGCTGTTCGTACAATCGGGAAACTCCAAGTACAGCAAACCAATCCGGGCGCTTGTACCACTGGGGATGGCGGGGATCGTAGTAGAGATTTAAGTCACTGGCGACAAAGATTTGGTCGGCTGGATAATTGGCGGGGCGGAAAGTAAGACGCAGGAGTTCAGGCTGGAGGTCGTGAAATTCGTCAGGCAACCCTGGTTCCTCTGGATCTTCACTTTTAAGATCGTACATTGTAGGCAGTACTTCTTTAGGAGAGCGAGGAGGATCTGTTTGATACATAACAGAGAAAATCCGACCAACTACCTTTAGCTTAACAATAGGAAGAAAGCGATCGCTCAACAGTTGCACCCATGCGATCGGACAGGTTTTAAAGAACAAACGCAAACTTTTCGGCTTCAAACTCCTTGACCGACTCCATCTTGCCGCTTCTTGCTTCTACCTTAAATAAGGTTTTCTTTCCACCCTTATCAGCAGTAAGCGCATACAATTGACCGGAGGAAGAGAAGTTCAAATCTTCAACATCGTTGATGAGGGGACGCCCTTCAATATTCAATGGAGTTAGTCTTTGAATTTTAACTTTACCAGTAAGTGTGGCTTTTTCCTGTAAGTTCAAATAGATTAAAATGGGGCTACCATCTGGGCCAGTCTCGGTTGCGAAAATGTTTCCCTTCGCATCTTGGCATAGGTTAGCAAATCGATGGTTGAGCGGTAGGGGGGGTAGAGCCAGTTCATCTTCAGAAATAATTTTACCGTTTTTGGAATCGAGCGTTATGAACGCAAAAGGCGGGACACCCTCAATTCCCACTATGCACAGAAGTTGATCTTTGGGAAGGCTTAACAAGCTTTCAACAGTCTGATTCGGTTCTAAGTCTAAGATTTTTTTCGCTTTGAATTTATCTTTCTTAGCACCTTCGACAGTAAAAGTGAGATGGTTGACATAACCATCTCTCTGATTAGAAACTGTAGAAATTACTAAATTTCCGTCTCCAAGTGCTGTAGCTTTGGTAACCCGGTCAGATTCACCAGTAAAGAAGGCCCGAGATTTTTTCTTTGTAGACGATGGATTATCTACAGACTGAGATGGCACATTTTTTTTAGAGACAACATTTCCTGTTCCCACATCAGCAGCGATCAGTTCCAGTGTTGGAGTTTCGTCTTCCCGATTTCTTCGAGCATTGGATTCTTCCTGATTTTGGGCTTTGGATTCTTTAAAAAGCTTTACTCCATAAAGAACCTCCTGACTCTGCTCATTTCCCTGACTCTGCCCATTATTTTGAGCAAGCGCTTTACTAGAGACATCAGCAACAATGGTGGAAGTCAAACTGGCGGCAGCTAGCTGGGTAAATCGTCGGCGTTTTAACGGTGACATGATTATATTTCTTGGGATAGTTTAAGGAACAATGAGGTTTGCATTTGGCGTTTGGGGTCTAGCTCCCATATCTGCTAAAATATTGACGGTTATTTGCTTGACGCGATTATCTTCCCTAGCTGGGCTGACATCATCACTGTCTAGACCCCATGACCACTGGTTAGTGCCGGAGGCAAAGACTTTAGCTCCACCAGCTGTGTAGCGGACAGAGTGGGCTTTGGTAAAATCCTGGTTGGCAGGGAGGGTTTGTTCTCCAGGCGGTTCGTCGAAGGTTGGCAATAGAGCAGCAGGCTGGACTGTTGACTCGGACAAGGTGACCAGACCAGCAGGACTAGACCCATTATTCACGATAAAATCCCATTCATAGCCCACTAAAAGATTGATCTGATCCCCATTCTGAAGTCCGGTATTTGCATAGTAAGGATCACTACTGTTGGTGACGACATAGTTATAACCACCGTAGAGATGTGTGGTATCGCTACCGTACATGATTCCTAATAAAGCGTTTTCCGGCCGCTGGTTCTGAACGCTGCGGAATTTATTAGTGGCTGCGGATGAACCCTGCTGTTGAGCGACTGGATCTGATGCCCAATCTTGTTTATAGCACGCCATCACTCGGTTGGGATTCACTTGCCCAGCAGCAGAGGTGGAATTTTCAAACCTCACTCGCCAATAGCAAGTATTGGCAGAGAAAAATCCCAAATTAATTCCGGCACTGCGAGCAGCCTCGACGGCATCGCGCATTTCTTTAGACCAATACTCATCATGACCCACAGACAGGAACACTTTGTGATTGAGCAAACTTTGTCCGTTGGAGTGAACCTGCATATTATCAGTGTAGGTGACATTGTAAGCTTGAGATTCCAGCCAGCGCACCATATTGTATTCCCATCGCAGCATTGTATCGAACTCGTAAGACTCTTGATAGCTTGCCTGGGAGAAGGGTCGGTCGTAGGAAACCTTAAAAGCTCTCTGGCCACCTATGCTGTTAAAGCTGTACAAGCTGTAACCCCCCGTCGTGCTATACGCTAGTACACAAGAAACGGCGCTTTGGAACACAATATCAGCAGTGCTGCTATCATCGCGAACTACAAACCACACGTGCGCTATTTTACTAGTCGCTTGGTCAGTTAGTTTGGCGACATAAAGACCACTAGTCCAGTTATTGCCTACCTGTACGGTATAGGAAGTTGACCAGTTACACTCGATCAAGCGGGTATCTGGGTCTAAGGTACAGGCGGGTTGAGTCGTGCCATTGAGCGACCCGCTGCTCGCCATCAGCCTGCCTCCCGTGCCACGATAGTAGCCCAATCGGTACACGTCGATGGTAAACTGTCCGGGTTGTCCAAGAGAAACTTTTATGTCCAGCGTTGCCCCCTTATTAACACTGGTTGCTGAGGCATAGCCAGCAATCTCACCACTGGCTCGGTTAACAAGCTTCCAGTTAGTCGTGCCGGAATTTAGGTTTTCCAAATAGATGGGATTAGGGTTTGTCGGAGTTGCTGTAGCCGAGAAGGTGGCGCTACCGATGCCATCTGCCGTCGCTGTCACTACCACTCCATCAGGCCCTGTAGGAACTGACCCTAGCGTCAAGACTGTACTCGCTTCACCGCTAGAATTTGTTACTGCACTGGTGGGTGAAACTGACCCTCCACCACTAGTAACAGCAAAGTTAACTGTGACGCCTGATTGAGGATTGTTTTGAGAGTTTACAACTCGAACGACTAGGGAGTTGGGCAGAACTGACCCTACTGCGCCAATTTGATTGTCTCCACTGACTTTAACTAAGTTACTGCCAACTAAAAAGGCAATGTCGCAATAATAGTTACTATTCTGGTAAGAACTTGTTGGAAAAGAATTGGGACTGACATTGTAAACTCCATTATTACCGTCTGCTACAGAGCTAAGGTCGCCATTGACTATGGAGCTTCCCAGTTCACTATAAGTGATGACATAATGGGAGTTGACGTTAACTGAGACAACATAGGTCGTATTAGGTTGGATAGTAACTGGCGTCTCTAGAAGCTGCTCCTGCCAACCGGAAGTCGTCTCGTTAGTAAAAGTTACACTTTCTAGGAGCGTTCCCCCTGCTGTCCAGATCTTGCCAACATGAGTTCCTGTCTCGCTAGCAGCTTTCCAAAAGCGAACGGCACTAATCTGTCCCCCTTTAGCACTGCGGAATTTCATTCCTAGTTCATAGGGAACACTATCAGTGGCATTTGCATTGCTTGGAGATTGAGTTGTCAGAACTGATTGTGCGTTTCCTGGTGGATTAGCAGTGGCTGAGAAGGTAACGCTACCTATTTCGTCTGCTGTAGCACTTACCCTATTAGCTACAGGAAGTATCGCACCAGGGCTAGCTCCCAGGGTTAAGGTGGTACTGGCCTCACCGTTGGCATTCGTTACTGCACTAGCAGGCGAGACAGACCCTCCGCCACTAGTCACGGCAAAGTTTACCGTGACCCCAGATTGAGGATTACCAGCACCGTCTTTGACCTGGACAACCAAAGGATCGGGCAGAGTTGCACCAGTCGCACCAGTTTGATTATCGCCGCTGACCTTTGTAATGGTCGGCAGGACAACAGCTACAAAGTCGATGTCGCGATAATAATTTGTATTCCGGTAGGAATTGCTGGGGAAAGCTCCTGCCGTCCCATTAAACACCCCATTGTTACCGTCTGCTACTGAGCTAATATCGCCATTGACTATGGGGCTTGCCAGTTCATCATAAGTAGCGACATAATAAGAATTTATGTTAACACTGACTACATAAGTCGTATCAGCTTGAATGGTAACTGGCGTGCTGAGAGCCTCCTCCTGCCAGCCAGAAGCAGTCTCGTTAGAAAAAGTTACGCTTTCCAGCAGAGTTCCTGCTGCCGTCCAGATCTTGCCAGTATGAGTTCCTGTCTCGCTTGGAGCTTTCCAAAAGCGAATTGCATTAATCTGTCCCCCTGTAGAGCTGCGGAATTTCATTCCTAACTCGTAGGGAACTCCATCGGTGAAATCTGAAATGCTTGGAGCTTGATTGGTAAAGACGGTAGTCATAGATATGTGCTGTAAAATTTATTTATTTTCTAAAAAATCATGTGATATATTGACTGAATTTCTATTCAATCTTCTTTACAATTCGTAAGGAGAATGACCAAGAAGACAGATAGATTTATCAGCCATAAATACTTAATAAGTAAGTACTTAATGTTACTAATTGAAAAAGTTACTCCTATAAATTAGAGTTACTGGGCGAATGCTTGCTTGATTTTGCTGAAAGTAACTGATACTAAAGGAATTTTTCTTTAAACCTGACAAGCCATGTTCAAAACTTTTACTACATAGTCTTGTTCCTGCTGAGTCATTTGATGGTACAGGGGTAATACTATAGTATGGTCTTGTGCTTGCTCACTCTCAAACAGGCGATCGCAAGTTCCTTTTGTACAGTGACAATTTTCTTTTTCGCTTCCACACGACCAAGTTTCATGTTCATATGCTACTTCTCGGTGGGCACACATAATCCCCCGGCGTGTAGCTATTCCTGCATCCAGCATTGTCTGCATTACTTGCCGTTGGTCAGATTTTGCAGGTAGCCTGACGCAGTAACTCTGCCAGTTACTTTTTACCCAAGCTGGTTCTGTTGGTAATTTCAATTCAGGCACATCTGCAAGCATTTCCTGATATCTTTGTGCTAAATAACGCCGACGTTCGACAATCTCTGGTAGGCGTTTGAGTTGCTCCCGTCCGACTGCTGCTTGGATATCGGTCATCCGGTAGTTGTAACCTAAAATTGGATAAGACTCAAATATTACCTGTTTTGCACCGTGACGCACGGTGTCCGGAACGCTCATACCATGTTGGCGCCAGAGACGAAATTGCTTGTCCCATTCGGGATTGTTGGTAGTCAGCATTCCACCATCACCAGTGGTAATTACTTTCCGGGGGTGGAAAGAAAAACAAGCAATATCCCCGTGTGGTTTGCCGATTTTCTCCCACTGCCCATCCCAGAGAATTTCACTACCAATAGCACAGGCGGCGTCTTCAATGACTGGCAAATTGTGACTGTGGGCAATCTCCAAGATCGCTTTCAGGTTACAAGGCATCCCCATTTGGTGGACTACCAAAATGGCGCGAGTGCGATCGCTAATCGCATCCTCGATTAAAATTGGATTGATATTATATGTCTGCGGTTCAATATCCACAAATACAGGCGTCGCCCCACAGTAACGAATGCTGTTGGCGGTAGCAATGTAGGAGTGACTAACTGTAATCACCTCATCAGTTGGCTGCACGCCAACTGCCAACAATGCTAAGTGTAAGGCTGTGGTACAATTGGAAACCGCACAGGCGTGTTTTGCCCCTACGTAAGCAGCAAATTCCTGCTCGAAGGCTGCAACTTCTGGCCCCTGCGTGACCCAACCAGATATGATTGCACGTCTTGTTGCCTCTGCCTCTGCTTCCCCCATCCAGGGTTTAGTGATCGGGATATTTTGTATCTTTTCAGACATTAGTTGCTTCCTTTGTCAGCTTTTGTTCGTGCCACCAACTCACTAACCGACGCAATCCCTCTTCTAGAGAAACCTCTGCCTCAAACCCCAAAAGTTTCTTCGCTTTGCTGACATCTGCAAGTCGGCGTTGTACGGGATTGACTTTGCGCTCTGGGCCGTACTCCGGCTGCAAATTTGACCCCATAACCTTAGCCAAACTATAGGCAAGGTCATTCAGGCTGGTTTCAACACCACTAGCAATATTAAACACTTCGTCGGTAACATCTGCTTTCGCAGCTAAGATATTAGCTCTGGCGATATCTTCAATGTATACAAAGTCCATCGTCTGCTTGCCATCACCGAAAATCAATGGAGGTTTACCAGCAGCAATACGATCCATCCAGCGAATCAATACTTCAGTGTAGACACCGTAAATATCCATACGCGGACCGTAAACGTTGAAATAACGTAATGCTACGTAGTTTAAACCGTACATATCATAGAAGCTACGTAACAGACCCTCATTGAAAGTTTTAGCAGCACCGTAGAGAGTGCGGTTATTGTAGGGGTTGTGCGACTCGTCAGTGGGGAAGCTTTCCGCCATCCCGTAAATGGAAGCAGAAGAAGCAGCAACTACTTTTTTCACCTTGGCGTTGACTGCGGCTTCCAAAACATTGAAGGTGCCATCTGCCAATACTTCTAAAGCCAAACGCGGTTCTTCTGCACATTGGGTAATGCGGATTGCTGCTTGGTGAAAGACTACATCCACACCTTGCATCACCTCTTTTAGTAGCTTTTGATCCCGGATGTCGCCTTCTACAATTACCAAAGGGCCATGCTCTTTTGCCCACGCTAGGTTCTCTAAACGTCCGCGCGTAAAGTTATCGAGGACAATAATCTCAGAGACCCCTTCCTTTACCAGTAAATCGGCAATATAGGAACCAACTAAACCTGCACCACCTGTAATTAAAATTCGCTTATTTTGCATTTTCGTTGTTCTCCGATGGTTCGTATCCTTCTCGCCAGCGTAAAAACTTAGCTGGAACACCAGCTACAATGGCAAATGGCGATACATCCTTGGTGACAACTGCTCCGGCTCCGACAATACTGCCTTTGCCAATTGTTACCCCAGGAAGGATCGCTGCGTTCATCCCGATATCGGCTCCGGCTTCAATTCTTACCGATTTTATTTCTAGGTCTGTTTGAATGATGGGAATATCTATTGGCAACCCGGTATGAGTTGATCCCAGTACTTTTGCTCCTGGCCCCCAGCCCACGTAATCTTCAATAATTAAGTCACGGGCATCAAAATAACTCTGCGGCCCAATCCAAACATGGTTACCAATAACACACTTGCCATCGAATCTTCCCTGAAGATAGCTTTGTGAACCAATGAAGACTTGGTTCCCGATTTCAAATGTTTCTAAATGCTTGAAACCTACACCGCTACTAATACGAACGCCGTTGCCAAATCTATTTGCTACTGCACGCCAAATAACTCGCCGCATCAGTGCATCAAAATCTCCATCACCAACAGCAAAGCGGGCGTACAATTCGATTAACCCGTTATTACCGTACTTATGGCGTAAATACTCTGCTAGCCCCAACTCATATTCTGGGTCTAACTTTAATTCTTGCGAACCATGTACAGCTTTGACGATTCTACTCGTAACTTGCTCAAACATCAGACGCTCTCACCACGGCTGCACTAACAATTTTTAGCTGTTCTGGAGAAAGTTCTGCATACATTGGCAGTGAAAGTACTTCATTTGCTGCCAACTCAGAATAAGGAAAGTCACCAGGTTTATATCCTAAATCAGCATAGGCTTGCTGTAAGTGTACGGGAATGGGATAATGAATGCCTGTCTGAACTCCTTGCTCGTTGAGCTTTTGTTGTAGCACATCCCGCTGCGAGTTTCGCACTGCATAAACATGATAAACATGATGGCTGTAGGGCATCACAACGGGAGTTTTTACACCTGATTCTGCCAATAGTTCGTCGTACCTTGCCGCATGGCTTCTACGTGCCTCAGTCCACTGGTCTAAATAGCGTAACTTTACCCGTAATATTGCCCCCTGAATGCCATCCATACGGTAGTTGTAGCCTTTGAGAACATGGTGATACTTGCGTTCCTGCCCCCAGTCGCGTAGCATCCGAATAGTACGGGCGTATTCCGGATTATTTGTAACAACTATGCCTCCCTCTCCGTAAGCTCCTAAGTTCTTTCCAGGGTAAAAACTGAAACAACCTATATCACCTATACTGCCTATCCGTCGACCTTTGTACTCTGCCCCATGAGCTTGTGCCGCATCCTCAATTACAACCAGACCATAACGCTGGGCAATCTCCATGATTGGCTCCATATCCGCTGGTTGACCATATAGATGCACGGGCAAAATGGCCTTAGTTCGTTCGGTGATTGCCTTTTCAATCTGCGTTACATCTATAGTGTATGAAACAGGATCGATATCTACGAAAACAGGCGTAGCACCTGTATAACAAATAGCTGCGGCAGTAGCAACAAAGGTGAAGCTGACGGTAATTACTTCGTCACCGGGGCCAATGCCAGCGGCTAATAGGGCTAGGTGTAAGGCGCTAGTACCTGTATTGACAGCAATGCCAGAATCAGTATCACAGTATGCAGCAAATTCTTCCTCAAAAGCTGCTACCTCTTTCCCCAAGACAAATTGTGTACTTTCAAGGACTTTTAAAATCGCTGTATCAATTTCGTCTTTAATGCTTAAATACTGGCTTTTCAGATCTACGAATGGAATCACGCTGCTACCTCTGCTAAATTTAGTTCTACTAATCGACCATGCTGTTTCATAGACTGGGTAGCAGCTTCAAGGATTCTCACTACCCACAGTCCCGCTTCTCCGTCCGTAATCGGGCGATCGCCTTTTTCAATACAATTGATGAAGTGTAATCCTTCTGTCCGCAGTGCTTCTGTCATGTCCAAATGTGGTGCCCACATATCACCCGCGCGGTAACCAATCAGCATCTGGTACACTTTTTCAGAATTGCCATTGACTGTGATTCCCTTGTCGTAAATCTTTACTTTTTCACTGGGTTCTAAGTCATCGTAAACAATCATGCGTTGACTGCCACCAATCAGTGTCCGACGCACTTTCACAGGTGCCAACCAGTTTACATGAATATGAGCAATCAAGTTGCCATCAAAGAATAAGGTTAAGTAAGCAATATTTTCAGGTTCCCCTGGAACATGACTAATACCTGTAGCAGAAACGGCATAGGGCTTGGATGGCAAAACATAGTCCATAATGGAAAGGTCGTGTACTGCCAGATCCCAAAGGACATTTACATCATGCTGGAATAGTCCTAAATTAACACGTACAGAATCGTAGTAATAAATATCGCCTAGTACGTTGGTGGCAACTAAATCATGCATTTTGCGTACAGCACCAGTATAGACAAAGGTGTGATCCACCATTAACACTAAGTTACGTTTTTCTGCTTCCTCAATTAGCCGCATTGCTTGTTCAGAGGAGACAGTAATCGGCTTTTCTACTAGTACGTGCTTACCAGCTTGCAAGGCAGCCATCGCCAAGTCGAAGTGAGTGGAAACTGGTGTGGCGATCGCAACTGCATCAATTTTAGGATCTGCAAATATATCCCGACAATGTGTTGTCACTTGAATGTTAGGATATCTGGCTTGGGCTTTCGCTAGTAATTCTGGCTTAAAATCGCTAACAGTTTTTACTTTTGCTCCTGGAATTTCAGCAAAATTTCTGACTAAATTTGGCCCCCAGTAGCCATAGCCAATTACACCGATATTAATGTTATTTGTCATTGCCTTTTATTCAGAATTTATCAACTACTAATTGACAATTTTTAGCTTGTTTTCAAAATCAACACCCGTAATTTTTCATCTATCAGAATTACGGGTGTGTTGTGAATATAAATTACTGCTGTGGATAGTTAATGGAAATTTTGATACTACTAATACTGCGATGCTATTTGCTAATTACCATTTCTGGGTTTGAGGTGCGATCGCGTACATCACCAATAACACGTGCAGGTACTCCCACTACAATTGCGTAATCGGGGACATCACAAGTCACTACTGCCCCAGCCCCAATTATAGCTTTTTCCCCAACTGTCACTCCTGCCAAGATAGTGGCATTACTACCAATCGAGGCACGGTATTTCACCCGTGTTTTGACTACATCCCAATCAGAATCTGTCTTCAAGCTACCGTCTTCATTGGTTGCTTGTGGATAAAGGTCATTGGTAAACATCACACCATGACCAATAAACACTTCATCTTCAATAAAGACACCTTCACAAAGAAAGCTGTGTGACGATATTTTACACCTACTTCCTACAATTACATTTTTCTGGATCTCTACAAAGGTACCAATTTTAGTTTCATCACCAATCGTACAACCGTAAAGGTTGACAAGATGGGGATGAAAGATTTTCACATTTGTGCCAAATTTTACGTCATCATTTACTGCCATTCCCGATCTACCTTTTGCTTATTTAAATGTGACATTAAAACTTCTATTTTGAATGTTTATTAAATTTTCTCAGCTATCTGCCAAACTGCATCTTCTAAATAAGTACACTCATCAGCTTGCCATTGATAATCTGGACGCTCAATACTGTGCATCGTAATTTCAAATGGACAAATTTCTCTGAGGTTTTCTAGTAAAGTCTGACTGCTACGCTCAGAGAACCATGTTGTTAAAGTGTACGATCCCATATACAATCTGAGTTTTGGGATATTACATCTAAGGATAAAAGTTCCGGGCTGTTGGCAATATTGAGCTTGGGAATCAAAAGACCAAAAAATACACATAGGCTGCTGCAGATGATTTACAACCTGAAAGGAAAACCTTAGACTTTCATGGGGTTTGCTTATGTGTAATGCAAACTCGAAAGTAATCGGTTTACCCCAGCAGTGAACGCCTTGCTCTTCAGAGGTATGTACGCGTGCCCAAGCTACATAATTACCAGTTTTATTCAAAGGTGCTTGGTAACAAGCATTTTGCTCGGCATCATCTTTATACCCGGTCAAATATAACTGTATTGCTTTGCTGGTATTACCATCAAACTGAACATTACCTTTAGAAAGTAATATGCAACGCTTTGTGAGTTGGGCGATCGCTTGCATACTATGGCTAACAAATAGGACAGTTCGTCCTTCTTTGGTTGCCACATCCCCCATTTTTCCTAAGCACTTCTTTTGAAATGCAGAATCACCCACTGCCAGCACTTCATCTACAATTAAAATTTCTGGTTCCAAGTGGGCAGCGACAGAAAAAGCAAGACGGACATACATCCCCGATGAATAGCGTTTTACAGGCGTATCTAAAAACTTTTCAACTTCTGCAAAGGCAACTATTTCATCAAATTTCTTTTTTATCTCAGTTCTACTCATCCCTAGAATAGAACCGTTGAGATAAATGTTTTCTCTTCCAGTTAGTTCAGGGTGAAATCCCGTACCTACTTCTAAGAGGCTTGCCACCCGTCCTTTGATGGCTATGCGTCCCTGACTTGGTTCAGTAATCCGACTTAAAACCTTTAGGAGTGTAGATTTACCTGCGCCATTGCGTCCAATTACGCCAATGGCTTCACCTTGTTTAATTTCAAAAGAAACATCTTTTAATGCCCAGAATTCTTCACGTGCTGGATTGGGCATTTTATAACCAGAAGGTTTAATAAATTTCTTTGTAATAAACTTCGCTCCATCAGCTAGTACATCCCGCAAAGCTTTGTAACGATAACGACTAGAGTTTTCCTGCTGATGACTGATGACGTATTTTTTACCGAGATTTTCTACATGAATTATGATGTTTGACATTTGCTTTGTTCCTTTACTAAATTACATCAGCAAACGTCCGTTCCATTTTGCGGAAGTACCAAATACCAGTTACCAGCAAAAAGGCAACCAATGCCAGGGACAAAGTGAACCCAGGTAAATACAGTTTTGACTGTCCGCCTAAAATAGCCCAGCGAAAGCCATCAATCACACTCACCATTGGATTCAAAGAATAAAGCAAACGCCATTGTTGAGGCACAATACTGCTGCTAAATCCTACAGGAGATATGTATAATCCAAACTGGACTATAAAAGGTACGACATAACGAAAATCTCGATATTCAACATTTAATGCAGCCAACCATAACCCTGCTCCCATGGCTGCTGCAAATGCAATCACGATAAACAAAGGCAGGGTCAAAATTCGCCAACTAGGTACAAAGTTATACCATGCCATCAGCCCTAGTAGAATCATGCCAGAAACCATAAAGTCTACGAAGCTGACAATCACTGCACTAATAGGCACAACCAGACGTGGAAAGTAGACTTTGGAAATTAGGTTAGCATTCGTAATTAGGCTGTTACTGCATTCACTCAAGGAACTGGAAAAAAATTGCCATGGCAGCATGGCAGCAAACACCAGAATTGGATACGGTGCTCCCTCCGAAGGCAAGTTCGCTATTTTTCCAAACACAACAGTGAATACTACCATTGTTAAAAATGGTCGAATCAGTGCCCAGGCAATACCGATCGCTGTTTGCTTGTAACGCACCAAAATATCACGCCAAGCAAGAAAATAGAAAAGTTCTCGATAACGCCACAAGTCTTTCCAATACTGCCGTTCCGTGCGTCCAGCTTCAATGACTAGCTCCTGTTGGGAGGCAATATCTTGACTACTCATATTATTTATTGAACGATCCCTGCTACTGACCTATCCCACAAACTGAAAATCCTTAAGACCGTTATAACTAACAAGTCGGGCATGTCTGCGAGTGAATTCTCCAACCGATGGATTTCCATGAGGATCTATTACCCCTGTAACCTGCTGCCAAATTTCTTGTGGTGCAAGTGTCACTTTGTAAGTGCGCTCTTCTACCTTGCGAACGTGATACCACTTTGTTTGCTGGCACTGTTCGCACCAAAAAGCTTCTACCCATTCTCCCTCAAGGGGAACTGTTGTCTGGGTTGCAATTAGCATCATTGCATTCAGTCGATTGATACCTCGTTGTTGTAACTGTCCTGCGCGATCAGCATACAACTGATATTTTTGACTGACGCTGTTTAAATGGCATCCATGCACAGGACAATGAATCGCTCGCCGTTTTGAGCGTTTCCGATTACGGCCAGATCTTCTCTGCACTTCGGCCCCCACACTTAAGTTAGAAGGTTGCGTTGGAGGGACTGAGATCAAATGACCGTCGAAGCCCACTCCACAGTTTACAAATAAACAGAAATATTCAATTCAAATCAAGGTATTTTTGGATGTTTGGTGGTCAAAGTCAGTGATGATTTGACTGATTTAAGGCTTTGCTTAAAACATCCAAGTATTGTTGAGAAATAATTTGAGGTGTAAAGTGCGATCGCATATATTTACGCCCCGCTTTACCCATATCCTTTGCTAGTTCTCTATCGTTATTAAGTACACGGATAAACTGAACCAAACTATTACTATCTCCATTTTCAAACGTGCCACCACATCTAGCATCAGCGATTAGCTGTCTTAGATATGAAGTCTTTGAACAGATAACAGCTACTGGGCGGCCAGCTGCTAAAGCTGGGTAGAGCTTACTCGGAGCAACAAGACTTTCCATACCCACATCGACACTAATTAAAGATAGGTCGCAAGCTGTCAGGGAATAAGGTAATACTTCCTTATCTTGATAAGGCAAAAATGTGAGATTACTTAATCCCAATCTTTTCGCATCCTGAAGTAATTGCTCCCGTTTTGCCCCTCCACCGATAAACACAAACTGAATTGGTTCATCTTGGAGTATTTTTGCTGCTTCTAATATGGTGTCCATATCATGACACCGACCCATGTTACCTGAGTAAAGAATAGTAAACTTTTTAGCTAGATTATACTTCAAAGCAAACCAGTTCTCTTGCTTGGTCATGGGTAAAATTAAGTCCGGATCTCCCCAACTATGAATTACAAAAACCTTATCGGCAATTTTGGGACAATGTGTGGTAATCCGTTGTTTCATGGCAGGACTAAGAACCACTAGTGCCTGCGAGTTCTGCCAAACTAATTGATTAACTTTGTGCCAAATCTTTGCTAGCCAATGATCCCGCGAAATCACTCCAAGAGCGATCGCAATATCTGGATAAAGGTCGTAAAGTATGCAGACATAGGGACGCCGGAACAACAGATGAGCTAGATATCCCACAATCGGTAAAAACGGAGGAGCTGTAGTCAGTAATAATAAATTGCTGCGACGGCTGTTTCTGACTACATGGAGTAACGCACGTAAAGTGAAAAGAACTCCATTTACAGCTTTGCCTCGAATCCTCCCAGGCCAAATCTGGGCTGTACGCGATCGCTTCACTAGCACTCGATCTAATCTTTCGACTGCCGGGGCATCAGAAGATTTGAATGCGTATCCTGGTTGACCTGTAAAAACTTCAACCTTTACACCTTGCTGCCCTAATTGCCTCACAAGCTCCTCGATCAGCTGTCCAGTGGCAGCATAATCTGGGGGAAAAAATTGAGTAATTACAGACAAACTAATAGATTTTTCAACTTTTAGAAGTTCCTGAATTTTAGCTTCTGAACTATCAGAGCTAGGCAAAAAAATTTTTTGATTCATCCATTTACTTAGTGCCATCGACTCTCCTGTACTCAGTTCATCCTGTATCCAAGATGCTTATCTAGATGCCGTTGGGAAAACAATAAAGCAACTCCAAGACAAGTTGAAACACTTGTCTTTAGTTTTACGATCTGTTTATTCTCAGTTGAAAATAAGCAGAACAAGTAGAAACAATCTTTAATTAATCCATTCACTTAGTATCATCAACTCATCCTAGATATCTTTAATTAATCCATTCACTTAGTATCATCAACTCATCCTAGATATTTATTCAGAAACCCGTACCACTATTCAAAACAAGAGTGCTATTCTATACAATGTTGTACTCTAAAGCAATTGTTTATTTTTGCATCAAATACACTTACGGTAATTACCAAAGAATATTACAGAGTTAATCTTTCTTGATTACTCTTACTATGAATATTGGTATAAATTTATTTCAAGGTACAACTCATTCCATTCTAAACAGAAATAAGCCTTTATTTTTAAACTTTGAATTTTATACCTTATTCTTCCGTCAAAAACATATTTATCCATATTTAGAATAAATACAAGTATTTTTATTGAAACTTTATGAAAACTTTAAAATTTATTTTGTGGCTATTTTATCTTAAGTTTCTTTTGCTTAGAAAAGTTTTTGCTCAAAATATAAAAGCTTTATAGGTCTAGACTTTTACTAAGTTAAGATTTAAAAAGTATAAAGCTAAGTAGCACTTTGATTGACAATAATAGACAAGCAATAATTGATGAATACCAGCATTAATAAACCAAAGTAATTGCTAATAACTGATAATTATCTAGGTTTTTAGGGCAAAAATTAGGTCAAGATAATATATTATCACCAGAAATAAAGCAATTTCCTTGATTTTTAAAGCTCAATTGTCAAAATTGAGCAGTCGCGTCAAAAGTATTTTTACACCTCTTGGGTTATTTTTTAAACCATCAGTATAAACAGAAATTATAGACTAAAATCATAGACGTAATTCTATTCCCTATCGTAGATTACTAAATTTAACGTGGCTTAGACGAATTAAACAGTATCTGAAGGCAAGGCAGGTAAGCGTCTAAAAGTTAAGCTCATAAAGATGTCTGGTAGCTAGGGTAAAGAACCAGCTTATCCGTAAAAGCAATAAACTACCACAGATCGTCATAAATTCATTAAAATTACCCTATCATTATTTTAAACAAGTCAGTATACTCGAATTGAAATGTTCGTTGTTTGATTTGATTACACCTAACTATACCTAACGTGTACTTAAGTATATATCAAAAGTTTGAAAAATAACTCAGTTTTATCAATAAAGATTTTCTTAATTTTTTGTCATCAAAAAATAACAGATGCTTGTATTGAAAGATACACGTACTTTAAAGCATTAATTATTATGGTATGCAAAATTTCTATGTAAACTAGTACCAAAATCAATAAATCGAATAGAGTATACACAGACACTCATACTCGATAAAAGAATGATTAGTTACAAATTAGAATTAATACTTTGAGTTGTTATTTTTCATTAAATTGTCAAAACTCTATACTTTATTATTGGTATGCCTTAGTTTATAGACTACTTTAGGAATTGAAAAATTAGATGCTTAATAGCTTGATCGAAAATTAGATGCAGTTATATTTCAAGTTATGACCTTAGATAGATGTTTTTGATAAGAAGCCAATAGCAAATTTTCTCTGCAATATCCTCTCCCTTGAGCCTTGAGTAGACCCCTTGCAGCAATAGTGAGAAGATAAACAAAGAACATCTCTAGATCAGAAGAACTTATCAGCTACAAAGAGCGTAAAAACCTTCAACCATGCTGATTTGAAATATTTAGTGAAGTATACTTGTGAAAATGAAGTAATAAGTGCTACATAAATATAACTTTGTAATCACTGCCTCATCTATATATAAATTGATTGCAGTTAGAATTTTAACTGCTAGATAATTAAAAAAATTATACAAACTAGGCTTGTGTAATTACCAAGTTTTACTAAAACATGAATAATCATTCATCTCAACCCTCAAATTCTAGCCATAATCAAAATTTTCTATCGCAACAAATAATTCCTACTCAATCTTTTCCGTGGTTGGAAGAGCAAAGTGATAACTGGAATTTGCGAGATTTCGTTAGCCTTTTAAGACGTCGAGCGCTTGTTGTGGTTGGAGTAGCCACGATTGTAATGGCGTATGTAATCTACTCAACCTCCAAGCAAGAACCAGTATATGAAAGTAGTTTTCGACTGCTAGTAGAACCTCTCAATATCGATAGCAGACAGCTCGTTCTTAACTCTGGTCAAGCTAGTCCAAACTCTAACTCAGGCATTCAGTCTAGTCTAGATTACGACAGTCAAATACAGGTTTTAAAAAGCCCTGGTTTGATGACAAGAATTGTAAGACAGTTGCAAGGCTTTTACCCAGATATCAGTTATGATGCTTTGGTCAATTCCCTGGTGATTACCCGTCTGGGTGAAACAAAGATTATAGAAGTTCGTTACCGAAGTGACGATCCCAAAAAGATAAAATTGGTGTTAGACCAAGTTGCCAGTACTTACTTAAAATACAGCTTAGATCAGCGACAGACAAGTTTGCGCCAAGGGCTAAATTTTGTTGAGAAACAACTCAAAAATGTGCAGGAGCGGGTTGATCATCTCCAAAAAGAGCAGCAAATTTTCCAGCAAAAATATAACTTTGTTGACCCAAATACTCAAGCAAATCTAATCATTACTCAAAGTACTGCCTTGTCTGAGCAGAGACAAACAATTGACCAGCAGTTAGCTACATCTCGCGCTAATTTAGCTAGATTAAAAGCAGAAGAGGGTGAACTGACAGCACTGATAAATGCTCCTTTATATCAGCAGTTACTGGGACAGTTACGTCAATTGGAAGTTCAGATAGCTGGGGAGTCAACTCGTTTACACGAGGAGAACCCAACTATCCAAGCATTAAAAAATAAACGTGAAAGCCTCTTGCCCCTGTTACGCCAAGAGGCACAGCGCTTTATGGGTACAAAATTTGCAGAGGCGATGACTCAAGTTCAAACTCTAGAAGTGCAAAGCCAAGAACTTGCGAAAGCGGAACAGAGGCTTGAAGTAAAACGTAAGCAACTGCCTATATTGATACGACAATACACTGAATTGCAGCGGAAATTACAGGTAGCAGCTGATAGCCTGAATCGTTTTCTCAATACCCGTGAAACTTTGCAAGTTCAAGTAGCACAAGCAGAACTTCCTTGGCAATTAATTCAACCGCCTGCTCAACCTGAAATTCCCGTTTCTCCAGATGTTAGACGTAATCTGATCGCAGGATTTATTGCCAGTTTAATTTTAGGAGTTGGCGTCGCCTTACTTCTAGAAAAAGTAGATAATACTTACCATAGCGTCCATCTTCTTAAAAAGCAGATCAAAGAGCCGTTGCTGGGAGTTCTACCTTTTGAAAATCAACTTCAATCTAGTCAATTTTATACTTCTGTACAAAGAATATTTACAGGGAGTGTACCAGATTCTTTGCCAAGAAATATTCTTGGGTCAATTGCAATCGGCGATCGCACATCCAGCAACTATGGCTCAAAATTTGTAGAGGCTTTACGTGTACTTTATACAAATATTCAACTACTCAGTAGCGATCGCCCGATTCGCTCCATAGTTATTAGTTCAGCTATGAGTGGAGATGGCAAATCAACGGTAGCATTTCATTTAGCTCAGATTGCTTGTGCAATGGGGCAAAGAGTACTACTTGTGGATGCCGATTTGCGCCAACCCATGGTTCATGATCTCTCGAATTTAAAAAATAACTGGGGATTGAGTAATTTAATTACTACCAACTTGCCAGTTACCGAGGCGATCCGAGAAGCGCCTTTTATGAATCAATTATCAGTTCTTACCGCAGGCCCCATACCACCCGATCCGACAAAGTTGCTTTCGTCTGAAAAGATGAAGCGAATGATAGAAGAATTCTACAATAACTATGACTTAGTAATTTATGACACTCCTCCCGTAGTTGGATTAGCTGATGCAAGCTTATTGGCACCCCATACTGATGGCATTTTGATAGTGGTAAGGATGGATAAAACAAACTCTTCTGTACTCAAGCAAGCTTTAGATAGCTTGAGAATGGCAAGAATCAATGTTTTAGGAGTGGTTGGCAACGCTCAAAGAAGTAACTTTGGTGGCAATTACGATTATTAACTTAACTTCCACCGATTAAAAGTTGTGTAATCTATAGATAGGAACGATTCTAAATCTATCTGCTTGTGTGGTAAGAATGACTGAGCAACACAATGCTGACTCGTCGTCAGCTGATTCTCAGCAGTTCAGCGAACCAACTGATGCTACGACAAAATCGGCTGATGAATTGTCGAAAAATCCTATTGCTGCTGTCTGGGATAAGGCAGGGGCGCGCTTGCTGCAATTCCTTCCTGTAGAGCAAGTAGCACAGACAGTTATTAAATTGTTTAGTGTCAGCGAAGCTCAAATTGCAGAGATATTAGAAACAGTTCGCTCAGAACTACCAACCACAGAAGCGCTGCTGATTGGTAAACCGCAAGCTGGAAAAAGTTCAATTGTACGGGGACTAACGGGAGTTTCTGCCGAGATAGTTGGTCAAGGATATCGTCCTCATACGCAACATACTGAGCGTTATGCTTATCCTTCTAAGGATCTGCCATTGCTTATTTTTACAGACACAGTTGGGTTAGGGGATGTTAACCAGAATACTGAAACAATTATTCAAGAACTGATTGGCGACCTGCAACAGGAAAGCCTTGGTGCAAGAATACTCATTCTCACAGTTAAAATCAATGATTTCGCGACTGATGCACTCCGGCAAATTGCCCAGCAGTTGCGTCGGCAGTATCCAAACATTCCTTGTTTGTTGGCTGTTACCTGCTTGCATGAAGTTTATCCGCCTGATGTTACCGATCATCCTGCCTATCCACCCGACTATGAAGAAGTAAATCGAGCCTTCGATGCGATGCAGCAAGCTTTTGCTAATTTGTACGATCGCGCTATTCTGATTGACTTCACATTGGAAGAAGATGGCTACACCCCAGTGTTTTATGGTTTAGAGGCACTCAGAGATAATTTGGCAGAACTTCTTCCAGAAGCAGAAGCTGGTGCAATTTATCAGTTATTGGATAAGAAAGCTGGCGAGAAAATTGGCAATCTCTACAGAGATGTTGGGCGGCGTTATATGCTAGCGTTTGCGATCGCCGCTGCCACGATCGCATCTGTACCTTTGCCATTTGCTACTATGCCTGTATTAACTGCATTACAAGTATCGATGGTAGGTTTGTTAGGGAACTTATACGGACAGAGCCTAACGCCATCGCAGGCAGGAGGTTTGGTTAGTACAATTGCTGGTGGATTTTTAGCAAAAGCGATTGGACGAGAATTAGTCAAATTCCTACCTGGTTTTGGTAGCGTAATAGCAGCATACTGGGCAGCAGCCTACACTTGGTCACTTGGTGAAGCAGCCTGTGTTTACTTTGGTGAGTTAATGGGTGGAAAGAAACCAGATCCAAAGAAAATTCAGTCTGTGATGCAGGAAGCTTTTCAGGAAGCGAAAGAAAGGTTTAAGGGAATCAAGCGTTAACTTTCTCCCACTTTCATCGCCGACAACATAGCTTTTTGGCTCACATCTTTATATAGGGTATCTAAATACTTCATTACCACATCAGATGCAGTTAAGCTAGCAAGATTTTCTTCTTCCTTTGCTAGGGGAATTGCTCCCAATACATCTAAAACTGTCTCACTAGTTGATGGTGTAATTACAACTAAGGAAGGCTCTAGTGATTCATGATATTGCCAAAAAGAATCGATATTAGTATGTTGATTTTGAGAAGTCGGTTCTTTTAATTCAGATGTTTCTACTTCAGGAACTTCAGTATTAACGCTGCGTAATTGTCTTAAATCGCTGATAATTTGTTCTTTTGTACGTCCTCTTAATTGAAATAGCACAAACGGATCTTCACTGAAGCGATCGCCTAATTGATAGTACACTGCGGCAATATGTTTGCAGGGATTAGCTTTATCAGGACAAGAACACCGACTGTGGACATCAGCTAAAGTAAAAGGGAATAGTGAAAGACCATTAGAAGTAAAAACTTCTTCTATATTTTGTGGCATTTCTCCTGCCAATAATTTAGCAGCAAAAATTGCCTTTTGAGACATAGTTTCAACTATATAGTTCCACTGTTCTTCATTAAACGAGTCAAGAGAAAGAGAAACTTTATATGGTTCAGCTTCACTACCTTGGACTCTGGCTAAAACTTTTGCACCTTGAAAATCAATACTCAGCACATTACCTTGACGGGCATAGTTCCTACCACGTTCTAAACGCTTTTTAAAACGATAGGAATCTAGTAATTCTAACCAACGTTGTGACCACCATTCTCGACTGGCTTGTAATGTCTCATTAGTCATATTTTTCTCCTAAATGGAAGGCAGAAGGAAAGACGGTTTCCCTATTCCCTGTTCCCTTTTAATCTTCTTCTTCTTCTTCGATGACTGCGCTACGATCAAGTAATAATAAGTTGCGAAGTTGGTCGGTATCTAGTTCAGTTAACCATTCTTCACCCGCACCTACGACTTGTTCTGCTAGTTGTTTTTTACTTTCAATCATGTCATGAATTTTTTCTTCTAATGTCCCAGTAGAAACAAATTTATGTACTTGTACATTCCGGGTTTGCCCAATCCGAAATACTCTGTCTGTAGCTTGATTTTCTACTGCTGGATTCCACCAACGATCGAAATGAAAAACGTGATTTGCACGTGTTAAATTTAGTCCTACACCACCTGCTTTCAAAGATAAAACCATGATGGGCGGGCCTTGAGGATCGTGTTGGAAACGGTCTATCATTTCCTCACGTTGTTTTTTGCTGGTACTGCCATACAAAAATAATGTTTCTCGTCCTAAGTGTTGTTCTAAATAAGGCTTCAGGAGTTTACCCCATTCAGCAAATTGAGTAAAAATTAAAGCGCGATCGCCTTCTGATAAAACTTCTTCTAGCATTTCTTGCAATCGCAATAGTTTTCCAGATAGACGAGGTTCCGAAAGCCTATCTTTTTTCAAATATTGGGCTGGATGATTGCAGATTTGTTTTAGCTTTACAAGTAAAGCCAAAATCTTACCCCGGCGCTGTATTCCTTCGGCATCTTCTATTTCCGCTAGAGATTCATCAACTACTTGTTGATATAATTTTGCTTGTTCGGGACTCAAACCGCAAAATACTGTCATTTCCTGCTTTTCTGGCAAGTCTTGAATAATTTCGCGATCGGTTTTTAAACGACGCAAAATAAATGGTTGAACTAAAGAGCGCAATTGACTTAACGAAGCAATATCACCATACTTTTCGATGGGCATGGCAAACCGACGCTGGAAAAACTGCTTATTTCCTAAATATCCTGGGTTGAGAAAATCTAAAATTGACCATAATTCTTGCAGTCTATTTTCTACAGGAGTTCCTGTTAGAGCAATGCGAAATGTCGATTCTAACTGACGTACAGCCTGTGACTGTTTCGCATCTGCATTTTTAATATTTTGAGCTTCATCTAAAACAATTATCTGCCAGGAAATACTCTGCAAAGACTTTAAATCACGAGGAACAAGTGAGTAACTAGTAATAACTAAATCATGTTTCTTCGCTGCTTGTTCAAAAGCTTTACTTTTAGGTCGTTTATCACCGTGATACTGTAAAACTTTCAATGATGGGCCGAATTTTTTGACTTCTCTTTCCCAGTTACCTAAAACTGAAGTTGGACAAACTAACAGCGTGGGATTTTCTAAGGCATTTTGTTCTTTGAGGTGTAGTAAAAATGCAATAAATTGGATCGTTTTACCCAATCCCATATCGTCTGCGAGACACGCCCCCAAGCCCCACCGTTCTAAAAATGTTAACCAAGCCATGCCACGCTGTTGATACGGGCGCAATTGTCCTTGAAAACTAGCGGGTGTAGGTAGGGGTTCAACTGCTTTGTTATTTGTCAGGGTAGTTACCAACTCCTGCAATGCACCCGACGCCTCAAAGCTAACTACTGGTAATTTCTCAATTGTTTGGGTATCCCCAGTACTAAGACGCAAAGCATCTTCCAACGACAGCGCCATTTGCTCTTTTCGAGAAGCAAAAAACGCTTGGGCTGTTTTAATATCTTGCGATCGCAACTCCACCCACTCACCGTTTATTTCTACCAGTGGGCTATTTAGCGCTACAAGCTTGTCAAACTCTTGCTTGGAAAGAGTTTGTCCGCCAATAGCTAATTGCCATTGAAAATTCAACAGACTTTGTAAACCTAGACGCCCTTGCTTTTTCTTTGGTGTTTCGGCGGTAATCTTCAAGCCCAAACGATTTGCCCATCCTTCTCGGTTTGCCAAACTAGGAGGCAACACTACACCCAAACCACTATCTTCAAATCGCCACTTTACTGATTTGATAAACTCGTAGGCTTGCAAAGGGTTGAGGTGACAAGATTGGGGATATGGGGTATCCAAACTAGGTGCTAATACTGGATACAATCGCGAAGCTAACCCCAACCCTCGCAGAAACGTCTCTTGTGGTTGCTTAATAGTTCGATTTTGATAAACGAAACTTTCCACTGGATGCCGCCAAATTGTTTCTGCATCCACTAAAAATTCTGGATCGTCAGGAGCTTGCAGGAAATATTCTAAAGTCCAATCAGCTTCATTTGACTTTGGCGGGTGCAGAACAAAACAGGTGCGAAATATATTTTTTCCACCCAACTGATACTGTAGCGGCATCGTCCAAGCCTTCAAAGCCGCTTCCAATCGTTCCAAGGCAATTGGTTCGCTAGTAATTGTGGCTGATGCAGCTGTTAAAGACTGCAACCACTGTCGCACCACTAATGGTAGAGACGCCATTACTCTGGTGTCGAGTAGAGTTTGGGAAGCTACCATACTTCTGATTTGGGTATCAATTGTACTGTTGAGAAATCCCAACAGTAGTTCTTGTGGTTCGATTGGTAAGTCTATATAAATTGGCGAGTTGTGAACCAAAGACGGGGGGTAATCATCAAAATTCCCCGTGTCCTCTTTATTCCCCGTGTCTCCGTGTCCTTCCTGTTGATACGCCCGACACGCCAAGGGCATCAACTGAGAAAATTTCTCTAAACGAGTTCCATCTAAAGCGCTATCGAGGAGCGCTTGCCATTTTGCGGTAATAGAACCATCTGTGGAACGCTCAAGTGTGGGCAAAAATTTACATCGCGCTATTAAGTCTAAACTCCACCGGGCAATATGCGACCAAAAGCGTAAATCTCCACCGACAAAATCATCTTCTTGGTTAGCGTTGCTTAGGGGTAGAGAAGCCAAAAACGCGATCGCATCTTGTGGCTCCAGACAAAAACCCTCGACTTGCCAAGGTTGTAGATATTGGGGAAAGGGTTTTTCTGAACCGAATATTGCCGAATGTACTGGAGAAATAAATGCTGTGCTCTGTTGATCGCTTTCTGAAAAATAAGTGGGTAAGGCAAGAATTTGCGATCGCGTTGGCATTACATTAGCAGGACTTGCAGCTTTTTGCCGCCCTTTTTGTAGAGACGCGAAATTTCGCGTCTCTACTTGGCTCGACTTGGAAAGTTTGAGATGACGTGAATGCAGCCACTCACTTAATTCAGCTGCTGTCATTGCGTATGGATGAGATGGCACCTGTGTTAATGTACCTAGATCTATTTTCGTCTCTAGAGAACGCCAAGTCTCTCCCCAAACAAATAAACTGCTACCCCGATTTTGTAATAACCAACTACCGTGTAAAATTGCCATTTGCTAACTACTCAAACGTTCACAAAAATAAAGTCTTGAATTTGCTTATTCTCTAATTTAGGTAATTACTTAATATCCAAGCTTTTAATAATATTGATTATTTATTATTAACTATTATTAAATAATAGCAAACTATCGTAATAAAGCTAAAAAAATGCAGCTACCTCTTTATAAAATTTTAAAAAATGGTATAAGAGCTAAACTAGATCGGATGCATTCAGAAGAACAAGAGGAGGAAAGGAAATTACTAAATCTTGTCATTGTGGAAGGTAAAACCTATCCCCAAAATCAACTCCTGTCTCAGTCAGAATTTGTAAATTACTGGTTGAGTTTGGATGCTTTTGTTGTCAAGGTGGAGAGTGAATTTACTATATACGAGCCAATTGTAGAGACGCGAAATTTCGCGTCTCTACATTCCGGTCGGTGTAGCCATATTTGCAACGCTGGTTTTATTGTACAACCTCAAATGCGCGGTCAGGGGATCGGTCGATTTATGGGAGAGGCAATGCTAGAAATTGCTGGGAGTCTGGGCTTTGAGGCGGTAATGTTTAATTTGGTCTTTGCTAGCAATATAGCTTCCATCAATCTCTGGAAATCATTGGAATTTGAGACTATTGGCAGAATTAAGAATGGGGTAAAGCTAGATGCAGGTGAGGTGGTAGATGCATTGATTATGTATCGGCAACTGTAACTAAAATTGTCAATCATTATGCATACTACTCCAGCCAGATTAATTCATAAATGTTAGGATTGCCACAGAGAGAGAATAGCGAAGAGAAGGAAAAAAAACTGAATGGGAGAATTTGAGAAGTCAATATCCTTCGACGGACGGGATATTCGACTGAAGGTGGGCCTACTAGCACCCCAGGCTGGTGGATCGGTGTTGATACAGTCTGGGGATACGGCAGTTCTAGTTACAGCTACGCGATCGGCAGCCAGAGAAGGCGTTGATTTTCTGCCCCTTACTGTAGATTACGAAGAAAGACTTTACGCAGCAGGTAGAATTCCAGGAGGATTGTTGCGGCGAGAAGGTCGGCCGCCAGAAAGAGCAATTCTCACCAGCCGTTTAATTGACCGTCCTATACGTCCTTTGTTCCCGTCATGGTTGCGGGATGACCTGCAAATTGTGGCAATCACTCTGTCGATGGATGAATTAGTGCCGCCTGATGTGCTAGCAGTTACTGGTGCTTCGATCGCTACCTTATTGGCAAAAATTCCGTTTAACGGGCCAATGGCAGCAGTACGTGTTGGTTTGGTAGGTGATGATTTTATCATTAATCCTACCTATGCTGAAGTCGAAGCCGGAGACCTGGATCTTGTGGTTGCAGGTTCACCAGAGGGCGTAATTATGGTGGAAGCGGGAGCTAATCAATTGCCGGAACGAGATATTATCGAGGCGATTGAATTTGGCTACGAAGCAGTACAGGACTTAATTCAAGCACAGCGAGATTTAATGGCAGAACTGGGTTTGGAAATTGTCCAGGAAGCAGCACCAGAAGTAGACTCGACGCTGGAAAACTTTATCCGCGATCGCGCTACAGATGAAATTAAAAAAATTCTGTCGCAATTTGATTTGGAGAAAACCGATCGCGATACTGCTTTGGATGCAGTCAAAGAATCAGTTGTCGGTGCGATCGCTGAACTACCAGAAGAAGATCCAATCCGAGTTGCTGCTACCGCAGATAAAAAAGCCCTTGATAATACTTTCAAAGACATCACTAAAAAGCTGATGCGCCGTCAAATAATCGAAGATAATGTTCGAGTAGACGGAAGAGCGTTAGACGAAGTACGTCCTGTTTCTTGTCAAGTTGGTCTTTTGCCCAAGCGAGTCCACGGCAGTGGTTTATTTAATCGGGGATTAACCCAGGTGCTGTCCAATTGTACCCTTGGGACACCAGGAGATGTGCAAACCTTAACTGATGACTTGCAACAAGATCAGCAAAAGCGCTATATGCACCATTACAACTTCCCGCCGTTCTCGGTTGGGGAAACCAAGCCCCTACGAGCGCCAGGACGTCGAGAAATCGGTCACGGAGCATTAGCAGAAAGAGCAATATTGCCTATACTGCCACCTAAAGACCAATTCCCCTACGTAATTAGGGTAGTATCAGAAGTCTTGTCTTCCAACGGTTCCACCTCAATGGGTTCAGTTTGTGGCTCTACCCTAGCTTTGATGGATGCTGGCGTACCGATCGCCAAACCTGTAAGTGGTGCGGCGATGGGTTTAATTAAAGAAGGCGATGAAGTGCGAGTTCTGACTGATATTCAGGGCATCGAAGACTTTTTGGGTGACATGGACTTCAAAGTTGCCGGCACAGACACGGGAATCACAGCCTTACAAATGGATATGAAAATTCCTGGTTTGTCTTTGAAGATTATTGAGCAAGCTGTTAACCAAGCGAAAGCAGCGCGGTTGCACATTCTAGAAAAAATGCTCCAGACGATTGACAAACCACGCAGCGAAATGTCGTCCTTCGCTCCACGCTTGTTGACCATTAAGATCGATCCAGACATGATTGGTCTGGTGATCGGGCCGGGAGGTAAGACGATTAAGGGTATCACTGAAGATACTGGTGCCAAAATTGACATTGAAGATGATGGCACTGTCACTATCTCTGCTGTGGATGAAAATAAAGCCAAAAAAGCTAAAAATATCATCCAAGGCATGACGCGCAAGCTGAATGAAGGTGATGTTTACGTAGGACGTGTAACTCGAATTATACCGATTGGTGCGTTTGTAGAATTTTTGCCAGGTAAAGAAGGCATGATTCACATTTCTCAACTAGCTGACTACCGTGTAGGCAAAGTTGAGGATGAAGTTGCAGTCGGTGATGAAGTGATTGTGAAAGTACGTGAAATTGACAACAAAGGTAGAATTAACCTTACCCGCTTGGGTATTCACCCAGATCAGGCAGCCGCAGCGCGGGAACAAGCAACAGTAAACCGATAAATCTATAAATCACTGATGGATTGGGAATTTCATCCCAAATCCATAATTTAAGAATTTGAGTCAAAAGCGATCGCCGAGGTAAAGTAAGAGCGATCGCTTTGTGTTATGGCAGGGAACGAATTTCTCGTTACCAGTTTGAACCCGGTAACGAGAGTTTGTCGGCTGCTGCCTGGTGACAGGAGTTTTGATGTGAGTTTACTAAGTATAAAAACTCATTTTATGTTTTGACCTTACGTTTTTTGTCAAAATTCTATGTGTAACAGTTGAAAGGATGGAATGTAAGTTTTACCATACTCCCAGGACTAATACCAATTTTATATTTTAGATATTAGATTTTGGATTAAAACCATTTATTAATAGGCTATCCCAGAATTTTGAAACAAGACTTACGCGTGCCAATTTGGTATTAAACACTAAAAATTAGTCCTGTGACGTATCCTCAAAATTATTCTTATCCATGCCTAAATCAGTTTCATCACCAAACCCAAGCCAAACAACATCACTGGCTCTTTCCTCTCTCCATATTCGTTTGCAAGAGCTAGAAAAAGAACACCAATGGCTACTGAAACAAATTAAGAGAAAACGCACAGAACTTAAGAATTTTGTTGAGCAGATGCGTTCTTTAGCTACAGAGATATTTCATCGAGGTTCTCCAAGCTTTACCAAGCTGTCAGAAATTGACCAAGAAATTCATACTCTCTTTGATGAAATTTTAACGACCAGAAAGTTTGGCAAACAAACCAAAAAAAATATTGAAAAAATTTATTTTAATCTTCAAATTGCAGGGCTGGTTAGTCCAAACTTAACTCAAAATGAGTCAGAAGAAGAATTAGATGAACTTTTTGAAAATAACGATCCAGATAATGAGTTCTTTAATTTTTCTGGAGAAGAAAGCCATCAAAATCAACAAACAAAGCAGCAGCTAGAATTTTCTACAACAACTAGAACTGATGAATCACGAAAAGTGCGCCAGACATTTTTGAGATTAGCCGAAATTTTTCACCCTGATAAAGTAACAGACAGCGAGACACAGATGCGCCATACGGAAATTATGAAGGAACTAAATAAAGCCTATCAAGATGGGGATCTGGCTCGACTGTTAGAAATTGAACAGCAACATCAAGTAGGAAAATCGATTACAAGTGATGGTGAGGACGATTTAACTAGAAAATCTACTAATTTAGAACAGGAAAATGAATTCCTCAAAACTCAATATGAAAATTTGAAACGAGAACTTCGCTTAGTGAAAAATACTCCTGAAGGAGTGATGGTTTCTGATTGTCGCAAAGCCAATCGAGAAGGAATTGACCCCATTGCTCAGATGTTAGAACAAGTTGAATCTGAAATTCAAGTAATTTCTGAGATCCGCGATTTTGTCAGGGATTTTAGAGAGCAAAGAATCACTATCAAAGAGTTTATTGATGGGCCAAAAGTTCTACACCGCAGAAATCAAGATATTATGGAAGATTTGCTGGAACAGATGTTTGGGGATTTAGATGTGATGATTATGTTTTAAGTGTAATTATTTATGTGAAATCAAATTTATCCAGAAAATTTCTTATACCTGAGACAATTATTATGCTTTATAGTTGGCGGTTATTACACGCACACTCAGTCTTTAGGTTTAACTTCAAGTGAATAGATTTAGAATCTTCAATTACTACCATTGGTGTATTTGATGTATTTTGAGTAAATGTAAAGTTATTACTATTCGGTTTTATTTCAAACTTGATTCAAAGCATCGTGAGTGCTAAACGTTTACCACAAACCACTGCTCATGTCAAAATTACCCGTCAATCTTGGCAACACGGCTTACTTGAAGGTGAAGTGAGAGCAGGTGACTTTGAGTGGCAATTTCAATGGCATTTTCGTCGGGGAGAGTTATCTGTCAAACCTTCTCAGGGTCGTGCCTTAATAAAAGAACCGCTTGGTCGCTTTTTAGAACAAAAAGATTACCAGCTCGAACCAGGAGGAGATTATGCTTTCACCATTCGAGCTGAGCTGTAAATTATGAATGATGAATTATGAATGATAAAAAATTTCATAATTCAGCATTCATAATTCATTTACGGATTCTGTCAGTCGATTTAGATATCTCTCGATTAAGAGAATAGCAACAATGTCATCTATCGGTCGTGGTGGTGTGCGCATACCCTTTGGCAAGAGCTTTGTTAGTCCTTGTGGTGGGTACATTTGCCAATAGCGATCGCGTGCTTCTAAACTGGTGTAGCGCTCGTCTACTAAAACTATTTTCAGTTGCTCGGACAATTCCTGTTGCAATTGCTGTTTCCACTTTTTAGCTGTGGTTTGGTCACCCATTACTATTAAGGAAATGGGATATTTTTGTCGTAGTTTATCAATGGTAGCAATAGCATTATTTGAAGGTACGACTTGGTGATAGTGCAGTTGTCGATCTAATCCCATCACTGCTAAACCACACTTATCCTTACCTGGATCGAAGCCTAAAATGACTGGCTGTGTTGCTATAAATTCATTGGAATTCATATTAAATATTATTAAATGCTTATTATTTTTGAAAAATTGGATAGTGGATAGTGGTTAGTAGGTAGAAACGCGATTAATTGCGTTTCTACTGACAAATGATCAATGACCAATGACTAATGACTATTAACTAACTACTAACAAAATTATTCATCAATTTTCCATTTTAGGTACTAAAAATAACTTGCCCATTTTTAATTGCCACTAATTTCACTTTTAGCGGCCCTGCTGTGTATGTATCTTCTGCTGCAATAGCTTTAATATCTAATGGTTGATCGTATTGCCGCAATTGAGATACAAAGCGAATGAAAGTACCATCTATTTGAATATTTTCTAAAATTCCAGCATTACGGGCGCGAAATTGGGAAGCAGAAATCAAAAGTTCTAAGCGCTGTCTTAGTTGATAGGATGTCATGGTTTTAGGATCGGCACTAGTTGTGGCTAATACCTCGCCTCCTGAAAAAACGATTTGGTTTAGTGCTGCATCAGCAAAAAATTCTACTGGCTTTTCTCCCCTGACGTAGTTGCCTGCCGAGAAAACTCGCACTACGTATTCTCGTCCATCTTGAATCTGCTTGCCTAATTGCTCAATTTGTTCCTCGGTAACGCGCAAAATCTGCATGTTTGGGGCAGGATTTAGATTAGGCTCGGTTAATTCAATGCTGGCATTGCGATTAGCTTCCTGTAATAACTGGATTACTGCTTGCCGCACTGCCGAGGGCTGTTGGACGCGAACTACCCCAGCAGCAAGAACTTGACCGCGAAACAAAGCCAGTTTTCCTAAGCGAAGGTCACGATAGGACTGATAATATTTCTCTAGTCTTGCGACTTCCTGTTCGAGATCTTGCTGTTGGGCTTCCAAATCTTTCAAACGAGCTTCTCTTTGAGCAATAATTTTCTCTCGCGCCGTAATTTCTAGATTGCGCTTTTGAATAATATTATCCAAACTAGCTATTTTGCGATCGCGCGCTTCAATCTCTTCTTGTCGCTTGGCAAGTTCTTGATCGCGTTTATCGATTGCCGCTTGGGCTTCGGCGAGTGCCTGTTTGGCTTCTTCGTATAATCTTTGACGCTCTGCCTTTAGTAACTTAATTTCTGCTAGCTGTTTGTTTCTCTCTGCATAAACACTTTGCAACTGGGTTTTAGCTTGTTGATACTGAGTTGCAACTTGGCCTAATTGCTTTTGGGTACGTTGGAGTTCCTCTTGGGTTTGTGCTTGTTGCTTGATGGTACGGTTGAGTTGAGCTTGTGTTTGCTGTTGCCTGGCATTTGCTGACTGTAAGGATTTATTTATTTCCTGTAACTCTTGTTGTGCCTTTGATTGCTCAATTCTGGCTTGATCTAGCTCTGTTCTGGTAGTGTCTAGCTGCTGAGTTGTGTTTTCTAGCTGTACGCGCTTGCGTCTGAGATCTTTTTGAATGTCTTCAAGTTCAAAAACTCCCTTGCGCAATCCTTCATCAGCTAAAAATAAAATTCCCAGGGTTGATGCGGAAATGCCCAACCCTGTGAGAATTGTCACTAAAACAGCTGTATTTTTGGGTCTGAGATTGAACAGTGAGAGCCGCTTTTTGCCAACCCGTGTGCCAATGCGATCGCCCACGGTGGCAATTACGCCTCCCAAAATTAAAATTGCAATGATGAGGATGTACCCGGTGGCCATCAGTTAATGATTTAGCGAAGAAATCCCTCCAGATACAGCCTACTACTTCCAGCCATTGTCTGTGGAAGATTGGAGATGAGCAATAGCTGACATTACTCGATCCATTAACCTGCTCACTCCAGTCTCCAAGCGCTTTTAGGTGAATTGCCGACTTAAGGTAACAGGCTTGTGGACAGTAATTTTTTTCTTGTGTATGGAAATCATTTTCTTTTCGCGCAAATCACCCAGCAATCTGGTGACGGTAACGCGGGTAGAGCCAATTGCTTCAGCGATCGCCTGATGAGATAGCTTCAAATCAATCGTGATTCCATCGGCACAAGGAATACCAAAATCACGACAAAGAATTAATAAAAAACTGATCAATCTTGAACCCATATCTCGGTGAGCAAGTGTTTCAATCATCATTTCTGTCTGCAGAATGCGCGATGAAAGTCCTCGCAGCATTAACATCGACAATTCAGGATTTTCCTTTAGTGCTTGTTCCACCTGTTCAATTGGTGCTGAGAGCAATTCCGCAGGTGTAAAAGCAACTGCATGATAAAAGCGATCGGATTTGTTTCCAGTCAGTAGGGACAAAACTCCAAAAACACTATTTTCCCGCAGCAGCGCAACGGTGATTTCTTCTCCTGCCTCGTACACCCTGGAGAGTTTCACTGCGCCTTTTAAAAGAAAATAAACTCGTTCAGCAGGATCGCCGGGGAAAAAGATCGTTTTATTGCGCTCAAACGTTTCCACAACTGGTGGAAACGCTCCAGTCGCCATCTGACGAAAAACATTTGCTAGGGCTTTATCTTGTGTCACGATCATCTACCTTCCCCTATCCCAACGCCGGAAAAAAACTAAGATGGATTTCCTAAGAATACACCCGAAAAATCAAGAAAACATTGTTAACCTTTTTGTTCTTTCCTATACTTATCCTTTTTATCTCATAAATATTGTTCAAATCATACAAAATTTATACTATTAGCAGCTAGTACTTTTTGAACAGCATTTACTCTAATTGTAAAAAGTAGGTTTTTTTAATAAAAAAATAATATACATTGAAAATCTCTTAAGGATGAAGCTGTGTTTTTGTGGTATTAAACACTAGCTGGAATCTGAGCAGAAAAAGTAAGCACGAGGGATTTTCCGGAGTATCTAGACGATGCTTGGTACAACCAGCAAGGCTATTAATCTCTTAGAATCCGGTTTTCTAGAAGTGGTGAGAGTAACAAAGAAAGCAAATCTTGTCTATAACAAATACCAAGCAGGCTCAGATTCTTGTATGCTCCTAATGAAACATTGCAATAATAATTTCCTATGCTGGATCTGACTGGAAAGAAGGCCTTAGTTACAGGCATTGCCAATAATCGCTCGATCGCCTGGGGTATCGCTCAACAACTACATAAAGCAGGAGCCAACATCGGCATTACCTATTTGCCGGATGAGAAGGGCAAAATGGAGAAGAAAGTAGCAGAACTAGTAGAACCTTTAAATCCTAGTCTCTTTCTACCCTGTAATGTCCAAAATGAAGAGCAGGTCAAGTCTACTTTTGAGACGATTCACCAAAAGTGGGGCAACTTAGATATTTTGATTCATTGCCTGGCGTTTGCTAACAAAGACGATTTAAGTGGAGACTTTAGCCAAACTTCTCGTACAGGCTTTCAAACAGCTTTAGATGTTAGTACTTATTCTTTGATCCAACTGGCTGGTGCAGCTAAACCTTTAATGACGCAGGGAGGAAGTGTTGTTACCCTTTCGTATTTGGGTGCTATTAGGGCGATTCCCAACTATAACGTGATGGGAGTTGCAAAAGCTGGTTTAGAGGCTAGCGTGCGTTATCTGGCTGCGGAATTAGGCCCTTCTCAAATTCGGGTTAATGCTATTTCTGCCGGGCCGATTCGCACTTTGGCTTCTAGTGCGGTTGGCGGTATTTTAGATATGATTCATCATGTAGAAAAGGTGGCTCCATTGCGACGCACCGTCACTCAAATAGAAGTGGGTAATACAGCAGCTTTCTTATGTAGTGACTTAGCTAGCGGAATTACCGGACAAGTCCTGTATGTGGATGCAGGATATGAAATTATGGGAATGTAATAGGGACTGGGGACTAGGAACTAGGGACTAGGGACTAGAGACTAGGAACTAGGAATTTTAGATTAAATAACAATCCAAAATCCAAAATTTAATTACCCGATACCCAATCCCCGATCCCCAATCCCCGATCCCCAATCCCTAAATATCTATGCAAATCAGCGATCGCCAAATTCTCTCAAATATACAATCTCCGCGTATTGCCTCTTTACGCCGCACTACGGGGGAAACGGATGTGCAAGTCACGATCAATCTAGATGGCACTGGAGTTTGTAATGCTGCTACCGGTGTTCCATTTTTGGATCATATGTTGCACCAAATTGCCTCCCACGGTTTAATTGACTTGGATATCCAAGCTACGGGCGATCTACACATTGATGACCACCATACTAACGAAGATGTGGGCATCACTTTAGGGCAAGCTATTAGCAAAGCATTAGGCGATCGCAAGGGCATAGTCCGTTTTGGTCATTTTCTCGCACCTTTGGACGAAGCATTAATTCAAGTGGCGCTAGACTTTTCCGGACGTCCCCATCTCAGCTATGGTTTAGAAATTCCCACTCAGCGGGTGGGAACCTATGACACCCAGTTGGTGCGGGAATTTTTCGTGGCAATTGTGAATAATAGCCAAATGACGCTGCACATTCGCCAGTTAGATGGCATTAATTCTCATCACATTATTGAAGCAACTTTTAAAGCCTTTGCCAGGGCTACACGGATGGCTGTAGAAATCGATCCCCGCCGCGCCGGAACGATACCCAGTTCTAAAGGTGTGTTGTAGAGGCACATGAGGTTAAAAGTGAAATCGCTCAGAGCAATTGGATAAACTTTTGTTCTGAGCAACACGATGATAGCAATTCTAAATAATTCCTGGAAAAAACACTGAGTAGGTAATTATTTATTGCTATTAACTATTAACTATTAACTATTAATTTCCGTTAGTATCTTTTCTTTTACAGTCATTTCTCTGCTCTTGTATCTCAACTGTAAGCAATTTTAGCATTAGGAATTTAAGCTATAGCAATCCTGTTTGATTTGAGAACATTAACGACTCAGATCCCCGACTTCTTGTAGACACCTGTAGGGTGGCTTCCCGGAGGGTAGAAGTCGGGGATCTTGTTGTCTACGGATTATTTAGGAAAGTTCTCCATTGATTTTACGTCGAAAAACTTCTTCCATTTGTCGCTGTCCTTCTTCAGTGTAGGGAAAGCTATACCAAGTAGCTTCCGAGTCTGGGCTACGACGACTAATCAAAACCTCAAAAGCTTCATCATCATTGCGATGTGCTAGCACATATGCAATTAGTTCTTTTCTAGACATTTTTTTAAAGTCTGGTTTCATCCAAAAACCTCCAGTTACCATCACGAGATATGAGAATCTCTAGGCTCTCCTCTGCCAAAATATAAATAGTCCCTGTTTTCATATCAAAACGGAATAATAGAATGTTTCGATAGTAGTTCGATAACATCTGGCAAACTCTAATACAGGCGAAGCCTTGTTCAACAGTTGGTAAAATATCTTTTCCTCAATTTTGACATAGCTATTTTGGCATAGAGAGGCGATCGCATCTTTCATTAGAACAAGCTAGTGGCACTACTCTAGGTTTGTTTGGCTTCTAAATATCCGGCAGTTCTCCAAAACGTTCTCGATAGCGAGCTAATAGTGCCTCGGCTTCTGCTGCTGTTTCCTCTGGTGTGGGGACGAGTTTGCTATCTGGTGTACAAAAGCGCAACTGTTGTTGATGAATACCCAAAAAAAGCTCAAGTTGCTGACTCCACAGCCTACCTTGGAAATTAGGTTCTAGCGGTTCGTATTTCCCATCTACCAAGTGAAATTCTGCAAATTCTAAAGTTTCGGGATCAAACCAAAAATAGTCAAATGTGCGAAAAATATCTTGGTAAATTTGCTTTTTCAATTCTCGGTCAATTTCAGCAGTTGAAGGAGAAAGTAATTCTACTATCACATTGGGATATTTTCCCCCTTCTTCCCAAACTACCCAACTCTTACGTGGTTTGCGTTCTGTATTTAGCACAACGAAAAAATCCGGCCCCCGAAAATCTTCCGAGTTAATTTGGTTGGGGCTAAAGTAAACAGTGAGATTACCAGAAACGTAGAAATCTTGACGATTTCGCCAAAACCATTCTAGTAGTCGAATTAATAAATCAATTTGTTTACGATGCAGATCGCTTTCCAAAGGAGGTTCGTCGCTATAAAGTTCGCCTGGCGGGAATACAATATCATCCCACTCTTGGTTATCCGGTGCAGTGGCTTGGTCTTTAGCGACGGACATAAATACCTTGAAAAGAGAGGATGAATATAGTCTAGCGCTAGCTAAATTGAATAATACAACGGGAAAGACCTTGCATCCTTCGGCTTTACATATACCTTCTGCTGAGGCTCTAACTGTAACTCATCAAAGCGTTCCCGTGTTAAATGCGCCGTCACTACCTGTCCATCATCTAAAGTCAACTCGGCCTGAATTTCCCAGCCTAAATGTATCAATCGACTCACTCTTGCGGCTACGGTGGTGCCGTTTGGAGTTGTGTCTATCAGGACATCTTGAGGGCGCAGGAACATTTCTGGATGTGCTGAATCGAACCCGTTACCCTGAAAGATCCGCGAGCTGCTTGGCAACACGTTGACAGGGCCGATAAAACTCATGACAAAAGCTGTCGCAGGATGATCGTAAACGTCTGCTGGTGTTCCTACCTGTTCTACCCGTCCTTTGTTCATGACCACGATTTCGTCGGATACTTCCATTGCTTCTTCTTGATCGTGGGTGACGAAAACTGTGGTGACGTGTACTTCATCATGCAAGCGCCGCAACCAAGCACGTAAGTCTTTGCGGACTTTAGCATCAAGAGCACCAAATGGTTCATCTAACAATAGTACTTCGGGTTCTGGTGCTAGTGCCCTTGCTAAGGCTACTCTTTGCCGTTGCCCACCAGAAAGCTGTGAAGGATAGCGATCGCCTAGTCCTCCTAATTGCACTAATTCTAATAGTTCTTCTACCCGCCTTTTTACTTTCGCTTTCGCAACCTTACGAATTTCCAATCCAAAAGCAATATTTTGCCGTACCGTCATATGCTTGAATAGGGCATAGTGCTGAAATACAAAGCCAATATTTCTTTCTTGCACGCTTTGATGAGTAGCATCTTTGCCTGTGAGCATAATTCTGCCGCTATCTGGCACTTCCAAACCAGAAATTAGCCGCAACAAGGTTGACTTCCCCGAACCTGATGGCCCCAATAAAGCAACGAGGGAGCCACTTTTGATTTCCAGACTCACCCGATCAACCGCTTTAAAACTGCCAAAATGCTTAGATACGTTTTCAACAACTATGCCCACTGCTATTAACCTCTATGATTTATCTACGGTTTTTTGATGGGGTTAGAGTACTTTTATTTATACCATAGATGTTTGCTATTGAGTTGTAAAAATTTTAGTGATTAATTATCCACTTCCAATTCCCAATGTGAGTGTTTAGTAGCGAAATATTAAGGAATATTGCATTTCTCTGCAATCTGCAAGAAAGAGCGAGAAATGAGCCAAAACTCCGTGATACGATGCTTTCGTTAAATGTCAAGATTGGGAGTAGACCTTTGACACTACGGGTTGCTGTTGTTGGGTCAGGCCCAGCTGGCTCATCTGCCGCAGAAACACTGGCAAAAGCTGGGATCGAAACTTACCTGTTTGAGCGCAAGCTAGATAATGCCAAGCCCTGTGGCGGTGCCATTCCTCTGTGCATGGTAAGTGAATTTGATCTGCCCAAGGATATCATTGACCGTCAGGTGCGGAAGATGAAAATGATCTCACCCTCCAATCGTGAGGTTGATATCAATTTAGAAAAAGAAGAAGAATATATAGGAATGTGCCGCCGTGAGGTGCTGGATGGTTACCTGCGCAATCGAGCGGCAAAATTAGGTGCACATTTAATTAATGCCACCGTTCATAAACTCGATATACCTACTAACAATACTGACCCTTACACCATTCATTATGTAGACCATACAGAAGGTGGTGCCCAAGGCATTGCCAAAACTCTGAAGGTTGATTTAATTATCGGTGCAGATGGGGCGAACTCCCGTGTTGCCAAAGAAATGGATGCTGGGGATTACAATTATGCGATCGCTTTCCAAGAGCGGATTCGCCTACCCCAAGACAAAATGGCGTATTACAACGACTTGGCAGAAATGTACGTTGGCGACGACGTTTCTACCGACTTCTATGCTTGGGTTTTCCCCAAATACGACCACGTAGCCGTGGGTACTGGTACGATGCACGTGAACAAAGCCAGCATCAAGCAACTGCAAGCTGGAGTTCGTGCCCGTGCAGTAGAAAAACTCGCTGGCGGTCAAATTATCAAAGTCGAAGCACACCCAATTCCCGAACATCCCCGTCCGCGCCGTGTTGTTGGACGCATTGCCTTGGTAGGAGATGCTGCGGGCTACGTGACCAAATCTTCTGGCGAAGGCATTTACTTTGCTGCTAAATCTGGGCGGATGTGTGCTGAAACAATTGTAGAGGTGTCCAACGGTGGCGATCGCATTCCCACAGAAAATGAACTCAAGCTCTATTTGAAGCGCTGGGATAGAAAATACGGACTCACCTACAAGGTACTAGACCTTTTACAAACTGTATTTTATCGTTCTGACGCTACCCGCGAGGCATTTGTGGAAATGTGTGCAGACCTTGACGTACAGCGGCTAACTTTTGATAGCTATCTGTATAAGACGGTTGTGCCAGCGAATCCTATCACTCAGTTAAAAATTACAGCCAAGACTATTGGTAGTCTGCTGCGCGGTAACGCTTTGGCTCCCTAATCAGGGCATCTAGAGACTAAGAGAATTGAGAAGAGGACAACGCAAGACGCACTTAAATCGGGGAAGTTCTCCGGTTAAAGTGCGTCTAGTTTTTCTGTATTAATTACAACTTATGTCTGAACTCACCTTGAGTCACGGCAAATAATAGACTGATTGCAAAATCCAATTTTATGATAATAACGACCACAGATGGACACAGATAAACACAGATAATTTATCCGTGTGCATCTGTGTTTATCTGCGGAAAGTTTGTAGACGCCGAAGGCGGCTACGCGCAGCGTCCCGGAGGGAACTTCAAAGCTTTCCAAGACAGTGGTTGGATTTCTAAAACATGATGTTTGCTTGCCGTTTGAATTCAGATCAGAAGTAACTTTGAAGGCGATATAAATATTCAGCTTTGTATAATTACCAATGACACGAAGCAACTACATTAGCAACAATTTCAACAAGTTCATCTGGGGCAATTGGTTTAGAGACATGAGTTTGGAAACCAGCTTCCAAGGCACGAACACAATTGTCACTATCACCATAGGCTGTTAAGGCAATAGCTGGAACTCGTCCACCAAGTTCGGGTCGAAGGGCGCGGATTTTACGGATTAAAGCGTAGCCATCTTCACCAGGCATACCGATATCACTAATTAGGACATCGGGTTGCAATTGAGGCAAAACTTCTAGTGCTGGGGCTGCGAATGGAACTGCTGTAACAATAGCTCCATCTGCTTCTAAAACGGTAGTGACGAAAAAGCGAGTATCATCATCATCTTCAACTACCAAAATATTTAAGCCAGCAAGAGGCAAGGGAGGTGACATAACGCATGAATATTTTATTCAAAATCCAAATACTTAATTCAAAAGCTATCACTCAAGATCGGCTTAGGAGCTTTTAAATTATATTTGTAACTTTGTAGTAAAGTATTAAATTTGACTCAACAAACTGCTAATAATTTATTTTTGAAAAATTTATCAGCATTATTATATTAACGTATCGTTCCAATCTATATCAATTGGGCATCATTCACGCTCTTCGACAACACTTACCCAAGAAGTGAAGTTTATAGTTCAATTATTGGCTCATAACCTGAAATTTCTTTCAAGTTTGGCTTGACCTGTGCATTCTCTGGGTTTAATATCATTATGTGTTGGTTTATCAAACTAAAAACTATGTTCGCCAAGCAGCTATCTCTACAACTACTTTCTAGCCTTTTATTAGGGCTAGGGCTGCTACTGCGCCTTGGGCGCAAATAGATTTTAGATACACCAAATAAGGTTTTTACTGAGTTAAATAGGCGTCTAAATCCTGAAAGTAGGTTGGCTTTGCCCAATAGCGCGGATAGCTTTTAACTAAATCTGGGCTATTTGATTAGCGACTCAAACCGCCCGGAAATTAATTTCCGGGCTAATAGCCCAAGTCCGTTAAAACTGACTTCATCGCTTGTTGATAGTCGGTTTACTCTCGTTACCAGGTTCAACCTGGTAACGAGAACTAGAGCCAGAGGCTCTCTCAATAGAATTCCCTTGTTAATAGTCGGTTTGAACCGACTTTAGATATGAGCCAGGAATTAAAATTCCTGGCAGGTGATTGAAACATTTACTTGGAGGTTCTTATGCAACTACATCTAATACTTAAGGCGTTACTGCGACTTTTTGTGGGTTGTCAGGCTCGGATAATTTGGCAACCTGGCAGCCCAATCCCTGTAACACCTTTCGCCACTACGCCTTATAAACATCAACAACAAAGGAATAGACGATCGTGTTGAAGAATCCTGCTACAAAATATCGCTCGTTTGCACCAATTAATTTAAGCGATCGCACCTGGCCAAATCAAATAATTACTCATCCACCCATTTGGTTGAGTACCGATTTAAGAGATGGCAATCAGGCGTTGATTGAACCAATGAATGTCCAACGCAAGTTAAATTTGTTCAATCTGTTGGTAAGTGTTGGCTTTAAAGAAATTGAAGTCGCTTTTCCATCCGCTTCACAAACTGACTTCGATTTTGTTCGACATTTGATTGAGCAGCAATTAATTCCTGATGATGTCACGATTCAAGTTTTGACACAGGCAAGAGAAGATTTGATTCGCCGCACTTTTGCAGCTTTAAGAGGAGCAAAACGAGCGATCGTGCATTTATACAATGCAACTTCTCCTGTATTTCGTCGCACGGTTTTTGGTTTGGATCGGCAAGGAACAATTAATCTGGCAGTTTCGGCAGCGAAACTTTTCACTGAGTTAGCAGCAGAGCAACCAGACACGCAATGGCAATTTCAATATTCACCAGAAACGTTTACAGCGACGGAACTCGATTTTGCAAAAGAAATCTGCGATGCAGTTTTGGATGTTTGGCAACCCACGCCCCAACACAAAGCTATTATTAATCTGCCTGCTACTGTGGAGGTAGCAACACCTAATATATTTGCCGATCAAGTAGAGTGGATGCACCGCAATTTAGCAAGACGAGATAGCGTGGTTCTCAGCGTGCATACGCATAACGATCGCGGTTGTGGAGTAGCAGCAGCAGAACTCGCCCAAATGGCAGGAGCAGACAGGGTTGAGGGCTGTTTGTTTGGCAATGGCGAACGTACTGGTAATGTGGATTTAGTGACGCTGGCTTTGAATCTTTACACCCAGGGTATTCATCCCGGCTTAGATTTTTCTAACATTAACGAAGTAGCCAGAATAATTGAAGATTGTACCCAACTTCCTATTCATCCCCGCCATCCCTACGTCGGCGATTTAGTATTCACCGCTTTTTCGGGTTCCCATCAGGATGCGATCAAAAAAGGTTTTGCCGTGCAAAAACCAGATGCAATTTGGGAAGTTCCATACCTGCCACTCGATCCCGCAGATGTTGGGCGTACTTATGAATCTGTGGTGCGGGTGAACAGTCAGTCAGGTAAAGGAGGAATTACTTTCTTATTGGAACGAGACTACGATTTGGTGTTGCCTCGACGCTTGCAGATTGAGTTGAGCCAGATTGTACAAAGGGTAATGGATGCTACTGGTAAAGAATTGTCTTCTCAGAATCTTTGGCAGTTGTTTGAGCAAGAGTATTTACAGATTTCTACACCACTGAAGTTCATTACTCACCAGTTATCTGAAACCGAATACGCCAGTGGTGTTTACAACCTCACAGCAAAATTGCAACTGCATGAAAAAATTATCGCAGTTTATGGCACAGGTAATGGGCCGATTGATGCTTTTGTTAATGCTCTCGGTTTGGGTGTGCGAATTCACCATTATGAAGAGCGATCGCGCAATTCTGGCAGTAGTGCCGATGCGATCGCCTGTATTGAGATTGCAGGTGATTTGATTCCAGGCTCGTTACATGGAGTCGGCATTCACCCCAATATTGTCACAGCCTCGTTGCTGGCGATTTTGAGTGCAGTTAATCGAGCTTGGCAGTCTATGGATGCAGAGGCTCAAGCAAAGTTCTTCTCGCAGTTGCAAGCAAACTAATTCTGAAAAGGTTGCACAAGACAATGTATTAATCACTGAAGCCCATTGATATGGGCTTTATTTATAAACCACTTGCAGTCGTTCTATTTTCCAAGAAATCGACCACGGATGAACACAGATGGACACAGATTTTATCGGTGTTTATCGGTGTCCATCTGTGGTTGTAATTAAATTTACTTTTAATTCGTATTATTTACTACTTATTACAAAACTTCATTTGTGGAGAGTAAACAGAACCATCTGACGATTTTGGTAAAAATTTGTTAACAATGATGAAAGCCCTCTCAACACAAGGAAACAAATCTTATGGTAAACGAAGTTGAAAATCAACCACCCCATCAAGTAGTGATTGTCGGCGGTGGCTTTGGTGGACTTTATACCGCGAAAGCACTGAATAGCGATAATATAAATGTAACTCTTATAGATAAACGTAACTTTCATTTATTTCAACCACTTTTGTACCAAGTTGCGACAGGTACACTATCCCCTGCTGATATTTCTTCACCACTGCGTTCTGTACTTAGTAAAAGCAAGAATACAAAAGTCTTGTTGGGAGAAGTTTATGACATCGATCCCCAAGCTCAAAAAGTTTTGATGGGTAGCGAAGCAATACCCTACGATACTTTAATTATCGCTACAGGTGCCAAGCATTCCTATTTTGGGAAAGACGATTGGGAAACATTTGCTCCTGGTTTGAAAACTGTTGAAGATGCAATAGAAATGCGTCGCCGCATTTTTATGGCGTTTGAAGCCGCAGAAAAGGAAACTGATCCCCAATTACGTCGAGCTTGGTTAACTTTTGTAGTTGTCGGTGGTGGCCCTACTGGTGTGGAATTAGCAGGTGCGATCGCAGAATTAGCGTATCACACTATGAAAGAAGATTTCCGTAATATTGATACAACAGAAGCACAAGTTTTACTTTTGGAAGGTTTAGATCGGCTTCTGCCTCCTTTTGCAGCGGAGTTATCAGCACAGGCAGAAGCATCCCTGCAAAATTTGGGTGTAACAGTACAGACAAAAACTTTAGTAACAAATATTGAAGATGATATTGTTACCATCAAACAAGATGATGAGGTAACGCAGATTCACGCGAAGACAGTATTGTGGGCGGCAGGTGTGAAAGCTTCACCTTTGGGGAAAGTATTAGCTCAAAGAACAAATGTGGAGTGCGATCGCGCCGGAAGAGTGATTGTCGAACCTGATTTAAGTATTAAAGATTATCCGAATATTTTTGTCATTGGGGACTTAGCACATTTTGCCCATCAAAATGGTAAACCTTTACCCGGTGTTGCACCAGTAGCGATGCAACAAGGAGAATATGTTGCCTCTTTAGTTAAACAACGGCTTCAAGGTAAAACAGTACCAAGATTTTATTATGTTGACCGAGGTACTTTAGCAGTAATTGGACAAAACTCAGCCGTGGTTGACTTGGGCTTTATGAAGTTGACAGGTTTTGTGGCGTGGCTAGTTTGGTTATTGATTCACATTTACTTCTTAATTGAATTTGATAACAAGTTAGTAGTGATGATTCAGTGGGGTTGGAATTATTTCACTCGCAAACGTGGTGCTAGGTTGATTACAGGTAAGGAAGCGATTGGGTATTATGCAGCAAGTACAAATAAACAAATGATTAATGTATAGGGGATAGTACAGACGCGATTAATCGCGTCTGTAAAATTAGTGGTTAGTAGGGGCGGGTTTATTGAGATATTTCGTGATTTGGAGAGATTAGGAATAAAACCCGCCCGTTCGGTGTTAATAATCATAATTAGTTTGCAGTAGCGTTTGGGCATCTACTGGGCTAATAGCCTAAGTCCACTTCTAGGACTGAAATATGTAGAGAGTCTACTTCTAGTAGACTTTAGCTATTAGCCAGAGAATTGATTCTCTGGCGGGATGGCAACGAAGCGAGAGATTAAAAGATGTGGGGTAACGACAAGGGCGCTTAGGGTAGGGAAGAGGGTTTTCCTTTTAGAGCGATCGCACTTTTTCAGTCAAGTTCACCAGTACATTATATGTAAGGAGTAAAACATAATAATGTAATGAAAGCAATGTCTAGCAAACAGCTGCCGCCGCATATGTGTGCTTCTGAACTTGCATCTATTGTGGGCGAAGATGCTGTCTATCTTTGGGAAAATTTAACACCTACTGGGCAAAAACCTTTTTTACAAGCAATATCTTCTGAAAACCCACCTTTTTGTATCGTTTATCCCCAATCTACAGAACAACTTGCTCGTGCGATCGCTCAAGCCCACCATCATAATTGGCGTGTTGTTGCTTGTGGCAGTGCCAGTAAACTCAGTTGGGGAGGGTTAATAAAGGAAGTTGATTTTGTTGTTAGTACAGAGCGTCTCAATCAGTTAATCAATCATGCTGTCGGCGATCTGACGGTTACAGTCGAAGCAGGAATGAAGTTCTCTGAACTTCAATCTATTTTGGCTAAAGCTAATCAATTTCTCGCTCTCGATCCAGTAGCACCAGAATCAGCAACCATCGGTGGTATTGTTGCGACAGCTGATACAGGTTCTCTCAGGCAGCGTTATGGCAGTGTTCGCGATCAAATGTTGGGTATCAGCTTTGTACGTGCCGATGGAGAAATCGCTAAAGCTGGAGGGCGAGTGGTAAAAAATGTTGCCGGTTATGACTTAATGAAGTTGTTTACAGGTTCTTACGGCACCTTAGGAGTTATTACTCAAGCCACTTTTCGCGTTTATCCATTACCGCAAATATCCGGAACTGTAGTACTGACTGGCACGGCAGAGAATGTCTCCCAAGCGGCTGCGACTTTGCGTGGTTCGGCGCTGACACCGACTCAGGCGGATTTACTCTCTCATCAACTAGTATCTAGCTTGGGGTTAGGTAAAAAATTGGGATTAATTGCACGCTTCCAAAGTATAGCTGAAAGCGTGAGGGAACAGTCAAACCGACTTTTAGAAGTAGGGCAACAGTTGGGTTTACAAGGAAGTGTTTATTCGGCAACAGACGAGGTTGAGTTATGGCAAAGATTACGAGAATCAATGCATTCTCATGGCAATGAGTCGGTAATAACTTGCAAAATAGGAGTATTACCCACGGCTGCACTGAAAGTTTTAACTCAGGCGGAAAAGGGTGTAATTCATATCGCTAGCGGTTTGGGGGTGTTGCGGTTTGAAAGTGAGGTGGGGGTTGAGCAAGTTTTGCAGATGCGATCGCTCCTTGAGGCAAATAAGGGATTTCTGACTGTTTTGGAAGCGCCAGTGACGGTTAAACAAAGGTTAGATGTGTGGGGTTACACTGGCAATGCTTTGGAGATAATGAAGCGATTAAAAGCGCAGTTTGACAGTAAAAATATTTTAAGTTCTGGTCGTTTTGTGGGTGGGATTTAGAAAATAAACCACACCAGGCGCAGGGAACGCAGAGTAAGAAGAGGGGAGAGGGGAAAATATGCAAGTTTCGGATGATTCTGTTCAGAATATAGCTAGTTTGAAGAATTTGAAGGGGTTTGATGCTAATCATCCGCCCGATCCAAAGTTGATTGATAGTTGTGTGCATTGTGGGTTTTGTCTTTCGACTTGTCCTAGTTATCGGGTAATTGGCAAGGAGATGGATTCTCCCAGAGGACGTATCTATTTAATGGATGCGATTAATGAAGGTGAAATTGCACTGAATACGGCAAGTGTTGAACATTTTGATTCTTGTTTGGGTTGTCTTGCTTGTGTGACGACTTGTCCTTCTGGCGTGCAATACGATAAGTTAATTTCTGCTACTCGCCACCAAGTTGAACGTAATTATTCTCGCAGTTTTTCTGATAAGTTATTGCGGCAGGTGATATTTTCTTTGTTTCCTAGACCAGATATTTTAAGAATATTATTGTTGCCATTATTTGTTTATCAGAAGTTAGGTTTTTCTAAATTATTTCGCGATACTGGTTTACTCAAGAAAATTTCTCCTCGGTTGGCGGCGATGGAATCGATTTTACCGGAAATTACTTTGAAGTCTTTTCAGAGTAATTTAGCGGCTGTGATTCCTGCAAAAGGAGAAAAACGCTATCGAGTTGGAGTAATTTTGGGATGCGTGCAGCGTTTATTTTTCTCATCTGTGAATGAAGCAACGGTTAGGGTTTTAACTGCAAATGGTTGTGAGGTGATAATTCCTAAATCTCAAGGTTGTTGTGCGGCGCTTCCTGAACACCAAGGGCAAACTGAACAAGCTAAAGCTTTAGCTCGCCAGATGATTGATAGTTTTGAGAATACTGGTGTAGATTTTGTGATTATCAATGCTGCTGGTTGCGGTCATACTTTAAAAGAATACGGTCACATTTTAGAAGACGATCCAGAATATCGGGAAAAAGCGAAGGAATTTGCTGCTAAAGTTCGAGATGCACAAGAGTTTTTAGCAACAGTTGGGCTAACTGCAAAACTTTCACCATTGCGTGAAAAAGATTTAAATTTGGTTTATCAAGATGCGTGTCATCTATTGCACGGACAAAAGATTAGCGTGCAGCCACGGCAGTTGTTACAGCAAATTCCAGGGGTGAAATTGAAAGAACCTTTAGATGCTGCGATCTGTTGTGGCAGTGCGGGAGTATATAATATGCTGCAACCGGAAGTAGCGGAAGAGTTGGGCAGGCAAAAAGTCCGGAATTTATTAAATACTGGTGCTGATTTGATTGCTTCACCTAATCCGGGTTGCACGTTGCAGATTAGCAAGCATTTAAAGTTGCAAGGTAAGGAAGTAGCGATCGCACATCCGATGGAGTTATTGGATTATTCGATTCGAGGAGAGAAGTTGAAAATTTAATCTCATCTCTGTATGGTGATCAAAACTGAGAAGCTCTGCCTCTTCATGAGGCAAAGCCTCAATCAATTCTTTCTTGGGCTGCCAGCCTGGGAAAGAGGGAAAACGCACGCTGACACTATCCAGGCTTGTGTGCTGTGAGAATCAAAAATAGCGGAATACGCTTTCGCCGCTCATAAGTTTGCACGTCGTGAAAGTGTTCGCGTTGCGGATGTGCCTCACGCAGATCTGCAATCATAAATCCAGCTTGTTGGAGAAGATGAAAATAGTCTTCGACAGTGCGGTGATATTTTTGCACTGTTCCACCAAGCCAATTCGTGACTCGCAATCCAGTCGTGAAATAGTTATCTACAATCCAATCTTGGCGAGGCGTGCCAGATTTCCAACCGCGATCGCACGACGTAATCACGGGATGTTCGACGGAAAAAATAAACCTTCCCGATGGGGCGAGTGCATCAAAGACTTTGATAAAAATTGGCGCGAGGTTGGCGACATAATGTAGGGAGAGTCGTGCGATAACTAAGTCAAACGCTGCGTGTGGATACATCCAATCCTCAATACTCTGCTGAATGATTTGTCCGGATGTGTCAGCAAGTGTTTGGCGGGCAACAGCAGCCATTTTGTGCGAGCCTTCGATGCCAAGATAGCTTGTCGCGCCCTGTTGGAGCAATTCGCACCCAATTGCCGCATCCCCACAACCAAGATCAAGGATACGTTTATTAGTAATGAGTCCAATCAGATCCATCAGTACTGGCTTTTCAAGCGTCTCGTTGGGTGGATCTGAACTTTGACGATGTTGCATATAGGTTGCAAAAACCGCCTCATCGTCAAAAAAGTTTGAGCCTGTTTTCTCCATGTTAATCGCTGCTTGATTGCGATCGCTTATCACTCAACTCTTTGCAACTGGGCAACTATAGGATCGATAATTTTTTGCCCTAAACTATCAAATTTAATTGCCAAAGAGATTTTCCTTCCTGAACCAAAAATGTGCGTTACTTCGCCTTCACCAAATTTTTTGTGAAGAACCCGATCGCCTACTTGCCAATTTTCTCCAAAGCTTTGCTTGCCAACGGTTGTACGCTGCGAGGTACTGCTACCAACTCCTTTTGTATAGGGAATTCTACCCAAATGATGAGTAGCTAATAATTCTTCGGGTAACTCATCCAGAAATTGCGATCGCATGGCGGGTTCTCGATTTCCATACAAGCGGCGTTCACGAGCATGGGAAATAAACAATCTTTCTTGAGCGCGAGTAATACCCACGTAACACAAGCGACGTTCTTCTTCTAAGGCGTTGGGATCGTTCATAGAACGGTAGTTGGGAAATAGTCCCTGTTCTAACCCCACCAAAAACACCACAGGAAATTCCAGCCCTTTAGAAGCGTGTAAAGTCATTAATGAAACGGCTGTTTGTCCTTCTTTTAAGTTATCCAAATCTGAACTGAGAGCGGTACTGGCAAGGAAGGCTTGCAGGGTGACTTCTTCGTTTTCTTCTTGAAATTGCAGCACCGCGTTAAACAATTCCTGGACGTTTTGTACCCTGTCTTCGGCTTCATCCGTTCCCTGGTTGAGTAAGTCTTGCACGTAACCAGAGTCTTCTAGTACTCCTTGTAGAAGTTCGGAAACTGGGAGTGTTTCTACTTGTTCTTGCCAGCGGCTAATCATCTGAGCAAAGTTATTTACAGATCTAGCAGAACGCCCAGCTAAGGTATTAACTGATGTCTCATCGCTTAATATTTCCCACAAAGTTGTACCTAATTCCTGAGCAGCGCCGACTAGATTGTCGATGGTGGCTTTACCAATACCGCGACGAGGAGTATTGATGACTCGCAACAAACTAACTGTATCGGCTGGGTTAGCTATAGCTCTTAAATAAGCCAGTACATCTTTAATTTCTTTACGATCATAAAACTTCAAGCCTCCTACAACTGTGTAGGGAATTCCCAAGCGTACCAAAATATCTTCAAACGGGCGAGATTGAGCATTGGTGCGATAAAGAATGGCAAAACTACCCCAATCTAATTCTGGATTTTGCCGTTCTAAAGTGCGAATTTGGTTGATGACAAATTCGGCTTCTGCCATTTCGTCATCTGCTTTGTGAGAAAAAATTTGCTCGCCAGCACCACGTGTAGCTCTGAGAATTTTATCAATCCGTTGGGTATTATTTTCTATTAGTTGGTTAGCTGCTTGGAGAATATTTTCACAGGAGCGATAGTTTTCTTCTAATTTTACCATCGTCCGGGTATCTTCATCTGGCAAACCATCTCCGAAGTCTTGCTGAAAGTCAAGCAAGATGGTAAAGTCAGCCATTCTAAAAGAATATATTGATTGGTCGGCATCACCGACAACAAAAACTGAGCGATCGCGCCATTCCCAATTACTTCTTTTAGTTTCACCATGTGTTACCAACAGGCTAATCAATTCGTACTGGGTGCGATTAGTATCTTGATATTCATCTACTAAAATATGGCGAAACTTGCTATGCCAGTAACCCAATACCTGCTCATTTTGCTGAAATAATCTCACAGGCATGAGAATCAAATCATCAAAATCAAGGGCATTATTTTCTGCCAGTCTATCTTGATAGTAACTATAAACTTCTGAAATTACCCGTCCGCGATAGTTTGGTTGCTCTTTGGCAAACTCTTGGGGCGATAAGCCTTGGTTTTTGGCGTTACTAATTGTGTAGCGTACAGAACGAGGTTCAAATTTTTTTTCGTCTAGGTTTAGTTGCTTAGTAACAATTTCTTTGACAAGAGACTGGGCGTCTGATTCATCAAATATCGAAAAGTTACGATTCCACCTGCGCCCTTTTTCGTCTTGATATTTTTCAATATCAAAGCGGAGTATGCGAGAAAATAAACTGTGGAAAGTACCGCACCACAAGTCTTTAATATAAGTGCGCCAAACTCGCGACTTGAGTTGGACTTGATCGTATTCTGGCAATAACTCAAAACGCTCACCAAATTCTGCGATCGCCAACCGTTCGGCAAATAACTTTTGAATACGTTCTTTCATCTCCCGTGCGGCTTTGTTGGTAAAGGTAACCGCTAGGATATTTTCGGGATCGACACGATGTTCCAAAATCAGGTTAGCAATGCGATAAGTCAGTGCTCGTGTTTTGCCGGAACCTGCACCAGCAACAACTAATAAAGGGCCGCAAAAATGTTCAACGGCGCGGCGTTGACTGGGGTTGAGGTGACTAAGAAAGTCAATGGTTGCTGTCATGGATTCAAGGTTTACGTAAGACTAAGGCACCAGCCGCATATATCGCTTGGCGTTTAAATATTAAAGTAGCTATTGCTTAGGCTACACTATCCTAACGAAACTAGCTCAAGAAAGATTTTATGGATTTGTGAACAGATTGCAACGGTAATCTCTACACCAACAAGACAATGGATTTTTTGATTTTCGCTATACTACTAAATGTAAGTATTGTAATACGTATTTTAAGATTTCCCTAAAATTTTTGGGGTTCGTAGTCGAGTACATGAGAAAATAAATTCTACAAAATTTGGTTGGGGTACATCAATCAGCCGCTTTTAACTGTATTGTTTTTGTTTTTGGAAGCAATACATAATATTTATGAACAAGTAATCAGAGAATAGTACTTAAGAGTCAGAAGATTTAGAAATGGATTCTGTAAGTAATTGGCGATCGCTTGTTTTCAAACTTATTTAATCTCTTAAGTAAGAATTTGAAATAAATGATTAGCAAAGCGATAATTTAACCTCTAAATGCTCATAATTTTCTTTCTTATATAAACTTTTTATATATTTACAATATCCTATGCATGGGGGATTTGACGGTGGAATTTGTTAACAACTTTTTCTTTTCAGGTAATTTTATTCCTCATGGGCATTGTTATCTTTGGAAGCCAGAGTTAGTGGGGCTACATATTTTATCTGATGCTGTGATCACACTTTCTTACTACTCAATTCCCTTGACACTGTTGTATTTTGTCCGCAAAAGAGAAGATATACCATTTAAGAGTATTTTTCTTTTATTTGGAGCTTTTATTGTTTCTTGTGGTACAACTCACATTATGGAAGTTTGGACGCTTTGGCATCCTGATTATTGGTTGTCAGGTGGCATTAAAGCTTTCACAGCTATAATTTCTTTTTACACTGCTTTAACACTGATACCTTTAGTTCCCCAAGCACTTGCACTTCCTAGCCCCGAACAGTTGGAAGTAGCGAATCAAGCTCTACAAGAGGAAATTACAGAACGCAAGCGAGTAGAGCATGAGTTACGCCAATACAAAGGACATCTGGAAGAACTGGTAAATCAGCGCACTGCTGAACTGGAAAAAGCTAATGAACAACTCCAGCAAGAAATAATTCAACGTCAGCAATCTCAAGAAAAAATGGGACAGCTACTGATAGAACTTGAAAGTGCAAATAAAGAATTAAATGATTTTGCTTATGTAGTTTCCCATGATTTAAAAGCACCATTACGGGGAATTAATTCTTTGTCAGAATGGCTATTAGCTGATTATGCCGACAAATTAGATGATGAGGGTAAAGAATTAATTAATTTACTGATCCATCGGGTGAAAAAACTACACAATCTAATTGAAGCAATTTTACAATATTCTAGAGTTGGACGCATCAAAGAAACAATTAAACAGGTAAATTTAAATGAGATAGTTACAGATGTAATTGAACTTTTTCAACCTCTTGAAAATATTCAAATAGAGATAGCTAACCAATTACCTGTGGTCAATTGTGAGAAAACTCGCATAGAACAAGTTTTTCAAAATTTATTGGGTAATGCTATTAAATTTATGGATAAGCCTCAAGGCAAAATAGTTATTGCTTGCCTTGAAGAGAATAATGAATGGAAAATAAGTATTACCGATAATGGCCCTGGAATTGAGAAACAACATTTTGTCCGAATCTTTCAAATGTTTCAAAAGTTATCTGACAGTAAAGATTTAGATAGTACCGGAATTGGACTCGCTTTAGTGAAGAAGATTGTCGAGATGTATGGCGGTAAAGTGTGGGTGGAATCAGAGGTAGGGCAAGGTAGTACATTCTTTTTTACTTTAAAGAAACAGCTACCAAGACAAGCGTTGTAAAGGCAGTTGGAACAATTAAAAAATAACAAACAACAATAAGCGCTCAAACAATTACATTTCGCAATACACCTAGAGATTCTACTTCTAATTCCACTACATCTGTTCGCTTCAACCATCGGTTTAATTCCAATCCACAACCATTACCCACTGTGCCAGAACCAATAAATTCCCCTGGATACAAGGTTTCATCTTTTGAGATGTAAGCGATAATTTCTTCAAAGGTGAAGTGCATACTGTTACTGTTGCCTTGTGACCATTTTTCACCGTTAACTTTAGCACTCATAGTCAGGTTGTATGGCTGTGGAACTTCGTCAGGAGTAATTAGATAAGGGCCGATCGCATTACCTGTGTCAAAATCTTTTCCCTTTGCCGGGCCGAGGCGACATTTCATCTCTTGAATTTGGATGTCACGAGCGCTAAAATCATTGAAAATTGTATAACCAGCAATATAACTGCGTGCTGCTCCCTCGGTAATATTTCGTCCTTTTTTGCCGATAAATATACCAATTTCTAATTCGTAGTCTAGCTTTTGTGTATAGGCAGGCCAGTGTACTTTGGCATCTGCGCCAACAACGCTAAATGGATTTCCTTTGTAGTAAACTGGGGAGTCATACCAGAATTTTGGTGGGCTAAATAGCGATCGCCCGCGTAACTTTTCTAGCCAAGTATCTAATTTAGCAAGCGGTGGCAAGTACCAGCTGATTACACTACGAGTTGCTTGGATGAGGTGCTTCTCAAACACCAAACAATCACGAAGCGATCGCGGTTGCGGCACCGGAGAGAGTAATTGAACATCACAAAGTGAGTAAGTAATTTCCGGTGGGCGTTGGGTACAAACAAAATCTATCACCTGCTGGGCTGCTTCTCGCGCTGCTTCTCCTGCATCAAGAAAAGCAAGCATATCGACAAAAAAGGGCGAGGAACTACCTGCTATCATTTGTCTACCTGCTTGCAAATTCACCACGGTGTCGCCGTCTAAAACTACACCCACAGTTGCAGTAGCTTGAGGTTCCAAGCGAGGTACAAAAGTTACAAGTTTCATGATTCTATAATTGCTACCACCCGCGACGGGCCAGCAGAGCCATTTTTAACTTTTAATGGAAAAGCAGCCACCTTAAAACCATAGGGCGGTAGTTGCTCTAAATTAACCAACCGTTCGAGTTGGCAATATTCCTTGTCTATGCCTACAAAATGAGCAGCCCAGAAAACATCCTGTCTTCCGGTTGCTTTCGCCTGTTTTGCCTGTACTGGTAGCGGTACATCCCAACCCCAAGAATCAATTCCCATCACTTTGATGCCTTGATCGATTAACCAGTGCGTCGCTTCTGCGCTCACCCCACACCCATGAGTGAAATACTCTGGTGTTCCCAGTCGGCGATCGTTTCCAATTTGTATCAATACGATATCGAAAGGCTTGAGTTGATAGTGAATTTTTTCCAGAGCTAATTTTACATCCTCCACAGTAATCGCAGAACCCTCTTCCTTGTGGCGCAGATCCAAAACAACACCGTCGCCATAGCACCATTCCAAGGGCACTTGATCGATTGTCTTAGCAGGCTTGCCTCCAGAAGTAGGTGCGTAGTGCCAGGGTGCATCCATGTGAGTTGTGCCATGAGTAGAGAGCTTAATGACATCATTAGCCCAACCCAGTTTGTTACGCAGATATTTAGGTGTTATTCCAAAAAGTAGCCAAATGGCAAATCTACCGAATTTATGATCCTGATAAGTGACTGAGTTGCGTGCCCACCAAGGTGCCCAGCTTTTGTCATTTTGTAGCGTATCACTCAGATCGATGATTCGCATAATGTTTGATCGGAATTTTTCTAGTCATAACTTTGTGTCATTCTAGAAGTTATTTATTTGCTAAATAATAAGATACGTTACGACTATTAATAAACATTTCCAGAAATTAATCATACCTTACCTGAAATCTTTAGTAGAGACGCGAAATTTCGCGTCTCTACAATCTTTTTTACCATATATTTAATCTGACTTAAAATATAAAATTTGCTGCCGCGATCGCTGCTACTGGAATCAAAATATTATCAACTTCTTTGGGGCTAAATCCTTCAACAAATGTCGCAATTAACGCAATTATCAAAATCCGGTTAATATTTAATTCGCTAGGTAAAATTAGCCAAACAAAAAATATACTAGCAATAAAAGCAGAAATAAACATCGTCAGGCTTCCTTCCACAGTTTTAGTGCTCAAAATTTGGTATTTCCATCTGCCATATCGAGAGCCGATAATTGGCGCGAAACCGTCACCCCAGCCGAGACTTGCCATTGCTACAATACCTGGAAAAGCTTTATACCAAACCGTACCGCAAATAATTGCTACAATTACGAAATAAAGCGGGCCTTTCAGAAGTTCGCGGCGATCGCCCGTGCGAGTCATAGTTTTCACAGCTTCATCATCAGGACTAGCAAAAAATCCTTTTAGGATCAGAAGAATAAACCAGACTACGAAAATCGTGACATTTAAATATTTAGACCAATGTAAATCGTTATAAAGTGGTAAAAATACAATAATTGAACCAGCACCAATGTGGGTAATTTTGCGGCTGATATCCTGTGGTAAACCAAAACGTGTAACGCAGAAATTCATCAGTGCTACCAGCCCGAAAACATAAATAAAAGTCAGTAGTGTGACAAGTAAATTGCCCACTAATGGGCTAAAACTTGAGGTAAAAAATAACATAAAGATTTACTCTCAAAAGAGCCGTAGCAGACAACACCCTTGGCAGTTAACAATCAAAGAATATAACAAAGATGACCCCATAGAATAATATACAACTCATTCAGCAGATTTTTGCCGCTCTTAGCAAAGGCGATATTCTAGCTTCTATTTGCAAATAAATCGAACACAGATGGACACAGATAAACACCGATAAAATCTGTGTCCATCTGTGTCCATCTGTGGTTGTAATTAATCTAGATAGTGATTGCTGCAAGAAGTCTATTATCTTAGCAGTCAAGTTCTGCTCATAGGTTGCGACTACAAGCCTTTTCTATCGCATCATTTTAGTCGTGTCACGCCACTACTCATAAGTATAACTATCTGCTTAATTTTTCATATCTTCTCCCTTACGGAAAAACTGCTGCAAAATCTCTCCCGGTTCCCTATCCCAAGTATCGATGTGCTCGTATATCAAACCATCTTTGTTGAGTTTATATGTGGAATATCCATTGAAAAAAATACGTGCTTTCCAGGGAAGGCGTAACACACCACGTACCGTCCATTTTGCCAAAATTGTATCTTCATCTGACTGACACACATCATGTAAATCAAAGTAAATTTTGGTAAAAAATAAGCGAGCATGAAATCGCAAAGTCCAAAAGATAATGCGATAGTTGATTTTTCCTTTAAATGTATTGACTGGATCTCGAAAATATATATCTTTTGTATAAATATTGTAGGAAATATCTTTTTCAAAAAGTGTGGGTAAATCCTGTTCGAGAGTCTTTATTACCCGTTCCACTTGCAATTGATAATCCACGCCTAATTACCTCTAAAAAATATTTCTGAAAATCCTCAGCCCCCTTTGCAATAGTGAATCAGCAGCGATTTGAGTTGTACTAGGTTGATTCAAATCTGCTAGAGATGGAAAGGTAGCTGACTGAGCATAAGGGCCTTTTCGCAACAATTTTGCTAGAGCGTTATTATTTTCTCGCAGCCCTTCATAAAAGAAGAATATTTCCCCTGGAATCCCACAAGCACGATTATACTTAATTACCTGTAATAAGTGTTCTGGACTCATGCAGTAGGAACCTATTTTCATCAGAATTCCTGGTGCTAACTTTGGTAATCTCCTACCGAATAACTGCTCGTTTAGTATCTTATTAAGTTCATTTTTGTAGCTGAGGAAATCACGGCGATAAATTTGGGGATGGAACATATCTACTAAACCTCGTTCCAACCATGTTCGGGAATCCTGCAAATATTCTTGGTATCCCCAATCTGGCAGATTAGGAGTCATGGATATCAATAAATTGGGGTTCACAGCTTTGACTGATTGGTAGACACGGGCTAGAAATTCTGTGAGAATATCAGCACGCCACTTCAGCCATTGAGGATCTTTGGAATTTTGGGGGGGATTTTTACCAAACTGCTGGCGGTAGTGTTCTACTGTTGTGCGATCGTAACCACCTTCACAAGGTAGGGCAGGTAAGCGATCGTCTCCTTGGATGCCGTCAACATCATAATTTTGCACAACTTCCAAGATTAAATTCAACATGAAATTCTGCACTTCGGGGTTGAGAGAGTTCAACCACTCAAAGCCATTTTTCTCCAATAGATTACCATGACAGTCACGGGCAGCCCATTCTGGTTTTTTTGCTAACAACGCTCCACCATTCATTTTGTAGGAACTGGCAAATCCATATTCAAACCAGGGTATGACTTTGAGATTAAATCGATGTGCTTGGGCAACAATTTCTGCTAGAGGATCGCGCCCGGCAGATAAAGGCTCAATTTCAATATCAAATGTCTGCCGCATGACTTGACTGGGGTAAAGTGTCGCTCCCCTACCCCAGACAACGGGGAAGACAACATTAAATCCAGTTTCAGCAAGAAAATCCATTGCTTCAGCAATACGCTGCTGTGAACGGAGAACCTTACTGTCGGTGGTTGTGAGCCAAACGCCCCGTATTTCGATATTTGTCATGGGTGAATAGCAGAAAACTTCTAGCTGGTGGCAAACTGACGGTAGCGTGCTTGAACTACCATATAAACGCCGTAGGCAATTAAACCTAAAGCTACAATACCTAAAAGCCAGGGGCCATAAGGTTGTTGGGCTAGCGTCTGTAGTGCCCGATCTAAACCTCCAGCTTCACTGGCATCTGATTGAGTTGCTGCTTGAATTAAAAACCAACCAATAATGCAGAATACAACACCTCTTGCTGCTGCACCAAATCTGCAAATAAACATTACCCAATTCCGTTCTTTTGTGCTTAATTCTGATAAATTAAGTCCTTTGCGAATTTTATTACTAAAAGCTTTATAAAACTGATAAAAACCTAGACCAATTATAAACGCTCCAATAATTCCAATTAACCATTGACCAAAGGGTTGAGAAAGTACACGCGCTGTCCAATCTTGGGTAGAGTTGCTATTCTCACTACCGCCAGTGCCAAGAGCAAGTTTTATCGCCGTTAAGGCTATCCCAGCGTAGATGAATCCATTAATGGCATAACCTGCTCGCTGTGCCAAACCTTTAGCATCAGTGCCTTTATTGTCTGGATCTTTTATCGCTTCTACGAAACGCCAAATCACATATCCAATTAAGCCAATAGCCACTAATGCTAGTAAAAATTGACCAAAGGGTTGATTGACAATTTCTCGGAGAGCGCCTTGAGGATCGGTAGTTTTACCACCACTTCCCATCGCTGCTTGTACTGCTAGGAGTCCGATAATACCGTAAACTACTCCTTTAGATATATAACCAAATCTAGCGAGCCGCTCTATCCAAGATGAGGGATGATGTATTAGTTGTTGTGCCATATACTTTTAATTCCATCATTATGTATGCTTTTAGCAAGAATGACCAATAAATTTCATCTTCCTCAGGGATAATCGTGTATTTAAATATAAAAAATGAGAAATTTAAGGAGATTTTAGAAAAAAAGATATTGTGTATTAGGCAATAAAAATAATTTTTTGTATGCCTTCAATCTTCAATTTCAATTATTATTAAGTACTGAAGGTCATAATTATTTATCTAGCAGGGGCAAATTAATTATGTCTGTACAAGTGACTTGGAAGCATGATTATATCATCACGAATGGAGTGAAACTGCATTACGTCACTCAGGGAGAAGGGCCATTAATGCTGATGTTGCACGGGTTTCCGGAATTTTGGTATTCGTGGCGGCATCAAATTCCTGAATTTGCTAAATATTTTAAGGTCGTTGCTGTTGATTTGCGTGGCTACAACGATAGCGATAAGCCAAAAGAGCAATCTGCTTACGTAATGGATGAATTTATTAAAGATGTCAAGGGATTAATTAAGGGGTTAGGATACGAAAAATGTGTTTTGGTTGGGCATGATTGGGGAGGAGCGATCGCTTGGTGTTTTACTTACGCTCATCCAGAAATGGTAGAGAAATTAATTGTTCTCAATATCCCTCACCCTGCCAAATTTAGTGAAGGTTTGCGCACTCCCCAGCAGTTGCTTAAAAGTTCTTATATGTTCTTATTTCAACTGCCTTGGCTACCAGAAGTACTCATACAATCAGCAGACTACCAAGCAATTGAAACTGCTTTAAAAGGTATGGCAGTGAACAAAAGTACTTTCACCCAAGCGGATATTGACGCCTACAAAGATGCAGCAGCCAAACGCGGCGCTCTAACAGCAATGTTGAACTATTACCGCAATATTTTTCAACAGAGATTACTCAATCCAAGTTGGGGTGTTTTAGAAGTGCCAACACTAATGATTTGGGGTGAGAAAGATACTGCGCTGGGAAAAGAACTCAGTTACGGTACAGAAGCCTATGTGAGAGACTTGCAAATTAGGTATATTCCCAACTGTAGCCATTGGGTACAGCAGGAAAAACCTGAATTAGTGAATGAATATATGCGCGAGTTTTTAGGGCTTTAAACAATGTCTATGGCTCCTTGGCGAAGTGCGATCGCCCGTGCTCTCCATCAAAATCGCAGCCTTGTTTATGCCCGCTATTTACAGCTAGCAACAATAAGGGCAAATGGGCATCCAGCTAATCGTACTGTGGTGTTTCGCGGTTTTCTAGAAGATACTAACAAGCTCAAATTTATCACTGATGCCCGCAGCGAAAAAGCCGAACAAATCCAACAACAACCCTGGGCTGAAGTTTGTTGGTACTTTCCCAACACACGCGAGCAATTCCGCATTACTGGCTGCTTAACCCTAGTAGGAAGCGATAATTCTCAGCCAACACTGCAAGAAGCTCGCAATACCACCTGGCAAAAACTGAGTGATGCAGCACGTTTGCAATTCGCTTGGCCTGATCCTGGTAAACCAAGAATAGAGGATCAAGATGCCTTTGCACCACCTCCACCAGATCCTGTGCAGCCATTGTCGAATTTTTGCTTGTTGCTGCTCGCTCCAGTACAAGTAGATCACTTAGAATTGCGTGGTGAGCCGCAAAATCGCTGCCTCTACAGCTATGATGAGCAAAAAGGTTGGTTTGTTGAAGCTATTAATCCTTAAAAGCTAAAAGTCAGTAGCCAGGAGACATGAATCACTAGGGAAAGAAATTTCGCCCACTTTATTCTGTGCAAAATATTCTGACTTCTGACTTCTGACTTCTGACTTCTTTCTTAAATTCCAGCACCATCTAGAAACTGCTGAATTGCCTTATCTCTGATATTGCAAGCAGGGGCATTTTGTTGTATGTCACCTTCGTTGCAATTCAATATACCTACCAAAACAGGAGTTGTGGTTGTTGGCTGGCGTTCTTGTAAAGTTTGTACTTGTTGTTCTAGCAATTCCAAGCGATCAACTAAAGCACGAATTACTTCTGCTTCTGAATCTGGTAAATTATTGTGTTCTAGAGGGGCAACCCGTACTCCAGAACGATAGATAATACGACCGGGTATACCTACTACAGTGCAATTAGAAGGTACATCCCTGAGAACAACAGAGCCAGCGCCGATGCGGACATTATTGCCGATTTGAATATTACCCAGCACTTTTGCTCCTGCACCCACTACAACGTTTTCACCTAAAGTAGGGTGTCGCTTTCCGCTTTCTTTACCAGTACCACCAAGGGTAACACCTTGATAAATCAGGGCATAATCTCCGATGATCGCCGTTTCGCCAATCACTACCCCCATCCCGTGGTCGATAAAGACGCTCTTACCAATCGTAGCACCGGGGTGGATTTCAATTCCCGTTAAAAACCGAGCGATATGGGAAATCAGGCGAGGGATGAAGGGAATGCCAATATTGTAGAGCCAGTGAGACAGGCGATGAAACAGCAGAGCTTGCAAACCGGGGTAGCAAAATAATACTTCTAACCAGTTACGAGCCGCTGGATCGCGTTCAAAAATAATGCGGAAGTCAGCAATAAGTGTAGATAGCACGCTTCTTGTACCCTCGTTGTGCCAAACAAGCTACACTCTATCTTAACGTTATCGGTGCAACCTCTAACTATTGTTATAGATAGTAGTTGGTAGATAGCGGATAGTAGGCACATTGGTCATTTGACAAATGACCAATGACTAATGACTAATGACTCTTGACTAACTACTTTTCCTGTACAGAAAGTGTATAGTCTCGCTTAACTCCAGGATTAAAGGTAGCCACCCAAATATGATAGGTTCCTGCTTTCCAGTCGTTATCTTCTATGCTGGCATCCTTGCTCTTACCGGTATCATCGCCGCAACGAATTGTTTTTTTATCTGGTCCCTGGACAAGTATGGTGGTATCGTAGCCGCCACTGTTAACTTGTATTTTCAAGCGAGGAAAGTTTTTTTTCAAAACCAAGATGTGATCTGGAGTCGGATCGCCAAAACCAATACAGGCATTTTTATGGCGATCGCGGTTGCTAATAGCTGATAGAGAATAAGAACCGCCTGTATAGCCTGTCATTGTTCCTTGTGTTTGCTCAAAGCCTGGTAACAAGGTTAACGTACCAAAATTGGCGGTGTTAGCTGTAGCAGGTATAGAGGCAACAACTGCCAATACAGCTAAAATCAAGCCCCTACCGAAAAGCAGTCGGGGGCAATGTTTGCTCATATTAGCCCTCCAACGAAGGCTTTGTTGTAATTTTATATACCCATAATATCAGGACTTACAGTGTTTTTTTGATTTTGTGACACAATAAAATGTGCCACAATAGCAGATTTTTGAAGCGAGCAGAAGTGCAGAGGAGAAAATAGAATGTTTTTCTCCCTATCTGTCGCTCATAAGTTTAAAAACCATCCATTTGTAAAAACACGCCGCCTTTAAACAATTCCGGATTGTCACCGTAACTACTGACAGTAAGTGATCGCAAGTTTTGGAAAAAAGGTTTTGCTACTATTTTCAAGAGTTTGAGAATTGGCAGTTGAGTTTCTAGTATTTCTTGACTTTTTGTCCAGTCGAGATAGACGTAGCCTTGATTTGGTTGGGGAATGGCAGCGATACTATTTTGGAAAGTCCGATTTTTAACTAAGGAATTGTTTTTGGCATTGAGGACTTCATCCATTGTCTCTAGGTTGGAAGCGAAAATTTCGTAATTTCCTTGAGTTGTATGTATTCCGTACACCTTTGTGTCGATGGCGTATTTGCTTTTGTCTGGAGCATCATTAAGTTTTGTAGCTTTAACTTGCGTCCACGCCGAGATTTTTTGCGTGTCTAAGTCAAAAGAATTCAGTGATAGCCCATTTGAGGAAGCGATCGCATCTAGATGGGAAATTCCTGCTGGTGCAGACTCGGTTTTTTCTGCCACAAAAATCCAGTCGGGATTGGTTTGCTCTGGGCGGGGCAACAATCCGATCGCGTATTCTCCTTGTACCCAGCTAAAAATATCTTCTTTTAAGTTGATATTCCAGCGTTTTTCCAAATCTGCTAGAGGTTGCACCAATCGAGATAATCCTTCTTTCCCAGAACTAGATACGGCAGTTGTCACTTGTCGCCAGAGTTGGGCTAAGTTGCTGTTATCCAAACTACTCAAATTCTCTCCGGCAATTGCTAACCCTGCTGAAGCCGGAATATACTGCAATGCCCCACTAGATTTAGATAATGGCTGTAATGGGGGTAAAGTTTCTCCTTGCCCCAAAAAAGTAGTTTCTGCAACTAATTCCTTATTATTAGGCAAAACCAGGGAAATAATTTCGCTATCATAGGTTGCTGTTTCTGGCAGTTGTAACCCTTGCCATTGTGCTACTAGAGGAAGATTAAGGAAAGCTACTGCTAGCGCTCCTTTGGGCAGTTGTTTGATGGCTTGCTGATATTGGTTAGAATTTGTCAAATTCAACTCAGCAGCCTGAACATTATTAATTGCCTCTCGCAGCACTTTTGGATCGTTAGCAAACAAGACAAAGCGATCTCCCACCGCTGCCCCAGCAAGTACCTGATCTGGCTGAGATTCATCAGCAATCAGCTTGACGCCTTCATATTGTTCAACCGTTAAATTTGTCCCAGCTATTGCCCGCTTGGAAAATAACAAATCTACAAACTCGCGACTTTTTTCCGGTTTATTAGTTGCTAGCGCCATTAAATACCCTGGCTGGAGTCCATTTTCTGGATCGCGATCGATGTCTGGGGTGGTAACAGCCAAAGTAATTTCGTTCCCCAACCAAGGTTTAATATCTTGTTTGTAATCTATACCAGTATTAGCTAATAAGCTGCTTTTGAGCTTGGAAATTTCTCCGTTACGTTCTAAAGATTGTAATTTATCTGGATTTACCAGCATCGAGAGCATTACTGGCGCTTGTTTAGACACAAAAATTGCGGCTCCAGGCAGCTTGGCAGCGGAACTGCCAAGAGGATTGTTCCCGAATGAGTTGGTACAACCAGCAATACCAAATGATAGCAGCATAGTTAAACTAGCTGCTAAAAAACGAAAGAATAAACCTTGCTTCATAATTTTTTTCACATAGACTACCTGGGGTAGTACTTACACCCAAAAATATTAAACCGCCTTCTTCCACATCAAAGGCGGTTTTGATCCGAAATCTTTGTTTACTTAAGAAAATAGAGCAAATGTATTCTCATGGTACTGATGTATATGCTCATGTCAACGTGAAGATTTTCTGCGAACATAAATAATATCTAGGAAATCTCTAAGATTGTTTACAAAAGCTTCATGACAGGTAAATCTTTTGGTCAACCCATTACCCAAATCGGCGTAGAAGAACTTGCCCAACGCTTATCAACAGGCGAGCCGAGCCTTCAATTCATAGATGTGCGCGAACCACAAGAAGTAGCGATCGCCTCTGTTGAGGGCTTTGTTAACCTACCTTTGAGTCAATTCGCCGAGTGGGCAGATCAAATCCCAACCCGCTTCGATCCTCATGCTGAAACCTTTGTACTCTGTCATCACGGTATTCGTTCTGCTCAGATGTGTCAGTGGCTAATTGCTCAAGGATTTACAAACGTTAAAAATATTGCTGGTGGTATTGATGCTTATTCAAGCTTAGTCGATCCTTCTATTCCTCAGTATTAATTGGGAATGACGATAACAGCTTTATTTTGCTATTCTGAACTTAAGACAATATTAATTCAGGGTTTTAGGCGGAAATACTTAGCAGTATTGGTTTTGTAAATACTTCGCCCACCCGCTTTTGCGTCTACATTTTGCGAGAATCCGGCAAACTACTAACTAAACTCTGCCAACTCGGCATTCTTGTGTAAATATACGTAAATCCTAAATCTTGTCACCTGTTAATAAATACCACTTTTGCTAGAGGTAAAACAGGAAGTTTGTTGTTAAGTATTCCAAGATACCTCTTGAATTTGATATCTTGCTTAACTAATTATTAATGCTTTTTGCAATCATCTCGATAAATTTTTCATTTTTCAAAAATTGATTTAAATTTAGCTACGATAAATACTCGCCATGCAAGTCCAGCTAACAAACCGACAACAACACATACTCTGGGCAACAGTACGTCATTATATTGCTACGGCAGAACCTGTTGGTTCCAAAGCTTTAGTTGAGGAATACAACTTGGGTGTTAGTTCAGCAACAATTCGCAACGTGATGGGTATGTTAGAAAAAGTTGGACTACTTTACCAACCTCACACATCTGCAGGTAGAGTACCTTCCGATTCTGGCTATCGCATTTACGTTGACAAGCTGATTACACCTTCTGACACTTTAGCGCGGCAGGTAGAGGATGCACTGCAACACCGCCTCAAGTGGGAAGATTGGAGTTTAGAAGCTCTATTGCAAGGAGCAGCTCAAATTCTGGCAACTTTGAGTGGTTGTATTAGTTTGATTACCATGCCGCAGAATGTGAGCGCCCAGCTGAGACATCTACAATTGGTGCAAATTGAATCGGGAAAGGTAATGTTGATTGTGGTAACGGATAGTTACGAGACGCATTCGGCATTAATGGATTTGCCACCAAAACGACAAGAAACACAACTCGATCTGGAGGTAATAGATCGGGAGTTGCAAATTGTTTCCAACTTTTTAAATAGTCACTTACGGGGGCGCAGCCTTTTAGAATTAGCTAATCTAGACTGGAGTCAGTTAGATCGAGAGTTTCAGCACTACGGCGAATACTTAAAAGAGTCACTGGCGGAATTCAGCCGTCGGAGTTTGACACCAAATACTACACAAATAATGGTTCGTGGTGTCTCAGAAGTTCTGCGTCAGCCAGAGTTTTCGCACCTCCAACAAGTGCAAGCAATTATCCAGCTATTAGAAGAAGAGCAAGAACAACTGTGGCAATTAATCGTTGACGAGCCAGAGGTGGAGGAAGTTGGGAAATCGCGGGTGACAGTTCGGATTGGTTCCGAAAATCCTCTCGAACCCATACGTACTTGTAGCTTAATTTCTTCTACTTATCGTCGCGGTTCAGTACCAGTAGGTAGTGTAGGCGTTTTGGGGCCAACCCGTTTAGATTATGAGGGAGCGATCGCAGTCGTAGCTGCCGCTGCTGATTACCTATCGGAAGCCTTGAGTCAATAATCCTGCATCCCTTAAACTCAGTACTATTGCCCTTGATAATCTAGCTCTGACTGAATTTCAATTGAATATATTTCTACGAACCCAAGCATCTTAAGTTAAGAGTAAAAAGACTATTAGCTATGAGCTATTAACAGTCTTTAGCTATCCCTATTTTCACAGTATGAGATGCTTCACTTTTTTAAAGTGTTGGAATCATCAATTGTCATTATTAAAATCAAAAATTCAGTCAATGATAGAAGGTTTTGGATTGTTCATGACTGGGTTCTGGTTACTCATGATCTATGATTGTCTTCGCAACGAACCAGAACGGCATACATGGTTATGGATTTTAATTTTTGTTAATTTTCCTGGTGCCTTAATCTACTTTTTTATGCGTTGGTTACCGCGCATAGATATCCAAATGCCTAAATATTTCACTCGCTGGACACGTAGTCGCGAACTATGGATAGCAGAGGAAGAAGCCAGAAACATTGGTAAAGCTCATCAGTATGTCAAGCTAGGCAATTTGCTTTATGAAATAGGAAGGTTTGATAAAGCAGAAGATGCCTACAAACAAGCCTTAGAAAAGGAACCAGATAACAAGCAAGCCCTTTGGGGAACTGCATCAATTAATCTTAAAAATAAAAATTTTTCTCAAGCAAAAGAGCATTTGCAAACACTACTTAAAATTGACCCTAATTACAAATATGGTGATGCTTCTCTAATTTATGGAGAAACACTAATTGATTTAAAAGAATTTGATGCAGCAAAGGAACATTTAGAAAAACATTTGCAAAATTGGAATCATCCAGAAGCATATATTAAGCTGGCTACAATTATGACGCAACAGGGTGATACTCAATCAGCTCGAAGTTACCTTGAAAAAATGATTGCTAAAGTGCGAGGTTCATCTTACTACCACTACAAACGCAATCGTCACTTTATTCGTAAAGCAGAAAAAATGTTAAAAAATTTATAACCTGAGTATGAATTATTTATTTTGCTAACTTCAGTAAAATAAGTTTTCATGCAACAAAAAACTGTATTTTGGTTAATCTGGCTAGGATTGATTATCTATGCCTTTGTATTTGCCCCTCCCAATCAACCTGATACATTCGAGTTGATTAAAAATCTTTCCACAGGGCAATGGCAAGGTATTAATCCGCTTGTTATCTCACTGTTCAACATTATGGGCGTTTGGCCTTTAATTTACAGTGCAGTCATATTTATAGATGGTAGAGGGCAAAAAATCCCTGCTTGGCCATTTGCTGCTCTATCTTTTGCAGTTGGAGCCTTTGCTCTGCTGCCCTACTTAGCTCTACGCGAACCAAATACACAGTTTTCCGGACAAAAGAATACTTTTCTCAAGCTACTGGATTCTCGCTGGCTTGGTGTGGTTCTGACTGTAAGCGCGGCTATTTTAGTTGGTTATGGATTAGGGCAAGGAGATTGGGCTAATTTTGTGCAGCAGTGGCAAACTAGCCGCTTCATTCATGTGATGAGCTTAGATTTTTGTCTGCTTTGCGCTTTGTTTCCTGCACTATTGGGAGATGATATGGTGCGTCGTGGGTTAAAAAATCCTCAAATGTTTTGGTTAGTAGCGCTAATTCCATTATTCGGCGCTTTGCTTTATCTGTGCGTGCGCCCACCTTTACCAGAAGCGAGTTCAGAGCTAATACCCAGTTAGAACTACCTGCAAACTCAGAATTATGACTAGAAAAATCGCACTTTGGTCGTTGTGGGCTGGATTTATTGCTTATGTTTTGTGGTTAGCTCCACCTTTTAATCTAGAAGCCACAGTTACGCTATTAAAAAATATCTTCACCCTAAATTGGACAGAAGTAAATCCTGTGATCCTATCGTTATTTTCTTTGATTGGCATCTGGCTATTTATTTACAGTGCCCTTCTGTTCTTTGATGGCAGGATGCAACAGACTCCTTTTTGGCCTTTTGCTTTAGCAACAGTAGGAGCAGGAGTAATTGGTTTATTGCCATATTTAGCATCTCGCGAACCAAATCAAGAATTTTCTGGACAAAAGGATGCTTTTTTACAGTTGTTAGATTCTCGCTTTTTCGGTGTAATCCAGACTTTAACTACAATTGGCTTATTTGCCTATGCTGTGATTTTTGGCGATTGGGCAGGCTACTGGCAGCAATTTTTGGGCGATCGCTTTATTAACGGCATGAGTTTAGCATTTTGCTTGTTCTGCCTGTTATTCCCAACTGTTTTGGGTGATGATATGGCACGGCGCGGCTTAAATAATCCCCAAATGTTCTGGGCTGTAGCACTTTTACCATTATTTGGCCCCCTTGTCTATTTGTGCCTACGTCCACCACTACCAGAACCAAGCATTCACCTCAAACAAGCAAGGGATGCTTATTAGAATAACTTTGATGCAAAAAAAACCAATTATAATTGCACATCGAGGTGCAAGCGGTTACCGCCCAGAGCATACAATAGCTGCTTATGAATTAGCTATTGAAATGGGTGCTGATTTCATTGAACCAGACTTAGTGATAACCAAGGATGGTATTTTAATTGCTCGTCACGAGAATGAAATTTCTGAAACAACAGATGTTGCTGTTCGTCCAGAATTTTTACATCGTAAAACTCTCAAAGTTATCGATGGGGAAGCCAAAATAGGGTGGTTTACTGAAGATTTTACTTTGACAGAAATTAAGACATTAAGGGCTAAAGAACGAATTCCTCAACTACGTCCTCAAAATACAAAGTTTAATGGACTTTTAGAAATTCCGACGTTACAGGAAATTATTGATTTAGCCAAGCGTAAAAGTATAGAAACAGAACCCATTATTGGCATTTATCCAGAAACTAAGCATCCAACTTACTTTCAATTCATTGGCTTGTCGCTAGAAAATACTCTAATAGAAACTTTGCAAGCTAGTGGGTATAAGGGAAAGAACGCACCTGTTTTTATTCAGTCTTTTGAGGTGAGCAATCTTCAATACTTGTCTACAAAAACTGATTTCCCCCTAGTACAACTGCTTAATATTAGTGGTAAACCTTATGATTTTATAGTCAAGGGTGATATGCGCACCTACGTAGATTTGGTAAAAACAGAGGAGTTAAAGAAAATATCAAGTTATGCTCAAGCTGTTGGCATTCATAAAAACTTACTCATACCTAGAGATAATAACGATAAATTGTTGTCACCAACATCTTTAATCAGTGACGCTCATGCAAATAATTTGCTAATTCATGCTTGGACTTTCCGCAACGAAAATTGCTTTTTACCACAAGATTTCCAAGGAAATCCTCAAGGTGAGTATGAATTATTTTTTAATTTAGGAATTGATGGTGTATTTAGCGATTATCCTGATACGGCTATTTCTGTTTGTTGCAATATCAAGTAGAGTCTTTATTTATTTTTCCTGATTTATTTAATATCAAAGAAGAATTTTAAGACGGTGGAATCTGAATTAAAAATTCTGTACCTTCCCCTGACAATGAAATATACTGCAATGTTCCACCATGATTTTCGGTAATAATTTGATAGCTGATGGAAAGTCCTAATCCATTTCCTGTTTCCTGAGGTTGAAGAGAGAAAAAAGGTTGGAATATTTGATTAGGTGCTAAATCTTTTATCTCTATTCCATTATTTGCAATCCTAATTGTAACTTGCTGTTTATCTATACTAGTAGTTATCCGAATCTGAGGATAGATAATTTTTGCATTTTCTTCTACAAATATAGATTCATCTAAAGACTCAATCGCATTTATGAGCAGATTCATAAATACTTGATTTAGTTGTCCTGGATAACATTCTATTTTTGGTAAATTACCATATTCTTTGATAACTTGAATGGCAGGGCGTTTAGGCTTGGCTTTCAAACGATGCTGTAAAATCATCAAAGTTACCTCTAATCCCTCATGGATATCAACAGCTTTTTTTCGCTCTCCATCTGCTCGTGAAAAGTTTTGGAGAGATTGCATTGTGCTGCGGATACTATCGGTTCCTACCTTCATTGAAGAAATCAGCTTTGGTACATCTTTTAGAATATGAACTAGATCCATTGCCTCTATTTTTTCTTCAATATCGCTTCCTGGGTAGGGGAATTTTTTTTGATAAAGATGAATTAATTTGACAAGTTCCTCAACATAGTTACTAGCATAATACAAATTAGTGGAAATCAATCCAATCGGATTATTGACTTCATGAGCGATACCAGTAACTACCTGTCCTAAGGAGGAAATTTTCTCACTTTGTATCAGTTGCAATTGAGTTTTTTTAAGTTGCTCTAAAGTTAAAGAAAGTTCAGCAGTTCTTTCTTGTACCCTTTTTTCTAGTTGCTGCTTTTGTTCATCTAACTCTAAATTCAACCTGCGCATTTTTAAGTGTAATTTCACTCTGACTAAGACTTCTTCTTGCTGAAAAGGTTTAAGAATATAATCAACAGCACCTAAGGTTAAACCTTTGATTTTCTCTTCTATTTCTGAAAGCGATGTAATAAAAATAATTGGAATGTCTCTTGTTGATAAATCTGTTTGTAAGAGGCGACAAGTTTCAAAGCCGTCTAATTTTGGCATCATCACATCTAATAAAATTAGATCTGGTGGATTGTTTTTCACTTTTTCAATACCATTGATGCCGTTCCTCTCAGCTAGAACTTGATAACCTGCATTAGTTAAAGTCGTAGATAGAACTTCTATATTGGTGGGACTATCATCGATTATTAAAATCGTCTCAGAATGATTATTCTTGTCTACTTCTTCAATTGCTAAATTCATTTCTTTTTGATTTTTGTACCGATCTACTTATATGTTTCCCAAATTGCAACTCAAAATAGAGATTGTTGGTTTTATCTGTCTTTCCTATAAGAGTAAATCTGCCTTCTAGCAGCCCGGAGGTGGCAGCCTACTACCCTCGTCACCAGGTTTAACCTGGTAACGAGAATTAGAGCATTCTGGCTCTTATTGAGAATCCTGTCTCGGTGGGATTGTAGTTGTTGGTATCATCAAGATTTGATGTAAGCTGTCTACAATTGGTAGAGTAATTTGAGTCTGGGAATGAAAAAATGAGAGTTTGGCTGGCTTGCTTTTTAGTGCTGTTTGCTTTAGCACAACTATTTGATTGGATTGAAGAATTGAAGCTACCCCTACCTATTTATATTTTGGGTGGTGCTTTTTTAGCAGTTGCATCCAACTACGATAAGCTTTTTGGCACTTATTTCAGGGATGTTACTGAGACAAGTATAGAAGCGCAGCTAGAAGAACACCAATTAGATTTATCACCTCAACCCAGTGCTTCTGTTTCTTTACCAGAATCTGGAGTCAAAGACTAACTTGCTTGAGGTAAACAACAGATATTTTTAACAAGAATGCATCCAATTACAAAGCCATTTTATGCATTCACCGTGGCAATGTTTGCTGGGTCTGAATCTGTATTTCTAAGTAAAATTACGTAAATAAACTTTATTTTATCTTAGAGCAATCTGTAAGATTACAACTAAGTATTACATTTTTAATCAATACCCTGGAAGGCTATTGCTATACAAAAAAAGCCTGCCTACCCTTTGGGAATTGCTAACCTACGGCAACACCAAGGGTAAATGCAGAAAGCAGGCTCATAGTCTATGGGCACTTTAAAATCGGGATGCACCTAAAAAAAATCGTGTAAACAACCATTTTTCGACTTGTAAATCCTTGTCATGAGCTCTTGAACAAAAAGAAAAAGTCAAGGGTAAGCCCCCTGACTAGAGTTCAATTATGTTCTACAACACACAACCACACATAACTAGTGAGGTCTACAACTATGTTAAATAAATCATATGCTTTTAGTCCATCAATTGCTGCTTTAATTTTTGCGACTATGAAAAGAGCGATCGCACAAACACCTAGAAAAATTACGCATAAGTAAGGAATTTGCTGTTTGAGCATTATTTTCAGCAGATCGCCATCTCTAAAAAGAGATAAATACGATTCTGCTGGAGCAACTTTTGACTTGTTTTATCAAATATATGAGCGCAATTCTATTGATGATAAAGGGTTGTGTTTAGACTCGACTGTACTTTAATAAAATTGGTAAAAACCAGTAGCTAAAAAGTAACAAATTAATTAGAGTAGTTCCCAGGTTTCTCCCTTATAGCCATACTGAAAAATTTCTGGGTGCAAAATTTCTGCTAACATCTCTAAAGATTCTACCAGCCGCGGCCCTGGACGGTTGAAATAGGAATTGCCATCGGTAATGTATACTCTGCCAGTTTGGTTAGCGCGGAGTTTTTGCCACTCTGAATTTTTAGTTAACAACTCAGCTTCTTGGCGAGTGCGATCTAAATCAAAGCCACAGGGCATAAACACGATAATATCTGGATTGCCAGTAATCAGATTTTCCCACGTTAACTGTGGAGAAGGCTGACCTGTAATGCTAAATAATGGTTTTCCTCCTGCCAAAGTAACTAATTCGGGAATCCAGTTGGCGGCAGCCATCAAAGGATCGATCCACTCGATACAAGCGACAGTTGGTAAATTTTCTGTTTGGGAAAGCCCTTGGGTTTTCTGGGCAACAATTTTCACGCGGGCTTCCAAGTTTTCTAGCACTTTGAGCGAGTCTACTTGGAATACATTCGCTACTCGTTCGATATCAGCCCAAACCTCTTTGAGCAGATTTGGTTTTAAAGAGATAATTTCGGGTGCGGTGTGAGTCAGTGAAGCTACAGCCTTTTCTACTTCCGAAACGCTAACAGCACAAACTTCACACTGGTCTTGAGTGACAATATGAGTAGGCTGTAATTTTTCCAAGACATCTGTTTTAATTTCGTAGATACTTAAAGCATTTTGGAGCAGATTATTAACTTCATCGTGAATTTTACTGCTAGATGCCTCCGTATTTAGCCGGGGTTGGGTGCAAATTGGACGATCTTGAATTTCTGGGGGGTAGTCGCACTCATGCGATCGCCCAACAATGGCATCAGTTAACCCTAGTACTGCTAAAATTTCTGTTCCACTGGGAATTAGGGAGACAATTCTCAAGTTGCCATCGGTCATTACTCCATCTCCACAACGGTTGCAACTATCTTTATTGTTGCAAATTAAAGTTGCTTGGGTATCTGCCTGTAGGTGAGAGGAGAGCCTTACCACAAGAAAGATAGGAAATTAAGACTCACGTACAAAGCTTATTTGCTGAGGCTACCTGTTACGGGGTAGAGGAAGCGATCGCGATTATGAGTGTTTTTATACCTATAAGTGTTAATAAACTTGAACTAAATCTTCATATTTCGTGTATAAATTACTTTATTATCAGTCTTTTTACTTAATTATAGAGTTAACAGACTTACCAAGAATGGTGAAGTGTAAGCAAAGCGAGCAAACTCCAAAAGTAGTGGCTGAAAGCCAACAAATCATCAAAATCGGCGAGGAAACCCAATCCTTCAAGGTTTGGGAGAAACCGTTGCCTACTGATTTAGGGCAACAGGCAATGGGCAATCCTCGATTCTCTATGCCCGCGATGTCGGGAGATGAGCTTAGTTTGAAAGGACTTGCATTATCTGTTTCAGAAAACATTGAACCTCGAATTCAGTGTCTATCAGAGGCAAGTGTTGAAGGTCTGATTATACACGACGATGGAATTATTTTAGATGCAAATTCTGTAGTTACAAAAATTACAGGCTATGAAATTGCAGAAATCATTGGTAAAAACATTTTTAATTTACTAACACTGACATCGCAATCGCAAAAGTTAATACTAAAACATATTCTTTCTAGTTCTGAAAAACCATATGAAGTAATTGTAGTTAAAAAAGACGGTTCTACTGTTGCGGTGGAAATGCAAGGCGAGATCATTGCTTACCAAGAGCAAAATATACAGGTATTGGTAATTAGAGATATTACAGAGTGCAAGCAGACAGAAGAGATTTTGCACAAAAGGGAAAATTTTCTGCGAAAACAGAACCAAAGCCTAGTACAGCTTGCTAAAAGCAAAAGATTACAGCAAGGAAATCTACAGGCAGCATTCAGGGAAATCACAGAAGCCGCAGCCCAAACTGTAGAGGTGGAACGAGTCAGCGTATGGTTATATAACTCAGAGCGCTCAAAAATAGAATGTGTCGATTTGTACGATGCTAGAACATATTGTCATAGCTCTGGCATGGCGCTTTGGAAAGCCAATTTTCCTGCTTACTTTCAGGCTTTAGAGCAAGAACGCAGTATTGCTGCACACAATGCCACCCGTGACAGTAGAACCCAAGAATTATCTGAGCCTTATCTTTGTGTATTTGGCATTACATCTTTATTGGTTGCACCAATTTGGTTGAGAGGTGTTTTAGTGGGGGCGGTGTGTCACGAACAAATCGGTTGTATGCGTCAATGGACATTGGAGGAAGAAAACTTTGCTGGTTCAATTGCAGATTTTATTACCTTGGCGATAGAAGCAACCGAACGCAACGCAGCGCAGGAAACACTACGATACAGTGAGGCACAATTCCGAGCAATTTTTGAGCGTTCCTCTGTTGGAATCGGACTTGTAGATATGAAAGCACAGATTGTAGATACCAATCCAGCGTTGTGTCAAATGCTGGGCTACAGTCGGGAAGAATTATGCGGTAGTAGCTTTGCAAATTATATTGTCAAACAAGAGGGAGATTTAGAACTTTATCAACAACTACTGTTGGGAATTCGCGATCGCCTGGAAATGGAAAGGCGTTTTCTGCATCAAGATGGTAGATTAGTGTGGACTCAGTTGAGTGTTTCTTTAATTTCCAGTCCAAATGGCAAACCTCAATATTTTCTCACCATGATTGAGGATATTACCGAGCGTAAACAAACAGAGTTGAAACTATGTGAAAGCAAAGAAGCGGCAGAAGCTGGAAGTCGGGCAAAAAGTGAATTTTTGGCAACTATGAGTCACGAGTTGCGAACACCTTTAAATGCAATCATGGGTTTGTCTCAACTACTGCAACAAGAAATGGCTGGCTGTCTTAACGACAAGCAGAAAGAGTATATAAATTGTATTTACAGTAGTGGCGAACACTTACTAGCACTTATTAACGATATTCTCGATTTGTCAAAAGTAGAAGCTGGCAAAGAAGAACTGTTACTGTCTGAGTTGCCAGTACAAGAATTGTGTGCTCATGTTATGTCTACTGTACGCGATCGCGCCGAAGAAAAGGGGCTGCTGCTGGTAACCGAAATTGATGAACAAGCAGATATTTGCATTGCCGATGAACGACGCATCAAGCAAATGCTGCTCAATCTACTTACTAATGCAATTAAATTTACTCCTGCGGGTAGAGTGTCTTTGGAAGTTAAAAAAGTGTCTTCAACCATAACTTTCACCGTATCAGATACGGGCATTGGTATCGATCCAAGTCATTTCAAATACCTGTTTGAACCATTCAAGCAGCTTGATAGCAGACTTAGCCGTCAGTACGAAGGCACAGGATTGGGTTTAGCTTTGACACGCAAGTTAGCCCGTTTGCATGGTGGTGATGTGACAGTAGAGTCAACTTTGGGAAAGGGCAGTAGGTTCACAATATTTTTGCCCAATCAACCCGATTGGGAAAAAGGGGTGGTGGGGAGATTAACTCCTGCACACGCCAGTCTGATATAATTTCTAGTTTTTAGAGATGCGATCGCACGCTGCTTTTCCTGAAGCAGTCGATTTATAATTACAACCACAGATGGGCACAGATAGACATCGATAAAATCTGTGTTTATCGGTGTTAATCTGTGGTCGATTTGTTAGAAAATCATGAGTGCAAGAGATTTAATCGCGAAAGACGCAACTCTATTTAATAACCACTAACAATTCAAATATTTCTTCATTTTCACATGACGAATTCCGGCTTCTTCAAAAACTTCTCCTTCTTCCTGAAAACCTAGTTGTTGATGCAAACCTTTTACATACTCTTGAGCATGAAGCACAACTTCTGGAATATTTTTACTAGCTATTACTAAAAGTGCTTTTTCCATAATTTTCTTGCCAATCCCTTGTCCTCTAGCTATTGGCAAAACAGCTAACCTTTCTATCTTTGCAGTTTTATCATTCAAATATCTAATCCTGGCAGTTCCTACTGCTTCGTTATCTAAATAAGCAATCAATTGTTCAGAAATTTCATCATCACCATCAAAATCCAAATCTGGATCTACTCCTTGCCCCTCTTGAAAAACTATCCTTCTAATTTCCTCAATTTTCGGAAAATCTTCCTGATAATCAGCCAATTTAATAATTAAATCACTCATCAAAATCTCTTATACCAATTCTCTATAAACTTGCACTGAATGAGTACCAATTTCTTCTTTTGTGTTCTACCCTGCGGGTAGACATGAAGTGGCTTCTGAAAGTAGCCGAAGAAGGCGCGTCTATGTGCTCTTTGTGGTTAGTTTTTTAATATTAAGTGCATCTTTCTTTCGCATTTTGGCAGTTCATTTATAAAATAAGGTGGGCATTGCCCACCTATCAAACCTAGATTATTCTGCCCCTTCAATTGGAGCGAAACCTTGCCTTTGAATATTTTCCGTCACAGTACGCGGTTCTAAGAATTGTAGTAGGTAGTCGGGGCCTCCTGCTTTAGAACCAACTCCAGAAAGCTTAAAACCACCAAAGGGTTGACGTGCAACTATAGCGCCTGTAATTGTCCTGTTAATGTACAAGTTCCCAACCTCAAACTCTTCCTGCGCTTTTTGGATGTGTGAGGGAGTTCTAGAGTAAAGCCCTCCTGTTAAAGCATAATTAGTATCGTTGGCAATTGAGAGCGCTTGTTGGAAATTTTTCGCCTTAATTACTGCCACAACAGGGCCAAAAATTTCTTGTTGGGCAATAATGGCGTTTGGCGATACATCTTTGAAGATCACAGGGCCGATAAAATACCCATTATCTGGTGCTGGCAATTCCAAAGCTACTTTTGCTTCTGCCTTGCCCTTCTCTATATACTCGCGGATGCGATCGCGAGCATTAGCATCAATTACAGGCCCCACTGTGGTGCTAGGTAACTCTGCTGCTCCAATATTAAGTGATTTCGTTGCTTCTACAAACCGCTGCACAAAGGTATCATAAATCGGTTCTACGACTACCACTCGCGAACAAGCAGAACATTTTTGTCCGCTGTAACCAAAGGCTGACTGCACGACGCCCACCACAGCTTGGTCTAAGTCGGCACTTTCATCTACGATAATTGTATTCTTGCCGCCCATTTCGGCAATTACTCGCTTCATGTGCCTTTGCAGGGGTTTGAGAGTCGCTGCTTCAGCGTAAATTTTACAACCAACCTCTTGGGAGCCAGTAAAGACAATCATATGAGTATCAGGATGGCTCACCAAATATGCACCAACTTGGGAACCCTTGCCGGGTACGTATTGAAATACACCTTTAGGTATTCCAGCTTCTACTAAGATTTCCGTCAGTTTCGCTGCAATAACCGAAGATGTTTCCGCTGGTTTGAGTAGAGTACAATTCCCAGCAACTAAAGCTGCAACAGTCATTCCCGTTGCGATCGCTAGCGGGAAATTCCAAGGAGAAATTACCACTGCAATCCCACGCGGTTGGTAGATATAACGATTCGTCTCGCCAGATACGTCGTAATTGTAACCTTTGTCGAGTCGTTCCATCTCCTCTGCATAATAGCGGCAGAAATCTATCGCCTCAGAAACTTCTGCATCTGCTTCCCGCACTGGTTTGCCGACTTCTAACACTATCCAAGCACTCAATTCGGCGCGGCGTTGTTCCATTAAATTGGCAGCTTTGCGCAATATGCCAGCGCGTTGAGTGACGGGTGTTTTGCGCCAACTCGGAAATGCGGCTTTGGCAGCTTGCATAGCTTGTTGTGCTTGTTCAACAGAGATAAGTCCAACTTTACCAATTACCTCACTAAAATTGGAGGGATTAAGAGAATCAATAATTTCTTGGGTTTGGACGTACTCACCATGAATTAATGGGAGATAGGTTTTACCAAATTGCTGACGAACGTTTTGGAAAGCTTGTTGAGATTTCTTTCTCGCTTCCTCCTCAGCATAATCTGTATCTGCTGCACCAGAGAAAGGGGAGGGGGCGCGGGGGGGAGTGGGAGAGGGGGAGACTTTTCCATCCCCTTGTTCCCAAGTAGGAGGCGCTAGTAGTTCTTCTACTGGACGATTTTCTAAATTTTGGCGCAAGAAGGAACTATTCGCGGTATTCTCTAGCAAGCGACGAATCAGGTAAGCCATTCCTGGTAAAAGTTCGCCGTAGGGACAGTAAACACGAACGCGATAACCTTGATCTACTAGTGCTTTGGCTAGTTTATCCCCCATCCCGTAGAGGACTTGCATTTCAAAGCAACGATTGGGAACTTTTAAGGTTTCAGCGATCGCGATCGCATGGGCTTGCGATCGCACGTTATGGCTACCGATAGCAGAGTATACATAAGGATGGTTCTCTAACAATAATTGAGTAATCTTCTCAAAATTTACATCTGTCGCTGCTTTGTCGTTGTAAACTGGCTGTGGCCAATGTTTTTGCGCTGCTTTGATGGTTTCTTGATCCCAATACGCGCCTTTTACCAAGCGAATTGTAATTGGATAACCACGCTGATTTGCCCAATTTATTAATTCTCGCGCATCTTGTTCACTGTCGCGCAGATATGCCTGAATAGTCATGCCAATATCCGTGCGCGTGCGGAACTCTTCTTCCATTAAGAGTTTTTTCAGGATGCTGAAAGTGATGTCTTTGTAGGCGTACTGTTCCATATCAAAGTGAACGGCAACGCCTAGTTCTTGAGCACGCCGCAAAAGGGTGCGGATGCGCGAACTTACCCGTTCTTCACTTCCTTTAGCATCTAGGGGATCGAATTGAGAGTAAAACGCCGTTAATTTTACAGAAACTTGGACTTTGGGAAGCGCTTCGCCGTCTGCTTCATCGATTAGCGGTACACCTGTCCAATTTTTTGATGCTTCTTGTAATTGTTGCATCAAATCTAGATAGCGTTCTAAATAAGATTGAGCTTCTGCTTCGGTAATTACTGCTTCACCTAATAAATCTACAGTGAAAGCCATTTTTTCCTTACGCAGCCGTTCTATTGTCTTTAGTGCTTGTTTAATATTTTCTCCAGCAATATATTTATGAGCTAATGTTTCAACTGCTGTGGCAACGGTGGTAGCAGCGACTTGTCCCGGCATAGAATCAGGGTTAGCAAAGTTTAGCATCCCCTTCAACGCTGCAGGTAATTCTACCGATTCGTCACCTAAATATTCCTGTAAATGAGCGGCAATTTCTGGTTTACTACGTAAAGCAGGTAAAGTATCAATAAAGCGAAATAGCTGCACCCGCAACCCAGGATTACTCATTGCCCAAGCCAGTAATTTATCGTCCCAGCGCATCTGATCGCGCAATGCTGAGAAGAAATTACGATTCTCCTGCGTCGCTGCAAGCAACTGTCTAGCAATTTCTTGGGTTCTTGCTTCGTAGGTGCTTGTTTGTACTTGTAAAACCACAGATGACAAACTCCTTATTTAAAGTCGGGCTTTCTTCACAAAACCCCTATATTCTATTGTCGCTCGTTGATGTAAGCTGCTACCACATCCAGATTTTCTCGATATTACACAAATTTTAATCTTCACCTAGCTTTGAAATCAGAATTTATCGTATTTATACAGCCTGAGTTCAATATCATGCTGCTTGCGTCAGTATTATCTGTAAAGTGAAATACTGCAATTCCTTCAACAGAATCCGAAAAACTGCAAGTTGACTTTGAAGATTAAAGTATTCAATCTTTAGCAACTATCATGAACAAATTGAATCAGAAACCAAAGCGATCGCTTGCGATTGTTTTGGCTACAACTTGTGGCGTCGCTTCATTATTATCTGCAATATTTGATACATCTGATTCGGCTTTTGCCTCAGAATTTATAGCTACTAAAAGTTTAGCTGCAAAAAATGACATCATTGCCAATACATATACTTGTCCTCGGTATGCAGGAGGAGGAAAATTAGACGCCTATATTGAAACTCCTAATTTTGATATTTATATTTGCAAAAAGCTTGACAAGCTTTTTTATACAGGTACTTCTAAGCGAAATGGTAAAGGCACCCGTCCCCTGCCAACTTATGTAGAAGAAGGAACAGGATATGTTGCTAGAAATGGCAACTATGAATATGTTGTCAATGGTGCGGCACTCGAAATTATCAAAAACGGTAAAGTTTTGCAAACAGATCCTGTAATTCGATATACAAGTGGTTATGCAAATTAAAGATTATTTACCAATATTAGGAAAGGCGATCGCATCAATTTTTCTTCTTGCTTGTGTTGGTTGAGAGCATCTCCACTGGCGGCGTTGCCACCCGCTACGAATGGAACAAACAAGTCAAATCTTCTTTACTACTGCCTCTGTGCAGTCGCCACCCTGATGGGAAGCCCTTCGGGTTCGCCAGTCACCTGCGCTCGTGTTACCCTCCCGCAGTGCTGGACTCACCGCCCACTCTCCGAGAAGCCAGGCTACGCCTGTCTACCGGGCGTCTACAACGGAGGGGAACCTCCGCACGGCGCTGCTCTCTGCCATCTGCCTTGTTTCTTGAAAAACTAATCTCCCGCACACAGGATAATAGCTAAGATAGCAAGTATAATGCCGATGCTATGCCGTAAAGTCATAGGTTCTTTGAGGATAAAAAACGCTAAAACAACGGTGATAGCAGGATATAAAGAAGTTAAAGGCAAAACAATAGAACTAGAACCTTTACTTACAGCAACTAAGTAGAAAAGCGTTGCTAATGTTCCGGCAACACCTGTGAGAACTGCATAGAGAATGCCGCGAATGTCTCCTCGCCACTCTAAGTGATTCACACTTATAAACACTAAGCCAACACAAATGACACCAATGATGTCATAAATTAATGCACTTTTGGGGCTAATGTAATTGGTTGCTAACTTACTGAAGAATCCCCAGAAGCCAAACAAAAACAGGGAGAAGAGTGCGTATAACAACCAAGACGCCACGATCATACGTATGATTTTATTTTAAGAGGGAGTCTGAAAAGTAAGAAAGCTTACGTCACGTTCTTCTATTAGTAGAAAAAACATTTAAGTAGACAGTGTGACAAAGCTATAATCCATCTTACCCAAGTAGGGCCACCCCAGAGCAATGGAACTGCGATCGCGGCTAATTGCAGCAGGGAAAAGGGGTGGTAGAAAGCGTAGTTTTGCGATGCAAGCAGTAATCAACGCAACTCCATACATCTTGTACGAAGCTTCGAGGTGGCGTATACTCCCTCACTCGTTCCTAGTTCCCGTACAATGCTTGCTGAAAATTGAGGTATTCAGAACCCCGGCTTTAAAGAAGTCGGAGTTCTCGCTTTTTCACTTACTAGCTCCTATTTGGTGATTCTTCTGGCACAACACTTACTACAAGCTTGCGATTGTTACGCAAAACAGTAAGTTGCGATCGCACTCCCACACGTTCTGGCGTTAATAGTTTTTGCAATCCCTCCATATTTTGAAGGGCTAAACCATTAAAGCCAACAATCACATCCCCTTCTTGTAAACCAGCTTTTTCGGCGGGGCTATTGGGTTCAACGTACATCACAAAAATTCCAGTATCTACAGCCAATTCATGGAATAACATGATTCGGCGAGAAATTTGCACATTTTGTCCACCAATACCAATGTAACCGCGTCGGACTTGACCGTATTTCATCAAGACAGGGATAACCATCTTGGCAGTGTTAATTGGTACGGCAAAGCAGATACCTTGTGCTGCCATCACTATTGCAGTATTAATACCGATAACTTCTGCATGAGAAGTTACTAAAGGGCCACCGGAGTTACCTGGATTCAATGCCGCATCGGTTTGGATAATATTCTCAATCAGCTTACCAGAACGGGATTTAAAAGAGCGCCCCAAGGCACTGATTACTCCAGTAGTAACTGTAGTTTGAAAGCCAAGAGGATGCCCGATCGCGATCGCCAATTGCCCAACTCGCAATGATTGCGAATCACCCAAACGTGCTGCTACCAAGTTGGGCGCATAAATTCTAATTACAGCTATATCAGTATCTGGATCGTCGCCAATCATCTTTGCGTCGTAACTGCGTCCATCAGAGAGAGTTACCTGAATTTTAGATGCATCATGCACTACATGACTGTTAGTTAGGATGTAACCATCTTGTGTGAAGATAAAACCAGAACCATTACCGCGTACTTCTTGAGCAAAGGGCTGATAATTGCGGCTACGTCCTGTTAGCCATCTTTGCACGTCAATGTTCACAACTGTAGGGCTGACTTTTTCCACTACATTGATAACGGCTTGGGAATAAGCATCAAGCAGCTGTTCATCAGTTCTTAAGTTGTTTTGGGACATTCTTGCATCCCTTGGAGCGAAATCATCGTTTGATACCCATCCCAGATTTCTTCTCATATCTGCCATTCCTATCGTTTCACGGCCACTGTGAAAGAGCAAGATGGGAAGATAGAAAGGTAGAGAATTAGGGAGAAAATAGTTTCTTTTCTCCTCTGCACCGTTGTTCCCTCACCCTACTTGTCTACCTTATTTCCTTTATCTCCTCATCCTGTCATCCTGTAATTCCAATCCTGCCAAAAAAGCCATGACAATGCCAACAAGACACTCAAAAGGGTGATATTTCTGCTCCACTGAGTCTTTATACTGCGTCTGTGCGCTATGCTTGGTGCAATATATTTAGCGTTTTATTAAAGGTTCCAACGTCTGTTGTTAGACAAATTGATTGAAGATTTTCTAGCGATCGCCCTCGACTCTGCTCAGAAAAGGAATAGCACGCATCCTGAATTAGCACCGGAACATAGCCGAGATCTGCCGCATGGCGCACAGTGGGTTCGATGCCAAACTCTAGCACCGCGCCAACAATCGCAACCGCTTCAATGCGGGCATCGCGTAAAGCTAAATCGAGGTATGAGCCAACAAACGCTGACATGGTGAGTTTATCAAATGCAACTTCCGACGAGAGCGGTGATAATTCAGGAACAATTGCATGAGAGGTTGAATCGGGCAAGAAGTTAGGCTGAACCTCTGCAACATTCGTAACTTGCTGCAATGCCATAGCGCTTTTTAGTTGCGAAACCCCTGCTACTTGCTTGGGCAATGTGGTGTGACGTGAGAAGAAAACTCGCATTTGATGAGTTCGGGCTGCATCAACGACGTTCTTTACCTGTTGAATAAACGCTGCACCATCGGGCAACTGTTGTGCGATACCTACCTGCATATCGTAAACCAGAAGCGCCATTTTCTGAGGATGGCAAACATCCTCTAGCGTCATGGGAATATTGATTCCAAAGGCAGTTTGCATAATTAACTCCCTGAAAAGAAATCTTGGGCGCGGGTTTGAGCATAGTATTGAGCAAACGCTTCATAAGTTGTGGCTGAATGGTGCGTGAGATCTGGAATCGCCTGAGTCACTGCCGTACCTGTACCCTGTTTCCAACAAGTAAATAATTCCAATTCGGCATCTAAATACCACTCTGGCTCTCCATTTGCCAGCCGTGCGGCTTTGAGATCTGCGGGGGGAAGATCGACATAACTCACCGATCTACCCAGTGCTTTGGCAAAAATAGCAGCGATTTCATCAAATGTAATTGCTTTTCCTCCAGTCAGAACATAGCTTTTATTTTCATGCCCTGTTTCGGCTAGACAAATTGCAGCCACTTCAGCCACATCCCGCGCATCAACGTGAGAGATTTTGGTGTTGCCAACGCAATTGTAAAAGGCTCCACTCTGGGCGATTGTTTGAGCAAACCAGCGCATATTTTGCATCAGCATATTAGGGCGCAGATGTGTCCAATTCATCCCAGAAGTTTCAAGATGTTCTTCGATCTGTCGATGCCACGTCTGGAAAGTACTTGGCAACTCACCCGCGCCCATGACAGATAGTTTTACAACGTGTCGAACTCCTGCTTTTTGAGCTGCATCGATAAAATTTGATTCGAGAGCAACTTGATGGAGATGATTGGGCATGACAAGAAATGCCTTTTCGATACCTTGCAGTGCTGTATCAAGAGTATCTGGTTGACTGAAATCTCCCAGTGCCAATTCGATGCCTTGTGCTTCAAGCTGGGATGCTTTATGGCGATCGCGCACTAACGCTCGGAACGGCAATTTCTGCTGAATAAGATGGTTGACAACTTCGCCACCAATATTTCCAGTTGCCCCAGTGATAAGAATAGTCATGAATGGTTCTCTAGTAAAAGCAGCTTTAATACCTAGCTTTTAAACTTAGACACTGTACCTCATTTACTCGCAAACTGCTGTATATTTAATACTCTGATAATATTACTGCTATTGTTACTATCAATTCTCTTTGGAAATTAAGAGACGCCCAATAGTCCACAAATGTCTGATTACCAACAATCTCCCTGATTATTTCGCTCTTAAGATTAAGAGATTTTTTCATCTCAACAAATGCGATCGCCAATACGTCAATTTGTCAGTGACTTCTAAAGACTCTGAATTACAGTTTGGAAGGGCTGAAGGTGTTGGTTGTTTTTGTTCAGTAATTATTCCAACCTACAACCAACTACCAGTTATCACCAATTATCAATTATCTGCCCAAATACCGAAAAGCCGTCTGCATCGCATCAGCAATATCTACATCGCCATCGCGATCGGCATCCAGAAAAGAATTTAGCACAGAATTTCCCCCAGTTTGAGGATTTTGGGCATTTGCACCAGTTCGCAAAAAATTCAGTACTAAAGGAACCAACAGCGGTAGCAATTGTTGAATCAAACCGGCATTCAACCCCGTGCGTTGGGCGATCGCTTCTGCCACTTGCTGTTGCATCATAGGCGAGAATAAGGTATTCACGGCTTGGGGATTAGGGGATGTGCCGCTATATTGATTTACTAAAGCTTGCGCTTCTTGATTGCCATAGTTCGCTTGCTTTTCTCGTAAAGCCGATCGCACGTAACCACCTAAGATACCCAAAGCTGATTGCATGGTAGATGGATTTGTACCAGTATTATTACTCAATTGCTGTACAGTGTTAAGAATATCGCCCAATTGACTAGTACTGCCTTGCTGATTGGGATTGTCAATTGCATTGATAATTTGGTCAAAAAGCCCCATAAACTTGTTTCTCCCTTTTTACTCATGCCAACAAAACCAAATTGTTAGTGCTGGCTAATACAGCTATTCAAAAAAATAAGGTTTTTATGCAAATAGTGCCTCTGGCAATTGGTAGAGCGATCGCGATTGAGTATACACGAGGCAGAGCAATTATTGTAGGGTGGGCACTACCTAACTTTCCTCAAATCCCTATTTTAGGTTGTGAACAGTGCCCACCTTACGCTTTGCTAGAGCGATCGCATCAATACAAGTTTTTCTCTAACTCTGTTGAAAAACACTGGAACTATTAAGATTAGAAGCATGTGCGTAAATAGTACCACTAGCATTTGCCACCATGCCTCTGTCGCGCATTATCACACTAATTATCGGGCTGATCGTCATTTTAGGACTCAGTCTGTGGCTAATTGATTCTCTAACTCGGCTTTATGGGCAGTTAACCTGGAGTTCTCCGTTGTTGGGGAATTTATTGCTGTTTTTGCTCATTGTCTTGATTGGAGCATTAATAGCCACCTTTATCTATTACTTTGTAATAATTCGAGAAGGCGAGCAGCGTTCCCGACGCCGAAACAGAAAAGTTAGGCAAGTGCAAATTCCTGCTGCTAAATCAGAAGCAGCCTCTTCTACCTTAGAAGCTGTGAGGCAACAGGTATCGCAAATTCAAGACGAAGTCACACGCCAAGCATTACTAAGTAAATCGCGAGAAATTGAAGCGAATTTGGCACGTGGTGAAATTCAAGTCGTCGTATTTGGCACGGGCAGTGCTGGCAAAACTTCCTTGGTAAATGCGATTATGGGACGCATGGTGGGCAGGGTAGATGCGCCGATGGGAACAACTCAGGCAGGCGAAACTTATTGTCTGCGCTTAAAAGGTTTAGAACGCAAAATTTTAATTACCGATACGCCAGGGATTTTAGAAGCGGGGGTAGCGGGAACAGAGAGGGAACAACTAGCACGAGAACTAGCAACAGAAGCAGATTTGCTGTTGTTTGTGGTGGATAATGACTTACGGCGATCGGAGTATGAACCATTACGAGCATTAGCAGAAATCGGCAAGCGTTCTCTACTGATCCTAAATAAGACTGATTTATATACAGAAGAAGATAAAGAAGTAATCTTAGCAAGGTTGCGGCAACGGGTGCGGGGTTTTATTGCTCCTGGTGACGTAGTAGCGATCGCTGCCAATCCCCAACCTGCACAATTAGAAAATGGGGAAACCTTCCAGCCTGAGCCAGAAATTCTACCATTACTGCGACGGATGGCGGCAATTTTGCGAGCAGAAGGTGAAGATTTAGTTGCTGATAACATTCTTCTGCAATCACTGCGCTTGGGAGAAGAAGCACGGAAACTCATTGATGCTCAACGTCGTCGTCAAGCTGACAAAATCGTAGAAAGGTATCAATGGATCGGTGCTGGCGTGGTGTCGGTAACTCCATTACCAGTAGTAGATTTGTTAGCAACCGCTGCTGTGAATGCCCAAATGGTAGTGGAGCTTGGCAGAGTCTACGGTTGTGAATTAAATATGGAACGTGGGCGCGAACTAGCGCTTTCTCTGGCAAAAACAATTGCTGGTTTAGGAATTGTTAAAGGTGCTATTCAACTACTTTCTACGGCTTTGCAATTGAATGTCAGTACTTTTATTATTGGCAGGGCGATTCAAGGTGTAACAGCGGCATATCTGACACGCATCGCCGGTAAAAGTTTTATCGAGTATTTTCGCAACGATCAAGATTGGGGCGATGGTGGGATGACAGAAGTTGTTCAGCGTCAGTTTCAGCTCAATCGCCGCGACGAATTTATTAAGGCATTTGTTCAGGAAGCGATCGCACGGGTAGTAAAGCCGTTAACACAGAGAGCTGAGGTAGTTGAAGAAGAGCGACAAAACAGATTAGAAACTGGGGATTAGTTGATTGAAACATAATCCAGCAAGTGGGCGATCGCTCATCTAGAGATTCAAGCTTACTGAATATATATTTCAGTCAGTTTTAACTGACTTTAGCTATAAGCCTGAAACTTCAGTTCCAGGCGTTTTCGGGCGAGGTGCAAGATTTGAGTAATGCGATCGCACCTTTGAATTCTAGCCATGAAAACTTGCATCTTGAGTGTGCTAATGCTGGTTATTTTAACTTAGACGCTCATGTCATACATCACATAACGAGGGAATGAAAATCTATTTTCTCTAGCCCCTAGCCCCTAGCCTAAGCGTCCCTATTTTTAGGGTAGCTTCCGTGATTTTTGGTAACAATACTTAATATTTAAATCTAAAGCTTAGATTAAAAAGTTACAAATTTTCTTGCCATTTTTCGGTAATATTGCCACTATTAACTCTTGTGAAGTAGCTGTAAAAAGCAGAACTTAATCTCAGTATTCTGAGATTGAACTGAAGATGTAGTGGGAAATAGCCTATTTATATAGGCTTGAATCTATACATTAAAGCTGCGTAGTGATGTTCAATCGCTGCCAAAAAATACAGACTTCACATAAAAACTTGATACGAGTTTGTGAGCGTGAGCATTGCTGTTCATACAGAAATGTCGCAATCACTAGACTTTTTGCAAATATACAAAAGCTGCCCGGATATTAATTTCCGAAGCGAGAAAGCTCAGTGTGGTTAAAAGCGGCTAATTTTTCAAACTTATAGTCGATTTTAATCAGTGTAGAGACGCTATCAAGCGTTTTTCTGCAACAAAGGCTGAAAATACCGAATGCAACTGTAGCTTTTACAAAATCTTGCAAAAAACCTTCTCGATTTTTGTACTTTACTGTTGGAAAAATCAAACTCATGCTTAAAGCAACATCAAAAAAGTTATCTCAGCTCGCTGCCACAGCAGCCCTTGGCGCTACTATGCTTGGCGCTGTGGGAACTGCTCCTGCAACTGCTGCAAGCATCACGGCATTCAACATCTCTGGGCAGTTTGCTCCCGAAGCTGTCACAGGTTCAGTTGGGCTACCTACGCTCTTGGGAGGTGGTTATTTTAAAGGAACTTATGAAGTAGATACGGATAAACTACCAGATAATGGCCCTGGAGTGTTTTTGCAGAACTGGGAAGTGAGTTTATTTGACTCTTCCAACAACTTTGTCAAAAAATTCTCTAAATCGACTCCTAGCAACTCCGCTTTCATACAAACAAATGCACTCCGCTTTACAGAAGCAGATTTTACTCCTCCTCCATCATTCTCAGTTCTTTCTGTAATATTCCCGCCAGGATTTAAAGGAGAGGGTAAGATCCAGGGTGGATTCCAAGACTACAACCCATTTGACGGTTCTTTTGGAAGTATTGCTATTGTTGCAGGTAAAAGTGAACCTGTACCTGAACCCTTTACTATTGCTGGTACAGCAGTTGCTGGTGCAATGGGGTTGTGGATGAAGCGTAAGCAGCAAAAAGCTTCCTAAACAGAATTATTTTCAAAATATATCAGCGTTAAACTCACGTTGTTAGATGCTGATATTTAGAAAGGGGTTCTCAGAGAGTAAAAGAGAACCCCTTTTATTTTTTGGTAGATAAAGGTGAACAAATTTTGTAAGGTGGGCACTGCCTAACTTTCCTCAAACCCTTATTTTTACGTTAGGGATAGTGCCCACTCTACGGTTATTAAGAAAGATTTCAGTCGAGCAACTAAGTGCTTTCTACTACTTGTTAGGCAATAATTCCGGAAATAAAGGATATTATCCGAACAAATAAATAACAAGTATGCAATTAACCAGCGACTATGACTAATCACATGATTGGTAAAGTTCTACAAGGGCGTTACCAAATTGTGCAAATCCTTGATGCAGGAGTATTTGGGCAAACATACATTGCTGTAGATACCGAACAACCGGAGCAACATAAATGTGTGATCAAACAGCTCAAGGTTGCTAGTTCCCAACCTGAGTACTTAAAAACTCAGAGATTACACTTTCTCAGTGAAACTGAAACTCTCAAGCATTTAGGAAAACACGAGCAAATTCCCAAACTGATTGCCTGTTTTGAGGAAAAACAGCGTTTTTACTTAGTACAAGAGTTTATAGAAGGACATGCTCTAACTGCAGAATTGCCAATTCATCAACGTTTGGGCTATCCCTGGAGTGAAAGTGACGTTATTGAATTGTTACACGATGTACTGGGTATTCTGGAATTTGTTCATTCTCAAGGAGTGATTCACTGCGACATTAAGCCAGATAATTTAATCAGGCGTGCTTGTGATGGTAAGTTAGTTTTAATCGACTTTGGTGCTATCCAGGCGATTGATGTTGGCACAGATGCAATATTGCCTATTGATAAATTTCCCGTTACTTCATTAGGTTACATTCCGCCAGAACAATTTATTGGTCAAACACAGCCTAACAGTGATATTTATGCTTTGGGTATGATTGCAATCCAAGCTTTAACGGGGCTTTCTCCACTGCAATTAAAAATAGATCCTCGTAGCAACGAGATGATCTGGCGATCCGAGCAGATTTCAGTTAGCGATCGCTTTGCTGCTATCCTTAGCCAAATGATCCGCCACAACTACCAAGCTCGTTTTCAATCAACCACTGAAGTACTCCAAGCACTGAAGCAAATATCAACGGGTAATGGGCAAACCCAAGCAGTGCAACTTCAAGGTAATGTATTGCTAAACTCAGCTAAAGCCGAAGATAATAAACATTGCAAATTCCCCAAATCATCTCCTTTAGCTGTAGGGATGAAAGTTGGATTAGTAGCAAATTCTTTGGCTATGGGTTTTGGGCTATATGCTTTAATAAATAATTCTCCTGTTCGCTCAGAAACAGATACTTTATATAAAGCAACGAAAGCATATCAAGCAGGAGATTTAGAAGAAGCGATCGCTTTAGCTAAAAAGATTCCCTCAACCAGCAATGTCTATCCAGAAGCTCAAGCTACCATCGCAGAATGGCAGAATCAGTGGCAAACTGCTGCTGAAAAATATTTAACAGCTGAAAAAGCCTTGCATGAAGGTAGATGGGTAGATGCACTGAATGCCGCTTCTCAAGTTCCCGACAATTTATATTGGCAGACAAAAACAGACAAAATAGTTGAACAAGCAAAAGTTAAAATCGAGGCACAAACCCATAAACTGTTAACAAAAGCTTACCAAAAAGCATCAGTCAAAGATTTTAATACTGCTTTAGCTTATTTACACCAAGTTCCTTCAGAATCATCTGCGAACACCTTAGTACAACAAAAGTTAGCTGAGTATAACCAAAAAAAACAAGTAAGGGCAGTTTTCTTGCTACAACAAGCTTACCGTCAAGCAGCAGTAAGCAAATTTGAGGCTGCGATTGAATTTCTCCAACAAATTCCTAAAAATACGTCAGTGTATGCAACCGCTCAAGTTAAATTAATTGAGTATACTCACAAGCAACATCTCCAAGCTGAAGCTCAAAAGCTAGCTAAATCCAAAATGCCTAGTGCTGCAAAAATTAAAGAGGTAATTAATCGCAGTCGTACAAATATAAATCTACAATCTTTCGCTCCTGAAAGCGACTTGCAAGAGGTCAATACTCAACTACAAACACGTTTATAACCTGCTTATTATTTTGTCTCCATCCAGTTTTCACCCGCGCGCACATCTACTACTAAAGGTACGCGCAACTGCACGGCATTTTCCATAACCGACTTGATTTGTGGTTGTAATTCTTCCCATTCATCAGGAGGAATTTCAAACACCAATTCATCATGAACTTGTAACAATAACCGTGCCTGATAATTTTGCAGAATTTCATGCAACCTTACCATTGCAATTTTGATAATATCGGCGCTGGAGCCTTGAATTGGTGCGTTAGCAGCAGAACGCAATAAACCTGCATCGTAGGCACCTAAATTCTTTAATTTACTCAAATCTATATCTTCTGGATTACTGCCCTTGAGATTACGCAGGTTATTACTAGTAAAATCGAAATAACGCCGACGTCCAAGAATTGTTTCTACGTAACCTTGAGCGATCGCTTGTTTTTTCAACCCTTCTAAATATTCAAAAATCTTGGAGTAACGTTTACTAAATCGCTTAATAAATTCGTTCGCCAGTGCTTTATCCACACCAGTGGAGCGCGAAAATTTTAATGAACCCATGCCATAAATCACACCAAAGTTAATAGTTTTTGCTACTCGGCGTTCATCTGAGTTTATATCTTCTTTTTCAAACATCAGTCGTGCCGTTACTGTGTGAATATCTTCATTTTTTTGATAAGCCTCGATTAATACTGGTTCTTGACTCAAATGAGCTAGTATTCTTAATTCAATTTGCGAATAATCAGCAGCCACCATCAACCAGCCTGGTTCTGGGATAAATGCCTTACGAATTTGACGACTAAAAGCAGTACGAATCGGGATATTTTGTAAATTAGGATTAGAAGAAGATAACCTGCCAGTAGATGTAGTTGTTTGATTAAAATCTGTATGTACTCGCTGAGTATCAGGACGCACTAATGATGGCAAAGCATCCACATAAGTAGACTTTAATTTAGCCAGAGTACGATACTCAATGATGGCATCAATAATACCAGTTGTATCAACTTCTCTTAATTTTTCCAGTGTGGCTGCGTCGGTAGAATATCCAGTTTGAATTTTCCGAGAATGTTTTGTACTTAACTTTAATTTCTCAAATAGTATCTGACTCAATTGCTTAGGAGAACCCAAGTTGAATTTTTCTCCTGCAATATCATAAGCTTGCTTTTCCAACTTAGCTAAATCTGTTTCTATCTGTTGCGAAAGTTCTTGCAAATACTCTGTGTTAATGCGGATTCCCTGATATTCCATATCCGCCAAAACAGGCTCTAGTGGTTGTTCTACTTCCACTAATAACTGATATAAAGCTGGAACTTTCTCTAATTCTGCACGCAATTTCGGCACTAGTTGAAAAGTAGTATAAACATCCATCCCGCAGTAGTCTGCAACAGTTTGAATGTCTATGTCAGCAATAGTTTTACCTTTAGGTACTAAATCTGCATAACTTTTTGCTGTCAATCCCAAATATTTTTGAGCCAAATCACTCAAATTGTGGCTACCATCAGGATTGAGGAGATAACTAGCAAGCATAGGATCAAATACTACCCCTGCTAAGTTAATTCCTTGACAGTGCAGAATCAAACGGTCAAACTTGGTATTTTGCAAAGCTTTAGGATAATTAACATTTTCGAGAATTGGGCGTAGTGTCTGTAGCACAACATCTTTATCTAAATTTTCGCCAGTTTTATGTCCAACAGGAATGTAAGCCATTTCATCTAGCTGGGTTCCCCAACAGCAGCCAATTCCTACTAACTCAGCATCCCGTGGTTCCAAATCGCTAGTTTCCGTATCCCAAGCCACAGGTGTATCTGGGTTAGTAAATTGCTGTAATTGATTTACTAACTCAGTTAATTTAGATTTTGTATCAATAATACGTGGTTTAATTGCGGAGTTAGATTGTGGTTGTTGTTGAGCTAATGTTGTATCAGTAGCACTGAAAAACCACAAATCATTATCTTGATTTTCTTCAATGCTGGTTATTTCCTCTACAGAGGTTGAGGGTATTTCTGTAACTATTCCACCAAACTTTTGTTGTAGTTCGTTAATCTTACCTAAAAAAGTCTTAAATTCTAGCTTTTCTAAAATAGGTGCTAAAACGTTGTTATCAAATCCTTTTAATCGACACTCTTCTAAATTCACTTCCAGAGGAACATCAAGCACGATCGCTGCCAAATACTTAGACTTTTCGGCATCTTCTTTACCAGCTTCTAATTTTTGCTTAGTTGCGCCTTTAATTTCAGACAAAGAAGCGTATATTTTATCTAGAGAACCATAAGTATTAAGAAGCTGCACGGCAGTTTTTTCGCCTATGCCCTTTACTCCAGGAATATTATCTGATTTATCACCACAAAGAGCTTTAAAATCGACAATTTGTGAAGGCAAAACGCCGAGTTTTTCTTGAACTTGCTCTCTTCCAAACTCAGTAATACCATTTGTAGTTGTGGAACGCTTGAGAGCCTCTGGGCTAAAATACAGAACACTAATTTCTTTATCAGGATCGATAAGTTGAAATAAATCGCGATCGCCCGTCAGAATCTTAACTTTATAACCAGCAGCAGTAGCCCTCTGTGCTAAAGTTCCCAAAACATCATCTGCCTCATAACCAGGAGCTGTAAGAATTTTCAGATTCAGCCCATCCAACAACTCGTGGAGATTTTTCAAATCAGGAATAAAGTCTTCTGGTGTGCCAGGGCGATCGGCTTTATAAGTATCGTCAGCTTCGTGGCGGAAGGTTGGCAAACCCAAATCAAAAGCCACAGCTATTGCTTGTGGCTGTTGGTTTGCCATTATCTCCAAAAGAGATTTCAGAAAGCCATAACATACACTGGTAGGAATCCCCATCTTAGTTCTCAGCCCGCCGTCTCTTCCTTTGGCAAAGGCGTAGTAAGAACGAAATGCTAAGGAGTGCCCATCAATCAGGATGAAAGTGGGGCGTGTTGGGTTTAAAGAAGCGGAAGCCAAGTGGTTTGAAGGTGTTGTTTGGGACATAGCCTTATTGTAACCAGCTGCTTCCGTCGCGTCAGGTTTGATTTAAAGTTAAGATGATCTCTTGACTTGGTTTTGGCGACGACGACGTAGTTTTAGCATACCTAATGCTCCTACACCCAACACTGATAAAGTGACTGTTGGCTCAGGAACGGAGGTTAGTGCTTTAACATTATCAGCACCAATATCAAGAACGACAATCACATCATTAAAGTCACGATCGGAAACTTCGTTCGTCTTACCAGTCTTTGGATCGGTTCCTGTAGCACCCAAAGTGCCATACAAATCCTCAAAACCCATCAAAATGTAGTTACCAACAGCATAAGCAACCACGTGCTGCAATCCGTCTGGATTTGAGGAAGTTTTAGTTCCAAAAATATTGGCATAATCACCACGGTTTAAGCCATCAGCTCTTAACCAAAAGTCCAATAGAGTGCCTCCTGCAACATTGCCAAGACTAACTCCATCACCAAGCTTTAATGTATTACCACCCCAGTCACCTACACACCCAGAGCCACTACAAGCAATGTCATTAAATACTAGCCCAGATTTGTTCGTATTCCCCGTTGCTTGATAAGCTAACTGATTTCTATAACCAGCGCCCTCGTTAATGAAAAAAACATTGACATCGTGACTATATTTCAGGAATAACTTACTAGGATCTAATTGAAATTGTCCGCTATTTGGTAGGGCAACTCTTTCTGCTTGTACATATTGCTGGAAAGGAGCGTCATCAAAACCAGTCGTTTGTTTGCCTTGTATTGCTGGCTGCTGCCATGAATTATTCCATGTAAAACCAGCTGCGGATGCAGAGTTTACTTGAGACAAAAATCCAGTCAAAGCAGTAGTCGCAAAAATCAGTCCTGTCAAAGTTTTTTTGAGCATATAATTACTTTCTAATTTGTACTAAAAATCTGAAAAACTTCACTAAGCAAACAGGCTTAATTAATCTACTTGATATCTTAATTTTTAGATAATTGTCTATATTCAAAATCCGTTTTAGTTGACTCTTTAATATTTATGTAGCTCTTCAGTAATTACTTGGATTTAGTACAAATTATTTATACGTGTCTTTTCTAAATTAAACCTATCGTAAATTTGTCAAGAGTAATAACTACCATAAAATATTCAGTCGCTTTTATTTAGTTAGGTGCCCAGGAACTAAAGTTCACAACAAAGTATGAAAATTATTCTTCTCCCAACCTTATTTTCAAGTAAGGTATTTCACTAAACTCTACTCCCACTTTGCGATCTAACCTGATAACCTCTTAGCTGGGACTTTATAGTACTAGCAACTAAATTTATGCAGAAAACATCTGCCCGTTACTTAGAATCATCTGGCATTGCAGATATTGCTGCAAAGTCTACAGACATTAAATTACTTGTTTTAGATATAGATGGAACTATTGCCGGGGAAACAAATAGCATTAGCGAACCCGTTAAACAAGCAATTACTGCGGCGCAAGCTCAAGGGATTCAGGTAGCGATTGCTACAGGTAGAATGTATCGCTCTGCTTTGCGTTTCCATCAAGAAATTAACTCTACCTTGCCGTTAATAGCCTATCAAGGAGCGTGGATTCAAGACCCAGTCTCTCAAAAAATTCATCAGCATTTACCTGTTTCTAGGAAAATTGCCGAGCAGCTTTTGGATTATTTTGAACAACCAGAACTGCGATCGCTGTTGTCTGTCCACTTTTATATCAACGATCAACTCTACGTTAGAGAAGTTACAGCAGAAACTCAAATTTATGCAGAACGTTCTGCTATTACCCCCATCCCTGTAGGTGACTTACGCCAAGCCTTAAGCAACGAACCTACAAAAGTTCTGGCTTTATGCGACGATACAGATATTATTGACAATTTGCTGGGTTCTCTGCGCAGTCAATATACTCCTGCTGAACTGTATCTCACCAAATCTGTTGCTACATTCTTTGAAGCAACTAATCCTTTTGCTAACAAGGGAACCGCAGTCCGCTATTTAGCTGAAGAACAACTGGGGCTACAACCTCACAATGTTATGACTATTGGTGATAACTTTAATGATGTGGAAATGCTCACTTATGCTGGCATTGGTATCGCAATGGGCAATGCACCACCACAAGTACAAGCGATCGCTAACTGGATTGCACCTAGTGTTGAAGACAACGGGGTAGCAGTGGCGATTGAAAAACTACTGCTTTAAGAAGAGTATAATACCAATCTTCTTCAAGTTACCCAGTCCTGCTTGAAACAAATGCAGGACTGTTTTATTATTCACGCTTTCTCAAAATAGAAAAAGATGGCGAACAACCTATCGCTCATCTAAAAATCAGAAAGGGTACCGACGACTGGCCGTGTTTCGTCTCGGTACCCTCGCTGGTTCGCTCCTCACACACCTGATAATATATCCTAAGTGATTCAACCAGTCAATACTTGTTACAAAAATATTAATTGATTTCAGTAATAGACATTTGAATTTGTTGTTTTATGAAAAGCACCTACAACTCTTGCTAACCGTTAAAGTGGTTTTGTACTTCGTGCCATTTTTATAACTCAACAGGAGCAAAAGCACCTAATTTTTCTTCCAACAGAAATTTTAAAACCCATTGAGTAGCTAAGATTAATCCATGCCTAGCTTGGGCTAATTCTGGTGAAGTAGTTTTAACCTCACCCCAAATACGGCAATTGCACCAGAAATTTTCAAAAGCTTGGCTCACAGCAAGCCCTGCTTTTTCCCACTTCACCAAAGCATCAGCAGATGAATATTCCAATTCGTCCATAATTTGCACCAATTCGTTTATGAGACGAAATTCAGCAGGGTGATTTAACCGCAGTTTTTGCTCTCTGTTCAACCAAGGTATAACATCAGCGGAAATAAACAATTCTTCTTGCTGAACTAGTCGCATTAACGAACAGCAGCGTGCATGAGCGTACTGAACCGGAAAAAGAGAACAAGACAATGAGAGATTCTCTTTCTTTGTGCCTCCCTCTTCCCTTCCAAGGGATACAAGCCTTTGTAACCAAGCAGCTAGGACAGGATGAGCCAATTCTACATGAATCCAACCAGGTGAGATAATTTGGATTCTGAAAACGTCATCAGACTCTATCGATAAATGAGAGGCGATAACCTCAGCAATTTCCATCGCTGGCAGATTCTCATATTTCGACAGCCTGAGTGCTATCCCTGTAATATACAAAACTCGCTCATCATTTCTACCTTTAGATAGGGGAATTTTCTCTTTTTCTATGCATACACTTCCTTGAGTATTAGCATAAATACTTAATGCAGCCAGCAAATAGTAGTATATTAACTGCTTAATTGATGTGTATTTGCTAACTTGTAGCATTTAATGCACAGAATATACGGTAGTTAAAGTTTGTTTGAGAAGTGTTAATTTTGTGTCATCTATCTTAGGGTAGAAGTTTAATCTAGAAAAAGAAAAATTAGAATTGTGCAAATTTTTTTTGAAACAGAGTAAATTTTACTACAATCATTGTACAGTAATAAGTATACAAAAGAGTAGAAGCTCAGTTTCTACCCTTTAGATGGCTGGCACTGTTAGGTGTTAAGCCTGACAAGCCAACAAGAAGACACTCCTTGCACCTTTTTATGACGTCTTTGTCTTCAGCCGAACGCTCTTTGTTACCTATGCAATCTCCATCCTCTTTTTCTGAGGCATCACGGCCTTTCTTAACTTGGCAACGGATTCTTGATTGGGCTCAGGAACACTACCGCTGCCGCACCTTTAGCAAAGATGAGCGCATTCCAGCTAGACCTGGATTGCTATATTTGGTGCAAAGGGGTGCGATCCGTATGGTAGGAACCGCTCAAGTGAGTGCTACAGCCAGTCAGTTAACGTCTAGACGCATCAATCGAACTCCAGAAGAAGCTTTCTTGGGTTTTGTTGGCGCAGGGCAGCCGTTTGAAATTGTTGCTCAGTCACCATTCACGCTCCAAGCATACGCACACGTTGACCAAACTATGGTGTTGTGGATGTACTGGCACGATTTAGACAACTGGCCTCACTTCCGCCGTGAAGTGATGGATGCCTTCAGGTTACAGCACCAGCGCAAGTTGCTGTGGTTGAGTGCTTTAGGACAGCGACGCACAATAGACCGACTTTTAGGATTCCTCACATTGTTGATTGAGGAATACGGAGAGCCGGCTATGAGCGAAACCGATCCTGAAGTAATTCGTGGTTATTGTTTACCTTTCCCCCTCACCCACGCCCAAATTGGCAGTGCCATTGGTTCGACTCGTGTCACCGTCACCCGTTTGATGGGTAAGTTGCGTCAACGCGGCTTGATTTTAACTCAAGGGGATAATCTCATCTGCTTGCCAGCAGAGTCAATTAATAGAGCCAGCTAAAGTGCGATCGCACAATTTCTAATGAGAAGTTGCCTTACCGCACAAAGAGTGTAAACCACACTATCTTGAAGGAAAGGCACTACTCTCCAATCAGAAAAACCATCCAAATGAGTTTTGTTATTTTCATAAATTGAAGCAAAATTCCATGGGTGTGTGCAAAAGCAAGCACTATTGTGGTTATCTATTCATGACAGGTGTCAGCGTACTTTGACAAACCCAGCTTGGGAGATAAGTTCTTGTCCCTGTTCAGTTAGCAGTAAGTTGGCATAAGCAGTACCCGCTCGCTCCTCAATTTGAGCATTCTGTTTGACCACCACAAATAGATTGCGGGTGATTGGGTAATTTCCTGACTGGAAGGCCTCAATGTTCAATGTGTTCCGTTTACCAGGGCATTCTGAAGGGAGAACAAATGGCTCTTGGTAAGGAGGAACGTACTGTCCTTGCGTTCGCCCCAACGGCAAGGGCCTAATTGAACATTGGGGAACAACTTCTGGGGCAGAAGCATAGTATATGCCACCAAGATTACTAGCCACTTTTTGTAGGGCTTGAGTGGTGGTAGAAATAAACTCTACATTAGATCCAAAAGCTTGACCTCCCAAAATATCTTGGGAAAAAAGTTCTACTGTGCCGCCATCACTAAGGCGACGAGAATATGCATTAATAGGAATATTAGGGCCTCCTACTTGGCTCCAGTTTGTGATTTTACCACTGTAAATTGACCTTAATTGGTCTATTGTCAATCCTGGAACCGGGAGATTGGGATTTACTGCTACTGCTAAACCATCAATCGCTACAGGAATTTGTTGCAGACTAAATCCACGCTGCTTGGCACGAGATAGCTCTTCATCCAATATTGGTCGAGATGATTGGGCAAATGCTAATTTACCATCGATTAAGGCTTGAATACCCGTACCAGTGCCAGGAGTACCAGTATTAGGTTCTACATAACGCATTCTAAATTCTGGTCGCCCAGCTTGAAGTGCCGAATCAACAATCAGCCGGATTGGTGCCCAAGAAGTACTACCTCCATAGTTGAATAATCCGGTGGGCACATCTTGTACGGAAGCAAAAGTCTTACTGCTAGGTTCTGACTTAGTAATATTAGAACTCGGAGTAGTAGATTGAGGCTTGGAGACTTGATTTATAGTCAAGTCAGTTTTTCTTGTAAACCACCAAAATCCGCCAGCTATAAGTCCTACTGTAATCAGTAGGGATAATATCAGAATTGGTGTCTCATTTTTTTGTGACATAGTAATTTACCAGGTGTTGGTTGCTAGTTGTGGATTGTCAAAAAAAATACCACTAACCAATAACTACTATCCACTAACTAAACTTAATTATCGAATTCTGACAAATCCAGTTTTAGAGATTAATTCTTGACCTTGATTTGTAAGCAGCAAGTTAGCATAGGCTTCTCCTGCTTGCTGATCGCTGTGGCTATTTTGTTTAACAATTACAAATAATCTACGGGTGATAGGATATTCACCACTTTGAAAAGCAGCTACATTTAGCTGGTTACGTTTTTGTGGACATTGAGAAAGAGGGACAAATGGCTCTTGGTAAGGAGGAATCAACTTATCAATTGAACGTCCCAGTGGTAAATACTTAATGCTACATTGACCAATAACTTCTGGGGCAGAGGCGTAGTAAATACTGCCAGGATTTGTTGCTACTTCTTTTAAAGCTTGGGTTGTTGTGGAGATAAATTGGACGTTGTCACCAAACTTCTCCCCTCCTAAGACATTTTCACCAAAAAATTCTACAGTGCCTCCCTCTTGTTGGCGGCGAGAATATGGTGTAATTTTTAAATTCGGCCCGCCCAATTCTTGCCAATTGGTTAATTTGCCAGTGTAGATATCCTTGAGTTGGGCAACGGCTAAACCGCGAATATTAAGCTGAGGGTGAGTCGCGATCGCAATACCGTCAATTGCTACCGGAATTTCTTTGAGTGTGAAACCCCGTTGTTGTGCTTGTTTAAATTCCTCATCTTTAATTGAACGTGAAGACTGGGAAAAAGCTAGCTGGCTGCTTAACAGCATTTTAATTCCGCTTCCAGAACCAGGGGCACCTGTAGTTGGATCTGTATAGCGTAGTTGAAATTGAGGAAATACAGTTTGAACGGCTGTATCAACTTCTTTACGAATTGGTGCCCAAGTAGTGCTACCACCGTAGCTAAATAATCCCACAGGAACATTTTGAACTTGAGCAAAGTTATTAATATCAGTTTGTTTAATAGTTTGAGATAGATTATTGCTACTTCGGAAGAATTTTATACCAGAGTTATTTGCTAACCACAAAAATACACCGCCTACAAGTCCCAAGGTAATTATCAGGGCTAAAACCAAAACTGTAGTTTCGTTTTTTTCAGTCATCACAGTTTTTTAACTTTCTGTTAGTAATACCAATTAAAAAAACATTCTAACAAATGGATTCACAGCAATTAGATACAGAAGGTGATTTCAAATTCAAAAGGGTATGAGGCTATTTTCCATCTTTTTATTAATTTATTTAGGTTAAGAAATGGTTAACCTTACATATTTTTAATCAGAACTCCACATCTAGTGTAAATTAAGAAACCAACCCTGGCGATTGGAAATCGCGGCTAAACAGACAAAACTCCGAAGTTCTGAGTGGAGGAAACCTCCCTCTGGGTACCCTACGGAAATGCCTCCGGCGAACGCAGTCGCACGCCACCTGCACTCAAAGAGGGAACCTCCAAGGGCGCAGTGGCTCCCTAAGTCGGGAAAACCACCTAAGGCGATGCTCACCTCACCCCTACGGGAAGTTGCTTTGCGTCTTGTGAATTCTTTCCACCTCCGTGGGTTTAAAACTCTGGTTTTTTAGTTAGTCTGCGGAGGAAAACTTAAGTTGGTGTAGTAGCGAATTATATTCGCCCAAAAATTAAGAGTATCAAGCTATTAAATCAGTAACTCTAGTTAAAAAATTAAAGATAATAATTTATAAATCAGACGAAATAGTGTTGTAACTGCAATTGCCACTAATCCAGCTGCTACAGATAGAATAATTACTTGTTGAATACCAAGACTCGCCTGCAATAAAGGTACAAAAAAAATAATTGCAAAAGTAATAGTAGGAATAATTAATAAATCCCATTTTTCAATCCATCGCCGCGTTTGAGCAAAAATTAGTATTCCTAAAATTAGCGCGGAGGCAGCGAGAGCCATAACTGGGGATTTCAACAAACTATAGAGGGCGATCGCAATTAATCCACCTTCAAACCCACTAAATCCTGCACCTGCTAAAAACTCCCAAGTGGAAAATGGTGCTACGGAGGAAGTTCGAGATCGTCGCTGTTGTTGTGGTTGATTTGCTACAGGCTGCGGTTGTTGTAATTGGTTAGGTTGTTGGGGGTGAATTTGGGTAGGTACAATCGGTTGCGGCGGTGCATTCAGGGCATCCAAAACTTCCTGGGCTGACTGAAAGCGTTGATTGGCAGCAGGTAAAAGCATCTTGTCGAGAATATTAGCAAGATGAGGGCTAATTGCAGTTTGACTGCGCCATTTCCACTGATTGCTATACACATCAAATAGCTGATTTACATTCTTTTCACCCGTGAGCAAAATCACAATTGATACAGCCAATGCGTATAAATCTGTAGACGGAAATACCTGTCCCCCAGACATTTGTTCTGGTGGTGCAAAGCCCAAAGAATAAATTCCTGTTGAAGCTGCTGCTCCAGAGGGAGCATTTGCTACCTGCTTAACTGCGCCAAAATCTAACAAGTAAAGTCTGCCATTGCGATGGCGCATGATGTTAGAAGGCTTGATATCTCTGTGAATAATGCCTTTATGATGGACAAACTGCAATACCTTTAGAACGTCTCGCAGTACTTCCAATACTTCTGGTTCGGAAAACTTGCCTTTTTGGGCTAATTCCTCGTCAAGATTCTGTCCATCAATGTATTCCTGAACGAGATAAAAAAATTGGTCTTGCTTCCCCCGTTGGGAGAAACTAGGAACTATCACCGGGAAAAAAGCATATAAATCGGGAATTTGGTCGTGTTGAGAGCCGATCTCTTCTAAGACTACAGCTTCTCTCTCAAACAAATCTTGGGCTAGTTGCAATTGAGTGGTGGTTAAATTGCCTGCTGGTTGGAATTGCTTAACCACACACTGACGCATCCCAGGAGTATAGCGATCGCGCGCCAAAAATGCTGCCCCAAATCCTCCTTTACCTAACAACTTTGTAGGCAAATAGCGGCCAACTAAAATTAGGGGCATACCACAAGCAGTGCAGTATTTTTGCTGTACTGTTCTTAAGGTGGAATGATCGTCTAAATCTTGAAAATAGTTTTGTGGACGGGGGCAACCGGGACGAGTGCAATAAATTTCCATACTTGTCAATAGTCATCAGTCATTTGTGAGCCAGCGCGCAGAAAGGGGGTTCCCCCCCATGTAGACGCCCTCCGGGCGGCTTCCCGCAGGGTACGACTGGCGTAGACGCCTGGAGGGCGACTTCCCGCAGGGTACCCGCAAGGGTCATTAGTCAGCAGCCATTACTGAATGACAAAGGACAAATGACAAATGACGAATGACTAAATTTTAACTCTCATCAGAGTGGGATGTGTCCGTGTCTACAGTTGTATTTATTGCCATACTGCGATGATGGTGTGTCGATTTTAACACATCAAGATTCCAGCCAGGGGCAGCAAACTGAGGCAAAATTTCTTTACTAAAAGCTTCTGCTGCCTTGGAGCGATAGCGATTGGGATTAAAAATTAGCCACAGTGTTCGCTTAACGATCACACCTTCAATGGGAGTACAGTGTAAAACTCCCATTTGTAATTCTTTAGCGATCGCTGACGTGGAAACAAAAGCGGCTCCCAAACCAGATTGCACAGCATTTTTAATTGCTTCTATAGAATTGAGTTCCATTTCCACTTTCAAACGCCGTGTATCAATATCATGACGTGCTAAAACCTGATCTATGACCTTACGGATTGTCGATTGGGAATCGAGAGCTATGAATTGTAATTTATATAGGTCTTCTTTTTGAATGGTTTCGAGTTTTGTAAAAGGATGAAAAACAGGCAAAATTAGCGCCAATTCATCTTCAGAGTAAGGAATGATTTCTAGCGATTCTGCCAACTCACCAGGAATTTCACCACCGATAATTGCCAGATCGACTTGTCCGTTGACTACACTCCAGGCAGTTCGGCGAGTAGAGTGGACATGCAATTGCACCGCCACATCGGCATATTTTTGTCGGAACAACCCAATCATTCGGGGTAACAGATAAGTACCAGTAGTTTGAGAAGCCCCAACAATTAAAGTACCGCCTTGAAGATTTTGTAGATCTTCGATCGCACGGCAGGTTTCCTGACATAGACTGAGGATTTTTTCTCCATAACTTAGGAGTAGATGTCCTGCTTCGGTTAATTGTGCGCGGCGTCCTCCACGATCGAATAAGGGAACATCGAGTTGCCGTTCAAGGTTTTGTACTTGTAAGCTGACGGCAGGTTGGGAGACGTAGAGGCTATCAGCAGCACGCTTAAAGCTCCCTTCTGCGGCGATCGCTTTTAGAATACGTAATTGATCTAAGGTGAAAGGAAGGTCAGACATAAGGCTCAACCCACAAACAAGAAAGGAGCAGCATTGGCAATAAACCAGCAATTCATAGTATTCTGGCTAGGCGTAATTTATTGCATCTTAAACTTGGAGGCTTTATCCGCAAAAGACAGTAACACAACATCTTGACTAAAGTCCCCCTTTGAATACTTTGTGGTATTGATTGTACTGAATTAAGCTCGCTTTAAGTTACTTCACTTATGTTTATGATGCTGCCACCTTGGTTAACCACCAGCCATTTCACCATCTTGGGATTACAATTAGGTTTTGCAATTGCCCATAGTGGAGGAGCTGCTTTGCGGCCTTGGGCAGAAAAACGGATCGGCCCGCGACTCTATCGCATTATGTTTGCGTTGACGAGCCTACCTTTGGCTGTAATCTTGATTATTTACTTTTTTAACCACCGCTATGATGGTTTACAGCTTTGGCAGATCCAAAGTTTACCTGGGGTAAAACCATTAGTCTGGATTTTATCAGCAATATCTTTTTTATTTTTATATCCTGCTACTTTCAATCTACTAGAAATTGCTGCCATCACCAAACCACAAGTCCATCTCTACGAAACAGGAATTATTCGTATTACCCGCCATCCTCAAATGGTCGGACAGATAATTTGGTGTGTCGCCCATACTCTTTGGTTGGGTACTACATTTACTGTTGTTACTTCTGCGGGGTTGATTTTACACCATTTGTTTGGAGTCTGGCATGGCGATCGCCGCTTAAGCTGGCGCTATGGCACGGCTTTTACTGCTGTGAAGCAGCGCACAAGTATTATTCCTTTTGCTGCTATTGTTGATGGGCGTCAACATCTGGAGTGGCGAGAATTTTTTCGCCCTGCCTATTTAGGAGTAGCTATCTTTGTAATACTCTTATGGTGGTCTCATCCCCTGTTGTTGACGGCAACTAGTAAGGTACAATGGTGATCCAGGTTGAAACAAAACTGACAGGAGCATAGGATAGAAATTAGATGAGCATTTTGGCTCACTAGTTACTACCAAATCAATGTAGGATGAATTGAAGTAGCTGTCAGGGAGGGTAAGAGCAAGCGATTTCAGACATTAATATTTGGTAGTTGCTAATTAACTATCAGTTATGGGAGTAAATCGTACCGAGCATTTAATTTTTCTTCCCTGTAGCGGCAAACAGGAGTTGATAACCTTAAAATCCTACTATGATTGATGCGTTGGCTTTTGTGTCGGCATCAATAATGATCAAGATAAAATCAAGGCTGAAATCTTTGTACATCTGTTTATGCCCTGAAAGCGTCTATCGGCAGTTACTGACTTAATCTACCTTCCTGTCGATACGCTATTTGGATATGAAAACCCTATAATTTTAGAGGCATCATGGTGTTGTCGGTTAGTGAGCGGACGTTTACTCAAGAAGTTTTAGAATCTCCTATTCCTGTTTTAGTAAATTTTGAAGCTCCTTGGTGTGGCTTGTGCCGCATCATTCACCCCTTGTTATTGCAATTTAAAGCTCAATGCGGCGATCAAATTAAATTAGTCGGTATTAATGCTGATGACAATTTCAAATTGTCCACTACATATCGACTCAAATCGTTACCAACTTTGCTATTGATTGAAAATGGTATTGTTAGGCAACGTTTGGAAGGTTTTCGTGGGCGTGAAGATTTACTTCAAGCTCTAGAAGAAATTAAACTTAGCTACGGCAAGCATCATAAAGTCCACACAAACACTAAAACAGCAGAACTGGGATATCGTTTAGCATAAAAAGACTTAATAGTCAATAGTTACAAGGTGGCTTTTTGAGTAGGATATGACCACTGAGGGGAGGTCAGCCCAAGAAGCTAAGGGTGAAGGATAGCGGAATCCTTAGCATCACGCTATCAACTTTTGGCTCATGACTGCTAAAAAATGCCAAAAATATAAAACCATGTTTAATTACCTCACCTAATCAGTATCGGGTGGGGTATTTTATCCTGGAGGGTGTGTGTCACAATTATTAACAGATCCGACAAGTTAGTCAACCAAAGGTTGAAGTATGAAGTATGAAGTATGAAGTATGAAGTGTGAAAGATTAATTTATCCTTATGCCTTCTGCCTTATGCCTCTTTGAAGTTCAAAGTAGAGTCTTTCTTTGCTCTGACTTCTCTAGTGACTTGTACCTTCATCCTTTTTCATGAAGAATTCTAAAAGTAGGCGTCAGTGATGGAAGTAATCTATCAATATGCCTGGCTGATTCCGGTATTACCCCTTTTAGGGGCAATGTTGGTTGGGCTGGGATTAATCTCTCTAAATCAGGTGACGAACCGCTTACGACAGCTTAACGCCGTGCTAATTATCTCCTTGATGGGAGCGGCGATGGGGCTGTCGTTTGCCATATTATGGAGTCAATTGCATGGTCACGCCCCTTATATTCGCACCCTAGAATGGGCGGCAGCTGGAAATTTTCACCTGAGCATGGGCTACACTATTGACCACCTGACAGCCTTAATGCTGGTGATTGTGACAACAGTAGCTTTCTTGGTCATGGTTTACACGGATGGCTACATGGCGCACGACCCCGGCTATGTCCGGTTCTATGCCTATCTCAGCTTGTTTGGCTCCTCAATGTTAGGTCTGGTGGTTAGTCCTAACTTGGTGCAGATTTATATCTTCTGGGAACTGGTAGGGATGTGTTCCTATCTGCTGGTTGGTTTCTGGTACGATCGCAAATCAGCAGCAGATGCAGCCCAAAAAGCGTTTGTTACCAACCGTGTCGGTGACTTTGGTCTTTTGTTGGGTATTCTGGGGCTATTTTGGGCAACAGGAAGTTTTGATTTTCAAGTTATGGGCGATCGCCTTGCCCAACTGGTGCATACAGGTTCGATCAGCAATGTGCTGGCAGCTTTGTTTGCGATTTTAGTTTTCTTAGGCCCGGTAGCTAAATCAGCCCAATTTCCCCTCCACGTCTGGCTACCAGATGCAATGGAAGGCCCTACGCCCATCTCTGCCTTGATTCACGCGGCAACGATGGTGGCAGCAGGCGTCTTCCTCATTGCCCAGATGTACCCAGTGTTTGAACACGTCCCAGCGGCAATGAATACAATTGCCTACACAGGGGCGTTTACGGCTTTTTTGGGGGCAACAATAGCCATTACCCAAAACGACATCAAAAAGGGTTTAGCTTACTCCACCATTTCCCAACTTGGTTACATGGTGATGGCAATGGGAGTAGGCGCTTACTCTGCTGGGCTTTTCCACCTGATGACCCACGCCTACTTTAAGGCGATGCTATTTTTGGGTTCAGGCTCGGTGATTCACGGTATGGAAGCAGTCGTCGGTCATGACCCTGACTTAGCCCAGGATGTGCGGTTGATGGGTGGACTGCGCAAGTTTATGCCGATTACGGCACTGACCTTTTTGATCGGTTGCGTGGCAATTTCTGGTATCCCGCCTTTTGCTGGGTTCTGGTCAAAAGATGAAATTCTCAGTGCCGCCTTTGCCTCTAATCCACTGCTATGGGGTATAGGCTGGCTAACAGCTGGAATTACTGCCTTTTATATGTTCCGGATGTATTTCACCACCTTTGAAGGTCAATTCCGGGGCAATAAAACTCAGTTGTGGGAGAAACTCAAGTCTCCTATCGGCATGGCGATTGTTGCGGGTTTTGAAAGAACCCCCGCTTTTGGGCCTGGTGCAATGACTAAAGGAGAACTGGAAGCCCACGAAGAACATCACGATCACGACAGCCACGGTCATGGTCATAGTGAATATCCACACGAGTCCCCTTGGACGATGACCCTGCCGTTAGTACTGCTGGCAATTCCTTCGGTTTTGATTGGTTTGGTGGGGACACCTTTTGCTAACTACTTTGAGGAGTTTATCTATTCTCCCAACGAAACCCTTGAGGAAGTGGTAACAAAAGCCGCAGAAGTTGACCTGCATGAGTTTTACATTATGGCGGGTGGTTCAGTCGGAATTTCCTTGATTGGGATTACGGTCGCTTCTTTAATGTATTTGTGGGGTAAGATTAACCCAGTGGCGATCGCAAACAAAATCAAACCACTTTATGAGCTATCTCTCAATAAGTGGTATTTCGATGACATTTACCACCGCGTCTTTGTTCTCGGCTCGCGTCGTTTAGCTAGACAAGTGATGGAAGTTGACTACCGCGTTGTTGATGGTGCTGTCAACCTTACAGGCTTTTTCACCCTTGTCAGTGGTGAAGGCTTGAAATACTTTGAAAACGGTCGCGCTCAGTTCTACGCCTTAATTGTGTTTGCAGCGGTCTTGGGCTTGGTGATTGTCTTTGGTGTAACTTAAATTAACCAAAGTTGAAGTAATCACTGCTGCTATCTCATGAGTTATTTATTGCTCAACAAGTGTGTTTTATGAGGATGAGGGCAGGTAAATGTATTTACCTGTCTTTATCTTTTTTGATTTTTGTTAAATCAACCTAACAAATGAAGGCCCGATCGCGAAAAAACTGCTAGTTAATAGCTAGTAGCCTAAGCCCTTACATTACGAACGACTTCGATGAATACAGCTAATTTTCCTTGGCTGACCACGATTATTCTGTTACCTGTAGTAGCATCGCTGCTAATTCCCATCATCCCAGATAAAGACGGCAAAACAGTACGCTGGTACGCCCTGATTGTTGGGTTGATCGATTTTGCCTTGATTGTTACTGCCTTTTATTTTGGGTATGACTTCTCCAATCCTGATTTGCAGTTGTTTGAGAGTTATGCCTGGGTTCCGCAGCTGGATTTGAATTGGTCAGTAGGGGCAGATGGCTTGTCAATGCCCCTCATTATTTTGACTGGATTCATTACCACATTGGCGGCTTTGGCGGCTTGGCCTGTGACGCTAAAGCCCAAGCTATTTTACTTTTTGTTGTTGGCGATGTATGGCGGTCAAATTGCTGTATTCGCCGTCCAGGATATGCTGTTGTTTTTCCTGGTGTGGGAACTGGAATTGATTCCGGTTTACCTGCTCTTAGCAATTTGGGGAGGAAAAAAACGGCAGTATGCAGCAACTAAGTTTATTTTGTACACTGCCGGCGGTTCCTTATTTATTTTGGTAGCTGGCTTGGCGATGGCATTTTATGGTGATACGGTCACATTTGATATGCGATCGCTTGCTGCAAAAAATTATGCCTTAAACCTTCAACTTTGGCTGTATGGTGCCTTTTTGATTGCCTACGCTGTCAAGTTGCCTATCTTCCCACTCCATACCTGGCTACCAGATGCCCACGGTGAAGCCACAGCCCCTGTACATATGTTACTAGCTGGTATTCTGCTGAAAATGGGCGGTTATGCCTTAATTCGGATGAATGCTCAGATGCTTCCCGATGCTCACGCTTATTTTGCCCCTGTATTGGTGATATTGGGGGTAGTTAACATTATCTACGCAGCCCTCACATCCTTTGCGCAGCGTAACCTAAAGCGAAAAATTGCTTACTCTTCCATTTCCCACATGGGCTTTGTGACGATTGGTATTGCTTCCTTTACCGATTTGGGTTTGAATGGGGCAATGCTACAAATGGTATCCCACGGATTGATTGGGGCAAGTTTATTCTTTTTGGTAGGAGCAACTTACGATCGCACCCACACCCTAATGTTGGATGAGATGGGTGGTGTCGGCAAGAAAATGGGGAAGATTTTCGCTATGTGGACAACTTGTTCCTTAGCGTCATTGGCATTACCAGGAATGAGTGGTTTCGTGGCAGAGTTAATGGTGTTCGTAGGATTTGCCACAAGCGATGCCTATAACCCGACTTTCAAAATTATTGTCGTGTTCTTGATGGCAGTTGGGGTGATTTTAACTCCAATTTATTTGCTGTCAATGCTGCGGGAAATTTTCTACGGTGAAGAGAATAAAGAATTAGTTTCTCACCAGAAACTCGTCGATGCTGAACCCCGCGAAATCTTCATCATCGCCTGCTTGTTAGTGCCAATTATTGGGATTGGTTTATATCCCAAGATTTTGACTCAGGTATACGATGCTTCTACAGTACAGCTAACTGAAAGATTGCGAAATTCTGTACCGTCATTGGCTCAACAAAAAGCCCCTGCGGTGTCCTTAAATGCTCCTCAAATTGGGGAAGCAGTAAGGTAAAAGTAAAAGGCAAGCTACCTAAATAAACCCGCCCCTACTAACTATTGTACGGGCGGGTTTTAAAGGTAATCTCTTTAGAATGACGAAGATATCTAAATAAACCCGTCCCTACTAACTACTAACAATTTTTACAATTTGATATTTTGCAAATGACTGCGGGGATTATAGGTACGCATAACGCGGATTTTTTCATAGTACTCCCGCTCTTGTGAACTGATTTCTCTGGGAGTAGCGATCGCAATCTTCACCAACTGATCGCTACGTCCACCTTTAGGTTGCGGCCAACCCTTGCCTCGCAGGCGCAAAGTCTGCCCAGAACGTACTCCAGCCGGAAGTTTAACACTAACGCTGCCATCGGGAGTAGGTACTTCAATAGAGGCTCCCAGCACGGCTTCATCTGGTGTGATTGCTACCTCACAGACCAAATTATCACCTTCAAATTGGAAGAAAGAATGGGGCTGAAGTTCAACTTTTAAGTACAAATCTCCTCGTTGTTGCGTAAAAGGGCTGACTTGTCCTTTACCCCGCACGCGCAGACGGGTTCCTGGTTTTGCACCAGGGGGGATGCGAACATCAATAGTTTCGTTGCCCAGACTGAAGCGCTTTTGAACACCATGAAAAGCTTCAGAAAAAGTCAGGGAAATTGTTGCTTCACTGTCTTGGGTAGTGCCTGTGGAAGCAGCATCTTGAAAGCCAAAATCACCAAAGCCACCAAAACCACCAGGAGCAGCACCTGTGGAAGTGCGGTAACTATAAGTTTGTCGCCCACCACGAGCACTACCACCGCCACCACCAAAGCGTCCTAACAACTCATTGATAAAATCATCAAAACTACCGTATTGACTGAAGTCAAAGCCACCCGTATCAAAGCCAACACCGCCGCCAGGGAAACCTTGACCGACTTGTTTCCAGTATTGGCCGAATTGGTCGTATTTGCTACGTTTTTCTGGATCTGACAAAACTTCGTAGGCTTCGTTAATTTCCTTGAAGCGTGCCTCTGCCTGTTTATTGCCAGGATTGACATCGGGGTGATATTTGCGGGCTAATTTCCGAAAGGCTTGTTTAATTTCCTCTGGACTGGCAGTTTTACTAACTCCCAAAATTGCGTAATAGTCTTTAAAATCGGTTGCAGCCATCTACCAGCCTCCACTAGCAATTCCCTTTATGTTTTTTTCTAGGTAAAATTTGAGTCGTTATTTTGTACCCGGTATAATTCCAGGCATACTAAGTCTGATTTTAAGTTAACAAACCTTATATAAAATCAAGTACGGTTCTTGCTGACTGCACGAGCGCAATTTCCGTACTCTCCTCGCTCCGGAGAAAAACAAATCAGGCTGTCTAATCCTTCTACTAAGCTAGGAGGAGCATCTCGCAGTTGGCGATACATACGAAATATTACGTCCTCTGGCACTTGACGTTTTCGTCTTTTATTGCGTGCTAAACATAACCAAATTGGTGTTTCTACCCAAATTCCGACAATTTGAGTAAAACCGATGTCGCGGGCTAGAGCAATGATTTCACGGCGTTGGCGTCGCTGCGCATTAGTGGCATCATAAATTACCGTAACATTTGCGGCGATCGCTGCTTGAAATTGCTGCCTGATTTCTCGCCAAATCAATAACCACGATCCCTGAATTGCCTCATCACCAAATAACTGCCCCCGGATAGCATCGGTGGAAACCAGCCGCCACGGGGGGCATTCTGCTAGCAATTGTTTTGCCAAGGTTGACTTACCGCTACCAGGAAGACCAATTAGTAAAATTAGTCTTGTCATTTGTCATTTGTCATTTGTCATTTGTATTTGTAACAAATAACCAATGACCATTGACTAATGACTATTGACTAATGACTAAATAATCGTTCCATCAGGAATGACAGCATTTTTCAACACCACGACAATACCATTGCGGATGTAAAAACCTTGATTTTCGCGTTCAGCTTCTTGAACGTTGTCTTTGTTGACAATTTGTACATCACAACCAATGTGAGTATTTTTGTCAATGATGGCACGACGAATCGTTGTGTTAGCACCAATTCCTACTGGAATGCTGCGATGATCGCAATCAGACTGACGTTCAGCAAATGGCTGATAGAAGTCTGCACCCATGATTAAAGAATCTTGGATCACACAACCTGCTTCAATGCGCGATCGCACTCCCAAAACCGAATTTTCGATGCGGCAATTTTTGAGAATGCAACCTTCACTAACAATTGATTGCGTCACATGGCAATCTAATAATTTGCTGGGGGGTAGGTAACGAGCGCGAGTGTAAATCGGCGCGTGCTCATCGTAGAAACTAAAAGGCGGGCGGGGTTGCTTAGTTAGTGCTAAATTTGCATTATAAAACGCTTCTATTGTTCCGATATCTTCCCAATAACCATCAAACAAGTAGGCTTGAATGTTGTAGTCATTGGCTGAATCAGGAATAATTTCTTTGCCAAAATCTGTGCGCTCTGTAGCATCTTTCAACAACTTGATCAAAACATCTCTTTTAAAGATATAAATCCCCATTGAGGCAATATAAGGTTGTTGCTCGGCTTGGCTTTTATCTAAACCAAGAATGGTAGTATCAACCGCCATTTTCTTTAGAGCATCGCCTTTGGGTTTCTCGCTAAAGTCGATTACCCTCCCAGACTGATCAATTTTCATTAAGCCAAAATCGGAGGCGCGGCGCTCGTCGATGGGTATAACTGACAGAGTAATATCAGCCCCAGTTTCCCTGTGACGCTGGATAAATAGGCGATAGTCCATGCGGTATAGGTGATCGCCTGATAGTATTAAATATTCGTCTACACCCCATTCTTCAAACAGCCATAGGTACTGACGAACCGCATCTGCTGTACCTTGGAACCAACTAAGGTTTTCTGGCGTTTGCTGGGCGGCAAGCACTTCCACAAATCCCTCAGTAAAACCAGAAAAATTGTAGGTACGCGCAATATGGCGATTCAGCGAAGCCGAGTTGAATTGTGTCAGGACGTAGATTTTGAATATTTCGGAATTTATACAATTACTGACAGGAATATCTATTAAGCGATACTTACCTGCCAGTGGTACAGCTGGTTTAGCGCGTAGTTTAGTTAGCGGATATAGGCGGGTACCTGCACCGCCACCGAGAATAATTGCTAAAACTCTTTTCACAAGTTTTCTCCCGACTGCCTTTCAACTCTCACCTACAGTTTAGGACTGTCTGCACCTGCTGGTAAGGGGGGGATCGGAGATTTCTAGTGAGTTTAATTTGCTGTATGCTGCCACAGGCAATTAGCACTTTCCATGACTACTACAGGGAAATTAGTGTATAAATTTAACTTAAATTTTTGACATACCCATGTTTCTTCCACCTAGCCCTCTATCTATCAAACGCATCTTTTGGGAAAGTTTCAGATACTGCACCCAAGGTTGCTCTGATAATTTAGAAATTTCATTAGGTGATAGAGTAGCACTGAATACATCCTTAGCCACGTTAATATCACTAACACCCAAATTTTCTAAGACAGCGATCGCAGCAGATCCTTCTGTAAGTCTTTCGGTATGAATGAAGACTACCAAACTACGTTCTTCTGGATCGTGAACCTGATTTAGCGCCATCGCAAGGGCAGCGTCTAGCTTCTGATAGTTCATCTAAAAAATCTCCCATCAATACCCCGTCTATACTTTCTTGCTCAGACAGATGGAAAGCAGGGCGAGATATTACCACTTTCCGAATCACAAAGGACAGGCTGATTTTAGCCTGCCCTAAAATAAAACTATCAAATTTACTGCTATAAATTGCCTACCCTTGTGTAGAGCTAGCTTACGCTTGCCTACTACTAATTACAGATCCACTGATGGGGCATCCCTGTTTTTAAAATGCCCACAGGCTATAAGCCTTTCGCTAGCCACATCTTTTAAATCTCCGCTGCGTTGCCATCCCGCCAGCAAATTTTGTAGCAAATTTTGTAGGGTGGGCACTGTTCACAACCTAAAAATAAGGCTTTGAGGAAAGTTAGACAGTGCCCACCTTACGCTTTACTTAATTTTATAGCTGTTGGTAATAGTTAGTATTTGAAATTATCCGTTACCAACAGCTTCATTAACTACGCGATTCTACTCTTCAGCGAGCTTTAGCGTATCAATCAATCCAAAACCCCATTTACTATCAAAAGTTCCCGCCGCTTTTCCGGGGATAGAACAATTTTTACATAGCATTTCTTTGACCTTCGCTGGATCTAGATTGGGGTTTTTCTGCAACAACAATGCAACTAAACCAGTTACAAATGGTGTTGCCATACTTGTACCAGCCATAGCTACAAATTTAGAATTTACCATCATTGAGCGATTGAGATTGGCATTCGAGGAGAGGGCAGAAATAATCATCGCTCCTGGTGCTGCAACATCGGGCTTTTGGGCACCATTACGCAGTGGCCCTTCACTGCTAAATTCAGAAATATTATCTAACTCTAAGCCTATTTCTTGCTTGTTGTTGTCAATATCCGTGTACTTCACTTTAGTGGTGTAAGAAGCAACTGTAATCGCACTGCTGGCTGCTCCTGGCGAACCAATTTTTACTGCATCGGATACGCTCTTACCTGTGAAAAATACAGATGGAGAGTCACTTAAAGTCCACACGTCTAACCGTACATCACTTCCTGATGCTTTGCGTACTCGCAATTGCCAAATGCCACCTTGTACAGGTTGGATAAACCTGTCGTTACCGACACCGCGAATTTGTACGAAGAAATTATACTCTCCGTTGACTGGATCGGGGCCAGGTGTGACTATTTCTACTCGTGCATCCGATAAAGTGTACGCTTTAGAAGGATTGCCATCAGTAACGATCGCTTGGAAAGGAGTCACAAAACCTTTAGGACTGCGCACAGAAACTTCTAACTGTCCGCCTTTAGAATACCACCCGTTTAACCAGACTATGCCTGCTTGATCTGAGGGAACGTTAAAGCGCATTGTATGCATTCGATTGCCAGTAACCTGGGTTTGACCGTGAATATTGTCGTTACCTTCGTTACCTGCTGCACAACAGACAATCCGTCCTGGGCCAGTTTCGGCATCAATGATTTTTGATAGAGAATCGCTACCATCATGAGCGTCAGCGTGTCCACCCAAACTCAGATTTACCACTGCTGGGCATCCCATTTCCCTTGCTACCCGGAAAATATAACGAACCCCATCGGCAATGTGGGCATCTTGTAAGTCAGTTTTAACGATTACCAATTCCGCTTCGGGTGCAACACCGTTATAAGAGCTGTCAGAAGCAGCAGCAATTCCGGCTACGTGAGTACCATGCCCATCTGTATCTTGAGAAACACTCAACAGTGCTTCGGTTAATTCAGCTCCATAACCACCTTCTGATACTCCCTCCCCTGGTAAAGTCTGATCCCAAATGCGGAGAATACGTCCCGCAAAGGCAGGATGTTTGGGATCGATACCACTGTCTACGACACCGATAATTACTCCCTTACCTGTCAACTCAGTTGCCTTTTTGAACTCTGGTAAATTTACTCGCTCTGATGCTACATCCATCCGCAAGTGTAATTTACGCGATGGTTTGATCCTTTGAACGGTATCCTCTTCTGATAAAGCATCTAAACTTTCTAAAGGCAAATAAGCCGTCCGTACAGTTCCTGTATTTTGATTAACCTCTATCCCGTATTGTAATAAATGACTCAAATCTGCTTGTTCATCACAGTAAATAAAAACGACACTACGGGTTGGCTTGAGTGTAGTTTTGGGGGCAACTATGCCGAGTGATTTCTTGTGGGGAATTAGAGCTTCTTGTCCTTCTCTTTGATAATCTTCATAAGCTAAAAGCAATCCAGGAGAAAGTTTTTCGTGTCTCATTTCTACCTCAAATTATGTCCAATCGCTGCAAGATTTTACTAGGATAAATCGCTTGAGCATTGATAACACACAAGTAATTTTTTTTGCTTTTATTCTTTTATGTAAATATAGTTATTAATATTTACAAGTAAATTTTATTACGCACTAAAAGAAGCACAAAATTACTTGCTATTGGCATCAGCTAGAAACTGATGCTTGAAAAAAGCTATTTACTTGATACAGTGTCTAACTCGCTAATTACGCACAAAGTGAAGAGAAAAATAAATCGATTAAGAATTAAGAGAGCCAGAGGCTCTAGTTCTCGTTACCAGGTTCAACCTGGTAACGAGGGAATCCCTTATACCCAATCACTACTTATCCCTTAATTTTGTTAAATAAAGATTCGTATTTAGCAGTTACGCCGGGTGGTAAGGGAAGTAAAAATTCGCTTTTGGCAAAAATTTCATTATTGTTTCTTAACAAGTTACGTAATTCTGCTTGGAGATTAGAATATTCAATTTTTGTAGAAATAGGTGAATTTGTTTTGGCAAGCAGAGAAATTTGTTCAGCTATGTTTGGTAGCCAACAAAAATCGATCCATTGGTATGCTAAATCCTCACCTGTAACGCCCGCAGGTTTTACCCACACGTCTGCCCACAATGCTGTTCCCGATCGCGGAATAACTGCGGCAAGTTGAGGATAACGTCCAAGTACGGACAATACATCATTTGACCAACCAACCGCGAGCCAAGTATCTCCAATAATTAGAGGTTCTAAATATCTTGTGGAACTGTAAAGCTTAACCTGTTGATTGAGAGTGCTTAATTCTTCTTCCAAGTTAGGAATGCTGTCCAAATTTTGCGTGTTGTAAGATTGTCCTAGCTTCTTTAACACTAAACCTATTACTTCTCGTGGCTGGTTGAGCACAGAAATGCGATCGCGCAGTTCGCTTCGCCACAAATCGCTCCAGTCTGTCGGTTCCCAACCTAATTCTCGGAATTTGTCGCGATCGTAAACAATCACTGTACTACCCCAACTGTAAGGAGCCGCCCAAACTCTTCCTTGGGCATCTGGGTAGCCTTGCTCGTTGCGTGTTACCAATTCTTGCCAGCGTTGAGGTAAATTAGACCACTGTTTTAGCTGTTCTACTTCTAGTGGTTGAATTAGTTTTTGCTCAATAGCTGCTTTTAGCCAATAATCTCCCAAAGTCACTAAATCAGCAACAGCATCTTTTGCCGATGATCCTAAGGGTAAGGGAAAATTCCATTTTTTCGGAGAATTTGTTTTGGACTGATTGTGCCAGGTTTGTAATTCCTGATATAAATCCTGTAACTGCTCTGCAGGAGCAAAATTTAGTTGTGCCTTCTGCTGTAAAGCTCGTCGGAATTTATTAACTACCTGAGCAGGAATAGAGCCTTTTAAAAGTTGAACACTTAATTTCTCCTGGCTGTTGTTAGTACATCCAAGCAGTGACTGTAAGAGTACTAGTGTAATACTGCCTTGCAAAAAAGACCGTCTATACATTGAGTTGAGATTTTTGTTTCTAACTCATACTATTTAACCAAATTGCCTGATTACCTTTGCTAACGACTGAGTAAGAGGATAACCAGCCGTAATCGAGAAAATTTGCGTAAGCAACAAGCACAAGTTATTGAGATTAGAATGCATACCTGCTTACCAAGAATTTTATTATTTAAGTTCTCGCAATCAAAATAATCAGCCAAAATAGCTATATTTTGATAAGCATAATTACTGCCATCTGTCTTAAGTTAGGAGCTAGAGGTGCTTGGGGTATGGAAGAGAGTTTTCCATTACAAGCGTTGGGCAATGAAATCATATAGATGCCTGCCTAATGGCATATTAGTCGATTCTTAGCTTTTTAATTGATTTGTCAAAATTTAGTGATATGTAAGCTAACAAATTTCCATTAATAGCTTTAAGCGTTAGCTTTGCCGAACCTGGTTATGCTTTTATGATTTTTTCTTCGTGATACTGCCAAAATCTAGACATAGCTAGATAAAGCATGATTTTTGAAATTTTTTCAAAAAGGTAAATTTTCTCAATGCTAAAATTTAGTAAGGCTATAGACAATATTGAGAAATGTTAATAATTGATTAATTAAATATTCATTCCTAAAAAATAATCTTAAAAATTAAAAAAATCATAAGTATATTTAACGTTGCCAGTAAATTGAATAACATAGAGAAAAACAAGCGGACGAGGGTATTAAATGGAGCCATTACAAAAGCAAGTCCTGACATTGAGTTATAAACTAGATGCCCTCTACCAAGTGATTGAGCAGCTTGATAATAAAGTATCTCAAGCTTTATCGGCGTGCTGCTTGGAAACAACACACGAGGATAGAGATAATGTTTTAGAAAATGTTGAGACTGGCCGCTTACAGTTCAAAGGACAATTTAGTCTTAACCCGGAGATGGAACACAAAGATGTAATAGCAGATGGTATTTATCCAGACTCAAATCTTCAGGGAGGAGACAAGCAAATTACGCCAGAAATTCAAATTCAAAGACTAACAGCACAATTAACAGCAGCATACAATCGGATTGCTGCTCTAGAAGAGCAATTACTGCTCAAAAGAATTCACTAACAAATCAATAGTCAATATTCCACAGCCGACGCTGTTTTGACTCTGGACTACTGACTATTGAGTTGAAATAGTCCGTCAATTTGGGCTTCAATGGCTTTTAAAAGTTGATGTTGCTGCCAATCGTAAGTGAGATGAGCGGCAATGCAAGCTCCTCCAGCCCCCATACCTTCTTTTACAAAACCCTGTTCATATGCTCGAAGTTGGGGGTAAGCAGAATTAGCAAAACTTAATTGAGTGGCTAGTAAGGGCGGAGGAGTACCGCCCAATTTTATGCTGTATTCACCCACTAGCTGGGCTAAATCTACAGTGCCTCCTGTGGAATCTTCTACTACCCAGCGCGTTGTACCTACGACTACTGCTTCTGGGTTCCAGGGTAAATTATAAGCTTGAGCGATCGCGCTCATGAGTGCGTATACCGCCAGCATTTGCGTACCACCAGCAAGCAAAACACCACAACTGCGGCTGAGAGCGATCGCTATTCCTGCTGCAACAACTTGCATGGGATCGCCCACCGCCGCCACGAGTTGGAGAGGATCAATTGGGGACGCGGGGAAAGAAGAGGACACGGGGAATATTTTTGATAGATTCTCCGTGTCTGCCCCTCTCTGCCTCTCCGTGTCTTCTCCTGTCCCCCTCATCTTCTCCAAACCTGCCTGCACTACTGCCCACTTTTGGGTGTGGTTGCAAACAGGGTGGCTGCTGTTGACTTTTCCAACTGCGTTTATACCCAAACCAGTTAGGATAGCCAAAGCGGTTGTGGTTCCACCTACGACACATTCACCCAAGACTAGATAACCTGTTTGCATTTTGTCGGCTAGGCGATCGCCCCATAACAGTCCTTGTTCTAGCAAGTGGTGTACCATTGCTAGTTCCATCGCATTACCGTGACTTAAGCACCGAGCCGGAGAACCACCTAAATCAATTACCGGGACGGCAGGGGATTGAGGCAAACCAGCATTAAATAAATAAATTGGTATATTTAATTCCTCCACCACCGCACGGGAAATTAACACTGGAGATGCACCAGCAATTAGAGGTGGAAGAGGATATTGGGGTTTTTTTGCTGTGCCGCAGTAGAGAAATTCAGCATCAGCAACTGCTGTATATTTACGATCCTCAATTGTGCGACCGGCTGCGGAAATTCCGGGAATTAAACAAGTGTCAGTAAAACCTAAAACATAAGCAAATACAGGTGAGTAACCATGATAGCGAACAAGCCATTCCTGCCCCTGTTGGATTTGGGTATAAATGCGAATTAAGTCATTAGTCATTAGTCATTGGTCATTGGTGAGCCAGCGCCGTGGGCAGGTTCCCCGACTTGGGGCGACTGGCGTAGACGCCTGGAGGGCGACTTCCCGCAGGGTACCCGTAAGGGTCATTAGTCATTAGCTTAGAACAAATAACAAAGGACAAAGGACAAGTGACCATTACTCATAATCCATCAAAACTTGTACCCAGCGTGGCGGGCGGGGAATGGGGTTGCCTAAGCGATCCAAGAGCAGCCATGCTGCTAGATGTACGACGAATAGGTAAATAAAATTGTTGAATACGATTAAAGCGATCGCTCCGAGATTGATCGTATAAACACTGGGAGATGATAGTATACCCAGCCTGAGGAATAACCACTCGATCATATCTGTGACTTGGTTAATTACATAAACCCAAAGGTCTTCCCCTGACAACAAAGATAACAGCCACAACCGAAAAAATACCCCTACAGTGCCCAATATTGCACCCAAGCTGATCGAAACAATCCAGGGAACGCGGCGATGCCAAGTTGCCCCTAAAAGTACTCCCATAAAACCAAAAGGCATGACAAATAGCGAACTGCGAACAGGCCCCATCAACACCGATAGCAGCAAACCACAAGTGACTGCTGCCATCCATGCTGCTCTTTGGCCCCAACGCAGGTAGACTAGAGCGATCGGTACTGGGAAAAATATCCGCAACACCGGGCCTAAGGGAAAATAAAAATTAATAAACCAAATTAAGCTAGCGGCACTGGCTAAAAATGCTGTTTCCACCATTCTCAATGGTGCATCCAGCTTTAATTGGGGTTGTCTTAAATGATTTTGTTTATCTGTATATGAAGAAGTTACAGAGTCGTAGGGTTGGGGGTTGGGACGTTCTTCTGGCTCATCGGTTGGAGAATCTATAATGCTCATATTAGAGAATCTAAACAATCATTCTTTCTAAAGCTGACACATCTGGGATACAAATAACCTCCTGATCCCTTTTGATCAACCCTTTCTTTTCTAGTCTTGTCAACACTCTTGTCACTGTTTCCCGTGCCAGTCCGCTTAAACTACTTAATTCCCGATGAGGCAAATTAGGAATTTCTGTTCCCGTTTCTCCTTTTTTCCCTTGTCCCTCTGCCAAAAATAATAACGTATCTGCTACACGCGATTGGCTATCAGATTCCCGCAAACGCAATCGCCGATTAACTTGCCGCAAGCGTCGTGCCATTAGTTGCGCCAATCTTACTCCTGCCAAAGGTTCTGTTTGAAGTAACTTGAGAAAATCTTGAGCAGGCATACTACCGATCGCAGTCGTAGTCAAAGTGATCACGTCAGTGGAGCGAGGCACTTCGTCGAGTGCAGCCATTTCACCGAATAATTCTCCTTTACCGATGATATTTAGCGTTACTTCTTTACCTTCTAAATTGTAAGTACGAATTTTTACCCATCCCTCAATAATAAAATATACAGAACCTCCCCAATCATTTTCCAGCAGGATCACTTGATTGGCTGGGTGAGTGCGGGTCACAAGATGAGTCAGGGCTACTTCTATAGCGCTTGCGGGCAATCCTTGAAAAAAGGGAGCCGATAAAATCCAAGGATTGGCGGGTGTCTGGACGCTATGCCGATCTTCCATTACGAAATCTAATTGATAAACGCTGCAGTAAACACAACAAACAAAAGCGCCATTCTCAGCCTCAGTACAATTCGTCGTGAATTAGGGTAAGAAAACAATAGTGCCGATCGCTCTAGGTAAAGAGTTGGACTTCAGGCTACTTCCGAACCCCTTTTCATGATCACGTGTACTAAACTATCAAAGCACAAGCCCTTTCCAAGATAAAACTAAACTATGTTACACAATCAAGTGACAAGAGGATTCTCAACTATTTTTACCTGGTGCTGAAAACTAGGTAAAGTTTGGGTGGGTGTTTCGCCCGTCTTTGGAACTGGTACAAGATATATGGCTGGCTACCTATACTCAACCATGATGACTGGAGTACAGGCAAGTTATATCAATCATACTCAAGCTCCTAAATTTTTGCTAAGGCTGTTTTTAGCGCTTGCTGAAATTTGTAGCAATCATGCCTATCGCCGAAATTAACCGCTTGTTGTAAAATATTTCGTTTTAGTAACTTCTTAAAATTAAAAAGAAATTTTGGAACTTTTGGAAAATTAGGTTGAGGTTGGTTTTTTAGCTCATATTTACAAAGAGTACAGATGGTCGGAATGAACTGACCAGTTTAACAAGAGGTTAAAAATTAAAAATAATGCATAACCTTTGGTTTTTTAGTACCGTGTAAACACCGAGCAGCTTTCTTGGGGGTAGCGAACTAAGTGGCGATCGCCCACGAGTTCGGAACGCTCAACTGATGCATAACATCATCACAGTAGTAATTAAAGTAATTTCTGCACTATCAGACGTACAGTTTTAGCGAAGGTAAATGAAAGTGACTTCCCGCACAACTGAAATTCAAACATTGATCGCAGACATTGATAGTTTACTTACCAACAAACGCCTCTCTAAGCTCCTCTCTAGCGAAGGGGAGCAACCAAAACAAGTTTTAGAAAGAGTTCGTAACTTTCTTGTGAGTTGCACGGAAACTGAGGCGGAAGTAGGTAGCCCAGAAAACGAGGAACAACACCAGCAACAGCGACTGCTGTCACCTTTACTAGCGAGATTTGTTGTTAAAAATAATCACTCTTCATCACGGCACAAGCAACCCAACCAAGACACAGAAGATGTGAATTCAACCGAGACGAACGCATTTTCGTCATTGCTGGCACCATTACAAGCAGAAATACAAGGGCTTTTACAAGAGCGGGCAAGCCTTGTTCAGGAAATTAGGCAGCTAGAACAAAGGCGTTTACAAAGCTACTCCCTTGCCCAGCAGTTGGCGAATCAAGAACAAATTATTACAGATTTTTTACAAGCGGTAACAAATCGGCTAGGGGGCAATTTCCAGCCTCAGAAGCCGCCAGCTTTGGCGAATTCTTCGCAGGAGCAATGGCTCGCCCTTGGTGCTGCTGGTTCGTCTGTGGCAAACAACAAAGGCGATATAGAACCAGCATCTTCTGGTGAACCTTTATTGGAGTCACAAGATCAGTTGGCGCGGTTAACACGTCTTGCTAATGAATTGGATCGACGATTACTTGCCCTTGATGGCAGTGTAAATGTGGTGTTTGAGTCCCTACAGCGCAATATTCACACCTACAATGAGTCGTTGTCCCAGGCATTAGCAAGAATGTACAGCAAGGGGCTGCAAGGAGAACAGTTATTGACGGGCTTGATTAATAATTTTGCCCAGCAGGCGCAGCTACAAATTAGTTCTCAAGAACCGTTTACCATTGATATCCATAAAGAAACGCTACCTGCCAATCTCAGAAGTTTACAGGCAGGTAATACAAGTTCGGAATCTACACAAGAAGATACTTCAGCTACATTTACCAGTAATTTCCAAGCAACCGACTCTGTGCTTAGTGAGGATAATTTAGGGACAGAGCTAACTCAAGACGAGCAAAACACGCCGGATGCTACTAATATCACTACTAATGAATTAGAGCCGGAAAGCTCTGTGTCAATTCGTGATGAAGTAGAGCAACTTTATGCTAGTTTGTTTGGAACTGAAATTGTAGCTAACTCTGAAACTCCTTCTGAGGAAGTGAATAATGAAGTTGCAGAGCATGAGCTAACTGTTGATGAAACTACTGCTATCAATCAGCAAATATCAGAAATTTTTCATCAAGAAGTAACTGTCGAAAATACAGTTGTCCCAGAAGAAACATCTGTTGATGAAACTACTACAATCAATCAGCAAATATCAGAATTATTTCATCAAGAAGTAACTGTCGAAAATAAAGATGTTCCAGAAGAATTTCTGGTTGATGAAACTAATAATATCAGTCAACAAGAATCAGAATTTGTTCCTCAAGAAGTAGTTTTTGAAGCTCCTAATCTCCCAGATGAATTACCTGATGATTTTTTGAATAATATTGAAACTCAGACTCCAGACACCAGCGATGAAGTTCAACTACCGGATTCTATTTTTGGTGGCTCAGATCCTTGGTTTGACGAACCAGATGCGGGTTTGTTAGATTCAGGCAATGCCAACGCAATCAATACACAAGATATATCCGAAGTTGTCAGGGAACAATTATTAGATTTATCGAATAAGATTGAATTTACGGAAGAGACACAGAATTCATCTTTGCCACCAGAAGAGCTAATTAGTGCTGAGACAACTACAAATTTCGGCATTAGTGAACAGGTATCTGAAGTAGAGTTACACGCATCAGTTCCCACAACCGAGGAAGAAGGCATTTCCTCAGATAACTATGTTGTTGCTTCACCACAGGAAAATTTACTGGCACACGCAGAAAATCAGAATTCAGATGTACCGGAAATTTCCTTGAATCGAGAGCAATTACAGCAATTGGATCTGGATTTAGCTAATTTTGATGAACAAAATCATTTGGAGCAGCAGCCTGCTAAAAATTTAGAATATCAAGAACCAGTCGAGGGACAACTGGCTACTACTTTTTCTGGTACACAGTTAGCTGCAACTGAAAGAAAGGAAGAGACAACAGATTCCTCAGAAATTATTTTGCCTTCAGATTCTAAGTTTGGAAATATTACAGAATCTAGGTACAATAATCGGAACTCAGCTTGGTATCTCGGTATTGATTTGGGTACAACGGGGATTTCTGCGGTACTGTTAAATCGCTCTACGGCAGAATTACATCCTCTCTATTGGTCAGCAGAAAACCAACCAGAAGCAATTGCTAACACCAAAGCATTTCGTTTACCAGCAGAAGTTTATTTGCCGCCCACAGCTTATTCTGGACATCACTTAGAAACAGAAACTAAACAAGCACAGGAGCAAGCTAATGCGAACAATGCACCTGCGGTGTCACAAAATCTTTTTTCAGCACAGTTAAAACCCTATTTGCAAATCGCCCTCCCCTATAAAAACGAACGGCAAAAATGGGAACCAGTATTGCAGTTCAATGAAGTTGCGATGGTTCCTTTGGTTTGGGTAACGCGATCGCTCTCAAAATTGCTGTTGACGTTAAAATCCGATCGCAATAGCACGACTCTCGGTTTAACAGCATCGGCTGCTGGTTTAGATCAACAAATCTTCCACGATGCGATCGATAATATTGCTGGTGTCATCTGCACCTGTCCTTGGAATTGGACGGAACAATATCGTTTTAACATTCGCGAAGCCTTGCTGATTAGCAAAATTGTCCAGCATCCTCAACAAGTGTTTTTTGTCGAGGAAACGATCGCCTGTTTGCTTTCAGAACTCGATGGAGCTAACGGTGAAGTCGTCAAATTAAGTGAGAGCCAAGTTCCTCATGCTGCCAAAATTAGCGATCGCCCTCTGGTTGGCAACACTCTGGTAATAAATATTGGGGTATCGGCAACAGAAATGGCATTGGTTGATTTGCCAGAAAACCTGGAAGACTTAACCCACGATAATTTTATGCTCCACGGTTTTGCTTATGCAGCTAAGGGAATAGAGCAAGATATAATCTGCCAATTGCTGTTATCACCAAAATGGCGACAACCGATTAGCTCCAATCAAGACAATAGCAATGCAACAAGCGGTAATGCCTGGAACTGGCAACCAGCCGTTTATGGTGTGGAGAAATTGAGATTTGCGGATTTGGGGTTAGAATCATTGACTTTACCGCGCCCTGGGGAACCGGATGTTGGCGATCGCATTCGTCTTCAGCAACGACTCGAAAGCTCTTTACTTGGTAAGGCGGTTTTGGATGCAGCCATAGCCTTAAAGTTAATTTTGCAACACCAAGAATCTTTTAGCATGGAATTGTCGGATCAGCGTTGGAACCTCCAGCGACGGGATTTAGAAAGCCTAGTCTTTGTCCCGTTTGTGCGCCGCCTCAACCGTGAACTCAACAAGTTGTTGGTAGCAAAAGGCATACCAACAGAAGCAATTCAGCAAGCAATTTTGACTGGTGGCACAGCTAGTTTGGGTGCAGTTTCTCGTTGGCTGCGGCAAAAACTCCCCAACGCCAGGATTATTCAAGATGCGTACATGGATGAAAATGGCAGTCCGATTTGCAGCCGGGTAGCCTATGGTTTAGCGATGCTGCCTCTACATCCGCAGGTTTTAGAGGTACCCAAGCAACAGTACACCGATTATTTCCTGTTTACAGAGTTACTGCGCCTGATTCCAGAGCGAGCCGTATCTTTAAACGATGTGATCGAATTATTCGAGAATCGTGGCATCAATACTCGTACTTGTCAGCAACGCCTACTAGCTTTTCTAGAAGGTGAACTACCTCCTGGTTTTTTGCCTAGCGGTACAGCCTATAACTGGCTTGCCCAAATTTCTAGAGAAAATTCAGATTATAAGGCGATCGCAGAAGCACCACTTTTTGAAAAACAAGGCAACTTTATCTATCGTCCCAATACCACACAATTGCAGTCTCTGCGTCACTATCTGGATATCATCAAAGCCAGTACTCAGCAATCTTTGGAGGAACCCTACACGGTGAATTTTGCCTTAGGGGTTGTGCGTTGATAGAATTCAGAATTCAGAACAGAAGAGGGATTGGGGATTGGGGATTAGGAATTAGGAACCTAGTACCCAATTCTCGATACCCCATGAGTCAGTTTTGTCACATCCACGTGTTCGACTGCGACAATTACGTGATTGCCTTAACGGCACAACACTTGTCTCCACTCACTCAACTACTACAGCTTTAGAAAGATTTCATCGAACCTCAACAGAAAGTAACCCGTCCAGCCCTTAGAGTAGCTCCAATAACCACTTAGCGCGAAAATGTATTCTCTTGGTAAACTCCCTTGAGGAGCCTCAATGCCATAGTTGAAGGAATCCCACGGAGATAGCCATCTACTACCGACACGCCAATGAACAGATTGAGCAAATTTATTTTCGCTAATTGTCTGTGTAGATATGCTATCAGATGACTCGCAACCGAGCATACGCCAAATCTTACTTTGAACGCTAAATCCAAAGCGACCATTGCTATATTTAGTCCAAAGTTGATCAATAGCCGATAGAGCCTGGGGAAAAAGAGCTTTAACATCCTCTGGTAATAACCAACCTTCCTTTTCTCGACCTGCTAATTCAAGCAAAAGCCGTTTAGTTTCATGGTCAGCATCTTTCAATTTGCCCAACTCAAGTAGTTTATCCAGCTTTTCGCAATTGAGAAAAATTTCGACAGATTGCTTCTGCTCAGATTCTACTTTGCTTTGAGTAGTTTGGGGTTGATAAGATTTTAGGAATTCATAGGCGGCATTAATTTGCTTCATCTTCTCTTCTGCCTTCTGCTGTAGTCTTGGATTGTAGGAGAAACGGTCTGGGTGCCAAACCTTAGCTAAATCCTTGTAAGCCTGCTTAATGTCATCCTGCGATGCTCCTGCTTCAATTTCAAGAACCTGATAGTGTATATGTGGTTTCATAATCGCGATTCTATTTAGGCTATGAATTTTCAATAATAAATTTTTCAACTTGCAGAATTGCTTGATCGATCAAATTGATAATTGCCTCAACAGCATTTTTATTTTCTTCTAATGGTGCAAGCTCTTGAGCTAAAGTACGACGAGCAGCATCACGATAGCAGCGATTGTCACAAAACTATTTTGGTTGGGCAACATATTGGAGAATATTAATGTGCTTGTAATCTACACTTGTTTAGGATACCCAAACCTTATTAGGGACTTAGCATTACCTTCGTATTAAGACATTTAGTTCAACAATTTTTGTAGGGTGGGCACTGCCTAACTTTCCCCAAACTCTTATTTTTACGTTGTGAACAGTGCCCACCTTACGGTTATTGCGATCGCTAGTTCTGAAATTCTTCAGGTGCAAGCAAACTCGCCCTTTACAGACACGAATTAGAAGGTTACAGATCTAATGCTTGTAGCTTTTTTTCTTTAAAAAAGTTTTTACCTACTGATTGTCAGGACAATGTGTGTATGTTAACTTTGGCTTAGAGAGAATAGCCTAATTAAACGTATGAGTCACCTAACCGAATCTAGGACTGAACGGATTGATATCCGTACTAGCTCTAGCGTTAAAAAGCTTTTACAGCAAGCAGCAGCAGCAAGTCATAAAAATGTTAGTGAATTTCTGCTTGAACATGGCTTGCAAGCTGCACAAGAAACTTTAACAAATCGAAAGCTTTTTGCGCTAAACGATGAGCAATGGCAAGCTTTTCAAGACGCTCTTGATGCTCCATGTGTTGAAAAACCACGTTTACGTCGTTTGTTAACTGAGCCTAGCGTATTTGAGTAGTCTTGTGGCATCTAACAATTTATATATTACTAAATTATCAAAATCCCACAATCTAAAAAACTTTGATTGTGGGAATTCTGATTTAAACAATTATTTAAACAAATATGCTTTAAAAAATCAGCAATCTGATAGCTCAACAACCTATGTCGCTTGCTTAGAAAGTGATGTAATTGGTTATTACATTATCACCGTAGCGTCCGTTATTCACGAGAATGCACCACCTCGTATATCTAAAGGTTTACCAAAATATCCTATCCCTGTAGCTTTATTAGCTCGGTTAGCGGTAAGCAAAGAATTTCAAAAAAGAGGTATAGGGAGAGGATTACTAAAAAACTGCTTAATTCGTGTAAACCAAGCATCTGATCTGATTGGTATTCGTGCATTATTAGTTCACGCGAAAGATGAGAACGCGCGTGGCTGGTATCAACAATTTGATTTTGAACCTAGCCCAACAGATCCATTACATTTATTTCTGATGCTAAAAGATATTCGCGCTATGCTAGAAAGTTAAAAAGAACTCTTCGCGTAAGATGAGATGTATTAGCCATAGCAAAAGATTGAATAGTAAGCTTCTCTAATTTTTTTCTTAATTTTTGATTTCTACTGATTGGGCGATCGCTAATCTATAGTTGATTGCTCTTTTCCAGATAGTTCTAACGCCTTAGCGCCCGACACGAAAAACTTGATCGGCAGTCAAATTTAGTTCTGGGAATGTTGGTGATTGAATGCGCGAGCCTTGCCGAAACTGGCTGACTTGATACTCACCTTCAACCAACTGGCAGACAGAGATAGTCGGCTGTTTAGGGTTACCGATAAATGCCCTACCACCTAATGCGGCGTAATCCACAATCCAGTACTCAGGAATACCCATTTCCTCATAATCGGCGCGTTTCTTGTAATAGTCGTCCCGCCGGTTACTGCTGACAACTTCAACAATCAACTTTACACTTGCAGCATTCTCAATGATCGATTCATTTTCCCAGCGATGTTCACTGCTTAAGGCTTGTTGATTCAAAACAATGATGTCAGGTTCATACCCTGATTCACTGGTAGGTTTAACAATCGATTCTCTGGGAATAGTCCAAATACCGCGTTTTCCTATCTGGATAATTGCTAGAACTAATTCTTCTATCAGGAAGCCAGTCACATTGGAATGCTGTCCAGTCGGCTTTGGCATTTCGACAATTACTCCATCGTGCAGTTCGTAGCGCACCTCCGAGCTTTCTGGTAGCCACTCAATAAATTCATCAAAGGTTATTTGTTTGGGTAAAGCTTGAGTCATGCTGTACCGCCTTCGTGTGAGTAATGCATCTGTTACGCTGCCCTCTTGTCTTTATTCTGATTGCTTTTCGATAAATTACTCAAATACTACTGTACGGTTTCTATACACCAACACGCGATTCTGTAAATGCAAACGCACTGCTCTTGCCAATACAACTCTCTCTAAATCCTTACCTTTTCTAATCAAATCTTCAACTTCATCACGGTGGCTAACTCGCACTACATCTTGTTCAATAATTGGCCCTGCATCTAAATCAGAAGTCACATAATGCGCTGTGGCACCAATAATTTTCACACCACGTTCAAAAGCTTTATGATAAGGATTTGCTCCTACAAATGCTGGTAAAAATGAGTGGTGAATATTGATAATTTGTGGAAATTTAGTAATAAAATCAGCACTCAAAATTTGCATATATTTTGCCAATACAACTAAATCTATTTTGTACTGCTGCAACAATTCTAGTTGTTTGGATTCTTGTTCAATTTTATTTTCTTTTGTAATCGGAAGATAGTGATAGTCAATACCAAATTGCTCTGCCATCTCTCTTAGATGGGGATGGTTACTGATAATTAAGGGAATTTCAGCAGTAAATTCTTTGGCACGATTGCGCCAAATCAAGTCCAACAAACAATGATCTTGCTGGCTAACCCAAATTGCTATGCGAGGAACAGTATCGGAAAAGTGTAGTTCCCATTGAGCTTGTAAAGGTTGGGCGATCGCATTAAATGCAGGTGCTATTAACTCACGGGGTAAATTAAAGCCTGTTAATTGCCATTCAATACGCGTCAAAAATAAGCCTGCTGCAAAATCTGTGTGTTGATCTGCATGGATAATATTGCCACCATTAGAATAGATAAAATTCGCAAATTTCGCCACTAGTCCCCGTTGATCGGGGCAAGAGATTAACAAAGTTGCTGTTGGACTTGTCATAAGAACGTTAGTATATTGAAAGGTTGATGTTAGTAAGGATAGCTGTATTTCAGCTTGATTAAGTTTGCAAAGTTAATATGTTTTTTTTAATAGAGCTTTTATTATTATAAGAACTTTGTAGTATTAACTCAGTTATTATGGTTAATTGTCTAGAAATCAGTTGAAATTAAGAATATAACAATAATCATGGACATCAGAGAACACAATATTCTCTTTTACATAGTTATCTTAATTTACTTAATAATGTCTTACTGTTTCTTTACTAGTTGGTTGGAGTTATTTTTACAAGACAAAGAAATGAATGCAGTAGAGCGTTCTTTTTCTATTGTCATTTTAGTGGTAGCTACTATTCTGTGGCCGATAATAGTTCCTTTTGCGTATTTGGAGTTATTAAGGTTTCACAAAAAACATAAAGAGTCTATTGATAGATTAATGAATGAGTCCACCTCTAATATTGGCGATCGCTAAGTCAAAAATGCTGTTTTTTTAATAAAAAATTTAAAATTTGTATATTTAAGATAACGCACAATCACCCACCTTTTGACTGTAGTGGGTGACGGTGCAAATTCCAGTAAATATAATCATTCAATTTTGTGGAGTTGGTAAATTGAGGCTAGGCAAAGGTTTGCCTTCACCAACATCTGGAGTTTGTTTCCACTCTGATAGTTCGCGATTGACTGCGTTTTCAAAATCTTTGGATACTAGTAGCACATCTACATTCCCAGTTGATTTACGATCGGGATCGGCTTGAGCATACACAAAACTACGCTTAAAGTCGGGCTTACCCAAAATTAACTGATGACTTTGCTGATTTTTTAGTGCAATGACGATTGTTGATTGGGGTTGAGCTAAACCAAATTCTGCAAGCCGATCAACTGGAATTGATAAAGTGCGATCGCTTTTACCCTTGACCAATAAATCCATTAAATAAGATACGATCGCGTCACTAGCTGGGGCTTGTTGGGGAGATGTCATCAACCACTTTGGTTGCTTAGAATTACTGTTACGCTCCAAATTGAGAGTATAATCTTTGGTTTTTACTGTCAAAGACTGCACATCATCTGCTGTAAAAGAGAAAATTTGCTGTGTTTTTTCTTGTATTTTCTCTTGTTGAGTCTTTGAGTAAAACTCATAGAAGTAAACAAAACCCCCCAAACCCAAAGCTAATAGTATCAAAATTAAAGTTGTTCGCTGTAGTTTCATATTTTAGTCATTTGTCATTAGTTAACAGCAACCACTGTACGGGCGGTTTAGAAGATAAATTATCCGTTTGAACGGCAAGATTATCAATAAAACCCGCCTCTACTAACCACTAAGTTTTTTATCTTCGCAGCCACCACAGAACAAATGCTGCTGCAAACCCAATTAATGGTAAAACTAACAGAGAAGATAAGCCAATAACACTGGCTTGCAAGTTTGTCAGATTGATACGACGGTTTTTCGATTCTTTAGGGCGAATGGAAAGGGTTTGTTGATTTTGCTGAGTTGCCCAACTCACTGAATTAAGGAATACATCTCCATTTAGCTGCTGTAAAAATGAGCCATTGGTGGCAAAGTCTGAATCTCCTATGATTACCATGCGGGATTCGGTGGCAGTTGGGCTAGGGGTTGGAGATACTGCTGGTAGTTTACGCTTTAAAGCTACCCCTAATGTTAAAGGGCCTTGGCGATCGCTTTCTTTGTCGAACTGCAAATTTTCGTTTTGGAGGTCGCTTTCTGCCCAGGTATTGGGATAAGCTTTAGTCAAAAGTATAGGAGTAGCTTCAACGCCAGGCACTGGTGTGGTATAAATCGGTCGTGCTAAACGATAAAAAGAAATACCGTTACCAAAATCTTGAGTGATCGGATGTTGACCGTAATCTGTCACAATAGGCACAGCTGGGCCGAGGGCAACACTACCAGAGACATCAACCGCTAAACGATTATCCAGTTTCACACCCCATTCTGAGAGCAAACTATCGAGTTTAGGATCTGTACCCGGATCGAGCATCAGTAACAAATTACCTCCGCGATTGAGATAGTTGCGCACTGCTGCGACTTCAGTATCCAAAAGTCCTCGCTTGGGATCGGCTATCACCAAGACATTTGCATCACTGGGAACACCGGATTTTTCGGTGAGATTGAGTGGGGTTGTGGTGTAATTTTTGTTGCCCAAAGCCTCAATTGCTTGTGACATTCCACCTTCTGTTGCATCGAGCGGGCGTTCACCGTGTCCTTGCAGGAAGTAAACTTTCGCACTGGTGGGATTAACGATTTGTTGCAGACTGTTGGTTAACTTTACTTCTGAAAGGCGATCGCTAACATTTACTTTCTGCACCAATTGGCGTTTATTTCCAGATTCTAGGTAAACTTCACCATAATCTTTGACACCAAATTTTTCTGCCAGTGCAAATCTAGTTTGCGGATCGACGTACTCAAACTGGAATTGAGGGTTTTGTTGCCGATAATTGTCCAACAATTCTCGATCTTGGGAATTTTGAGCTACATCAAATACCCAAACTTTTACTGGTTGTTGTAAATTTCGCACCAATTGCTTTGATTCAGGCGCAAGGGTAAATAACTGAGTTTCTGTTAAATCTGCTCGGAAGTAGTAGCGAGTAGCTAAGAAATTAATTAACCCTAAAATTGCCAATACAGCTATAGTTGCTACCACGGCATTAGTACTAGCTTGGGTAGAACGGCGTCTCCACCAGCTACTAGTTCGGCTTTTTCCTACCAACCAAAAGCCAATAATCAGTATTCCAGAAATTATCAATGCTAGGGGTATTACTCCCCATTGATCTGTAACTAAACCTGTGATTAAACCAGCAACAACTAGGGATTGGCCTAGCCAAAACAATAGATAGTTCCAAGTTTTATGTTTCGTAATACTTTTCATTTTTTTAGTCACTTGTCCTACCTTTTTCCATACTAATGACCAATGACTAATAACTACTGGCGTTGAAAGCGGAGTGCATCAATTGATTGTGCTGTGAGAAAGATTCCTAAAATTATGTAACTGCCAAATAATACCAAGCTGCTAGTGTCAAAAATGCCTTGAATGAGATTATTGTAATGTTTCAATAGTGATAAATGACCCAAAGCTTCTCCTATCGGGCCACTAATATTTTTAGCTACTAAATCAATAAATAGCAGCAACAAAATTACTGCAAAGGTGAGTACTGCTGCCAAAATTGTGCTATCTGTCAAAGAAGAAATAAACATTCCCAACGATAATATTGCTGCTGCTAGCAAGATTAGTGCTAAATGTCCAAGCAGGGGAATGATTGGTGGCATTGTTGGAGTTGAGCCACTCAAAGCGATCGCTTCCAATGCCAACAACGGTACTACCATCGTGATAAAAAACGTTAGCACTCCCAATAATTTACCTACAGCTACCGCCCAATTAGTAACTGGTGATGTAGCTAGCAGTTCTAAAGTGCCACGCTTGCGTTCTTCGGCATAAAGTCCCATCGAGAGAATTGGCAGTACAAACAACAACAACCACCCCATCCTGTCTAGAAATGCCCGCACAAATTCATAAGGCACGTCTATTGGTGGTACTGGTACTCCAAATTGTTGTCCTTGCAAATCTGCTGCTGCTACTGCTGTTAAAATACCGTCTGGCCCCATCAAAATTAGAACCAAGAACAATCCTGCTAAAAACCAAAAAATGCCAGCGATCGCGTAAGCCAAAGGAGATACAAAATAACTCTGTAACTCTCGGCGATAAATGGCAATAATATTACTCAGTATTACACCCATTTAAGCTGCCTCCTCTTCATCAGTTATTGTTGAGTCAGCCTCATTTCCTGAAATATTTTCTTCTGTAGTTAGCTGCAAAAATACATCTTCTAATGTGGCACTAACACGTCGCATTTCGTACAAACTAAATCCAGTACGCAGCAATGCTGCGGCAATTTCCTTTCCTGGTTCTGTACCTGGTTGCGAAATTACCCGCAGGTAAATACGCCCATCTTGAATCGGAGTATGACTTGGTAGTGCTGCTGCAGTAATCGATTCTACCAGCTTCACACCTGGCAGATTTTGCAGCATTTGTTTAGCCAAACTTGCTTCACCTTCAATTTCTAATTCATAGCCTGAACCAACTGTTAATTGAGTCAACAGATGTTCGGGGGTATCGGTAGCTACTACTTTTCCGCGATTAATAATAGTCACGCGGTTACAGGTCATACTTACTTCTGGCAAAATGTGAGTCGAAAGAATAATAGTATGAGTACCAGCCAAGCTTTTAATTAAATTTCGCACCTCGATAATTTGTCGAGGATCGAGTCCCACTGTGGGTTCATCTAAAATTATTGCTGGTGGATCATGAACAATTGCCTGGGCAATACCTACTCTTTGACGATATCCTTTAGATAATTTGCGAATAATGACGCGGCGCTTTTGTTGCAAGTTGCAACGTTCAATCGCTGCTTTTACTTTCGCAGGGCGATCGCCTGCTGGTACTCCTTTAATCCGCGCCACAAAATGCAAAAATCCTTCCACTGTCATTTCTGGATATAACGGTGGTGTCTCCGGTAGATAGCCAATCTTTTGCCGCACAGCAAGAGAATTTTCGTGGACATCGAATCCAGCAATTCGGGCTGTGCCACTTGATGCGGGCAAATAACCAGCTAAAATTCTCATAGTAGTAGTCTTGCCAGCGCCATTTGGCCCTAAAAATCCTAAAATTTCCCCTTTTTCGACGTTAAAAGTTACATCAGTAATTGCTGGGGTAGAGCCGTATATTTTACTCAAATGCTCAACTTCAATCATCGGTTTGGGCTAATTGGATTGGGGATTGGGTACTGGGGATTGGGGATTGGGGATTGGGGATTGGGGATTGGGGTTTGGGAAAAGGACGCTTGAAGGAGTGAGAGTATGAAAGAGGGAAGGTATGAGGGTATTTACTCTACATTCTCTCTTTCCCTCACTCTCTCACTCCCTCACTCTCTCACTCCCTCACTCCCTCACTTCTCTTCCTAGTCCCTAGTCCCTCTTTTATCTTGCATTCTGACACCTTCTAGATTTCTTTGTTGTGACATTCTCTCATAGAGGTCTGCCTTGTAAATGACGAGTTTATGAAAATGAAACCACTTTTGAGAATAACGCAGAACACGGTACTCAAAATGCAGTCGGAAATTTTGTGTTTTGAGTTGTTTGTTCACCATATTTTGATAAGCAGACATAAAGTTCTTGTCATCAGGTAAATCAACAGTTATTTTTGATTGTCATGATTTAAAATTTTTGCTCGTATATAAATAATCAATGTCTATCCTCGTTGCTACACTTTATGTCAACCCCGTAACGGGGAATGATAAAAATGCGGGGACGCGGTTGCTTCCCTACAAAACTCTTACCCATGCCTTAAAATTATCCAGAACTGCAATCATTATTCAGCTAGCACCAGGAACTTATAGTTCTGCTAATGGTGAGCTTTTCCCGCTGATCGTTCCAGGTGGAGTGATGGTAGTGGGTAATGAAGCAACCAAAGGTCAAGATATTATCATTTCCGGAAGCGGCGAATATCAAAGTGAAAGTTTTGGAACGCAAAATATTACACTGCGATTGCTAGATGATTCTAGTCTGATGGGTGTAACGGTTACTAATTCTATTGCCAAAGGTACTGGTGTCTGGATTGAATCAACTGCTTCACCAACTTTGGCTAATAATACTTTTGTTGGCTGTGGACGTGAAGGTGTATTTGTCAGTGGTAATGCTAAACCAGCAATTCTAGATAATGTGTTTGTAGAAAATCGTGCCTCTGGGTTATTCATGGCACGGAATAGCAAAGGGGAAGTGTTGCGCAATGTTTGGCAACGTAATGCGATCGCTATCGCGATTAGTGATTTTGCTGCTCCTTTGCTTGCGAATAATCAATTCTCAGAAAACCAGACTGCGATCGCTCTTGCTAGAGAAGCACGACCGGTACTGCGGCATAATGTAATTGAAAAAAATCCCCAGGGCGGTTTGTTAGTAAACGGTAACGCTATTCCCGATCTCGGTAGCGCTCAAAACCCAGCAGGTAATATTTTTCGCGACAATGAAGCCTTTGACATTCACAATGCGACATCGAATAAATTAGTTTCCGCTGGCAACCAACTAAATCCTGTAGGCATCAAGGGTTTGGTGGAATTAAGTGCAACTGCTACAGAAACTGCCAAGTCAGTAAGTGTTAGTACTAGTTTTTCCGATCTGCGGGGGCATTGGGCAGCAGCTTTTGTGGAAGCTTTACTTAGTAAAGGTTTAATTAGCGGATTTGGCGATGGTAAGTTTCAAGCTCAAGCCCCGATGAATCGTGCTGCTTTTGCTGCCATTATTGCCAAGGCTTTTGATGTACCAGCAAAAAATCAAGTACCTAAATTTACAGATGTTAAACCTGATTTTTGGGCAGCAGCTGCCATCCAGCGTGCTGCGAGTATGGGTTTTTTAGGTGGATTCCCTGATGGAACCTTTAGAGCCGGACAAAATTTAACCAAAATCCAAGCAATTGTATCTATAGTAAATGGATTACAACTGAGTGGTGGCAATCCAAATGTGTTAGCAGTGTATCGCGATCGCGCTCAAATACCGAGTTATGCAATTGACGCCATTGCCATCGCTACTCAAAAACTACTGATAGTCAATTATCCACAAACCGAACTATTAGAACCATTGCGAGAAATCACTCGCGCTGAAGTAGCGGCATTAATTTATCAAGCATTAGTAGCCAACGGTAAACAAAAGCCCATTATCTCTCCTTATATTGTCAATCCCGATGCAGATATTCCTTCGTTTACCGACATTATGGGGCATTGGGCAGAAGGGTTCATACGGGCATTGGTAAGCATGAACTTAACTCGTGGTTTTGCCGATGGCACCTATAAACCAGACAAGCCTATGACTCGCGCTCAATATACAGCTTTAGTTGTAGCTGCGTTTAATCCAACTCCCAAACGCCCAGCACCAGATTTTACTGACGTACCTTCAGAATTTTGGGCATATAAAGCGATCCAACAAGCAGCACAAGGTGGTTTTGTCGGTGGATTTGGCGATGGCAGTTTCCGCCCGCAACACAATGTGCAAAGGTTACAAGCGATCGTCTCCTTGGTAAACGGGCTTACCTTGCCACCAGCTCATGCCGATACTTTATTAAATTTTAAGGATCGCAATAAAATCCCTGAATATGCCCGTACAGCTGTTGCAACGGCTACTGTGCAAAGAATTATAGTTAATTACCCAGATTCCAGACAAATCGAGCCTCTGCGAGAAGCAACACGGGCAGAAGTAGCAGCAATGGTGTATCAAGCTTTAGTTGCAATTGGGCGATCGCCCAGCATTCATTCACCATATATTGCTTCCCCTTTTGCTATGACCAGCAAGTAGAATTAAGAACACCTCTCAAAAAAGACACTCTTGGGACAAAACACTGTAGCAAAAAGCGCGGAAGGCTATATGCGACGGGAGCACAATTTAGCTGTATTGCCTCATGTCGATAACGCAATGTTCACACCAACCTTGGGAACATCTGCTGATTTGGCAATAGCCTTATTAATTCACTATAGTTTCGACCTCAGCGGTTATGGCGCTGCTGAACTAGTTGAGCGCTGGCAAAATCAATATCCAGATGGCTGGCTGCACTTAGCGGTGATTGAAGCTCTTTATCAAGGTCGCTACAAAGCAATATCAGTACAGCAAATACTAACACTTTGGCAGCGACGCGATCAGCCTAGTTTTCATTTCAATATGGAGTTTGAACGTCTGATTTGCGGTAAATTTCCTGAAAACTTAACCTCGTTTGCAAATCCATCCCTAAACCCTGCTCATCTTCATGAACAGAGATATCAAGCTTCTAGTTCACCTCAACTGCCATCTTATAAAAAATACCCTTCTGAGCATTTACAAATGCAGAAACCCCACTATGGGAATGTTTCTTCCACTCTCAAGCTTCCTACTCCCTTACCTCCCATCTACCCTTCCCTATCAAGCGATCGCCAGGAGACAAAGTTACTACCACCTGCTGTCAATCACCCACCGATTGAACAATTCACCCCCCACACAAGCGATCGCTCGGCATCTTTTACAGAAAAACTCAAAGCGATCGCCCAAGAAGAAAATCAAGATGAAAATAGCTTAGAGTAATCCCAAGCACTGATTACCCCTGTGTGAAATATTGTCTCAACTTCTCAGCGACAATTAAATCGTGTTTTTAACTGTTATTTCGGATCTAGCAGCTTTTGTTGAGTCTGTTGCTACAATTAAGTCTTAATTTATACTTTTATATAAATTTAATAAATCCTCTGTCAAAATAAATTTTTTATGTACAATACGTTATATAATAGCTGTTTGTATGCCGATTTTTCACGTATCCGCCTAGTTTCAGTAAAAAGCATACTTACTTACATTAATATACAGATTATTCCGGTTTCATATTTCATTCCTAATCTACTCAAGCTACGTTCATAATTTATTATTTACCTCAAGTTAATATATATCTGCAAATCTACCTCTTAAATAGAGATATTCATGACAAAATAGGGATTTGCTGAATTATGTTTAATTGAACAAATTTCATATTAACTATTAGATTAGAATCAATAAACTTTACTGGCTAAAACAAAGACTGAAATAGCATTTTCAAGAAATTTAATTTTATTTTTTTAAGAGATTTAAAAAATCTAATCTAAAAAAAGCTTGTTTAAAGTTGCATTTCAGTTATAATAAATCGTGGTGTTAAGTAGAAGGCAAATTAAAGATAGCAGAAACTAAAAGCCTTATCCCACCTGTTATCTAAGAGTTATTAGTATTTCGGATTTAAATAGTGTTCACCTACTGTCTAGAAACTAGTATTTCACATTTAGATGGTGTCCACCTAGTGTCTAAAAAATTAGCAGCTTATCATTGAATGAAGTTCACCTATTATCTTGGCTGAATCTAAGTAAGTAAAAGCGTCACGAAGCGAGAAAAAGCTCAAAAAATATAACAATCGCTTTATAACTTTAGAGTTTAGTGGAAGTAAAAATGCACTGCTGATTATATTGACTACAAGGCGGTTTGCAACCAAAGATTGGAAATTGCAATCAACCGTTTCGATAATGCTGTTTCTCAAGGAAGCTATTCATCATGAGAATCTTGCTAGCAGAGGACGATAAGCGTATTGCTGAATCACTTGCAGAAGCTCTTGTCGCCCAACATTACATTGTTGATATCGCTACTGATGGTGAAAAAGGTTGGGATTTTGTCAGGGCTTTTGCTTATGATTTATGTTTGCTGGATGTAATATTACCAGAACTAGACGGTATCAGCCTTTGTCAGCGGGTGCGTTCTCATGGTTATCAGATGCCAATTATGCTAGTGACTGCTCGTGATGCAACTAGTGATATAGTTACAGGGCTAGATGCCGGTGCAGACGACTATGTGCGTAAACCGTATAAGCTACAAGAATTATCGGCTCGCATCCGAGCTTTATTGCGCCGTGGAAACACCACTTTATCCCCTGTGATGAAGTGGGAAAGCTTGCAAATCGATCCTAATATTTGTCAAGCCACTTATGAGGATCAGCCGTTACATCTGACTCCCAAAGAGTATCGTCTGTTAGAGCTTCTCCTTCGTCGCAATGGTTGCGTTCTCAAAATTCCTCTCTACATCCAGCTAAAGATTTAAATGATCGCTTGCTGGCTTTAGCTGAGATTGCTGCTCCTTCTTTAAGGAGAATTAAAACTAAAGGATTGCAAGGTATAGAAGAAACCGGGTTACCTTGGCGTCAGTCTTTAAAGCAAGGGCAAGGTTTGGAATGGTTCGATGCTAACGGCAAACATCTAGTAAGTGAAGGAAACACCGCCCCTAACGCTCCCTTAGCGAGAGTCTTCTTTTCTTCACGTTTGAACAAAGATGCTCCAGTGATAGAACAACATGGACATATTCGTTCTGTGTCGATTGCTGTATATACTAAGGAAGCAGATCAGGAAAATGAGCGGCTAGAAGGCTACATTCGAGCGAACGAGCTTACCCATCAAGTGGCATTGGAAGCAAAGTCGCTGGAATTGGAACTAGAATTAGTTGAATTAGTGTTCATCATCTTAGCCGGTACCATTACCGTAAGCCTGTTTTGGTTTATGTTTAAGCCACTCAAGAAGAGTATCTTAGCCGGTACCATTACCGTAAGCCTGTTTTGGTTTATGTTTAAGCCACTCAAGAAGAGTTTCCGGCAGTTACAACATTTCAATGCCGATGTTGTGCACGAGCTACGCAATCCCTTGACGGCGATAAATATCGCCGCTGAAGTGATGCAAAGTCAATCACAACAGCTAAATCCCTTAATTGCAAAAAAGCTAACAGTTATTCTTAGTTGTACCGAGCAGCTAACACGTCTTGTAGATGATTTATCTATGCTATCAAAGCTAGATGAAGTGGACAAAGACTCTCGTGTTCATCATTCTCTGATTCCTTTAGATGAACTGCTACAGGATTTAGCAGAGCGCTTTGAACCTCAAGCCGAAAATAGAAACATTCATTTCGAGTCTCAATTACCCGCAGGCATCTTTGTGACGGGTGATACTCACCAACTCAGTCGCTTATTTTCAAATCTTCTAGAGAATGCCCTCAAATACACGCCAGCAGGAGGAAGAATTGCTCTGATGTTGAGAATTGAGAAACGATTTGCTGTTGTACATATTGAAGACACTGGTATTGACATCCCACAGGAGAATATACCACTGATCTTTGAGCGTTTTTGGCGCTCTGATAAAGCAAGATCTAAACAGAAAGATGGTTTAGGATTAGGATTGGCGATCGCAAAAACCATTGTCGACAGACATAATGGTCAAATTAAAGTTAGAAGTTCAGTTTCGTAAACAACATTGACTACTCCCTTTTTTAGATAATTGAAAAACTTAAGAAAATCTGAGAATAGATATCTTTCACTATTCTCAATAACCGTAGTCTAGACATTTCTCAATAACGTAAGGTGGGCACTGTCCACAATTTAAAAATGAAGGTTGAAGAAATTTAGGCAGTGCCCACCCTACAAAAATTGCAAGCAAGCAACTGGTGCAAGATGTGAACTTACTAATTATGAGCAATAATGTGTTATATCTTCTCCACATTCATCCGAAAGAAAACACAGACATCGGAAGCGAAAACTAACTAATTGCTGTAAAAGCTAAATTGTGTTTTCGATTATTTTGGAGCGTGACGATGGAGTTATTCTTTACATATAGGATGCCTAAAAGAATTCCCTCGTCACCTCCTCTCTTTTCCTTTCAAACCCTAAGGCAGCAGACAAGATTCCACCATTACATAGTCAGACTGAGTGGGTGTATAGTTCTGGAATGACCATTTTTCACTGTAGGGAATCTCTGTGATTGTCTTTTCTTGGTAGCCGTGAGCTAATTGCACGTTCACGTTTACTACAGCATGATTCAAATTTCTAAGTGGGTAATCAGCGGTAACCCAAGGTAAATTATCGGCGGCTTCTTGAGTTGTAATCACCGCTCCAGCAGGAATATACCTTCCATCAGGAACGTTTACTCCCATTACCAAAGCCTTAGGTTCTAGAACACAGTGACTGCCGATAATAGCTTTGAAAACTAGAGCTTGCATTCCAATAAAAGTATTAGCGCCAATTTTAGCAGGGCCATGTACCTGGCATTGATGGGCAAGCGAAACATGATCGCTGATATAAACACCATAGAATCTTCCTTCAACTTCAACGACAGATTCGCGTACTAGCTCACCATCTACATGAGTTTCTAAAGCATGAACGACAACACCATCTTGAACATTTACATTATCACCTACCCAGATGGGTTGTCCTTCATCTCCTCGTACAGAAGCTGCTGGGGCAACCATCACATCTTTGCCAAGATGAACGTTACCAATGACAGCTGCTAAGGGGTGTATATATGCTGTTGGGTGGATTTCTGGAATCGTTTCCATCAAGTTGAAAGTTGCAATGATGTTGCTATGGATATTTTGCATGAGATAACCTTCTTGATTCTTGTCAAAGTTAGTTAACACTATTCTCAATAACTGTAAGCTGGGCACTTTTAGCTTTTTTGCGTTTTTAACTGTGCCCACCCTACAGAAATACATAGGTTGTCATAAGTAGACTTCGTTTTTCTGTTTTATTGGTGAATGCATACAAGGCAAGATGAATAAAGGTAGCAGTGGAGTAACTAGACGTAGAATTTATCTAGTGACTGCTTTCTGCTGTGGAAGACTTTTAAAAATCTTCTCGATGTCTTTTGGTTATCTTATGAGTTAGAAGGTGACAAACCTGAAATAAAAAAGTGACAAAGTCGAGACATAAAAAAGCGATCGCTCGGAATCTTTGACAGAGAAACTCAAAGCGATCGCTCAAAAAGAAATTAAAGACGAAAGTAGCTCAAAGCAGCTATAGATTCATCATCAATCCATGAATACGTTGATACTCACGGATCATAATCGCGTTTTTTAGTTCGATTTTAGAAAGTACAGAGTCAGGAAACTTTTCCCCTGGGTAGCGAGGCTGATACCAACTTTGACTCTCAAAGTGCCGTTGCAATTTCGGCTCTTTAAACATACGCCCGTGACGCGCATAGATTTCGTTACGCATTATTGTTAGTTCCCAAGCGCTACGCCCTTTTAAGTCTGCTGAAGTTAGCAACCGCTGTTGAAATAAGGGTGTTGTTGTAGCATTTAAAGCCTGAGATTTAGGAGGCTGTGAAGTCGGTTTTTTCAGTTCACTTTTGTGATTGGGTGCTTGGGAAGATGCTTTTGATACAGTTGGTGAAGTTGAATTTTCAGGCGTCAAGGTTGGTTTAGGTGATACAACCTTTGGTATGCTGGTTTTATTTTTAACTTCTGCTTTTTTAGTTTGTGCAGGACTGAAGCTTGATTCTGGGAGCGCAACTTCTGGTGCACTGATGCTATTTTTAACTTCAGTTTTTTGAGTTTGTGTTTCGGCAAACTTAGGATGTTGCCGTACTGAATTTAGCGGTTTATCCTTGGCTGCAACCTCTTGATTCGATAATACAGCCCAGGAGCAAGCTCCTCCAGCAACAAATCCCCCCACGAACATTACAGAAGCCAATCCTACCTTAGAGCTTACATCCCCAACAGATGAAGCGCTTGGTTTTCGGATCGCAAATTTGGGTTTTTCCAAAGGAATTTGAGATTCTCTGGTGTATGAGTCAATTTCTTCCAGATTGTCTTCTTCTAGGAAGATATAAGAAATGGTATCGAGTAATTTCTGCTGATTTAAAGGTTTGTCATGGAGGTAGTGTCTAGTGGTATCTTTTTTGGGCGTTACTGATTCTGGAACTAGATCGGTTAATTCTAGTTCAAAAGCCAATATCTGTTGTGTTTGTTGTTCAGAATTATGGGCATTTTCTTGAGTTTCTTGAGCTTGAAGAGCAATAATCTCGCTATCTTCCTCCCCCAAATCTAGAGCAAGTAGACTGGAGATAATCAAAGGTTCTTCCTGCTGTGCATCAGGCTCATGAAACTCCTGAAAGTGATTTGTGTTGATAGTGCTGTTACAAGTGCTATTAAGAGTGTCATCCATATTGATGAATTGCGAGTACAGCTAGGCAGTTACCTGAAAGTGAAAATGAAGCACTAGGAAACTGGCTTGACAATGCTTAAAGCCATTACTTGTGAAAACTCAAAGCAATGTTTTGGGCAGAAGTAATTATGGCAAGATGCACAACTGTATCACATGAGTCGATTGTTTCCCGTCATTTTCGGAAAACGAATCGTATATATCTATTGAAGAAATTTTATACTACCCTATAAGAAAAGCGATCGCCCCCAATACCCCACATCAACAAGCGATCGCTTATGAAAAATTAGATCCTAAAAACTGTTAATGGTTAACAGTCAAGAATTAACAATAATGCATGAATAACTATTAACTAATTGCCTATTAACTCCATCGTTGCTTGTAAACCATTGTTATTAAGTATTTTCAGCATTTGCTCCGCATTTGGGCGACTGCTAAAAACTCCTACTTGCATAGCTGCTTTACCTTGCCAAGAAGTGGCAAAGGCACCAGGAGCAAGTAATTTAACTAATTCCCGATCTTGTTGTGTTTGCACTGCTGCCAGCACTCGGTAACGTTCTACCCCTTGAGGTTGCCCTACTTGCTCACGCAATGAACTTCTAGCTTGAGTTGGTTTAGCAATCCTCCCAGGTACTGGAACTTTTCGCATATTGGTAGTATTGCCAAGAGGAATTGGAGCAGGTGGAACCGACAAAAGTGCCGCTTCCCCTGGAGGTACAGGTTCTAGTACTGGCAATGACTGGGCAGGTGCGGGAGTGACTGGAGTGGAGAGGGGCTGGGCTTGAGGTGCGACAAACTCTATGACATTGTCAGTATTGTTAGCTATCTGCACAGAATTCATCTGCGATTTGTTAGATGTATCTGTTTGTTGCCATCCTCTGACTGTTTGTCTATTCGTCAAGCTACTCAGAATTGGAGATGCTGCAGTTTTTTTGGAAGTAGGTTGCTGTAAATTTCTGTTGTTGGCGCTTCTGAGCGCTCTGATCTCAGTTAACGCCCGTGGCTGTGACTTACTATTAGAAACACCCGTGGCAATTTCTGTTTGCTGGGGTTTAGATTCCAAGTTCCGGGCGATGGGCGCTGTTGTACCTTTTGTATCTACCTTACCAGCAATGCGATCGCTTGCTAGTGTGTTGCCGTAAGCAGCAACCGTCTGCTGAAGGGCGTTGGCATTAATGTCATAACGTTTGTTGTTACGAAACTCGTTGCCACCAGCATCTGAAAGGTTACCTAAATCTGGCTGTGCTTGAGCGATCGCTACTAACCCATCTTCTTTGCTACCCTGAATTACATTCTTCCGTATAACTGGACGAGAAGCGGCTTGCACAATAATTCCACTTCTGTTGTCTTGAATTTGATTGCCCACAATTATCGGTTGAGCTTTTTGGGCAATATTGATCCCAAAACCCGTTTCTTTAAAAACATTTTCTCGAACTTCTGCATCAGAGGAGCCGGTAATTGTAATGCCGTTGGCTCCGTTGCGGTAAAACAAATTATGACGAATAATTGGTGTGCCGCTACCAGTAACGGTAACTCCATCCTGAGTACTGCCAGTAAAAGTATTATCTGCTACTGTAAGATTACTCGATTCTATCCACAAACCATAACCGCGCGGGTTAGAGTTGGTAACGCTTACTCCAATTAACTGCGCTTCCTTGGCTCCCACAATAGCAACATTTTTACTACCAAAACTACGACTGAGATAGTCACCACCACCAGTGATAATAATATTGCGACCTTTGCTGCTAGCATCTCCTTGAATAGTCACACCAGGCTTTAGTATTAAAGGAAACACTTCTCCTGTTTGAGAACTGTAAGTTCCCTCTGCCAGCTTAATTGTGGTATTGGCTGTAGCTATTCTTAAAGCTTGAGTGATAGTTTTCAAAGGAGTGCTTTCACTACCGTTGCCTTGCTTGTCATCTCCGACACTTGGGTTGACAAAAAGCACGCTAACCTGAGAAATTGTACTCTCACTTAGGTGTATCTGCACTGGTGTTTTGGGTGTCTGAGCAACAGCATCATCCAAGCAACTGCTAAGGAAGGCTGCGATCGCTACTCCCATACCAGTAAGCAGAAATAAAAATGAAAAACGCGACACATGAGGAATTGCTACTAAAAGACAAAAATATCTTTTGCGCTTTTGAGTAACTCTGTGTGTGCATCCGATATCCTGCCAGCAAGACTTAGAAAAAAAATGGAGGTCAATCACTTTTGCTGCACTCCCTATAACAAACTAGCATTTTTTATACTCTTTCTTTTGCAAAAATGTCGATAATACTGCTTAGTTACCGTAATGGTAGCTATTTTTGATACAAAGTGTTTTAATGAAGTGCCAGGGACTAGAGTGAAAATATTCTACAATCCCTGCTCTTTAAATTCTTAGTAAAAAAATCGTAGAGATGCAAAAAATATTGAGAATATGAAACAGGCTGACTGTTACGATGAAAGCACTAATGGGGTTGTTGTAATGGTCGAGCCATACAGCCAAAGAGAGCAAATCCAACAAGTTGTTTACCGCATCTTAGACGCAAACTTAGATCGGGTGCGGGAAGGCTTGCGAATTATCGAAGAATGGTGTCGCTTTGGCTTGAATAGTTCCCAGCTGGCTGGGGAATGCAAGCGAATGCGGCAAGAGGTAGCAAGCTGGCATACAGCCGAATTGCGGGCGGCGCGTGATACACCAGGCGATGCTGGTACTGAATTAACCCATCCTCAGGAAGAGCAGCGAGCAAGCATAAAATCGTTGCTGCAAGCTAACTTCTGTCGAGTGGAAGAAGCCTTGCGAGTGCTAGAAGAGTACGGTAAGCTTTATCGCCCAAACATGGGTAAAGCTTTTAAGCAGATGCGATATCGGGTTTATACCCTAGAAAGTAATTTAATGGGTTATCAGCGGCATCAATTACTATTGCGATCGCGTCTTTATCTTGTCACCTCCCCAACAGAAAATTTACTGGAAACTGTCGAAGCTGCCCTTAAAGGAGGGTTAACGCTAGTACAGTATCGCGATAAAAATGCTGATGATGCTACCCGGATTGCACTAGCCGAGAAATTGCGGCAATTATGCCATAGTTATAATGCAATTTTCATCATCAATGACCGGGTGGATTTAGCTTTAGCGGTAGATGCTGATGGGGTACACTTGGGACAACAGGATATGCCCATTGCCATTGCCCGACAGTTACTAGGGCCTCATCGTTTGATAGGTCGTTCTACCACAAATTCGGATGAAATGCAACGGGCAATTGCTGAAGGTGCCGATTATATAGGCGTAGGGCCAGTTTATGAAACTCCTACAAAAATTGGCAAGCCAGCAGCTGGCTTGGAATATGTCAATTATGCTGCCAAACATTGTTCCATACCTTGGTTTGCCATTGGGGGTATAGATCCAAACAACATCAATGATGTAATTGATGCTGGGGCACAACGTGTAGCAGTGGTACGCAGTATCATGCAAGCCGAACAACCTACTTTGGTAACACAATATTTTCTATCGCAGCTAAACCGCATTCAACCATCTCCTGAAAAGTCCTATGTCTAATCAAATTACCCTTCAGGTAAATGGGGAAACTCGTAGCTGCCCATCTCAGACTCCTTTACCTGATTTACTTCAACATTTGGGGTTTAATCCCCGTCTGGTAGCAGTAGAGTATAACGGTGAAATTCTTCACCGCCAGTTTTGGCAAGATACCCAGGTGCAGCAAGGCGATCGCTTGGAAATAGTCACCATTGTTGGTGGCGGTTAAGTCAATAAACAAGAATAGCGAGACTCACGGATGTGAAGCCATCGGTGCAAACTTCTTTTGTTGGCAATTACTCTTCCCTTGCGCCCTAATTGCTCGCGCCATTGCCTGTCTTCACAAAGTTGCCTAAATGCTGCCAACATCTCGTTACCAGAATTAGGATTCACCAGTATGCCATTTTCTCCGTGGCGGATGCTATCTGTTGCACTGCCCAAGCAAGAGGCAATTACTGGCTTGCCAAAGTAACCCGCTTCCAAGTGGGCAATACTAAAACCTTCAATACTAGCAGTCTTGCGATCGCTTAAAGTTAGCATAGCAAAAAGGTCACAAGCTGCATAGTAGCCAGCTAACTTATTGTTAGATATATGTCCGCTAAAGTGTACCCACCGCTCTAAACGCAAACGCTGAACTTGAGAGCGAAGCTGTTGCTCAAAAGGCCCTTGTCCACAAATTATATAGTGGACATCTAGCCCCAAAGTCAACAGTGGTGGCAAATTATCAATCACTAAGTTGCAGCCTTGATACTTATGAAGTGTTCCTACCGAAAGTATTACCACGGCGGATTCTGGGATATTGTAGCTGTTTCGCACCCGCAGGCGTAAATCTTCAATACTTGCGGGATTTTCAATGTCAAATTTTTCTCTTCTTACTACCGGGTGAATGACATGGGTAGGAGTATTAAATTGAAAATTGGTGGTAACAAAATCACGAGTCAAAGAACTGTGACAAACAATGCCTGTAGCGCGTTGTAGGGTGAATGCAAATAGCGATCGCCCGATGGGATTGCGAAAATTACGCAGAATTTCATTACCGTTTAAATAGATAAAAAAGCGAATAGGTAAAAGATAACTCAAAACCAATAAAGAAATAAAATCACAGCCGTATGTCCACTCTATATAACGGTAGTGATAGCGAAAATAGAGTTTAATTGCTAATAGAAATGTGTATACCCAATTGAGCAACGGCGCTATGAAAATTCCCTTCAAACCACCATACCAAAATTTAGGAATTTGCCAGCGATATATGGGAAATTGTTGTGTTCGATCAAATGCTCTATCTCCTACACAACTAGCCGCGAGCACAATTACTTTTTCCCGTTCTTGAAGACAGCGATTGTATATATATTCCTCGAACCCACCCTCTGTTGGTAAAAAAGTACGAGACATGACTAAGATATCTGGAGATGCAGCCGTATCTCTAATTGTTGCTACCGTTTGTGAAATTTGTTTCATCGGGAACTGGATAATGGAAATTTTAAAATAGCAGAAAAACGCAAATTATTTTTTTAATTCAAGATTTTATAACCGTGTAATTTAGGAAAGAAAAAAGAAAATTATACTCTCCTTTAATCAGATATCGATATGATTTACTTACACCACGAATTAATGAAAATCTCTCTTCTAGTTACTAGCCTAAGCAACACTATTTTTAGAAAAACTACTATAGTAATTTTTATCTTGCATCTCTAATTTTATCGCTATATATATTTTGAGGATAAGCTACCTCAAAGCAATTTTCTCAATAAAACTAGATATTTATTTATGCTTATAGACACTTAGCAAAAACAACAAATAGAATTTTTTTAGGTCAATAAAATACAATTTAGTTTTAATTTTTCAGTCTTTTATAATTTATCTTCAAAACTTTCATATGCATCTGTTTATAGGCAGATATGTATAAAAATTCTATATTTATATAGATTTTTTTGCATTCATTTTAATTTCTTAATATTATTTAACAGCTATTTGTTAAGACTCAGTATTTAGTACTGCGATCGCAGCCTACGTAGCAATTAAAAAATAATTGTATAATGGCTAATTTTTAATTAAGTTAAGAATTTTTCTAAATATGAAAAATTATCGGGTATTCTTTTTGGTCATCAACACAATAGCTGAATAAAGCCAAAATGTCTTGCCAAAATGGCAACTTTATTGGGGATTAGGGATTGGTGAGTGGGTGTTGGGAGAAGAGGAAGAGATGGGGGAGATGGGGGAGAATTTACTCTTACCTATCTCAACTCCCTCAACTCCTTGTCTCCCCTGCCCCTTGTCCTCTTCAAACGTCCCCTTTTAGAACAAAAAAATTACAAGTACGGTTATCGCGATCGGAATACCCTCTAAAGATAGCTGTTGATGTCGGGTTGGAAACGGTACATTGAAGATGTAGCCTGTGATGATAGCTACTACTAATGGAAACTCGCTCCGGGCAATGGACTGGCGTCACTGACTAAACAAAAACATCCCACCCTAGTGAGAAAATCATAACCAAATACCGTTTCTCAAACAACTGTATTATGCGTAAAAAACTACAACAAACCATCAAACCGCTTTTAAAATCTCTGTTTGTTCTGGTCGCGGTGTTCGCACTGGTGCTAAGTCAAGCCGATGGAGCACTAGCAGCCCGTAGTGGAGGTAGGATTGGTGGTGGTTCATTCAGAGCGCCCAGTAGCCGCCCCTACTCGTCACCCCGAACTTACGCACCTCCTGGTGGAGGATACTATCCAGCGCCCTATCCTGTTTATCCAGGTGGTGGATGGGGATTCCCCTTTGTTGTGCCGATTTTTGGTTTCGGTGGTGGATTATTTAGCTTGCTAATTTTTCTGGCGATCGCTGGCTTTTTAGTCCAAGCTTTCCGTCGTGCAACTAGTGGAGGCTATGAAGGTGGCTACGACGAAGTCAGCTACAGCAGTAATCCTCCTGTTTCAATTGCACGTTTGCAAGTCGGCTTATTAGCTCAAGCTCGCGATTTGCAACCCGAACTCAACCGCATTGCTGAAACTGCTGATACCAACTCCCCAGAAGGTAGAGCCGAAGTATTGCAAGAAGCCAGCCTAGCTTTACTCCGCCATCCAGAATACTGGGTATATGCAGGTGGTGGCACGCAACAAGCACGTTTGAATGCAGCTGAAGGTGTATTTAACCGTTTGGCATTGGCAGAACGCAGCAAATTCACCGAAGAAACTTTATCTAACGTTAACAACCAGCTCAAAGCAGCTAATCCCAAAGGCGCTTTACCGTCTACTGGTGAACTAGACAATCCAACCCGTCTAATTACCGAGGGGCCAGGAGAATACATTATAGTGACTTTACTGGCGGCAACTCTGGGCAAATTTGAGATTCCTCAAGTTAACAGCGCTGATGACTTGCGTCAAGCCTTACGTCAAATCGGTAGTATCCCCAGCGAAAAACTTTTGGCGATTGAACTGCTATGGACTCCCCAAGCTGAAGGCGATGTGCTTACAACCGATGATATACTGGCGCAATATCCTGAGCTAAAACTTGTGTAGATTGAGGTGAGAATTCTATCAACTACACTCTGTAAGATCCCCGACTTCTGTTGAGAAGTCGGGGATCTGTGTTTTGAGTTTATTTATGTTGACTGACTTACCAAAAGACGGCCGCAGATTATGACGGGTAACACACCAGACGCAGAGATTTATCTGTTGCGAGATTATAGAGAATTAGTAATAAATGCATAATTTAATGTGAGTACTTGCTTAAATGTTTATTTTTATATTTTTAACGTGACAAACATAAAAAAAAAAAATAAAACTTGTATATTAAACTACTTGGAAAATTACCAAGATGAAATACAAAATTTTTTCTGCATTAGCTGCTTTAGCTACTCTAGGGTGGTCTATTATGCCTGCTGTTTCTGCACCTCTTAACCCTCATGCTTATGGAGTTCAGAGGTTTTCAGGGATTAACCTTGGCGGTAATATCCGTATGGTTGCTGGTCAAAGTCATTTAGAAAATACTTGTAATACTTCAACTCAAAATGCATCCATCAATAAGGTGATGTGGGTCGCTTTTGATCTAAACCCATCTACAGCAGAATGGATTGAAGCAGGATCTAAAAGAGGTTTACAACTACAAGATTTAACTGTAAGTAGTTCTGATCCTAACCCGGCTGAGATCTGCTGGCGTGGACATTACATTGGTAGAGCAATATTTGAATGGGATCAAGGCATGATCGTTTATCGTGCAACTCCTTATAGCACTATTGATCCAGTGGGTAACGCAACTTACCAGATTAAACAATCAGGGATCGACTACCAATGGAAGGTCTATGTTAACGGCTACCAAGCCCTAACGATTGACAATACTGGGTATAACGACGCGATAGCCATTGAGGTAGGTATAGAGTCAAAAGATAATACAAACTTATTCACTTCGGGAACTTATGCCGATTTATGGCAGTATTTAAAGCCTAGTAATGTGTCATGGGCAAATGTAGTTTCTGCCGCTATTAGTGACCAAGACAGATACATCTATAGAGCTATAAACTCAACATACGACGCAACTAACAATAGAGTGACCATCACCCATAACTAACTGACAAAACCAAAGGATTAAACACATGAAATTTGTAACAAAAGCTTTAGTGTTAGTTGCCCTAGTTATTTCCGGGGTAGGGGTATTCACACTTGTAAATTCTCAAGCCCATTCTCAACCTTCTTCACAGGAAGAATTACCCACAGATCCTAATGATGTTAGACCACCAAAACCAGCTAGATATCAAGATAACAAAAGTATCCCACCGGGACAGTTAATCAGTCAGGAAAGGGCGATAGGGAAGCTTACTAGTGGGGCGAAACTTGTAGAAGCTAAATTAATGCTTTGGGGAGAAGCAGAAAAAGCACATTTTCGCAACGAGAAAAACAACAACATTGATGTAAATCGTCAGGTGTGGGTTGTGCGGAAAGTTTATGCCAAAGGTATAGGCTTTGATAGTGCCAGATGCAAAGCTAACGCCCAAGTTAATAGTATTGTGGATGCAGAAACGGGGGATAACTTGGGGGTTGAAATCCGATGCCCTAAAGGTAATTTTGAGGCTGATTTCAATCCCCTAACACCTCAAGAACAAGAAATGATAAAACAGCAAAGATTGGAATTACAGAGGCTTAGGCAGAATCAACGGTAAAATTAACTTAGACTAGTTGCCGGTGCAAAATAGTCTAAAACCCGTGCTGAGTAGGGTAGCTTCTCTGAAACTTGCACCACTCTCAATAAAGGTGGGCACTGCCTAACTTTCCTCAAACCCTTATTTTACGTTATGGACAGTGCCCACCCTACAAAATCAAAAAGAGCCAAAATACTCTAATTCTCGTTACCAGCTTGAACCTGGTAACGAGGGTTTGGAGGCTTCGCCTCCAGGCTGGTTCTCCTAGTTAGACAACTGCCAACACTTTTTCATTGTTACTAGAAGAATTTATTTCAAATTCATTTAATTACTTATCATTAAAAACTCTCCGCATCAGTTTCAATGATAAGTTTCCAAGCGAACTCGATATCATTCTTCTAAATCCAGTTCTTCAGTTTCCTGTTCCTCATAATCATAAGTAGTATTACTCATGATTGAGCTTAATTCTTCTTCTTCCTCATCATCATAATCGTAGTATTCTTCCGTACCACGTGATATTAATCGGCCTCTATTTCTCAACCATTCGAGAAATGATTCTTCATGCTTGAGAGGAATAACAGCAGCTCTCTGATTACGGGGTTCTTCGTGGAGAACTGGCTCGGATGGCTTCACCATATTCCCTCACCTCCACTAAGCTATATACTTATATGCTATCTTTGCATATCAATTATTAGGGACTGTCAATTGTAGTATTTGTTTCTGTTACTTTGGTAGTACATCAATAGACTGAGTTTCATCAAAAGATAATCATTTTATTCAATTACGATTTTTATTAACTAAAAATATTTTTAATAGTCATTGTATCAATATTTATTTCGATTTCTTTGACTTGTGGAGTGCATAGTTATAGTAACCACAGCGCTGTTGAATTGAGGCGATCGCTTCTACTACTGAGCTAAATTTAATATCAGGTGTAGTAATTAGTATCTCCCACAGATGAGTCAGTGCTTGAGGAGCGCCGATTTTTCCTAAAGCCTCTGCTGCACTTTCACGCACAGCAAAGTCTTCGTGTTGACAAGCTTCAACTAATATATCTAATGACAACGGATTGGTTACTTGTGCTATGGCATAAAGAGAATCATAGTAAATATAGCTACCTTGTGCACCGTTGCAAGCTTGAACTAAAGCATCCACCGCTAAAGGAGTGCCAATATTTGCTAATGAAAAGGCAGCCGCTTCGCTGATGCCTCCATAATTCAAAGCATGAATCAGAGCAGGTACAGCCACAACATCGCCGATATATCCTAATGCATGGGCAGTGCGGATGCGAACACCATAATCTTCATCTTCTAAAGCTTGAATCAACACATCCAATGCTTTTGGATCTCGAATTTTTCCTAAAGCACCAGCTGCTCCTCCACGCACTTCCGGCATTTCATCTTTTAAAGCCTGAATCAGTGCATCCACCGCCTTGAGGTTGCCAATTTTTCCTAACGACTCAGTAGCGTTTTCCCGAACCTCAAAATTCTCATCTTGCAACGCCCCAATCAGATTATCAATCACAGAGTCATCACCAATTTGCCCTAAAGCGATCGCTGCATAACTGCGAACATTAAAATCTTGATCCTGTAAAGCTTCGATCAGGGCATTGATTGACGAGGGATGGTAAATTTGTCCTAATGACTCAACAGCACAAACACGAACATCAGAGTCATCTGAGTTCAAAACCTGAATCAGCGCATCTACTGCCAATGGATCGCCAATATTTCCTAAAGCACAAACCGCACAAGCACGTACAATCGAATCTTCATCCCCTACAGCTTGAATTAGAGCATCTAAAGCTTGTGGTGCGTTAATTTGCCCTAATTGAATCGCAGCAGATCGCCGCACACCAGAGTTTTGATCCAACAATCCCTCAATAAGAGCATCTACAGTTACGCTATCGCTCGTCGGTTCTAAGACAGAAGTTTCTGCGGTGCTATGCTCACAGTTTTCTTTGTTTTGGGGATAGTCATCTTCATGAAATGCGATCGCCCTTTTATAACCTGTTATCCTCAACAGATAATTCCAACAAGTTTCAGACACTTTTAGGGAAGCAACCAAACCCACTGCTTGTTCTTGAAACTCTGGTTTAACTACTCCTGCTAGCTTTGCCCCCAAAATCAAATCTACTTCTAAAGCCAACCGAACAATTCGTACCACCTGCACCTCATCGTCTAGTTGCTGCAACATCTGTATTATGGATTCTGTCTGTTGCAGGTGATTCAAATAATCTCGTTTAAATTTTTTATCACTGAGATTGAGCACAACAGATGGGGAACTATACAGCAACTCTACAGGCGGCAACTTATATTTGCTTTTATCCATGCCAATTTATTAACAGAAATGATTAATTCTAGGCCAAGATAGGATAACTAGGGATACTTGAAGAGCAGAGCAAGGAGACAAGCAGGGGAGCACCAGGAGCAGAGGGGCACCAGGAGAACAACCAGCTGCTAACCACTGTACGGGCGGGTTTTAACCGCAATCTCTCTGATGATTACGAATATATCTAAATAAACCCACACGGCAGTCGCTACAACGGAGCGGAGCCGGAGACGCTCCGGCTCCGGGGAACCTCCAAGGGCGCGCTGCCTCCCCTACTAACCAATGACTAATGACAAATGACTAATGATTAATCCCCAATTAAGCTGTTGTTTTTATATCATTTTTTATATTAATGGTGGCATTTGTTGGCTTTTAATGCAATGATCTAAATTAAGAGTAGAGTTGTTGTCACCTAGATTCATAAATTCAAAAATATCCCAATTCCTAATTTTTAACTCCTAAATGTTAAGCGGTTTAAAGTAGAGCGATCGCACTTATGGCTCACTTGCTCTTTTCGTCTAGGGAGGTGAGTATAATAACCCCTAAAGCAAATAAGCAAAAATTACAAAAGCAAAGACATAAAAAAACAACAATTATCCAATCTTTGCCAAAAAATTGTTACTCAGCAAATACCTCCACGCCTATTTGCAACTCAGCAAGAGCATGAATGCAAAAGTGACTGAGAGGAAGCATCTGAAGTCAAACCCTTGAAAAACTCATTCCCATTAGCAATAAATATTTAATAGTGAGGAGGGATTATGCAACTGCCACAGCAAATCACCTTTCACAATATGTCTCTATCAGAAGCAATATAAGCAAAAATTCGCCATTCTGCCGAATAACTACAGCATTAATCTTCCTAGAAGGTTATAGCTTTATTAAAACACCTGATGGAGACGAAGTTTAGTTTCACAAAAATAGTCTTTTCAATGGTGATACCCAACAGTTGCAAGTAAGAGAAAAAGTTAGTTTTGCCTACTTTAAAGTTAAAAAAGCTACAAACTATGACTGTGAAATTGTTTGGCAAGCAGCAGCTAGGAGGTGAGAATAATGACTATAAAATTTCACGATCGCGCTGAAGCAGGAAAGCTTTTAGCGAGAAGACTTGCAGCTTATGCCAACCGCCCAGAGGTGCTAGTTGTAGCTTTGCCTCGCGGGGGCGTACCAGTAGCTTTTGAAGTAGCACAGGCACTCCATGCCCCCTTAGATATATGTATTGTGAGAAAACTTGGTGTACCCCATCACAAAGAACTAGCAATGGGTGCGATCGCTGCCGGTGGTATTCGGGTACTTAATTACGATGTGATTAGTTGGTTGGGTCTCTCCAGTAAAACCATAGATGAAGTCGCAGCCAAAGAATTGCGAGAATTGCAACGTCGCGATCACGTCTATCGAGGAGAACGCCCGCCATTAGATGTGCGCAATCACACTGTAATTTTGGTCGATGACGGTATTGCTACGGCTTCGACTATACGTGCTGCTATTGCCATCCTGCGGCAGCAGCAACCTCAACGCATGATTGTAGCCGTTCCAGTCGCACCCCTCGCTACCTGTCAAGAGTTGCGAGCCGAAGTAGAAGAGGTCGTGTGTCTATCAACACCAGAGCCATTGTATGCGATCGGTCTTTGGTATGAAAACTTCTCGCAAACAACTGATGAAGAAGTACGGGAACTGTTAGCAAGACAATTTGCAGCGAGCGATCGACTCTCAAGTTTAATGGAACTGAGTTTTTAGCAATTCAAAAGCCCTCACAACATCTAGACGCTCCGATCAGGAGGGGAATACCAATGGATACAAAATCAATATGGGACGCACAAGAGCAAATAGTGACAGTCAAGATTGACTCAACTTGCTTAGAAGCAGAACTAGTTGTCCCTGAAACTGCTGAGGGAATTGTCATGTTTGCTCATAGTGGCGGTAGCGGCAGATACAGCACCCGCAACCGCTATCTCTCCCATATCTTGCGTCAGGTAGGGCTAGCAACTATTGCCATCAATTTGCTGACAAAAGAAGAGGAAGCGATCGATCTGCGAACCAAGCATTACCAATGCGATACTAAACACCTAGCTGCACGCTTAATTAAAGCAACGAACTGGCTAGCTGAGAATCCGAACACCAACAAACTTAAGGTTGGTTTCTTAGGTTATGGAACTGGTAGTGGTGCGGCATTGCTAGCAGCAGCAGAACATCCAATGGCAGTTGGGGCGATTGTCTCATATGGCGGTCAAACTGACTTAGTTTGTGAAGTTCTTTCCAGCTTGCAAACTCCAACACTGTTGATTGTAGGAAGTAATGACTTGCCAGTCATAGCAATGAATGAAGATGCCTTGGCATTAATTACTGCTCCAAATAAACAACTGGAGATAATTCCAGGGGCAACTCACAACTTTAACGAGCCAGGAGCACTTCAAGAAGTAGGAAGGTTAGCAAGTCAGTGGTTTAAACATCACCTCACCACAGATTGGCAGCAAGACTTACACGTTCATGCGATGTCACTCGTTTAGTTAGTAGTTAGTAGGGGCGGGTTTTGTTGAGTATCTTTTGGTTAAAACTGAGAATTTGTCTTCTAAACCCGCCCGTACAAAAGTTAGTAGGTAGTAGGTAGTAGTTGATAACTGATGGTAGTTAGTTTTTAATCACTAACCACTATCCACTAACCGATTTCCATTTACAAGGAGCAATCAAATATGCCAGCGGATAATAATGGCGATCGCCACATCAAAACACCACAACCCCGACATATGGGCAGTAGTGTACTGCTGTGGCTGTCATTACTGATATTTTTAAATATGCTTCTGTGGGCGCAACCTGCCCGCAACCACGTACCTTACAGCGAATTTATCTCTCAGGTGGAAGCTGGTAAAGTTGCTCGCGCAGTTATTGATGCTAACCGAATTGAGTATGAACTGAAACCAGAACCAACTACAAAACAATCCGACACGCAATCTAAACAGGTGTTTGTTACCACACCAGTGCCACTGGATTTAGCGTCACAAAAGATGCTTCAGGAGCATAATGTTGAGTTTGCCGCCCTGCCTCCTAGCCGCACAGGCTGGATTTCAAGCGTATTTAGCTGGGTTTTGCCACCGTTAATTTTCTTTGCGATTTGGGGATGGTTAATGAGCCGCAGCCAAATCGGAGGACAGGCAGCGCTGACAGTTGGCAAGAGCAAAGCTCGGATTTACTCGGAAGGCAATACGGGTGTGAAATTTGATGATGTTGCTGGTGTCGATGAAGCAAAAACAGAACTGCAAGAAATTGTTGATTTTCTCAAAAATGCAGATAAATATACCCGCTTAGGTGCAAAAATCCCCAAAGGAGTATTATTGATCGGGCCTCCGGGAACTGGTAAAACCCTACTAGCAAAAGCCATTGCAGGCGAGGCAGTTGTTCCTTTCTTTAGTATTTCTGGTTCTGAGTTTATCGAACTGTTTGTAGGTATTGGTGCTGCACGGGTGCGAGATTTGTTTGAACAGGCAAAGCAGCAAGCACCTTGTATAGTTTTTATCGATGAACTTGATGCTTTAGGTAAATCCCGCGCTAACGTTGGGCCGCACTTGAGTGGTAATGATGAGCGGGAGCAAACTCTCAACCAACTACTTTCCGAGATGGATGGTTTCGATTCCAACACAGGCGTGATTATCCTGGCTGCTACCAACCGTCCAGAAGTTTTAGATTCAGCCCTGCGTCGCCCTGGTAGATTCGACCGTCAGGTTGTGGTAGATCGCCCAGATAAAATAGGTCGGGAAGCGATTCTCAAAATTCACGCCAAAAACGTGAAGTTAGCAAATGATGTGGATTTATCGAAGTTAGCGGCTCGAACTCCAGGGTTTGCTGGTGCAGATTTGGCTAATCTCGTCAATGAAGCAGCTTTACTAGCAGCTCGCCGCAACCATCAGACTGTGGCAATGGCTGATTTTCAAGAAGCCATTGAGCGAGTTTTAACAGGGTTGGAGAAAAAATCCCGCATTCTCAATGACAGTGAGAAAAAAACCGTTGCCTATCATGAAGTTGGACACGCACTGATTGGAACGCTGGTGCCTGGAACTGGCAGCGTGGAAAAAATTTCGGTTGTGCCTCGTGGTGTAGGTGCTTTGGGTTATACGCTGCAACTACCAGAGGAAGACCGATTTTTGATGACAGAAGACGAAATTCGCGGGCGAATTGTCACGCTATTGGGCGGACGTGCAGCAGAGGAGTTGATTCTCAATAAAGTTTCCACGGGTGCTAGTGATGATATTCAAAAAGCAACCGATTTAGCAGAGCGGTTTGTCACGCTTTATGGTATGAGTAATACTCTTGGCCCTATTGCTTTCGAGCAGATTAAACAAGAGTTTTTAGAAGGGTTTACCAATCCTCGGCGCACAGTTAGCCAGAAAGTTGCCGAGCAAATTGACCAAGAAGTCAAGGAAATTGTTGATCGGGCACACTATATAGCCCTAAAAATTTTAGACAAGAATCGGGCATTGTTGGAAGAAACAGCCCAAATCCTATTACAAAAAGAAGTTTTGGAGGGAGAAGAATTGCGATCGCGACTCCAGTGTGTCCAATCTCCACCAGAAATGGATGAATGGCTGCGTACAGGCAAAATCCCCAAACCACTCGCCCATACTAACAACTTGGAATGGTGTTCAAACGACCGGACTGGAAAAAATTAGCAAGTATATCTTACAGGAGAAGTGTATTTGCTAGCTATGGCACTTAGTTTGACGAATTGATTGGATTTTGTTCTGTGTTAGTTATCAATTAATTTTTTAAATTTTTAATTTTTTATTGCTTAAAGGGAGACCGAACTTATATGAATAAGACATCAGAACGGAAAGCTCAACAGAACCTAGTTTTAATTACAACAGGTTCGGTCAAGCTAGAGGGCAATCTAGTCATACCTGAGAATGCCCAAGGAATTGTATTATTTGCTCATGGTAGTGGTAGCAGTCGCCACAGTCCTCGCAATCAATATGTTGCAGATGTACTGCAATCTCACGGGTTAGCAACTTTGTTAATTGATTTACTAACATCTCAAGAAGAAGCAGTGGATTTGCGGACAAGACACCTGCGCTTCGATATTGGTCTTTTGGCATCGCGGTTAGTTGACACAACAGATTGGCTTGTCCAAAACCCAGACACAACTCATCTCAGGGTTGGTTACTTTGGAGCCAGTACTGGAGCAGCGGCTGCATTGCTAGCAGCCACAGAATGTCCGCAAGCTGTAGGAGCAATAGTCTCTCGTGGCGGACGCCCGGATTTGGCTGGTTCGGCATTAGGTCGTGTTAAAGCACCAACACTCCTGATTGTTGGCGGGTACGATACTCCAGTGATTCGCATGAATCAGGATGCACTGGCATTACTACGTGTTGACAAAGAACTGGAGATTGTTCCTGGTGCAACTCACCTATTTGAAGAACCAGGAAAATTAGAGGAAGTAGCGCGATTGGCGACTGGGTGGTTTAAGCGGTATCTCTCAAGTGATAAGGCAGAGGGCAGAGGGCAGGAGGCAGTAGACGCGTAGCGGCTTCCGTAGGTAGGAAAGAGGATTTAACTTGTTTAGCCATTAGCGATTAGCCATTAGCTACTAAATTTTTCTAGGATTGCTATGGATTTCTATGAAAGAGTTAGTCACCCTAGCATTTATTGGTGATGTTATGCTCGGTCGAGGAGTCAACGAAGAAATTCCTTGGCGATCGCCTGATGATTTCTGGGGTAATGTCCTGCCGATTTTACAGAAAGCAGATGCTGCGATTGCTAATCTGGAATGCGCTATTACTGAGCACCCTCAACAATGGAGCAAAACGCCAAAAGCCTTCTACTTTCGTGCCGATCCCGCCGCAGTAGATGTGCTTCATGCTGGCAATATTCGTTTTGTCAGTCTTGCCAACAATCACACGCTGGATTTTGAAGAACAAGGGTTACTCGATACGTTGCACTATTTAGATGCTGCCGAAATTCATCATGCTGGGGCAGGTAGAAATATCAAAGAGGCAACAACTCCAGCCGTCATTAATGTTGGCGGATTAAAAGTAGGTATTATTGCAATTACAGATAACGAGCCTGAATTTGCAGCAACAAGCGATCGCCCTGGCACTAACTATCTGCCAATCCGCTCTGACTCTAAAACCTTAGCACTGATTGAATCTTGGATAGTGCAGTTACGGCGCTCAGGCGCTGGACTGGTAATCCTTTCTGCTCATTGGGGGCCAAATATGGTCACTTCCCCACCACCCCACTTCCGCCGCTTTGCCCACGCAGTTATAGATTGCGGCGTAGATATTTTTCACGGTCATTCTGCCCATTTATTCCAGGGTATAGAACACTATAAGCATGGTTTAATTCTTTATGACACAGGCGATTTTCTGGATGATTATGCAGTAGATCCGCTCCTACGTAATGACTGGTCTTTTGTATTTCTTGTGGAAGTGGATAGTAAAGGTCTGCGTAGGTTGCGTTTAATACCAGTTCGTCTGCGCTATGCACGAGTTGACCTTGCTAAAGGAGAGGAATTTGAAGCTATCTGCAAACGTATGCAATTTTTATGTGCAGCATTTAATACTGTATGTGTTTTAAAATCACCTGAAGGACTGGAAGTTAACAGAAGGCTGAAGTATGAAGTATGAAGTATGAAAAAGGTAGAAGCAATAAAGGTATCGCCCATATCAATTAGCAGTAAGCTGTTTTATCTAGGGCGTTTTTCACAATCTACTATGGCAACGATTAACGACAACTACTTGAAGCTCAAAGCAGGTTACCTGTTTCCCGAAATTGCGCGACGAGTTAATGCCTTTGCTGAGGCGAATCCAGATGCCAAAATCATCCGCTTGGGGATTGGTGATGTCACCGAACCACTACCAGAAGCTTGCCGCACAGCGATGATTAAAGCTGTGGAAGAAATGGGCGATCGCGCTACTTTTAAAGGCTACGGCCCAGAGCAAGGTTATGCTTGGTTGCGGGAGAAAATCGCCAAATACGACTTCCAAGCACGGGGATGCGAAATTGATGCTTCGGAAATATTTGTATCTGATGGTTCTAAATGTGACACTGGCAATATTCTAGAAATCTTTGGACATGACAATACCATTGCCGTTACAGACCCGGTTTATCCCGTATATGTAGACACTAATGTCATGGTGGGAAATACTGGGGAAGCCAACGATAAAGGCGAATTTGAGGGTTTAGTGTATCTGCCAATAACAGCAGAAAACAACTTCACCGCGACAATTCCCTCGCAGAAAGTCGATTTAATTTACTTGTGTTTCCCCAATAACCCCACTGGTGCAACCGCCACCAAAGAACACCTCAAAGCATGGGTAGACTATGCTAGAGCTAATAACTCAATTATTTTCTTTGATGCAGCTTACGAAGCCTTTATTACCGATCCATCGATTCCGCACTCCATCTACGAAATAGAAGGAGCAAGAGAGTGTGCGATCGAGTTTCGTTCTTTCTCTAAAAATGCCGGATTTACCGGAACTCGCTGCGCCTTAACGGTTGTACCAAAGAACCTCACAGCCAAAGCCGCTGATGGTTCCGATGTCGAGTTGTGGAAACTTTGGAATCGCCGCCAATCTACTAAATTCAATGGCGTGTCCTATATTGTGCAACGCGGGGCTGAAGCAGTTTATTCTGAAGCAGGACAGGCGCAAACTAAGGCATTAGTTAGCTTTTATCTGGAAAACGCCAAAATTATCCGTGAGCAACTAACAGCAGCCGGATTAGCTGTATATGGTGGTGTAAATGCTCCTTACGTTTGGGTGAAAACACCTAATAGTCTTTCTAGCTGGGATTTCTTTGATAAATTGCTGCATACTTGCAATGTTGTAGGCACACCCGGTTCTGGCTTTGGTGCTGCGGGTGAAGGCTACTTCCGCATTTCCGCATTTAACAGCCGGGAGAATGTAGAAGAGGCAATGAAACGCATTACCGAGAAGTTTAAAGTGTAGAGTCAAAGTTGCGGTGGGCAATGCCCACCGGGCTTGGCAGTTGCCAGAGAAAACAAGCTTTGTGAAAACTTATCTTTTACAACTGCTCCATTTTCACACCCGGCACTTCCAACATCACCGTTGTCACTGGCACAAGTCGCCCTACAGTAGTGTAATAGCTATTCCCCACTGGTGTTATCGTCGAACGTTCCTGAAAACGGCGCATGGTAATCAAAAACCACTCCCGCGTCTTTGGCATCGGTAATTGGTACAGTTGACAAGTATTGACGAAGTAGTAAAAGATAAACTGCGCTTCTGTGTACATAAAGCAACCGGGGTTTCCCTTCTCTAGATTGCTGTGGGTTTCAAAGAAAAAGTTTCGAGTTTTGTTCCACCGATCGCCCTTTACTTCAATCAGGATATCGCCCGTTCTCGTTGTCCAAACCAAGTCAACATCTGTGCGTTGGTAATCTGGGTCATGCTCTACATTGGTAACATTGATAGTTTCTGGCTTACCCCACAACCATGCTTCAATGTCACAAGCGGCTTGCTTGGCTACCTGTACTGCATCTTCCATGCTGTAGCTGTAAGTCATAGCTCCACTTCCACTATTACAATTAGTTAGTACAATTGTATTATTAAAAGCAGAACTCAAGTAGTTACACCAATTGTCTGTGAATAGAAAGATGCTTCTAGTCCAAAAACAAGAAGCATCCTACTAAGTGAGTGTTTTGACTTAGGCGATTTCACCATTACAGTACAATTGTACTATAAAAACAAAGTGTAAACAGGGGAATCTGGACAACTCATACCATTTCACGTTAATCACAATACACATAAATTTTTGTAGAGACGCGACGGCAGTCGCTACAACGGGGGGAACCCCCGCAACGCGCTGCCTCATCTATCGCGTCTCTACACGGTCTGTTATTTATATCAGACTTTTTGTGAAATGATATCACAGCTAATTTAGTACATATATACTAAATGTATGATAAAAAATTGCCTTTGTTATCAAGCATTTAACAAGTAAGTGCTATGCCCAAACGCCTTCTAGTGGTTGAATCTCCTGGTAAAGTCAAAAAACTCAGTCAAATTCTTGGTTCTGATTGGATTGTTCGTGCTAGTTGCGGACACATTCGAGAACTCAGTGATGAAGGTGAGGATTCGCTGGGGTTCATCATGGAGGGCAGTAGTGTGCGATGTAATTATATACCTCGCGATCAACGCTCGAAAGAAACTATCCAGCAATTAAAGGCTGCGGTTAAGCAAGTTGATGAAGTTGTCTTAGCAACCGATCCAGATCGGGAGGGAGAAACTATTGCTTGGCATCTGAAGGAAGTACTGGGATTGAGGGAACCAAAACGAGTTGTCTACTCTGAAATTACGGCAGCAGCTGTTCGAGGAGCGATCGCCAATCCCAGGAAGCTTGACTTTAACTTAATCGGCGCGGGATTATGCCGAGATTGTCTAGATAAGTTAGTAGGTTACAAAGGAAGTCCATTAGTTTGGGCGTTAAACAATGGTGCTAAAAGTGTCGGCAGAGTTCAAAGCGCCACCTTACACCTGATTTGCCAACGGGAGAGGGAAATTCAAACTTTTGTCCCTCAAGACTACTGGAGTGTTTGGGTAGATTATGCCGAGGGGTTCCGGGCTTTTTACAAAGGTACGGCGAATTCTCCACAAGAAGCACCAGAACAAGAAACAGAAACCCATGATGATGCGGCTGTAAATAACACAGAAACACCAGAGTCTAAGTGTGTGCTTTCGGAAGCAGAGGCAACAAGGTTAGTTGAAGAAGCACGGCGGTATCCTCATCGAGTTATTCAGATTGAAGGAAAAACTGTTCATCGCCAACCACCTCCACCCTTCACAACTTCCACCCTCCAACAAGCTGCTGGTTCAAAGCTCAAATTCACACCATCCCATACCATGCTTCTCGCCCAAAAGCTATATGAGGCAGGGTTAATTACATATATGCGCACAGACTCAGTGATGTTGAGTCCTGAGTTTGTCAAGAGTGCGCGGCAGTGGTTGGAACAAAACGATCCGCAGAATGTACCGCAAAAACTTGCCAAGCACCGCAGTGCTAAAACTGCTCAAGAAGCCCATGAGGCGATCCGTCCCACAGATGTTTTTCGTCCCTCAGCCCAATTGCGGCAAGAATTGCCTGCTGATGAATTCAATTTGTACGTCATGATTTGGAAGCGAGCGATCGCTTCTCAATGTTGTTCTGCCCGATTGCGTAAAACTCAAGTTATTACTCAATCTGGACAACTATTGTGGCAAGCGAGAGGTCAAGTAGTAGAATTCTACGGTTACGCTCGCTACTGGAACAACCTCAGTAAGGATACAGTTTTACCACTATTGCAGCAGGGACAAGCCCTAACCCTGGAAAATGCAGCCCATGAGAAAAAACAGACACAACCCCCACCCCGTTACAGTGAGCCGAAACTAGTGCAACTAATGGAGCGCAAAGGAATAGGGCGTCCCAGTACCTATGCTCCAACTGTTGCAACTCTCAAGAAGCGGGGTTACGTGCAGTTAGCAAAAGACAATTTACAGCCAACAGATTTAGGATTAGAGGTTGATGCTTTCTTGCAGAAGGCATTGCCAGATCTGCTGGAGGCAGAATTCACAGCCAAGATGGAAGATGCCCTCGATGCGATCGCTCTTGGAAAACAGGGGTGGCAGCACTACTTAACAACTTGGAATCAAAATTATTTTGCACCAGCTTTGGCAAAAGCGAAAACTGTAGTTTTCAGATCAGATAAAGCTAAAGTTTCTCCTGTTGAACGCAAATATGAAACTTCCAGAACTCGCTGCCCTCATTGCAATAATTTTCTAGCCAAAATTAAGAGTACTAAAGTTAAAAAGAAATACTTTCTTAAATGTGTTAATGGGTGTGAAAATACCGTTCTGTTTTGGAACGAACTCAACAAAAAGTGGGAACTACCTCGAAACAAAGAAAGCAGAGATAAAAATCCGCAAATACCTCCAGTGAAGCTAACTTCGTATCCCTGCCCAGTGTGTAAAAAGCCTCTAGAAGAGTACAGTTACGTCAAGGATGGACAGAACAAGACAATGCTACGGTGTTCTGCTCAAGAGTCCCGTCAGGATAAAAAACATAAAGATGTGGCTTACTTTAGTACGCAAAAAGGCTGGTGGAGTCCAAAGTTTGGCGAATTAAATTTTTAATCATCCATCAATTAGAGGTGTGATGTAGTCTAAGGTTTTGCTACTCTCATCATTAGTTTTACCAGCCAAAAAGTAACTTCACAACGTTCTTCACGATCATGAAAAGTAACATCCATTGTTGTTGGTTTACGACGACTAGTCGCTGCAACCTGTTTACCCATTAATACACTGGCGTGTTAGGGAGTAGATGCAAAATATCAATAATCGAACTGGAAGGGTTTTTTTTACCAACCACAAAGAACACAAAGGACACAAAGAAATAGTAATCTTGTCGCGGAAAGGTAGTAAGTTTTTTGAAGTAGTTAAAAACTTCATTTAATGTAGTGCATTTCTCTCCCAACTAAATCACCAAGCAGTTAGTGGCAGAGGGATGCACGAAAACAGGATGATAAACGCACTTATAAAGCATCTTTGTTGCCCAGTCACAGCTAGTAGTCTGTCAAGATGATTTTGATGGATAAACTAATTTTTGATTTTCTTATTTTTTCTTTCTTTGCGTTCTACCCTGCGGGAAGCCGCTTCGCGTCTACGTGCCCTTTGTGGTTCGTTCCTTTATCCCTCAATTCAAACTTGACACAGAATTCTGGCGTTGCTGATTCAAAGTATGAATTTGCCTCACGCAGAGGAGCCAGTACGCCCTTGCGGGTTAAGCGCGTTGTAGCAACTGGCGTTACGCAAAGTCGCAGAGAGTAAGAGTTTATAAATGCCTGATTTTTAAGTTTCATACCTAAATTCAGTAACGCCGAAATTCTTCTATTTTTTCTCTGGCAAATTTCTAGGCGGGACTTCTCGTCCTTGGTAAAACTGTCGCTCCAACTTGCTTAAGCCAAACCAAATCAAAGCACCACTAACAACAGCCAAAGTAGAAATGGTAGCAGTGACAATAGACGCTTGACCCTGAATCAACACCAATAGGGGAAGTAGTCCCCAAACCAATGCTGCCACTACAGCGACTCCCACCCTCAACCGTTGCAAGTTAATCAAGGCAGTGCGGCAACTGGCGCATTTTTTCGTGTGGGAATGATACCTGTCTAGTAGAGCTTCTTTAGGTAATGGCGGTGGCAGAGTCTCTCCTGGAAATGGTTCGGCATGATATTGCTTCACCCAGGAACGCAACTGGAATACGAAAAGGTCGGCTTTAGTCGGCAAATAAAACGCTTTAGTAAAGTTGGCACTGCCGCCTCGTTTTTCGAGATACCGTTGTTGGTAATGCAGAAAAATCTGATCGTCTTCCAGGACGTTATTTTGTCCAATGTGTGAATACCAGCGTGGAGTCAGTTTCAGAAACAGTCCTGGTAATTTGGAGGAGAATTTGAAGGGAAAGCGGGCAAATAACCGACATTCTCCCTTACGAATTGGAGTTGCATAAACTACTGTCAAAGTTCTGCCAAACTGCTTGGAGGTGAGGTCGTGCCACATCAGTCCAGGAGCAATGAAGGTAGTATCCTGACGCCCTAGAGTTCCTTTGCGAGGCCCTTCTGCCCAAGTCCCTTTAAACCCCCACTTCCCTGATTCTACGACTTCCAATTCAACGGCAGACACGTTAGCCCGATTGCCAACGGTGCGGTGGTGCGTGTAAGGGACATGGCTGGGATCGAGAACGTTTTCCATCAACGTTAGGGCATCATAGGGTAAGTCTCGAAAGGTATTGAGGCAAATCCAGCCTTCAGGATCTTCCTCCAGGGGTTCGACGATCGGAACTTTAGTTTTAGACGCATTCTCTACTCGACCAGGATAAACGAACAACAGCCCTTGACGAACAGTGGTGGGCATAGAAGTCACGCACGCACGCCCAGAAACTTCTGCTTTTGTTCCTTCCGCTTGTTGGGGGATACGTTCACACCGACCGGTTCCTGAAAAAGACCAGCCATGATAAGGACATTCTAGCTGTCCTAACTCGTTAATTCTGCCTTCTGAAAGCGGCGCTAAACGGTGTGGGCATTGGTCTACAAATGCTCGCCACGTCTGTTCGTTTTTGTCCCACCACAAAACAATGTCCTGCTCTAGCAAGGTGAAGCGAGTTAGCTGAGATTTGTCTAGGTCTTCAACGTAAGCGACAGGATACCAAACTTCTTGCCACTCAAAGCGGTCTGGATCGAGTCCACCCGCAGGAAACTCTTGTGGTGCTATGGTTTGGGATGTGAGTGCTTGTTGAGAATCCTGTTGAGATAAAACGCTGTTGGACATGGTGGGAGGTGTAAAAAATCTTTTTATTTTCCTATCCACAAAAAATGTAACAATTTTTGAACGGTACTGGTGAGTCGCATTCGATCTTAGAAATGGTCTAAAGTAACATCAGTTGAAGTAAAAAATCGATGGCGCTATGGCAGTAGATACGGGAAAATATACAGCGGCTAAAACAGCTTTGCGTCAGGCGCTTGCTGCTTGCGGTGGCAGCACCAAGGACAAAGCCGTACTTGACGCGATTGAAAATCTCCAGCCTCTCAACCCGACGAAAGCACCAGCCTATAGTGGCACCCTACTGGATAGTAATTGGTTGTTGATTAGCGCGCCGAATTTTCCGGGAGGGGAGCAACTTGAAGATGGAAAGTTTGCCTATACCCTCGGTCGGCTCGCTTTTAATATGTTTCAACCGACAGGACTAAAATTGGTCATTGACCGAGTTCTACAACCTGTCTTGTTATTGGAAGGAGAACAGCGCAGCCACGATATTGTTGTGGAATTTACGACAATTGACGAGTCCCTTCCCAAGCTGGCTGGCATTGTTCGCAATCAAGGGGTCTGTCACCCGGTTAGCGATCGCCTGCTACAAGTAAAATTTACGGGAGGAACTTTAACGCCCCAAAACCCAAATCAAATGGACGATTGGCAAGCGGTTTTTGGACAGCAGCAACCCTCACAAAAAAGTTGGCAAGAAAAATTCAAGTCCGCTTTATTCTGGCTTATGTTTGGTTTGGTTCCTCCACAAGCAATGAATCCAGAAACTGGAGAAGTTTGTTTCACCATGCAGCGATCGCCTAAAGGTCGTCTAGAAATTCTCTATCTTGATGATGAACTTCGGATTACTCGTGGGGAACGGGGAACGGTTCTAGTATGTGAGCGGCAGTAATGTCGAGATTAGATGAGAGTCAGACAGTTAATAAGTCCTAAACCTGAGGCAATCCCCTCCCACGTCAAGCCAGCATCATTGGAGAGAAAAATTTGCCCATCACGAGTTGCAAATCCTGCTATATTTCCTGAGGTAGCAATGCATCCCGTATTGATATTGTCTGAAAACCATTCTGGCAATCCTTGCTCGCACTTCTCAAACGTTCCTATCTCGTCAAGCGATCGCCGATAGAGGGCTGCTTTACTACCACTAGGCCCCATCGAAACACTCATTAAAATGGTGTCTCCACACAGGTTGATCGCCCGTGCATAGATTGCATGGAGTTTCTTTCGATCAAAGCTCCAATCGTCTCCTCCATCTTGGCTCATAGCTAGTCCTTGAGCCGTCGCTGCTAGAACCAAACCAGGGCGATCGGCAGCGGTTCGGACTTCGTGGACATCGGCATGAATATCAAGGGTTGGTTGCCATGATTTTCCTTGATCGCGAGAACGCAAGATTCCACCCACATGAATATTTGCGTATAGTTCACCCGATGTACCCACTGCCAGCGATCGCACATCTGGCAATCCACCCCAAGGAGTATACCATTCGTCCCTTCCCTCTGCCTGCTCAAAGCTGTCGATAATTTGCATATTTCCTTCGACAACTCGCATCAAATGAGCTTCAGAGGTGCCAACTAAAACGGTGTCATCAATAGGTAAAAGGCAATGCAAACGTAGGTTTTCGCTCGAAGCGACTTTGCGCCATTCGCCGTTCAAGTTGCGCTGCCAAACTGAGTTATGATTGGCGATCGCCCATAATCCTTCATTACTGGGAGCGATCGCGGTAATATCGAAGCCTTCAAGTTCAATTCGTTGCTCAGATTCAAGAACCCACAACCCTTTGGATGTTCCTGCCAGTACTGAAAGTTTGCGGCTCTGGGACTCGGAATTGCTAGAATCCAAGGTCGCTTGTTTGACGTTCTGTTGTGCAACTTCAACCATAATTAAACCTCCTAGCTCTTTGCGTTACCTTAGCCACGCAAAGCGTCAAAGAAATGACTGTCCTATCTCCAGTCTAGTAATTACTGCTAAAGAATAAGACTGTCTTAGGTAGGAGGGGCTTTGACCGTTCACCGATGCTAAAACTAAATTTTGTGAAGATGGCCAGCTAACTGTAAGGTATGAGAAGCGATCGCTTTTGTGGGATGATAAATAAAGCTCACTATTGCTTGTTTAAGGTTTGGGCAATCTCCAGCAAATACCGGAAGACAAGACTGCACTAGCAACAGCAGCAATCAAAATCACCTGGATAGCATCACTTAAATTAAAAGTCATTGTCGTTACCTCAATTTTCAATTTCTATAAATCACTTCAATCTCTTATGGCAAATCTCCAGAAAGACAATTGTGATTTAGGACAAAAATCTATGTGATTCTCGTCTCATCATTGTCAAAAAATTCCTCTAGTTGAGTGCGATCGCCCACAACACAAACTCTATAGTTGTACATTGTCAGAGAAGGGTATTACTGCACGTTAACCAGAAGAGCGTATGAGTATTGAACAATTGCTATTGGAAAAATGGCGATCGCTGCTCTTTCTTTCAGCTTGACGACATAAAGTACTGCGATCGGCGATCTAGAATAAGGCTGCTACTCTGAAAGTTAAGGTAATGACAGACCAACAATTATTAGAAAGAATAGTCCTCAATCCGAAGGTACTGGTGGGAAAGCCTATAATTCGAGGTACCCGCTTGAGTGTTGAGTATATCCTGAACCTCCTTGCTCACGGTGCAACAGTCGCAGAAATTATAGAAGAATACGAAGGACTGAGTCCGGAAGATATTCAAGCCTGCATTTTGTTTGCTAGTAAATCTCTTTCAAATACAACGTTCATGCCGCTAGGTGTGGAAAATATTTAGATGCGCTTTTTGGTAGATGAATGCACAGGCCCAGCTGTTGCTCGTTGGTTACGCAACCAAGCTTATGAAGTTTTCTCTGTGTATGAAGAAGCGCGAGGAATGAGCGATGACGATGTGCTTCAGAAAGCAGTTGATGAAAATTGGATTTTGATTACTAATGATAAAGATTTTGGTGAAAAGATTTATCGAGATGGTCGTTCACACCGAGGTGTTATCTTTTTGCGACTGGCAGATGAGCGTGCTGTCAATAAGATAGAAACCTTCAACGCTTGTTTGAGAGCTATGCGGAACGCTTACCCGATCAGTTCGTTGCTGTTACAGAGAATAGAGTTCGGTTTGCACAGTTATAAAGGTGCGAAACTAACTGTAGATATTACTGAACCCATCATGGCAGTACTAGATGCAAAATCTTACCTAGACACTGCCTAATTCACTGATGAATTACTCTAAGTTTTTCAAGAAGCGCTACTTTTCTCATGGAGTAGCTTTGTTGTTATTACTACTATTGTTAGCGTTAGGAGCAGTTCCAGGATACCTAACAGGAAACTGGCAATGGCGGCAACCACCTCCTGTCACCAATCTCAAACAGTTGAGACAGATACGCCAGACAGGATTAACTCTTCCTGGTTGGCAAACCATTGAACAAGCCGAACAACAAATCGGCGAACACAAATGGTCATTACAATTACTCCAAAAACAAGGTGCCAATACTCAAGCTGTGTTACTTTTATTACCCCAAAATGGTCCTAAAAATCAGCCTCAAGTAGAATGGACAGATATCAATAGTTGGGGAAGACTGCGTTGGGGACAGTGGAATCTAGCTCAAAATCGTTTAGTAGAATTTACAGCCAAGCAGCCCCAGGAAAATGCTTTAACTACTGAAACTAAGGTAAGAGCTACCTTCTTTCGTGCCGCTACAACAGAGCAAACTTTTGCTGTTCTACAATGGTACGCTTGGCGAAACGGTGGAGATTCGTCACCTTTGCAATGGTTGTTAGCAGATCAAGTAGCACAATTGCACAAGCAACGTGCTGCTTGGGTAGCTGTTAGCATTCTCATACCGATGGAACCTTTGGGACAAATCGAAACAGTTTGGTCTGAGGTTAAGTCTGTCGGTGAAACAGTACAAGCTGCTTTAATGGTAAGTTTTTTGTAAAATTATTGACAATCTCTTGATAGAAACAGTAATACATTTTTTGTATAAAATTGTTTTTTATAAAACTAGCACTTAGTATATTTACAGGCTAAGATAGCATCTTCATAGCTTCCAGTTGTGATATGCGTGCATTCAGTGCCTTGTATTTTTTTAGTCTTCAGGTCAGTGTTTTCCTTGGCAATGCTGCTCAACCTGTTGTTGCCCAGCAGACTGTACCTACTCTGCCATCCCCAGTCACAGCGCCAGTGCAACTTCCTGCCCCCCCAACAAGCACTGAATTTGTACCTTCTGGTGTTAACAACGAGCAAATATCACCACAACTCAGCCGCTACATTTTAGGGCCGGGAGATTTAGTTAATATCCAAGTTCAACGCCCTCCGGGTCAATATCGCTTAGGAGCAGGAGATGTCATTAGTGTTGTAGTGCAGCGTTTTCCAGATGTAAGCTTCCAAGCAGCCATTAATCCAGAAGGAAATATTATCGTTCCTTTGTTAGGAACAGTATCACTACAAAATCTAACTTTGGAACAAGCACAAGTCAAAATTCGCTCGTTACTAAATCGTTATTTAGTTGAGCCGATTGTCACTTTATCACTGATGTCACAACGCCCAGATCTAAATTTTTCGGTTGCGATTAATCCAGAAGGTAATGTTGTCTTGCCACAAGTGGGAACAGTTTCCCTCAAAGGTTTAACTATGGCAGAAGCTCAAGAAAAAATTCGCTTGTTGCTCGATCGCATTGTCGTCGATCCAGTTGTGAATTTATCACTAGTATCAGCACGACCGGTGCAAATTACAATTAGCGGTGAGGTATTCCGCCCTGGTATTTATCCTATGGGTTCACCAACGCCTCGTGTTGCTGATGCCCTGCTTTTATCAGGTGGTTCTACAATGATGGCAGATTTGCGACAAGTACAAGTGCGGCGACATTTGATTGATGGTTCTGTAGTTGCACAAACTATTGATTTGTATACTCCTTTGCAAAATGGCGGTACAGTACCTAATTTGCGCTTACAAGATGGAGATGCAATCATTGTGCCCCGTCGCGAACTCATTAATGATGATACTTACGATCGCAATTTAGTAGCTCGTTCATCCTTAGCTCAACCACAAATTAAAATTCGGGTATTAAATTATGCTGCTGGAGGTCTTGTAACACAAACGCTACCGAATGGTAGTAGTTTTGTTGATGCTTTAGCAGGACTCAATCCTGATACTGCCAACTTACGAGAAATTGCTCTAGTTCGTTTTGATCCGGAAAGAGGTAAACCTATTACCCAGAGATTGGATGGTAAAAAGGCGCTTTCTGGAGATGCATCTCAAAACGTGCCACTTCAAGACAATGATGTTATCGTTGTTGGTCGTAATCTTGTCGGTAGAATTACTAATTTGGTATCTACTATTACCCGTCCCTTCTTTGATGTTCAGACCTTTATCCGCTTTTTTGAAACTTTTGGTGGTGGCGGTAGTAGCAAGTAGGCGAGAGAAGAGGACTAGGGGAGGGGGAGCGGAGGAGCAGAGGAGATGGGGAGACAAGGGGACAAGGAGACAAGGAGAGTAATAAACCATCAACTACTAACCACTAACTACTAACCACTAACCAATGACGCCACCGATTGTTAAACGCTATTTGATTGCTTTCGAGAAGTACAAGTGGATTGGATTAACCAGTTTTGCTTTGGTTGTAGCTGGTTCTACGGTGGTGGCTATGCAACCAGAACCACCTGCTAGTTATGTAGCAAATGGTGCTTTGACTTACACGAGTCCACCTGTTTTTTTCTCTGCGACTGGTAGTGAAATTCTCCAACAAGGACAAGAACTTTCTCAAGAAGTTTTACTATCCGATCAAATTATTGAAACTGTGGCAGCACAAGTTCATGTGAAACCACAAAAAATTGGTTTGAATGTTGCTTTAAGTCTACCGAAAAAAAGCAAGACGGGAGAATTAGAATCTTCAATCATTGAGTTGAAATACAAAGATTCGGATAAAAAGCGCGCTCAAGAAATAGTGCAGCTATTGATGGAAACAATGGTTAAGTTGAGCGGTGAAATTAATACTGGACGATTAAAAGCAATTATTAAAAAAATCAATGAGCGTGTACCCCCTACTAAACGAGAATTAGAAGTTGCTGAAAAGAGACTGGAACAGTACGATCGCATTCAAGGCCCGGCAATTCTCGCTGCTGAGAACGGTAGCTTATTAACTGGAATTACCACCAGCCAAACCCAGCAACGGCAAATTCAACTCACACTGGCTGGAATCGATGCCCAAATTCGCAGTTTACAAACAAAGTTAGGATTAACAGTTAACCAAGCTTATGTTTCTTCTGCTTTGAGTGCCGATCCAATTATTGCTAGCTTGCGATCGCAAATTTATCAAGTTGAAACTCAAATTGAGGTGTACAAACGAGATTTTCGTGCTCTACATCCAACGATGATTCAGTTGCGGCGTCAAAAGGAAGCCTATGAAAAGTTGTTACAACAACGTGCGAATGAGGTAGTCGGTGGGGGTGGTATGGCTGCTCCTCTAGGCGGTACAACAGGTATCCGTACTCAAATTAACTTAGATCCATCTCGACAGCTACTAGCAAACCAACTTGTGACTTTGCAAACCCAGCGCGAGACATTGCAGCAACAACTATCGTCGCTAATTAAAGAAGAAGCGCAATTGCGACAGGAATATTCTTTGATACCCAATAAGCAACTAGAGCGATCGCGTTTAGAACAAGAGGTGTTACTCAAGAAAGCAGTTTACGACAAAATGCAAGCAAAGCTCAGTGATGCTAAAACCGCAGAAGCAGAAACCGTCAGCAGTCTCAGCATTGCTAGAGCGCCTATAGTTATTGCCAATGTCAAACCTCCCAAGAGTGTGTTTGCTACTCTTGCTGTCGGTGGTTTCTTAGGATTAATAGTTGGTGGTGGAGTGATATTTTTATTAGGGTCACTAGAAGGTACGTTCAAAACCAAAGAAGATATCCGCGACACTCTCAAGCAACGAGAAGTTACTGTTTTGGGTGAGTTGCCTTTGATGGCTTTCGAGAATTTATCACCTGATGATCTGTCGGTAGTGCTTTCTTTAGATTCTCCTTATTTAGAGTTTTACGAAAAGTTCCGTAGCAATCTCCGCCGTATCGGTGGGAAAAATTTAAAAGTTGTCATGATTGCCAGTACCAGCAGTTTTGAGGGCAAAACAGTAAGTGCATATAACTTGGGCATAGCTTCCGCTCGTGCTGGTAAACGTACTTTGATTGTAGAAACAGATTTGCGATCGCCTTCTCGAAGCCAATCCCTTAAAGTTACTCTCAATGCCGATGCCAATCTTGAACCCTTGCATTATTATGCGAGTCTGAGCGAATGCATCCACTTAGTTCCTAATGTGGAAAATTTATACATTGTTCCCAGTCCTGGCCCTGTGCGCCAATCGGCTGCTGTGCTAGAATCTAGCGAATTACGGCGTCTAATTGCAGATGCTCGCGAACGTTATGATTTTGTCATTCTAGATACTAATCCTATCAGTTTATGTAATGATGCCCTATTAATCCAACCTTACAGCGATGGCATAGTACTAGTAACGCGACCAAATTATACACAAGAAAACATCTTAGGTGAAACCATAGATGAATTAGTAGAATCTGAACTAGGGTTAGTCGGAGCTATTATCAATGGTGCCGATATCACAGTTCCTTTAGCTCAACCTACGGTTTTGGTTGCTTTGTCTGGGGGAGAATTAGAAATTCAAGAAGAACCACACGCTGAACTATCGGTTTGAAGCAGACAAAATTGAAGTAGTTATGCCATAAATTTGTAGTTATAAAACATAGCTGCTTGACCGCAATAGCAATCATCTTCGTCTAGTACATTCCAAAGAATAACTTCTTCTATTTGGAAACGCTTACCAGTACTAGTGATGCGAATGGCAGGAAACTTACTGTATCCTTTGGTTACCGTATCAGTTAATCGGCGATCGCGCTCCTGTTGTGCTACCTCTTGGGCTGTTCTCCGTGAGGGCATACGGGTAAATTCCTCCCACGACAGTTCCCATAATTCCAAAGCTTTGCGATTACCATAGTTTAAAATCGGATCTGCTTGTGTATCATGAGAGGCTAAAACAAAAGGCGCTTGGAATAATGCTTGGGCTATTTCTTCTGGTGAACCACTAACTTCTAGTAAAGAATATCCCAACCAATAGTGAAAACTTTTGAGTAAGCGCTGACTGTGGCAAATCACAGCTTTTTGCTGCCAAGGAAATAGAATGTTACTGGTCATAATTAGGGACTAGGTACTAGGGGATAGGGGACAGGGGACAGGATTGGGTGAACACAGGGAAGGATTTTCTCCCCCACTCTCTACTTTCCTCTTCTTCCCAATTCTCAATCTGGTTATTGTCGTTTTAGAATTCGCTCGATGTAAATTGGCTAAAAATAAGTTGGTTGATTCACATCTTGCACCAGTTACTTTATTGCAATTTTTGTAGGGTGGGCACTGCCTAACTTTCCTCAAACCCTTAGTTTTACGTTGTGAACAGTGCCCACCTTACAGTTATTGAGAATGGTGCAAAATCTCAGTTGAGTAACCTAAGAAATTATGCCAACAATAAAGTAGCTCCTGTTAAATAAAAGTATCCCAAATCTCCCTTCGGCTTAAAGTTTTCTCTAGCTAATATTTCTAGGTAAAAAGAAATGAATCAAACTATATTTCACCTTGCCTTTCCAGTTACTGACATTGCCCAAGCAAAAGCATATTACGTTCAAGGTTTAGGCTGTATCCCCGGTCGAGAAAATCGCCATGCTTTAATTCTCAACCTTTACGGTCATCAACTAGTAGCTCACGTTACGAAGGAAAACCTTACATCTCAACGCGGTATTTATCCCAGACATTTTGGATTAATTTTTACCTCAGAAGCGGACTGGGAATATTTACTGACCAGAGCACAAGAGCGACAATTATTGTTTAGAGAAGAACCAAAGCATCGCTATGTCGATACTCCTTTAGAGCATCGGACTTTCTTCTTAGAAGATCCGTTCTATAATTTGATGGAGTTCAAATATTATCGTTACTCTGAAGCGATTTTCGGGAGTGCAGAGTATGTTCAAATTGGCGATCCTCACTAATTTGCTTAACAGGTTCTGCTAAGGCTTCTGCCACAGCCGTCAGACATCTAATATCTGTTATCATCCAACCATGAACTAATGCTGGTATGATTACCTCTCTACCTAAAGGCATCTGTGAACTATTTGCTGGGACAATCATCAAATCATAAGGTGTCCACATAGAGGTAAAATTCAACTGCTTGAGCATGAGAACATCCCGATTTAAATCTTCTAAAAAAGCACTATCAGGACGCATTTGTACACAGCCTGCACCTTGGTGACTATAAGCAATCCAAGTACCATGATGCGGTGCGGAGATAGTGACAAACCTTTGTACACGGTTAATGCCTCCTAGTCGCTGCACATAGTAACGGCTCACAATTCCACCCATACTAAAGCCCACCAAATCTAGTGGTTGCTCTGGTGGAAAATTACACTCAATATAGTTGGCAACTTGGTGTGCTAATTTATCAAGGCTTTCATGACCATTATTAGGTATGAGATCGAGGTCGTATACAGCCCAGCCGTTTTGTGTTAGATAGGGAACCATTCTTTCAAAAACCCGACCTGTATCAAAAATGCCATGTACCAATAACACCGGATTGCGTTGAGAAGTCTGTTTGTTCATTTGTAAAGTTAAGATAAGTATTAATACAATCTGAGAAAAATCTAACTAGGAATTATTAGTAGCTGCAACCTAGCTATGACACTAACCCTACTGGTTCCACTCTAGGCAAGACCCGATCTAAATACGTTTACTGAAAGTTAATGTTAAGTTTTGTTAAACAAGCTTTTAGATTATTGCTCTTAGATCCAGAAAAATTTAATAATTAATTGTGAGTATTAGCAATATTCCAAACATTTAAGATCAATAGTTGATAGTAGTTGCTGTTTGCAGTGGCAAAAAGTATTTGTCATTTATATGCTTGCGACTCGCACCTGAATTGTACGGTGCAAATAAGGGATGTGTTAAAAGTATCTTGAATAGATGTAAGAAATTTCCCTAATTTTTAATCAATTTACTCGAATTTCAGGTATAAAAGACAGGAGAAATTGTAATGTTCGGTTTTATCAAAAACTTAATCACTGGGATTATGAAATTTATAACTGGGCTTCTCCCTGGCAAGAAAAAAAACAATGGTTACTATCTCGAACTGAAGGAAGAGGCTGAGACTGCTGTTGAGAAAGTTTCTGATGCAGCAAAAGCGGCTGCTGAGAAAGTTTCTGATGCAGCGAAAGCGGCTGCTGAGAAAGTGACTGCCACTACCAAAGCTGATGCAGAAAAAGCAGTTGCCTCTAAAGGCGCTACTACTACCAAAGCTGATACCGAGAAAGCAGTTGCTTCCAAAGGTGCAGCTACAGCCAATGGCAAAAAACCAGCACAATCAGTAGCTGCTGCCCCAGAGGCAAAAAATGGGGTAAAATCTCCTGCTAAACCAGCCCAAGTGGAGTTAGTACAAACTGCTGAGGGTGTGACAGTAGAACCTAAGTCTGAAAAAGCTTCGGCAGCAGCAGCTAAGGTAGTTAAGTCACAACCAAAAGAAACTACCTTTGCTCCAAAATATTTAGTACCTAACAGTACTAATGGACGTCGACGCCCAGGAGCTAATATGAATTCTTTTCTGGAGATGGCACGTCAGGTCAAAACCCCTAATACTAATAAGTAAGTTTGACAACAAAAGAATCATAGGTCGGTTACTTCAACCTATGATTCTGCTAAATATTTAGTTAATTGTAGAGACGCAAATTTTTGTGTCTCTACATTTGTTTTTTGTGCTGTCTTGAAAATAGGGTGTGGGATACAGGGGAAAAAGATTTTTATTCCCTCGTTGTGTGATTTAATCACATGGGCGTCTCGCACCATTCAATTGAGAGAGCAAGATTTTCTCGTTACCAGGTTGAACCTGGTAACGAGGGTTTGTGGGCTGCCGCCTCCAGGCTGTTGTAACTATTGCAAGATGTGAATTCTCCAGTTTGTCAGAGTTTCTTAACTTTACCCCCTTAAAAACTTAGCTGCACAAGATTAATATTTGATTGATATGTGATTGATATTTAGTGAAATCAACTATTAATTCTGTAACAAAAAGTCAGGGGTGCCTTGAGTTATGAAAGGCAAATTTACACAGTTATGGGGATGCGTGCTTAGAGGAAACGAAGATGGAGAATCAACTGGAACATTGGCAGCCACCGGAAACAGCAGAAGCAATTTTAGAGGCTGCCATGCAGGAGTTTTTAGAAAATGGCTACGCTTCCACAAGCATGGATCGGGTTGCAGTTGCAGTAGGGGTTTCTAAAGCAACAGTCTACAAATACTTTCAGGATAAAGAAAGATTATTCACTGCTGCGATCCAGAGATTTGTCCGAGAAAAGTTATTTAATTTTCAAGACTTGCGATCGCTTCAACCACAGCCTAGTCTTACCGTGCCTCGTTTAACAATAAATTTGCTATATCGTGTTATTGATGACCAGCAGCTTGTTAGATTTATTGTATTAATTCTTACGGAGTCTGGGCGTTTCCCAAACTTAGCGCGGGTGTTTGTTCACGACGTAGAAAAAGTAGTAATTGAGAATATAACTCAATACTTCAAGTCTGGCTCTGGGTACCAAATTCGCGAGTCAGAAGCAGCAGCCAGGGTTTTGATTGGAACATTAGTATATTTCGCGATCGCTCAAAATCTGCTCTATCGCAGTGATATTATTCCTGTAGAGCAAGAGCACCTCATTAATAGCCTGGTTGACTTTATTCGACCATTAAACAATATTAATGATTCTCAAGATTTAGATAATCAGAGGATAAAATGCCCTTACTGTGAATCGGGCAAATTTAGTAAGAACGGTCGCAAACGTGGTAAGCAAAATTATATGTGTCGCGATTGCGGTCGTCAATTTGTAGAATACTACTCTCCCAAAGGATATTCTGATGAAGTTAGAAAGCAATGTCTCCTGTTGTACCTGAATGGTATGGGTTTTCGTGCCATAGAACGGGAAACAGGCGTAAATCACAACACTATTATTAACTGGGTTAAACAAGCGTTATAAACAAACAATCTATCATGCTCTAGCTTGTGTACAGAGTCAAAAACACCAACCCGCTATACAAATGGAATGCTGTATCCCAATTAGTTTTTTCCCTCCGAAATAAGTGAAGATGAGGCTCAATATTATCTAGCACTTCTGTTTGATCTAGGGCTGTTTCTGCAAAAGTTGTGAAATCTGACCAAACTTTGACTTGAGGTAATTGCCGATCCATCAAAGAGAGTAGATTATTCCAATTCATTCTGATTGTGTTTTCGCTATTTTGGGGAGCTAATTCTACTCCTTTTTGAAACTTGTAACCTTGGTCATAAATTCGTAAAATACAACCTCTTCCAGGAATATGTAAATCGCAAAATTGGAAGTAATCTTGAGTTTGGGTTTTACGTTCTAATTTACCGCGTACATCTCGATCTACAACTTGTTCAAAAATAGGTAATAGTCCCTGTACTCGCCCTTTCACTTCTAACCAATCAAAGCAGAGAGAACCAAGTCGGTTATCTTGATTGCAACAAACAACTGTGACTTTTGGAGTATATTCTTCAAAATAGTTGACTTGAAAAACCTGAATTCTTTCTATATCTGCTAACTTTGCCCAAAAGCAGGGAATACCAGCATTCTTTAACTGCTCGCCATAAAATTTTAATTCTCCTATGGCACCACTGCGGTACAATCGCCAGCCTCGGCTAGGTAGCACTAGCCTAGCGCTGTAGGAGTCTAACTGCATAATTTGAGCTAGTTTTTGTGCAGCTTCGGTTTTCAGCTCATTACTGATGGGTTCTAAAATTAATACACCGAGTTCACTGTTGTCGGCATCAGCAGTCGCTTTGGTGATAGCGCGTATTCTTTCTTCTTTTTCAACTTCTTGCAAGCGTTGTAAACCCTGCCTTGCTTGCGTCACTATCTTAGCGTTAGTTGTATCGCGCAGCAGCCGTCGATAGATTTTTTCCGCTTCTTGCCGCTTTGCTGACACTTCATGCAAACGCCCAACATAAAATTGCACCCAAGGATTTTCTGGTGATTCTTTTAAAAGTTGTTTGAGTAATTTAGCGGCAGTGCGATAGTCTTTTTGCTCGAAAGCAGTGGCAACTAAATCAATCATGTATCAGTTTGTTATAAGAGTTTTAATTTTAGGATGCTTTATTTTCTGGTAATTCACCCTAGTTTCGCTTTTTAGAGAATGTTTGATAAGTATAATTTTATACTTATATTTGCGACTAGAAGTCGCGGCTACACAGACATGACGCGTAGCGTCTTCCCGGAGGGAAGGCAGCCTACGCGGGCTTAAAACCCTTAATTTTTCGTTAAGTTCGCGCAGGCGGACTTGGTTTGTGTAGTAGCGAATTATATTCGCCCAATACTTTTCAGACATCCTCTCAGGAGATATATCCTTTATACTTCATAAACTGCGGTAATCAAGGATAAAGCCACAATCGGAGCTGTAACGGCTCTTAGGATACGTTTTCCCAGAGAAACAGGTTGAAATCTGGCATGAAGTGCATTCTCAATTTCTGTTTCTGTCCATCCTCCCTCAGGCCCGATCGCGATCGCAATCTGGGATTTTGTGGGAACTCCATCAATAGCTGTTTTTAAATGAGGATAATTGCCTCGCGCTTCGCAAATATAACGATGAGTAGCTGTAGTAGATGCTACGGCACAACTAAAAGTAACTGGTTCTAAAATTGCAGGCACTATGGCACGCTCTGATTGTTCGGCAGATTCTTTGGCTATACGCCGCCAGCGTTCTAATTTTTGGGAACTGGGATGAAGTAAAGTGCGATCGCTCACTACTGGGGCAATATTAGCTACTCCCAATTCAGTACAATTTCTGACTACTTCGTCAAAGGCATTGCCTTTTGGTAAAGCTACAATGAGCGTAATTGCCACAGGTAACTCAGTTTCGACACAGAGCATTTCTAAAATCTTTGCTTGTGCCCCTGTTAGCTGTGCCAACCACCATTTACCCATCCCATCCATAGCAATAAAGCGATCGCCCTCGCGCAAGCGTAAGACTCTACAGAGATAATGCTGTTGCTCGGATGTCAGTATTATCTGTTCTTGCTGGAGTTGGGAGGAGGCGATCGTTATTCTTTGTAGTTGAGCCATGCTAATTTAAGTTCCGGGGGCAGGGGAGGAAAATTCTTGGATAGGAATAATCCGCACATTTAAATTGATCGGCCTTTTTAAGTTCTGTTCGAGAAAATCCCTAACTAAATCAACCTGATTTTCAGAAATAGAATTCAATGCAGTTGCTACTTCCAAATTAACTACAAGTCTTCTCCCTTGCCGTCTGATTTGAATATCGCGAATATCTGTACTAGAGAAGGTAATACTTTTACGGGATAACAAGTAATTAATACTACGACGTGCTTGTTCTTTTACCAGTACATTTTCTAGAGAAAAACCCAAGGGCAAACCCAAGAGCAATATAGCTCCAATGGAGATTATTAAACCTTGACGTGCTCGTTCTAAGGAGCCGTAGCGTTGAGCAATAAAAACTAGAGCACCGCTAAAAATAATACCAGTTAAGTTTGCCAAGAATAGAACAGTAGCACCAGTGGCAACTGAGTGTGAATTACTGCCTAAGCCAATGCCAACTACGCTTAAAGGTGGAACCAAGGCAACAGCGATCGCAACTCCTGGTAAAGCATCAGCAATGTTGCGGCGTGATTTGGCAAAAGCTCCGGCTCCACCTGCTGCTAGTGCAACCCCCAAATCTAGTAGTGTAGGACTTACCCGTCCCCAAATTTCCGAGCCAAAAGTTCTAATGCCTACTAGCTGGGTAATTACAAATGATGTGGCGATGGTGAGAAAAACTCCGGTGATGAGTGTAAATGTAGAGCGCTTGAGCAGGCGTTGATTTCCCAGCGCTATACTATAGGCGATCGCAATTATTGGCCCCATCAAAGGAGCAACTATCATCGCGCCAATAATTGTAGCCGCGCTATTAGCTAAGAGTCCTAAAGTAGCAATAATTCCAGATAGAGACAGTAAGATGTAGAAGTTCCACGAAGGAACTGCTCCCCTCCACATATTGCGGTTTAATCCTGCTAGCGGTATAGGCTTTTCCGCTAACCACGGCCATTCTCCACGATTTCCCTGCCAGAATTCAGTAATTTGTTGTTTGCTCCAAACACTGATTTTTTTAATCGCCAAGCGCATTTTGACTCCTTGCAGGGAATATCAATCTAAATAATAAAAAAGCTGCACCATTATTAATAATGCAGCAATTTTTATTTTTTCATCTATTTTTTGGCACTAATCTCACTTGAGAGAGAATTGAATCTTATTCTGCCTTTAGGTAAAGTTTGAGCGCTTCATCTACCAAATCTGTCATCGACTTGCCTTGGCGATCAGCAGCTTCCTTGAGCACATCATAAACATCATCTCTGACAGTGATGCGGTGACGTGCTTTACCTACACCGCCAACAGTTCGGGGTTTGTAGGAATTAGCAAACTCCCGAATTGCTTCAAAACCAACACGGTTGCAAAAATCCCCAAAGCTTTCACCCTTTTTGCGTGACTTCTTAAAGAAAACAAAAATCGGCTCCAGGAAAGTTTCCAAATCATTGATATGCAGCCTGTCGATGTAAGCTTCTGCCAGCCTCGTTTGATCGGGCGAACCACCCAACCATACTTGGTAGCTTTCGGGAGCACTACCAACAAAACCGAGTTCTGCCATATACGGGCGAGCACAACCGTTAGGACATCCAGTCATCCGCACCACAAAATGTTCATTTTTCAAACCTACTTTATCTAACAAAGTGTGGATGCGTTCTAAAAATCCCGGTATTGCCCGCTCTGATTCGGTAATTGCCAACCCACAAGTAGGCAAAGCGGGACAAGCCATCGAGTAGCGTGCTAATTGATCGATTTGTCCGGGATTAGTGACAACGCCGCGACTGTTAAGAATTTCTTCAATGGCTTGCTTGTTGTCGGGTTCAATATCATACAGGATCGCATCGTGGTTTCCTGTGAGCCGGATCGGCAAGTTATACTGCTCAACAATTTCTCGTAAAGCAGTTTTGAGTTGGAAGTTTCCTTCATCCTTGATGCGACCATTATCAATAGAAATACCTAAGAACAGCTTGCCATCGCCTTGTTCGTTCCAACCCAGGAAATCGCGGTATTTCCATTCTGGCAGTGGTTTAAACGGTTCCACTGGCTTGCCGAAGTATTCTTCGACTACCAACCGAAACTTATCAACGCCCCAATCGTGGATAAGATATTTTAGTCTGGCGTGACGGCGGTCTGTGCGATCGCCATAATCTCTTTGAGTGGCAACTATGGCTTTGACAAGATCGTAAACATCTTCCTTCGCTACATAGCAAATAGGATCTGCTGTTCTGGCAAAAGTTTCTTCTTTATTGTGAGTTCGTCCTAAACCACCACCAGCAAAAACATCAAATCCTGCTAATTCTCCCTCATCGTTAGTAATTACTACTAAGGTGAGATCTTGGGTATACAAATCAATCGAATTATCACCCGGAACTGTCACGCAAGCTTTAAACTTGCGCGGCATATAGTAAGTACCGTAGATTGGTTCTTCTGCGTCATGGAATATAGTCCCGGTTCCATTACGTTGCCTTGCTGCTTTGACTTCTGGGTTTTCTTCGGCGCTAATTGCCTTTTCTCCATCTAGCCAAATCTCATAGTAAGCACCTGTCTGCGGCGTCAGTAATTCCGCAATATTATTCGCGTATTCCCAAGCATACTGATATTCGAGCTTGTTTTTGAAGGGAGCCGGAGGTGCCATCACATTACGGTTCAAGTCGCCGCAAGCTCCCAGCGTTGAACCCATACTTTTAATGATGGCGGCAATAGCTGCCTTCAGGTTTTTCTTTAAAATTCCATGTAACTGAAATCCTTGGCGAGTAGTGGCACGCAATGTATGATTGCCATACTCATCAGCCAGCCGATCCAAAACTAGATAAAGCTGCGGCGGCACATAACCTCCTGGGTTTTTTGTCCGCAGCATGAACTGATAATCTTTCTCCTGTCCTTTGACCCGATTATCGCGGTTATCCTGCTGATAAGAGCCGTGAAACTTGAGGATTTGTACCGCATCTTCACTAAAATGTGTTGTATCCTCAAGTATTTCTGTCGCGACAGGTTCGCGCAGAAAATTACTGCGTTCCTTTAGTCCTTCTACTTTGGAAGGCTTACGGCTAGCGATCGGTGGAGGAGCAGATTTAACCATTGCAGTTGTTATAGTATTCTCAACGAAGCATCAATAACTGCCGAAGCCTGGATTTATAAAGCATCCATTCGGCTTAATTAATCCCAGTAACCCGGTCGGAATTAGGAAGAATAGTCCGATTCTAACATGACAAAAAGCTGGCTTTGTCAGCGATGCAACACTTAACAAACCCAGCGATATTACTAATAAATTATCAGGTATTAGCTACTTTTTAGTGGCTGCTTGCAAAACTGCTGCTAGAAGTAGACTGTGTAGGCATTCCGGAGTTACATAACTCCATATCAATATAACGGTCAACGGTGAATTGAGTTATCAATAAGTCACAGATGTTGGCGATTCACTCAACAAAGATAAATATTTTCTGATGAAACCAATTGTGACTGCTGGCAATTCCAACTGGGGTGTTAATCCGACATCTTCTAATTCTTGAAAGAATTTTATCGCTTGTGGATTTAATTGAGCAAGGCGGCGACCAACTTCCAGCCCGGTGAATTGTGACTTTTGTCCCCAAATTATGGCAGTGGGAATTGTTAGCTGTTGAATATAAAGCGACAAATCAAAGCTCAAGTCACCACGTACAAATGATAGTGCTGCGTATTCCGCATTTGGCTGTTTCGCAGATTCTAGGTAAGCTTGCACAATTTCTTCATAGACTCGATTCGGCTTGGCAAATTGGCGTTGCTCCAAGAAACTGCGAATACCCGCTTCAGTAGCAACCCCAGTACTGTAAATCAATTGATCGAGGATGGGAATGCCAATCAATTGGGCAAACAAGCTGCGGGAGTTTTGCCCAAAATCAGCTAATCCGGCTGGTGTGGTGAGAATTAAGGATTTGAATAATTCGGGGTGGGCGATCGCTAATCGAATTGTAAAGGCTGCGGTTAAAGAAGAAGCAATTACTGTTACTGCACCGTTACAAGTCTGCTGCAAAAACTCGCGGATCGTTGTCAGATAATCTTCAATTGTGTAATTGCGGGCTGGATGTGAGGAAAACCCCCAACCGAGCAAATCCGGTGCGAGAATACGATATTCAGCCGCAAATGCTGGATAAACTTTTGACCATTCATACGCAGAAGAGCCACCACCAAATCCATGTAGAAATACCAAAGTTTCCCTGTCTTGGCTGGCAGTCATCTCATCTTGCCAAGGTGAGCCAACGGTAGTATAATACATCATTCTGCCTAATGAAGTAATTACGGAGCTTTGTTCAAATCCTAGTGGCTGAAACATAGGCATTAGTTATTAGTCATTGGTCATTAGTCATTGGTAGGGGAGGCAGCGCGCCCTTGGAGGTTAAGCGGAGCTTTCGGATTCTCCGGCTCCGCTCCGTTGTAGCAACTGGCGTGCGGGTTTTTTTGATTATCTTTGAGTCAAAACAGATAATTTATCTTCTAAACCCGCCCGTACAGTGGTTAGTTGTTTATTGCATGAGTTTTATTTCTGTTTTCAGCTTAAAACTTTAAAAACTCGATGATAAAATCTGTGGCACATCCTCTAGCTCGTGTATTCTAGGTAGAGGCTGTTGTTCAGTCTATATACATCTGTCAAAAAGATGTAAAAAATATTACAACTAATAAATTTACAAACAAGTGGGTAAATACCGTGGCACAGGCTTCGTCTTCTTGGCAGCAAGTAATTAACCAGATTTTTAACGGGATGCTTCCAGAGTTCAAGTTAAGAGCCACAAAAAATATAGCTCTAAAACGCTTCCAAGGGCCAGGAGGCGTGCTTGGATTTCTGACAATAGCGATCGCGATGCTGTTGTGGAATTGGAAGCTGCTATTAGCTAGCAGTGTAGGTGTTGGGATAATGATATCAGCTTATTCGATCCAGGGTTGGAACTGGCAGTTACGCTGGTCTGAGATTCAAAAATTTTTAAACAGCCCCAGCTGTAGGTTAGCGATCGCAGTCACTAGTGGTGGAATCGCTTGCGTAAGCACGTATATGGCAGCTGCTATCTGGTTTGATGCCAAAAGTCCTTGGATTGCTACTGGTTTGATTGTGCAAGGTTTAGGGATACTATTAACTTTAAGTTTAGTAGTGTGGCAGATAGTTAACTTTTATGGTTTTCAAGAGGAAAATCAATTAGATCGGTTAGTAGAAAACTTAACAGAAAAAGATCCGCTCAAGCGCCTAGTAGCGGTACGTCAAATTACGAAATTGGTTACTCGTAAGCGCGTTGACTTTTGTGAACAGCAAAGCATTGCCAACTGCTTGCAAATTCTTCTGCGCCAGGAAGAAGAACCAGCAATTAGAGATGCAGTTTTTCAGAGTTTGCAAGCTTTAGAACAATTACAAATGCTTTCACCAACAGCAACAGCAATTAAAATACCGACCTACACTAAAAGTAAGAGTCGCGTTAGTAGTTAATGGTTGAGCATCAGTCACTGACTACTGGAGCACAGGGGCACCAGGAGCAGGGGAGAGAATCACTAACCACTAACTACTGTACGGGCGGGTTTAGAAGATAAATTATCAGTTTGAACCCAAAGACAATCAGCCAAACCTGCACGCCAGTCGCACTCGACGCGCTTAACCCGACGCCAGGTGCTACAAGTCGGCAGAGCGCAAGGGCGCACTGGCTCCGCAACGCGCTGCCTCCCCTACCAATGACTAATGACAAATGACTAATAACTATATTTGATGTAACTGTCCATTCCGAACTTGGATGACGCGATGATTGCAGCGCCGCACTAACTGTTCATCGTGAGTTGTAACAATTACAGTTGCTCCGAAGGAGTTCAACTTTTGGAAAATCTGCATTACTTGCCAGGAATTGTCAGGATCGAGATTTCCCGTTGGTTCATCAGCTAAAATCAGTGGCGGTGTTCCGACGATCGCTCTTGCTATACCTACTCGTTGCTGTTCTCCTCCAGAAAGTTGATCGGGGAAGCAATCAGCTTTCTTCAGCAAACCTACTAACTTTAAAGTCGGTTCTAGACGCCGTTGAATTTCCTTGCGAGTGTACCCTTGTGCCTGCAGCACGACAATCACATTTTCTGCGACTGTGCGCTGAGGAATTAATTTGTAGTCTTGAAAGACAATGCCGATGCGTCGTCGCAACAACGACAAGCGATCGCCCCGCAAAACTCCTAAATTACATTGATCGACTATTACTTCTCCTTGTGTTGGTATCTCCTGTCCGTACAGCAGTTTCAAAAGCGTAGATTTACCAGAACCACTTGATCCTGTAACAAACAAAAATTCTCCCTGTTTCAGGTACAAATTCACATCTAAAAGGACACTATTTCCTTGGGCATAGGTTTTGGTAACAGAACGCAATTGCACCATTGCCGCAGCACTAGTACTGGGCTGTTGAGTGTCGCTGTCTTGAAGATGAACAGATTTTTCAGTTGCTGCCTTTGATACTACTGCTGGCATTGCTGATATTTCCTCACACCCTGAATTAGTTACAAAATAAGGATTCCCAGTTACAAACCAGGAATCTTACTTCACACTCAAAATTGTCTACAAAATCTAGTGACAGATATTTTTTCCATGTCAAATCTATAATTTTTTCTTATAGTAAGTGCTGACTACAAACTATGTGTAGCTCCAATTTTAAGAATTAGCACCAAACACGATGTTGCTACTTTGGTTGTCCTAGTGGCTCTAAATTTGGCTGCGTTTATGCACAACGATGATTGGCTTATTTTTTAATTTTTGTTATATTTATTTACATAAGTTTACAAACTGAGAAAGTTCCAGTTGTAAAGATCATGGATGCTGATGACATTCTCAAACACCATAGTGCAGGTAACAAGGATTTTTTACAGGTCAGCTTACGACAGGTAAATTTAAGTGAAATCTGTTTAGCTGGGATTAACCTGGGGCAGGCAGACTTGAGTGGAACTAATCTATCTGGAGCTTCTTTGTATCGAGCTAATTTAAGCGAAGCAATTCTGGAACAAGCAATCTTATGGAGAGCTGATTTGAGAGAAGCTTTATTAATTTGGGCTTGTTTGAGCAAAGCTTGTCTAATTCGAGTAAGGCTTACAAAAGCCGATTTGCACAGAGCGAATTTGACAGAAGCAGATCTGCGGGTAGCCGATTTGCGCTATGCAGATTTAAGCAATACAAATCTCGAAGGTGCAGATCTGCGCTATGCCGATCTCACTGGTGCCAATCTAGCAGGTGCAAATTTGAGTAAGGCAGATCTAACTGGTGCAAATTTAAGTAAAGCAGACTTGTATAATGTCAGCATGACCAAAGCCATTTTGTCAAGAACTGATTTACGCCATACAGACTTAAGTTGTATTAATCTTGATGAAGTTGATTTGGGTGATGCCTATTTGAGTGATGCTGCTTTGCCTGATTCAATTCTGTATAGAGCAGGATGATATTACACTGCTAGATGATATCATTCATTCATAACATTGATTGTGGGCGATCGCAGAATCATGATTTTGGAGGAGCAAATTATTTTTGTAGCTCCATAGTATTAGCTTAGAAACTTGTAAAAGAAGGCGGCTCTAAAGCTTGTCAGTGATGAAGAGTGCCAGTTCCCTATTGCAGGATTTACTTCAAACTCTACCGCATCTGCGTCCTCAGATTTATTTCAAGGCTTCCCTCACAGCGCTTTCTCACGCCATGGAAGACTTGGTGCTGGTAGGGAAAGACAAACCTTTGGTGATTGCTAATTTTCAGCAGGAGCGCTTTTATCGTCAGGAGAGCCGTCGCTATCGGCGAATTGCCCAACGCACAAATCAGGTTTACGTTCTAGCTGCACGAGAGTCTGATTTTGCAGCAGTTTCAGTTCCTTATGCCACCATTCCCCTCGATCCAAAGGATGATTTAGCACAGGAATGGCATCTGATTATTATTGGTCAAAAGTATGCTGCCTGTATAGTTGCTCTTGAATTCGCTTCCCCAGTAGACGCAGCGGCGCTGGATCAAGCAAGACAATTTAAAGGAATTTGGACTTTTGATCGTCAGGTTAGTATGGTTGCAGCTGGGTTATTACTGGATAAAATTCTAGTTTATCGACCGGAATTGGCTGCTGCTGTTAAGCGATCGCAAAAGCGCTACGGTTTATCTTCAAAAGCTTTGCCTGGAGTAGAAAGCGATCGCATACTCGAAATTGATGCCAGATTATTTACCGATCGCCTGGTAACGTATTTGCAATCTAGCCAATACAAACAGCTCAAAGCCTATCGCACGATTACAAAAAAAGAGCGCAACGAACGGTTAATTAATCTGATCACCACCGCTATCCGTAGTTCTTTAAAACCGGAAGAGGTTTTCCAGATTACAGTGAGAGAATTGGGGCAGTTGTTTAGCCCTTGTCGTTGTCTGCTTTATCCGTATCAAGTCAGTGAAGTGCCAGCGCCGATTGACTATGAATGGGTAGCCTTTGATTTTCCGGCGATGAAAGGAGAAAATTGGTCATTAGCAACTCATCCGCTGTTTCAAGCTGCTTTAGTTGGCGATCGCTCGCTTGCTATTTCCGACACTGCACAAGACTTGGGCATACGAGCAGATCCACAATTAAGCTCTCAATTAGAGCGTTGGCAGATTCGCTCTTGCTTGCTAGTGCCAATCCGCTATCAAGGAATCTGGGTGGGCATATTGGAACTGCACCATTGCGGTGACTCTGCCTATGTTTGGAGTGATTCCGAGCAGGCTTTGGTAGAAGCGATCGCTACCTCTGTGGGAGTTGCCCTGATCCAAGCTCAAGCTTACCGCAATTTAGAAACTCTTAACCAGCAACTAGCAGCTCTAGAACGTACTCAAAGTAATCTGATTGCGATCGTAGGGCATGAATTGCGAACTCCCCTATCTACGATCCAAATTTGTTTGGAGAGTTTAGTTAGTGAAGGGGAAATGCCACCAGAGATGCAGCAGTCAATGCTGCAAACTGCTTTAACAGATTTAGAAAGAATGCGGCGGTTGATCCAGGATTTTCTTACCCTCTCTCGTTTAGAAGCAGGCTCGATGCGCTGGCAGATAGAGCCAATTTCTCTACAGGTAAGTCTAGACTTAGTTTTAGGAAGCCTTAAAGAACGCTTATCAGTGCAGCCAATACCTCAGATTGTTCTGGAGTTACCACCAGAATTACCCTTAGTACAAGCAGATGGCGAAGGATTGATAGAAGTATTAACAAAGCTGTTGGACAATGCTTGCAAATTTACCAAACCCGATGGCAAGGTAACAATTCGCGCTCAAGTTATCAATCTTGAAACAGAGTTAGTTACTTCGGTTTCTTCTCAAAGAAAGCTAAAGTTGCAAAGGATGTTAGAAGTCATTATTGCAGATACAGGTCGGGGAATTGAGCCAAATCAGCTCGAAGCCATTTTTCAACGTTTTTATCAAGAAGAAGGTTTTCTGCGGCGTACTATTGGCGGTACTGGATTGGGCTTGGCTATTTGTCGTCAAATTATTCAAAAGCTAGGTGGAGAAATTTGGGCAACTTCTGGGGGTAAAAATCAGGGTAGCGAGTTTCATTTTACGTTGGCGATCGCCTAAAATGACGTGTTTAGCAAAATTTTACCTGGATAATATTAGTCTTCTGTAATTGCACCTAGCACTCTTAATGATGCTTTTTGTGCATCGGTTAATCCCCTGACTCCAACAATATTCATTCCTTCATAAGGACGTGCGGCTTGAAGTGTTTTGCAGCACTTCCCTGTTCTAACATTCCACAGCTTAATCGTTTCATCATGGCTAGCACTTGCAAGTATCTCTCCGTCGGGACTAAACATTGCTGACCACACCCGATTGGTATGTTCCGCTAAGATTTTAATACACTCTCCCGTGCTTACATCCCATAATCTTACCGTCTGGTCGTCACTGGCTGTAGCAAGTATCGAGCCATCCGGACTAAATGTAACAAAATACACTCCGCTAGTATGCCCTTCTAAAGTTTTTATACATACACCTGAGGATAAATTATTGTTAATACTTGTAGTTAAATCCCACAACTTCGTCGTGCGATCGTCACTGGCAGTAGCTACAATTTTACCGTCGGGGCTAATAGCAACCGATAATACACCGTTAGTATGTCCTACAAGAGTTTGCAGGCATACACCCGTATTTACATCCCAGACTTTCGCGGTATAGTCTCCGCTTGCACTTGCTAAAGTTTTACCATCAGAGCTAAAAACAGCATACCAAATCCAGTTAGTATGGCCCTGTATAGTTTTCAGACACTCGCCTGTTCGTACATCCCATAATTTCAAAGTTCGGTCAGCACTGCTAGTCAATAAAGTTTTACCATCAAAGCTAAAATTCACTGACCAAATCCAGTTAGTATGTCCGTGCAAAGTTTTTAGACATTCTCCAGTGCTAGAGTCCCATAACTTGACTTCGTTACTACCACTAGCTAAAGTCTTACCGTCGGGACTAAAAGCAACCGATACAACTAAACTGCTATGTCGCGCTAAAGTTTTCAAGCATACACCTGCCTCAACATCCCATAATCGCACTTGGCAGTCGCCACTACCACTTACCAAAGTTCTACCATCGGGACTAAAGCCAATTAGCCGAAATGCATTTGTGTATCCTTTGAAAGTTCTTATACACTGGCCTGTTTCTACATCCCATAATTTCACTGTATGGTCTTCACTGCTACTAGCTAAGATCCCCCCTTCGCCCCCCTTATAAAGGGCAGTTGTGGGAAATTCCCTTCGGGAACGCTGCGCGAACGGACTAAAAGCTATCGACCAAACTTGGCTGGTATGTCCAGCTAAAGTTTTCTTGCAAACGCCTGTCTTTATATCCCAAAATTTTACTATTTTGTCGTGACCACTACTGGCAAGAGTTTTAGAATCTGGGCTAAACGCAATTCGTTGCACAAAGTATGTATGTCCTTGGAATGTATTTAGTAGTGTGCCAGAATTTACATCCCATAACTGTATTTTGCAGTCATTGCTGGTACTTGCAAGAAATTTTCCATCTGGGCTAAAGGTAACGGCTTGAATAAAATTGCTTGGTACTTGCAATGTATTGATTAGCTTACCTGTTTGCACATTCCACAACCGGATAGTGCCGTCATTTGCGCCACTGGCTAAAATTTGACCAGCAGGATGAAATGCCAGGGTATGAACTTGTCCAGTATGTCCGCGAAAAGTTATTAACAGTTTATCGCTAGAAATATCCCATAAATTGATTGTATGTTCATCACCAACACTTCCAACAAAGCGACTATCCGGACTAAATGCAACTTCGTATACCCAACTAGATTGCCCCTGAAAAGTTTTTAGACATTCTCCAGTACGAATATCCCATACTTTTACAGATTTATCATCGCTGCTAGTAGCTAACATTAGACCGTTAGAACTAAAGGCAAGGGAGAGAATCCAACGTTTGTGAGCCTTCCAACTCATGAGTGATTTGCCATCAGCTACTTGCCATAATTGCACCTCACCGCCAACACCTCCAGTCGCTAAAACTTTTCCATCTGGACTAAACCCTACTGCCAAGATACTGCTAAGAGTTTCGGTAAAGATAGATTTTGATAAATCAGCATTTTGGAAGTTAATACCATTTAAATTAATATTTTTCAGATAAGCCTGCCAAACCACGAGGTTAGAGAAATCTGCGTTCGTTAAGTTAGCTTGGATGTGGCAAAGTAAATTGAGGAGATTTCCTCCAGCATACCCAGGTTGAACTTGTGGATTATTTTGTAAGTTAGCAAGAAATTGATAAAGATAATTTTCTAGCTTATGTTTATTCCCAAAATGACTCAATAATTTATTTACTAAAGGCTTTAGTAACAAACACACTTGTGAATTACGAATATAGTCTTTAGCAGTAGCTTTAATTAGGGCATAACAGTTAAAAATCGATATTGTCCCCGTGGTAATTTCGTGAAATATCTCAGCATTTAATTTCTCTATCATGTATTCCATGACAGCAGGTTGTTGCGTAAAACTTGCAATATTAGCTGCATTACAACTCGTTTCAATTAATGACCTGGCTTTTAAAGATTCAAGTGCTTCAATTAATTCTCGTGGTGAGACAAGTGGTACAATATCCTGCCTTAGTTCATCTATAGCAACTGCTTCCCGGTTAATTGCTAACCAGTACATTACCTGCTTTTCTAAGAGAGGCAAACGTTCAAACTGTTGGTCTAAAAGTTCCCAAATATTGCCGAAAACAGAAGTTCCACAGTCTAAAAACTGGGAAACATCTCCAGAAAATAATTCTTGGGTTGTAGTTGCAACTATCTTTAAAGCTAATGGATTACCGCTATAACGTGCGGTTAGTAATTGCTCCTGCTCTTGCGTTACCGAAAAACCTTTATCTATAAAAATTTCGTGTATTTCTAATTCACTTAAACCCGCAAGTTGTAGGGAACGGACTGGTAAATTTTTACCTTCTTTAGATGCTAAACCTTTGGGTTTCTCGCGGCTTGTCAGTAACAAACAGCTTTGATGTGGTGATTCAGCGATATACCGAAATAAGTGGCCGTAACATTCATAGCCTTCCCGATAATTGCCTGCACTTGTATAAGGAACGAGAATTGTTTCAACATTATCTAAAATCAGCAAACACCGCGACAAATTCAAATATTTCATTAATAATGTTAGTTGTGCTTCCTCGGTGTCGGGTAATTCTATTTCCTGCTGGTTAGATAAAAATTTAATTAGATCTGAAAATATATTTTGTATGGGTGGCGCGTTGCGTAGAGAACGCCAAAAAATATATTCAAACGCATCCCGGTTATCTTGTGCAACCTTAACCGCGAGGGTTGTTTTACCAATACCACCCATCCCAAAGAGAGTGATGAGACGACAGCGATCGCCTACTATCCACTCTTTGAGTATTTCCCGTTCGCTTGTTCGTCCGTAGAATACCGAAACATCAACCGCTTCTCCCAAATCTTGGTAGCATTGGCGTTGTAATTCGGAAGTTGCCCCGCATTTGAGTGTCAGCTGATCTTCTATACCACTGCGCTCTCTATCTCCCTGGCTTTGGTAGTTCACCAAATACCGTCGCAGTACTGAACGAAAGTTACTTTTATTGATTTTTTCCCCAAATGCTTCACTAAGCGATCGCCATAATTGGAAACCTACGTGCTTAATATATTCCGAGTCATACCCTTCACTTTCAGCAATTTTAGCGTAGCTGAGTCCGTTCCACGTTTGACAAAAAACTAACTCCTGCAAATCGTTTAAACTGTTTGGAGCCAAAACTGTATCGATAATTACTAACGCTTCTTCCAGCGTGATTGATACCTCGTTAGAAGTCATTGTTTGCCGCAGCAGCTAGATATTTGGTTGTTTCCTAATAATAGGGAACCAGAAGTAGTATAAATTGCCTTTTTTTACAGCACAAATAACTTTATATAACTTTAACCACCCTTGTCGTATCCAAAGTCAAGAGCGAAGTCATCACTTTAAGTACCTTTTTGACACTGACTTCCTGCAATTAATTTTTTACATTTAATGCATACCCGGAAGGGAATGAAAGAAACCCTTCAACAATTAAGTTTTACACACTTGCATACAATTTTTGGAGTAATTATGCGTCTGCAACTACTTCGTCGTTCGCTTTATTCGTTAGGATTATTTGCTACTGTGCTTCCTTCGGCATTAATAGGTGAAGTTGGGTTGGCAGCAAATTCGCAGTCCCTTGCTTATCGTCCAATTGACCCTATTAATAATCCCAAACCTACCGCCTGTTCCTGCACTTGGGAACCATACTCCAATGACCCATATATTCCCACAACCACTCCGCAAAAGTTAATAAAACCTAGCTCCGCAGCCTATTGCCCAAAAATCAAATTTCCTCCTAAATACGATAGCAGTTCATATAAACCAATCATCTGTCCTCACTATTTGCGCACTCCCAAAAACTCATTTTCCATACCCATAGCGCCAACAATTTTGGCATACCCAGCTAGATTTGAGGGTGAGAGTACCAGCACATCTAAAGATCCACACTCGGCAAAAGAAGTTGGGAAAGCAGCTGTGAGGGGGATAGACTTGGTGGACGTTGCCACAGAAGGATTAATTGAAACATTAAGGGGTGGGCCTGCCAATGGAGCAAGGGCTGCTGGTGGAGAAGTTGTAAAAGGTTTAATTAAAGGCACTGTTGATCACTGCATGGGTTGTCATTTAGGTGGTAGTCCTAATAGAAACCCAAATTAATAACGTACTTAATTAAGATTTATGGTAATAAAACCCAACATTATCACCCTTTGTGTTGGGTTTTATCTCTTCCTAAGAATTATGAACTCAAGCAAAAATGCCAATTAAATTTTATATAGATTTGATTGACAAATTTTGTACTCTTGCTATGGAGTTACAAAACAAGGTATTAAAAAATACGCGAGTATTTCCAAGATTGCACCTGTGGTAAATCAGTGCAAACCTAACGCAATTTTGAATGCGTTGACAGACAAAAATTGAAGAAATTATAACTTTGACATTTCTACAATAATTATGAAGAAAACGCTTCGTAAAACTATCGTTGCGTTTGCAGTAATTGCAACGCTAACAACAGGGTGTCGCTCAACTGATGAATACAAAAAATTTGCCAAAGCAGGAAGTGAATATGCAAATGCAGTTGACAAATTACTTGAGGCTGCCAGTGACATCCGCATAGATACTACTTCTGAACAATTATTACGCAATGACCGAATTCTCAATCAAACAATTGAGGATTATAAAAAACTTACTGAACCTGATGAAAAACGTTTAGAGGTAATAGGTAAGCTACGCAAACATAACGAGTTGTTAAGAGAATATTTTCGACTGCTTAACGAACTTGCTTCTTCCGATGCACCTACACGCGCACAAGGAGAAATTACCGGAGTAGTAAATAATCTGAACAAGATTGGAAAAGAACTACAAGGCAGTGATTTAATTACAAATCCTGGTCTTTTGCAAGGCATTACCAATCTTGTAGTTTCATCACAAATTCGTGGGGCATTACGCGATGAGTTAGAAAAACGCAATCGTACAATTATGCTCGAACTAACTATCCAAAAGGAGATGTTAAAAGCTCTTGGAGATTCAATTGAACAGGATGCCAAACTTATTCGTATTGCAGAAGAAGAACGTTTTGTTATTCGCCCACTAATTGAAGATACAGAAATTGCCGACAAAGATGCATGGATTGAAACGCGACGAGAAATCTTAATTAGGGAAAGACGAGGAAAAGAACTTAAAAATGCCAGCAATGCATTAGGCAAATTTCAAGAAGTTTTTCAAGGTCTTGTTGAAGGAACATTAAGTCTTACTAGGCTCAATTCTTTTTTACAAGATGTTGATAATTTTCTGCAACTCGTTGAGGCAGATAAAAAAGCAAAGTAAATATTTACATCATAGGAGAATTATCATGATTTACAGCCCAACAATAATTACACGCGAAGAACTCCCATCAATTGCTAAAGTTCTTGAAGAATTTCTCAGAAAGATTCGTGAATGCGAACTCAAACTCAATTCACCAGAAATTCAGAACCAATTTGAAAAGGAAACTGACGTTGCTAAAAAACGTAAGTTTCTTGACGAACGTACAGATTTATCTATATTGCGTGTTAAACTTGAAACCGCAATTTTAGAAAAAATAGCTGCGCGTCTAAAGTGTCTTGAACAAGACCTCAAAGAAGGAATAGAAGGATTAAATCAAGCAATTAATGATGTAGAAAATACCGTAAATATTTTAACGACAATCAAAAATGTAACGGGAATTATTGCACGTATTCTTGTAATTTAATTACTTTTGCTCCATTGTTATCAGTGTGCAATGGGGCATTTCAAATCTATTAATGTAATTTACATTCGTTTGCTAGTAAGTAAACTAAGTTAGATGTATCTTTGTGGACTACATCAAGAAAACTAATGTTAAGCAATATGATTAGGAAGACTCAATGAATAACGGTAAAATACCAATAAATTTTAGTAATTTTAATAATGACCGAGCAATTGAGCTACTTAAGTTAACTCAAGAAGCTCACAAAAGGTATGACAAAGCTAAAGAAGATCCTAAATGGCGATGGGAGAATGACCTACCAGTAATTGAAGTAAACGGAGCAGAATATCAAATCCTTACCAATCTGGGCTTTGCGCATTACGATTGGCTAAGACGCAGGCGCATTCCCTTTGGATTTATCGCCAAACACCAAACTACACAAGATATTTACGTCGTTTTTCGGGGAACCTCAAATGCGCCTGAGTGGATTTCTAACATTAAATTTGTTCAGGAGTCATACGAGCAAGTAAAAAATCCTCCGCTTTGTCCAACAATACCTCCTGAGAAGTTGGGTAGAGTACACCGTGGATTTTATAAAACATACACCCGCCCTGACTTGGGAGGGTTAATTGATTGGGTTTATGATTTCACGCCACACAAAAATTATGAATCTATGCGTGATAGAGTAGAGATGTTTCTGTCTAAACACGCTTCGTCAAAAACTCGCGTATTCGTTACAGGTCATAGTCTTGGTGGTGCGATCGCAACACTGTGCGCACTTCACATTCACCTCAGTAATCAAATTAGTCAAACAATAGCGCTTGAAAACCTTATTTTATATACATTTGCCAGTCCGCGTGTTGGTGACCAAACCTTTGCAAAACATTTTGAAACACTTGAGTGCTACCGCATTGCTAATAGCGAAGATATTGTTCCCAAAATACCTATACCCAGCTTGCTACTTGCTTGTGCTCGTATTCCAGCAAAAAACGGGACAACATCGCTTACAACACAGTTACTTGGAAAATTGAGATATCAACATATAGGAGTGCCTATTTACTTTACGGCACAAACCGGAAATGTCTCTGATAACCACACTATACCAATCTATTTAGAGGCACTGAGAGTTAATAGGGATTAATACGAAGGCGTTGCCGAATTGAGGTATGAAATTTAAAAATCAGGCATTAAAAACTCTTATTCTCTGCGGCTGGTGCGCGACGCCAGTTGCTACAACGCGCTTAACCCGCAAGGGCGCACTGGCTCCTCTGCGTGAAACAAATTCATACTTTGAATCAGCAACGCCAATACGAAGCTATAACTTAGGTAAATTAGTTTTAAACAGTACAAAAAGCGATCGCGTGTGTTGCCATAAAAATTCCTTGACGCGGGCAGCATCGATTTTCTCTAATCCACTTGATCAAAAACCCAAAGCGTAAGCACGAAAGGGTTGGAATCTCTCAATAGGCTGAAAATATCGTGAAATGATTTTATTTATACAATATTTTTTAATTTTTTCAGCAAAATTGCTACTTGACAAAAGCCATGCTATCTTGATGTCTGACGAATGAGCTTTAATATATGCCCCTGGGAAAACGGAATAACAAGCTAACACAGACGATATCGCGCATTCCTGATTTACATACACAATTTGATGCAACCAAGATAACTAGAGCTAAATTTGATACAGCCAAGATGCGATTACTTGAGAGAGAGCTTTTAATCACCAATAACATCATGACTTGGTTTAGCGTCATGTTTTTTTTGGGTTGCTTAGTGTTAAGTTATACAATTGTTTCCTACAAAATAAGGGAAAATAGTATGTATGACAAACCAACTGAACATTTTATCCGGCATATGATCTAGGGTTTGAGGGTAATAAGAAGGCAGGAGGCAGAAGGCTAATCATATTTGCTAATAGTTCTGACAAACCCTCTACAGTTAATCTATAAAAATGCCATTGATTCCTGAAATAAAAGTATAGTTAGTTACTTAGATTTATTGGCAGTGGAGTAGCTTTGATGGTATTTTCACCAATGGTAGGAACTAGAGTTCCTGAAAAATGGCAGCAAAAGATTCAATTTTTAGCCCAAGCTTCTGGCTGTACTGAAGCAGATGTAGTTAGGGAAGCAATAGCAAGATATTTGAGTGAAGTTTTCCCTGATGATGTTATGCCTGAAGCTATCATGTCTGCGATCGCCTCCCATGAAGAGCGTGGGAGTAAGTCAGACATTCATGTAATAAATCACACAACTGGGTAATGAAATTCTCTTTTCCCTAGCCCCTATTTAGTGCCTAACTCTTGGAGTTGTTTTTCAGCTTTTTGACGTAACTCCTGATCGCTGTCTAATTCCAAGACTTTCTCGAAGTCTTTTGTCGCCTTGTCTGTACTACCCTGATCCTTATAGGCAATTCCTCGATTGTAGTAAGCATCAGGGAGTTTAGGATTAAGTATGAGAGCTTGGTTGCAGTCACTAATGGCGCGCTCGTACTCACCTTTTCTAAGGTATATCTGACATCGGTTGCCGTAAACCTCAGCTAGATTAGGGTTGAGTTTGATGGCTTGGTTATAGTCAGCAATGGCGCGATCGTATTCTTGTTTGGGGTAGTAAGCATTGCCTCGGTTATTGTAAGCTTCGACTAGATTGGGATCAAGTTGAATAGCTCGGTTGTAGTCAGCAATAGCGCGATCGTATTCTTGTTTGGGATAGTAAGCATTGCCTCGGTTGTTGTAAGCTTTAGCATCATAGGGATCTAGTCTGAGGGCTTGATCGTAGTCAGCAATAGCGCGATCATAGTCTTGTTTGTAGTAGTAAGCTAGCCCCCTGTTATAGTAAACTTTGGCATCATCGGGGTTAAGTTTAATGGCTTGGTTGTAGTCAGCAATAGCGCGATCATAGTCTTTTTTGTAGTAGTAAGCTAGTCCTCGATTGTAGTAAACTTTGGCATCATCGGGGTTAAGTTTAAGGACTTGGTTGTAATCAGCAATAGCGCGATCGTAGTCTTTTTTATAATAGTAAGCTTGTCCCCGATTGTAATAGGCTTTGATTAAGCTAGAGTCTAGTTTAATAGCTCGGTTGTAGTTAGCGATCGCATGATTATAGTTTTTTTTATAGTAGTAAGCATTGCCTCGGTTGTTGTAAGCCTCGGCTAGATTAGGATTAAGTTTAATGGCTTGATTGTAGTTAGCAATGGCACGGTTGTAGTCTTTTTTTTCAATATAAACTAATCCTCGGTTGTTGTAAGCTTCGGCGTCATAGGGATTAATTTTCAGAACTTGGTTATAGTCAGCAATGGCACGATTGTAGTCTTTTTTATAATAATAAGCATTTCCTCTATTTTTATAAGCTTTAGCATCATTGGGATTAAGTTGAATAGCTCGGTTATAGTCAGCGATAGCGCGATCGTAGTCTTTTTTACGGTAGTAAGTATTGCCTCGTTTTTTGTAATCTTTAGCATCATCAGAGTTAACTTTGAGGATTTTACTGTCATCGGTAAGGGATTTATTAGTATCTTTTTGGTTGGCTTTGCCAACGCCAGGTAGATCCTGTGCTTTGTCAGTCTCTGCTAAATTAGGATCGAGTTTGAGGGCTTGATTGTAATCAGCCATGGCGCGATCGTAGTCTTTTTTGTCGGCGTAAGCCAGCCCCCGATTTTTATAAGCTTCTGCTAAATCAGGATCGATTTTGAGAGCTTTAGTGTAATCACCAATAGCGCGATCGTAGTCTTTTTGATAGTAGTAAACATTGCCTCGGTTGTTGTATGCTTTAGCATCATCAGGATTAAGTTTGAGAGCTTGATTATAGTCAGCAATAGCGCGTTCGTAGTCTTTTTTGTAGTAATAAGCTACTCCCCGGTTGTTGTAAGCATTAACTAACTTCGGATCGAGTTTAAGAGCTTGGTTGTAATCAGCAATAGCACGTTCGTAGTCTTTTTTGTCAGCGTAAGCCAGCCCTCGATTTTTATAAACTTCTGCGAGATTGGGGTCAAGTTTAATAACTTGATTGTAGTCAGTAATGGCGCGATCGTAGTCTTTTTTGTAGTAGTAAGCCAGCCCTCGGTTGTAGTAAGCATTAACTAGGTTAGAGTCTAGATTAATGGCTTGGTTATAGTCGGTAATAGCATTATCGTAGTATTTCTTTTGAGCGTAGGCATTACCTTTGTAGAAATGGACGATGCTTTTATCCAAAGTAGGAACAGATTTTTTCATTTTCAGTGCATCGCTGAAACTGGCAATAGCCTTATCTAAATCACTAGCTTTGTAGCGAATTATTCCTATAGTCACAAGGCTTAAATAAATCATTTCATTGGAAACGCTTGTTTGCAATTTGAAACTTTTTAATTCGGATACGTCTGCTGTTTTCTCTAATCTTTTTATTTTAGGTAGTTCTTTGAGGGAACGTAAAACTTCAAAGTGAGCGCTCAACTGTACTGCCACATCTGTTGCTCCATAATCACCCCAAATCACGATAGTTGCTTTGTGTTTTTTACCCTCGTTGCGAGCATCTTTTTGTTCTGTGATGGTTTTATTTAAACGTTGTATTTTTACACCAGGAAATCCTTTGGTAGCGTCATCTAAACTATCAAAAATATTTTTTGTGACGCGGTAGTTTTTATGTTTAGAAGCTGAACCTTCAAAATTAGCAAGGAGAACAATAATGTCATTTGTTGGTAAATTTTGCCACGTATAAAATCCAGCAGTGCTCAATATGGAAGTAGCAATCATGCCAGCGAAGACTAAGCGATAGCAAGACGAAATACGTGCAAAATAGGGCATAATGAAAAACTTATAAATGTTGGTTCCCAAAACTCTTTTTATAATGTTGTTTCATCCTCAGGCTTATCTAACAGAATCCAGAATAAAGAATTTATTCTAACTACTGTAGACGCCCAGAGGGCAGCTTCCCGTAGGGTATTCTGAATTCTTCTTCAATGAATTCTTTAGGTGAAAACATACTCAAACGCACTCTTTTGGATCGGTTTGAGGAACGGAAAAGGGCGCAGAGTCGATTCTACCGTACTCATTCTTAAATGCTTCCATATCATTTATAAGGAAGTTAGTAAATTAAAAATGTAGTTTTTGTATTGATTCTTTACAACGTATTCTAAATTACATATTTTTCAACTCGATGGCAGCAGTGCTAACTTTAATACACTTGAATTATTTTTGTCACGCCGATCGCTTCTTTGTGTTTAATTGTTAATACCTAGTTTCTGAAACAGGCTTATTCCTTGACTTGAGGCTAATTGAAAAATATTGCTGTCAAAAGTTCCCAAGTTGTTGAATGTTGACAGCATAATTCAAAGTGCGATCGCTCCAGAGGTTTTTGCGTAAATACACTGCTACTTTAATTGCCCTTTTTCATAAAATACCGCAAAAACACGGTTACAATCTTTTGCGATCCCGATCAAAACTGCAATTATCCAGTTTAATTAGGGTGCATTTATGACAAGCCCTGTAATGACGGTAATCCGAGTCAATCTGGAAAGGGCAAAAGAGGTTGCTCAAGAATTGGAGCAAGCTTCATATACTCAACTCAGTGCTTATTGCTTGGAAATTTTGAGACAGATAGGATGCTCTGATACTGAACTCCCTGTCAACTTACAAACTCGCGAACAGCAGCTAAATTTCATCACTGGCTTTGCATCTTATGCTTTTGGGGAGGTACTAAATGTCCAAAGCATTCATTGAGGAACTAGAGGATATATTTGATTTCTCAGAGTCAGTAGAAAATACTGGTTTATTTCCAACAGAGGAAGATCTGTTGATTTTATACGAAAAATTCTCTGGATTTGAAATCCCCACAAATGTATTCTTACAAGCTATAGCCATTGCTGCTTATGATCGCGCATCTGCTTTTCGCTATGCCGATTACTATGTGAATGTTCTTAAAAATGAGAATAAACGTCAAAATTTGCTGGCTTTGGAAGACGAGTCTGATTTTGAAAACAATTGAAGTAACTTGATACTTTACTTCCAACAAGACTGGCTTGATCTTAATCTGAGTAATGAAAATTACTAGCATCTAGGCTTCAAGGTAAATCTAACAACAGAGAACCAGGAGATAAACTATGCTTAATCGTGGAATTTCTACTTTGGAAGCAGCCAGGCGTTTAGGTATAGATTTAAGCCAAATGCATCAGATTTTACACACGGGACAACTTCCCACCCGCAGGCGAAACGGACAACGAGTTATTACTGAAGGTGCTGTGCAGGAATATCAAGCCAGAAAAAGACTTGCCTCTCGCTATCAAGATTGGTATTGAGGAGGAGGCAGAGAGCAGCGCGTTGCGGAGAGAAGTCTGTAGACGCGGAGCGGTGAGCCAGTCCGGTGGACGGGTTCCCCGGCATAAAGGAACTGGCGAACCCGGAGGGCTTCCCGCAGGGTGCGGCGGCTTCCGCCGATGGTGCGAGCGGGGATAGCTGTGGTTGCTGTGCAACCACAGCGTCGGCTCTGCCCCCGCCGCACCTGCATGGCAATCAGAACTTCGGAGGGTTCCCCCCCCGTTGTAGCGACTGCCCAGAGGCAGAAGGACAAAGGGACAAGGGGAAGAATTCTCCCCTGAAGCTCCTGGTGCTTCTTTCTTAGTCCCTAATCCCTAATCCCCAGCACCTTTTTTTAATTGCCTATGCCAGGATTCAGTTGAATTAATACCCAAGTCAAATAAGTACCAAAAGGCCCCCAAAGAGCATAAGGTAAAAATAGCCAAGAAGCTGCTTGGGAAATTGGTTTAACCAAAAATGCCAGAATGTAGACGAGAATGGTTGCCAAGCCACCAACAATTATTCCACCGAAAAGGCTGCGGAGTTCAACCACAATCGGACTATATGCTGAAGTCAAAATAGCGATCGCTGCATACATCGCCATCAAAAACCAAGGACGAAATCTTTTTGAGCTTTGATCCCACACTAATATTGCAGAAATTGTGGTACAACTCCAAATCACAAACCAGACAAACGGGATGATAAACTCAAATGTCAACCAGTCTGGGCGTTCCAAGCTCTGAAACCAGGGATCGCGTAAAGATGTAAACAGGCTGCCACCAAAAAACAGCGCTGCTGAGACTGCGACAATAATCCATCTAGCTTTCACAACAAATACCTGTAAAAGTAGGATTTTATTAGCAGTTTAGACTTTAGTGAACATTATTGCACCTATCTTGAGTTTAAGACCTCACTCTGTTCTAGCGGACGGGGTGAAGATTACTAAACTTCTTGCAAAAATCAGGATCTAGATTTATTACAACCACAGATAAACACAGATAGACACAGATATTATCCGTGTTCATCTGTGTCTATCTGTGGTCGATTTTTCACATCTTGCACCAGTTGCTTGATTGCAATTCTTTTAGGGTGGGCACTGCCTAACTTTCTTCAAACTCTTATTGTTACATTGTAGACAGTGCTCCGAAGTTCCTGGGGCGTGGGAAACCCGCCTGCGGGGCTTCTCTCCACCTTACAGTTATAAAGAATGCTGCAAGTCTCAGAGTTATTTGAAAATCGAATGAGTGCAAAAGATTTACTCTACATAAACCGCTACAATCACCTGAATTGGTGATCCAAATGCATGAGTTCAATTGCTGCCATCTCTATTTAGGATGAGGACTAATGAACAGCAAAAAAGTCCATCATAAATAAAATGTGGGAGGCAAGAGTGCTCAAGACGACTCCAAGAAATTGGTTTACTTGGAATTGTGACGTTGTAGAGGATAATTTATCTATTGGAAGTATCGAATTTTCAGCTTGGGGAGAAGCTGGTCAATTTTTTATTTCAAATTCTTGCTATGTAGCTTACCGTGAAACTCCAGTAAGTGCAATTTTTTTTCTAGAACAAAACGGTGAACGTATTGCCTGGGCTGTGAAACCTAATCCTTTTGCAAGAATGTTTGAAATTACCTATGCTGATACCAAATACGAGCTAAAAGCTGAATCCCCTTTTTCTAGAGAGTTTGTTTTACAAGAGCGCGAACTAATAATCGGTGCAATTAGTCCTGAACATCTTTTTACTCGCAGAGCGATCGCAGATTTGCCTACAACTATTCCTTTGCCTTTGAGGCTGTTTATGATTTGGCTTGTACTTTTGCGACGTTGCTGAAATAGTAATGCTAAAAAAGCATCAAAATTATGAATAAGATTTTTTCTATTATGAGTGCGATCGCACTCATCTTTAGCAATGGCTGTACTGTGCAAGTGAATCCCACTCCCACGCCCACTCCTACTCCACCAACAGCCCAACCGAAATCAAATACAATTACTGACACCATTGATGTAGAAGGAGAAAAACAGAAAATTACGCTCAACCTCTACAAAAGAGCAGGTTTACCCTTTACAACCTATGTACCAGCCAATCGTTTTGTAGATCAAACAGTTAGTTCCGGGGAGGGAACAGCAGTATGGTTTTATTGGCTTCAACCTGATGGTAAACCCAATAAAAACGTGTACGTACAGTTTTTCTTTCCTGGTGAAAAGTTAACTTTGCAACAGACAACAGAAAGATTATTGGGAAATAATGGTTTATTTGCCATCAATAAATGGCAAGTAACTAACCGTTCTCAAGCTCAAGAGGATTTATATCCTTGGGCAACAGAAAAAATAGTCTTTCGGCAACAAGGCGATCGCAATATCGTTGGCAGTGTCTTTGTTGGTGAATCCAATGGCAGAGCCTTCTGGGCAGTAAAACACTATCCAGCAGAATTCGGCGATGGTTTTGAGCCTTTAGCAGGAAAAATCTTTAGTTATTTGCAATTGATTTAGGGGAGCGGCTTAGTCTCAAGCTTTTAGCCCCTAATCCCAAAAAATATTAATTTGGTCGATTTGTCAATCTCTTATTCTAAGTATATTTACTTGCTTAATATATTTACTACTTACGGGTGATGTTTAAGTAATTATCAACCAAATGGTATAAAAATCATAATTTGCGTAATTCCTAGCAGATACCTATTTTGAATTGTAAAGTCTTTACCAAAAGACTATTCCAAGTATCCCAACCATCACGACCTAGCTGTAGTTAGTATTACGGATATTTCTTAAGTAGGTAAACAAGCAAGACTGTTAAGTTACAGAAAAGTCAGGTAATCATGACAAATACGTGATTGTACTTAAGTATTCAGTTTTTTTAATACATAAACTATAAAATAAATTATTTTTTAATGTTTAAAAAATGATTAAAATTTTAGTTTACCAACATCACAATAGGTTGCTAATTGTAACGTAGTCTAAATCTAAATCAATAAAATCTAAGTTTTAAAGGCATACTGTAATATTACCAAGTTACTGTTAACCTTTACACAAATTTATTACTCAGTATAAATGCTATGTATATTTATATGCATAGTCATATTTATTACTCAATATATTTGACAAATATAGGTAATTACGGATAGATTTTGAAGAAAAAATTAAATAATAATGCAACAGATGATTTTTCTAGACAAAAAATCAAGTTAAACACCATAACACAGCGTCTTCAAATTGTAATTAATTTGATGGTATTACTGTGAAATTTTGAGTGTTTTTCTAAGTAAATTAGCATGACACAACTGACTTCTATGCAATCGATGACTTATCTGGATTTGCAATCTCTTTCGTTTAATAATAATGCAACTAACCTAGCCAAAGCCAACTTTTCAAGCTCTAAAAAAATGGCGGAAATTTTAAATAAAAGAATTAAAGCCAAGAAGAGAGTTGCTAAATCAGATATTATCGATGAAATACACCGTTTTGCAATTCAGAAGCATCCAGTGTTAACGAATCGGATGTATTCAAAGCTTCTTAGTCAAGACTTATCTACAAAAGGATTTGAAATCTTTTTTAATGATTATTATCATGCTTCCTGTCATGGCTTCTTTTGGATCGTTTTACGTCAAGCATTAAATGCACACCAAGACAAGACTTGGCGCAATTATATAAAAACTATGCTTGCAGAAGAAAGTCGGCCGCGGATGCATTGTGTAATTTTAAAAGAATTTATTGAGTCTTGCGGTTTTCAAATTCAAGAACCAGTTGTCGCACAACAATTTATTGATTCAATGGTAAAAGGTTTTACAAGTGATATTCCTTTTGCCTTGGGATATTCACTAGGGGTAGAAGTAGAAGGTGCGTATCAAATTGATCTGATTGAACAAAGTTGCAAACCAAAATTCTCAGAACAGTTAGCGCAAACAATTTGGTTTGAAATCCATTTAGACTCTAGCGGAGAAGAAGAACACGCTAATCAAGCAGTTGATACGATTGAGAGAACATTGAATAGTGAATCGGATCTAGAGCGATTGCGCCAAGGTTTTTTTCAAGCGTGTGATGATACTTACAATTTTATGGAGTCACTGTACCAGCATATTGCAACAGTCCCAACAGCTACCAGGTAAGCCCACTACCCTCGTTACCCTCGTTTACCCTCGTTACCAGGTTCAACCTGGTAACGAAAAATAGAGCCTCTGGCTCTGATATCACCCACCGAGTAACGGTGAAAAAACACTTCTGTTGTCTTTCCTTCTGCCTCTGGGCAGTCGCCACCCTGACGGGAAGCCCTTCGGGTTCGCCAGTCACCTGCGCTCGTGTTACCCTCCCGCAGTGCTGGACTCACCGCCCACTCTCCGAGAAGCCAGGCTACGCCTGTCTACCGGGCGTCTACAACGGAGGGGAACCTCCGCACGGCGCTGCTCTCTGCTCTCTGACTTGTTTCTTAAAACTTCACAAATCTGTAAAAACCCAGGCTCCTGTTGTATCAAACCAATTAAATGTCACTTCTTCTCCATTGAGTTTCCAGCGTCGGGGACAGGTGTTGTACAACCAATCAAGGGGTTCTGCTGGGGGTAATTCCTTAGCAGCAAATGTAAAAGCTCTCTCTAAGGCTTGACGTTGTTCAACTTTAATAGAAGCGGGATTTGCGGAGACAAAGAGGGGAGTTCCACTTTGAGCAACAAGTGTCAACCACTCTTGATTTTTTTCCCACGGCACTAAGGGAGTTAACCCTACACAATCAGCATCTACAGCATGAAATGCCTGATGTTGAGGAATGCGAAATGCTAAGGTGTTGATTCCCATGCGACGAGTTCGTTCCCACTCCAAACCACTTGTATCATCTCCAATGCGTTGGAGTTCAAAAAAACCTGCACCTAAATGATTAACTGTATTACAGCCGATGAGGATTGCATCTCCTGCGCTCTCACGTAATGCCTGGTACAGTTCCAAAATTATTTCTGCTGTGGTACGAGAGCGATCGCTAAATGCCCATCCATCATCAGTCAGTTCTGCTCCCAAAGGTTTTACCCAAGTTTGCCGCCCCCAGCGTCCGAAAATATCCCAAGCTGTAAAATCATGTTTAATAAGTTGATATCCCCAGTCGAGAAAACGCTGCATATCATTGCGTATTAATTCCAATACCTCTGGTTGGGAAGGATCGAGGGGATATTCTATTCCCAAATGACTTTGACGCTGAACTCCTAACTTCCATTCTTGCGGCACGTACTCTGCTGTCAATAGAGGACGAAACCACAGCCCTGGTTTGGCACCAACTGCCTGAATTTGTGACGCTAAGGCTGCCATATCTGGAAATTTAGCATTTCCCATACACCAAGGGCCGCCATTACCTGGTTCTCGACAGATTTGCCATCCGTCATCAATAACCATGTAGGGGCGATTATCTGGATTTGGAGATAAATCGCTAATTAATTTGGCTTCATCGAGAATTTGAGTAGCTGAACTTTTACCGTAGGCGTGATACCAGTTATTTCCTCCATATACAGGGTGAGATGGCAGCCTGGGAGATGTACACAACTGTTGACAAAATGCCTGCGCTGCCTGAAAAGGAGTTTCACCTTCTTCTCCTCTTCTAAATACGACAGTTGCTGCCTCTAAAGTTCGAGTTCCCAGTTGAACGCCTACACTACCACAGCGCACATCTAACCATAAACTCACTCCTTCTGCATCTGTCTGCCAGAAACAAAGAGAACGCGATCGCGTTTTTACTCCCAATCCATGCGTTAATTTGCCATCATAAATCAACATATACCAGGGCATGACGCGCTCTGGGAAAAGTCCTCGCCATTCTAGTTCTCCATAACTGCGTTCCCAACTATCTCCTAGAAAGCGAGATTGTTCGGGAAATTCTGTTTGCCAGCGTAAACAAAGGCGAGAAACTGGAAGTTTAGGACTTGTTAGGAAAACTTTTAAGCTATTTTCCTCCAATTTCAGCAAGCATTTAACACTCTTTGCAGTCCATTTTCCTTCTGACTGATGTGATAAACAAATAACTTCCCCGGAGGAATATAAATTTACTCGGTCAGGATATCTAAGAAAATCCGTTAACATGAGCTACATCAGTAATTGCCAACATTCAGTTGCGATCGCCCAATCTTCTTGGGTATGAATTACCAATACTCGCACCGTTGAGTCAGGGGCAGCAATATCTGAGTCTACTGGATTGCCCATATTTTTTTGCGAATCTAGTTTCAATCCCAAAAATTCAAAAGCTTCACAAGCTGCGGCGCGAATATCAGCAGCATTTTCACCTACACCAGCGGTAAATACTAAAGCATCTAGTCCTCGCAAACTCGCAATCGTCGCACCAATATAAGACTGCAAGCGATGTACGTATATATCCCAAGCTAGTTGAGCGCGAGAATTACCTTGAGCGATCGCTTCACGAATTCGTCGCATATCACCAGACACCCCCGAAATTCCACGTAAGCCGGAGTTTTTGTTTAAAACATGATCTAATTTATCAACAGTATAACCATCTTGGCGCAATAAGTGGATGAGAATACCAGGGTCAACAGCACCCGAACGACTGCCCATCATCAGTCCATCCAGAGGTGTAAAGCCCATTGTCGTATCTATACTGCGACCGTTTTTAACTGCTGCGAGAGAGCAACCGTTGCCGAGATGGCAAGTGATTAATCTTAAAGAAGCTAAATCTCGACCGAGAATTTGAGCCGTCCGTTGAGCGCAATACTGATGGCTAATGCCGTGAAAACCGTAGCGACGGATACCTTGCTCTACCCACTCGTAGGGGCCGGGATAGATTGCTGCTGCATCGGGCATACTGCTATGAAAAGCGGTATCAAAAACTGCTATCTGGGGGACATCTCCCAACAGTTGCTCTATTGCCTCGATGCCTTGCAAATTTGCGGGATTGTGGGCAGGTGCAAGAGTGCAAAGACGAGCGATCGCATCTTTAACATCTTCAGTAATTGCCACACTTACACGGTATTCTTGCCCACCATGCACTACACGATGTCCTACCACATCAATTTCTGACAGTTCATCAATTACTTGGGTGGAACCTTTGTACAGAGTATCCAGTAGATAAGCAATAACTTGAGGACGAGACTCTGCCGAGATTTCTGCTTGCAACGATTCTCCAGTAGCAGTTTTAACCTCAATTTCTGCAACGCCTTGATGATGAGTCCAATCTACTTTCCCTTCCCAAAGAGGTTGGAGTGGTTCTTGAGGGAGAGCTTTACCTGTTATCTCATACAGACAACTTTTTTGGCTACTCGATCCGGCATTTAGTACCAGTATTTTCATAGTCAGAGGAAAAATCTGTCTTTTCTCTTGTAGCTTTTACCTTCTTCTTAGCCAACTTTCGCCAGAGGGATAATACATTAGCTCGCCGTTTTTATAGATTCTTACTCTTTAGATTTAATTTATAAATAACCTCTTAACTCAACTTTGCCAATGATGAAATAATATCATCTGGGCTAACAGTAGCGTGACAGCTAGTGCTGTTGCACTCACCGTTAAAAGTAAAAAATGCCATTTCAAACTATCTTCATAAAACTTTCAATGCTGCTACTGATGTTGCTCTTATATTTTCTTTAGAAAATTAAAAATGAAATTAATATATTGCAAAAATAATGCAGATTATAGATTTTTTAGTTAGTGTCAATGGAAATGCTCAGTTATGGGGTGGCGACGGGCAATTTTTAGGAGTTGTATCAAGCAATATCTATGATGTAAATTCAATTCTTAATCAGTATGGATTTTATGGCGGTCAGTATGGTGTTTTCAGCATAAGTAATCCTTATGGCTTATACGGTGGTCAATGGGGTGTATACAGCCCTTACAATCCCTACTGCACCTATCCTCCCGTTATTGTGTATGGGAATAATCCAGTAATCATAGTTACACGAAACCCTTATGCACAAACTAATGGGTTACCAATAATTGATCCTGATTTGCTACTTGGGGTGTACACTCAATTAACCCAATCTCCAACAAACGTTAATTTGGTACAAGCACACCTGCAAACACTTACTCAAGCCAGCAAATCTAATGCAGAAGCTATTAACAGAGCTATGCAAATAAGTGCCAGTATGTTTCGTTAAAAAATCCCCCTAATCCTCTGCAAGAGGTTAGGGGGAATCTCATTCATTGTAGAGATATACAGCAATTAGGATTAAACAGTGACTTTAGCCTCTAATTTAGTCAGTCTTTCTGCTAATAGTTGTTCTAAAGTTTCCAGTGCCTTGGTGAAACCTTTGATACCTTCGTCTAGTTTTTCTGATGCCATGCGATCGCTCGCGTGCATCTTGTCAAAGGTAGCTTTGTCCATCGAAATTTTTTCAATGTTCATGCCTGCTGCCTTCTGGGGATCGAGTTTGCGAGGCAGTTCGCCAACAGTTGCCTGCAATTCACCCAAAAGTGCTGGAGAAATAGTCAACAAGTCGCAGCCTGCAAGTTCGGTGATTTCGCCGATATTGCGGAAGCTAGCTCCCATCACTTCGGTTTGATAGCCGAATTTCTTGTAGTAGTTATAGACAGTCGTTACAGAAACAACTCCCGGATCTTCCGCTGGAGCGTAATCCCGTCCGGTTTCTTTTTTGTACCAGTCGAGAATGCGTCCGACGAAAGGAGAAATTAGAGTAACTTTAGCTTCAGCACAGGCGATCGCTTGATGCAAACCAAACAGTAAGGTAAGGTTGCAGTGAATTCCTTCTTTTTCCAGTATTTCAGCAGCGCGAATACCTTCCCAAGTCGAAGCAATTTTAATCAGAATGCGATCGCGGGAGACTCCAGCAGCTTTGTACTGGGCAATTAATTCCCGTGCTTTAGCTACTGTTCCTTCCACATCGTAGGATAAGCGTGCATCTACTTCTGTAGACACCCTACCAGGGATAATCTGCAAAATCTTTAATCCAAAGGACACTGCCAAACGATCAAACGCAACAGAAACTATCTGCGCTTGACTTGCTCCCGAACCAGCATCTTTCTTTGCTTGGAGTAAAGTCTGATCGACGATTTCTTGATATTCCGGCATCTGTGCCGCAGCGGTAATCAAGGAGGGATTGGTAGTCGCATCTTGTGGCTTGAACTTTTCAATTGCCTTGATATCTCCCGTATCTGCGACTACTACGGTCATTTCTCGCAATTGTTCAAGTAAATTCTTCGACATTTTTAACCTCTTGAATGTAGTTGGTTCAGGACAGATACCATTTAGCTGTGATGCTATTGATGCTTAAATTTAGTGGTAATGAGTAATTGGTTATTTAGGGATTCATTAATATTCTTGATTACTGATTACCAATTACACATTAAGAATTTTGGAAAAAGTCCTGAGTACTCCCCTCCTGGCCTATTCTAGGCAGTTTCTTTGCAGATTGGTTGTGCGATCGCATGCAATTTCGTTAAATCATTTTGCAATTTTGGTCAAAAATATCCCCGACTTTTTGAAAAAGTCGGGGATCTGAATCTTATCCTCTCAATTAAACTGCTGCTACTGCCGTGCGCTCTAAAAGCCCTTCTTTTTGTGCCATTGACAACATCAGGTCAACTACCCGATTGGAATAGCCCCACTCATTGTCGTACCACGCCACAACCTTAAAGAAGTTGGAATTAAGCTCAATACCCGCACCAGCGTCGAAGATGCTAGAGCGAGAATCGCTTTGGAAATCTGTGGAAACTACTTCCTCATCTGTGTATCCTAGTACACCTTTCAATTCTCCCTCAGCAGCCTGCTTCATAGCAGCACAGATTTCTTTATAACTAGTAGCCTTAGCTGTCTTAAAGGTTAAATCAACAACTGAGACATCAGGTGTAGGAACCCGGAATGCCATACCAGTCAACTTGCCTTTCAACTCTGGTAAAACTAGTGCTACTGCTTTGGCTGCCCCAGTAGATGAGGGAATGATATTCTGCGCCGCACCACGTCCGCCGCGCCAGTCTTTCTTGGAAGGGCCATCTACGGTGGGTTGGGTGGCAGTCATAGCATGGACTGTCGTCATTAAGCCTTCAGTTAAACCAAAGTTATCATTGATCACCTTGGCAATGGGGGCAAGACAGTTAGTAGTACAGCTGGCATTAGAAACAACTGTATCTTTGGCTGGGTCAAACAAGTTATGGTTGACACCTACCAACAAAGTCTTAACTTTTTCTGGATCTTTGGTAGGAGCAGAAATTATCACTCGCTTTGCTCCTGCCTTTAGATGGTTTGCCGCTCCATCAAAATCTGTAAAGAGTCCTGTAGATTCGACAACGTAATCTGCACCTAATTTACCCCAGGGCAATTCGGCCGGATTCCGAATTGACACGCAAGGGATAAATTGTCCATTAACAACGATACCGTCATCTTTTGCTTCCACCTGGCCCTGATACATACCGTGGGTGGAATCATATTTTAATAAGTAAGCGAGGTTATCTGGCGGCACCAAGTCATTAATACCCACAAATTCAATGTTAGGGTTATTGATGCCAGCGCGAAACACCAGACGCCCAATCCGACCAAATCCGTTAATACCTACTTTCAACTTAGCCAAGATATAATCTCCTATTCCTGAAACTCTACCAAGAGTTATTTTCTTCCCCTTCACGCTGCATTCAGCAGGGATAATTCATTTGGCTTTAGTCACTACAAAGTCTGACTTACCCGATCCTGACAGCCTGAGTCAACAAAAACGGTTTTAATTGGCATCTTTTAAGATTCTTGTAATATTCTTAGGTTTTAACTTCATAAAAATACCGACAATATACCAAAATCAACAACGTACTTAAAATCCAGAGGCGGCTAATGAGTTTATTTAAGATTGTATCTAGCGATGGCTAAAATAAATCCATAACTACTTGATGCCGCAACAATTCTATGACTATTACTCAAGAATTAGGTTCTCAAGGAGGCATCTGCCAAGATGTTATTTTTCCACCTGGTGATTTATATAGTGATGAGCCTCCCTTGGAAAGCGAACTGCATCTACGACAAATAATTTTACTTTTGACATGTCTAGAATGGCTGTGGCGAGACAGAAATGATTTCTATGCTGCTGGAAATTTGACTATCTACTATAGTCCACGCCAACTGAAATCAGAACATTTCCGAGGGCCAGACTTTTTTGTAGTGCTGGGAACCGAACGTAAAACCCGTAAAAGTTGGGCGGTTTGGGAAGAAGATGGGAAATACCCTAATCTAATTCTAGAAATTCTTTCCGATTCAACAGCGAATACAGACAAAGGTTTAAAAAAAGAAATTTATCAAGATACTTTCCGCACGCCGGATTATTTTTGGTTTGACCCATACACATTAGAATTTGCAGGATTTCATTTAGTAGATGGAGAATATCAACCTCTGCAAGCATCGGAACAAGGATATTTGTGGAGTCATCAGCTAGGGTTATATTTGGGAGTTTATCAGGGATTATTGCGGTTTTTTACACCAGATGGGCAACTAGTAGCAACACCTGAAGAAACAGCACAACAAGCAGAACAAAAAGCGCAACGTTTGGCAGCGAAATTGCGGGAGTTAAATATCGACCCGGATACAATTTAGACTCAAGCAGTGTGCTAGAAATTCTATTTTTGATAAACCCAGCTTTTTCAAAAAGCCAGGTTTATTCCTAATGTCCTAGTTTTGCCATTTAATAGGGCCACTTCCAGTCACGAATTTCCGGCATATCTTCACCGTACTTGGCGATGTAGTGTTTGTGCTCAATGAGCTTATCATGGAGCATCTGCTTTACATAAGCTGCTTTATAACCCAACTTTGGTACTCTATCTATCACGTCATCTGCTAAATTAAAGCGGTCTAAGTCGTTTCTTACAACCATATCAAAGGGTGTGGTGGTGGTTCCCTCCTCTTTGTAGCCGCGCACGTGCAAGTTATTGTGGTTAGTACGGCGATAGGTAAGACGATGAATCAACCAGGGATAGCCATGAAAGGCAAAGATAATTGGTTTATCTGTAGTGAAAATACTATCAAAGTCTTTATCACTTAAACCGTGAGGATGTTCGCTCGGTGGTTGCAATACCATCAAATCGACTACATTTACTACCCTCACTTTCAAATCGGGGAAGTTCTGCCGCAAAATGTCTACTGCTGCCAAGGTTTCCAAAGTAGGAATATCGCCAGCACAAGCCATGACTACATCGGGTTCGCTACCTTGATCGTTACTTGCCCATTCCCAAATACCAATACCTTTGGTACAGTGCTTGATTGCTGCGTCCATGCCAAGGTACTGTAAAGCAGGTTGTTTTCCGGCAATGATGACGTTGACATAGTCACGACTTCTCAGACAATGGTCGGTTACTGACAACAGGCAATTGGCATCGGGGGGTAGATACACCCGAATCACGCCTGCTTTTTTATTGACAACAATATCAATAAAACCCGGATCTTGGTGAGAGAAGCCGTTGTGATCTTGCCGCCAAACGTGGGAAGTGAGCAGATAATTGAGGGAAGCAATTGGTCTGCGCCAGGGAATGTCACGGGAAGTATCCAGCCACTTGGCGTGCTGGTTAAACATTGAGTCTACGATGTGGATAAATGCTTCGTAGCAAGAAAAGAAGCCGTGACGACCTGTAAGGAGGTAGCCTTCTAACCATCCTTGGCAAGTGTTTTCACTGAGAATTTCCATGACTCGTCCATCGACAGACAAGTTTTCGTCTTCAGGGACAGTGTCGGCTACCCAAGTTCGATTGGTAACTTCAAATACAGCGTCTAAGCGATTGGATTTAGTTTCGTCCGGGCCAACAATCCGAAAATTACGGCTTTCTTGATTTAGTTTTAATACATCCCGTAGGAAGTTTCCCATTACCTTTGTAGCTTCGGCAACAACCTTACCTGATTCGGGAACATCCACAGCGTAATTTTGAAAGTCGGGCATTTTCAGATCGCGTAGTAAAATGCCACCATTGGCGTGGGGGTTATCACTCATGCGCCGTTGCCCTTTGGGGGCAAGTTCTGCCAGTTCAGGTTTGAGTTTGCCGTGCTCATCAAAAAGTTCTTCTGGCTTGTAACTTTTCATCCAATCCTCTAACAGTTTGAGGTGTTCTGGCTTACTTGCTAACTCGCCAAAGGGAACTTGGTGCGATCGCCAAAAATCTTCTGTTTTTTTCCCGTCTACTTCCTCTGGGCCTGTCCAGCCTTTAGGGCTTTTCATTATAATCATTGGCCATTGGGGGCGCTTGCGAAAGCCATGATTGCGGGCTTCTTCTTGAATATCTTTAATTTCTCTGATGATTGTATCTAATGTTGCCCCCATCAATTGGTGCATGGCTTCCGGATCAGAACCTTCAACGTAATAGGGCTTATAGCCATAACCAACAAACAAACTTTGCAATTCTTCGCGGCTCATCCGTGCTAACACGGTGGGATTGGCGATTTTATACCCGTTTAAGTGCAGGATGGGAAGAACTGCACCATCATGCACTGGATTAAGAAACTTGTTGGAATGCCAGCTAGTAGCTAAAGCACCAGTTTCTGCTTCGCCATCGCCAACAACACAGGCAACAATTAAGTCTGGATTATCAAAGGCAGCGCCATAAGCGTGGGATAACGAATAACCAAGTTCACCGCCTTCATGGATAGAACCGGGAACTTCAGGAGTGCAATGGCTGCCGATACCACTGGGGAAAGAGAACTGTTTGAACAGCCGTTTCATCCCTTCTTCGTCTTGGGAGACGTTAGGATAGTACTCACTGTACGTGCCTTCCAAGTATGTATTGGCAACTATACCAGGACCGCCATGGCCAGGCCCGGCAATATAAATCATGTTCAGATCATCTTTCTTAATGATCCGGTTGAGATGAACGTAGAGAAAGTTGAGTCCCGGAGTTGTTCCCCAATGCCCTAAAAGTCTAGGTTTGATATGTTCTATTTTCAGTGGCTCTTTCAGCAGGGGGTTGTCGAGGAGATAAATTTGTCCAACCGTTAAATAGTTAGCTGCGCGCCAGTAGGCGTTCATTTTGCGCAATTCTTCATCTGATAACGGTTTTGTTTGGGGAGGGCTTGCTAAAGTCATATCCAAACTCCATGACAATAATTCATTTTTATGAAAGTTTATTTACCTTCAGCATGAAGATCATCTTACTTGCGAAAAATTTTTCCTGGTATTTACCAGAAGTTGATGTTAGTAGTGGTTAAAGCAAATTAGTTATTTTTTGAAATTCAAAATAAGTATGTAGAGTGTTTTGAGAACCCTTATGAGAGGCTAGCAAATAAAATATTTACTTACGAGTATTTTTAATAATAATTTTAGCTAATTATCAAAAATTACATTAATTCTTATAAAATCTGTAAATATTTTTGATAGTTTAAATATAAAAATATAACTTTGGGTAGAAGTATAATTTCTGCTTATTATAAACATTGATTTACATTCAAATCAGCCAAATAAGTATCTTCTTGCTAAAGCTGGAGAAATAATCTAGACTTGCTTCTAATATTTGGCTGGGAAAACGGCTTTTTCTTGGCTTCATCTGATTCTAAGTTTTTCTTGCGGGCTACAAACTAATCCAACAACTTAAAGAAATAGTTAAAAGCTTCTTTCTCGTCATGAGTATATAATCGAATAATATTTATCCAATATTAACTGTTTATAATTTAATTTTTGATTGTAATTAAGACTAAAACTCTCGATAAAATTCAATTTATTTTTCGTCTTTTCTATCCTGGCAACTTGCATCATTCTCAGCGAGAGCCAGAATGCTTTAATTCTCGTTACCAGGTTGAACTTGGTAACGAGGGTGGTGGGCTGCCGCCTCCGGGCTGTTGCATAAGCGTGAAAAATATCAGTATCAATTAATTAAGTCAACATAAATACACTAAAAACAGATCCCCGACTTCTTAAAGAAGTCGGGGATCTAGAGCGCATTTTACATACAACTGTGGGTAAATAGTAGCACTCTTAAACGCACTAGGTAGCCGCCTTCTCTTAGAGTAAGAGTGCAGAGATTTGAGATAGAGAAATTCGTTAGGAATTATTAACTATTAATTTCCAACAAACCGTCAGGAGGAGTAATTTCAATACGACCAGTTTCTAAATCAACCACTGGGGCGATCGCTTTCACAAATGGAATCAAAACAGTCTTGGATTTTTTGATTTTCTCCCCTTCCTCTTTTTGATGCAACTCGACTTCCAACAAATCATTGCCAGCAGACAGAACATCTATCACCTTGCCAATCAATTGCCCAGTTTCCTGCATAAAAACTGGCAAACCAATTAAATCGAGAATATGATATTCATCTTCTGCTAACTGGGGGCGATCGCTTTGGGGCACTAACAACTTACAACCGCGCAATTCTTCTGCTTGATTACGATTTTCCACACCAGCTAAGGTGATGACGTACAAGTTTTTGCCTTCGATGTAACGCCCTGCCAGTAATTCTATCGGTTGTGGTTCAGTCTGCCCAGGATGCAACAACCAACGTTTACCTGGCACCTCAAATCTTTCTGGAAAATCCGAGTCTGGGTAAACTCGCAGTTCCCCACGCAAGCCTTGAGCTGCAACAATAGTGCCGATTTCTAACCAACTATCTAATTTGGAAGATGGGGAGGTGGGGAGATGGGGAGATGGGGAAAGGAGTTGTTTATTTTTACCCTTGTTCCTTTGCTTTCCCTGCTTCTGTTGCTTCCCTGTCTCCTGATTCATCTCCTTCTGCCTCCTGCCATCTGCCTACTGCCTTGCCTAGAGCTTAAACACTCACAGATGCACGCTGATAAACTTCTTCTGCCACCTTTGCCAAACGTTGCATTGCAGTTGCGATTTCCTCGTCAGTACCAGTGAGGCTTATCCGCAAACATTGCTGCTTGTGCTGCCACTCTTCCTGCAAACCTGGGAAGAAGGTGCTACCGGGTACAACAATCACACCCACTTGCTTGAGTTGTTGGTAAAATTCCCAGTCAGTGATTGGTAAATCTTGCAACCACAACCAAGCGAAAATGGCTCCTTCACCGCGATGCAAAAACCAAGGTAAATCTTTAGGCATGGTTGCATCTAAAGTACTTTCTAAAATTGTGAATTTATTTTGGTAGAAAGAACGAATCACGGTTTTGGAAATTTCTACCAAGGCACCAGAGTTAATAGCACGGGCAGCGATCGCTTGTCCGTAGCGTGATGGGTGAATGCACAAATTTGTTTGGAAGCACTCCAGCACGTGAATCAGATTTTCATCACCAATGGCAATACCGATGCGTTCTCCTGGTAATCCTACCTTCGATAGACTCATACAGTGAATAATATTGCCACCAAACACAGGCATCATTTCGGTAAAATTTAATGCCGGGAAAGGAGGCGCGTAGGCGGAGTCAACTAATACTGGCACATCATAAGGTGCAGCTAGGGCAGCGATTTTTTTCACTTCCTCATCGCTTAAGACATTACCCGTAGGATTGCTGGGGCGAGATAAAATTACACAACCCGTACTTTCTGTAATCGATAATTGGCTAAAGTCAGGACGATATTTGAATCTATGGGCAGTCGCGTCAATATCTAGAGTTGGTTTATAAGCAATTAAAGCTTCTGGAAATAAACAAACTCCACCGTAACCAGTGTAATCTGGGCTGAGAGGCAAAACAATTTGTTTGAGTTCACCGCTGTTAGTGTAACCACCAAAAGCATTGGCGGCATAAAAATAGAGGCTTTGGCTACCAGGGGTAACCAAGATATTGCGATCGCTTAAGTTTAAACCGTAGCGCTTGTTAAAATCATCGGCGATCGCTTCAATTAATGGTGCATAGCCTTGACTGGAACCGTAGCGGCAAACGACTTCACCGTATTCTGAGCTAGCTAGTAACTCTGCCGTACAATCTCGCCATAACTGTTCTACTTCAGGCAATATCAACGGATTACCAGCACTCAAATTAATAAATTGCTGCCCTGCACCCGCTCGCAATGTTTCGATAATATCTTTCATAATCGCTCTGACGCCCGTTAAGTTAGACATTTGAGCGCCAATTTTAGTCAGGGCAGGATTCATAAGCTATGCACAATACGAGCAATCGAATAGTCTATTAATTATAGAAGAATTTCCATCTTTTCACTTAGCAATAAGGCAGAGGGGCAGAGTGGAAGATTGAAAAACTGGAACTTCGAGATTAGAAGCTCAACTTCCACCTTCAGAAGCTCAACTTCCACCTTCAGAAGCTCAAACTTCACCTTCAAAAGCTCAAACTTCACCTTCAGAAGCTCAACTTCCACCTTCAAAAGCTCAACTTTCACCTTCAGAAGCTCAAACTTCACCTTCAAAGGGACTTCCAATTAAAAAAATGTCGAATTTGTGATACATCAAAAACTACATAATTGGATAATTTATTTTTTGTTACTCTTAAAAGCTCAATCCCCGTGTCTCCCTATCCCCTTGTCCCTTATTCTAATTTCCTTCTGCCTCTCCGCAGTCGCCTCAACGGAGGGGAACCTCCGCACGGCGCTGCTCTCTGCCGTCTGCCTTATTTCCCATCTTCGCTTTTAGCTTTATTTGCTAAAAAGTTACAAACAAGTCCACAATCAATAGCCTGCAATAAACTCAGATTAGCTGACTAAGCAAGCTAAACAGGAGACTTGACAGTGGAAGTTAAAGCAGCAGTAGCCTACGAACCAGGTAAACCATTGACTATTGAAAGCGTACAATTAGAAGGGCCAAAAGCTGGGGAAGTGCTGGTTGAAATTAAAGCCAGCGGAGTTTGCCATACGGATGCTTACACTCTTTCTGGTAAAGATCCAGAAGGTTTATTTCCAGCAATTTTAGGACACGAAGGTGCTGGTGTTGTAGTTGAGGTGGGGCAAGGTGTCACCAGTGTTAAACCTGGGGATCATGTGATTCCCCTGTATACTCCCGAATGTCGTCAGTGTGAATATTGTCTGAGCTTTAAAACTAATCTTTGCCAAGCTATCCGTGCTACTCAAGGGCGCGGTGTCATGCCCGATGGCACGAGTCGCTTTTCCATTGATGGCAAAAAGATTCTTCATTATATGGGAACTTCTACTTTTGCAAACTACACGGTACTGCCGGAAATTGCCGTCGCCAAAATTCGCGAAGATGCCCCTTTTGATAAAGTTTGTTACATTGGCTGCGGCGTAACAACGGGTATTGGTGCAGTCATAAATACAGCAAAAGTAGAACCGGAAGCAAATGTAGTAGTTTTTGGTTTGGGTGGCATCGGTTTGAATGTCATTCAAGGAGCGCGGATGGTAGGAGCAAATATGATTGTTGGGGTAGATATCAATCCTAAAAAACGCGCTTTAGCAGAAAAATTTGGCATGACGCACTTTGTTAACCCCAAAGAAGTTGAAGGCGATTTAGTTGCTTATTTAGTGGAGTTAACCAAAGGCGGTGCTGACTATAGTTTTGAATGCATTGGTAATGTCAAAATTATGCGCCAAGCCTTGGAATGCTGTCATAAAGGTTGGGGTGTGAGTGTGATTATTGGTGTTGCTGGAGCAGGCGAGGAAATTAGCACCCGTCCTTTTCAGCTTGTCACTGGGCGCGTTTGGAAAGGTTCGGCGTTTGGTGGTGCAAGGGGACGAACAGATGTACCGAAAATTGTTGATTGGTACATGGAAGGCAAGATTAACATTGACGATATGATTACCCATGTGATGCCGATTGAGCAGATTAATGATGCTTTTGATTTAATGCACAAGGGTGAATCGATTCGCAGTGTGGTGACGTTTAATTAAGTTGGTATCAAGAAAGAGATTTTCTGTGGAGGCTGGTAGTAAATAATCAACCACTAACTACTGTATAGGAGGGTTTAAAAGATAAATTACGTCTGATGTGAATTAAAATAACAAGCAAAAATCATATTTTAGAAATCGACCACAGATAAACACAGATGCACACGGATAATTTATCTGTGTTTATCTGTGTCCATCTGTGGTCGTTATCGCCTAAAAATTGGATACGGCAAGATTATCAGCAAAACCCACCGTTACCAACTACTGTACGGGCGGGTTTAAAAGAGAAATTGTCGATTTAACCGAAAAATAATCAATAAAACCCGCCCCTACTAACTCCTAACGATTTAACGCCGCTTCACCACGCTGATACAACTCTCGTGCATAATCAGTCCAAGTTCCTTGTCCCCAGTAGCGAAAACAACTAGTTTGCAACAATAAGTTATATAGCAAAGCTTCTTGGTAGTCAGGGCTTTGCGTTACTGAAGAATCTTGTTGCACCAAAGAGTCGTATTTTTTGTGAAACAGAACGCTAAGTTTTTTCATCGGATCTAAGACATTTTCATAGCCTTGCACCCAACTTAAATGATTTGTCCAAGAAGCACCATCCATATGAAATTGATAGTCGCTTGCTTTTAAATCAGCGATCGCTTTTTCTACAGCTTCTGGTGTAGCATGATCCGGATCGACTCGTTGCCAAATTTTGTGTTGAGAAATGGCTTGACACGTCGGATAATCTTCAGAATTAACACCAGCTGCTTCAATTAGTTCTAAATATTCTGTACCATTCAGTGCTACTACACCTGCATAATTGCCACCGCGATCGCGGATTTCGTGATACACCCGAAATAAATCGCGGGGATATTCATTCATCATCACGCCCCCATTTTCCCCATCGGCAATTTGGGTAACTAACGAAGGAACAGCCACATTACCAATTTGCTGCTTTCCTCTACCCTTTGCTTCAAAATAGGGTTGCATCTGCGCCACTAATTTTGTATCTGAACCCTGAGTTTTAATTAATGCTGTGATGCTGATAGTTTCACCGTGAGAATTGCGGGCAAGCAAACGGTTAGGAAGATATTTATCTTCGTGGCGTAAAGCAGAACCGTCGAGACGTTCAACAGAATGTTCTTGCACCATCAACCAGCGATAGCCACATTCTTTTAACGCTTTGATGTATTCAAATAAGCTATCGGGGTGATTGGGTAGGTGCATTTCTGGAGGAGAAAAGCCCTTGACGCGCTTGAGGGCATCGTAACCAAACATCGCTGCAAAATAATGTTGCCACGCTTGAATATGCAGTTTTAGATCGGGAATGGGAGTAGAAGGAACAACTGCATGGCTCCACATCGTTCCCAACCATTCCACATAAGGCTGATATTGGGGATCGCAGGTGATGCGCTTGAGATTGTTGAAGATATCATCCCTTCCCATTTGGCATAATCCCCAGAGTAAATTGCCCGAATAGTCGAGCATAATTCGAGGATTGCAACCTTGGGAAATCAATTCGGGAATAAATTCTCCCATGCGGCTGTAACACCAGGCAAAGGTTCCGGCGTTGTGGTTATCCCCTTCATGGGGATGTTCAAACATATACTGGAGATTACTGATGAGTTGACCGTTTGCACCTGCGGGAATAGTGGGTTGATGCATATGTAGAGCGCAAGCAAATCCCGCCGTGATGTTTTCCAAACGCAGATTAGTAGTAGTCAAAAATACTGGATTATTCTGTTGAACCACTGACTGAATTTCTGCTTCCCAACCACAAATATTAGGCAATCCCGATCTTGATTCCGTTAATACAGGTAAGTTGGGTGATGATGCTGTTGCAGTCATGAAAATTCCCTGTGAGCGATCGCCTTCATTTTGACTTAATTAGTGCGATCGTCCAGAGCGAGCGCAAGAATTATTAATTATGCTATTGCAACTTACAAAGCTTATTGAAAGAAAAAACCAGCAATCAAAAGCGGCACGAGCAGTAGAACAGACACAATTAACAGAAGAGTTCCCGGATCGATTTTAATTTCTGGATCGCGCATTTTCTCAGAAAATAGGTTACAGGTTACACAAGAGGAGTGGGGGAGGGGAAGAAGTATTTATAATATTACTCCTGTCCCCTGTCCTCTATCCCCTATACTATGTCAATTCAAGTTTACGGTATACCTAACTGCGGAACCTGCAAAAAAGCTTTCCAGTGGCTACAAGACAACGGTATTGATTATGAGTTTATTAATACCAAAGAAAAGCCGCCCAGTCGCCAGACAATCCAAAACTGGGTAAAATCTTTAGGTTCTCAGTCAATGCGAAACACCTCCGGACAATCTTACCGTGCCCTTGGTGATGAGAAGAAAACTTGGACTGATGAAGAGTGGATTGAGGCGTTTGCTAAAGATGCGATGCTTCTCAAACGTCCCCTTTTCGTTAAGGATGGTACGGCAGTAATGGTTGGCTTTAAAGATAAAGACGAAGCGATCCGAGAGAAATTCGGTTTGAAAGAATAATTTGATAGAACAATTTGGTGAGAGCGATCGCATCACAAATCAAGAGTAATCTACCCATCACGAGCATAGTAGTTACGTATAATTACTATTTAGCTAGTGAAAGAATTGACAAATATGGAACCACTCAGCGATGCCAAGATAGTAGACTCATGGCAAAAGAACGCGTTAACGTGGATAAGCGCAGTGCGTGAGGAACAGATTGAGAGTCGTAATTTAGTCACAAACCAGGCAATAATTGATGCTATTTTGAGTCGCTCACCCAACTCTGTTCTCGACATTGGTTGCGGTGAAGGCTGGCTTGCCCGCGAACTTACTGCCAAAGGAATCCACGTGATGGGAGTAGATGTGATTCCCACCCTGATTGAACAAGCCCAAGCAGCTGGTGGTGGCGATTTTTTTGTGGCTTCTTATGAGGAGATTGCTGAAGGCAAGCTCAGAGCCTCTGTTGATGTCGCGGTTTGTAACTTTGCGCTGTTTGGCAAGGAACCAGTCGAAGGATTGTTTAGAGTTGTACCATCGTTACTGAAACCCCGTGGTTTATTTATTGTCCAGACTTTGCACCCAGTAGTAGCGTGTGGTGATTCCCCATACCAGGAGGGTTGGCGACAAGGCTCATGGGCTGGATTCAGTTCTAATTTCACCGATCCGGCTCCTTGGTATTTCCGAACTTTAGAAAATTGGATCGAGCTTTTTGTTGTTAGTGGATTTCGGCTGATGGAGATGCACGAGCCGATTCATCCCAAAACTCAACAGCCCGCCTCGGTGATATTTATCGCAGAAGTAGCTGGTTAACTATGCGATCGCTACTTATGTACTGTATGGCAAAATATGCAGCAATTTCCTACATATTATTCCTAAAGAGCTTTTAACTGGAAAAAGTCGCTCTAATTGCTCAAAGGGGATATTAGAAAAAAGTTTCTATATAATAACGATGACTTTTGCAAGGAGATAGAGTTACTCTCATGAAATTAGATCGTATCACCAGCAATCCCAATCGTATGAATGGACAACCCTGCATTCGTAATCTTCGCCTCACTGTTCGCCGACTAATTGAGTTACTTGCTACTTATCCTAATCGAGAAGAACTACACCAAGAGTTCCCAGAAATAGAAGATGAAGACATTCGCCAAGCTCTGATTTTTGCATCCTCCTACTTAGACGATCGGATCGTCGAACTACCTGCAAATTATGAAACTGTTGCTTGATCAGGGATTACCACGCTCTACGGCAATACTACTACGTGAGTTAGGAATTGACACAATTCATATAGGTGAAATTGGGCTATCTGAAGCCGAAGATACAGAGATTATTAAAATGGCAAGAGAGGAAGGGCGTGTTGTTGTGACACTCGACGCAGACTTTCATACATTGTTAGCTCTTGATGAAGCAACTTTTCCCTCGGTTATTCGTATTCGTATTGAAAGGTTACGCGCCCCAGCATTGACTGAATTGCTGTTGAAAGTGATTGATGAATGTGAGGAAGAACTACAGCAGGGGGCGGCTGTGACGATCGAGCCAAGCCGAATTCGTATTCGTCGCTTACCGTTGTTGCCTGATGTTTAAAGTGCCTTCTGCCATCTGCCTCCTATTATGACAAGATGGGAAAAGTGTCTACCCTAATCATTGCCCGATGTCTTCTCACAACCCATCTTTAGATGCCACACTGCAACAACTACGGCAAGTACGACAAGCGCTACTCAGTCTTCACAAAGCTTTGCTGGAGTCTGAACGTGTTGGTTATGAACAATTTTACGGACGCATTAAATCCAAAGGGGAATTTTTTCAACTAGTGGTTGGGCATGAATGGTTTGATTGGCTACATCCTATTTCTCAATTTATTGTTCAAATTGATGAAGTTATGAGTAGCAAAGAACCCGTGACGATCAACCAAGCCAATCAGCTATTGGCAGAAGCACGAATGTTGCTCCAACCTTCAGAAGAAGGAACTACCATGCAAATACGTTACTATCAGGCAATCCAACGCGATCCTGATATTGCCTTTATGCATTCAGAAGTATCAAAATTGCTTGCACGGTAAATGATGATTAGCGATCGCACTTTTCCCTTCAAGCGATCGCAAAGTTTTTATTACACTTTTTATATTCTATGGATTGCACCGTTTTAATTTATACATAATTCCTGTATCATCCCACCAGTCGCTTGTCAATGAGTACATCTTTCATATAATGAATGAGAATATAAAAATAAAGTTTTGTTAAGCGAGGAGTAGGGATGTACATTGTACAGATTGCCTCGGAATGCGCTCCTGTGATTAAAGCTGGGGGTTTAGGGGATGTCGTTTACGGGCTGAGTCGTGAGTTGGAGACGCGGGGGCATTGCGTCGAGATTATTCTGCCAAAGTATGATTGTATGCGCTACGACCATATTTGGGGGCTTCATGATGCCTACTTAAATTTATGGGTGCCCTGGTATGGCGCTGCTATTCACTGTTCTGTTTACTGTGGTTGGGTACACGGACGAGTCTGTTTCTTCATTGAACCTCATTCTCAGGATAATTTCTTTAATCGGGGTTGCTATTACGGTTGTGATGATGACAATATGCGCTTTGCCTTCTTCAGTAAAGCCGCTTTAGAATTTTTGCTCAGAAGTAATAAGCGCCCTGATGTTATCCATTGCCATGACTGGCAGACTGGTTTAATACCACCCCTGCTGTTTGAAATTTATAAGTATCACGGCATGGAGTATCAACGAGTTTGCTACACCATTCACAACTTTAAACATCAAGGAATAGCTGGTGCTGATGCTCTGCGGGCGACAGGTTTAAACCAAGAAGCTTATTATTTCCAATATGATAAGCTGCGCGACAACTTCAACCCCTTTGCTTTGAACTTAATGAAAGGGGGCATAGTTTACGCCAACGCTATCACCACAGTTTCACCCAACCACGCTTGGGAAGCTCGTTACACGGATGTTGGTTGTGGTTTAGGTCATACCTTACATTTACATCAAGATAGATTCAGCGGGGTTCTCAACGGTATAGATTATGATTTTTGGAATCCCGAAGTCGATCGCTATATTCCTTGTAAATACACCAAAGAAACCTTTGAAGATAAAGCCAAAAATAAAAAAGCTTTAAGAGAAAGACTGTTGTTACGCGATGTTGATAAACCAATTGTTGCTTACATCGGTCGTTTAGATAATCAAAAAGGCGTTCACCTTGTTCACCACGCAATTTATTACGCTCTAGATCGGGGAGCGCAATTCGTATTATTGGGTTCTGCCACAGAACCTGGTATCAATGCTCACTTCCAGCACGAAAAGCGCTTTTTGAACGATAACCCCGATGTACATTTAGAACTGGGCTTCAACGAAGAATTATCCCACCTGATTTATGCAGGGGCAGATATGATTGTGGTTCCAAGTAACTACGAGCCTTGTGGGTTAACCCAGATGATTGGTTTGAAGTATGGTACTGTACCGATTGCCCGGGGTGTGGGTGGGCTGGTAAATACCGTGTTTGATCGCGACTACGACGAGAATGTCCCCCCAGAAAAACGTAATGGTTACGTATTCTACGATACTGATTATCTTGCGATTGAATCAGCAATGGATAGAGCGATTGGCTTGTGGCACTACTATCCGGATGAGTTCCAAAAACTAGCTCTTCAAGGTATGGAATATGACTATTCATGGAATAATCCAGGGGAAGAATACGTAAAAATTTACGATTGGATACGACACCACTGGTAAGGGTGTGAACATCTAGTTTTGATTGCAAGCGATCGCCTCTCATTAAGATGGCGATCGCTTTTTTGTTGTAACTACTAAATTGCTGTTCTAGAGATTCACAACTACTCCCTGATGAATCTTTTGATAAACCAATTCTCTAAACAAATTGGCTTTTTGATTTGAAATTGATGTATGTAGACTCCTGAGAGTCATCCGCACCAAAAGATTCTTTTGATCGGGTTGGATACCCAAGCGTTGAATAGCCTGGGGTGGAAGTTGTTGATAGTGCGTTTCACTCAGTATATCTACTGACTCCAAAAGTTCGGCGTCGTCACCCAATACCTCTACTATTTGTTCGCAGATATCTTCCAATTCCGTATCTAACTCAGTCACAATTGACATATCTCGACTAATGCTAGGTTGATTGGAAACTTGGTGGTAAGATTCCAAATTTTTCATCTGCTCGGCAATCCGGGGATGGGTACTTCGCAGCAAGCGAATATCATCTATCCCTTTGACTAACATCACCAGACGATCTAATCCCCAACCAGACGCTAATCCGCTCTGAGGCGATCGCAACAAATGAGGATGAGCTTCCCCGCATTCTCCGATTTCAATCCATTTGCCATCAACTAACACTTCAATTTCTAACCCATTGCGGGTATAGGGGTGCGAAGTTTCGTTGAGGCGGTAGGATATACCTGGCAGAACAGCGTAAATAATAGTTTCGATGAATGGAATTAAAGCTTCTCTACCTAGATGCTGATGTTCATTAATCAGCCAAACATCCATTTGGTGGGGTTCGCCCACATGGCGTTTATCCACCACATCGCGACGATAGCAAATACCGGGGTGGAGGATGAGTTGTTCTCCCCTAAGGTGGGGAAGTAACTCTGGCATGATTACAGTGGTGTGAGTTCTGAGTAACCTATCGTCACTGAGGTAGCGAGTGTATTTCGGGGAACGTGACAAACTATCTGAAGGGAAATAAAGTTTGTCGAAATTGTTAGCAACTGTAGTGATGGGCGAAGAACGCCAAATACTTGGTTCTGGATATCTAGACTTGTACAAAGCCTCAGCGATTTTGTAGACAATCAGATTAATAGCGTGAATGCCATTAGCCGGGTTTGTCAAGTCAGGCTTGAGAAGTCCCGTTGGTTCATTTTTTGCCTCTCTAAAATAAATGTAATATTAGTGTAACATCTGAGCTTGCATAACGGCATTACTTAGAAAATTTCCCCACCCTACAAAAATTGTTGAATTTTACTGGTAAACTTCCGGGTTAACGCAATAAGGCAACCGCTCTCCTTTTAACCCAGCAATTAAATTCTCAATCGCCATATCTGCCATTTTTTTCCGCGTCTGACGACTGGCGCTACCGATATGAGGAGTAATAATTAAGTTATCAAGACTCAGTAAAGGACTATCGGTGGGAATAGGTTCTGGTTCTGTAACATCAATAGCGGCACCTGCAATTTGACCGTTGGATAAAGCTTGATATAAGGCATTTGGCTCTACAATTGTTCCCCGTGCTGTGTTAATTAAAATCGCAGATTGCTTCATCAGCGCAAATTGCGGTTCACTAAACAGATGGTGTGTATCTGCTGTTAGAGGAGTATGAATTGTCACAAAATCAGACTCTTGTAATAAACGTTCAAAACTAGCAAATTCCACACCCAAAGATTCTTCTAGCTCTGGCTCACATCTGTGCTTGCTGGTATAAATAATTCGCGTTTCAAAACCCTTAGCACGACGAGCTACTGCCTGTCCAATTCGCCCAAAACCAACAATCCCCAGAGTAGCACCTGTGACATTAGGCCCCAGTAACAAATCTGGTTCCCATGTTCGCCATTCTCCCCCACGCGTAAACCGATCTGCCTCTACCACTCGTCGTGCAGCTGCCATTAGTAACGCCCAAGTTAAATCGGCTGTTGCATCTGTTAATACACCAGGAGTGTGACCGATTGGGATACGCCTTGCGGTAGCAGATAAAATATCAATATTGTCGTATCCCACTGCCATTTGACTGATAACCTTAATAGAAGTTGCGGCTTCTATCAGTTGCCGATCAATTTGATCGGTTAGCAAACACAATAACCCGTCTATTTCCTTTGTCTTTGCCAGCAAAACCTCGTAGGGAGGCGGTTGGCGTTCCATCCAAACTTCTACATCCGCAATTTCTTGTAATTGCTGTAATTCAGTAGGGAGACGGCGGGTAACAAAGACTTTGGCTTGGGACATAATTTCAGGCACAAACACAAAAGTAATATTATTATCTAGACGATATCTCCTCAACATCATGGGCAACACATTTGGGCATCTTTTTCGCGTCACTACTTTTGGCGAATCCCACGGCGGTGGTGTGGGAGTTGTAATTGATGGTTGTCCTCCCCGACTAGAAATTTCGGCTGAGGAAATTCAAGTCGAACTCGATAGAAGGCGTCCGGGACAAAGTAAAATTACAACACCTCGCAAAGAAGAAGACAAATGCGAAATTCTCTCTGGGATATTTGAGGGGAAAACACTGGGGACACCGATCGCAATTTTAGTCAAGAATAAAGATACTCGCTCCCAAGATTATGATGAGATGGCGTTTAAGTATCGCCCTTCCCATGCAGATGCAACTTACGATGCTAAGTATGGCATCCGTAACTGGCAAGGTGGCGGTAGATCGTCGGCGCGGGAGACTATAGGCAGAGTAGCAGCAGGAGCGATCGCTAAAAAAATTCTCCGGCAAGTTGCGGGTGTAGAAATTATCGGTTACGTCAAGCGCATTAAAGATTTAGAAGGGGTTATCGATCCTGATGGCGTGACTTTAGAACAAGTTGAAAGCAATATTGTTCGCTGCCCTGATGCTGAATGTGCCGAACGAATGATTGAATTAATCGAGCAAATCCGGCGGGAAGGCAATTCTATTGGTGGTGTGGTTGAATGCGTAGCGCGAAATGTACCGAAAGGCTTGGGCGAGCCAGTGTTTGATAAGTTGGAAGCCGATATCGCCAAAGGTGTAATGTCTTTGCCCGCTAGTAAAGGTTTTGAAATCGGTTCTGGTTTTGCTGGAACTTTACTAAGTGGATTTGAGCATAACGACGAATTTTATATTGATGAAAATGGTGAAATTCGTACTCGTACCAACCGTTCCGGAGGTATTCAAGGCGGAATTTCCAACGGTGAAAATATCCTGATTCGTGTAGCATTTAAACCCACGGCAACAATTAGAAAAGAGCAGAAGACAGTAACTAATGAAGGTGAAGAGACTGTTTTAGCAGGCAAAGGACGTCACGATCCTTGTGTACTATCGCGTGCAGTCCCAATGGTTGAGGCAATGGTGGCGTTGGTGCTATGCGATCATTTGTTAAGACATCACGGGCAGTGCCAGGTGTTGTAGAAATACGGAGTAGTTTAAAGATAATTATTACTTTTGGAGAGTGGGTAATTTCCCCTCCTCTATTTTATTAAGTGTCGTTATAGTAGCAAATAGTACGTCTATAACAGTATTAATGCTGCTAATTTCGACATGGATAAAGAGTTTCAAAACCGTCTAAAAGACTTTACCAACTTAAAGTCCAAGTACCAAGCAACAAAACATGAAGATTCATCACCTTCTAGTCTTCTGTATCTTATTTTGCGAAAAGTAGACTTAGGAATTGAGTTAACAGACTTAGAGTTGGATTGGTTAACAGAACACAAGCTTTTTGAAACTGTAAAAGTCATTAAACAAAAGCAGCAACATAAAGTAGAAGAACTTAGAAAACTAGAAAGTGAGTTTTCACATCTGAAAGTTCAGTATAAAGTACCTAAATCTTGGCAAGATTTAAAAGATTATATTTCTTCTCCTCTTTATCCAATTCTTTGGAAGCATAATTCAGAAGTTGAATGGTTAAAAAATCATCAACTTACAGGTAGTTATCAACCTAGTTATCAACCTTACACTTTAATGGGAGCAATTTATTATGACAAAGGTGAATATCCAAAAGGAGATAATTGGTTTGCAGAAGCAATCAAGCGTGGTGCTAGAAGCGAAGATATAGATGATGAAATTAAACGAGTAGTGAGGAGTACAAAAGATGAGAATAAACGACAAGATGCGGCGAGATATTTAATATCTAAAGATTCACAACGGTATGCTTGGGCTAAGTCTTATCTGAAAAAATCAAAAGATAAGGATTGCATCTAAAATTGCGGTTAATATTTCAAAGCTTATATCCAATGGACTTTATTACTATTTTAGGATTAGTCGCTGCTACATTAACCACTTTTTCATTCTTGCCACAAATGATAAAAACATGGCAAACAAAATCCGCAAAAGATGTTTCCTATGCCATGTTGATTTCCTTTAATATAGGTGTATTTTTATGGTTATTATATGGATTTTATCTATCAGCTTTGCCGATTATTCTCGCTAATGGAACTACATTATTTTTCAACATCATAATTTTATACCTTAAAATTAAATATAGATAAACAAACTAGAGACTAGATTACTTTCTATCCTTAGTCCCTAGCCCCTAATCCCTAGCCCCTATTTTTCATCTGTGACATCTTCTGTATTTGCTGCTGAACGCCTTTTATTCACTCCTGCCACTCCCAACACCGATGCGATCGCCACTATTTTTGCCTTTCCCAACGAGTATAGTGTGGGCATAACAAGCCTTGGCTATCAAGTAGTGTGGGCTACTTTAGCTATGCGTTCAGATGTGCAGGTGAGTCGCTTGTTCACCGATATTCACGAACCACTGCCAAGAAAGCCAGAATTACTTGGCTTTTCGATGTCCTGGGAATTGGATTATGTGAATATATTAAACTTATTAGAATCTTTAGAAATTCCCATCAGGGCAGCTTTCCGCGATCCTAATCATCCCATAGTTTTTGGCGGTGGCCCCGTTCTGACTGCCAACCCCGAACCCTTCGCAGATTTTTTTGATGTCATTTTACTGGGGGATGGTGAAAATCTCCTAGATAATTTTATTGATGCTTATCAAGCAGTTAGGAATGCTGACAGGCAAACTCAACTTCAAGCACTCGCACAAGTACCGGGCATTTATATTCCGAGTTTGTATGAAGTTGAGTATCACGATGTTGATGGTGCGATTAAATCAATTCAACCTATTTCCTCAGAAATTCCAGCTGTAGTACAAAAACAAACCTACCGAGGCAACACTTTATCAGCATCAACGGTAGTGACTGAAAAAGCAGCTTGGGAAAATATTTATATGGTAGAAGTGGTGAGAAGTTGCCCAGAAATGTGTCGCTTCTGTCTGGCAAGTTATCTCACTTTACCTTTTAGAACTGCTAGTTTGGAAGGTTCTTTAATACCAGCAATTACAAAAGGTTTAACAGTCACAAATCGGCTCGGATTATTAGGTGCTTCAGTTACTCAACATCCTGAGTTTGAGGAATTATTGAATTATATTAGCCATCCTCAGTTCGACGATGTGCGTCTGAGTATTGCTTCGGTGCGAACTAATACTGTAACTGTGCAATTGGCGCAAACTTTAGCGAAACGAGATACAAAATCCTTAACAATTGCTGTAGAAAGTGGTTCTTCAAGAATACGACAAATTATCAATAAAAAGCTGGATAACGATGAAATTATCCAAGCTGCCGTGAATGCTAAAGCTGGAGGATTAACTAATTTAAAACTCTACGGCATGGTAGGAATTCCTGGCGAACAACCAGAGGATTTAGATGCGACTGTAGCGATGATGCGCGATATTAAAAAAGCTGCTCCTGGTTTGCGGTTAACACTAGGTTGTAGTACTTTTGTTCCTAAATCACACACCCCTTTTCAGTGGTTGGGAGTAAATCGCCAAGCCCAGAAACGGTTGCAGTTTTTACAGAAACAGTTAAAGCCACAAGGGATAGATTTTCGTCCCGAAAGTTATAATTGGTCAATCATTCAGGCTTTGTTATCACGAGGCGATCGCCGACTATCACAACTTTTAGAACTTACCCGTAACTTTGGTGATTCTTTAGGTAGCTATAAACGTGCTTTTAAAGAACTAAAAGGAAAACTTCCCAGTTTGGATTTTTACGTTCATACTAACTGGTCAACCGATCAAGTTTTACCTTGGAGTCATTTGCAAGGGCCTTTACCACAGTCTACACTACTAAAGCACTTGGCTGATGCTACAAGTCAATTTGATAAATCATCTGAAAAGTTAATGGCTCAATGTTAATAGTAAATAGTAAGAATACAATTAGCATTAGCTATTAACAGTTACAATCTAAAATTTAAAATAGATAGATGCAAACAACAGCAGAATATTACTGTGCTTATTGTGGCGAAGAAAATTTAACTTTTGTAGATTTGAGTGCGGGAGGGCAGCAATCTTATATAGAAGATTGTCAAGTTTGCTGTCGTCCCAATATTTTATATATCCGCATCGATGAAGACACTCTTGATATCGAAATTGATACTGAGTATGAAGGCTAGGTTTGAGGTTTTTCTTAATGCTGCACTTTAAGTATTCCTCAGTTATTGATGCACCCGTAGAAACAGTTTGGAAATTTCACGAAAGAGCGGATGTTTTGCAATTGCTTACCCCGCCTTGGCAACCTTTACAAGTAGTACGTCGTGAGGGAGGCTTGGGCATAGGTGCTATTACTGAGTTTCGTCTGGCGATCGGGCCATTGCCTTTGCGTTGGTTAGCACGTCATACTGAATATGAAGAATATCATCTATTTACAGACGAACAGATATCTGGGCCATTTGAATCCTGGGTACATCGACACAAATTTGAATCAGAAAATGGCAAAACCAGATTAACTGATGAAATTTCCTTTGCTTTACCTGGTGGGCAAACAGCCGAGTTTCTGGGTGGCTGGTTAGTACAGGTACAACTAGAAGCGATGTTTCGCTATCGTCATCACATAACTAGGCAAGAATGCGAGTCAGGTAAATAGGGGATAGGGGATAGGTGACATGGAACAGATGAGTCTCCCCGCGTACTCTTCCCAGTACCCAATCCCCATCTCGGCTAACAAGAATTTCATTTAACAATTACTTTTATTAAAGAATAAATAAAATCTCCAGAATTTTTAGTCGTTCTAGGCTTTTTCAATACGATAATAATTTCAGTTTTTCATCCGTTAAAACACTGATAATTTAACGCCACATTTTTTATATGCGGTGGCAATTTTAATGTTTAAAAGTTTAAAAATATGAATTATTTACAATTAAATGTTACTCACACAGTAACTTTACGGTTAGCCTTTGTGGGTGTGTCTTCCCTATGGTTACTGACGCCCTTTCCCAAGGCTCAAGTGATGGAAGCAGGCGACATACTGAAGAAGTCGAAAAACTACCAACTACAACCTGCTCAAGAACAAGTTTGTCCTTCCGCCAATTTAATACCTAAACGCAGTTTCCATACAGCTAAAGATTATATCTATATTTGCAGAGGAGAACGAGACGATTCTCTTGGTTATTATGTAAGAATTTCTAAAAATGGCGGCAACAAGATTACTGTACCTATAAGTAGTAAAAATGGTGAAACTTATGTTGCCATTCAAGGTGAATTAACATACATGGTTAGCCCTTATGAATTAGTAATCACCAAACTCAGCAAAGGTGGTAGTGTCTCCTTCAGAGAAAAAGTTAACAGTGCGATCGCTGCTGATGGTAAACCTTTAGCTAGGGGTTGTCCTGATGGTAATACTACCTTTGTGGAAGCTAAAACCAAAAACTTTATTGTATATATTTGCGGTAGAGAAGTTCCCAGCAGTTGCGTAGCTGTGGCTCGGCAAGGCAATCAAAAAATCATCATTCCACTGCAAAGTTATAATTCCCGTGAAGGCATAGAAGACAGCCAATTTATTGCTGTTAATGGTGACATTCGTTACTTACTTACCCGGAATGCACTAAAAGTTTCTAGGGATGGTAAAACAATAATCAAAGAAAAAGTCTTGTACTGGAATTAATGGGGTAGAAGGCAGTGGTTCGGCTCCGCTCACCAACCAGAGCTTTTGTAGGGTGGGCACTACCAAACTTTCCTAAAACCCTTATTTTAGGTTATGAAAAGTGCCCACCTTACGGTTGAGCTTCCAAACTTAAGTTTTTGTAGGGTGGCACTACCAAACTTTCCTAAAACCCTTATTTTAGGTTATGAAAAGTGCCCACCTTACGATTGAGCTTCCAAACTTAAGAAAACCTATGTCTTGTATGTATATTCAGCTATCTTTATTCTTAAAGATTTGGTGAGAAGCCCACTGAAACAAACCAGGAAATAACCGATTAACCGCCTGTGAAAAGTTGGCAGAACCAACAAATATTTCGGATTTCTGATTTTTAACTGCATCCCAAATGGCATTTGCTACATCTTCAGGTTTCTCTACCACGGGATTTTTCAGAATGTTTTCAATTTGTTGGCGACGGCTTTGAGTATCTTGCTCATTTTTCCCTCTCATCACAGCCCGTTCCATGAAATTAGATTTAATTAAATTCGGATAAATACCACAAACCTGAATTCCTTTCGGCTTTAATTCTGCATGAAGCGCTTCTGTCAATCCTGTAACGCCAAACTTACTTGTACAGTAAGGAACAAGGTAAGCGGTAGGTACTTTACCACCGATGGAACTCACATTCACAATTGTTCCTTTTCCTCTTTGAAGAAAGTGAGGCAGTAAAGCATGAATTGTATGGATATATCCCCATAAATTAGTATCTATAACCTTGTGCCAATCTTCCAGCGAAAACTCTTCTACTGGTGCTGATGCATAAATGCCTGCGTTATTTATTAACACGTCAATATAACCATAATGCTCCAACGCTTTATCTACTAGTGTTTTCACCTGCAATGGATCGGTGACATCACAAGTAACTATCAGTGGTACTGTACCACTAACGTTTTGTACCTCCTGCGCTGCTATTTCTAAGCGATCGCTATGACGAGCCGCAAGTATAAGTTCATATCCTTTGCGGGCAAATAAAACAGCTGTTGCTTTACCAATCCCTTCAGATCCACCCGTAATTAGTGCCGTAGGAGCCATATTCTTAGTTCAAAAACTTATTTACTTCCTATTAGTTTGAGCAACAATATTTAGAAAACCTTCTGACTTCCGTTAGATATTACTGGCAACTTTGCAACTACCGCTCTCTGTAGTGAACTTTAAGCAGGCGATCGCACTATCTAACAAATTACGAGCTTTTATTCAAAAACAAGAAAAATCATGTATACATTATTACTAGTTTGCTTTACAAAGCATCTTGGCTGTAGAGACCAATAGAAATATTTATTAACCTTTTGTTAGATAAAACTTTGTATATTAGCCCCTAAACTTCACCCTTTCGACTTGCTTACACTTTGGCACTAGAGATAGATAGCACTTGTTAAGTGAGTAAATACCATGAATTGTGTAGTTCACAATCTTGAGGAAACTTAACAATGGGGCCTTATCCAACTGATGCAACAGAGAAAGCATATAACGGTAGCGATCGTAATGCCTTTAAGTTTGGCTTTACACCTCAGGCTGAACTGTGGAATGGGCGCTTGGCGATGATTGGTTTTTTGGCTTACCTACTCTGGGATTATCAGGGTTATAGCGTACTGCGCGAGGTACTTAACCTCATTCACTAAACTCCGCGGCTCAAAAGCCTTACAGAGCAAGAAATTTTGCTTACACAGTCACCATCTATGCAAATATGTGTAATATTATTTAAGTAAACTTAATTTTTCTACATATTTGATTTAGATGTTACTTATAGCACAGCGCTGACCACGAACGGGGTTTTCCCTTAAGTGGTTAGTGAACTTTTTAATGACCAAATTGTGTGAATTTAAACAAAATTTTAGGCGGAGTAAAAGCCTGATGCAATCAAAACACTTACCAAACCCTCATATAGAAATTACAAATCAATTTACTATCGGTACAACAGGTATTTTCATCGCTGTTACCATAGTAGGAATATGGGCAACTAGTTTAATTTTTTTACTTTTATTTGACCTCTCTAAATTGAACATTTTAGAGTTAGTCTTGGCTATACTTGGGCAAACATTTATCTACACAGGATTATTTATTACTGCTCATGATGCTATGCATGGTGTAGTTTTTCCCAAAAACATCAAGATTAATCACTTAATCGGAACATTAAGCTTATTTTCTTATGGTTTTTTATCTTACAAAACATTATTAAAAAAACATTGGCTGCATCACCACCACCCAGCCAGTGAACTAGACCCAGATTTCCACGACGGCAAGCATAAAAATTTCTTTGCCTGGTATTTTTATTTTATGAAAAACTACTGGAGTTGGGGTCAAATAATTACCTGGATAATCGTATATAATTCTGTTCACTATATACTACATATACCCCACACAAATCTTATTCTCTTTTGGGCATTACCTTCACTATTAAGTTCATTACAATTATTTTATTTTGGTACATTTCTTACTCATAGAGAACCACAAGGAGGTTATATTAAACCTCACTTTGCTCAAACTATCTCTATGCCAACATGGTTGTCACTTATTACTTGCTATCATTTTGGCTACCACAAAGAACATCACGAATACCCTCATCTTGCTTGGTGGCAGTTACCAGAAATTTACAAATTAAATAAACTTACTAAAACTGAACTCAGTATTTCTAATTAAAAGGGAATAGATAAAAACTTTGCGCTCCTTATTAAATGCACAGATCCTCGACTTTTCAAAAAAGTCGGGGATCTTGTTTCTTTACAACTAATTTTGAACTTCCTCGCTTGATTTTTCAGGCGTTGCTGTACTTTCTGGTGCAGGAGGCTGATTCATCTGTGGTCGAGCAAAGGGTAAAGTTGGAGATGGCGCAGCATTTGGATACTGCCGACGATTAAAAAATCTTTCTAATTCTGGTTTTTCTGGCTGAGGAGCAACTTTTTGAGGTAAAAGCTTCGGATCGATTTCTTGCATAGTCTCCTGTTCTGCTGCAGGAGACTCTTTCACAATCTCAGGCAGCGTTGGAGGTAGGCTAGAAGATGCTTCTGGTGAAGGTTGCGGGGTAGATAGATTACCTGCACGACGATTCAAAAATCGACTAAATCTTGATTTTTCTGGTTGAGTAACTTGAGGTTCTGTTGTAGTTTCTGGGGCTGGAGTCTCGATAATTTCCGGTAGTGTGGGAGAAACGCTAGGAGATGGCTCTACTGTAGGTTGAGAAATGGGCGCTTTACCTGTAGAGCGCTGGAAAAATTTACCAAATCGAGATTTCTCTGGCTGAGTGGGCTGTGTTTCTGGTAACTGAGTAGCTTCAGGTTCTGGTGTAATTTCCGGTTGTGGTTCTAATGCCGGAGTTGGGCTAGGAGATATTTCTGTTGGTTGTGGGATAGGTGTTTTACCTGCTCGATTTTGGAAACGATTGAAAAAGCCACCTTTTGGTTTCTCTGGCTGAGTTGGAGGTGCTTGCTCAATTTCAGGAACAGGCTGTTTTTCTGGGAGTGGTATTTCTGGCGTAGTTTCAACCGTGGGTACAACGCTAGGAGTTGGTGTAGGTGCAACTTCCAAACTCGGCTGTTTTTCTTCCTGGGGTTGAATTTCTGGTGTAGGAGTAGGCGTGGGTTCAGCAGTCGGTACTTTAGCTGTGTAGTTGGGATCTACAATTGCGCGAACTCGATCTGCAGAAAGTTCTCCTCTGACAATTTTAGAAAGGGTGTCTTTACCCTTTGGTTCGTAGGTTATTAACCTAACTGTGCTGTTAAATTCATTTTTGACGGGATTGCCTTGGTTATCCAGAAATTCCAATTTTACCCAGTTTTTACCTGGTTTAAAGCCTTTAAGGTAAATTGCTTGCCAGCGATCAAGAACAAAACTTTCACCATTAATAGTGCAGCGGATGCGCCAATCTGCAAACTGGTTGTTAGGGTTATCTTTCGCTATAAGGTGTAAGGGCGCATTTGTCAAGTAAAAGTCTAGTAGAATCGGCTCTGCTCCATAACTGCCTTTCGGACGGCTGTAGGTTAGCAGAGGTAAATTTGGATCGGGGTTGTTATCGTCGCTTTTGGTGAAAATGTGAAATGTTGTCTGAGCATAGGCACCTTCGTTTTTAAAGCTTTCATGCCAAGGACGGGAGGCAAAAACACGCAAGGTATGGGTGCCAGGGGACAAGTCTGGTAAAACTAAGGGTTGATTTAAGTCGTAAACTGCAATGTATGGTTGATTGTCAACTATTACGTGCAGATGCGGCCCCATATCCAGTTGTGAATCTTTAAATATAGGTAGATCCTTAACCTGGAAACGGACTGTAGCTGTGTTATCTTGCAGGACTTCATCCTGCTTGGGAGTCACTATTGATACCTGAGGTCGATATACTTCTAAGGTTTGACCTAGTTCTTGAATGACTGTTGGTGGGGCAACCTCCGAAAATTGCTTCGTGGAAATTGAAGAGCTTTCTCGTAAACTACCAGATGGTTCTTGGCCGATCGCTTTATTGCCACAGCTAGTCAAATTTAATACTAGAGCCAATACCATTAGCGACTTCATGAGAGTTGCAGCCGTTGTCCGCCACGAGTTCATGTTTTTCACCCATTCCTAAACAACAGACAGATTTATGTTGCATTCTGGCGCAAACTGTCCATTCGGAACTATAGCCCAAAAGGTGAAATCCTTTTTTAGCTACTTGTTCTTGGACTGAGAATTTAAGTTTTTTAATTTAAGTCAGTACTATCTAAGATAATTATGTGGCGATTTTAACTATTTCTTCTTACAGCTATTTAACTATATTTTGGTATAAGTCGTCACGAAAAATCCAATATTTTTAATTAGATGAAGCTGTAAGAGTTAAAAACAGCGATCGCTCCAAAAAATAACCATAAATTTTGCGAATTGTTTAGCTTTGTAAAATAAATAGAGAAACTATTGACTTTTTGACCAGCGTTTTGGAATCCAAAAGCAGATGAGACAATAAATCTGGGGATTTTGAATTATTGTTAAAAAGTCTCCAACAATGTACAAGAGAAGACTTTATAATTCAACAGAAACCACTCCCCACACAAGGTCTTCATCGCGGCTCCAGATTATAAATGGAAAATGCGATTTGGTTTACAAAAACCTCGAAGACAGCTTGTGGTCACAATGATTCCTCAGTCCCTTTTAAGAGAGGAGGTCGAATGACAATCAGTCCTCCGGAGCGAGAGGAAAAAAAGGCAAGAGTGATAGTCGATAACGATCCGGTGCCAACTTCGTTTGAAAGATGGGCAAAACCCGGTCACTTCGACAGAACCTTAGCCAGAGGTCCCAAAACCACCACATGGATTTGGAACCTTCATGCACTCGCCCACGATTTTGATACACATACAAGTGATTTAGAAGACATTTCCCGCAAGATATTTGCAGCCCACTTTGGTCACTTAGCTGTAGTGACTTTGTGGTTGAGCGGGATGATTTTTCATGGCGCTCGTTTTTCAAACTACGAAGCTTGGTTGAGCGATCCGCTCAACATTAAGCCCAGCGCTCAAGTTGTTTGGCCAATTGTTGGTCAAGACATTTTGAACGGTGATGTCGGTGGTGGCTTCCACGGCATTCAAATTACTTCTGGCTTATTCCAAGTCTGGCGTGGCTGGGGTATTACTAACTCCTTCCAACTGTATTGCACAGCTATTGGTGGTCTGGTATTAGCTGGCTTGCTCCTGTTTGCTGGCTGGTTCCACTACCACAAGCGCGCTCCTAAACTGGAATGGTTCCAGAATGTGGAGTCGATGCTCAATCACCACCTGCAGGTATTGCTGGGTTGTGGTTCCTTAGGCTGGGCAGGACACATCATCCATGTTTCCGCACCAACCAACAAGTTGCTGGATGCAGGAGTTCCCCTAAGAGACATACCCCTGCCCCATGAGTTCATCTTGAACAAAGACTTGTTGACCGAGCTGTATCCTAGCTTTGCCAGTGGTTTAGCACCTTTCTTTACATTGAACTGGGGTCAGTATGCTGACTTCCTCACGTTCAAAGGTGGTTTAAACCCGGTAACAGGTGGCTTGTGGATGACTGACATTGCCCATCACCATTTGGCGATCGCGGTATTGTTCATCGTCGCTGGTCATATGTACCGTACCAACTGGGGTATTGGTCACAGCATCAAAGAGATCCTCGAAAACCACAAAGGCCCCTTCACTGGTGAAGGTCACAAGGGTCTCTACGAGAACATGACCACCTCTTGGCACGCTCAATTGGCAACTAACCTTGCTTTCTTGGGTTCTTTGACCATCATCGTGGCACACCATATGTACGCGATGCCTCCGTATCCGTACTTGGCAACCGATTACGCTACCCAACTCTGCATATTTACTCACCATATGTGGATTGGCGGTTTCCTAATTGTGGGTGGTGCTGCTCACGCTGCCATCTTCATGGTGCGCGATTACGATCCTGTTGTTAACCAAAACAACGTTCTGGATCGGGTGATTCGTCACCGGGATGCAATCATCTCTCACCTCAACTGGGTTTGTATATTCCTTGGCTTCCACAGCTTTGGGCTTTACATCCACAACGACACAATGCGCGCCTTGGGCCGTCCCCAAGACATGTTCTCGGATTCGGCAATTCAGTTGCAGCCTGTGTTTGCTCAGTGGGTACAAAACCTGCACACTGTAGCACCAGGAGCAACCGCACCAAACGCGCTTGAACCTGTTAGCTATGCCTTTGGCGGTGGTATCCTCGCTGTAGGCGGTAAAGTGGCAATGATGCCAATTGCGTTGGGTACGGCGGACTTCATGATCCACCATATTCACGCATTCCAAATTCATGTCACAGTACTAATTCTCTTAAAAGGCTTCTTGTTTGCCCGCAGTTCTCGTCTGATTCCAGACAAGGCAAACTTGGGCTTCCGTTTCCCCTGCGACGGCCCTGGTCGTGGTGGTACCTGTCAGGTGTCTGGCTGGGATCACGTCTTCCTGGGATTGTTCTGGATGTACAACACCATTTCAATTGCAATTTTCCACTTTAGCTGGAAGATGCAATCCGATGTCTGGGGAACAGTAGACGCAGCTGGTAATGTGACTCATATCACTGGTGGCAACTTTGCCCAAAGTGCTATCACCATCAATGGCTGGTTGCGTGACTTCCTGTGGGCACAAGCAGTACAGGTGATCAACTCTTACGGTAGTGCCCTGTCAGCTTACGGACTTATGTTCTTGGGCGCTCACTTTGTTTGGGCATTCAGCTTAATGTTCCTGTTCAGTGGTCGTGGCTACTGGCAAGAATTAATTGAGTCCATCGTTTGGGCACATAATAAACTGAAAGTAGCACCTTCAATTCAGCCTCGCGCTCTGAGCATTATTCAGGGTCGTGCGGTTGGTGTAGCTCACTACCTTTTGGGAGGAATTGCCACGACATGGGCGTTCTTCCACGCACATATTCTCTCATTAGGCTAGCAACCAGCATTTAGGAGCAATGAGTTATGAGTGATGGGCTATGAGTTGTTTGTAGCGGTTAACATCAACAGAACAACCACAAATTAACAACCACTAACTCAAAACTCCTAACTCAAAACTCCTTGAAAACATTGATACCTGATGGCTAAAAGTCAGAGGATTTCTCAAACCTATGGCGACAAAATTTCCAAAATTTAGCCAGGATCTCGCGCAAGACCCGACGACACGTCGGATCTGGTATGCGATGGCTACAGGAAATGACTTTGAAAGCCATGATGGCATGACAGAAGAAAATCTTTACCAAAAGATTTTCGCTACTCACTTCGGTCATGTGGCAATCATTTTCCTGTGGGCATCCAGCCTCCTATTTCACGTAGCCTGGCAAGGTAACTTTGAACAGTGGATTAAAGATCCTCTTCACATCCGTCCGATCGCTCATGCGATTTGGGACCCTCAATTTGGTAAGCCCGCAATCGAAGCTTTCACCCAAGGTGGAGCTAACTATCCGGTAAACATTGCTTACTCTGGTGTTTATCACTGGTGGTACACCATCGGTATGCGGACGAACAGCGACCTATACATGGGTTCTGTGTTCCTCCTCATCCTGGCATCAGTGTTCTTGTTTGCTGGTTGGTTGCACTTGCAACCCAAGTTCCGTCCTAGCCTCTCTTGGTTTAAGAGTGCAGAGCCTCGCCTCAATCACCACCTCGCAGGTTTGTTTGGTGTTAGCTCTCTGGCTTGGGCTGGTCACTTGATTCACGTTGCTATCCCCGAATCTCGCGGACAGCACGTAGGTTGGGATAACTTCTTGAGCACTCTGCCCCACCCGGCAGGCTTGCAACCCTTCTTTACTGGTAACTGGGGAGTTTACGCTTCTAACCCCGATACTGCAAACCACGTATTTGGTACTTCCCAAGGTGCTGGTACAGCGATTTTGACCTTCTTAGGTGGCTTCCATCCTCAGACAGAATCGCTGTGGCTGACCGATATGGCTCACCACCACTTGGCGATCGCTGTAATTTTCATCGTCGCCGGCCATATGTACCGGACTAATTTTGGAATTGGACACAGCATCAAAGAAATGCTGAACTCCAAATCTGGATTAGTACCTGGTAGCAAGAGTGAAGGTCAGTTCAACCTGCCTCACCAAGGTTTGTACGACACCTATAACAACTCCCTACACTTCCAGTTGGGTATTCACCTAGCTGCTTTGGGAACTGTAACCTCCTTGGTAGCACAGCATATGTATGCTATGCCTCCTTATGCCTTCATCGGTAAGGACTACACAACCCAAGCCGCTCTTTATACTCACCACCAATACATCGCTATTTTCTTGATGCTTGGTGCTTTTGCTCACGGTGCCATCTTCTGGGTTCGTGACTACGATCCCGAACAAAATAAGGGCAACGTACTAGAGCGCGTACTCAAGCATAAGGAAGCGATTATCTCTCACCTGAGCTGGGTATCCCTATTCTTAGGCTTCCACACCTTAGGTCTGTACGTTCACAACGACGTAGTTGTTGCTTTCGGCACACCAGAGAAGCAAATCCTGATCGAACCTGTGTTTGCTCAGTTCATCCAAGCTTCTCACGGTAAAGTACTCTACGGACTAAACGTCCTGTTGTCTAACCCAGACAGCGTTGCTTACACAGCCTACCCCAACTACGGCAACGTTTGGTTGCAAGGTTGGTTGGATGCAATTAACTCTGGTACTAACTCCCTGTTCTTAACTATCGGCCCTGGCGACTTCTTAGTACACCACGCCTTCGCATTGGCTATCCACACCACCGTTCTCGTACTCGTGAAAGGTGCTTTGGATGCCCGTGGTTCTAAGCTAATGCCCGATAAAAAAGACTTCGGTTATGCCTTCCCTTGCGATGGCCCCGGTCGTGGCGGTACTTGCGACATCTCCGGTTGGGACGCTTTCTACCTAGCTACTTTCTGGGCATTAAACACAGTTGGTTGGGTAACCTTCTACTGGCACTGGAAGCACCTGGGAATTTGGCAAGGCAACGTAGCTCAATTTAACGAATCCTCTACATACCTGATGGGCTGGTTCCGCGATTATCTCTGGGCTAACTCCGCTCAGTTAATTAACGGATACAACCCCTACGGCATGAACAACCTGTCTGTTTGGGCTTGGATGTTCCTGTTCGGACACCTAGTTTGGGCAACTGGCTTCATGTTCCTGATCTCCTGGAGAGGTTACTGGCAAGAGTTGATTGAAACTCTTGTTTGGGCACACGAGCGTACTCCACTAGCAAACCTAGTTCGCTGGAAGGACAAGCCCGTTGCTCTGTCTATCGTTCAAGCTCGTTTGGTTGGTTTAACTCACTTCACTGTGGGCTATGTTCTAACTTACGCAGCATTCCTAATTGCCTCGACGGCTGGTAAGTTCGGTTAATTCGGCTGCTAGTTTTGTAGGTAATTAATTGAAATCCCCTGCCAGTGGCGGGGGATTTTTTATGGTGGGGCAAGATGTCCACCTCAAAAGCAGGCACTATGGCATCTTGGCAATCTTAGGCAAATCCGGGTTCATGTAATCCCACGGTTGAGCACTGGCTGTATAAATATCCATAGTCGGTCGGAACCAGCTTGGATCGTCAAGACTCCCAGCCATAATGCCCATAAATTCAGGAATTGGAGGCTTGCTAAATAATCGAGAACCGCAGTTTGGGCAAAAGCCTCGACCAACAATGTTGCCGCTATCACCAATCACCTCATAGTATTTCACCTCTCCGGTGATAGTGACTGCACTCTGGGGCACAAGAAGCCCGGACGCATAAGCAGTTCCCGTCGCACGTTGACAATCGCGACAGTGGCAATTTCCCATCGCAATGGGTTCAGCCGAACATTCGTAGCGGACTGCTCCGCATAGACAACCGCCAGTAAATTTGATCGTCATAAGAAAACCTCTCCTTGGAATTTTCACTTCTTGGACGCGGGTGCAGCTCAATTCCAGTGGCTAGCAACCAAAATATGGTGCTTGCAGCACTTCTGACTTCCAAAATAGCGATCGCACAAAATTTTTTCTTACAAATTCTTGCTTTTTTTTACGGGTTTATGCGATGCTCTCGAAAAATCTTAGGTGTGACTCCAAGTAGGCGCTTAAAATGACTAGTGAAATGTCATTGATTAGCAAAGCCGACTTTATAAGTAATATCCGCAATTGACAAGTCAGTTTTAAGCAGGAGTTCGCGAGCCTGCTCGATTCGGCACTTGAGATGACAAATTGATGAGGTGAGTATCCCGTTGACTGTTTGAATAAAAATAATGAACACTAAACTTGTTAAATCCCTGATCCAATTTATTCTATACCTCTCTAATAAATAGCGATCGCCATTCATTAAATAGTCAAAGTTATGCAAAACTGGCAAGAACACATCAGCATCAATCCCAAAATATGTCATGGAAAACCGTGCATCAAGGGTACACGCATCATGTTATCAGTCATCCTTGATAATCTTGTTGAAGGACTAACTTTTGAAGAGATTATTCAGGAGTACCCACCATTGACTTTTGAAGATATTAGAGCTGCTATTGCTTATGCAGCCCAATTAACTAGAGAAGAAGAATTATTGCCGTTTCAGTTGAATAATCAAAAGAATTGTTTTGTGGGATGGGTGTCTCACCCGTCCTAGATTAAAAACAGGTAAAATTTCTACAATCTTAAGTAAAGATATTAAACTTTCTCTTTTTAGAATTTAAATTTTCTCTTTTTGGAATGGGAAAAATAAATAAAGGGGCGGGCAAGATGCCCACCCCACAAGATAAATAACAATTACCTTCCTGTCCCATATGCAAGAGCCAAAGTTTAAAATTACCCAAAGAACCTTACCTCATTGGGAATTAGATGGAGCAGTTTATTTTCTTACTTTTAATACTTGGGAAAAGTTAGAACTTACCCCAGAAGCTAGGCAAGTAGTATTTGATGCTTGTCTATTTTTTAATAACAAGAGATATAACATTTATATCTTTGTTGTAATGGCAGACCATGTCCATATACTAATTCAGCCTTGGTTCAAATTAGATAATGAATTTTGGTCACTTAGTAGCATTATGAAAAGTATCAAAGGTTATAGTGCTAAAAAAATTCCTAAGTTAATGAAACATACAGGTACAATCTGGCAAGATGAGCGATACGATCGCATTATTAGAAATGAAGAAGAGTTTCAGACATATTGGGATTACATTAGGCAAAATCCTGTCAAAGCTGCTCTTTCAAAAACTCCTGAAGATTATCCCTTTTTCTGGCAAGCTTCTTAACAAGAATTTTGTAGAAACATTTCTTGTGGGGTGGGCATCTTGCCCGCCCCTTTAAAAAATACGTACACTATAAACTAGTTTAAAATAGCAAAAAATAGCAAGCCTATATTATTGGCAAGCTTCTTAACAAGAATTTTGTAGAAACATCTCTTGTGAGGTGGGCATCTTGCCCGCCCCTTTAAAAAATACGTACACTATAAACTAGTTTAAAATAGCAAAAAATAGCAAGCCTATATTATTGGCAAGCTTCTTAACAAGAATTTTGTAGAAACATCTCTTGTGGGGTGGGCATCTTGCCCGCCCCTTCAAAGTGTATATAAACTATAAACTAGTTCTTTATTCTCAAACAACATAACCCTTGAAATCCAAACAAATAACTTTACAGCAATCTATAAATTTGATTCCCTATTACACTCAAAACTACGGTGCAATATATCTTGGTGATACCCAAGAACTAATTAAATGTATTGAAGACAGCAGTATTAATTTAATTCTTACTTCCCCTCCATTTGCGCTCACCCGTAAAAAAGAATACGGTAACGAAAGTGCAGAAAAATATATTGAATGGTTTCTACCTTTTGCCTACGAATTTAAAAGAGTACTTGCAGATGATGGTTCATTTGTGCTTGATTTAGGTGGTGCTTACCTACCCGGAAATCCTGTGCGGAGTATCTACCAATATGAGCTTTTAGTGAGGTTGTGTAAAGAAATTGGTTTTTTTCTAGCTCAAGAATTTTATCACTACAATCCGGCAAGACTACCTACCCCAGCTGAGTGGGTGACAATTAGGCGTATTCGCGTGAAAGACTCAGTAAATGTTGTTTGGTGGTTATCGAAAACTCCTCACCCCAAAGCCGACAATAGAAAAGTCTTAAAACCATACAGTGAGAGTATGAAGCAATTACTGAAAAATGGCTATAAAGCCAAAATGCGTCCTAGCGGGCATGATATTTCCGAGCAATTCCAAAAAGATAATAAGGGCGCAATTCCACCTAATTTGCTAGAAATTGCTAATACTGAATCAAATAGCGCCTACTTACGTTGCTGTAAATTAAAGGGAATACAACCGCATCCCGCACGTTTTCCTCAAGGTTTTGCAGAGTTTTTTATCAAATTTTTGACTGATGAAGGCGATACTGTTTTAGATCCATTTGCGGGTTCCAATACTACTGGTTTTGTTGCAGAAACCTTGCAAAGACAATGGATTTCATTTGAAATTAATGAGGATTATGTAATTGGCAGTCGTTGTAGATTTGTAGATGAGTAGCAGTTTCCTGTAAGAGTAGAACGCACAAAATCATCCTATGGTTAAATCTAAGGATGAAGATAGTATAAAAAATCAAATGAAATTTATACTACTAGGAAAAAACATTAAAGATACTGTAAAAACGAATCTCCTAAGCTAGCTAATTACACCGATACAGTGTAAATACTGTAAAAGGTAATTATTTAGCTGATTCAAGAAATTTCCTGCAATCAGCCGAGAAACGCTGTCATTGGACAAAATAGTAGCAATAGGAGAAACTTACAAGATGAGGAACGTTTATTTGTTGGCAGCAGGCTTAATTGCAGGATTAGCTGTTCCAGTCACAACGTTGCCACAGCCGTTGATTTTCGAGCAAAAAAGTAATCAACTACAGTTGAGTACAAACGAGAGTTCGCAGGCAGTAGCAGGTGAAACAGTAGCTTCATCGGTGGAAACTCCCTCACCAGATTTTAGCAACCAGAAATTGCCCATATCAGTTGAATCCTCTGTTCAGTCAATATACCAACCTACTCGGAGATTTTTATCTGGCAGTCAACTTTACTACCATAGATTAGCTGCTCTGAAAGCTGGTCAAATTTATACACGCTTAAGCGAAGATGAATTACAGTCCTTATCGCAGTCTGGGAAAAAGTCCCAACTCACTTATGAAGACTGGAAAAGCCTATTGGCAATGGAAGCCAGAGCAATGGTGAAAGGACAAGGCGCAAATCGTCTAAATGTCTTAGTTGGTGATTCTTTAAGTATGTGGTTCCCCAATGAAAAGCTACCTAGCGGAAAATTATGGTTAAATCAGGGGATATCTGGTGATACTTCTAGTGGCATCCTCAACAGATTGTCTGCTTTTGCCGCAACCAAACCAGAGGTAATTTACGTGATGGCTGGAATTAATGATTTGCGTAAGGGTGTGAACGATCAGACAATTTTACGCAATTATCGTTTAATTCTTCGGCGCTTACGCCAAAATCATCCAGGTAGCTTAATTCTTGTTCAATCAATATTGCCAACTCGGCTTACTTCGATTTCTAATAGCCGAATTCGTCGTATTAATAGTCAGCTAGCTTTAATCGCTCGACAAGAAAAAGCCAGTTATCTGAATTTACATGATTGGTTTGCTGACTTTCAAGGCAATTTGCGATCAGAACTGACTACAGATGGGTTACATCTAAGTAAAAATGGATATGAAGTTTGGCAAGTCGTGCTAGAGCAGATGGAATCTCACTTTGCGATTGGAAAAGTAGGGCAAGAGTCTTTAGGGCAGGCTACGCGATCGCAACAGCAACAACAGCAACAATAAATTTAGAAATAAATTATAGTTTATTACTTTTTGTAAAGTTTAATAGGTTAGTCAGATTTTATTTTTTGAATAAAAAATTATTAGCTGGTTTCGCTATTCCACCAAGCCATGTTTAATAGCAAAACGTACCAATTCTGCTCGGTTGTTAGTGGTAGTTTTTCTTAATAAACTGCTAACATACTTTTCCACTGTCCGAGGACTAAGGTGCAATTTTTGACCCATTTCAGCATTAGAAAGACCATGAGTCAAAAGTTCTAAAACTTCCTGTTCTCTAGGAGTTAGTTCGGAAAGTAACTCTACAGTAGTTGTAGGAGTGGATATACTCGCATTGTCTGGATAAGAAACATTATATGCAGATTGAATGAGTTGCGATCGCACCAAGAGATTGCGAATAGCTGCCCCTAGCTCTTCTAATTCAAAAGGTTTAGGTAAGTATAAATCGCACCCTGACTGGTAACCAAGAATTCTTTCCTGTGTTCTTGTTCGCGCTGTTAACAAAATTACAGGCAGCAACCGAAACAGAGGTTTTTGACGTACCTGGCGCACTAATTCATAACCATTCATCTGTGGCATAACAATGTCGGTGACTATTAAATCAGGATGGAACTCCTCCACCTTTGTCAAAGCCTCTTGACCGTCATTAGCAGTAATTACCGAGTAGCCAGAAAGTTCAAGATAATCGCTAATCGACAGACGAGTGCCTAGATCGTCGTCCACTACAAGGATAGTCAAGGGCATGGAAAATACACCCCTAGCATTTTTTCCTAAGAAATTTGCTTCTATAAACACTGTCAGCAAACACAGACAATAATAAGACTCTTATGTTTCATACTATGACAGGATTACCAATTCATAACACTCTGTAGAAGGAATTACATATATCTTCCATCCGCAAGAGGTATTATTTCAGTTGTATTCACAAAGTTAAACTTACATCTAAATAGCTGTAAAATCAGATCCAACTTTTTTATAATTTGTAACACATCATCAATCATAAGTCCTTAATCAAATTCAACTTAATTATACATATACATACATATATAGTTCTAACTTCAGAAATTCACAAACATGGGTAACAAAATTGTGTACAAAAAAATATATCCACTGCTTTGAATCTAGCATTAAAGTGAATGTCTATTATGACACATCTACAATTGGCAGTCTTCACCGCATAGAGATATTTTCTTATTTTCAACCATTATTTTTATGCCGTTGTTTATTCCCTAACTTTATCAATATTCCCAACTGTTTTATCAATAAATAACTTAATTCAAGGATTTTGGTACAAATTTTCAATTTTCCTTGACATATAAGCTTGTCACTTTACTTCACTATTAAGCAAATAAGTCAAGTGACGCTAAAGCAATAATTACTTTGAGCGATGATGTAGATTTTTTCAAAACACATTTTAAGTATAGCTTGATACCTGCACAATCACATTATGATTTAACTGAGGTGATTAGGTTTGGCATTTATCAAAACCTACCAACAACAGAAATATCTCTAATGTGGCGTACTAAATCTATCTAGAGGTTGGCAGAAAATACTCAACAAATTAGGTATTGTAAATCTTGTTCTAGAAAATTAACAAAAACTCCTGTGGTTCCAATTAGAGATAATAATCCGACCAAAATCACACCTTATGTTACTTATGGGCTGATTGCAGCTAACGTTCTCGCTTTTATTTATGAAGCGAGTTTACCTCCCCAGTATTTAGATGGTTTTTTTCACCTGTTTGCAGTAGTGCCACGAGAATTAACAGCTAGCTTTGGAGGTATCACCGTCAATCAACCAGTACCAGAATGGGTGACTCTGATTACTGCACAATTTTTGCATGGCGGTTTGCTACACCTAGCTGGCAATATGTTGTTTTTGTGGATTTTTGGCAACAACGTTGAGGACAAGTTGGGCCATGTTAAATATTTATTTTTCTATATAACTTGCGGTATTTTAGCAACCTTGGCTCAATGGTACTTCTCACAGACTTCCGCAGTTCCTTCATTGGGGGCAAGTGGGGCGATCGCTGGCGTCATGGGAGCATATATTATCCGCTTTCCTCAAGCAGAAGTTCTTGGCATAGTTCCCTTGGGGTTTTTCTTTCCTACCTTCCGGGTTCCGGCGTATTTCTTTCTCGGATTCTGGTTTATCCAACAAGCTTTTTACGGCGTTGCTAGCTTAGAAGCACCTACCAATATCGGTATGGAAAGTGGCGGTATTGCATACTGGGCACACGCTGGTGGTTTTCTATTTGGGGCAATTCTCGGCCCTGTGCTAGGTTTATTTAGAGAAGATTCAGAACAGGAAAAATTAACTGGGTATTAGGTATTGGTGATTGGTACTGGGTATGGGGTACTGGTGATTGGGGATTGGGCAAACAGGACAAGGAGAAGAATTTTCCCCTCTGCTCCTTGTCCTCTTCCTAGTCCCTAGTCCCTAGCCCCTAGCCCCTAATCTTAATAATTTTTCATCGCCCGTTGCATTTCACGCTGATCTTGGCGCTTTTTGATGTCTTCTCGCTTGTCATGGAGTTTCTTTCCTCTCACAAGAGCGATACTCACTTTCACCCAACCGCGTTTGAGGTACATTTTCAAAGGCACTAAAGTCAAACCTTGCTGTTCCACCTTGCCAATCAGTTTGCGAAGTTCTTGGCGATGCAGTAGTAGCTTGCGTGTGCGGCGCGGTTCGTGGTTAAAATATTGTCCGCTAGCTGTGTAAGGCGAAATATGTACGTTTATGAGCCATGCCTCTCCATTGCGAATCAAAGCATAGCCATCTTGGAGATTAACCCTACCTGCACGGATTGATTTAACCTCAGTTCCAGTCAACTGGATACCAGCCTCGTAAGTTTCGAGAATTTCATATAAATACCGGGCTTGCCGATTGTCACTAATAACTTTGTAACCGTCACTCTTATCGCTCATTGAGAATTGTACTTGTGCCTAAATGATGAATGAAAAATCTTCTAAACTGGCTAATGAATTTATAAAGGGCTATTAAACCAATATAAATGCTCAACTGGATATTAGTCTTATCCTAGCCTTGAGAGAGAATAATAGGAATTTATATATCTTAAGCGTGAGTAAAGAGAAAGTTTAGTTTATAGCCGCAGATTGATTCTGTTTATTGGGTGACTAGATACAGTGGTGAATAACTTAGAAACACGCGAGGAACTTTTACTATGAAAACTAATCTCACCCAAGCTGTAAGTGCTGGCGTTGTCGCCTTGAGCATGGCTATTTTGCCTTTAACTCTACCCGCACAAGCACAAGTTCAACAGACTCAACCTGGAGTCCAAACCACACCTGCACCACGTACTATAGTTGAGGAAGACGAAGGTTTCGATTGGGGTTGGCTAGGATTGCTCGGACTTTTAGGTTTGGCTGGTTTAGCTGGCAGAAAGCGCAATGACGAACCCACTCGATATCGCGATCCTAATGCTGTGGGTAGCACTACCTACAGAGAATAAATTTACCGATCAAATCTAAATTTGCTCCATAACACACACTGTTGGAAAGATGACTATATACAAAAAGCCTTGGAGGAAAATGTATCCAAGGCTTTTTTCAATTCATTTGATCACGGTGAAATTCTACAACCAAGCATGAAAATTTCTCTTGTCTGTTCCCTATCACCCTTCGGGTACTCTGCGAGAAGCCGCCCGGAGGGCGTCTACGCCAGTCCCCCTACCCTGGCGGGAAGCCGTACCTACTTCTATCCGCTCCGCGTCTACCGCGTCTACGTGACGGAGACCGCCAAGACGGGGGCTGGTCTCACCTGCCCCCTATCCCCTTTAGTTTGGTGCAGGTTCTGAACGAAGTGAATCTACCTGTTGAGTTTGAGCTTGATGTGAAGATGTCCAGTAGCTGGCAACTAAACCTACCAATAGCCACCAAATACTATTGACTGCTGGACGATACCACACGGTATCTACAAAACCATGACCCAGCATACCAGCCAAAGCCGTGATCGCTCCAATTAACCACAAACCGTCTACACTTGTTGATTGCCGAAATCTTTGCAGTTCCGACCAAGCTGTATTAAATATTACTATTAAAAGCCAGGCGAAACTAGCTAAACCAATAATTCCAGTCTCTACAGCCACTTCTAACAAAATCGAATAAGCGCTGAGGGCATTATAGCGAGGCAGTTGGTAGAACGGATAAATTTTATTAAAAACGTCATGTCCAGGGCCAATACCAAATACTGGATAGTCTTGAATCATTTTGATCGCTGCCATCCAGACATTGATGCGGAAGTTATTACTGCTATCACCACGCCCAGCAAAAATACTGAGAATGCGCAGGCGAAAAGTTTCTGAAAATCCAAAAGCGACAACAAACGCAGCCACAAAAAACCCTAAAAGCATAGGTACTAACCACATTCGCCAAAACCGGGGTAGGTACTCACCGTACCAGTAGCGCAGTAGCAACACCAGAACAACTAAACCAACAGCCAAACCAATAAAGCCACCACGGCTGTCGGCAAAACGGAAGCAGGCTAAATTGACAACCACCATCGTCATTGCTAAAGATTTTTGCACCCAACCCCGCCAAGCAAATACCGCTACTAAACTTAAAATCACAGCTGGCAGTAAATATCCAGCTAGCAAATTGGGATTTCCTAAATAACTATAAACTCTTGCATTCTTCGACAATGGCGATTCGGGATCAACCCAAGTTGCCAACTGTGCAGCACCAAAAAACTTCTGGCGCACCCCATAGACACCCACAAGTAAAGACATATGCAAATACAAAATCAGCAACCAAGAGCGAATCCGGGGTGAGGTGAGTATCCTGGCGCACAGTGCAAACAGCAGCAAATAGAGTGTAAAATTTATTAGCCCTGCTAAAGCTGCCTTTTTTTCTGGAGACAAGGCTGTAGCAACTACAGAAACTCCCCAAAAAAGCAATACCAACAAGTGAATTGGAGTGACAAACAGGGTATTTGGGGATGTGACTTCATCAGATAAAGTCAAAAGTAGCCAAAAGGCTCCACAAGCTAACAGCAATATCCCCAGCACTGCTGTATTATTCACAGTAAATGGTGCTAACAATAACACCAAGCTTACTAAAGCAGCCGAAATTATTTCTCCCCACTGCATCAAGATACTGGTTTGCCGCCAAGATCTCAATAAACCCACCAAAAAATTGTGTAGGTAGCTAGTGCCAAGATATTCTTTCAGTGGTAAATCGGATAAAGTAAATTTTTGCCAGATTAAATTCATAAGAGACTGTAAGCAATTAGCACAGAGTGCAGATTTAATGATACTTAGGGTAGCTCTAAAAGTTGAAAAACTTTCAACTCATAGTCCATGCTAATTGAAGACAGTTAATGCTTAAAGGCAAAAGAGAAAACTTGTATATATATTTTTGTGTTTGCCGTGCTGTGCCAGCCTAAAATTGTGTGTACTAAGAAGAAGTATTTGATGAAACATCACTCATTGCTTGGGCTTTTTGTTGATTCAGTGGCAAACTTAGGACATAACGGTATCCTGATTCTGATGAGCCTTGAATCGAAATGTAACCGCCATGTAATTCTGCCAACTCACAACTGAGCAACAAACCTAATCTCTCACGGGAAAGATTACCATGCTGCTGAGTCATCTCCAGGATACTCGAAACGGAAATTCTCCCGTTATGAAGCTGATCTATTGCTACTGGTAAGTTCAGTGTTGCTTCTTGGTTTTCTGGATGATCGTAAGTTTTTGTTTCACCTGCTAGTTCAAGTAATGGTGAGCTATTGAGACGAAAGTAGGGATCGACTTCTGTGATTCCGTCTCCTAACCAAGGATGGGAAACCCAAATCGTAATATTGAGTGTATTCTCCTTGTGAGAGACATGAATTCGGACAACGCTACCCGTAGCAGATAGTTGAATCACGCTGAAAATCAGGTGATACAACATTTGTCGCACCTTGTCTTTATCCAAAGGCCAAATGCGATTACGCCCTGGTTCAATAGAGAGGCGAATATCTTGCTTACAGCGATTGGCAGCTTCTTCAAGAGTATTTATCGCTTGTTGACATAGCATTTCAACATCTACAGGAGCAATATTTAGTGTTGTTTGGCTTTCATCCATTGCTCCGAGTTCAGTAATTTCATTAACTAAGGAAAGCAAGTACCGACCGCTATGTTGGATAATATCTAAATATTCTCTTTGCTTAGTAGTCAAAGGGCCGTAGATTTCCCGCCCAAGCACGCTAGCCATACCCAACACAGATGTTAAGGGTGTACGCAACTCCTGAGTTAACTGCTCCAAAAGCTTCAACTTGAGTTGGTTGGTTGGAACTGAATCTGTTTGAAATGCGGCTGGACTAATTTTGATTTCACTAGTACTAGCTTCTGGAAGTGACCAATTAGCAGTACTGATAGAAACTGTACTGCCTGGAACATTTTGTAGCAACCGATTGCGCTCAAATTCACTCATGCTCCAACGAGCGATGATTTGCAAAAACTCAATATCGCGATCAGTAAAATTGCGTGGTACCAAGTCCATTACAGCTAGCGCACCTAAACAATTTCCATAGGCGTCAATCAGTGGTGCTCCTAAATAAGCGCGAATGCCATAATCTTGCACTAACCTACTCGCAGCTAGCTCTGTATTTGCTAGGTGTCTAGTATCATTTATTACGACAGCCTGTGCACCTTCTACAACCTGAGTGCAAAAAGATTCCCAGCGTAACAATTGGCGATTTTGCGCCAACTGATTCATTAGCCCTAGTCTGGATAAACCCACTGCCGACTTAAACCAATGACGTTCCTGATCCACAAATCCCAAAATAGAAATCGGTGCTTCTAAAAAATGGGCTGCCGTTTGAGTGGCTTCTTCAAACACAGGAATGGTTTCTGGCTGTCGTAAACCTAATTCTGACAAAGCCTTAAGGCGTTGTTGCTCTCTAGTTTCTGGGGATTCCCAACCATCCTTTAGGGGTAAAAACTTATTTTCAGGCTCCACCATTCCCACCACTACCTTGATAATTTATCGATACTGTAATTCATATAACCACTGTTTATGGGTTATTCGCTACTCTTAAGCATTCCCCAATTTCGCTTCGGATCAACAAAGTAAGAGTAAAATTTTTAACTTACTAAAACTTTTTCATCCAGCTAACTACTTCTTTTGAAATAGTTGGTTGCCTCAGTAGACAGTACATATTCTCTATCTCTTATGCTGTGAATGTAATCCGTATTTATTGCAAAGCTGATACCCAAATACGTTAGTCTCGAAGTTGAACTGGGTAATATAAAACTTAGAAGCAAATAGAAACTAAACATTTACCCTAGTCTGTTCCCAAAAACATACTATAGAGCAATTTTTTTAAATAGAAGTAGCGTGTCTATTTTAAAAGAGTTGTGAAACTGTTAGCGAATGTTGTTTTTTCAAAAATTCTATAAATCAAAAATCAACAATGAGTATATAAAATATTTCACAACTTTATATTTACAAATTTGTTATTTTAAATTCAATTTCGAGAAAATCGTGAATCAAATCAATAGCTTTTAATAACTTGTGAAAACAAATGCATACTTGGAAGACACGACAAATTACATCAAGTATGGCATTAATTTAACAAGTATGTTAAGACTCTATTAATAAAAATTAAATATTAGATTTTTGAGTATTTATGAAAATGAATAATACACAGATTGCAATTCCTTTTGTAAACTTAAATTTCCAACATCAGTTAATTCAAAATCAACTGCAACAAGCAATTCAGGCTGTATTGGAACAGGGAGATTTTATTTTAGGAAAAGCACTTGCAGATTTTGAAGCTGCGTTTGCTGCTGCTTGTGGCACAGAATATGGAGTTGGTGTAGCCTCCGGCACCGATGCGATCGCCCTTGGTTTACAAGCTTGTAAGATTGGTTTTGGAGATGAAGTAATTCTGCCAGTAAACACTTTTGTGGCAACGCTGATTGGAGTTTTGCGTGCAGGAGCAAAACCAATTTTTGTCGATTGCGATCCTCGTACAGCTTTAATTGATTTAGAGGCAGCGGCAAGAGCAATTACATCGAAAACAAAAGCTATTATTCCCGTACATCTTTACGGTCAAATGGTATCGCCAAAACAGCTTTTGGACTTAGCTGATACTTACAAATTACTAATTTTTGAAGATGCAGCACAGGCACATCTAGCCGAGCGAGAAGGATATCGCGCTGGTTCAGTGGGAATTGCAGCAGCTTTTAGTTTTTACCCCAGCAAAAATTTGGGAGGAGTGGGTGATGGAGGAATGCTCGTAACGCGAGATCCAGATGTGGCTCAAACTATGATCCGTTTGCGCAATTATGGTGCATCTCAAAAGTATTTTCATACGGAAAGTGGTACAAATAGCCGCTTGGATACAATTCAAGCTGCTGTATTGCACCAAAAATTACCATATCTTGCCCAGTGGAATCACGATCGCCTCCAGATTGCCCAGGATTACGACACTGAACTAGCACCTTTGGCAGCCAATGGAATTATTCCTATCGAAAACCATAGTGGTGAAGGACACGTTTATCACCTTTACGTGATGAGAATTTGTGATTCTTGCCCTGTAGAACGTTCTGAAATTCAAGCACAACTCATGGCAGCAGGAATTCAAACAGGCATTCACTACCCAATTCCTTGTCATCTCCAGCCAGCATTTGCTGAGTTGGGTTATCAAGTCGGTGACTTTCCTCATGCTGAAATGCTGGCAAAGCAAATCTTATCGCTACCGATGTATCCAGGCTTGAGCAACAGCCAAGTTAAGGAAATTTCGAGTGCGATCGCTGCTGAACTACCAACGCATCTTCCCGTTGCAATCTAGGTGTAATGGTTAATGGTTTGATTATTGACTCTAGCTAAAAATTATGATCGTTCGGCGTCAAGTAAAATATTGGCTTTCGCCACAATTGTTCAACCTGCTAATTGTCGGTACTTTAGGGCTGCTGTATGCTCCCGTTGTGCTGCATTGGCTTGATGGTTGGTTGCACAAAAATATTAGTACAGAACACGAATATTTTAGTCACGGTATAATCGGTTTACCCTTTGCTGCTTATATAACTTGGACACAGCGAAAATTATGGCAAAGACTGCCAGATCGTACTCATCCCTTGGGCGCTGTATTGTTGTTGGTAGGGGGAGTTTTTTATCTGAGCGGACTTAGCGAATGGGTGAATCTTTCCTTTAGTGCGATCCTAACAGGATTGTGCTTGTGGCTCAAAGGGATTCCAGGCTTGAAATTGCAAAGATTTCCCCTGCTATTAATTTTTCTGGCAACGCCAACTTTAGTTCCTTACTTAATTGCTCCTTATACTTTCCCCTTGCAAAGCTTCATTGCTGGCACTGCGGGCTTTATATTAAATCAATTTGGTATGGCGGTAACTGTCGATGGCATCAATATATATGTAGAAGAACGGATTGTGGAAGTTGCCCCTTACTGTGCGGGGTTAAAAATGCTGTTGACAACTCTTTACGTTAGCTTGATGCTACTTTATTGGACTGGTGCTCTGTCTTCTCGTCGCATAAGCATTTCATTTCTATCTATTGCCGTGTTAATTAGCGTGAGTGGCAATATTGTTCGCAACACTTTACTGGCATACTTTCACGGTACAGCTCAAGAAGGTGCTTTTCATTGGTTGCATGACAGTTGGGGTGGAGACATATTTTCGGGAATATTGCTGTTATTGTTAATACCAATTTTGAATTGGATTAATAGCTATTTCTCTGAAACTACACTAACTCAGCCAGAGGGGGGAAATTATGAAGAAGATAGAAGAGAAAACCCACCCACTAGCGATCGCCATAATCTTTAAAATATGTAAGTAAAGTCAAAATATTTCTCAGAATTCAGAGATAAAATCAATGGTGCTATTTGGATTTGGTAAAAAATTATCCCTGCCCACTCCCGATCAGGCTTTGCCAGGGCGGGCTGAGGCTATGCCAGTCACCAATCGTCATTATGTTAACGGCAATCCCATCAAACCTCCATTTCCAGAAGGTATGGAAATAGCCATATTTGGTATGGGGTGTTTTTGGGGTGCAGAACGCAAATTTTGGCAATTATCTGGAGTATACACTACAGCAGTCGGCTACGCAGCAGGCGTAACGCCCAACCCCACATACCGAGAAGTCTGTAGCGGCATGACAGGTCATAATGAAGTGGTTCTGGTTGTCTACGATCCCAAAGTAATTAGTTACAGCGATATACTCAAAGTCTTTTGGGAAAATCACGATCCCACTCAAGGAATGCGTCAAGGTAACGACGTTGGCACTCAGTACCGTTCTGGCATTTATGTTTATTCTGAGGAACAAAGAAAGTTAGCAGAAGCATCGCGAGATGCGTATCAAAAAGCTCTCAAAGAAGCAGGTTACGGAAATATTACTACAGAAATTCTGGATGCGCCTGAGTTTTACTACGCAGAAGACTATCACCAGCAGTATTTAGCCAAAAATCCTGGTGGTTATTGCGGCTTAGGTGGGACAAATGTTAGTTGCCCTGTAGGATTAGTTGAATCTTAATTTTTAAAGTCACAGCTCCCCGACTTTTCACAAAAGTCGGGGAGCTTATTGTGAACTAAAATTGCAAAGCAAAAATCATATTTTAGAAATCGAACACAGATGGACACAGATGAACACAGATAATTTATCCGTGTGCATCTGTGTTTATCTGTGGTCGTTATCACTTAAAAATTAATGTGAGTTCAGTTAATTGACATTAAATGTTTATTTCTAAAATTTTTAGAGTAGCTTATTTTATTGAAAAATAAGCATTTTTTGGAATATTTGTGAAAAAAAGTAAGTTATCTCTCAACGAATATTAAGAAAAACTTATACAAAAAATACAGTTTAGTCTGCATACATATATATGCATTTGTTGCTTATGAGTATTAAGAAATACTAATTAAAAAATATTGCAGGTGCTTGATTTAATTGCTAGATTGTGTATGTGCAAAGATACACGTGAATCCTAAGTATTTAGGAGAGGAGCGAACTATGAGTTATATCCATGCTGCCGATCGCGTCAAGTGTTGATTTTCGGTTGTGGATGTTTAGTTAGATAAAATTTCGTCTTACTGATACCGGATTGCGAAAAAGCTCTCATAGCATCTGTAGATGACAAAGGTGCGGTAAGACTAGAATTCTGGAGGTTTTTAATTCCATGAATATTCAGGGCAAAGTGGCTCTAGTAACAGGGGCTTCCCGTGGGATTGGACGTGCGATCGCTCTAGAACTAGCGCAACAAGGCATGAAACGACTGATCTTAGTGGCACGCGATCGCCATAAGTTAGCAGAGGTAGCCAAAGAAATCGAGGCAATGGGAGTAGAAGCCGCGATTATGGCAGTTGATTTGACTAAGCCAGTGTTTGTTCATGTTGCGATCGCCCAACTGTGGCGCAGTTACGGGCCAATTCATATATTAGTCAATTGTGCAGGCGTCGCATACCAAAACTCTTTTTTGCAATCTAAACTTCCCCAGGTTCAAGAAGAACTATCTCTCAATTTATTGGGAACTTACTCTTTAACTCACATGATGGCTCGACGGATGGCAAGCCGCAGAGAAGGGGTAATAGTTAACGTTTCTAGCTTGATGGGGAAAGTAGCCGCTCCAACGATGGCGACATATTCAGCTACCAAATTTGCGATCGTTGGATTTACTCAAGCTTTGCGCAGTGAGTTAGCTCCATATAATATTCGGGTGATGGCATTGCTGCCAACTCTTACAGATACAGATATGGTACGAGATTTAGAGTTATTTCGTTGGGTAATGCCAATGACTCCTCAAAAAGTAGCGAAAGCACTTGTTGCTGGCTTACAAAAAGATTCACCAGAAATTTTAGTGGGATGGCAAAGTCATATCGCAGTCTGGTGTCAACGCCTTGCTCCTTGGTTGCTGGAGAAGGTATTACAAATTGCAACTCCAAAGGTAGGGGATAGGGGACAGGGAACAGGGGACAGGGAACAGGGGATAGGAAATAGGGGACAGGGAACAGGGGACAGGGAACAGGGAACAGGGAACAGGGAACAAGGATTTTTACTACAGATCCACTCCCCCACTCCTCTTCTGTAACCTATAACCTGTAACCTGTATTACAACAAAGATGCGATAAAGGCGATCGCTCCTCCCCACAAAATCAAACTAAAAGGTGCACCAATTAAAAGTCCAGCGATCGCCCAACCTCTTTGATGCTCTTTAAAGTGTTGCACGCTGCGCCAGCGTTTGCTTCTCCAAGCCCATTCATTACCTTTGGCACCAAGTAAGATTGTCATAATCCACCCGACTGAGGGAAATAAACAGATCAATCCAATCCAAACTTGATTAGTCCATAACCAAAACCAAGGCATGAGAAATGCACCCCAATTCCAGCCGAGAATTTCATCAGGGACTTGTTCCTTGGTATTGTTGATACCGCACCCAGAGTTGTTAATTAATTCTCGTGGCGGTAATTCTACCAACTTATTTCTAACTGACTTGTTAACAACCAAACCTGATTTTAAAGCTTCTAATGCTTGGCGAGCATTGGCAAATCTTTGTTCTGGTGCTGGTGCTGTCATTTTCTCTAGCCAGCCAGCAAAACTGGAACTGATGGTAACTCGCTCAACAAATTGAATCTGCAAATTGGATTGAGGTAATTCAGATGGAGAAATGCCAGTTAGTAAATGAATCAACGTTGCTCCGAGTGCATACAAGTCGGATGCTGGAGTTGCCTTACCACCATATTGCTCCATGGGAGCGTAACCATAGGTTCCCACAATGGTAAAAGTTACTCCCTCTCTAGTGGCTTGATTTTGAACTGCGCCAAAATCCACTAAATAAATATGATTATCTGCTCCCCAGATTAAATTACTCGGCTTAATATCCCGATGCAACACTGGTGGATGCAACTCGTGCAGAACTTTCAGAATATTTAAAACCTCAACGGCAATTTTGCGAACTTGCTTTTCTGTAAATCTATGTCCTTGAGCAAGTTTTTCTTTGAGGGATATACCAGGAATATATTGTTGTACTAAGCCAAACCAGAGTACTCGGTCATCAATACAAAAATTATCGACATACTTGGGAATACGGCGATGATTAAGATTTTGAAGAATTTGTGCTTCTCGCTCAAAAAGTTTAAGGTCATCCCACTGTACAGTACCACCAAAGACTAGGAGTTTGACAACAACTAGTGCATTTTCTGGATCGGGGGCTTGTAAATCATTAGCTAGCCAGGTTTGGCGAACTCCATTGTTACCAAGTTGGCATTGAAGTTGATAACGGTTTTGTAAGATTTGGTTTACTTGCAGCATCTGAAACTTGCTTTCTCACCAGCCTGATTATTTCAATCTAGCTACAAGTACAAACTCTTATAACACTCTCAGGTAGTACCTTCTTAATGGATTGCCTCAGCTGGGAGTGGGGATCGGGGATTGGGGAATGTGGGGAGTGTGGGAAGCGGTTTCTCCCCCATCTCCCCCATCTCCCCCATCTTCCCTCCCCCCTCTCATCCCAGCCCCTAGTCCCTAGTCCCTAGCCCCTAGCCCCCTTTACTGAGTTAATCCTTCAAACATACCCCTAACAGCAGCGACAGCATCTTGAGTTCGCGCCCAAACACTCTGATCGGGATCTTTACCTGTAAGTTCTCGCGTACCCAATACTTCCATTACTCCTTTCAATTGCTCTTGATGAGCGCGATTTTTAAAGTTCACTTGATTTAAGGAACCAATTGCCTCTTTTACATCTTCACCAACCACTTGAGATGCCTTGTGGACAATCAAGCCAGTCATCACGGCTTGGTGCTTGATCCGTTCGTAAGCAGAAACTTTTTGATACAACGTCAACTCAGTTCCATCCATCAAACGGTTCACTTGATCTATATACTGCCGGATATTGTCTCTAGGCTGAACTGAACCACCATCAAACTTAGCGAGCACTTCCTGAATAACTGCAAGATTTTCTCGATCATCTCTGATAAAGTCATTCAAGCGATCGCTAATCTCGGTATCGCCACTCACAGCAGGCTGTAATTTTTCTTCGGTAGCAATTAGCAACTCTTGTAGCGCTTTGAGATCTGCAATCTCCATAGCGATCGCACTACGCTTTGTGTCATCCAAAGTCGCAACCATAGTGAATTTTCCTCAAATCAGAAGCAAACAAGATTAATTTTTTATTAGTTATTTACTCTTAGTATCTCTCTTGAGATATATTATCATTTATTTTTTAAACTTATTGCTTGGAACGTAAGTGATAACGCAAGTATTCGGCTCAATCATTCCTAAATCAGGTGACTTGTGGATTTACTTCACCAACTGCAAGCTCCCCGACTTCTAATGAAGAGCCAGGGAGTTGTGTTGCAGGACTTACGCACGAGTTATGGAATAATAAACCGCAGAGAAGCCAGTGCGCCCTTGCGGGTTCCCCGACTTGTAGCAACTGGCGCGACGCAGAGAGCACGGAGTCAAGAGGATTTTAGAGAGATTTTGCGTAAGTCCTATTGAGTTTATTGGTGTTGACTTACTTCTTGAGAAGTTTTAACAAGAAGTTAGGTAGAAATCAGGAGCTATTTTGAGAATTGGCGTGCATAGGCGGGGAAAATAGACAGCCAGGAGGCAGAAGTCGGAAATGAGGAGGAATTCTGGATTTTGATTTAATTTGGTGGATCAATTTTATTAACGATCGCAGCCCAAACGATCATCGGTGAACCTACAGCCAAACAGAACAACCACTGTTGGAGAGTTAACGGTGCTGTTTCAAACACGTGATTAATCAATGGCACATGAGCAAATACAATCTGTAAAGCGATCGCTCCCACAATTCCCAGCCCAATTGCGGGAATATCCACATTTTCTTGGATCGTGCCATCCATCTTGGCAATTAAATTCGGAATTAATTGGCTAATACTCAATAGGTAAAAAATTCGTCCCGCAATTAAGGAATTAATCGCCATTGTTCGTGCTAAATCAACGTTACCTGTAGTTTGGCGAATATACTCAAAAACACCAAATATCACAATCCAGTTAAACAGAGAAATTGCTAAAATTCGCTTGATTCTACTACCAGATAGCAATGGTTCATTGGGGCTGCGTGGTGGCTGTTTCATCACGTTTTGCGGCTTTGGCTCAAAGGCTAAAGGCACTGTCATGGTGATGGAATTGATGACATTCAACCAAAGAATTTGTAATGACAAAATTGGCAAATCTCTAGCTAACAATGTGCTTAACAAAACTGTCATTGATTCTCCACCATTAACAGGGAGAATAAAGCACATAGCTTTCAAAAGATTTTTATAAACAGCGCGCCCTTCCTCAACCGCTGCTTCAATAGAGGCAAAGTTATCATTAGTAAGCAGCATATCAGACGCTTCTTTGGCAACTTCTGTACCAGCGCCGCCCATTGCAATACCAATGTCTGCTTGCTTTAAGGCAGGGGCGTCGTTAACACCATCCCCTGTCATGGCGACAATTTCGCCTTTTGACTGCAAAGCTTCCACCAAACGCAACTTTTGTTCTGGTGCAACGCGAGCGAATACTACACCCTCTTCTGCTACTTGGGCTAGTTCCTGGCGATCCATCTTTGCTAGTTCTGCACCAGTAAAGGCTAGAATCGAGCCATTTTTATGAATTCCCATGCGGCGAGCGATCGCTTGGGCAGTCACAGCATGATCGCCCGTGATCATCTTGACTTGAATTCCTGCTTCTTGACAAGCTTGCACTGCTTTAATTGCACTTGCGCGTGGTGGATCTATCATCCCTTGCAATCCCAAGAAAATTAAACCAGTCTCAATATCAGGATGATCCACCGTCATTTGCTCATTGCTGACTGACTTTTTCGCCAACGCCAGCACTCGCAACCCCTGCCGCGCCATAATATTTACTTCTCGTTCGATAGTTGTTTGGCGTAGAGTTTCTACACAATCTATCGGGCGGGGTTGTCCATCAGTATTCAACATCAAAGTGCAGCGTTTGAGAATTGCCTCTGCCGAACCCTTAACATAAATACTTTTACCTCTGGAAGTCTCATGCAAAGTTGCCATGTACTGGTAATCTGACTCAAAGGGAATCGCATCCAACCTTGGCATTTGTCTTGCTAAGTTAGATTGACTAAAACCCGCCTTATTCGCAGATATAATTAACGCTCCCTCTGTCGGATCGCCAACTACTACCCATTTGCCGTTTTTATTTTCCATGTGGGAATCATTGCACAACAATCCAGCAAACAGACATTCCTGCAAACCTTTATCACTGTTTAAATCAACTGGTTTGTCATCTTGAAGTATTTCTCCTTGCGGTTCGTAACCAATACCAGTGACAGTATACTGATGCCCTCCTGCATAAATTGCTTGTACTGTCATCTGATTTTCTGTGAGAGTGCCAGTTTTATCAGAACAGATCACAGTCGCGCTTCCCAAAGTTTCTACTGCTGGCAATTTCCGGATAATGGCGTGCCGTTGTGCCATGCGGGAAACACCGATGGCTAGCGTTACAGTTACTACCGCTGGTAACCCTTCTGGGATCGCACTGACGGTTAACGCTACAGCTGCTTCTAAGGCATCTTGCAAATTTCTATGGCTGAGTCCTACCACAAAAGTCAGACTCGCTAGCCCCAAAACCACACGCAGCCAACTCTGGCTAAATTTATCAAATTTTCTAGATAAGGGAGTAGAAAGGTTGGTATGTTGCTCCATTAACTGAGAAATTCGACCTGTTTCAGTCTCGTTCCCAGTAGCAACTACTACACCTATAGCTTGACCAAAGGTGACAAAACCACCCGCGTAAGCCATATTCTTACGCTCTGCGAGAGGGGTTTCTGCTTTTAAAGATTGAGTATTTTTTTCTACCGCTACCGATTCGCCAGTCAGTGCCGACTCATCTACTTGTAAATTTCGTGCTTGTACTAACCGTAAATCTGCTGGTACTTTATCACCAGAAGCAAGTAATACGATATCACCAGGAACCAAATCTCGTGAAGGGATGCGTAATTTTTGACCATCGCGAATAACTGTTGTTTCCGTAGTAATGGCTTGAGCTAGTGCCGCGATCGCTCCTTCGGCTTTTGATTCTTGGATAAATCCAATCATTGCGTTGGTGGTAGTGACGCCCCAAATTACCCCTGCATTCACAAAACTACCAGTAATTGCTTTCACTAAACCTGCACACAGCAAAATAATCAACAGTGGCTGGTTAAATTGCAGGAGAAATTTCAACCACCAAGGTTTACTTTTCTTCCCAGTCAGTTCGTTAGCACCAAAATCAGCTAATCGCTGTTCTACTTGTGCGCTGCTCAAACCTTTATCTAAATCTGTTTCCAGGCAGGCGATCGCTTGTGCTATTTCCATCGCGTGCCAATCCTGGGGCTGCTCCTGTGGCAGTGCGACTGCAGATATAGTTTGAACCATGATTAAATTCTTTTTAAATCGTGTTATTTATGTTCTAACACTTTTTTTTAGTGCTAAATCAAAATTCACACTAATAATATTGAATGAAAACCATAATCTCTTTACAATAGTTGCTAAAATTAGTGGCGTGGCAAGTAGCCGCTTGGAGCATCTACAAGGAGGACATTGCCGACGACAGTCGCCACCTTATACGGGAAGCGGCCTTATTTTTGTGAGCCGATACATTCACAATGCGAGTCATGCATTCACAATGTATGCCGATACATTCACAATGCGAGCCGATACATTCACAATGCGAGTCATGCATTCACAATGTATGCCGATACATTCACAATGCGAGTCGATACATTCACAATGCGAGTCGATACATTCACAATGCGAGTTATGCGTTCACAATGTATGCCGATACATTCACAATGCGAGTTATGCATTCACAATGTATTAGCGTGACAAGACTAAATTTGTGCATTATATTTTGTAGGTTGGGTCGAGTGTACGAGACCCAACATCTTGATTCATGTTGGGTTGCGCTGCGCTTAAACGCCAGGTGACGCCACTTGACGCCAGTCGCTACAACGCGGGGAACCCGCGCAACGCGCTGGCTCCTTTATGCCGGGGAACCCGTCCACCGCAATGGCTCCTTTATGCCGGGAAACCCGTCCACCGCACTGGCTCCCCAACCTACACATAATGCACTATTTTAGCTGTGTCAATCCACTAAACTCTTTTTTTAACCTTTGCGAAGGTTATTTAACTTTAACGCCTTGCCAAAGTTTGATCGCGATTGCGACTAATTGCTCTGGATCGATGGGCTTAGTGAGATGGTGCTGAAATCCAGCGGCAAACGCATCAGTCTGATCTTCTAATGTAGCGTAGGCTGTAAGGGCGATCGCCGGAATCTCTCCTCCCTTTTGAGGCGGTAGGGCACGGATTTTACGCATGAGGGAGTAACCATCTTCTGTTGGCATTCCAATATCGGCGATCACTAAATCGGGTTGAAACTGCTGCAATACATCTAAGGCTTCACGGGCGGATGCAACTGTCATCACCACTGCCTCATACTGTTCAAAGATGATAGCTACCAGTTCACGGGAATCGATATCGTCATCTACTACCAAGATTTTCATTCCGGTTAATGAACTGGGCGCCAAGGAGGCAGAAAAGAGGGGTAAGCCTTCTGTTTGGGTACTACCATTCTCTTTGAACGATGGCAAGAGCACTGTAAAAGTCGTGCCTTGTCCTTCGCCGGGGCTATCGGCTTGAATCTGTCCGCCGTGCAGTTCCACCAATTGCCGCACAATTGCCAATCCCAGTCCTAATCCTGTATAAGAACGAGTTTTGCTGGCATCTGCCTGACGAAATCTTTCAAAAATGTGGGGCAAGAAGTCGGCTGAAATGCCTTTGCCCGTGTCGCTGACTTGAATCCGTACCTGTTCATCTGCCCGATCTAGGCGAACAGTGACTTGTCCTCCTTGAGGCGTGAACTTAATTGCGTTGGAAAGCAGATTCCAGATGATTTGGTGTAGTCGATTTTCATCGCCCAAAATAAATTCAATCGTGGAATCGAGATCTAGCTCTAGGCGAATCGATTTAGCCTCTGCAGAGAGCCACACGGTATTAATCGCATTTTCAATCACCGATACAAGATTAACGGGCGCGATTGTTAATTGCATCTGCCCCCGCATCAAGCGAGACATATTGAGCAAGTCTTCTATCAGCTGCTGTTGGCGTTTGGCATTGCGTTCGATTGTGTCTAAATATCGTTTCTGGGCGGCAACATTCAAGTCATGATTCTTCAAAATATGAGACCAGCCTAAAATGGCGTTTAAGGGCGTGCGCAATTCGTGGGAGATTACTGCTAAAAACTCATCCTTGAGTCGGTTGGCTTCTGCTAGCTTTTCGGCGTGCTCTTGCAGTGCCAGTTCCGACTGTTTGCGATCGGTGATATCCAGAGCAACCCCAGTCATCCGTAGCGGTTGAACTGCATTATTCAGAATTAATCGTCCCCTAGAAGCGATCCAGCGAAGTGTGCCATCGGCTAGCGGCACCCGATACTCCACCACAAAATCGGCTCCCGTCTCCAGCGCACTACGGCTGGCTTGAACAATCAATTCGCGATCGCCTGGATGCACTAGTGCCAGAAAAGCATCGTAGGTTCCTGCCAAGCCACCGGGCGGCAGATCGAATAGCTGTTCACCTCCTTCTGACCAAATGATTTCGTTTGTCGATGCATTCCAGTCCCAACTCACCATACGAGCGGCTTTGAGGGCGAGCCGAAAGCGTTCTTCTGCTATTTGCAATTGTTGTCGGATGCGCTGCTTTTCTAAGCTTTCAACAACGGCTCTAGAGAGACGCTCAATTCGTTTGTCTTTGAGCACATAATCGTTCAGCCCTAGCTTCATGCCTTCAACGGCTATTTCCTCATTGCCACTGTTGGTGAACATAATCGCCAGACAATCGGGGTAACGGGACTTAACCGCTCGCAGCACCGCCAGCCCATCGCTCCACAACAATTGGTAATCGGTAATGAGCAAATCAAAATCGCCTACCTCTAGTGCTAGTCCAAATTGTTGAGCATCAATGATTTCCTTGATTTGCACATCTGGAAATGCCCTGCGTAATTCGCGATTAGCAAGGAGGCGATCGTTTGGACTATCATCAATCAGCAAGATGCGAATCATTTTTTTATCTTACAGAGTTGCCTCAGGTAAGTAGGTTATAGTTACCGATGATGCAAGTATGTAGTAGTTTTCAGGTGATTTGCCCTGCCATCTTCCCAACCGAAGAGGAATCGCACCTGCCAAAGTTTCTTAAAATCGGATACTTGGGAAGTTTGCATAAGCTTAACAGTGCAGTGAATTACCTTAAAAATGATGCTTCATAACTGACATTAGACTAAGAGAATTTTCGGTTGCATCTTACTTACGACAGGCTTTTTTAATCTTGCTGCTTTGTGCGGTCATGTTCGAGTAGCTCAAACCAAAATCGGCTGCCTTGTCCCGCTGCCGATTCCACGCCTACTCGTCCTCCCATTCGCTCGATCGCCCGCCGCACCACTGCCAGCCCAATTCCCGTGCCAGGGTAGGAATCTTCCCCATGTAGCCGTTCAAACACTCCAAAAATTCGCTCTTGATACTGTGGCATAACGCCAATGCCGTTATCTTCTACCCAAAGGCGCACGCGATCGCCTCCTACTTCTTTGCTCTGCTTCTGCGTCCACACCCGGACTTGCGGCTGAACGCCCGCAGCGGTAAATTTGATGGCATTTGAGATTAAATTAGAAATAACTTGAACTAGGGTTTGAAAATTTCCTTGCACCGACAGCAAAGGGGCTTCAACTGCGATCTGGGCTTGACGCTCTTGAATTTGCACTTGGAGTTGATCGATCGCATTGGTAACTACCAGGGTAAGATTTACAGGCTGTAACCGCAGATTGCGCCGATTTAAGCGATTGTAAGTCAGTAAGTCTTGCAACAGAGAATCCATCCGCTCGATCGCCTTGATAATGCGGTGAACTAAATCTTGTCCTTGGGAGTCTAGGCGATCGGCATAATCTTCCTGCAAAATCCGGGCAAACCCTTGCACAGCTCGTAGCGGTTCTCGCAGATCGTGGGAGATGGAGTAGGCGTAAGTTTCCAAATCAAGATTGGCTTCTTCCAGTTGTTGGGTGCGATCTTGGACAAGTTGCTCTAACTCTTCGGTGTAGCGATTTAGTTCCTCGCGCAGACGGGCTTGCTGCACAGCAATGGCTAACTGATTGGCAATTTCTGTGATAATTTCCATGTCATCATCAGACAACGAACCAGGCTCAGAAAAGCCCAAACCGAGGATTCCCGCCATTTGCCCTTCAATTAAGATGGGAATGCTGACTAAGCTGCAAATGCCTTGCTCAACCAACCGTTGCAGGGTGGAACTGGAAAACTGAGTTAAGTCCAACTCGATTGCCCTCTGTTCGAGCCAGCGATCGTACTCACCAAATTCGCTCAATGCAAAGCGTTCTCCTTCTCGGAGCGGCGGTTCGCCTTCAGAACGCACGGCAAATACAGTGGCTTGTTGAGCATCAAAATCAAACAACGCCACAACCAAAAGCGGCGCTAGCACCAAACCATAGAGCGATTCTAGTGCAGGTTGAGCAATGTTCTGTAGGGTTTCTGCTTGCAGAATCGCCCGATCGAGAGTTTGTAGAAGTTGGAGGCGATCGGCATAGCGTTTGAGCACGGCTTCTGCTCGTTTGATGCCTGTAATATCTTCGGCTAGCCCCTCAACAACCGATTCCCCGTTAATTGTGTTTAAGGTTTCACTGACAAGTAGCCACAGATCGGCTCCTGATGCGGTGGAAAGTTGCACCTGGCGTTCTCGTTTTTGATGAAGAACGAGAGCTTCTGGAGCAGAGAGTAGAGCGGCAGTTTGCCGAGAATCTAGCTCCGACAAGGACTCTACCCCAAACAGTTGCAGAAATGCGCCATTTGCTTCGATCATCTGCTCCCCCTTGGCGCGAAACACACCCACATTCAGTTGATTGAGCAGCGATTGCAGGCGAAATTCAGTTAGCGCTGCTCGGCGTCGTTCCTCGGCTCGTTGCAACGTCACCCGTACTACTGCTGGAATCCGGACAAAGTGCTTGGGAGATTTGAGGATGTAGTCATCCAAGCCGCGCTTCATCGCCTCTACCGCGATCTCTTGCGTTCCGGTATTGGTGAACATGATCACAGGACAGTCGGGATAGCGAGCTTTCACCCTTTGTAGAATCTCTAAACCGTTGCTCCAATGCAATTGATAATCGGTAATCACCAAATCGAATCGATTCATAGCCAAAGTTTGCTCAAAGCTTTCTATATCGACAATTGCTTCAAGCTCTATGTCAGGAAATTCCCGTCTCAGTTCTCGTGCAATCAATAAGCGATCGTTGGCATTGTCATCAATGAGAAGAAGATACATGCCCTCAGTTTAATGTGTTATTTATATGGTGTTTTACAGCTACAGTATTTAGTCAACTGCCTTGGGAAGTAGATAACCCAGATAGTTGATTGTAATTCAATACCGTTCAGTTAAGGTCAGATCCCCCCAACCCCCCTTAGAAAGGGGGGCAAAAGGTGGTTAATTTCCCCTTTTTGAAGGGGAGGCAAAAAGCAGTTCATTTTCTTCCCGCTTTATTGCCGTGAACTAAGGGGGATTTCCGAAAAATCAACATCACTAACTAAACCGAATTGGATTTTAATTTTGCCTAACCACTTAGCAAAAAAGTCAACAACTCAACTTAGCTCAAGTGTTTCTAAAGCCTTCATAAATCGTTCAAGGGTAATCGGCTTAACTAAATAAGCCTTGGCTCCCAGCGCGTAAGCTCGTTCAATGTCTTCATTTTTAGTTGAAGTTGTCAATACTACAACGGCTAGGCGCGGCACCATCTGCTGCTGTAACCACTCCAGCACATCAAATCCGCTTTTACGTGGCATTTTTAAGTCAAGGAGCAAAAGACTTGGCAGTGGAAATCGCGCTCGATCAGCGTAATCCCCTTCTCCTGCCAGATAGGCGATCGCCGCTTCCCCATCTACCACGATCTGAAGCACATGAGAGAAATTGGCTTTCAAAAGTGTCCGCCGCACCAGCAACACATCGCCGGGATTATCTTCTGCCACTAGAACCGTGTAAGCTGGTTTATCCATATTCCGCCCTCCGTAGCTCTAGCCAAAATCGGCTGCCTTGCCCTAGCTGTGATTCCACGCCAACCTGCCCGCCCATCCGCTCAACTCCTTTACGGACGATCGCCAATCCAATGCCTGTGCCGGGGTAGGATTCTTCCCCATGCAGTCTTTCAAATACGTTGAATATGCGTTCATGATAATGCGGATCAATGCCAATGCCGTTGTCTTCTACCCATAGTCGTACCCACTCACCGCGAGGTTCTGCATAAATTCGTACCTGGGGTGAGCGATCGGCAGGCATATACTTAACTGCATTTGTAATCAAATTTGTCAAGACTTGCACCAGTGTCGGATAGTGTCCCATCACATCGGGAAGTGGGCGTTCAACCGTCACCTGTGCCTGGCGCTCTTGTAGCTCCGACGCTAAACGCTCATCGCAGACTTCTGCAATCACTGAGTCTAACCGCAAAGGGCGCAGATTCATCTCGGTTCGACTCAGGCGAGAGTAGCTCAACAGATCCGTAATTAATCTTGCCATCTGCTGTGCCGAACTCACAATGTGCTCGGCATATTCTCGTCCCAGGGGATCTAGTTGATCGCCATAGTCTTCTAACAGAGCTTCGGCTAGTCCTTGCATGGCACGGAGGGGAGCTTGCAAATCGTGAGAGACAGAATATCCGAAGGCTTCTAAACTTTCGTTAGCAGACTGTAGCGCGGCTGTGCGTTCAGCAACTCGCTGTTCCAATTCTGTGGTGTAGGCTTGCAGTTGCTCTCGTAAGCGTGCCTGCTGAATAGCGATCGCCAACTGGTTTGCTACTTCCTGAGCTATAGTTTGGTGCTCAACTGTAAATGTCGTAGGCTGATTGGCAAATAAATTTAGGTCGCCAATCAATTCGCCCTCAACCAGCAATGCCACCCGCAGCATACTCCGCATTCCTTGAGCAAACTGTTGCTCTAGCATGGGTGAGCGACGCAGCATCGAACCCAAGTCCTCAATATACTGAATTGGCTCGCGCTGCTGTAATACCTCAAGCGGCATCAGTTCTGCGATTGGAACCACCGTGCCTGCTTGTTGCCCATCGACTTGTCCTGCCAAAAATTGAGCTTCATTGGTTGCAAAGTTAAACAAAATAACAGCCGCCTGCTGATAGGGAATTAAGCGAGCCAGCCGTACCAACGCTGCATCAGCGATCGCTGTTGTGGAATCTGCTCGCAAAATCGCCCGATCAATTGCTCGTAGAGCTTCCAGCCGTTGGTTGGCGCGGGCAAGATTCACTTCGGCTTGTTTGCGATCAGTAATATCCCGTGCCACCCCAATGAGTCCAATTACTCGTCCTTCAACATCGCGATAGGGATCTTTGGTAGAGAGGTAGGTGTGCACCCCATCGGCTTGAGTGACTTGTTCTTCTATCACTTCTGTCCGCCCGCTAGTCATAATGCGGCGATCGTTTTCTTGCAGCACCGCCGCTTCTTCTGCTGGAAGTAGCTCGGTATCGTCTTTGCCAAGGATCTCGGCTGGCGATCGCCCGATAATGTGGGCAGTAGTTGTGTTGATCAGCAGGTAACGTCCCTGTTTATCTTTAACAAAAACAGCATCATTCGTACCTTCAATCACCGATTGCAGCAGGTTGTAATTTTCCTGCAATGCTTGCTCGGTGCGATGTAGGGCAGTCAAATCGAGCACAAACCCAATCACTTCATCGGCAGTTTCTTCCAGTAGGGCAAGTCCCATCAATACGGGCACGTAAGTGCCATCTCGGTGAATTAAGTTCTGCTGTGCAGGTGGACTGATATGGTTTTGCTGCAATTGCTCAATCCGGCGATCAATCAGCGCTTGCTGGCTGGAGGGTGTCATTCTGTGCCAGTTGAGTTGTCGCGATCGCAAATCTTCCCGCGTGTAGCCTACCATCTGCAAAAAGGCATCGTTTGCATCCCGAATCGAGCCGCTAATCCAGCCGTAGATAATGCCAATGATATTGGAGTCTGTTAAACGACGAAAGCGTGCTTCACTAGTTCGGATATTCCGCTCTGCTTGTTGCCGTGCCGCGTTCATTTCATTGATCAGTAAGGAGACACACACAAATAAACCCAGACGCAAACTGCCTTCCAGTGTGGTGATGGAAAACGACAACACGGGGGCAAGAAAAAAAAAGGCACTAGCTAATCCACCAATGATAGTAGCCAATAACCCTGCTTTACGCCCCCCATATAAGGAACTAAAGACAACAGATGCCAGAAACAGCGTAAAGGTGCCACTGGCAATAAAGGGCGAAAACAGCAATGAAAGCAGTAGCGCTAGCCCACTGGCAATAATAGCAATCCCATAGTCCTTTAGCCTTACGGGACGACGAACAAATTGTCTCCATCTTCGCGGGTGCACCATAAATTCATACAGGCAAGCAAGCTGGTTATCCTGTTACTCTCTTTTAATCTAAATTGTATGCACCGCTACACGTTGAATTTGTTACTTAAAAATTATGCTCTAGAATCAAAAGAAGGCAAAAGCGCCACAATCGATCGCACAGTCTCCACCAAATCTTCCAACCGTAGCGGCTTGACAAAGTACGAATTTACGTGCAATTCCGTTGCTCGCTCAAATTCATCTGGATCGTTGGAACTGCTCATTACCACTACTGGCAAAGGTTGTAGCTCTGGCTGTTGCCGAATCCAGGCTAATAATTCCATCCCGGTGATGCGCGGCATCTTCATATTAGTCATGACTAAATCAGGAAAGGGATAGCGTTGGCGATTGGCATACTCTCTTTCTCCTTGAAGATAAGCGATCGCCTCTTCCCCATTTCTGACAACATAGAGCGCGACGGGTGAATCGAGGCGGCTAAGTGCCCGCTCCACCAACATCAAATCGCTGGTGCTGTCTTCTGCAAGCAGAATCGTTCGTTGTCCAGGATGCGATGCCATTTGAGCTTTCTATGCAGGTTTATTTATAGAATAGGGTGAGTTCGACGAGTTGAAAAAGGTATAAAAAAAGCTGAGACTGTATTCAGAGTTTGTGCTATGTGTTTTCAATAACTAAAAAACTTATAATTATCATCATCCCTCGTAATAGTTACCATCAACAATGAAAGTGAGTATGCTCTCCCTGACGGAAGCTTGAATTCGGAAGGCAAAAACGCGTGAATTTGGAATTGTCTACCCCCTTAGAATTAATTGGGCGCTCGGCAGAATTTCAGCGGATAGTGGAAGTTCTGGCACAGGATGGCGACTTGCTGATTGTGGGAGTACCGGGAAGTGGGCGACGAACTTTAGTCCGAGGGGCAACTTCGGCAGTGGGAGCGATCGCGCTAGAAATAGACTGCATCCGCGCCACAGATGGAGAAAGATTTTTACAATTGCTAGCCGAGGCAATTAATCAAAGCTTTGATGCAGCACAAATCCAAGACTGGGTTGCCAAAAGTTCAGGAGATTTTTTTCGGTTTCAGTGGGAAGAAAACGGCGGTAAACTTTTGCTTGTGCGATCGCTGAACCAAAAGCAATTGTGGCAAGCTTTTGAAATGTTGCTTCAGCTTCCTCAAATGCTAGCCGATGCTCAAGATCGGCGAGTCGTGATGATTTTGCAGAGTTTCCCCCACATCCGTTCCTGGGATCGCAATGGTTTGTGGGAAACCACCCTGAGACGAGAAATTCACAAACAAACTCGTGTCAGTTACGTACTGGTAGCAACTATTGCTGAAACAACTCACCATACAGAAGAAACTAACTATCCAATCGAAACAGTACAGTTAGCTCCCTTAGCCAGAGATGTTTTAGCTGTGTGGGCAAGGGAAATTTTGCAAGCAGTAGGACTAACATTTGATTCTCGCTCCAAAGCTCTGCAACTGTTTTTAGATGCTGTTCAAGGACACATTGGTGATGCGATGTCATTAATTCGCCGCTTGCAAACTTTATGCCGTCCCCATGAATTAATTACTGAGCAAGATGTAGAGCAGGCAATCGAAGCACAGCTCAAAGATTTATCTATTACTTATGAGTCCTTGTTGATGTTACTCCCAGGCAATCAAGTACATCTTTTAGAATGCTTGGCTTGCGATCCCACTGACAAACCCCAAAGCCGAGAGTATATTCAAAAACATGGTCTTTCTCGTGGCGGCAGTTTGCAAGGTGCATTAATCGGACTTCAGCACAAAGGACTGATTTACGGTGCTGAACAACGGTATCAATTGGCATTACCACTACTGGGTTTGTGGTTACGTCGGCGTTTGAGCTAACAGGGATAGGGGATAGGGGACAGGGAACAGGGGATAGGGGACAGGGAACAGGGGATAGGGGACAGGGAACAGGGGACAGATAAAGCAACAGATCCTGATGTAGAGACGTGCCATGGCACGTCTCTACAATGTCTATTTGTCGCATTCTTTTTTCAAATTGGTATAAGAATCTATCTTGAGCTAGGTTTATAAAGAAATGTTAAGAAACAATACTGTTTATATGCTTTGACAAGAGAGAAAAGCTAAGTCACAAAATAGCCATTTTGATAATTTCAGACTTTAGCATAACTCAAACAACTGCGATCGCCTGTTTATTAGCAGGGGCAAGCTCGTTCGATACTCTATTTTTGATAGCAATATGACCAATGACAAATTCCCAGAGATTCGCGATTTAGCAATTATTGGCGATCGCCGTACCGCTGCACTGATTGATACTAAAGGGACTGTTGTTTGGTATTGTCCAGAACGTTTCGATCGCCCTTCGTTGCTAGCTGCACTGCTCGATCCAGAGCGGGGAGGAGCTTGGAGTGTGCGATCGCCTGATACTACTTTTGCCAGTCGCCGTTATTTGGAAGACACTGGAGTATTAGAAACAACCTTCGCAACCACCAATGGTAATTATTGGCAGATTACTGATTGGATGTGCTTAGGAGAAAAGCTGCCACGGGGAATTTGTCGTTTATTTTCACCTGTACCAAACGAGGTGACAGTTACTCTCCAGCCTGCCCCAGACTATGCTCAACATCCGCCAGATCTGCAATATCTTGGTCAAGCAGTACAAATAGATCGGCGCTATTATCTTTATGCTTCTCATCCCCTCATACTAGAAAAAGATTGTATCTACTTCAAAATTTTGGAGGGTGAATCAGGTTGGGCTTTATTAGTTGATGAACAACTCGCCTCTGTCACAATCGAAAAGATAGAGACTTGGCTCGAAATCACTCAGGCTCGATGGCAGAAAATCGCCTCATACGCAATTTACCATGGCCCTTATGAGCGTGAAATTGCCAATTCCCTGCGAGCATTGCGTATGCTCACCTTTGAAGACAATGGCGGGATAATTGCGGCGGCTACCACCTCCCTGCCAGAAGTTGTTGGAGGAGAACGAAACTACGATTATCGCTACGTTTGGCTGCGTGATGCAGGTATGATCGTCAGCGCCCTCATCCGTGCAGGCAGCAATGGTGATGAAGAGCGGCGCTTTCTCGACTATATCTGTGGTTTTGCTTGTAACTCAGATAGTATGCCGCTAAAACCATTCACAACCCTAGATGGAGAACCAGTTCATCTCGAAAAAACCCTAGATTGGGTTGGTTATCGCGGCAGTCAACCCGTTGTAATTGGGAATGCTGCCAATAGCCAATTACAGCTTGATGCTTTCGGTAATGTGCTTTTAGCAGCTAAACTCATTTACAATCGCTTCGACACACGCGAACACTGGTTTTTGATTGAAAAGATAGCCGATTATTTAGTAGAACATTGGAGCGATCCCGATCACGGTTTGTGGGAAGAACAAGTAAAACGTCAGTACACTTCAAGTAAAGTAATCGTTGCTTGCGGTTTGAATTATATTGCCGAGCTTGCCGAAAATGAAGCCCAAGCCAAGCGTTGGCGATCAACAGCACAGGAAATTAAACAGTTTGTTGCCTGTGAGTGTCTAAATTCGGAAGGTGCTTATGCAGCTTTTGCTGGAGGTGAAGCGGTAGACGTTTCAGCAGCACTTTTTCCTGTATGGGGTTATACTGCTGCTGATACACCAGAAATGCTAGCCACAATCAAAGTCTTAGAACGCGAGCTTGCTACTGGTTATTTGTATCGTCGCCACTTAGAGCAATTCGACTCTAAAAAGGAAGGAGCTTTTTTGGCAGGAACCTTCTGGGTAGCGCAGTACTGGGTGATGCGTCGAGATTTTCAACGAGCGCAGGTAATCATAGATGCTGCCTTAGAGTACGCGAACGATCTGGGTTTATTTGCTGAAGAAGCCGATATCAAAACTAAACAAATGTTGGGAAACTTTCCTCAAACCTTCGTTCATGCTGCTTTTATCGGTGCAGTCATTGACTTGAAAACAGCACAAGAGCATTAAGAGGGGATAGGGGACAAGGGATAGGGGACAGGGACAGGTGACAGGGGACAGGGGATAGGGGACAGGGGATAGGGGACAGGGGATAGGGGACAGGGGATAGGGGACAGGGGATAGGGGGGATAGGTGACAGGGGATAGGGGACAGGGGATAGGGGGGATAGGTGACAGGGGATAGGGGACAGAGGACAGGGGTTAACAAGTAAAAATTAACTCCTACCTACTAACTACTGTACGGGCGGGTTTAAAAGATGAATTGTCAGTTTTAACCCAAAGTTAATCCATAAAACCCGCCCCTACTAACTACTAACCACTAACCAATGACTATGGAGTAATTTTATGAAGGTTTACGAACTTCAAAGTAATGCAGGTATTGATGCACTGAAATTAGTGGAACGAGCAGAACCCAAGCCCCAGGCAGGGCAAGTTCTAATTCGGGTGCAGGCTACATCCCTCAATTATCGCGATTTAATGGTTGCAGAAGGAAGCTATGGCTCTGGACTAAAATATCCTCTCATTCCCATGTCTGATGGTGCAGGTGAAGTTGTGGCGGTGGGTGAAGGTGTGACACGAGTCAAAGTTGGCGATCGCGTGGCTGGCATCTTCTTTCAAGAGTGGATCTACGGGCAACTCAACCGACAGAAAATGAAATCTGATTTGGGAGCCGGTATTGATGGGATGTTGGTGGAGTATGTCGTTTTACACCAAGATGGACTAGTAATATTACCTGAACACCTATCCTATGAAGAAGGTGCAACTCTACCCTGTGCAGCCGTTACGGCATGGCACGCGCTGGTAACCAAGGGCAATATCAAAGCAGGTGAGAGTGTATTGTTACTAGGTACAGGTGGAGTATCCATATTTGCCCTTCAATTTGCCAAAATCCATGGTGCGAGGGTGATTATTACTTCTAGCAGTGATGAGAAATTGGCACGAGCGAAAGAATTAGGTGCAGATGAGACGATTAACTATAAAGTCAACCCAGATTGGGAAAAGAAAGTTTATGAAATGAGCGATCGCACTGGTGTAGATCATGTAGTAGAAGTAGGCGGTGCAGGAACTTTGCCAAAATCTCTGCAAGCAGTGCGAATTGGAGGACGCATTAGCTTGATTGGTGTGTTATCAGGTAGAGGAACAGAGGTAGATCCTTTACCAATCCTGTTTAAGAGTTTAACTGTGCAGGGGATATATGTAGGTAGTCGGGAAATGTTTGAGGCGATGAATCAAATATTTTCCCAGCATCAAATTAAACCTGTAATTGATAGGGTTTTTTCGTTTGCTGAAGCGCACCAAGCTTACCGCTACCTCCAAAGCGGCTCTCACTTTGGGAAAGTCGTGATTAAGTGTGGTTAACCAGAATTTAGGAGGCTACAACGAAATGCAAATTGAACCATACGATCCCCGTCAACTTGATGCCGTCATTCGTCTTTCGCTTCGGGCATGGGCTCCGGTTTTTGATTCGCTTCAAAAAGTGATGGATCTTGACGTGTATCATGAATTCTATCCCGATTGGCGTGTAGACCAGCAAAAGGCTGTTGAGAAAGTCTGTGCTGCTGCAGACACAAAAGTGTGGGTTGCGATCGACTCTGGTTCAACCGTGGGCTTTGTAGCCGTGAAACTCCACTCCGAGAGCAAATTAGGAGAAATCTACATGATCGCCGTCGATCCAGACTATCAACGTCGAGGCATTGGCACCGCTCTGGCAGAATTCGCTCTTGATTGGATGAAAGTTGCTGGAATGTCCGTTGCAATGGTCGAAACTGGAGGCGATCCTGGTCATGCGCCTGCACGTTATACTTATGAAAAGCTGGGTTTCAGGATGTTACCAGTCGCCAGGTACTTCAAGAAGTTGTAGGTGCGGAAGGTTTGAAAGCGATCGCACCAAATCCACCACCACCAGGGGTTGCGATCGCAAAAACATCTCCAGCTCGCATCTCGACTGTTGCTGTGCTGTCTAAATTCTCTTGTGTTCCATCTTGACGCTGTACCCAGTTGCGTCCAACTTTTCCAGCTTCCCCGCCATTTAATCCAAAGGGAGAGACACGGCGATGACTAGAAAGAATATTAGCTGTCATGGGTTCAAGAAATTTAATGCGGCGAATCACACCGTTACCACCTGAATATTTTCCTTTGCCGCCGCTACCGAGACGCAGGCAAAAGCTTTCTACTTGTACAGGATAACGAGTTTCTAAGATTTCTGGATCGGTTAAGCGGGAGTTAGTCATGTGGGTTTGAACTGCATCAGTACCATCAAAGTTAGCCCCTGCGCCAGAACCACCGCAGATAGTTTCATAATATTGATAACGCTCATTACCAAAAGTAAAATTATTCATCGTTCCCTGAGAAGCAGCATTTGCACCCAAAGCCCCATATAAAGCATCAACAATGGTTTGCGATGTCTCTACATTACCTGCTACCACTGCTGCGGGGTAGATTGGGTTGAGCATACAGCCTTCAGGAATAATAATTTCTAAAGGTTTAAGGCATCCAGCATTGAGGGGAATACTATCTTCAACTAGAGTACGGAAAACGTATAAAACTGCTGCTTGAGTTACAGCTTTGGGAGCATTAAAGTTACTGTTTAGTTGCTCAGATGTGCCAGTAAAATCAATAATTGCACTGCGATTTTCTCGATTAATTGTCACTTTAACTTGAATTAAAGCACCGCTATCCATTTCATAAATAAATGAGCCATCCTTGAGAACATCAATTGCCCGTCTAACTGACTCCTCGGCATTATCTTGAACAAATTTCATGTAAGCTTGCACTGTCTGAAGCCCATACTGCGAAACCATTTTACGCAGTTCTTGTGCTCCTCGTTCATTGGCGGCAATTTGTGCATTAAAATCAGCGATATTTTGATTGGGGTTACGAGCAGGATAAGGATGATTTAACAGTAACTCTCGAACTGCTGCTTCCCGAAAATGTCCCTGCTCAACTAGAAGAAAATTATCAAATATAATTCCTTCTTCTTCTACCGTAGTACTGTGAGGGGGCATGGAACCGGGAGTAATGCCACCAATATCTGCTTGGTGTCCACGAGCAGCAACATAAAATAGGGGACTAGAGCCTAAAGTATTTTCATTGTCATTCAAAAACACAGGGGTAATTGCGGTGACATCAGGAAGATGTGTTCCGCCATTATAAGGATTATTAGATAGATATACATTTCCCGGTTTTATAGTGTTGCCTTTATTATTAATTAAACTACGAACACTTTCACTCATTGAACCTAAATGTACGGGAATGTGAGGAGCATTAGCGACTAATAATCCAGCAGAGTCAAAAATAGCGCAAGAGAAATCCAAGCGTTCTTTAATGTTCACCGATGCTGCCGTGTTTTGCAGAACAATTCCCATTTGTTCAGCGATAAATTGATAGAGATTTTTGAATATTTCTAAGCGGACAGGATCGGGTTGAGATGTAGTGTGCATTTTTAACTCCTCTTTGATATTTTATTTATGAAATAACACTCTAAAAGTCTCTAATCAACCTATCAAAACAGTGCTTGCTATTTCCGTTTTTTAGAGGAATGAGATAAATTTCGTTACTTAACATGAACGCTGTAGAATCAAATGATTACGCTCATTTAATCTGGCTTGCCAGTTAGGTTCAACTACAATTGTGCTAATTTTTTCGACAATGATAGCCGCACCATAGATCCAATCTCCCGGTTGTAAATCTTCCCGGCGATAAACTGGTGTATCATGCCATTGATCAGCAGTAAACATCTTAACTATTTCCACTGGTTGAGGTGTTAATTCTATAGGGCGAGTACGAGTAATTAAAGGTTCTTCAGGAGTATCCATTTTCTGAATTACCTCCACTGCAATCGACTCCACAATTAAGGGTTTTTCTGCCTGAGCAAAACCATAACTAGATTTATGTTTATCGGCAAATGCTGTTTGCATTATCGTTATATCTGCATCAAAATCAACGCTTAAAGTAGAAATTGTTCCTTCATATTTCAAATTTAATTTTTGAATTACTTCTGCGGCTACGCTACTTTCAACTTGACTAAGTTCACTTCTAGCTTCGGTTTCCAAAGTTTCCATTAATTGCATTAATTGAGGAATTAATGCTGGATTTAAAGGCTGCTCTACTCCTCTAACTCTGGTGGCTCTCACATCAGCTAATCCCATACCGTAGGCAGAAAGAACACCAGCATAAGGGTGCAAAAATATCTGCTTCATACCTAAAGTATCAGCAATTAAACAAGCTACTTGTCCGCCTGCACCACCAAAACAACAAAGTACATATTTAGTAACATCATAACCTCGTTGCAGACTGATTTTTTTAATTGCATTTGCCATATTTTCGACAGCAATAGCAATAAATCCTGCTGCTACTTGTTCGGGAGTACGATAATTTCCTGTAACTGAGGCAATCTCTTGGGCTAATTGGTTAAATTTCTCTAAGACAACATTTTTATCTAAAGGTAAATTGCCATCACTTCCAAAGACAGATGGAAAATATTGGGGATGAATTTTACCTAACATTACATTAGCATCTGTCACCGTTAAAGGCCCGCCCCGTCGATAACAAGCAGGGCCAGGATTTGAACTAGCCGATTTCGGCCCGACACGATAGCTTGAACCATCGAACATCAAAATTGAGCCACCACCAGCTGCAATCGTATTAATTGATAATACGGGAACTCGCATTCGTGCCCCAGCAATTTCCAAATCTAATTGGCGTTCATACTCTCCTTTAAAATGGGCAACATCTGTACTTGTTCCCCCCATATCAAAGGTAATTACTAAATTAAAACCTGCTCTTTTGCTAGTTTGCACTGCACCGACAATACCACCAGCCGGGCCACTTAAAATACTATCTTTTCCCTGAAACTGTTCGGCTGCTACCAAGCCTCCGTCAGATTTCATAAACATTAATCTGACGTTAGGTAATTGACTTGCTACTTGGTTAACATAGCGGCGCAAAATAGGAGTTAAATAAGCATCTACAACAGTTGTATCTCCTCGACTCACCAATTTCATTAAGGGGCTAACTTGATGAGATACAGAAATTTGTGTAAAGCCAATTTCTTGAGCAATTGTGGCTACTTGTTGCTCGTGTTTGGGGTAGCGATCGCCGTGCATAAATACAATTGCACAACTACGAATTCCTGTATGATAAACTGCTTGTAAATCTTGTTTTACTTGTGCAATATTAACAAGTTTTAATTCATTGCCATGAGCATCATAGCGTTCGTCTACTTCAATGACTTGTTCATAAAGCATCGTTGGTAAAATGATGTGACGAGCAAAGATATCAGGACGGTTTTGGTAACCAATCCGCAACGCGTCTTTAAATCCTTTCGTAATAATTAATACTACTCTATCTCCTTGCCTTTCTAACAGTGCATTAGTTGCAACTGTTGTCCCCATTTTGACTACCTCTATCGAGGTATAGGGAATAGGTTGATAATTTTTTAACCCAAAAATATCCCGAATTCCCTGAATAACCGCATCTTGATATTGTTCAGGGTTTTCAGATAGTAATTTGTAGACTATTACCCATTCTTGATTAGGTACAGGCACGATTAAAAACCGTTCCTGATGTTTTGAGAGCCTATCTATAATAGTCTGCTCATCTGTCACAGCAACAATATCTGTAAATGTGCCACCTCTGTCTGCAAAGACTTTTAACATAGTTCGATTTCGTCTATTAACTAAAAGTAGAGTAGCAGTTATGTTTGGAATAGTTCTACTTACAGCGGTTTTCTGTAAGGTGGGCATTGCCGTCAAAGCCTATTTAGTAAATTGTAAATATTGGAGAGCAATGCTCACGCTACAATTTGTGGTCTAATCATGTGAAAAGCACTGTAAATACAATCTTCCTTGCGTCACAATATTTCAAAGTCCTTAGATAGATTTTCGCTCTGCAATTATTGGCTATTATCATCCTCGACTAACAAGCGAGTGTAGGTAATGAACGCAGATATATCCAATGCTTGGCAAAAGGTTCAGGCAATGGTCAATGGTTTTTTTGCCCTGTTGCCAAATATTGTCTTGGCGTTAATTGTTTTTGTCATCTTTTTCTTTGTTGCAAGGACAATTAAGCAGGTGGTGAAGCGATTAACTAGTAACCGCCGTCATGCACGGAATTTGGGAATGGTGCTAGGAAGGCTGGCGCAGGGTGCAACTATTTTGTTAGGTTTGTTTATTTCGCTCACGATTGTGATTCCCACTCTCCGGGCTGGAGATTTGGTGCAATTATTGGGAATTAGCGGGGTTGCGATTGGTTTTGCTTTTCGGGACATTCTGCAAAATTTCCTGGCAGGGATTTTAATTTTGCTGACAGAACCGTTCCAAATTGGCGACCAAATTGTATTTAAGAATTTTGAAGGAACGGTTGAAAACATTGAGACACGAGCCACAACCATTAAAACCTATGATGGTCGTCGAATTGTGATTCCCAATTCAGAATTATTCACAAATTCTGTGCAGGTAAATACTGCTTTCGATCATCGCCGCTTAGAATACGATGTTGGCATTGGCTACGGGGATGATATTGATAGAGCCAAGCAGTTGATTTTGGAAGCCATGCACGAAACGGAAGGGGTGCTAAGAGAACCTGCCCCAGATGCGTTGGTAATGGAGTTGGCAGAAAGCACGGTGAATATCCGCGCTCGTTGGTGGATTCAACCGCCCCGTCGCGCTGATGCCTTAGATGCACGAGATAAGGTGCTAACTGCAATTAAAAAGAAACTCATAGCTAATGGTATTGATTTACCATTCCCCACCCAACAAATTCTTTTCCACGATCAAACTGAAGAGACTGATGGCGATCGCTCTCGTCAACGCGAAGGTTGGCCTGCTGGTAAGGGGAAAGTGCCAAAGCCGCGCAGTATCAGTGATTCGCTCAGAAAGCTTGCCGAAATGCGCTCCCAAAGCAATGGTAGTACAGGAGACAGTGAGGCTGTATCTACTCGCGATGAAGTATGAAAAACATCAAACTCAGCAAAATTTGGGACTCACTCCACTCCAGTTATTGGTTTGTACCAACAATTATGGCAGTGGCAGCAATTGCCTTGGCATTTACAATGTTAACACTTGACAGGCAAGGCTATTACGGGCCTTTTGAACAGTGGGGATGGATATATACTGGCGGGCCTGATGGCGCACGTGGTTTACTTTCAGCTGTAGCTGGTTCCATTGTCAGCGTTACCGCTACAGCTTTTTCGATTACAATTGTTGCTTTGCAGCTAGCTTCATCGAATTTCGGCCCGCGTTTACTGCGTAATTTCATGCAGGATACCGGAAATCAGGTTGTATTAGGCACATTTATTGCTACTTTTATTTATTCCTTGCTCGTACTGCGGACAATTCGAGGGGAAGATGGACAAGACGAGTTTATACCGCAGATATCAGTGACAGTCGGTATTTTGTTGGCGCTTGTAAGTATTGGTGTACTAATTTACTTTATTCATCATGCTTCTACTATTATTCAGGTATCTCATGTAATTGCTGAAGTGAGTACGGATTTAGATCGGGCGATCAAGCGTCTATTTCCTGAAAGAATCGGACGTAGTCTGCCGGAACACCAGGTAACAGAAATTCCTATAAATTTTGACTCAGAAGCTTATCCAATTAAAGCTACTGGTAAGGGTTATATCCAAACCATTGATGACGAAGAATTAATGAAGATAGCCTGTAAGCAAAATCTGCTGTTGCGGATCAAGTCTCGACCGGGAAAGTTTGTTTTTCCAAGTACGATTTTAGTTATGGTTAGGACTGAGGAAGGTGCAGATGTCAAGACACGCAATTCCACATCTCTACAAAAACAGATTAACGATGCCTTTATTCTGGGCAAGGAACGTACTGAACAGCAGGATATAGAGTTTCCGATTGAGCAATTAGTTGAAATTGCTCTGCGTGCTATTTCTCCCGCAGTCAACGATCCATTTACTGCTATTCGGTGTATTGATCGCCTTGGAGCTGGGCTTTCTCACCTTGCCCAAAGGAATTTTCCTTCCCCTTATCGCTTTGATGACAACAATAACCTGCGAGTAATTGCTGAACCAGTAACTTTTGCAGGGTTAGTTGATACCGCTTTTAACCAAATTCGTCAGTACAGTACCACAGATGTAGCAGTGACAATCCGTTTAATGGAGGCGATCGCTCTGATTGCTACTTATACCCAAAACCCCAAATACCAAGCTGCTTTACGTCGTCATGCAGAGATGATTTTGCGCAGTAGCCAAGCAGCTTTATCGGAAGAACAAGATCGCAAGGATGTCCAAGAGCGGTATCATCGAGTCATGAAAGTCATAGGACAAGATTGAGAAGTAAATTTGTATCTGTAGACAGATGTCTTAAATATTACATATAAGATTAGATGTTGTCATACAGTGCTTGAATTTTCCAACAATTACCAACTTTAAAGTAACTATGCCCCACGTATTACTAGTAGACGATGAAGAAGCGTTACGAGAAAGCCTTTCTTATACTTTACAAAAAGAAGGCTACACCGTAACCACAGCAGCAGACGGTCACAATGCGATTAAGCAGTTTCACAAGCAAGTGCCAGACGTAATATTATTAGACTTGATGCTGCCAGAAGTTGATGGCATGGAGGTTTGCTGGCGAATTCGCGCTTTCTCTGATGTGCCAATTGTCATGCTCACTGCTAAAGACCAAGACATTGACAAAATCTGGGGTTTAGAAGCAGGAGCTGATGATTATGTTACAAAACCTTTCAATACTCGTGAACTTTTGGCACGCATCAAAGCCGTGCTGCGTCGTCGTGCGGAGAAGCAATCTTAATCGATAAATGGGCTGGTTACCTCAAATTAAGTGGAATTCCATCCACACAAAGCTATTAGCGACTTACCTGCTACTGACTACCTTGGGAACCTCACTCATGGCAGGATACATTCTCTGGTCGTTCCATGCCTATTTTATGAAAATGAGGCAGACAGAGATGCGAAACTGGAGTACTGCGCTGGGTGAAAGTATTGCTGACGCGCTTGAAAACAATGATCGCAGCAGAGTCGAGCTAACTGTACGGCGTTATGGTGCTGCTGAGACAATTACCTTACGCGTATTTGATAGTCAGGGTAAACTGATTGCCACATCTGCTAACCCTCAACAAGACAGACAGATTGCAGATTGGCGGACTGTGCCTGGTATTAGTGCGGCCTTGGAAAATCGAGAAGAGCAAGGTGTGGCAAAAGGAGTCTTAAGTAATGATGATAGATTATTTATCGCCCAGCCGATAGTGCGTAACGGTAAGTTATTGGGTGCAATGCGAATGTCTATCACCCTGCAACAATTTCAACGTCAGTTTGCCATAATTATTTGGACAGTGCTAGGAACATTAGTATTCACGCTTGTACTTTGTACCATTATTAGTGAATGGTTGGCGCGTAGCCTTTCTCGTCCAATTCAGACGATGAAAAATTTTGCGATCCGAATGGGTGGGGGGCATTTTGGTGATAAACTCCAGATTCGTCAAAGTAACGAGTTAGATCAGTTAGCACTAGAATTAAACCGGATGAGCGAACGCTTGGCATCGCTCGATCAGGAACGGCGAGCGTTTTTGGCAAACGTATCTCACGAACTCCGCACTCCCATTAGTAATGTTCTAGTTACAATTGAAGCTCTCCGCAGTGGGGCTGCTTCTGATGCGGCTGTGCGCGATCGCTTCTTTCAAATTGTCGAAGACGAAACCAAGCGGCTGTCACGGTTAATTCATGACTTGCTGGATTTAGGGCGCTTAGAAGCTGGGGTGTCACTCCTCGAACAGCAAAATATCGAACTTTCCAGCTTGATTCGGCGTGCGGTTAGAGCTGTAGAAACGCGAATGCAAAATTCGCAAATTTCTGCTCAAATTAACGTTACTGATTTGCAAATCAAGGGCGATCCAGAAAGGTTATTGCAAGCATTTCTCAATTTGTTAGATAACGCCATTAAACATTCAGTCCCTAATTCTCAAATATTTATTACTGGCTATAGGGAAGGTAAACAAGCAATTGTGACAATCTGCGATCAAGGCAAAGGTATAAAGGACAGCGACCTTCCCCGTATTTTTGAGCAATTTTACACTGGCGATCGCTCTCGCAAAGGGCGGGGAGTGGGCTTAGGTTTAGCGATCGCCAAACGTATTATTGAAGCTCACGGAGGTAGCATTAATGCTAGTAGCAAGCTTGGTGAGGGGGCTACGTTTACTATTTGTTTGCCGCTGACGTGAAAGTAGGAACTAGTGACGTGACCGCCTTAAAATAGTGCATTAATTGTAGTGACAGTCTTGAAAGTCATTATTTATTTAGGAACTGGATTAGGGCTTGCTATCACTCACCAAATTGTCGTCGAAAAACATCAAGGGACTCTGGAAGTAAACTCTGTTCTTGGATAAGGGTCAGACTTTATCATGGCTCTACCAATTTAGACAGCTAATTGCAAACAGTAAAAGGCGATCGCTCATCTGAAGTTAAGTTTTTGACACTACAAAAAAATAAAAAGATCTCATACTAAGTGACGCAAGGTGATGATAAAGTTGTACGATTGCAGACATCTTAATGTTTTCTGCTAAAAATGGAGATTACCAATGGACACTAAAAGCCCGGTAAGTCAAAATTACGATCAACACTGATTTTGACGTTGCACAATGGAAGTAAGTAACAAAGGGGATTGGGCAAGCAAAAGCTTTTTAATTAATTTAATGGTATTGCCGTGGTTGGACTTGTCATTGTTTCTCACAGCAAACGATTAGCTGAAGGAGTGCGGGAGGTGGTAGCGCAGATGGTTCAGGGCAAAGTTTCCTTGGCTGTTGCTGCTGGAATTGACGATCCACAGAACCCGCTCGGTACAGATGCTATACAAGTTTATGAAGCGATCGCCTCTGTTTACAGTGAAGATGGCGTTCTCGTGTTGATGGATCTGGGTAGCGCTTTGATGAGTGCAGAAATGGCACTAGAGTTTCTTCTACCAGAACAACAAGCAAAAGTACACTTGTGTGCAGCACCTCTAGTAGAAGGTGCGATCGCAGCAGCAGTTGCAGCTGCATCTGGTAGTGATATGCAGCGAGTGATTGCAGAAGCCCAAGCAGCATTACTACCAAAAGCAGCTCAATTAGGTGTTGCCATTAGTCATCCGTCATCAATCATTGGTGAAGAACAAGTGACTCATGATATGGGCGCGCCTGAAGAGGCTTCTCTCAGTACAGGACAAATAACAAGAGAAATTCATCTGACTGTTCATAATAGGTTAGGTTTGCACGCTCGTCCAGCAGCTAAGTTTGTAGCGTGTGCTACTCGATTTCAATCGCAAATTCAAGTATGTAATTTAACTAAAGGTAGCGGTTTTGTACGTGCTGACAGCATTAACCAAGTGACAATGTTAGGGGTGCGTCAAGGACACGAAATTGCTATTACAGCCACTGGTGCTGATGCAGATGAGGCTTTAGCTGCACTAAAAGCATTAGTAGAAAGCCATTTTGGTGAAGATGACAGCGTTTTAGAATCTCATGCTATTCCCCCTTCTCCCCATCTCTCCACGCCAGGTGCTTCTGCGGAGGGAAACCCTCCCGCAGCGCTGCTCGCAACGCACTGGCTCCTTTCCCCTTCCTCCCTAAAAGGAATTCCTGCCTCGCCTGGAGTGGCGATCGCACCTAGCTTTCAATTTAAAAAAACAACGGTTGTCTGGCACCACGCCGCACCTATTCGTATTCAGGAATATCACGTAGACAATCCTGAGGCTGAGTGGCAGCGGCTACAGGCAGCGCTACGAATTGCACGACAGGAAATTCAGGCGTTACTGACACACTCTTCAATTCAAATTGGTGACGCGGAAGCTGCCATTTTTGATGCTCATTTACTATTTCTTGAAGATCCAATGCTGCTAGAGACTGTGCAGGAAAGGATATTTGCACTGCACCTAAATGCAGAAGCTGCATGGGGTGCGGTGATTGAGGAGGTGGCGAATAACTATCACCAGTTGGAAGATCCATATTTGCAAGAGCGAGTAGCAGATGTAGTAGATGTGGGACAAAGAATTTTGCGAATCTTATCGGGTACTCCCATCACTACTGTGGATTTATCCCAACCAGCTATTTTAGTTGCTAGCGATCTTACTCCTTCTGACACAGCTAGTTTAGATCCGACAAAAGTTTTGGGCATTTGTATTACTGCTGGTAGTGCCACTGCCCACAGTGCGATTCTGGCACGTTCGTTAGGTATTCCTGCTGTTGTTGGCTTACCATCAGAGATATTGCAGGTTGCAGATGGAACGCTGCTGACGGTTGATGGTGAGACTGGTAATGTATGGATAGAACCAGAACCAGATACTTTGGCTGCACTTGAGGGAAAACGGCATACCCAGCAAACTGCCCGACAACGAGCACTAGCTGCGGCACACCAGCCTTGTTTAACCCGCGATCGCCACCAGATTAGCGTACTTGCAAATATTGGCAGTATAGAAGATACACAACAAGCTCTAAATATGGGTGCAGAGGGTGTAGGATTGCTGCGTACCGAATTTCTCTATCTTCATCGTACAAGCGCTCCTTCTGAAGAAGAGCAACTAACAGTTTATCAAGCGATCGCTCAAATTCTGGGCACTCATCCTTTAATTATTCGCACGCTTGATGCTGGTGGAGATAAACCACTGCCCTATTTAGGAATGCAACCGGAAACTAATCCTTTCTTAGGCTGGCGCGGCATTCGTTTTTGTTTAGATCGTCCCCAAATTTTGCAAACTCAATTACGAGCAATTTTAAAAGCTAGTGCGCGACATCAAGTTAAAATCATGTTTCCGATGATTGCGACTGTTGCAGAAATACAGGCGGCTAAGGCGATGTTGGCTGAGGTGCAAGCAGAACTACGTCAAGCTGGCATTCCCTTTGATGAAAAAATGGAAGTAGGGATAATGGTGGAAGTGCCATCAGCAGTTGCCATTGCCGAACAATTAGCTCAAGAAGTAGACTTTTTCAGTCTTGGCACCAACGATCTCAGCCAATACGTGATGGCGGCAGATCGCACCAATCCACAAGTGGCTCCTTTAGCTGATGCCTTGCATCCAGCGGTATTGCGAATGATCCAGCAAACAGTGCAAACTGCTCACGCTGCTGGTATTTGGGTAGGATTGTGTGGCGAAGTTGCCGCAGATCCCTTATCAGCACCAATTTTACTAGGGTTGGGGCTAGATGAGGTAAGTTTAAGTCCTCTCGCTATTCCGGTATTTAAAGAAGCGATCGCTAAATTAACAATGGCACAAGCACAGGCGATCGCAGCTACAGCATTGCAACAAGATTCTGCTGCCAAAGTTCGAGAAGTTGTTTTAAATTCTCTGGTTTTATGAGTAAAAGGCAGATGGCAGAGGAGGCAGTGCGCCCTTGCGGGTTAAGCGCGTTGTAGCAACTGCCGTGGCAGAAGGTAAAAGGATGTTTATGCGGTGTTTTTGTAGGCGATCGCTTGATTTTTGTTAATAAGAAGCCTTCATGAATTGCATTCACCAATAGCAAATAAAAAAGCTTTCTTCCCTTCTGCCGTCTGCCATCTGCCTCCTGCCTTAGCTTAAACTCGGTAAAAGCATACTTATTCCCCACCCAATCAGTAACAATCCAGCAACTCGACTTACCCAAACTCCAAAAGGAAACATTTTTTCTATCAAAACAAATCCGGCAATAATTGCCACCCACAGGAGATTCATCACTCCAGTTACAAATAAAAGCAGCATGAGAACCCAGCAGCAGCCGACACAATAGCCACCATGCCGGAAACCCATCATAAAAGCACCTTGAGTTCCTTCTCGCCACTCGCTCATCAGAAACCCAATCGGAGATCGGCAGTAAGACAAACAAGCTTGTTTGAGGGGGGTTAACTGAAAAATGCCGGCAAAAAGAAGTAGTAAGCCACCTAAGATGGGACTTGTGCTTACCATCATTGGGGAAAGCAAGGCAGCAGAGTGAAGTCCCCATTGTGCTAATGTTACCAAAAAACTGAATCCTGTCCAAATTACTAGATATCCCAACAGGAAAGCACCAGTTGGTACCAAAAGACGATCGCACTCACGGCGTTTGCGGTAGATTTTAGCAAAAGCAAGAACGATGGGTGATGCTGAGGGAACCATCATCGCTACCATCATCACTGCCCACATCACAAACACCATCACCAGATCAAAAGCTTCCCAGGTGTGCATATGGGGCATACCTATTGTCATATCCATATTCCTTATGCCCCATGCCATTCTCAGTATATATATCCACGCCAAAACAGAGATAGTAACCAAACCAAAGAGTACGATCGCACGATCTCGCTTGAGCAAAGCTTCTATCTGTGTTTGTTGATTATTTACCATAACTGTAATTAGGAAGCTTGGTAAGAGAAGGGCGAAAAGAAACCATTCTTCTGTGAAATATTCCACGCTAAGTCATAGTCTTGATAATTCAACTGGTTAGATTTTGAGACTACAGCTGGATGTTTAGGAGCAACCGCTAATGGATGATTGTTTACGATCACAGCAGTTCCCTCTTGCCCAGCGATCGCTTCGATCTCGGCTTCTGCAATGTTGGGAATTTGCAAACTTCGCCGTTTTCCCTGTGCTTGGTAATCAATAGTTACACTTTTGACACCCAAAATTTCACCCACATGGGATGCCATAATTGCAGGATGCCCTCCTGCTTGCCCAGAGAAAATTTTGGTTAAGGCTTCCTTTTGAGCTTGAGTAGCGCGATCGTCTAAGTAAATAGCTACTTTCCATTCTACTTCCATCATGTGACCAGGTGAGTGGATAGCAAATGCAACATTTAGCCCATCTAAGGAGACATCCTCAAAATTACCCCGATCAATATGCCAGCCAATCAAAACCGTGCATTCTCCTTCTGTTGGCGAACTCAAAAAAACACATGGGCAGGCGACATCACAATTGCAAGCCTCAAAATACGTGCCTGCAAGATTCCATTTCGCATCCATGATTATGTCTCCTTATTCTTTAAATTAGAAGTTTATTACAGTGCTTTTCAGATGATTAGACCACAAATTGTAGGGGAGCCAGTGCGGTATTGGGGTTTCCCCAAGTGGAGCAACTGGCGTTGGGCATTGCCCGTCAAAGCCTATTTAGTAAATTTTAAATATTGGAGAGCAATGCCCACCTTACAGAAAAGCGCTGTAAGTTGAGTTTCTTGAAAAAAAATCTCTCAATTAACTAAAGTTACGGAAATTTTAGAAATTAAAAATAGGGTAGATATTCTGATTACTTTTAACACTATCAATACCCAACTTATCAGTCTAGAGTATAAGCAACAGCAGAACATGGTATTTGGTGCTGCATTTTACATCCAATTTTAATGCCAAACTTATAAAAGCGAGCTATAGCAATACTAGAGGATAATTTTACGTAACTCTCCATAAGCAAATATTTTGACTTCTTTGCAATTAAACTACCTGCCAAATTTTGATTGTTTGATCGGAACTACCACTGACGATAAATTTACCATCTGGGCTAACAGCAATAGCATTTACTGTTCCTGAATGCCCAGTCAGAGTTTGTAGCAATTCCCCTGACTGCAAACACCAAATTTTAATTGCATTATCAGCACTGCTGCTAAAGAGAGTTTGCCCATCTGGGCTAATGGTAACTGATTTCACTTCATCTGAATGCCCAGCAAAAGTGTGCAACATTTTTCCACTATCGAGATCCCAAATCTTGATCGTGTTATCAGCACTTCCGCTAAAGAGAACCTTGCCATTGGGATGAATCGCAACCGAGTGTACTTCACCCGTATGCCCGCTGAGGGTGCGTAGTGGTTCTCCAGTGCGTGGGTTCCACAGTCGAATTTTGCTATCACTGCTGGCACTGGCTAGGATTGAACCATCAGCACTGATGGCAGCAGCGTGAACTGAGGAAGCGTGCCATAGGGTACAAATGCGATCGCCTTTATGCAGGTTCCAAATTTTGATTTTATTACTGCCGCTAGCAAGAATTAGTCCATCTGGACTGATAGTAACGAAGTTTACTGGCTTTTGATGTCCCAATAAAGTGTGCAGCAGTTTACCAGTGGCGAGGTGCCAGACTTTGACATTACTTTTTGGGTGTTGACAGCTACCTATAGCGAGAAAATTCCCATCCGGGCTGATTGCCACTGATGACACTTCTCCTACATTTTCATTTAAAGTACGGATCGATTTACCAGTATTGAGATCCCATAGCTTAATTGTTTTGTCTGCACTACCACTAACTATAATTTGCCCATCTGGGCTAATTGCTAAAGATGTAATTTTGCCAATATGTCCACTCAGGGTATGGCTAAGATAAGCATAATTTTCTTGGCGTTTAATTTTCAAGTTAGCGATCGCATACAAGATTTCCTCAACTTGGGTAATACCCTGAATATCACCAATTGCTGCAAAATATTCTCTTAATTTTTGGAAATATTCAGTGTCTTCTATCCTGGCTGCCGATCGCATAATTTGGAGTGGATTATTGACTTGCACTGCTCCTATTTGTCGCAATTGCAGCCATGTTTTGATTGAATATTCTAGTTGTTGCCGAGCCAAAGAGCGATCGCTCAGGTGAGAGAAACTGTGAGCTAACTGTAAAGCCAATTCTGGAATCCAATCACGACGCTCTGTTTCCAGAGCTTGGTAAATTTGTTGATACCCTTCGGCGATCGCTTGCAGTGATTGCAAATCAACTGGACTGTTAATTAAACTCGGTAGTAAATCTGGTAAAAAGGGAGGTACATCATGATGAACCAAGTGATAAACATCTGCTACCCAGCCAGCAACTAAACAGTGACAAGTAATTAAAACCTGACAAAGTTGTTCAAAATCTTGACGATTAACCTGATATTGCAAAGATAACTTACTAACATCAATTCCCTTAGCTTTCCATTTTTCTTCCTTTTCCAATAATGCTAAATTAATAGCATTTTCTCTACCCAGATAGTTGATTTCCTCCAGATTTTCTCCCAAAGCTATTAATTCATCTCTAATTTTTCTCCATTCTAAGGCACGGTTTTTTGCCGACTGCTGAATAATTTCTCTATAAGGTATGCGAGAAATTGTTTTGTAGTAATAATGTTCTTGTTCAATTCCCCAATAACCAATCCGGAAATTTAAATAATCTCCATCTGCTTCTGACTCTAAAATCAAAACAGGCTCTGTTTTCAAAATTCCAAACAGAGCCTTAATACTTGATTCACTATGAAAACGCTTACTCTCCCAAGCTCCTGCTAAAAATTCTGTTGGTCTAACTAAATTTTGTAGAGAGTAATGCTTGCCAAGGAAATCTCGTAATCCTTCCGCTAATATTAACTCTATATTTGTATAAATTTCCTCCGGACGAGTATCAAAATTATCAAATTTCACTTTAGGAGGAGCCAGGAAAATTTTGAGTGGCTTGCGTTCTGTCGTGACAGAATTTAGAATTTGTGAAGGGTATAAACGCAAAGGCCAACTATCAAATATTTTCTCTACTTCTGGTAACTTGAGGGCTGTTTCTTGTTCTTGAGTTGCTATTTGTAATTGTGTTTGACGGTAGAAAACTGCTAACTCTTGTTGCTCTTTGCGTTGGTTTTTTTCTTCTTCAAATCCTCCCAACAAACTCAGTTTTTGACTAGCACCACTTACAGTATGAATGATTTCTTGAATATGTCTGGGATACTCATCTTTATTTGTTTCTTGACGTACTTCATTACTTTTTTGTACTAAACTTGCAATCACAGGTGCAAATTCTAGTACTAATTGAAGTAATAACCTTAAGCCTTGCTCCATACAGAGATGCCTGTTAAATAAATAACCTTAATATCCTTCAGTGTCTTTAACGCCATAGCTCAACAGAATTAAGCATTACTGCCATTCATTAAAATTCCTATATATGCCGATCCTACTACTTGAATAGGGCCGATGGGGCAATTAATTAGAAAAATAGTAATAAATAGCTAGAAAGCAAGCTAATTAAAAGCTAGTAATCTAATAATGAGAAAATTTCCTAAAATTATCTTAAAAACCTCTTAAAATTTCAAAAAATCAAGGTGAGTAGTCAGCAGTTTATTTTCTCCCCAAACAAAGGAATTATTAGCAGCAAGTAAGCGATCGCTGGCGATGAGATGGCGGAATATAGTTTTCTCTATCACTTAAACATAGTCAATATCCTACACCTAATTAAATCAGATTACCCTCTAACCCTTTGCTTGTGCTTGATGTTTGTAAGCATAGTAATAGATTTGTAAGTAGATTGGCACAAGTATTTGTAGTATAGGTAGCGCTTACGCTCTGCCCATCATAATTTTGTAAAAGTTGGGTTTTGTTCTTTAACCCAACTTACATTAAAGTTTTATATTTAACTATGTCTAGACTAATATATAAAATTTTAGTTAAGAAGCAGTAAGGGGAGATACACCTCAATTCATTGCCTGAATAAGGTTAAGATGAGCTTTTTTTGCTAATTATGCAAAAATTTAGCCAATTTTATTGTTGCTAATCTTCTCTTTCCTAGTTTCTAGTACTCTGTTCAGAATAGTTTTACAGGATTAAAAATTCTCTGCGTTTGGTGTGTCAGCCTCAACAAATTATTTTTTTGTTGACAGATTACTAGTCGCTCATCCCTACTATATAGTCAGAATCTGATTCCTAATTGTCCGTTGACACCGCGAACAGAGTTGTAACCAACACCTAAAAAAAGGTTATCACTTGCGCCTACCTGAACTCCGCCAGAGACTGCAACACCCTTATCTTCGGAATAGTAACCCAATCCTACATAAGGTGAAACTATTGGCAAACTCAAAAATCTTAGCACATCTACACCAGTAGCGCTATCAGGGCCGATTCCAAACTCAGCACCCCAATCAAAAGCCCTGGCACCTATAGAATAGGTAACATCACCATCTTTGCCACCCACCGAAACCCAAGGTTGTGGTACTAGTTGAGCATGAGTGCGTTGCGGGGCAAGTAAAACGAACAAACCCAATGATGTCAGCAGTGTTTTGGCAATAAGTCTTGTTTTCACGTTTCTCTCCTATGAGTCTATTGCCAACAGTGACGAATTTTACTTGACTTGGGTGCCAGATGGAGATTGGAGTCATTTTGGCGATTTAGGCGATCGCGTTTTCAAAGAACAGTACCGTCAAAGTATTTACTCCAGAATATTTTGCGAACTTTCTGTAGTTATATCCTCATAATCACAAAATACAAACTCTGGCTGTACTATCTTCTCTTCCTCAGCTAAAAGTTCAGCAGCTTTCTGGTAATCCTCCATAACTCCTTGCCTATCTCCTAACTGAGAGCGGGCATTCCCTCGATGATTGTAGATTTCAGCATCTCTGGGACTAATCTGCAAAGCTTGATTAAAATCCTCAATCGCTCCCTGATATTCTCCAAGTTCAGAACGAACAAGCCCTCGCTTCTTATAGGCAATCACAGACTGGGGATTGAAACAAATAGCATGGGTAAAGTCTTTAATCGCTTCTTCATAATTACCCAAAATAAAGTATGCATTGCCCCGCTCATAATAGGCTTCGTGATGATTAGGAGCTAGTAGAAGTACCCGGTTAAAGTCCCGAATTGCTCCTATATAGTCGTGTCTGTGAGCCTTTTTGATACCCTGTCTGTTTAATGCGTCTGGCGTTTCTTCGGCAAGTGAAAACGATGATGACGATTCTGCTTCAAACCAGTATTCTGGGTATTTCTTGTGTAAGATTACTTGGTCAAAGATTCTTGCTAACCAATCTGCAAAGGAAGAGGCAATCCGCGCTTGTCGCCAGTCTGCTGGAGCAAGTTCGTGAAAACAATCTAGTACTGCATACTCCAAGTTGGTTTTTTGTTGTGGATCGAGTCCGCAGAAATCACCAGTTCCAATCCTCTCTAAATAGCAAAAAGCAATCAGCGAATCCCATTCTTCGTCTGTATATATCTCTTGCTTTTCTTGATTGAAATCAACGAGGTTATCAGTTCCATAAATAATCAGCCCAGAATCATCCCATATTGAGCGATCGTACGTTTCGCCCAAGTCAGTACAAAAAAAATTAGCTCCGTTGTGACGCAACAAGAATTCCCGATAACTAGGTGGAAGTGTTACACCAAGAGCTTCCTCACAAGCTCGAATCTCTGTTTCTGTTGCTGGTGGATTTAGGATGAACGTCCAGTCTAATGAGAACTCTTGAAAAACCTGCTGTGCTTGTTCAATTCTTTCAGGAAGCCATTCAAACATAGAATGAATATGTCAGCTAATAGTCTTAATATTCAGAACAGCGGATGCGAAATTGTGTTTTTTCTAATATGTTTTGAACATTCACCAAATTGATTTTGCAAAGTTCTAACATAAATGATGGATTACTTAGCAGAACTCAAAAGCTACCTAGATGAGCAAGGACGCGTGAAAGAATGGCCCTCGAAACGAAATCGAGGCAAGTTCCAAAAGCTAGTTTTGGAGTACCTGGCAACAAAATTTGAGCCTGGAGTAACCTACACAGAAAAAGAAGTCAATGCCCTACTGAATCAATATCACACCTTTAACGATCCTGCTCTATTGCGACGAGAATTATTTGAGAGTAAACTAATCAATAGAATGCGGGATGGTTCTGCTTATTGGTGCAATCCTCTTCAAAATTGACGTGACCAATCGCCAGGCCAGCGTTCTACCACCACTTTAGTTTGAGTAAAAAACTCTACTGCATGGTTACCCTGTCCGTGCAAATCACCAAAAAAGCTTTCTTTCCAACCACTGAAAGGGAAAAATGCCATTGGCGCAGCAACACCAATGTTGATACCAATATTTCCAGCCTCAGCCTCATACCGGAATTTACGCGCCGCCGCACCGCTAGTAGTGAATAAACAAGCCATATTACCGTATTGACCGCTATTCACTAATGAAATTGCCTGATCTATGGTATCTACATGAAGCAAACTTAAGACAGGGCCAAAAATTTCTGTACGGGCAAGTTCACTGCCAGGATCGACATCTTGCAAAATTGTCGGTTTAATAAAATTCCCTGCTTCATAACCGGGTATATTTGGATATCGACCGTCTACTAGCAATCTTGCCCCTTCATTTGCTCCTTTTCTAATTAAGCCTTCAATTCTCACCTTGCTTTGAGCATTAATAACTGGCCCCATTTCTACACCAGGATCTAAACCATTACCAACGACTCGTTTTTTAGCTGTTTCGGCGATCGCCTCTGTAAATGTGTGCCGTGCTTCCCCAACTGTGACAGCAAAAGAAGCAGCTAAACAACGCTGCCCAGCACAACCAAAAGCACTGTCAGCAGCGATACGGGTAGTCATTTCTATATCTGCATCTGGTAAGACAATAATTGGATTTTTCGCCCCGCCTTGGCATTGCACGCGCTTTCCATTTGCCGCTGCCCGACTGTAAATATATTTAGCTACAGGTGTGGAACCAACAAAACTTATTGCCCGAATTTGAGGATGATCTAAAATTGCATCAACAGCTGCTTTTGCCCCATTAACTAAATTCACCACACCTTTGGGTAATCCAGTTTTTTCTAGTAACTGAAAGATTTTCTGCATCGTTAACGGTACTTTTTCCGATGGTTTAACGATATAGGTGTTGCCACAGGCAAGGGCATAGGGCATAAACCAAAACGGAATCATCCCCGGAAAGTTGAAAGGAGCAATAACCGCGCATACTCCCAAAGGTTGCCGAATCATGATTTCATCAATGCCCCTGGCAATATCTTCCAAATTCGTTCCCTGCATCATCATGGGGATACCACAGGCGACTTCCACATTTTCAATCGCCCGGCGCATCTCGCCTTTCGACTCAGCTAAAGTCTTACCGCATTCTTGGGTAATTGTGCGGGATAAGTCCTCAAAATGTTCTTCTAATAGATTCTTAAGTTTGAACAAATACTGCACGCGTTCTGTAGGTGGCGTGCGACGCCATGTCAAAAAAGCTTCTGCTGCTGCTTTAACAGCTTGATGTAGCTCAGATGCAGGCGACAGAGGAACTTTAGCTAATACTTCTGCTGTTGCTGGGTTGGTTACGTCTAAAAATTCTGTAGCTACCGATGCACACCACTGACCATTAATGTAGTTGGGTAATGTGATAATTGGTTCCATTGGTTGAATATTAAATTTGCAGAATAAAAATTCGGGAATATGAATATCTTAGTCGTTCAAAATTTCTCATGACCGTTAGGGATAGTGGGGCTTGCTTTATTCTTAAAATAAGTTAGTAAACAACTTGCCGGAAACCAGCGATGCCAAAGAAAATCCGGGAACTGAAACAAATGTTGCGTCAAGCTGGTTTTACAGAACTTCCAGGCAAAGGAAGTCATACTAACTGGATACATCCTTTGTATACTGGAAAACTTACAATTTCTGGTAAGGATAGTGCAGACGCTAAACGTTATCAGGAAAAAGAAGTCCAGCAAGCTATTCTAGAAGTAGAGGAGAAACACGAAGATGAATAAATTTAAATATCAGATGATAATTCAATGGTCTGATGAAGATAACTGCTTCTTAGTGGGATTCCCTGATTTTCCTGGACAACGTTGGCGTACTCATGGCGATACCTACGAGTCAGCAGTACAAAATGGTATTGAAGCATTAGAGTCCTTGATTATGGCATACGAAGTGACAGGTGAATCGCTTCCAGAACCAAGTATTTATAAAGCCGCATAGCTTGGTGGCAGACATAAAAGGTGGTATAGAGAATCCGCTCATGTCCAAGTTAAAAATTCTCCGCGAAGATGCTAACTACTCGTTTCGTTCATACTTTGAATTACCCAATGACACAGATGAGGTATTAGCAGAATTCGGTTATGCTTTTGCTCGCACTCGCTTGCAACTCCCCAGAACCAACCGTCAACTAGAACGGCTCAACGAACTGCGACAGCAAATTGAAGAAACTATCCCTTATGTCAGCCTTAGCAGTGAAGCCGCAAAACGAGAAATTTTGATTGCGCCAGTTTTAAGTAGGGTAGCGGTTATCAGCAAGCGAATCCTACGAATTGAGTATCCCTTAAAGGTAAACAATTTACTGCAAGGCAACCTGGATTATTTGATTCAATCTGAACATAGCCTAATTGTCGTAGAAGCAAAACGAGATGACTTAACGCGGGGGTTTACGCAGTTAGCGGTGGAAATGATTGCGCTGTCTATGTTGGAGAACGCACCCGATACAATATATGGAACAGTGACAATGGGAGATGTATGGGTTTTTGGCACGCTGGAAACTGCTTCACGCACAGTAACGCGAGATATTAGTTCCTACACCCTGCCCGATAATTTAGAAGAAATAGTCAAAATTTTTGTTGGGATTTTGGAGTAGAAGTGTAACTAGTAAGTTTTGGTAATTGGTAACTAGAGTTAATACAATTAAAGAAAACCTTTAAAATTATTAGAGCTTAAGTACAATCGCCCATGACAACTGCCAGACGCCATTATCACATCACCACCTTCGGTTGCCAAATGAACAAAGCTGACTCAGAGCGCATGGCTGGTGTTTTAGAAGACATGGGCTTTGAGTGGTCAGAAGATCCTAATGATGCAGATATAATTCTCTACAATACTTGTACAATCCGGGATAATGCCGAACAAAAAGTATATTCTTATCTCGGTAGACAAGCAAAACGCAAGCACGAAAAACCCGATCTAACGCTGATTGTTGCTGGCTGTGTTGCCCAACAGGAGGGCGAAGCACTGTTGCGGCGAGTGCCAGAATTAGACTTGGTTATGGGGCCGCAACACGCCAACCGTCTGAAAGATTTATTACAACAAGTTTTTGACGGCAACCAAGTTGTAGCCACAGAGCCAATTCATATTATGGAAGATATCACCAAGCCACGACGGGATGCTACCGTTACTGCTTGGGTAAATGTGATTTACGGCTGTAACGAACGCTGCACTTACTGTGTCGTTCCCAATGTGCGCGGTGTTGAGCAATCTCGAACACCGGAGGCTGTTCGCGCTGAAATGGAAGAATTGGGGCGACAAGGTTACAAAGAAGTCACGCTCTTAGGACAAAATATTGATGCCTACGGACGAGATTTGCCGGGCGTAACGCCAGAAGGAAGGCATAAGCATACTTTTACAGATTTGCTTTACTACGTTCATGATGTGCCAGGAATTGAGCGCCTCAGATTTGCGACTAGTCATCCTCGTTATTTCACAGAGCGCCTAATCCGGGCTTGTGCGGAATTGCCCAAAGTATGCGAACATTTCCACATTCCCTTTCAATCTGGGGATAACGAAGTATTGAAACGGATGGCAAGAGGTTACACTCACGAAAAATACCGCCGGATTATTGACACAATCCGTGAGTATATGCCAGATGCGGCAATTAGTGCCGATGCGATTGTGGGTTTCCCAACAGAGACGGAAGCACAGTTTGAAAATACACTCAAACTCGTAGAAGATATTGGTTTCGATCAATTGAATACCGCAGCCTATTCCCCACGTCCGGGAACACCCGCCGCCCTATGGGATGAGCAAATTAGTGAAGAAGTCAAAAGCGATCGCCTGCAAAGATTAAATCATCTGGTAGCCATCAAAGCCGCCGAGCGATCGCAGCGTTATCTAGGACGTATCGAAGAAGTTCTTGTCGAAGATCAAAATCCTAAAGATACAACTCAGGTAATGGGGCGCACACGCACCAATCGCCTTACCTTCTTTACAGGTAGCATCAACGATCTAAAAGGCAAGTTAGTAAAAGTTAAAGTTACTGAAGTTCGCGCTTTTAGCTTGACGGGTGAACCTTTAGAAACAAGGGCAGCGATGGCAGTTTAGTTTCTTTGGATTACTTCAGTAAAGCAGGAAATAATGCAGTTTTGTAGTAAAATGTACAGAAATTTATCTGTTGTTTTTACAATCTTCTAATAGGTTTAGTACTCTTTATAAAGAATAAAGAAGTTATTTGAAACCTTTGTAAATTATTTAGTACCTATGCTAAAGGCAAAGAGCTAGATAACAGAAATAATGCAAAGGTTTCTTATTTTCTCCTACCTGGAGGAATCAAAAAGCAATCATGTTAAGCAAGGTAGTGAAGCGATCGCTTTTTATCAAAGAAAGCATCTGCCTGGCTTATCTTACTTACACCCTGCTTTCTTAAAAACTGGTTAGCTCCTTTTTTCCGGCAGATGCATAAACGCAAGTATATGAAAACGCCAAGGAAAGTTTATAGAAGATTTACAGTAATTTTCTGAAAAGACTTTACATAATATCTAGCACATATCAAGTATCTTGTTGTCCTGCAAGTGTAAAATCTTCCTCAACCAATATAAATTTATTATGAAATTTATTGTTTTTTGCTCTGTATGTATATAATACTCATGATATTATAATTTTCAGATAAAATTATTATCTTTGCCATAGAAAGATAAAGCTCTTATCTGGGTACAAATAAAAACTTGCTTATTTGTTCAAAACTATACAATCTAAATTAAATTATGCCAACTGTTTCTGTTGTAATGACTGTCTATAATGGTGAAAAAACCATTGTAGAAACAATATCATCAGTTCTCAAACAAACTTTCAGTGATTTTGAAATTATTGTTGTTAATAATGGTTCAACTGATAACACTTTAGAAGTATTAAAAAATATTCAAGATCAACGCCTAAAAGTTTTTTCATATGAGCATGTAGACTTACCTACATCTCTCAATCGTTGCTTTTCTCATGCAACCGGAGAGTTTCTTGCTTTTCTGGATGCTGATGATTTATGGACAAGTGATAAATTGGAATTACAAGTGCAAGCCTTGCAAAAAAATCCAAAAGCAGGTATTGCATATAGTTGGACTAATTTTATCGATGAGCAAGGACAATTGTTAGGTAAAGGTGAGCCTATATATTTTAAAGGTAATGTATTGGCGAATTTATTAGTATGTAATTTTATAGCTAGTGGTTCTAACGCTTTAATTCGCAAAAAAGCGATTGAATCTGGAGAATACTTCGATCCTGAATGTGGAAGTTGCACTGACTGGGATTATTGGCTCAGGATTGCATCTAAATGGGAATTTGTATTAGTTCCTAAATACCAAGTTTTTTATCGCCAATCTTCACATTCCACCTCATCTAAAATTGAGCAGATGGAAAAGGCTTGTGTTTTTGTCGTTGAAAAAGCCTTTAAAACCCTTCCACCAGAATTTCAATATCTCAAGAATCAAAGTTTAGCTACAGTGTATCAATACTGCACGCGTAAATATTTGCAGAACTATAGTAATAGTATTGATAATTTGATTCAAGCTCGTAAAAAGTTGTGGATGGCAATCAGCTTATATCCACCAATTTTGCTACAAGGAAATACTCAACGTCTGATTATAGGACTTATTAAAAGGTGGATAGTCACAGAACTACTAAAAACTTTGTTTTTAGCTAGCCGAGCATCTTAAAATTAAGGCAGCGAGTACAAAAGATATTGATTTTAAGCACTAAAGCATTTGTCTAAAATTTAGTTGTTTTTACAGTTATTTACTTGTATTTTGCTGACTTGGTATTATCGTAAAATACAAGTAAAACAACTCAAGATTTTAATTTGTGTTTTTAATAATTAATTTAGTGTTAATTCTAAAATTTTCTCATTAGTTACTAATCAGTTATCATTTACTCAGTAAACTTACTACCGTAAATTCTACAAGATATAACTTAGCTCTAAAAACGCCTCAGTCTAAATTAAATTAAAAATTCATCAAAGAGCCGAAAATATACTGTTTTATATATGTCTTAGGAATGTCATAACCTTAAGTATGATATTGCGATAAACTGCTTGCAGAAGCCAGGCAATTGGTAAGAGTGAAAGTTCAACATTTTTCATCTCTTGTAATGGTAACTTTTGCAAGAGATTTAAATATGTATACCAGAATAATATATTTTTTCTATTGACTGAGAATTAACTAGCTCAGAATCAATAGTTTTTGCTGGATTGCGCTCAGTTTTATCCAATTATTCATCTATTTAACCAAACTTGATATTACCAAAAATCAATATATTAAATTGAGGAATACATAAATGAATAAGCTGCAAAAAAGAATCATATTTTTTGGAACCAGCCTATTTATAGGATTGAATATTATCGGTTTAATCAATTTATTACCGAAATTAAAAATAGCTACGGCTGTTGAAATCAAAATCACACAATTACCAAAAGAAAACACTTGGTTAGCAGCCTCTTTCCCTGTAGAAAATTTTCAGTCATATTCTTCTCCCTTTGGCTACCGTCGTTCTGTTGATGGTAATTCTAATTGGGAATTTCATAGTGGTTTAGACATAGTTGCTCCCCAAGGTAGTTACATTCGCAATTGGTGGGCTGGTAGGGTAATTAAAGTAGGCGATCGCAGTGCTTGCGGTACCCATATAGTTATTAAATCTGGCGAGTGGGAACACACTTACTGCCACATGGAAGGACACGTTGAAACCACAAATGGTCGTCGTTTTCTTAGCGATCGCACAGGAGGAATTCAAGTTTGGGAAGGCCAGCAAATAAACGCTGGAGTCAGAATAGGACGAGTTGGGATGACTGGACGTACTAAAGGCCCTCATCTCCATTGGATACTAAGATATGGCAATAATTATGTAGATCCGGCATTAGTTCTTCGGCAGATGTTCTCCGAACAAGAACTAGCCAAAAGCGCAACACTTAGAACTATCCCTTAAAAGTCACAAGTAATGATTGAGAAATCAAAATTTGTTCGTGATTATGGGTATTAGTTAGTGGTTAGTAGGGGAGGCAGCGCGCCCTTGGAGGTTAAGAGGAGCTAACGGAAACGTCTCCGGCTCCACGCCACATGCTTTATGCCGGGAAACCCGTCCACCGCAGTGGCTCCTCCGTTGTAGCGACTGCCGTACGGGTTTTGTTGATTATCTTGCCGTTCAAACAGATAATTTATCTTCTAAACCCGACCGTACAGTGGTTAGTGGTGCAGTTCTTAATTAAAAACTACTATTTACTATCCACAAAACCTACTAACTATTAGCTATTAGCTACTATCTACTAACCTTGATTAGACACTGCTAATTGTTGTTTTTCTGGCAATTGAGTATATTCAGAAACAATTTGACGGAATTTCTCTCCTTCTATTGTCTCCTGTTCTACCAACAAGTCCACAAGCCGATCTACGAGCGATCTATTTTCACGAATGATGCGACGGGCTTCTTGATAGCACTCAACAGCAAGCTCCCGCACCTGTCTGTCAATTTTAGTTGCCATTTCTTCGGAATACTCATTGCGACTTACCCAGTCTCTGCCCAGAAACACGTCATTATTTTGGGTTTCTAAAGCCACTAAACCTAACTCAGACATCCCGTACATCGTTACCATCTTTCGGGCTAGGTTGGTTACCATTTTTAAATCGTTACTAGCTCCGCCTGTAACTTCAGCTTCTCCAAATACCTCAGTTTCTGCGGCTTTGCCTCCCAAAGTCATGGTGATGTTGTCTTTGAGCCAAGCGCGAGTGTAAAGACCACTATCTATCATCTCTTCATTTAGAATTTGTTGGGAGAAACCACCAATTCCACCAGAACGAGGAATAATTGTCACCTTATTTAAGGGATCTGCCTGTGGTAAAAGTGTTGCCAACAGAGCGTGCCCCACCTCATGATAAGCAATCAAGCGCTTTTTCTTACTGTCCAACAGTGGATTGAGAGTAAACCCTATTGTTAGGCGATCAATCGCATCGTCAATTTCTATCTGGGTAATTGCTTCCTTACGTCTGCGTGCTGTCAGAATTGCCGCTTCGTTGAGCAGATTAGCTAAATCTGCTCCTGTAAAACCTGGTGTACGGCGAGCAACAACTTCCAGAGAAACTGCTGGGTCGATTCTTTTGTTTCGAGCATGGACTTTTAAAATTTCCAAACGTCCTTTGCGATCAGGTGCATCTACAATCACTTGCCGATCAAATCGTCCAGGACGCAATAATGCTGTATCCAAAACATCTGGGCGGTTGGTAGCAGCAATAATAATGATGCCTGTGTTGCCTTCAAAACCATCCATCTCAGTCAATAACTGATTGAGGGTTTGTTCTCTTTCATCATTACCACCACCGATCCCCGCACCCCGTTGTCTTCCTACGGCGTCAATTTCATCTATAAATATTAAACAAGGAGCATTTTCTTTTGCTTTCTTAAATAAATCGCGGACACGAGAAGCACCAACGCCTACAAACATTTCCACAAATTCTGAACCGGAAATGCTGAAAAAAGGTACACCAGCTTCCCCAGCAATTGCTTTTGCCAAGAGAGTCTTACCTGTTCCGGGCGGGCCTACTAATAACACTCCCTTGGGAATACGTGCGCCGACAGCAGTAAATTTTTCTGGTTGCTTGAGGAAAGTAACAACTTCTTGCAGTTCTTCTTTGGCTTCTTCAATACCCGCTACATCGCCAAATGTGATGCCAGTTTTTGCCTCCATTTGAAAACGAGCTTTGGATTTCCCGAAATTCATTGCTTGACTGGAGGCATTAGTAGAACGACGTAGGAACAACAACATTAAAGCAATCAGTGGCAAAATCCACATCAGATTGATTAAAAGACCAACCGCAGCCCTACTATTAGCAGAGGAAACTTCTTCAAACTGAACCTCTCTATTTGCTTTCAGTGTAGAAATTAACTCTGAGTTTTGCTCTAAAAGTTTTACCTGTAGCGGTTGTGCATCGGGTTGTTGTCCTTTTAGATACACCCTTGCGATCTGTTCGCTTTCGTCTAGTTCTACTCTTTTAACTTCTCCGCGATCAATCTTCTGAAACAACTCGCCATAAGTAAGGGAGTCACGCTCTGCTTTTTGTGCCAAGGCAGGAGTACCCCCAACAAATCCTGGCAACATCATCAAACCGGCTGCCAGCGCCCCTGTCAAAGCTATGCGCTTTTTTGGTTGCTGTTTCATAGGTGTCTTTTTCTCAAAACTTCTCATAAACAATTACCTTTTGTCGGCTGCCATAAGTTGAGCGCTGGTTTTTATGGCTTTTATCTAGAAAGAGTTGAAATAACTTTTTCTCACTCTAGTGTAACTTCCACAAAAACTCATTCCCAATTTTGCATAGCCGCACTCCTGGATCTTTCTAGCGATACCTTCAAGCCTCAGAAAAAATTAATATAATATAAATATACATAGTCATAATGAATTCGACTTGCAAAAACCCTCCTTTAGATAGTGGAAATACTTATTAAAGCTAACTACTAGTTTGTTGATTTAATTATGGTCAAAATTGTCGGTATTGGTGGTAGTTTAAGATCTGGCTCCTATAGCCAGATGGCTTTACGTCTAGCAGCGCAACGCGTAGAAGCTTTAGGCGCAGAAGTAGAAATTCTCGATTTGCGAGAAATGCAGTTACCGTTTTGTACTGGGGGACAAGAGTATCCAGATTACCCAGACGTGCAACGGTTACAAGATGCTGTTAGCAGTGCTGATGGGTTAATTTTAGCGACACCAGAGTATCACGGGAGCGTGAGTGGTGTCCTCAAAAATGCCTTGGATTTAATGAGTTTCGATCAGTTGTCTGATAAAGTTGTTGGGCTAATTAGCGTCTTGGGTGGACAGTCTAACAGCAACGCCTTAAATGACTTGCGAGTCATTATGCGCTGGGTACACGCTTGGGTAATTCCCGAACAAATTGCTGTTGGTCAAGCATGGAATGCTTTTAACTCAGAAGGTAAGCTCCTAGATGATAAGCTTTCTCAAAGATTTGACCAATTTGCCCAGAGTTTAGTTGACAATACCCGCAAGTTGCGAGGCGTGAATTAGGGGATAGGGGGACAGGTGACAGGGTACAGGGAACAGGGGACAAGGGAGGAATTGTACCAGACGCTTCGGTTCCTTGCGTCTCTACCCGATCCCCGAACCCCAATCCCCAATTCCTGCTCTTCTTAATGATGGTGATGGTGGTGATGGTTGATCGCTAAGTGCGAGTTAACTGTTATGGCTTGTTCTGTTAATAACTCTTCAATGTGAGAATTTGCCCATTGGGCTGCCATAGCTAAAAACTCAGGGCGATCGTTGACGCAAGGCATCTGCACGAAGTTAACACTCTTATGCTTTTTCTCTAATGCATGAATAATATGATGTACATCCAATAGAGTTTCGTGGTTTTCTGTCGCAAAACCAATGGGCATAAACATTACAACTTTTGCACCTAGTTGAATGAGATTTTTCGCTGCTTGTTCGGCACTTGGTTGCGTCCATTCAATCAAGGGTGTGTCGTGGTTTAACCAACCTACAGAAATTAAAGGATAACGGTTAATTAATTTATCGCGCACCAAGTCGTATAGTGCCTGACTCTCGGTAATCCCAGAGGTGAATCCTTTAGCTTTATGGGGACAACCGTGATTCATTAACACAATACCAATTTCTGCTGGTAGGTAAGCTTTGGCTAAGTCACTGGCAATTTTTTCTTCTACAAGATTAGCCATCAAATCGATGTAGGCTGGTTCGTTGTAAAAAGAAGGAATGTAGCGTAGCCCTTTGAGCCAGTGTTCATTACCATCAGTCAATTCTGATAAAGCTTTGTTAACTTGCTCGATCGCTATACCACTGGTAAAGATGGAATCAACTACCAGTAATGGGTATATCAAAAGTTTGTCAAAGCCTTGGTTTTTAATTTCTGCTAAGACTTGTTTAGGAAGGAAGGGAGCGCAGAAGTTAAAAGCTTTGAAGACTTGAACTTGATCGCCCCAACTTTGTTGCAAACTTTTTTCTATACCTTCTCGTTGCTTTTCAAATATAGCGTTGTGGGGAGAAATAAAATCATTGTGCTGGTGTCCCCACTCATGGCGATCAAATAAAGCCAAAATTCTAGCCAAAGGGGGATAAATCCAAGTGGGTACTGGTGCAAATTTTGCTGTTAGGAGATTTAAAGCCTGTTCGTTATAGTTAGCGAAATCTTCATAGCTTTCGACTTCACCATAGCCCATCAACAACACGGCTACGCGTTGTTGACTTGGTAAATGCTCGTGGGTATGTTCTAGTTTTTCCGGCGTGGCAACCACAATCTATTCCTCAATGTAATTAGAAGAGGTTGTTTTTCTTACTACTTAATTATTATCCTATCCCCCCGGAGAGGATAAATACACTTAAAAGAACAAAGCTTAAAATTCATACCTGGGATGGGGGATTAGGGATTAGGGACTAGGGACTAGGGACTAGGGTAGGGGACACGGGGACAGAAAGAAGCAAGGGTGCAGGGCGCAAGGGGGAGAAACCACTAACTACTAACTACTAACCACTACCTACTAACCACTAACTACTAACCAATGACCAATGACTAACTAACCATTTTGTGTCAGATTTAATAGACCGGAATTAAATTTTTGAGCTATTAATAGTATTTAGTGTTAACGAATACCTTTTTTGCTGCTTGGCAACACTAAATTTTTACGAGTTTTTCTAGACGCAAAATGATTGTGGAAACTGCTAGCAACAAAAACGGATGAGCATAATTATTTGCCCTGGAATTCATGAACCAAAGTTAACAGAGAATTTTACTTCTAGCTTGAGTGCGTTATTTACTGATACCTCAACTAGCAAAAATTCCGTAGATATACTAATTTACCCAACAGTTGGTTATTCGTCTTTATCGGCATTTCATATTGTGCAGTTTTTGTCCGATCGCTTGGGTAACGAGCAAAAAGCGCCTGTGATGTTCATAAGTTTTAGTGCTGGCGTAGTTGGAGCGATCGCAGCCGCATCCTTGTGGCAAATTCTTGGAGGGTATGTTAAAGCTTTTATTGCCATAGATGGATGGGGAGTTCCATTGGTGGGAAATTTCCCTATCCATCGAATGAGTCATGATTATTTCACCCACTGGAGTTCCAAAATACTTGGTTGTGGGCACAATAACTTTTATGCAGACCCACCTGTCGAGCATTTAGATATGTGGCGATCGCCCCAAACTGTACAAGGTTGGTGGGTAGACTTGTCTGTTGGGGAATCGCAGCTACCAAAACGTCTAAGTGCGATTGAATTTTTGTATATGCTTTTTATGCGTTATGAAGAAAATTAATCCGGAAAACATAGGGATTAAGCAGGAGTGAAAATGTGATGGGGTGATAGGTTAAAAATTAACTTTAAACCCCCCTAAATCTCCCTCACTCCAAGGCAAGCACGAGGCACTGCCCCCTACTATTCCCTGCTCCCCCAACCCCAACCCTGATTCTGATGTTTCCAACTGAACCTGCTGCCGTTAACAATGGATTTGGTGTTCTGCTCAAAAACCGTGGCTTTATGCTGCTGTGGATTGGGCAGTTATTATCCCAGCTGGCTGATAAAGTTTTCTTTGTTTTGATGGTAGCCCTACTAGAAAATTATCCACCTCCGATCGGTTTGGCAGAAAACTCCATGTATTCAACTTTGATGATGGCGTTTACAATACCAGCCATTCTGTTTGGTTCTGCCGGAGGTGTCTTTGTTGACCGCTTTCCGAAAAAAATCATCATGGTTGGCTCTGATTTTGTACGCGGTCTGTTAACGTTGCTAATTCCCTTTTTGCCGCGGGAGTTCCTGGTTCTTTTGTTAATGACTTTTGCTATCTCTACAATCACGCAGTTTTTTGCCCCCGCAGAGCAAGCAGCCATTCCGCTGATAGTACGAAAAGAAAATTTAATGGCAGCTAATGCGCTGTTTAGCAGCACGATGATGGGTGCTCTCATTGTTGGGTTTGCGATCGGTGAGCCAATACTGAGTTGGGCGAAAGATGTATTAGGGCCAAATTACGGACAAGAGCTTGTTGTCACGATCCTATACCTATCTTCTGCGGGCATGATGCAGCCAATTAACTTTAAAGACAACAGAACTCTTGATAATAGTGAGGCAATCATCCATCCTTGGACAGACTTTAAACAGGGCTTACGCTATCTTAAAAGCAATCGTTTAGTCTTAAATGCCATGCTGCAACTAATAACTTTATATTGCGTATTTGCTGCTTTAACGGTGTTGGCAATTCGATTGGCAGAGGAATTTGGCTTAAAAGAGAAACAATTCGGCTTTTTCTTGGCAGCCGCAGGGGTAGGAATGGTCTTGGGAGCAGCAATTTTGGGGCATTGGGCTAATAAAGTGCATCACAAGCCTTTACCCTTGTTCGGATTTTTAATGATGGCTATAGTTTTGGGAGTATTCACCTTTACCCATAATTTGTTGTTAGCATTGGGGCTTTGTGCCGTGTTGGGAATTGGTGCAGCTTTAGTTGGTGTGCCAATGCAAACTTTAATTCAACAGCAGACACCACCTTCAATGCATGGTAAAGTGTTTGGATTTCAAAATCATGCCGTTAACATTGCTCTGTCGGCTCCACTAGCAATTACTGGCCCTGTCACTGATGCTCTGGGTTTGCGCAGCGTGCTTGTCGGAATGAGCGTAATAGTTGCTGTAGTTGGCGTTTGGGCTTGGCAAAATACCCGTAAAGTTTTGGAAGATGTGATTTAGAAGGCAGGAGGCAGAAGGTTTTTTCTCCTACACCCCTATACCCTTACACCCCCACACCCATTTTCAATTCATAAACCAGTCTTTTATGTCAAGAATAGGGAACAATCTCAATTAATTATGAGAGTTTTAAATTAAAATGAAATTTTAAATACAGAATTTCAGCTTTATCTTAGCTATCACGTGAGGTTTGACTGTGCGATCGCGTTCCCAAATAGGTGCCCCACAAATTGAGAATCCCACCCAGTCTAATGTCTCCTTGTCGCCAGTCGCAACGCCCAGACGGGCTTCTGGTGGTTTTGCATTGCTTGACAGTCTCAAACGCCACGGCGTTGAATATATTTTTGGTTATCCTGGCGGCGCGATTCTGCCAATTTATGATGAACTTTATTTTGAACAAGCCTCTGGCGGCATTAAGCATATCCTGGTAAGACACGAACAAGGCGCAGCCCATGCCGCAGATGGCTACGCCCGCGCTACGGGTAAGGTAGGAGTGTGCTTTGGTACTTCTGGGCCAGGGGCGACTAATTTAGTCACAGGTATTGCCACTGCCTATATGGACTCGATTCCGATGGTGATTGTCACAGGACAAGTACCACGGAAAATGATTGGTACAGATGCATTTCAAGAAACTGATATTTACGGAATTACGCTGCCCATCGTCAAGCACTCTTACGTAGTGCGCGATCCCAAAGACATGGCGCGAATTGTTGCTGAGGCATTCCATATTGCCAGTACGGGAAGACCTGGCCCTGTTTTGGTTGATGTCCCCAAAGACGTGGCATTTGAAGAATTTGACTATGTACCAGTAGAACCGGGTTCGGTAAAATTGCCTGGATATCGCCCGACAGTAAAAGGTAATCCCCGTCAGATTAACGCCGCAATTCAACTAATTCGCGAGAGCCGCCGCCCTTTGCTGTACGTCGGTGGGGGTGCGATCGCTTCTGGTGCTTACGAAGAACTTCAAGAACTAGCTGAATTATTTAATATCCCTGTCACTACTACGTTGATGGGTTTGGGTGCCTTTGACGAACATCATCCCCTGTCTTTAAATATGTTGGGGATGCACGGCACTGCTTATGCTAACTTTGCTGTCACCGACTGCGATTTACTAATATGTGTTGGTGCCAGATTTGATGACCGCGTCACCGGCAAGCTGGATGAATTCGCTTCCCGCGCTAAAGTTATCCACATTGACATTGATCCCGCAGAAGTAGGCAAAAATCGCGTTCCCGATGTACCCATCGTTGGAGATGTCAAGAACGTCCTCACTGATATTTTGCGGCGATGTCAAGAATTGGATCTCAAGAGTACACCCAACCAAACCCAAGAATGGTTGAGATTAATCAACCGCTGGAAGGAAGAGTATCCACTGGTAGTACCCCAGCATCCAGATAGTATGTCACCGCAAGAGGTGATAGTGGAAGTAGCCCGGCAAGCGCCCAATGCTATCTATACTACTGATGTCGGACAACATCAAATGTGGGCAGCCCAATTCCTCAAAACAGGGCCGCGACGCTGGATTTCTAGTGGTGGTTTGGGAACGATGGGCTTTGGCTTACCTTCCGCCATGGGTGCAAAAGTTGCCTTCCCTGACCAGGAAGTTATCTGTATCAGCGGTGATGCCAGCTTCCAGATGTGCTTGCAAGAGCTTGGAACTCTAGCGCAGTATGGTATTAATGTCAAGACTGTAATTGTAAATAATGGCTGGCAAGGCATGGTACGCCAATGGCAGCAAGCTTTTCACGGCGAGCGTTACTCATGCTCGAACATGGAAGTAGGGATGCCGGATGTTGAGTTACTGTGCAAAGCTTATGGGATCAAGGGCATAGTCATCAATAGCCGGGAAGAATTGCCAAATGCGATCGCCGAAATGTTAGCTCACAATGGCCCGGTAATTATCGATGCCCATGTCACCAAAGACGAAAACTGCTACCCAATGGTAGCCCCCGGTAAGAGCAACGCTCAAATGGTTGGTTTGCCCAAGCAGGCTCCAAAAACCGACGTAGAACCCGTATATTGCGGAAATTGCGGTGCAAAAAATGCTCCTAATAATAACTTTTGTCCTGAGTGTGGGACTAAGTTGTAAGAGCAAAGCATAGCCAGACAAAATGAAATAGGGTGGGTTGTGCCCACCCTATTTTTTGGTTTGTGTTTGCTAAGGAGCGATCGCGCAGCAAGCAGGTAGAATTTCTCACAAGTCGAAATTATGTATTTCCCGCCCTATAATCCGCCGCTATTTTTGCAAAACGGTGTAGCAATGACTGTCTACGCTTCTTTGTGGGGATCTCTTAACTGGGAAAAGTCTACAACATTCCCCGAACCGCCTTACAAGGAGCAAATTTTTATCGGTGGGCAAGGCATACCCATTTTTGGCTGGGTGGCTATACCTAACAACGCTCACAGCACAATTATCGGCACCTACGGTATTACAGGGGATTTAGAAAACCAATGGTTTCTTAGGCTTTTAGGACGTAAGGCATACGCGCAAGGATATGCTGTAGTCTTATTTGATTGGCGTGCTCATGGCAAAACTGCTAAGTTATCACCGACGCTAACTAGTGATGGTTTATATGAGGGAGAAGATTTTGTCCGCATTGCCGCAACCGCGGCAAAAATGGGATGTCCAAGCAAATTTTGGTTCACAGGTTATTCTTTAGGGGGGCAGTTAGCGCTGTGGGGAGTAAAAGCAGCGATGGAACTGTCTGAGAGCAAAGAAAATCTAGGCATTACAGAAAGTGACATTGGCGGTGCAGCGGTAATTTGTCCCAACTTAGATTCGCGACGCTCTCTTACTTATTTAGTTAGTTACCCAGCAGGTAGATATTTTGAAGCCAGGATTGCTCAGAGCCTGAAAAATTTAGCGTGGCAAATTCATGATGCTCATCCTGGAAGTTTCGATCCAGAGGCGATTAAAAGAGCAAATAGCATTTGGGCTTTTGACCGAGAACTAGTGATTGGACGATTGGGTTTTTCTTCACCAGAGGCTTACTATGACGCTAGCAGTCCTTTGCCATTACTTAAAAGCTTTTCAAAACCGACTTTGATTATTTACGCACAAGACGATCCGTTTTTCGATCCGGCGATCGCCCCCGATTTGCAAGCAATCTGTGCTAAAAATCCAGCAATAGATTTGTTACTTACTCATTATGGTGGTCATGTTGGCTATTTAAGTAGCAAACAGTGCCAACGCCAAGCACAAGACTCAGATCCATGGTGGGCGTGGAACCGGATTTTACAGTGGCTTGAGCAACAACTAAAACAGATATAAATACTATCACAATGGGGAAGTCAGTACAAAATAAGTGTAGTAAAGAAGATTTTCATTAACATTTCTAAGGTAAAGCAAGTAGCGTGATAATACTTATTTTTATTATTTCAGGGAAGTTTTTACACCATAACATGCAATAATGTACAACAGAGGTAATACAAGTGATAACGCTCAGTTATGAGTACAAAATACTGCTACTCAAAGATTATGTAGGACTGATCGAACAATGTCTAGAAGTGTGCCGCGAAGTCTGAAATTATGCTTTACATTCATGTCAGTATTGGTTGCTATCTCGGATCTGTCTTGTTAATCCTTGTTTCATTACCTGCAAGTACATCATCTCTGCGGACGAACCATACCCTAGTTACAATCAACAGACTAAGTCACTAAACTAAAGCGAGAAAATTTAATTCTTTCCCGTTCAATTTCAAAAGGGTTTTATTCAAAGCAAGTGTGGATATTGAAAAAATAGCCACCTACTTTGCCATGCCGTCTTTGCAGCGTGATGTACAAGTACCAAATGGAAGTTAACTCTAGTTATTTGTCATTACAGCAGGAGGTCATGGTGATCAAGTTTTCGCCGCTAAAATCTTTGTTTTTCATAGGAGTCAGCCTTTGCTTGGTGCTGGTTTGGGGATTTCTAATGGGGCAACCAAGTATGTCGCAGTCTGCGCTACGAGCACAAGTCCAGATTACCGGTGACGACATTACTGGCACCCTAAATCTGAGTCAGCGTCAAGATGGTGTGGTCAGAATTTGGGGGCAAGTTCAAGGCAATCCGACTAAGCTGACTCCCGGTTTGCACGGTTTCCATATTCATTCTGTAGGTGTGTGCGATCCTAATGCCGATCCTGCTTATAGCAGTGCCGGTGGGCACTTTGATCCTGGCCCTTTCGGTAATGAACTTCCCGTACAGGAAAACCACCCTTATCATATGGGCGACTTGCCGAACTTAGAAGTGGATGCGGCGGGCGTTGCAACATACAGTACGCAGACTAGCCGAGTCACACTAAGTGAAGGCCCCCTCACCCTGTTTGACGGAGACGGTAGTGCAGTCATCATCCACCTATTAAAAGATCAACAAAAAGCGGGTGGTACGGCAGCAGAAGCTGGTGGGGCAAGAATAGCCTGTGGAGTTGTAACTCTTAGTCAATAGACCTTAAATATAAAAATATCGAACGCGATCGCTAGCTACATAGCAGTCTGATCTAATTTGTGATTCACGAATGATTTAGGGCTGCTATAGCTGCGATCGCACACTAGTTGAAAACGATTCATCAATCCACACCACTTTAATATCTGGTAAATTCTCTACATCAGGAAACTATTAATTTGCTTAGGCTGTCTGCTGATATTTACAGTGACTTGCTGGATAATTCCTGTTAGTCAAATTATGCGATCGCTAAGTCTAGACAATGCCTAAAAAACTTTCTACTAGTTTGCTAATACTATTTTTAAGTGTACAAGTAGGTATCAACCATCAAATAGTAAAAGCACAAACCCCAGCATCTACAGTACCAACAACTACCCTTAAAACAATTTGCCCTGCCCAACTAGGAGCAGCGGTAGATACCATTATTAACCGCTCTGAATTCAGTCGGGCGCGCTGGGGAGTATTAGTACAAAATCTGGGTTCTACTGAAACACTTTACAGTCGGGACGCTCAAAAATACTTTATTCCAGCATCTAACACTAAATTACTAACCACAGCTGCCGCACTAACAGAACTCGGTGCAAATTACCGCATTCGTACTTCTGTGTATCGCGATGGTGATAGGTTGCGTGTAGTGGGTAGGGGAGATCCCAGTTTAACTGATGCCCAGCTGACAACATTGGCTAAACAATTTAAACAAAAGGGTATCAACGAAATTAAGCATTTGATGGTTGACGATAATTATTTTCAAGGAGATATTGTTAATCCCAGTTGGCAATGGGAAGATTTGCAATCAGGCGATGGTACACCAATAAACAGTTTGATTGTGGATCAGAATTCTTTTAGTTTTATTGTGTCACCGCAAACTTCAGGTAAACCTCTAAAAGTAATTTGGTTAAATTCCGAGCAGAAAAAACAGTGGCAGATAATAAATCAATCGGTCACAGTTGAAAAAAATCAACCTAGTTTTATCAAGGTTAATCGCGAGCTAGAAGGTTCAGTACTACGAATTAAAGGTCAGTTACCAGAAGGTTCCCAATCACAATTTGTAAATTTACCTGTGTTTGCACCTGCAGAATACTTTTTACAGCGTTTTCGTAGTGTCTTGGCAGCAGAAAAAATTACTGTTAAACAAGCATCAGTTTTAGATAGTAATAGCAAAAATGAGATAGAAGAATTAGCTTTTATTCAATCTCCTCCACTATCAGAATTAGTAATGACAGCAAATCAAGATAGTAATAATTTCTATACTGAGGCATTGTTAAGAGCATTAGCTATTAAAAAACCAGCAACAAAAAATCAAAGCACGGCTGATGTCGGTTTAGAAGTTTTAAAATCAACTTTAACTCAGTTGGGAGTTGAACCAACTAGTTATGTTTTGGCAGATGGTTCGGGTTTGTCGCGCAAAAATTTAATTAGTCCACAAGCTTTAGTGCAAACTTTACAAGGAATGGCGCAGTCATCACAAGCAGAAGTGTTTCGTGCTTCTCTACCTGTAGCGGGTATGAGCGGCACTTTAAAAAATCGTCTGGTTGATACGCCGGCAACGGGAATTGTACAAGCAAAAACAGGAACTCTGGGCGGTGTTGTTACTCTCTCAGGATATGTCAATGCGCCTGGTTATAATCCGGTTGTATTTAGTATGATGGTAAATCAAACTGAACAGCCTGCGAGGGTTGTGCGGCAAGCGATGGATGAAATTTTGGTGATGTTAGCGCAGTTACAGCGTTGTTAAATTATTTTCATAACTTACTAAAGCCAATCATAACTAAACTAACCCTGGTTAATTAAGAGGATGTTTTAAAAGTTTTGGGCGAATATAATTCGTTACTACACAAACTAAGCTCCTCCACAAGGAGGCTCAGAACTTCGGAGTTTTGTTTGTCTGTATAGCTGCGATGTCCAATCGCCAGGGTTAGTATTGATTTAGACTTTACAAACATCCTTTAAGAGATGATTTATAAAGTAAATCCTAAATTCTAGTGGGCTGCTAAAGCTAGTTTGGTGTATTAAGAGTAGATTGAGTTTCACATTGCTCAACTCAAATTATTGTGAAAGCGATCGCCTCATATATCGTTAAGTTTATTTAAAAGTTTTTATTTATTTATAAAAGACTTCTCAAATATTAAAAAAAATGATATCGTACAGCCATTATTATTTAGAACAAAATGGCGTTAGTTTAGAAATATGAACTATATTAGTCTCTATCTAATCAGCTTCATAGGCTGAACTAATTTTTTATTTTTACTCTAGCTTAATTAATTTATCTATTTTACTGAAATGAAAAATTATGTTTAAATTTTTAAAGTCTAATCGGAGAAATAAAAAAAGAGAATTTTTGAAAAATTTTTCTGATTTTTTATCACCTTCAAATATCATCAATCCTACAGATACACCTAAAAAACTGAGAAAATTTTTACAGGAAGAATTTGAGAAAGGTAGTAAAGAGGAAGATTACAACAATATTATTGATGGATTAACTAAAGGTATCGACGATTTTATAGAAAGTTATATTGATTTATACATATATAAACAAAAGACAGAAGCAAAAAGAAAAAAATTTAGACGCATTTGGTCTTTTGTTATTCTATTTTTTTCAGTTGTATCCATAATTCTTATTAGTAGTATAAGTATTGAAATATCTAGGCATCAAATACTTTTTACTTTGGTAGTTGGAGCATTACTTGGAATTTTCCCTATTTCATATATTGCATACAGTTATTATAAATCTGAAGTACAAAAAGACCGATTAGAAAATGATTTAAGATTATTGGGATTAGTTTCTGAAGAAAATATTAATGAAATCAGTGAACTTTACAATACTGTATATAATCCTTTCCAATTTGGTGTATATATTATTTTATTTGTTACTCTAGCATCTCTTATATTTGCAGCATATTACAACAAAAACGAGCTAGGTGTTATCAAAAGTCTTACAGTTGAAATAATTTTTTATGCATTTCTTGGCTCTTACTTTTTTGGTATACAGTTGTTAATTAGAAGATATAATACTTTCGATTTACAACCACAAGTTTATAGTGCTGTTATCCTAAGAACTCTACTTTCAGCAGTTATCACTTTTAGTATCGCTTCATTAATTGGAGGAATTGAGAAGATCGCTCCAAATTCATCATTGCCTCAAACAGCGGTAATGACTCAACAACAAAGCCCTAATCAACCTCCCGAAAATCAACAACAAAGCCCTAATACAGATTCTTTACCTTGGCAAATACTAGCTTTTTTAATTGGAATTTTTCCTACTCGTGGCATCCGCTGGATAACCTTTATTGCTAATCGTGCTTTAAGTGCACCTATTGAGCAATACAATGAATATCCACTCAAAAATGTTGTAGGTATAAATACTTGGCATGAAGCTAGACTTTCAGAGTTAGGTATTGATAATGTTCAAAGTTTAGCTACCACAGATATATGTAAGTTACTTTTATCTACTCAATTTGATACTCAACAAATAGTGAATTGGGTAGATCAAGCAATTTTATGTATGAAATTAGGCTCGAAAGTGGAGCGTTTACGTGAATTAAATATTAGTACATTTCATGAATTACAAATAGCTATTTTGGAAGTAAACTCAGACGAAGATTTTAATTTTAGCTCAAGAAAAGCTAATGGTTATGAAGGAAATCTAAAGAACAATGACTGTGAGCAGCAAGATAAATACAAGCGTTTATCGTCAGCGCTTGGATTAACATCCGATGATATCAAGCTTTTGAGCAATTATTCTAATTATCCAAATTATACTCATATCAAATCTTATTATAAAGGCGCTCCTGAGGTAGCCAGTAAGCAAGCTGCTACTGGAAAACAGTTTCTAATGAAATCTTTAAGCAGGCAAATTACTATTAGTGGTATTCTCTTAGCCTCTTATAAGGATGAGGAGACTGGAGGAAATGTATCTATAAGCATTAATGAGCAGAAAGAAATAGAGCAAGAAATTAAAGAATTAAAAATATTCTTGAAAGAAAATCCTCATCACGCTAAAGAATATGTCAATTTAGGAACTCGCTATTATCTACTGAATCAAGTTACTGAGGCAATGAGAGCATATAATCAAGCTATCAGTTTAGATTCTAATTTGGCAGAAGCATATAATAATAGAAGTGTGCTATTTATAGATGAAGATAATTATGAAAAAGCAATTCAAGATACTAGAAAAGCTATTAGAATAAATCCTAATTTTGATGTAGCCTATAGCAATCTAGGATTAGCTCAATTGCGTCAAAATAATGCTTTTTCAGCAATTGATAGCCTCACAAAAGCAATAGATTGTAATTGTCGTCTTGCAGCAGCCTACTATTATCGTGGAGTAGCTTATAACACTATTTCAATGGGAGAAGAACATTTTAGGTTAGCTGTTGCAGACTTTGAGAGAGCATACTTACTTAGTTATGAAGGTGATGTTTTATGGTCTGCTTGGGGATTAGCCTTAAGTAGTTTGGGAGAATATGAAGAAGCTATAGAAAAGTACGATGAGGCTATTGCTAGAGCTGGAATTATTTCTGCTCGGCTTTATGCTCGGCGAGCTTACGCTTGTCTACAATTCGGAACATCTTTGTATAACGATGAAAAAAATACTCAACTTCAAAAAGGAGCTATCTACTATCAAAAAGCCTATTTTGATTTTGAGAAAGCTACTGCCCAAGAAGATAACGCTCCAGCATCTGCATTTGCTAATTTTGGATTGCTTAAAGCCTTACAAGGAGATATGAAAGCAAAGGAAGGGAAAAACGAGGAAGCTAATAAATATTATGATGAAGCTATTCAAAAATATATTAAAGCCATTGAAATATATCACAAAACACTTCCTAAATTTAACAATCAGGATGATTATCGAGATAACGGCGAATTATACGAGTTTCATGGCAATTTAGCAATGTTTTATCAGAAAGTAGGCGACTATGAAAACGCTAAATCTAATTATTCACAAGCAATTAAACTTGGTGACAACACAGTAGGAACCCACTTTAATTATGGAATCTGTTTATTTAAATCCGGAAATTCTATCCTGGAGAATACTATTCATAGCTATAATGAAGACTATAGAGGATAAAAATTTAGATCGAGATAAGTTAGGAATTGCACTGCAAGAATTCAGAGATGCTAAAGAAGAATTTATAAAAGTAATAAAATTAGCAAATAAGGAACATATATTAGTGAAAAAGTCTGAGCAATACATACAGTATATCGATGTATATATAACTTTTATAGACACAGTATTAAAAAACAATAGTTGTTAATCGATAAGCACAAATTAGGTTTTTGTATGATTTTTTATATTAATTATTTGCCAATTATATTGAGAAGCTGCAATTTATAGCTATTCAAGCGAGTTTTATTTTTTATATGTTTATAGCTGTACAAGTTAGTTATATCAAGAAAAACCAACATCTCGGAACTTTTCTTTTTTGTATTGTAGGTACCTGATGAAGTTGTAATTTTTTTATAGGTAAATTATCTGAATTAAGTAGCTAATTCTACGTATATTGACTAAATTGCCTCATCAGAGCGAAAATATATATGGGAAAGTTTATCTTCCTAGCACAAACGTTGCTATTAGATACCAAGTAAAAAAAGATGGAGAATTATGAGAAAAAATAAAGAGCAGTTAAACTATTCAACAATTCAACAAAATGCCCCTTGGGGTGCATCAACAGTCATAGGCGCTTTAAACCTCTCAGACAAACGCTGTGAAAAAAATCACACCATCACTAAGGTGCCAATTACTCGCGGTGTTTATATTGGGGGTGATGTTAGCATTGGTGGAGGAGAGTCGGTTGGTCTTTACTCTTGGGTTGATGATATTCCTGATTTTGATGAGGAATAAGCTAACGTTAGTGTTTTAATGTTACTCAACAGGAGCGTGTTGCGTCCTTTAAATTTGCAACGTCAACGCAGATGAGCTAAATTCCAATGACTGCAGTGGCGATCGCTAGCAAAGGTAAGGATGGTTCAATCTCTCCCTTGCTAAAGGGTTAGAGGCAAACAAAGGTAAACTTGGTTAGTGGATGCTTCAGCTAGCGATCGCGTTGGCAACTTAGCGATGTGATTACGACGTTTAGCAAAGTCTTTGGTAAGGCATTAGGACTAATATTTGTAAACCTAAAAACCACAAACTCCTTGAAATCTTAAGATTTCAAGGAGTTTATTGTAAGTGCCAGTTTCCGCTAATTCAAAAGTACCGTTTGAGCTTAGGGAATTGACCCTAAAAAAAGTAGACAAACTCAAGCATTAATTAAGATGATCCGTATACGGTGATCCGGGTGAGCCGCAATATTAGAGTTACTGGAGCGATCGCAGGATTCTCACAAGCATATATAGGGACTAGTTTACCGAGCAGGAATAGATAAGTGATTAAACCTGCTGATCCGTCCGGCTTCGGTTCCTAATTACCTGCCAGTCAGTCTGCTTGCTATGCCAGTTGTGCGATCGCTACTGCATTAGGTTATTACTGTGGAATCTAGTTGCTTGCAACACTTGGTCATGTAGTTTATTAAAAATGCTGGCTTGAGCTAAAGTCCTAAAAGACTGCCCTGTAACTAAATTCAGGCAATTTAATATTCGTGTCTGCCATTGTTCTGAGTTGGTCACATCTTTACCCCAAGCAGTGAATAGTTCTCTTTCTGATAAACCCTCTAAGCGATGAGAAAGATTATTTCGCATCTCCCGTGCTGGATGCCAAAATGCATAAAAATCATTACTATTTATGGTCGCTGGGATAGCAGCGGCTACTAAATCTCGGAGAATCCTACCATAAAGAGAAATCTCTGAAATTTGCTTTTGTGATTGATTAAAATGAGTGCTTAAAGTAGGATACTTCTGTAAAATTGAGTCTTTTATTAATGGGTATTGATTAGGTTCCTCTATCAAGTCATTGGGAAAAGATTGGTTTGCCCACAAATATAAAACACCCTCAATAGCCCGATGGCTATGTAACATTGCCTCTGTAGTGTTTTGTTGTTGCAAGCGAACTACACCCAAATAAGCTTGTTCATACGCAATCCAAAATTTCTCATGAATTGTTGGTATTGTCATAGAACTTCTAGCTAAGGAGAGAAACTTTCCAAACTGTCTTTGATTCCAAAGTATTCCTGCCTTCAATAAATTTGGTACAGCACCAAAACTTGAAGATGACTGCTGAAAATAAGGTAGTAGTAGATCGTAAACTTCAGCATAGTCATATCTAGCTAACAACTTCAAAGCCTGCTGCTGAGTCCTGTCCCAAAGATAATTGTTTCCCAAGAATGGGCCACTGTAATCTGAGGGAATTCCAGCTTGATTTGCTTGAGTATTTTGCTTAAACTCAAAAAATTGAATGCGATCGCCATACAAGCTCAAACCAGAAATCCTTGACGCTTCTGAAGCTTGACCTACTCCTCCCTTGAGACAAAGCCATATAGGTTGATCTGCTTTAATGGTAATTTTCTCTCTCCAAGTTCGCCGCCACCAATAAAACATCTGCTCAAAATTAGAAGGATTAGTTCCATCTTGGCCCAAGGAGATAATTTCAACACTAATATGATTAAATTGATTGACAATCCATGCTTTAATCAACTCTGCTGCATATAGCGTGTCTTTCTCTCGCTCTCGCACTTCTAATTTTTGATCGGTCGCAATTAAATAAATTCTTTCAATATCTGTGGCTTTTTCACTGAGAAGCTTACCAATGATGACTGGCTTAATTCGCTCTTGATAAATTGTAATTTTGTCTAGTAAATATTTAGTTAAGTCTCGAAAACTGATATTATGTAGTCCTTGATCGGAAATTACCTCTGCTTGTTCACCAAGGATATCTGCATTTTGCATTCGATCATCGCCAATGTTATACCAAGTACCAGAGGAAATTTGGAACATCAAATCTCTAGTACCAATTGTTGCAATTAAAACAGCTTTCATAGAGATATTAAGTTAATGGGTAAACTTGAAAGTAGCTTTGACCAGAAGTGCGATCGCGTAATTCTTGTAAATATTGTTGACGTGGATTAGCAGTAGCACCAAAAACTGTTACTACTTGGTAATTGCCTAAATCTGCAATCCATATAGGAGAAGGAATAACTTTACGTTCTCTACTACTTGGATAATCTTTCTTAACACCACCACACAAGTTTTTAGCAACAGTATAATTTTCTATTTCTAATTTGTGAAAATTTTGATGTAAAACGTCTAGTGCATATCCCTTGTTATCATTTTCTTCAGTATTAACAACTATAATTTTGGCATTAATATCTAAAGCTTCCATCCAAGTAAATGAGTTGACTGTTCCACAATTTCTTAGTTGGTTAGAATTGAAATTTGCGCCTAAAGCTTGTAGTGCTTGATAAAAAGCTTCTAATCTTTGTCTAAATAATTTCTGAAATTCTTGAGGACTATCTGGTAAATTCCAAAATGAGTCATCCCTGTCAGGTATAAGTGTTGAACCGCGCCACCAGGGAGCAGCTGGACGATTTTGACGAGAATAGCAAGGTCTCCTTGCTCCCTGACCAATGCCTCCCAAATGAAACATTAGCCAAGTGAGATTTTGGCATAGTTTTTTAATAGCACCTTGCTTATCTTGCGGTGCTTCAGAAGAGTAATGTAACGTTAAAATCCCCTGCTGTACTCCACAAGGGTCGTTTTGACCATCACGATTTGATCGCGGTTCTTTTTGTGTGATTTTACCCTCTAGTATTCTCACCATCAACCAACCGCGTTGTTTGGGATCAATTGCACCAAATAGTTTAGCTTCCCAATCTTTTGCTAATTTAGGTTCTAATACTCCTAATGCAAAAGTGCGGAACCAGTAGCGTAACATTGATTTAAAGGCAACAGGACGTACTTCGGCATCAGGTAATGTATCTGGCCTTAACCTACCTTGTCTGTCAGGTCTTAAATTACCTTGAGAATCTTTTTGGTAAGGTTGGGAGGAATTTTTATATTTTTGCCTCCCATGAATCAATTGCCCTTCTAAAGTAAAGTCTATTCGGAAAAACTCGCTTTTCTGAGTAACTTTACCTGCTCTAATTAATTCTCCATAGCCTGTGTTAATTTGAGAACCAACACCAGATTGTAAGCCTGTAGTTAACCACTCTTTTACTTGATTTAATAATTGGCTATCATTACAGCCGCTAGCTAGGCGTATACCAATCAAAAATGTAGCTTCCTTAAGGCAGAAAAAAGGATTAGGATTTGGCTCATATTTCATTGAGTTACCATCCCACTTCCAAATATTATTTGCCATATCTATCGCCAGTCCCCCAGAAGGTTGATTGGGTAATGGATAAGCATCGAAGAAGATAACTTTTCCTGCCTGATGCGCGGTATTTTTTGTCTCTAAGGAACCAAAATAAGGGGCAACTTCCTTTTCTGCTGCTTCCCAGTTCAGGCGTTTTTGCACCATGATTTCTCTAATTGCCTGATTTCTAGCAACACCCCGTAATGTACTAGAAGGTATATAGGGCATTCCTAAGGCATCAAAGGTAGGTAGGAGAATGCTTTCTGGGCCTCGATGCCCACCTACGCGAATCCGCCAGGGGCACCTGAGTTGAAATGTATCACTAGCAATTAGTTGAGTGCGTTTGGTTAGCTGAGTGAGGCGATCGCTATAATTTGCTTTTTCCTCAGCCATCTGGAGTAACTGCACTTTCGTGGCATCCTTGTACTCGCTATCAAGCGATCGCATCCAACGCAGATATTCTACAAAGCTAGCTGTGGGATCTGGGGTCGGTTCATTTGTGGGATCGAGCCAAGGCGAAGGTATATTTGGATTACCCGATGGCTGCTGAGAATAATTAGCAGGATTGTGTCTTTGAAGGGCTGGTGGTTGCTGGGATTGTCCGGGTTTTTTGGGTCTGTCAAATACCATTAGCTTATTCCCCTTTAATATCCCAATAAATAGCAGCCGCCCAAAAGCTAAATTCCTGTGCCAATGCCAGTCCTAATCCTGTTAAACCCAGATATTCTTCTGTTCCAAGATTTTTTAGTACTGCGAGTCCGTTATTACCTGCTAAATTTTCTACTGCTGATAAGCTTTCTAAACACTCAAAAAATTTTTTAACTACTTGTTTTTTGCCTTCTTGATTCAAAGCTTGTTCCTCTGCTTTGAGACGCATCATTCCCCAAGTAGATAAATAAGTATAGAGTTCAACAGCTTGGTTTTTCTGCTCTTTGAGGCGAGTTTCATCCTGACTTGTCAGCTTTCGCAATCCATCTAAAGCATCATATACGGGTGTGGCAATTGTTCGTGGATCAAATGTCATTACTTCTTCCCCCTATTAGCTTGCCTTTTAATATTTATTAGTTAATGCGCTGCCAACCACTGCTGGACAAATCCTCGTCCTAAACTTTCTTGCCCTCCTATTTGGAGAATTTGATTCTCTGCTAACAATGCTTTAAAATCGGCACTAGATTGTTGGGCGCTGCCATTGGCTTGCGATGTTGTTCCCCACGAAAAATACATGAGAGTGTCAGGGGGAATCGCTTCTTCATAACGAAATCCACCTTCTACAGATTTATGCTCATCTAATTTAATTTTTACCTGTCGCCACAAACTCATTTGAATTAAGGTGGCACAATGTTGATCTGGGAGAATCAGCACCCGATTAATGGCGCTAGATTCTGGTGTTTGCGGCACAAACTTTTTCCAATCTTGCCAAGGCTTTAATTGATCGGCTTTCAGAATCGCATCTTTTAAGTAAATGTTAGATTTCCCTTTGATGAAATTGCAGCTATATTCATCTGGCAGAACAGAAATATTACCATTCAAATTTAGCCATCGGCGCAGTAGCATAGGACAACTAATCCAGATGACGCTATGACTCAAAGAAGGCACAGGTAGCCAGAGAATTGAAGCATCACCAATCCAAATATCACCCTGCTCTAGTTGTTGTGATTCTTTTAAATCTGTGCCAAATAGCTTAAATCGTTTTCCGCGATCGGCAACGGATGCTCTGAGTCTACCTCGAATAGTACTTGAAGGTATGTAAGGTAAATTAGTATGGGATTCACGGGCAATTCCTAATAAATTACCTTCTTGGGTTGCACCACCTGTATGTAATGGAGAAAGTAGATAGAGATAAATAGAATTAATCATATTTTCCTTGTCTTATTGCTCTTTGTAATTAATCCACAGTAATTCGGAATATCCGAGTTTCCGCCATTTATGCACCTGGGTTTGTTCGTTATCTTGGAACAGCGATCGCGGCTGATTCAAGTAATACAAACTCCCAGGAGGTGCGGCAAAAGCTTGGGGTGCAGGGATGCTTTTATTGATTTCATCTTTGTCACGAAAGCGGCAACTGATCGGTACTGCTTTATCAGTAGCGACACTAACTAAATCTCCCCGTGTTTGATTTTTGTTGACGGTATGAGCTAATTTCCACTCCCAGGGAAAGGCACGGCACAAAGACTTTGCTGTACCTTGATCTTTATCCTTGCGTTCAAATACGCCAGGAGTCACTAAATAAGCTATCGACTTACCTCCACTCTTAAAATTCTTCTGAGACTGCTGTTGCAAGCTTGCCCACTGCTCATCCAATTCATGGCAACGCTGTAAAATTGTGCGATGCCCTTCCCCTCCTAATCGTAAAGTCGTGGGAGTATCAATTTCTTGATCTATAGCGATCGCTAAACTCCATCCAGCATGGAGACGAATTCCATTCTCTACAAAATAACCATCAGCAGCTTTCACTTGCCTTGTCCCTTCTTCAAGAGAATTATGCGATCGCGTTTCTACTGTCCAAGGTTGATCTTCATAACTTCCACCTTCAACAATCCAATCTTCCTTATCTATATGACCAGTTTCTAAATATTTCTGAACAACTTCATAGGGCAAATACTGCCGAAACTTTTTCTCACTACTACTAGCGCTGTAATTATCTTCCTCATCTGCCAATTGACCTGGAGGTTTAACCAAGGGAGAAGGTTCAGTTTTATCCCACAAAGCTGCTTGTAAATAAGAATCAGAGTTCCATTCTAAAGGTACTAAGGGCGTTGACTTATAAAATCCCAGAGGGCGTGGTAAGTAAAGTTTATTACCGGATTCAGTTTGCCGACACAGAAATGACCCAATGAGGCGGAAGTCTTTCTTTTGTGAAAATAAACCGCGCAATGCGCCAGCGATTGTATGACCATTGGGCGGAAATACACTCCCAGCCCAAGCCCTTTCTCCTGGAGTAAAGGGTTTGGCATCGCGCAATAACAGCAGATCTAGTGGCGTTAAAGTATACCAGAACATCAGACACCACCTCCTAATTAGATGTCACGATTGCGAAGGGTAAAAGCTGTAAGCTTTAGCCAGTGTTGCACTTCTGAATCTCTATCAATCTCAGAAGTTGTTTCCCATAAAGCCCCTAGAAACTCAGCTAAATTCTGCTGAAATTGGTTTTTGGCAACTTCATCTCCAAGGAATTGATCGCGCCGATCGCAAAATGCTTTTGTCCAAGGTGCGATCGCTTCTTTTAGAGGTGCGGGATGCTGGCTCCAAAGACTGGCGGCTTGTTCAAAAATGGCAGCATCTAGTCTCTTATATTCTTGGGAAAAGGGTTTGAGAGTAAGTTTCTGCCACTGATGGAATACTTGGAACTTCGTAGTTGCCTTTAAAATATTGCCATTGCCATACAAAACCCGAACTTGCACCGCGTCTTTTTGTGAACCCTCAGGAGATTTGTGTTCCTTGGCTTTTTTTTCTGCTTCCCAGAGATTTTCTAGGGCGATCGCTAATGGTACGGAATGATGGGCAATTACTATACCAAAGCTAATAGTGGCTACTCTACCCATCGTGAATAGAGGACGTTTGGCTATTCGTATTTCTGTTAGCGAAGAGGATTTAGCTGGGGAATTATACTGCCAGTAATCACCTTCATTATTAAACTCACCTCTAGGGTCTCGATCGCCTCGAAAGCATTGGCGGATATCCCATAACCACTTATCCCATTCCCAAAGATTGGTGTAAGCTAAGACATCATCGCCACCACCATAAATTAAGCGCCCAGCGTAACGCTGTTCAGTCAGATAGGGAACTAATTGATTAGAAAAGTCTAATAGGGCACGACTGAGGGCATTATGAGTAGATGGCCCCATACGTTTTTTGACTTCCAAAAAGTTTTTCAAGCTGTCTTGAGATACCGATAACCCTGAAGGAATGTAATCTCGATAATTTTGCAGCTTTTCACCTTTTAGCCATTTACTCATATCATCGCCATCACCTGCGGCTAACACATACCAATTAGCCGGGTTATTATTCGGATAGTATTGAGATAAAGTTGTTTCAATTAGATTGCGATAGTTATTTCTCTCCTCTTCAGGAATATTTAAATCTTCTATCAACCAGCCTGAATTTAAAAATCGCGGATGGAACTGTGCTAATTTTGCATCTTCATTTTCATCAATCCAGGGAATACCCCATTTTTCTGTAATTACATCTGGAACAGTATTCTTTTCTTTTATTAATAAGTTTTTTACAGCCCTACAAGCATCATTAAACTTGTTTAGCTGTTGGCGATCGCTATTTTTTAAATAACCCGCGACACCTGAAGTTAAATCAGGGTAAGAAGCGGCAATTTGCTCCTCAGATAATTGCAACAAATTGGGTAAAATTTTATGTAATCCTCGCTTCACAGTCTCCGTTGCATTTAGCTGTTCTCTACCATCAAATAATCCTGCGTGCTTTTCCCAGAGTTTTTTCGTTTCGCCTTCAGTTATCCAATCCTGACCGGGATGTACCACTGGCCCAATGCCAGAGACGGTAGAACGCGGGCCAAATGCTGTGGGAATTTGCCAATTACGAGCGTTTTTTACTGCTGCTAGCCCATATCGATTGGCATCAAAAATATGTGCCCACCAAGACCCAACATTGACACTAAATTTTCTTCCTTGTCTTTCCCAACGCTGCTGATATGCATCTCTGAGAAAGTCAATTTCTTTGTCTAGAAATAGTTTTTGAGGATGGTTATTTAATAAGTTATATGCTTGATTTTGAGCATCTAGCCAAGGGGTAAATTCTGCTTCTCTGTCTAGAGGAATTGCCGCATTTTTTAGTGGTTCGCCTTCTTTACCAATGGGTAAAGCCGTCCAATAAAACTGCCATTGGGATTGTAACCAATCTTTCCAGGTACGACTATCAGCTTGTAAATCTGGCATCCAGCGGCGATGATTTTTTAACTCCGTCAAAACTAAATGGCTGATTTGTTGCCACTCTTTTAAAAGAGTCTGCTTGGCGGTTTGCATCGCTGCTTGGACTTTATCTTTTGGCAGAACTAACACCAATACATTGGGAAATCCTGCTGTTAGGAGTGAATCTGCTGCCGGTTTATCTATCCATTGAGCAAATTCTGGAGCTTTTTCTACTGTTTCTAATAATAACCAGCGATCGATTAAAGGCTGTTGGTAAAGGCTGGGGTAAAGTAAGCTATCAGGCCCGTATTGCAAGGCTAGTTGCCAGCAGACTTTAGCTGAAAGATAGTGCAAAAGCCAAGAACCTGCCCAAAAATCCCGCATTTTGCGACTGGCTTTAATTAGTTCTTGAACTGGGCTAAAAGTGAAGCTAGCTAAATAAGGATGAGGTAAGGCTTTATTTGCAGGCCAATGTTTAATTTCCGCTTCTGTTAAGTCATATCCTGCTAAAGCACCAGCAAGGGCAGCAGTTATACTAGCATGACTCCAAATCGAACTATCTGGTAGCCGAGTTTCTGCCGGCATCAGCATCAAGGATTCATCATTAAATTCCTGGCAAGCAACTTCTGGTAAACAACGCCATAACCACCAAAACATTAATTTTGGACATTGTTTGATAGCTGACGGTATTGCTTCTAGTAGCTTTTGCTCTTTAGCGTCTAAGTATTCTTTTCTATTTGCTAACAGTTCTGAATGTTGCTTAATTTTAAAGTCGCGTTTCTCTCCAGAGAGCAAATGTTTTATTTCTAAGCCTTTGTTACGGTCGTTGCTAGGAGCATAATTTATACTTTGCGTGACGCTACCAATGGCACCGCGATCGCTTGCTGAAGAGATATAGTCTGCCAGCTTAATATGTTCCAAGATTTTACCCTGAGACTGTTCTGGGTTCCAGCCATTGTTCACCCAGTTCTGCATTACTTCTAGTTGTTGCCAGAAACTATTGCTACCTCGGCCAGTATTATTATGTAAAGCTTTCAGCACAGGATCGTGGAGTAAACCCCAGATTTTAGCTTGCCAGTATGCTTCCGACACAGGTGAAATTCCTTGTAGTCCATACATTGGCTATTGTATAAATTGATATTCATATTTGTCTAATAACAGTATATATTCTGAAATAATTATTTAAGTCGAGGATATCCTTTAGTGGTAAGGCTTTGAGCGAAGTAGCTCAAGTTTGGATAAATATTTTCTTATTTATTGACTTTTTTGGGTAATTATGCATAGTTGCGCTAGTAAAAAGCCTTCGCGAGTGCGAAGTTGCGTTGACTCGTACACGGCGATCGCTGCTTCTTCGCCAGGTAGCTTTCCAATCAATTATTTTCTCTAGCGAGTAGAGACAAGATTTAAGAGAAGGTCTTGATTCATATCATTCAAGTTTCCAATCAATAATTTTCTCTAGCGAGTAGAGACAACCAGCATTACATTTATCGGTAACTTGTCTGAATATTTCCAATCAATTATTTTCTCTAGCGAGTAGAGACAAATGGCTATTCAAATTTGGCGATCGCCCAATTGAATTTCCAATCAATTATTTTCTCTAGCGAGTAGAGACAAAGAGAACAGTTTATAAGAGAGATAGAAACTAAGTTTCCAATCAATTATTTTCTCTAGCGAGTAGAGACACCAGAAAAACGGACAAAAAGATCCGTAAGCAAAAGATGTGTTTCCAATCAATTATTTTCTCTAGCGAGTAGAGACCTTGGTTACTATTGCACCTGCTCAAGCTAATCCAAAGTTTCCAATCAATTATTTTCTCTAGCGAGTAGAGACCTCATACTCATCCATGTAATTAATCTCATTCATTGAAGTTTCCAATCAATTATTTTCTCTAGCGAGTAGAGACTACAGCACAAAACGCAATTGAGGGGTTGTCTGCACCAGTAAGTTTCCAATCAATTATTTTCTCTAGCGAGTAGAGACCAAAGAAGAATTAAAAACTTTCAATGAAATAGTTAAGTTTCCAATCAATTATTTTCTCTAGCGAGTAGAGACAATTTTCAGACACGCACAAGCATCTGCAAGCGAACACGAGTTTCCAATCAATTATTTTCTCTAGCGAGTAGAGACAGTTTCTAGAGTCAGCTTATTATTTAGCTGGTATAGAGTTTCCAATCAATTATTTTCTCTAGCGAGTAGAGACTTAGGTCTTTCTGGCTATTCTCCTGAAGCTGCTGAGTTTCCAATCAATTATTTTCTCTAGCGAGTAGAGACGAGGTGGGTTGATCCTAAAAGCTCCTCTGAATTTATCACGTTTCCAATCAATTATTTTCTCTAGCGAGTAGAGACTTGATGAAAACTCCAGGTAATGAACAAGATGCCCACTTGTTGTTTCCAATCAATTATTTTCTCTAGCGAGTAGAGACGATTAAGTTTCAGATTCTGGAGAAAGATTTCTCTAAGGTTTCCAATCAATTATTTTCTCTAGCGAGTAGAGACTATTAGATGTTGTACGATTTGGAAGTCATACAACACGTTTCCAATCAATTATTTTCTCTAGCGAGTAGAGACCAACATCAACCATCCTCTCAATCTCAGCGGATCCTAGTTTCCAATCAATTATTTTCTCTAGCGAGTAGAGACCTCCTCGTGATGCGGTAGACGAAGAGGAATTAATTGATGTTTCCAATCAATTATTTTCTCTAGCGAGTAGAGACTGTAAAAACAGGAACTAAACTAAAGTCTTTTGACCAACGTTTCCAATCAATTATTTTCTCTAGCGAGTAGAGACTCCGGATCAATCTTACGCGGGCGCGGCACTAAAAACGTTTCCAATCAATTATTTTCTCTAGCGAGTAGAGACACACTCCACTAGATCCTCAAGGCGGTCATCTTCTCCGTTTCCAATCAATTATTTTCTCTAGCGAGTAGAGACGTGGTTCTGTGGTGCAGAAGATGAATACTGTTTTGGGTTTCCAATCAATTATTTTCTCTAGCGAGTAGAGACATGTTTTTGAGGTGGACGCAGCTAGTAATAAGTTTCCAATCAATTATTTTCTCTAGCGAGTAGAGACCCTCCTCATACATTGGGTTTTCGGATAGGCTCTAAGAGAGTTTCCAATCAATTATTTTCTCTAGCGAGTAGAGACTCTGCTCTAGTTCCCATAGTATGGGTTCCCCATTGTTTCCAATCAATTATTTTCTCTAGCGAGTAGAGACGGCAAGAAAACCCCACTGTTCATGCCTCCTGTCTGGGAGGTTTCCAATCAATTATTTTCTCTAGCGAGTAGAGACGACCCCTTAGCCCTGGCTTATTCATTGTCTATCCTCCAACGTTTCCAATCAATTATTTTCTCTAGCGAGTAGAGACCGCAAAGTCTTAACAACTCCCCGCGCACGTATCAAGGTTTCCAATCAATTATTTTCTCTAGCGAGTAGAGACCCGTTACACACAAGCCAGTAATGGTCGTATTCTGGGTGTTTCCAATCAATTATTTTCTCTAGCGAGTAGAGACATACTTTAAGTTATTGGGAAGTAGAAAAATTATTTTCTGTTTCCAATCAATTATTTTCTCTAGCGAGTAGAGACAGTAATAAAAAATATGCAGACAACAAAGCCTTATGAGTTTCCAATCAATTATTTTCTCTAGCGAGTAGAGACAATTCAACTGAATTACCTTCTACTGTCAATGCTCAGTATGTTTCCAATCAATTATTTTCTCTAGCGAGTAGAGACCCTGATTTGATTCATTGTTTACTGCATATTTTAAGTGTTTCCAATCAATTATTTTCTCTAGCGAGTAGAGACTTTCAATTTATTGAAGAAGTTGCCTTTGCTCTTAGAGGTTTCCAATCAATTATTTTCTCTAGCGAGTAGAGACAGAAGCGATCGCAAAGCTCATGAAATTGTTCAACGTTTCCAATCAATTATTTTCTCTAGCGAGTAGAGACTTCATCACATTAGACAGAAAAATCATTAACTCTGAAGTTTCCAATCAATTATTTTCTCTAGCGAGTAGAGACATCTTGCAGGCCTTGGCGGCGGCGCCGGCCTTGGCCGCGTCGGGTTTCCAATCAATTATTTTCTCTAGCGAGTAGAGACTCGCCGGGCTTGAGGCAGGCGGCTATGCGGTGCTCGTTTCCAATCAATTATTTTCTCTAGCGAGTAGAGACTCAAGACGAGCACACGGCAGACGCGCCACATCCGCTCCTACCGTTTCCAATCAATTATTTTCTCTAGCGAGTAGAGACTATTTTCGGCGAAGAGGTAGAAGTGCTTAAAGGCCGTTTCCAATCAATTATTTTCTCTAGCGAGTAGAGACAATTGTGTCTCTACCCACTCAGAGTATGGCTTTGAGGTTTCCAATCAATTATTTTCTCTAGCGAGTAGAGACCCCTTTATCTTAAACCCTTACCCGGTAAGGAGTCCAGAGACGCTTTGCGACCGATCCGATTTTTCTACCCATAACTGCCAATAAATCAGAACAAAAAACGAATGAAACCCTTACGGGACAAGCCAACGGCCGATTCTACGAATTTGCGTTATTTCAGCCATTTTTGCGATCGGCCGCAGCAACAGCTAAATAATAGTTGAACCAGGCATTTCTGTCACTGGAGGCCCACCCCAAACTTGAATTTGATTTAAAGTGTGAGCCGACAAAGGATAAAAACGTATTTTATCCTCCGATAACTTTACTTTCTTCCGCAATCGCTGATGTAACTCATTATATTGTGAAGTTGTCAACACACATTCAAAAACACTGTACTGTACTCGAATTCCGTAGCCTTCCAACAAATCTGAGACTTTTTTACGCCGCTTATCGCAAGGAATATCATAAGCTACCACATACAAAAGCATAAAATTAGCGAATCAGATAAGGCTGATAAACCTGTGCTGGATTATAGACAAATTGCTTATAAGCTTTCACCTGAGTGGTAAGAAGATGCCATCGTGGTTGCTTGTCTCCACCATCTATTTGTACTTCCTCCTCCATACGTTGTAAAAAAGCTTTTAAATATTTTTTTCTTCCCAAATCATTGAGATAACAACCTCCATCCCGGTATTCAAAATCATTCTGAGCATCCATGACATTTTTATTCACCAGCCATAGCACTAGAGAATCCACAATTGGTGCACGAAACTCCTCAATTAAATCAGAAGCAAGAGCAGCATGACGTTCTGAGCCTTCGTGCAAACAGGCGTAATAAGGATCGAGTCCCTGGAGTTCAATTAATGCCAGCAAGTGATTCCAAAGTACCTGATACCCAAAACTTAATATGGCATTTACAGGGTTTCCGGGAGGACGACGGCTACGTCCCACAAACACAAATTCAGGATTTGTCAAGCATTCGCCAAATACAGAGAAATACTGTGCTGCACCTGCACCTTCAAAACCCATGAGCCGCTCCCAGTTATCAGCAGTCGCCGCTTGCGAAACCAGGTGATCTAAATTTTGTAGCACTTTTGAAAGCAACTCAGACTCTTGCCGTCGTCGCTGCCGCCGCAACAGAACTCGACTATTTTTTAACTTTGCCTGTACGATCGCTCTAGCAGTAATTAGCCGTTCCACCTGTGTCAGTTGTTGCTGATAGCGGCATAATTGTCGATACCCCCGTCCAATTGGTAAAATCCGCCCATAACAGTATCCCATGCGCGAAAGGTAGACAATGGGAATCTCTCTCCACAAGCAAGCCCGAATCGCTTGTGTGCTGACTTGCGACTTGCCAAAAATCAAAATCTGTTCCAATAGCGGTAGCTGTACCTGACCCTGAACTATCTCTCCCTGTTTGACAATTAACGTTTCTTTTTGCAGTGAAACATAGCAATTTTGCTGAGACACATAGAGAGTTCTCATGATTTCTACCTCCAGCGCCGGAATGCAGATGGCCGTCGCTGACGAGCAAGATTGTACTTTGGGGAGCCAGAATCGGAAATTAAATCAGCATTCCCTGCTGGTTCTAACCAACCAATTACTCGATCTGCCACACTGGAGACTATATAAGTAGTGAATGTCACTAGTACCGTATTGATAATCACAGCCGCTAGACCCAAAGGTGCAATCAGCAAAATGACAAGGGTAATGCTGCCAGTAGAAACAGATACTAAAATGTTACGTACTCTAGAAGCACGAGGCGAGATATACATATTGATAAACTGTTAATTTATACAGGCTGATAATTACCAAGTTATTGGATTAGTAAAAATCAAGCTCTTAAAAGCCAATAATTGTATTTTTGGCTCAAACTTGTCTAAAAGCTTTTATACAGAGCGTTAGATTGATACAAAATTTGACAAGATAATATTTTTTACCTTTGGACACCCAAGTTCTACATCTCGTAAACTGGAAAAGCATCACATCTATGCCGAAAAAATCTACTTCCCATTCCTACGGTGATGTCAAAGCTTTTGAACGGTTAATGCTGCTGATTGCAACTTTACTAAAGCACCCAGGTGTAGGTAGTCCAGAGTTTATGGAGTCAAGCGATCGCGAACACCATAATTCCCTCCAGCAAGTTCAACTTTGCCTACAAAATCTCGCAGTTTCCTACGGAGTAGAGTTACCTAAAGGTTATCCTTCCATTCCCACACTCCGTAAAGACCTAGAAACCTTACGCCGCTACGGTATTCTCGAAGACCGGATGTATCGCTGGGGATACTATTTAGGTACTGGTGCCATGTCGCAAGAAGAATTGAAAGTAGCTTTCAATGCTTTGGCATCTCAAGCAAAATACCAAGGTGATGGACTTTTGCGGCGTATTTACCAAACTCTCAGCAAAAGATTGCGGGGCTTGGATTTAGAACTTCAAGGCGAATTTTTTTATCCCGTTAGACAGCATCTCAATCGCGCCATAGTCTATACAGATCCAGAAGAAATGGCAGCCTTAGGGCAAAATCGAGATACTCTATTTCATCAGTTGGCAGTTTTAGAAAAAGCGATTTGCCAAGGGCAGACGATTGAAATCTCTCGCGGTAGCGATCCCTACGGTCATAGCCGCATTGGCCCACAACGAGTAGTACCACTACAGTTAATTTATCAAGATATTGCTTGGTATTTGCTCTACGAACATTATGAAAATGGGCATTTAGCAATTGGGCGTTTGAATCGCTTTAAAAATTACTGTCAAGTTTTGAACGAGTCAGGCAGAGGTTTAGAGGCGCAAAGAAATAGTCTTGCTAAAGCTTACCAATTACTAGAAAATGGCTGGGGCTTGTATTTAGGAGAACCACCAGAGCAACAACTAGAACTCCAAGGAAAGTTAGAGTTAATCACAGCCAAAGTGCGTTTTTTTCCTCCAGTGGCAACTTTTATTCAGGAAGGGGAACTGCGCCATCTCAAGCAGAAAATCGTCTTGGGTGCCAAAAATGCAACTACTGGTAAACCTAGCTATGTAGATTATGTAGTCTCCCTACCACCTCGCTCATTAGATGAGTTTAGTATTTGGGTTAATCGCTACATGGATAAAGCACGAGTTATTTCCCCTCCCCAATTGGTAGAGAAGCACCATCAAGCTGCTAAGGCTTTACTCGCCCAATACCAATACAATTCAATAGAATAGACACTCCCCTAGCTAAACAAGTTTCGCTACGCTCACTTACAAGGAAAAGTTCGGGGATTCTTGGTTCAATGTTGCTCCTAGTTTGCTCTACACCATTTACACCATTTTTGTGTCTACAACTATCTAAAAATGTCTAACATTCACGTCAAATTTAGAACATTTGTTCTCTATTACTAAGTAATTACAAAGTAAAAACCCCCTGAGACCCAAGAGTTTCAAGGGGTTTTAATTTAAATGCCAGGAACCGGATTTGAACCGGTGACACGAGGATTTTCAGTCCTCTGCTCTACCAACTGAGCTATCCCGGCAGACGCTTTTCTTTTCAACGATTTACTAATGTAGCAAACATTAAATTGAATTGCAATAGTTTCAATAAAAAATTTTTCAAGCGGTTTTCGCAGTCAACTTGATCCAACAAAAAACGGCTATAAACACCAGAAACTGCACAAAAACAATACTTGGGCCAGAAGCAAAGTTGAAAAGACCAGAGAAAATCATACCAGCGATGCTGGTGGTGCAACCGACAATCACCGACAATAGCAAAAATCGGCTAAAGTGGTGACTCATTAGCTTGGCAACAGAAGCGGGAATGACTAGAAAGGCATTTACTAGTAAAACGCCGACAGCTTTAATCGCCACGGCGACAGCTAATGACAGCAAAACCACAAAGCAGTATCGATACAACTGAACTGGAATTCCTTGGACTTTTGCCACGGCAGGGTTCAAGGTTAACAAAATTTGCTGGTGTAAGGTTGATAATAGGAATGTGCCACTTCCCACCAGTACTAGCAGAGTTAAAATCAGGTCTGTTAGATTTATGGCGAGAATATCGCCGAATAGCACTCCCATCAAGTTTCCCCGATATCCTTGAATGAGGCTACTTAAAATTACACCGATCGCCAATGCTCCTGAGAGGACTATACTGAGAACACTGTCGCTAGCTAAATCGGTTTTATCGATAAAGTAGAGGACGACTACACCGAAAGCCAAGCTGAACGGCAGCAACATCCAGGTAGGATTTAACTGTAGCAATACACCTAAGGCTACACCTACTAATGCTGCATGACCTACAGCATGGCTAAAAAAAGATAACTGACGCAAGGTGACAAAACTGCCAAGTAAACCACCAAGTATTCCCATTAATACAGCACCAGCGATCGCCCGTTGCATGAAGGGAAATTGTAGTAGTGTCAGCAAATCATTCAAATTTGTGACAGCAAATAAATTCATGTCTCAATATTTATACACAATTAGTTATATTGAAAGTATAGATATTTTAATATTTTAATTTTCACTCAGTCATAACTTTGATTAAAGAATAGTTTTAAAAAGTTTTTGAAAAAATGTTAACTAAAAATTCTTTTACTGACGCGGTTAATTCTAGTTCTAGAACAGAAATTATTGAATATAAACAAAAATCTAATCAAGATATTGATGTGCAACCCCTTTCAGAAAAGCTTCTAGACAGCGATAAAGCCCAGCGAATGGCAGAGTTTTTTAGTTTTTTAGGAGATGCTAATCGCCTGCGCATACTCTCCCTTTTAGCTGAAAATGAACTTTGTGTGGGTGATTTGGCTGCGGTACTGGATATGAGTGAATCTGCTGTATCTCACCAACTACGAAATTTACGAGTGATGCGTTTGGTTAGTTACCGAAAGCAAGGGCGTTACGTTTTCTATCGTCTCCATGACAGCCATGTTTTGCATCTGTATCAAGCTGTTGCCGAACACATTGATGAAAAGGATGAAGGTTAAGTCAGTTAGCAGTTATCAGTTAACAGTTATCAGTTATCAATTCCTATTTTTGATAACTCTTTTCTATTACCTGTCCTCTGTTCCCTATTACCTGTTTCCTAATTTAATGATGATGTTGATAATGACTGAATCCTGGGCCGTATGTTGCTAATAGGTTTTGAGGTGATAAAGCAATTGATGGAACTCCAGTACAAATAATAGTTTGATTGAGGCAAATAACGCGATCGCAAAATTGGCTAACCATATTAATATCATGAGAAACCTGCAATACTGTCCAACCTTCCTCCTGCTTGAGTTCATTTAGCAAGGTGTAAAAATCCGCAGTACCTTGTACATCTACTCCAGCAAAAGCTTCATCCAGTACCAAGAGTTTTCGAGACATTACCAAGCAATAAGCTAACAATACTCGCTTTAGCTGTCCACCACTCAGAGTTCCTATTGCTTGATTTCGCAGATGGGAAGTATCGGTTCGTCGTAAAGCTGTGGTTATTGCTGCTGTTTTTTCTTGTCTATATTCTTTGAAAGCACTAAGAGAGAATTTTCTTTTACTGTCTTTCCCAATTCCTAGTTCTTTCACCCATCCCAAACCTACTAACTCGCTAACAGAAATGGGAAAGCTACGATCAAAGATAAAATGCTGCGGCATATAGCCTAATTTATGTCGTAAATCTCCAAGCTTAGATATTGGACGACCAAATATTTCGACTTTGCCAGCACTCCGGGGAATTAAGTCTAAAATTGCTTGTACAAGTGTACTTTTACCTGCACCATTAGGGCCAACTATGGCTGTGTTTGTTCCTGGCAATAATTCAAAAGAAACATCTCGAACAGCAGAATAGCTACCTTGGTATACAGACAATCTCTCAACTTTTAAAATAGGAATTTGATTAGTCATTAGTTATTAGTCATTTGTCATTTGTCATTTGTCATTAGTATCATTCAAAACAGACAAATAACAAAATTCATTTAAGTTAAGTGAACATGATGAAACGTAAAACTCTTATTGCCAGAAACTAGATAGAATAAGCTTTTGTCCTTCTGCCTACTAACGGATACGTCGCTTGGCCTCTACCGCTTCTAATGCTTCCAGCCTTCTACTTACTTGCTACTGACAAGCTGATTCTAATGTTTGTAAATTATTTCTCATTGCCTGGAAATAATGCTGTGGATCGGTTGGCCCTGTTTCTAAAGAATCCAGAGGACGCAAGTCTAAATTTAAGTCTTGAGAAAGACTTTTGAGTAATTTATTATCTGTTCCTGATTCGCCAAACAAAGCTTTAACGTTATATTTTTTGACGGTATTAACAACTTTTTGCACGTCTGCTGGTGCGATTTGGTCTTCGGGAATTTCTACTACTGCCACTTGCTTGAGGTTATACCGTTTCGCTAGATATGGATAGGCGTCATGAAAAGTGACAAAAGTGCAATTGGGGTACTTTTTCAAAGTTTGCTGGAATTCATTATTTAAACTTTCTAATTGCTTGATATATGCAGCCGCGTTTGCTTCATAAGTAGCTTTATTTGCAGGATCTGCTGCTATTAAACCATCTCGAATATTGGTAACTTGTTCTTTTGCCAATACCGGATCTAACCAAACATGAGGATTACCTTCTGCGTGATCATGTTTGTGTCCATGATCGTGGTTATGTCCTGTTTCGATCACGGGTGAAATCTCATTCAAAGGTTTAATTCCGCTACTAGCATTAACTTGAGTTAGTTTCGGATTTTGAGCATTTTTAACGATGCCTTCCAAAAATTCCTCTAAACCTAAGCCATTTTTTACCAGTACATTTGCAGTCGCGATCGCTCTCACGTTTTCAGGCGTAGCTTGATACTCGTGTACTTCCGTACCAGGAGGCACTAAGATTTCTACATCTGCCACATTTCCGGCTACCGCCTTGCTAAACCAATACATTGGTAAAAATGTTGCTACTACCTTGGGCTTTCCAGACTGAGGTACAGAGGTAGAAGCAGCATCTTGTGCTGGTGTTGGCTGTTGATTAGTTTCTGCTTGATTCTGATTGGTTTGATTGCAGCCAACTCCAATAGACAAAACGAGTACAGCAATTAAGGATATAAGACCACTTCTATATTTACCTGTTCTACTTTCTACCTGAGCCTGGCTCACAGCACTTTCTCCTCCGTAAAGATAGGGACGTTGATCAAGAACTCTATTGACAACGATACCTATTTTAACTCTAATATAAAAATAATTTTCATTCTCATAACTCAAAGTTCACACCCAGATTAAAATGTAAAATTAATTACATGATTGTTAACGGTTTCTTGTTGATAAGTTTGTCCTAGAATTAGCTGCCAAATTATAATTTCTAGGTTCTTTGTTAAAAAGATTGCTAGTAAATCTTTCTTAAGAAAATCTGCTTTTGGGAAGTGGTGTTAGAGAATCTTTAATTTAAGTAGTGTGAGGAATAAAATGCAAAAACTTTGGAAAACTCTGCTGATGAGTCCGGCAGTGTTTAGCACAATGCTATTTTTTGGCTCTGTCGCAGTTGCACAAGAAAAATCCACTCTCTCAGAAATAACTGAACCGCAGTTAGTAGCCAAGCCCGAAAAAAAAGCCCAGAGCAATGCAGAACAAGTAGTAGCGCAAGTAACTTCCGTTTCTCAGTTATCGGACGTGCAACCTACAGACTGGGCATTTGGTGCATTACAGTCACTGGTTGAGCGTTACGGATGTATTGCTGGATATCCAAATGGTACTTATCGGGGTAATCGGGCAATGACGCGATATGAGTTTGCGGCAGGTTTGAATGCTTGTCTGGATCGCGTCAATGAACTAATTGCTACTGCCACTGGTGATTTGGTACAGAAAGAAGATTTAGCCACATTACAAAGGTTACAAGAAGAATTTGCCGCAGAATTAGCTACTTTACGCGGTCGTGTAGACGCTTTGGAAGCACGTAACGCTGAACTAGAAGCAAATCAATTTTCGACTACTACTAAACTAACCGGGCAAGTTGTTGCTGCTATCACCGATGTCTTCGCAGGGGATAATGTTAATGGTGTAGATGCAAAAAACAACAATACAACTTTTGGAGCACGGGCGCGTGTCGAATTAAATACAAGCTTTACAGGAAAAGATACTCTGTTTACCAGGCTTCAAGCAAATAATATTCTCAACCCAGATATTGGCACGCCAGAGGGAAGTTTGTTCTTTGCAGGTGAAGATGGCACGACTGACGTTGCAATAGATGCACTTTGGTACAGATTTCCCTTAACCGAAAGTACAGAGGTAATCGCTATAGCCAATGCAGGTGCTGCGGATGATGTTACCACTACAGTGAACCTCTTTGACGGAGATGGTGCATTTGGTGCTTTGTCTACCTTTGGTACACGTAACCCAATTTATTATCAAATGGACGGTGCAGGGTTTGGAGTCACCCAAAATTTTGGTGATGCTTTGGCGCTGAGTTTAGCATATTTGGGGAGTTCCCCCAACGATCCCTCCTCTGATAATGGTTTTTTCAACGGGCCTTATGGTGCATTGGCACAGTTAACCTTTAAACCAAGCGATCGCTTCACTATTGGTTTAACTTACATCAATGCCTACAATCAGGAGTTGGGTGCTGGTAGCAGTAGGGCAAACCCAATATCCTTTTTAGATCAAAATTTTGGGACTGGTGATGTACCTTTTTCCAGTAACTCCTACGGTGTACAAGCATCCTTGGGTATTAGCGAGCAATTTGTTTTAGGTGGTTGGGTTGGCTACACAAATGCTCGGAATTTATCCACAGCAGGAGGAACTATTGACCGTGGAGAGCTTGATATTTGGAACTGGGCAGTAACTCTGGGTTTCCCAGACCTTGGTAAAAAAGGTAACTTAGCAGGTGTTATTGTTGGTATGGAACCCAAGGTGACAGGTTCTAGCATCAATGAAATCGATACAGACGGGAATACTTCCTATCATGTAGAAGCGTTCTATCAATATCAGATTAGCGATAACATCACTATTACCCCAGGAGTGATCTGGCTAACTGCCCCGGATCATAATAACGATAATGATGATGTTATTATTGGGGCATTAAGAACTACCTTCAGTTTTTAATAAAAAAAGACCAGCTTCCCACAGCTGGTCTAATAAAAATTTCTTCTTCGCGTTGTCTTCTCAATAGAGTATTACCCAAGCTTCGCGTTCCCAAAGCGCAGCGGGCAATTTTTCTTAACAATCATTGTAACAGCCTACACAGATTTTTAGTTCAGCTTTACCAAAAAAAAGAAATGAGCAAAGAAAATTAGCCTCTATCTTTAAGATGAATTTAAAAGATGGTAGGGGAGAGAGGAAGACAAGGGGACACGGAGACAAGGAGATGGGGAGATGAGGAGAGTGGGGGTTGGAAGCAATAAAAAATTAACCATTAACCACTAACTACTAACCACTGTAAGGGCGGGTTTTAACAACAATCTCTCTATAACGACGAAACATCTCAATAAACCCGCACGGCAGTCGCTACAACGGAGAGAACCTCCGCAACGCGCTGCCTCCCCTACCAACAAATGACCAATGACCAATGACTAATAGTAATCTTACTTGACAAAAGTCCACTCTAAAGTTTTGATTGGTGCGGCTTGCAGTGCTTGTGAGAGTTCGGCACTACTGTCAAATTTCAATTGTTCTAGGTAGCTAGCTTCCAGATTAACTGTAAACTGTTCTTCTAAGAAAGGCCAGGGTTTAACAGTTACATTACCATCACCATTTTGAATGACATCATAGCGATTACCATCAGGCAAAGTAGCAATTTCTAGAGCACGTTCACCAACAGGTAACTGACGTTGGCAGAGGATAAGTGACAAGCGATCGCACCATTGAAAAAAAGCATAAGCTTCGGCAGCGTCATCTTTTTTAATATTCAATTCCTGACGCCATTGCTGTTGGTGCTGTAATTGTTCGTCCAAAAAGTCATCCAATTCTGGTGACTCTCCCCGCTTGCCCTCAAGTAAAAAGCTCATGTGCATAGAAATGAGCATTGCTACCCATCTGCCCCGATAGCGAGCATTTTGTACGAGTCTTTGCATTTTTGGCAGATGAATTTCGGAATCGAGGGTAAAGTCTAGCGGTGCGCCAGCTTCGGTAATGTTCTTTTCTTCCCATTCTTTTTCCAAATCATCGTGATGGGAAATAGCTGCAACAGTCTCCAGCCAACGCACAGGACGTTTTTTAGGGTGCCAATGTCCAGCAAGTTGCGCGGCTAGCAAAGCATGAGCGCGATGGTAAATTACTTCCCAGCCTTTTTCGTCTTGGTTAACAATCATGAAGCAGCCTCAATCATTCGTGTAATATGAGTTAGCTTTCCTTATGCTGCAAAACTTGTGGCTGTAAATCCATCTTCCGAATGTACGAAATATAAGCGCCGTTATGAATAATTTGACGCCGAAAAATTGGATATTCATCAAACAGCGACTCACTCCTTACCTTTTTTTGCTGCCTGCTTTAGTTATCTTGGTATTAACCGTGTTTTGGCCTGCACTGCAAGCTTTTTACCTCAGCTTTACTCGCTACGAATACGATTTAACTCAGACACCAGAGTGGGTAGGCTTTGCTAACTTCCGCCGTCTATGGGGCGATCCTGTTTTTTGGCAAACATTAGGAAACACCCTGTTGTATTTGGTAGGTGTGGTGCCAATTTTAGTGATTGCTCCTTTGGTACTGGCGATTTTAGTAAATCAGAAACTACGGGGTATGCATTGGTTTCGGGCTGCATATTACACTCCTGTAGTTATCTCAATGGTAGTGGCAGGAATTGCTTGGCGATGGTTGTATGCAGAAAATGGATTGCTCAATCAGCTACTCAAAGGTATTTTTCCAGAAGGAATTCCTTGGTTAACCAGCCCCCGGTTTGCATTATTTAGCGTTATGGCTGTCACCATCTGGAAAGGATTGGGCTATTACATGGTGATTTATCTAGCTGGGTTGCAATCAATACCTGCTGATATATATGAAGCGGCAGCAATTGACGGTTCTGATGGTGTCCGCAAACACTGGGATATTACTGTACCCTTAATGAAACCCTATCTAGCTCTGGTAGCGGTTATTTCAGCAATATCCGCAACTAAAGTTTTTGAGGAAGTATATATTATGACGCAAGGTGGGCCGCGCAATAGCTCAAAAACAATAGTGTACTACTTGTACGAACAAGCATTTAATAATTTGGAAATTAGCTATGCCTGTACTATTGGGTTGGTGTTATTTTTGATAATTTTAGGGTTATCAGTTCTGCGATTATCAGTCAATGGTGTGAGTACTTAGTACAGCTTTGCATTAATTCGTAGCTTTTTTAAACGCAGAGGTACGCAGAGTCAGCGTGGAGGGGCGCAGAGCCTTTATGAATTTAATTGGCTATGAACTTGTAAAATACTGCGGGCGATCGCTTCTTACACCATACACGGGTAAGGCAAAAGTAATTTTTATTACTAGCACCAAAAGCTATTTACTGGTAAAAGTAGAAAATTTCAGTATTATCTCAGTATAGTTATTCCAAAATTTAAATAAACAGTCTATTTCTTTACTAATTTAAGTAAATATCACAGGCGATGAACTGTTAAATTAAGTTCATGCTGATATTTTCAGCGATGCATATATATCAGCAGCATTTCCAGCATCTACCTTTACAAGTGAAATTTCAAGGAAGTATTAAACTCAAAAATTTTAGTTTTATTGTCAAAACAGATGTTAACTAATCTTGATTTAATTCGAGAATTTATTAAGCTATCTATCCAGCGCAAAGAAGTTTTATTGGCAAACCAAACTTTAAAAGCTGAAAAAGTTTATAGCAGCAATAATTTGATAGCAAAAGCAGAAGGAATGATTGTTACCACAAAAGTAGATGACACATCTATTTCATTCTTTATTAAAGCTAATTCAGCTTATTGGGAATTAATAAATCAGGTATTAGCCGAATATAACTTTATTCTCACAGGCAATATAGATAATCGTGGTTTTTATCAGTATCAATACTGCCAAGTACCGGAAGGCTATCAAATGCATTGCAGCAAGGCGGTAATCTTATGGCGAGCTTGGTGGAAACATCGCAAGCACGTTTTGGGTAGAGGAATTCCCTTAGAACTTCTCATCCGCATCCGCCATGCCAAACGACATACATGGTATCCCATCAAAGATTTAATTATTAGCGATGGAGTTCTCTACGTCAAAACATTAGGAAGTGAGATTGCTGTTCACTCAGACGATCTCATTACCTGGTTAAGCAGAATAGGCGATCGCTCTCAAAATCAAGTTCAACTTACTATATCCGATCTCCTAGAAGCGGAACACTCCCAATCTTTGGGCTAAAACCTATCTTCATACTCCAGTACCGCTCGATTATCACCAGATAAATCAGTGGAAGTACGTAGACGCAATTCTGGATTGAGGCGGTAGTTAATACCAAATTGGGGAGGTTTATCACTTGTCAAAATTTTAAGCGCAGAAACAGAAAAACTACGGGAAACATCAACTCCAGCCTCCATCGCCAAATCTACCGAAGAAGAATTTTTCTTGGTAGTGTTTGTGTCATCAAAAGTGATAGTAGGAAACAGACGCAGTTCGCTCAAACCAAAAGCATTACCAATTTGGTTAAATGTTCGCTGAAGATTCAAAGCCGAACCCGCTAAGTTAACAAGTCCTAGTGTAGTATCACCACGTCCTAGTGTTTCTACAAAACTACCTCCAAGCAAGGCTACTATTTCTGTTTCACTACGAGAAGGATTGCTTGTTAATTCTAGATGTTGGTTGAGTTGACTGGCTGGCCCATCAATTCTAGCTTCTACACGAACTGTATTGACAGGATCAAAAGTTGTAATAATCCCATCGTTAATTTCTGAAGATACAGATGAACTAGTAACTTGTAAAGGATTTGCGTCTAAAACACTGGCAATTAAGCGAATATCCAAGTCAGGATTTTGATTGCCTCTAAAAGTTGCTGTATGTTCATAACCACGAGCAAGATTAAACTGGGTTGTAAATAAATTTACATCTCCATTTCGCAATCGAATCGTTCCTTCAGGTTCTGGTTTATTTAGGGAACCATTAACGCTGAGAGAGCCAGTAGCTCGGAAACTGAGAATCGGTGGCAGGGCAATTTCTACATTCTTGCCGAGTACGATTTGTAAATCGTCTAAACGTGTCGCTGTGCTGCCAGCATTAGATTTCTCTTGTTTGATGGCTTTTAAAAGCGCATTTTGTTCATCATTGGCATTAGCAACAGCGTTGGCAGATTCTGTGAGTAAAACTTGACCGTCAGATAGTTTGAGATTACCACCAATAGCCGGATTTAGAGCAGAACCAGTAATCAGCAAGTCTCCGCTCACGCCTCCTTCATACCTGCCCTTCAGATTCACTGCTAACTGATTCAGGGAAACATTGAGAGGATTGTCTATTGACTGTTGTGAGTTACTGAAAACGGGTATCTCCCCTTGAGCAATGACGTTACCTTTGCTAAATTTGCCTTGAAGACTTTCTACTTTAATACGGTCAAAATTAAACTCTACTTTTCCTGTTACATCTGTCAGTTTTTCTGGTAGAGCCTGAGCTGCAAAAGTAGCTCCCTTAACAGTAGCAATACCCTTTAGAACTGGCTGTTCTGTTGTTCCGCTTACTGTCAAGTTTACATCTCCCTCGCCTTTCTCAAAGGCTACTTGGTCAGTCAACAAGTTTAATACTGCCAATCCTTCGTTTTGAACTTTCACATCAAGACTGACTTGATTGCTATCTGGCATGACAGAAGCAAAAGGCAACTTGTAGGGAAGGCTACCAGTGATAGTAACTGGTTCCGAGCCAGAAACCATTACATTACTACCAAAATTTAAGCGCCCATTGTTGTAGCTAAAGCTAGTACTTGCTGACTCTACCCCTTTTTGGTTTAGAGTTCCTTCAGTGATGTACAATTCTCCTCTAGCTAGGGGATTAGCTGTACTACCTGCTAATGTTGCTGTCGCGTTGATATTACCTGTTAAACCAACAGGTAGGTTGACATAATTATTCAGTAGTTGAAGAGGAAGATTTGTTACCCGCAGTTGTCCAGATTGTTCTGTACCACCAATATTACCAGTAAAAGCAATCAGCCTATTGTTTGATTCGAGGCGCAAAGGTAGTAATGTCAGTACACCATTTTCAAAGCTGCCTTGGGCAATTACCCGCTCTGCTGTGTAAAGGCGCTCTGGTTCGTCTTCTCGTCCCCAAACAAAATTTTGACCGTTGAAATTAAACTTTACTGCCATTTTGTTAGCAGTGGCTGTATCAACAGCAACTTCACCATTGAAAGTTCCTTTTAAATCTGCTAAATCTGGCACGAAAGAAGCATCACGACGCTGTTGCTGCTGCTGTGCTAACAATGCCTCAATTTCTGAAAAACGCTGGATTTGAGTTAGTAAGGGTTGATTTGCTAAACCAACTGATACTGTTTTCAAGTCACTGGCGCTGCCATAGCTTGGTGCAGTAGTGACACCACGTTGAAAGTCTTTAATGTCGAATAACTGTAGTGTTGTTAAAATGTCTTGGATTTGACCTTGGTTAACTGTCAATTTACCTTTAATTTGCGGCCCTGCGGCTGTTGGTGCAAAAGTACCAACCATAGCGTAACGGCTGTTGCCTCTAATAAAGGCACTATCGTGGAGAGTTACCTTACCATCTTGATAACGAAATTGAGCCGACAAGCGATCGCCACTGATGCGAGCTAGTTGTGGTTTAGCGATCGCAATATCTCCTGCCGTTGCCCAAGTTTTTTGATTAATTTGTAAATTGCCCGATAACAACCCTGCAACCTTACCAGCGCCCAAGAAAGTGGTAGCAGGCACGCCCACATTCAAAACTGTTAAGGGAAAATTTTCTACTTTCGCCACCAAATTATCGCCCTGTACTGTTCCTGTTGCAGCAGCTTCCTGCCATTTCACAGCAAAAGCAGTGGGACGATTATTTGCATCTAGGTTGAAGGCAAGTTTGTCACGCGTACCTGAGACATTTAAATTTAAACCTTGTCCCTGCACTGACTGAATATTTCCAGTTAATACTGGCTCAAAAGCAAATTTATTTACTGCTAAATCCCTCAGTGCAAGTGTTCCTAATAAATTGGGTGTAGGCAGTTTTCCAGTAATTTGCCCGCTAAAATCAGCTTTACCTGCTACATCAACTGCATTAGGTAACTTGATAGGTAATTTATTTAAATTGTAATTTTTTGCTTTGACATTCAGAGCTAACTCAGCAATTTCCGGTATGATACCTGAAGTAGCTTTTGTCAATATGTAACCATTAGCGTTTAAATCGCGAGCAGTTGCTCGTTCAATCAGCAACTTTTCTCCATCCCAGCCAATTTCCGCTGTGAGTGGCTGTTCAATACCAGCGATACCCTGAGAAAACTGTAACTGACCGAGCGCTCGCAAATTCTGGAGAGAGGCAAAGTTTTGTGTCTCTAAATTTCCAGCAATTTGAATTTTGCCGCCTAAATTACCTTGCAACTGCTCCGAAAACTGATTTAATTTCACACCATTAGCATCAACTACAGCTTGATAACGACCGTTTGCCAATTGGATATTTGTAGCAGTAATTGTGCCACCCGCTACATTCAACTGAGCTTGTCCTTTCGCTTCGATAGCTTGCGGTTGGAAGGATTCCAAGGAACCTGCGATATTTAATTGACCTTTTAACCTTCCTTGAAACTGCTGAGGTAATTGTGCCAATTGTTGCAATTGCAAGTTATTTGCTTGCACCTGTGCTTGATAAATACCATCAGCCAGTTGAATATTCGAGGCGGTAACCGTGCCACCACCCACTGCTAAACGTGCCGAACCACTGCCCTGTAAAGTCTTCAGGTTGAAATCATCTGTATTGCCTGAAATTTGAAAATTACCCGCCAATGCTCCCTGTAATGCTGGGGGAGAGCTTTTCAACAGACGCCCCAACCGCACGCCATTTGCTATGAGTTGAGCAGAAAAGCTTTTTTCTCCCAGTTGAATTTTAGAAACTGCCACCGTACCATCTGCAACTTGAACTTTGGCGTTTTGAGTGTCAATGCTGGCAATTTTGAAGGGAGCGGAGGTGCCTGAGAGGATGAGACGACCGTTCAAGTTAGCATTATTGAGAGAGACATTTTGCAGTTGGCTGGGGTTGATGAAGCGTTTTAGTTGTATCTGGGAAGCATCAGCTACAGCTTGCCAGCGCTGTTGATTCCAATTGCCAGCAGCCACCAACTTGCCACCACCTACGCTCACAGCTACATTCCGGAAAGATAAACTGCGATCGCCCTTCACCACCACTTCACCAGTCGTGGGATACTGAGCTTGGTTAGCCCGAAATTGCACTACCGTTTGGGCGTTATCAGCAGCACCAGTCAGTTTAGCTGTAGCGGAGACGGTGCCAATTTGGAACGGGGTTTTGGAGTTGTAAAGGTAGGCGATCGCATCTCCCGGAACATTCTTGGCGGTTAAATTAAAATCTAACTGGGGAGTTGTGCCCAACTCAACTTTGCCAGTACCCCCAATCTCACCACCGACTTTTGTCTGTCCTTGAATATCTTTAAATGTAATTACAGCTGCTGTCGGCGAATATTCAAACTTACCCCTAGCGCTATTAAAATCAACTTTGTCGATACGAGCAGGCTTAATAGTAGCAACTGTACCTGAAAGAATGGGATCGGTGGGTTCTCCAACCAACTGCAAATCTGCTTTTACTTCCCCAGTTACAGGTACAGGCAGTTTGAGTTTGAGAGTTTCTTGAGCAGCCTCTACACTGACGGCATTGACACGCCCTGTCAGCTTGTAACCAGCTTTAGTGTCGATAATGCCATTAGCAACCAGCGGTATTTTACCGTAACTGGTGACAAGATTATCTAGCTTTACTTCCGTGTCTTGAAAGCGAAGCGTTCCTAGTGAATTGATAAATGGCTGCGGTACGCGGGGAACTTGAGCCTGAACATTTTGCAAACCAACACTACCAGATAACAAAGGCGGCTGAGTTTGCCCCAATTGAGCTTGCATCTGCAAGTCGCCATTTACCTTACCAGCCTGCAATGCCAGTGGTAATTTAATCAGGCGAGTAATATCAGAGGCTAGCAAATCTTGCCCCCGTATTTTTAAATTGGTTGCTAGTGTTTTCGGGCGGATATCTCCTTGCAAAGAAAGGTTACCACCAGTATTTGCTTTGCCTGCTACATCAAACTTTATTAATTCGTTTTTTTCTAATAATTGGGCAGTTCCGTTTAATTGGGAAAATGCCACCGCAGAGAAGAAACCAGGAGGAAATACAGATTGGATAGCAGGAGAAGATGTTTCTGGTTTACTTTCTCCTACTCCCGCAACTTTAAAAATTTTCTCTTGTTCTTTTCTCCATTCCTCGTTCGGTACTAATGTCAACTGGGCATCGCGAAATCGCAGTTTATCCAACTCTGTTTGAATCGGCCCGCCTTTACCTGGCTTTGCTAAGGTAGTAGTAGTCCAGCGTCCTTCCTCATCCTGCTCAATGTAAACGTTTGGATTAACTAAAGTGACATCTAGCTTCAGATTTTGGGCAAAAAGTAACCACAATGGATCAAATCTTACTTCTACAGCTTCAACTTCAACATAGTCTGGATCTGTAGGTGTTGCCGGAATAGCTGAAGCCCCAAACTTTACTCCTGAGAGCGAAAATTCTTTCACTTCTCCTATTTTGACAGGACGATTGAGTGTATTCGTCAGGCTTTTTTCTGCCAAAGGTGTTAAATCTTTGTGAATAAAACTCTGTAACCGCCAAGCACCCCCTACAAGCCCAAGTAGTAAAAATCCACCTAATGTAATGCTGCTACGGCTCAATAACAGCAACCACAGACGCTTATTGGTAAGGGTTTTGGAATGATGCTTAGGATTTGGAGATTTACTCATTTGGTTTTACCGTTTACTAGTTGAGTTTGGCTGGCACACTAGTAGAATTCACTGATGCTATTAGCTGGTTACAGCTATGCCATTACCAGCATACAAACCTATTTTGGATTTGGGCTTGGAGATTAATGGCTGGCTAAACGTAGATGTTGTCTATGGTAGCTATAGGTTTGAGCGCCAATATCCACAAAGATACGGCTGGGTTGTAAGTATCTTACTGATAAATTTGGAATTCTTTGCTCATAGTTTTGATATTTTATTTGCAAGCGATCGCTCGCTTCACATTACTTTAAAATCGGGAATTGTAAAAAACTGGTGACGAAAAAATATTTTAATCATCGCCAGACAAGCATAAGAGGAATATAAACTTATCAACCTAATCTAATCTCTAAAGTCCAAAATCGGTATACCGAGTAATACTGGAGCGAGCGGAAAAATTAAGACATACCGCCATGTATAAAGTTTACAGGAAGCCGTAAGTAGCGCTTGCGGAACAACTGGGTACTGGGGATTGGGAAGAGGATGGGGGGACAAGGAGACAAGGAGAACTGGGGAAGCTGGGGAAGCTGGGGGAGTAAACGTGAATAAGGATTCTCCACTTTCTCCCCCTGCTCCTGAAGCTCCTGAAGCTCCTCTGCCCCTCTGCTCCCCTGCTTTTTTCCTAGCCCCTAATTTCAACATCGGCTCGCACACTTATAACCCACCGCGATCGCGCTCTAGATCGTAAATAACTTTCTCAGCATACCAATCTATTGTTTTGTTCGGATTCTTTTGTTTTGCCTGGTTTAAAAGACGTGTTGCAGCATCTCTATCGTCATGCAACAGGTTGATAAGTTTTCTTTGCAGTTTGCGGCTAGCCTGCTCAAGTCTAATAGTAGAAGTTTGTTGCTCCCCAAATGAAAAATTATTTTGGCGGCGATTCCCTTTTTTGCTTAACATAACGCCAGTGGCAATACCACCTGCTACCAATGCTACCAACATCAGTGTGGAATTACTGCCTTGTTCTTCAGATTCGTTAAGCTCATTATTGACGGAACTAGCAACAGCAAGCTGTGACATTTGTTGCTGATTTTGTGGTGCCATGCCGGATGCCAACCCAGTTGCGAGAAGGCTAGCTGCAAAAGTAGTAGTCAAAATTTTAACAGGATCTACAGATTTAAGAACAGAAAAAGCGTGAGACATTTTGGTAATGAATAAAAAGACTAGTGTCAGTTCTATACTTCTAGTTTGGTTAATAACTATGACAAAAGTGTGTCAATCTAGCCGGATGCAATGAATGCGATCGCTTCATGCTAGAGGAATAGGTACTGGAAGCATTCTGAGCGCGACATGACAATGCTCGACAAATCAAGCTAGTTGACACTAATCTCATAATTTAAATCCTCGAAAAACCTATATATAAAAACTTTTCTTGTTCTTATCTCATTTAAATTGTTGCAACTCATATTCATTATGACTATGATGGATTTAAGAGGATAATTTATTGCTCAGATGTAAAGCTTTGCTATCAGCACTTGTGAAGCTGATCTAGATAGTTTTCTTGCCAATTCATACACATAGGAGAGACACATGGCTCATACATTAGCGCCATTGCCTTATGACTATGCTGCATTGGAGCCGTATATAGATGCTCAAACTATGCAGTTGCACCACGACAAACATCATGCTGCCTATGTCAATAACTTGAATGCAGCTTTAGAAAAGTATCCAGATTTGATGAATAAATCCATTGAAGAGTTAATCATCAATCTAGAGCAAATACCATCAGAAATTCGGACAGTTGTGCGGAACAATGCAGGAGGGCACTTTAACCACACCCTGTTTTGGAAAAGTATGAGTCCAAATGGTAGCAGAACACCAACTGGAGCCATTGCTGAGGCAATTGAAGTAACTTTTGGCAGTTTTGACAACTTCAAGCAGCAGTTTAACGAGGCTGGAATGAAGCAGTTTGGCAGTGGCTGGGTATGGTTGACTTTTAACCGTTCTGGCAAACTCGAAATTGTCACAACTCCCAATCAAGATAGTCCCCTCACCACTGGGCTTTACCCATTGCTAGGTAACGATGTTTGGGAACACGCTTATTACCTCAAGTATCAAAACCGTCGAAAAGACTATCTAGATGCTTGGTGGAACGTAGTAGACTGGGATGAAGTCAATCGTCGGTTTGAAACAGCAAGGCAGTAAGACCAAATAGCATTCTCAACAACCGTAGGGTGGGCACTGTCCACGATGTAAAAATAAGGGTTTGAGGAAAGTTAGAGAGTGCCCACCTTACAAAAATTGTTCACTTTTTGCGGCGAGCATACTTCTTTTTAATGCGTTGCACTTGTTGCTGAAACTCCGCGCCTTTTTCAGGATTTACCATCGCGACAAAATTAGCAAAGCCGCTAATGGCAGCGATTAAATTGGGAGAATTTCCCCAATGTTTGCCTTCTAAACCGTCTTTTTCAATTTGATATAAAGTAGCGCGGAACTGCTTTAATATCTTTTTGGAAACATTGAGTTTATTGTTTACCACTACTCCCGTAACTTCCTGCTGACGGGATTTGCGGAGAATTCGAGTTTTGTCTTGATTAATGGCAAAGCCTTCGTAAGTAACAATTGATTCTGTGCGTTTGAGAAGATTGCAGATATGTCGCAAGCTGTCGCCAGAGGTAGAAAAGGTAATGTCATCGGCGTAGCGGGTGTAATTAAAACCCAAACTTCCCGCCATTATTGTTAATTTTCGGTCTAATCGGCGACAAAGGAGATTGGTAATTGCCGGGCTGGCTGGCGAACCTTGGGGAAGATGTCTTTCTCCCAGTGCTACATAATATGTCTTGCCATCTAATTCCAATTCTTCAACTTCGGCGGCAGTACACAGCAAACTAAATATTGTTGCTGCTGCTTCTGAGTAACCGAAGGACAGAAAAAGCCCTTTGACGCGTTTGTAAGAAATTGCAGGAAAAAAATCCTTGAGATCGAAGTTGATAATGACATCAGCGCCAACATGGGGAGTGGCATTGGTGACAATGGAACGTTGGATACGAAAACCATGTGCTGCGTCATGAACTTGCAATTTTTGGAGAATATTCTCTAAAATCCAGTGCTGTACCTGTTTTAAATTAGGCATCGGTGCTGAGATCAGCCTTTCTCCACCAGTTTTTTTAGGGATTTTAAAACGGATGTAGTGGGATACAGTAGCAGTTTTGCGATCAAAGGCCAAAAATCTTAGTTTACCAACACTAATTTCCATTGCTGCCGCAATTTCTTCCGCAGTGTTGCAAAGTGGTAAATTTAGCAATCGCAATCTTTCCTCATTGCCTTGGCTGTTATTTAATCCAGCAGATACACCTTCACCAAGATAAATAATCTCTTGTTGTTTCTTGCGGTTCCACGCCTGGGCACGTTCTTGCCGTTCCCTTTCCCGGCGTTCTTTTGTTTCTTGTTGCTTGCGCCGCGACTCTTCCAAACGCTGTTTCAACATCTGCTTGCGCAGTGCTTTTTCATTCTGGAGGCGACTACTTTCCCGCCGCAGCTGTTCTAGTTCCCGTCTAATTTCCCCAGCGCGGCGAATTTCGTCTGCTGGATCTTGCGGCATACTACCTTGAGCAGGCCAAAAACCGTAGCGGATCATCTCTTCGAGGATGAATTCCTCTCTACCCATTTTGCGAATGCGATCGTAGAGTTCCTCACGAGTACGGGGTTGATCGGTCATAGTTTCTGGAGTGACGGAGTGATTAGGGATATCACCTAATGGAATGATAAATTTTTCATTGGCAACAGATTTGTCTAGTTTATTCGTGATTTTTGAAGTTGGGTAGATTAGTTATTGGTCATTGGTCATTGGTCATTTGTTAGTAGGGGAGGCAGCGCGTTGCGGTGAGTCCAGTCCCCGTCTTGGCGGTTCCCGTCACGTAGACGCGGAGCGGCTTCCCGCCAGGGTAGGGGAACTGGCGAACCCGAAGGGAGGTTCCACGCCACATGACGCCAGTCGCTACAACGCGGGGAACCCGCGCAACGCGCTGGCTCCTTTATGCCGGGAAACCCGTCCACCGCAGTGGCTCCTCCGTTGTAACGACTGCCGTGCGGGTTTATTGAGATGTTTCGTCGTCATAGAGAGATTGTTGTTAAAACCCGCCCTTACAGTGGTTAGTAGTTAGTAGTTGGTTGCCCCCGCGTCTCCTCCCTCCTCCCTAACGATTTTGTTGCAACTCTTAATGTTTTATCCCTCTGTTCGTACCCTGCGCCTTGGTAGACTGATTTTTAATACACAAATATTTTATTCTGGTCTGTTGCGCCACTTGAAAGCAAAAACCTTGGCTTTCTAGGGCATTCAACACTAAAAAGTCATTCATGGCAATTGCGACATGGTAGATTCCCTAAAAAAACCAGGTTTTGAAGAATTGCGTCCGGGCATTAAAGTTCCGGCAAAAGATACCCTATTAACACCCCGTTTTTACACTACTGACTTTGATGCGATGGCGCGGATGGATATCTCCGTCAACGAAGACGAGTTAAAAGCTATCCTGGAAGAATTTCGTGCTGATTACAACCGCCATCACTTTGTTCGGGATACCGAGTTTGAACAATCCTGGGATCATATTGACGGGGAAACTCGTCGATTATTTGTTGAATTTCTAGAGCGTTCTTGTACGGCTGAGTTTTCTGGCTTTTTGCTGTACAAAGAACTTAGCCGCCGTCTCAAAGACAAAAGCCCAGTACTGGCGGAGTGTTTTAGCCTGATGTCACGGGATGAAGCGCGTCATGCTGGCTTTTTAAACAAAGCAATGGCAGATTTTAATCTGTCGTTGGATTTGGGCTTTTTAACCAAGAGCAAAAATTACACCTATTTTGAGCCGAAATTCATTTTCTACGCTACTTACCTTTCGGAGAAGATAGGTTATTGGCGCTATATCACGATTTTCCGTCACCTGGAAGCACATCCAGAAGACAGAATTTATCCAATCTTCCGCTGGTTTGAAAACTGGTGTCAGGATGAAAACCGTCATGGAGATTTCTTCGATGCTGTGATGAAATCTCAGCCGCAAATGCTCAATGACTGGAAGGCACGGCTGTGGTGTCGGTTCTTCTTGTTGTCAGTGTTTGCGACGATGTATCTCAATGACATCCAGCGCTGCGATTTTTATGCCTCGATTGGGTTGGATGCGCGAGAATACGACAAATACGTGATTGAGAAGACAAATGAAACTGCTGGGCGAGTGTTCCCGGTAATGCTGGATGTAGAAAATCCAGAGTTTTATGAGCGCTTGGAGATTTGTGTCAAGAATAATGAAAAATTGACTGCGATCGCTAGCTCTAATACTCCTAAATTCTTCCAATTCTTCCAGAAACTACCCTATTACGTTTCCAACGGTTGGCAGATGCTGCGGCTGTACTTGATGAAACCTATTAATGCTGCTGCTATCGAAGGTAGTGTGCGCTAAATTGTCCAGGTTTTGCTAAAAATTAAGTGGTTCTGCTGAAGGTAGAACCACTTTTTTTTTAGAACCGCCGCGACACAAGGACACCAAGGGATGAAAGGCAAGTTGTCAATTTTATGCTTCGGATTAGGTATTAATTTGCTTTTGATGACTGCCCCTAGTCGATGCGAAACTCCAAAATCCCAAGCTCAAGATTTAGATTTAAGTCCAGAGGTTATCAAAAATAGTCCTGTTTTGCAAAGATGGCGGCGTCGAGTACCAAATGTATTAGAAGATATACGTAGAGAACCTAGTTTTCGTACCAGAGTACGGTTAGGTTATTCTTACTTTCCCTCTAGTGGGAATGCGATTGGAATTAATTTTGGTGTAGAGGATATATTTATCGGTCGTAGTGGCTTGACTGTGAGTGGAGAATATCAGGCAGCATTCAATGGCAAACGTGAAACATACGGTACAGATTTGTATTATTATCTACGCCCTCTGGGCAGCTATGTCAACTTTGCACCGCTAGTAGGATATCGATATTTACAAACCGATGATTACTCAACAGATGGGGTAAATGTGGGTGTGAAATTGCTGTTGGTGTTGTCTCGCGGTGGTGCAGCCGATATTTCTGTCACGCAAAGTTGGGTTTCTCCTGGTAGTAGCGAAGAAGTTGGTTTTACAACACTGTCTTTAGGTTATGCCCTTACTCCCCATCTACGTTTATCTACAGATATTCAGCAACAAAACTCTCGCGGAGATAAAGATAGTCGGGTGGGTGTAGTTTTGGAATGGATGCCGTAACTGGGGATAATCAGTTTACAGTAAACAGTTAACAGTTATCAGGTGTATTGGTGTTAACTGATAACTGATAACTGGTAACTGAACACCCAATCCCCAATTCTATGCTTTGTAACGCTTGAGGTTTTTGACTGGGGGGCCGTGCAATACTTTACCATCACAGCTATAACGCCCTCCATGACAAGGACAATCCCAGCTTTTCTCAGCACTGTTCCAATTGACAATACAGCCTAAATGGGTACAAGTTGCTGAGACTGCATGAATTTGTCCTTCTTCGTCTCGGTAAGCAGCAATTTTGTGACCATTAATAGTGAGTAACTTGCCTTCGCCTGGAGCAACATCAGCCAAGGAAGAACGCTCAAGTCCTTTAAGGCGATCGCCTACCCAATGAAATCCTACTTCTAGATTGTTCTTTAGAGATTCGACTGTCACAAACGGAGTAGCACGGGTAGAATTGTAGATTTTGAGCCAAGGATTATCAATTCCCAAAATCAAATCAGAAAGCAGCATTCCCGCTAATGTGCCTTTGCTCATACCCCAAAGGCTAAAACCTGTTGCTACGTATAAATGATTGCTTAAAGGAGTTACCTTGCCAATGTAAGGCAGCTGATCGAAGGAAACCATATCCTGCGTAGACCAACGGTACTCAAATTGCTCCACTCCAAAACGGGAACGAGCATAATTTTCTAACTTCAAATAACGTTCTTCTGTATTAGTAACAGTACCAGCTTTATGTCCCCCACCGCCTACTAATAACAGCAATCCTCCGTCTGGAGCGGGAGTTGTCCGAATTGAGTAATAATCATTGCCAGTACCAATATACATTCCTTCCGGAGCTTTAGCGGGGTCAATACGGGCAGCAATAATATACGAACGCTTGGGATAATTTTTAGCAAAAAATAATCCTTGATCTAAAATCGGTGCATTAGTAGCAATAATTACAGTTTTTGCTGTAACAGTTGCAGTTGCTGTCACTACTTGACAAGGATTTCCTTCTTCAACATTCCGCACGCGCGTGTTTTCAAACACATAACTGCCATTACCCTCAATGAGTCTGGCAAGATGCAGCAAATATTTACGAGCATGAAATTGAGCTTGATTGTCAAATTTTACCGCTCCTGTAATTGGAAATGGCAAAGAAGTTTCTGTTACAAACGAAGCAGGTAATCCTAACTTAACTGCTGCTTCAAATTCTGAGCGTACATCGTCTAATGTTTCTGTTGTCTCTGCAAACGTATAAGCGTTTCTGCGACTAAAATCACAGTCAATATTTTCTTCTTCTACAAACTTTGCAACTCTTTCAATCGCAGCTTGATTAGAATTTGCATAAATCTGCGCTTTCTCTTCACCAATTTCCTTAATTAATTGAGCATAAATTAGCTGATGAAGTGAAGTTACTTTGGCTGTTGTGTGCCCGCTAACACCTGTTGCAATTTGCTGGGCATCAAGCAATACAACAGTTTTGCCAGCACGTTTGAGGAGTATGGCAGCAGTAATGCCAGCAATTCCTCCCCCTACAATTGCGATATCAACTGATATGTCATTTGTGAGAGATGGAAAAGTTGATGTGTGAGGAGTTGAAGCAATCCAATAAGAAATTGCTTTTCCAGGGAGTTGAGACATAGTATTTTATAAGACAGCTGTGCTAATACCATTTTTATATTCCAAATCTTATAAAAACTTCATCTTCCAGGAGTTGAACAGCCAGCTTTTACATTTTTATATCGAAAGATATATAGCAAATTAATTTGATTTAGTGCTATGGCAGTTTTTAAGAAGAGTTCAATCTTAATAAATATAAATTTTTGTAGTTATTCACAAAACAATTAAATTATTGACTGTATATCTATGCCTGTTTTTACCTAAACTCAAAAATTGCGATCGCACAGTGTATCCGTAGAGGGGTTCGCCGTAAGGCGTTGGGTTAGCTAGCGACTTCCCGTAAGGGTAGCACTCAGCACTAGACGTTTGAATTTACGTACAAAACCTGTACTCCAAACTAAATTTTTCACTCATCTAACTCCGCCATCAAATCAGCGACAGAACCGCGTTTGACATTACTTTGTTGGTAATCTTGCCTAGCTTGTGTAACTTCTTTTAATAACTCATTCCGTCGCTGTTGGCTCAAACGCTTACTAATAATATCAACAAGTATCGCTTGTTCTTCTGGGTCGAGTGCTTTCACAATATCAAGTGCTTGCTGAAGTGTTGATATTTTCTCTGCCATCGACTTTATTATGTAATTTGAATAAGTAGATTATAGCTATAGTCACCCAGGCATTACCCGATTTTTTCAAAAATTCGGGGTTAAATTCTGCACTTGCTTATTCTGGATAATACGATCGCAATCAAAACCAAAAAGCGATCGCTAGATTTAGCGTATGCGAATAAATCTAATTATTTTAATTGGAAAGCTTGAATCATTATTGTATTAAGTTGTTGTAAGTGCTGAGTACCTAGCTTGCCCAAGCATCTAACAATTAACTGTTTTTTTAGAGTTGCAATTCGGGTTACCCGAACTTTTGATGAAATTTTTAATCCGGTAGTTGAAAACTCTGGATCAGAATCTTTGATAGCAAATTCATCTGCTGTCAAATTATCAACATTTTGAGATGAAATAAAGCAGAGCGTAATTTCATCTTTTTTAGTATCTGACCACAACACTACAGCAGGTCTTAGTTTTGTTTGACTCAAGTCAGTGAATGGAAATTGAGTCAGAACAACATCACCTTTATTCAAGGTCACTCTAAAGATTCTCCATCTTCAATAGTGTAAATATCAGGTTCATCATGCAAAAAATCAAATGTTCCTCCTTTTTGTGCAAGGTAGGTTAGTTCCACAATTGAAGGATAAGGTATATCACTAAATAGTTTTTTTTCTAGTAAAGTTCGCTCTGCTGTTGGCAAAGAATTGATAACTTGTACTAAAGATTCAACAAGTTGGATATTCATATACTAGAGCTATAAGGTAATAGCGATTGAACATAGTGCTATTGTAATGACTTTCTGATTCTCTCACTGAATTATTGCAGGAGCAGAGGTTATAATCGCCTGTTTTTACCTAAACTCAAATCTTGCGATCGCAAAGCGTGTGCGACGCACTCTCGCTTGCTTAATTGATCTGAGTACGATCGCACTGTCGCGCACCTATAAATAAACAGCGATCGCTTGTCTATTTCATCAAAGTGGTGAAGTAGGCTGTCATCTAAGTAACAATACGATCGCACCGTTGCTCACCCAAGCAAATAGACTCAATAGGCGATCGCATTCACCTAAAGTATCTACACTAAGATATTGGGCCAGTTACAGCCGTCGTTATAAATTATTAATATCCGTGAATACCTGACTTATTCAGGCTTGGTTGAACAAAGCAAAGGGTTTGGAGATGTTTACTACGTCAGAAACTCCTATAGTTGCGACTATCGTGCTGGTCGCTTTTGGTATCTTAAGTTGGGGCTTTTATCGTGCCAGACCTTATGGCAAGTTGGGAATCTTAGCCTGGTTACAGTCAGTGGTATTGATGGCTCCCTGGCTGCTGTTTTTTGGCTTATTTGCCACGGGAGTGTACATCAATATAGTTGCCATACTCTTTTTGTTAGTGTTTTCGGCTGGAATATATATTTACCTGGGCAGACAGTTACGTCAGCTTGGGCAGGATGAATTGCTCAGACAAAGAGCTACCCAGAAACTAGCTGCTTCAGAAAGTAGTTCCACAGAAGAGGCAAAACAGCCAGCAGTAACAGTACAGCTGCAGCCTGAGATTGTACCGATTCCTGAAGAGGATTTAAGCATTATTAAAAGTATTTTCGGGATTGACACTTTTTTTGCCACAGAAACCATTGCCTACCAGGAAGGAGTAATTTTTAAAGGGAATCTACGCGGTGACTCAGAAGTAGTTTATAAGCGTCTGACAGAAAATTTACAGGAACGTCTAGCTGATAAATACCGCCTATTTTTAGTAGAAAATACGGATGGTAAACCTGTGGTAATTGTTTTGCCCAGCCGCAACGATCCGCGCCCGATGACGTTAGCCCAAAAAGTTTTTGCAGTTATTCTTTTGGTAGCAACCATTGCTACAAGTTTAGAAGCTGCGGGAATACTACTGAATTTTGATTTTGTTGCCAATCCAGAAAGATTCCCCGAAGTTTTACCGATTGCTGCTGGTATATTGGCGATTTTGGTAGCTCACGAAATCGGACATTGGCTATTCGCTCGTCGTCACCAAGTTCGCCTCAGCTGGCCATATTTTCTCCCTGCCGTGCAGATTGGCTCTTTTGGTGCCATTACTCGCTTTGAGTCTCAAATACCCAACCGTAAGGTATTATTTGATGTAGCCTTGGCAGGGCCAGCTGCTGGGGGAATTGTTTCTTTGTTAATGCTGGTAGCTGGATTGCTGCTTTCCCACTCAGGCAGTATGTTTCAATTACCAAATGAATTTTTCCAAGGTTCAATTTTGGTAGGAAGCTTGGCGCGAGTTGTCCTCGGTTCGGCTTTACAATCGCAACTGGTAGATGTGCATCCGTTAGTGATAATTGGTTGGCTGGGATTGGTAATTACAGCTTTAAACTTGATGCCTGCAGGACAACTTGATGGTGGGCGTATTGTCCAAGCAATTTATGGGCGCAAAACCGCAGGAAGAACGACGTTCGCCACATTAATTTTGTTAGGGTTAGTTGCTCTTGGCAATCCTCTGGCAATGTATTGGGTGATTGTAATTTTGTTCTTGCAACGCGGCTTAGAACGCCCTAGCTTAAATGAACTCACTGAACCAGATGATGCACGCGCTGCTTTAGGTCTTTTGGCTTTATTCTTGATGATTGCCACTCTCCTGCCCTTAACCCCAGGTTTGGCTGGAAGGTTGGGAATTGGAGGTTAAAAAGAAGGATGAAATTAAGTATGAAGTATGAAGGCTGAAGGCTGAAAAATTTCATACTTCATACTTCACACTTCATACTTTCTTACGGTTTCCACCCTACAAGCAGATTTGGGTAAGCTGTTGGTTTAGGAAAGAGTTTCTGAAAGCCAGATTGGCGTTTTTGCGGCGGTTCTTTAGTTAAGTTCCACAAAGTTTCGTAAAAGAAAAAGGATACCCCAGCGAAGTTGCGATCGCGTACTTTTTGTACTTGTTGTTCAATCTGATCCATTGATACATATTTGCGTTTTAAGCCTGTCAAAATGCCGATGCTAACGGGGATATGACGCTTTGCGGCTTTCACTTCTGGATACTCTAGTTCCTTGGTAAAGACTTTTAAATCATCTCTATATACTTGGATAATTAAGTCTTCTACGATTCCCATCCTCTCCCATCTTTCCCAGTCTGCTAAAAAGAAGGGGTAAGAAAAGCGCTGGGGATTAGGTGAAACGGATACAATACAATTGTTTTTCGTGCCTTTGATTGCTGTAAATACCCGCTTCATAAAGTCGGTGATTTTGTTTGCTCGCCACCTCACCCATTCTGGATCTTGAGGATTTTTTGGGGGAGCTTTACCACGGTGTTCTTTTTTGTAGAGTGCCACTGTGTAGGCGTCGTATCCCAATTCTGAGGGTAAGCCGAAATGGTCGTCAAATTGAATGCCATCAATGTCGTAGTTTCTAACTATTTCGACAATTAAGTTTTGAATAAATTGTTGCACATCCGGACGAAAAGGACTAAGCCAAACTCTGTCGTGAATGCCTTCTTTAACAATACGAGTTCCGTTGCTGCGTTGGGATAGCCATTGCGGATAACGTTTTGCTAGTTGAGAGTCGGCAGGAGCCATAAAGCCAAATTCAAACCAGGGAATGACTTTTAAGCCTTGCTGATGTCCTACTTTGATCACTTCTTTGAGCATATCTCGCCCTTGTAATCCTGGTTCCGGATCGAGCGATCGCCCAATTACTCTTTGTGCAACTTTGCTAGGATAAAGCGTCCAACCCCAATTCCACACAGTAGGATAGACAACGTTAAAGTTCATTTGTTTGAGATCTTGCACGGCATTTTTAAGGCGATCGCTCTCAAACAACACATTGCTATCAATATTGGTTAACCAAACTCCCCGTAACTCCGATGCTTGCGATCGAGAAGGAATATTTTGAGCTTGTAAAGGGAAAGACAACAACACTGTCGCTACTATAGAGAGAGCTATCACCACAACTAAGAAAACTATGTTACTTTTTTTGCTCTGTTTGTTACCTGGCATAATAAGCTCAATATAGAGTTTTAAACTATTTTTAATCATTAAATATGTAAACAAGCTGTAAGATAGTTTACATATCTAACGGCAAAAATTCAGTATGTCTAGTATAGACATAAAGAATGTACCTCATAATTTATGGGTTGCTCGCTTATGCAAAACTAACCAGATGGTTTTATTTTTCCAGTAATTCCCAGTTTTTAAGGATTTATTATGTAAAAATCTATTTACATCTATGTTTCGCAAAATTTACGTATTCTTTTATATACTTATAAGTAATATAATATACTAAAAAAATTTCATACAAGTAAAGTTATAAGGTTTGAGAGTAAATACCCTCATACTCTTTCCCGATACCAATCTCCAATATCCAGAATCCAATCACTTAATGTTAATTTCTTCTCACGAAGAAGGAACAAAAAGTAAGGTTAACTGCGTCTATATTTGTGTAATTTTTGCAAAAAAGCTTTGTTTTTATCCTGATAATTTTATTTAAAGCAGGATATATCTTTATTATTTATTATTAGCTATTTTTGTAATTAATGAATATTAACTAATTACTGGTTTGGCAATTTTCCTATGAAAACCGTCCTAAATAATCGTCATATCCTCAAACACACCCAGATTCTTACTGCTTTGATATTGACTGGTAGTTTGTCAGTTAGTAGTGGCGTAACACTATTAAAAAGCGCCACAGCTAGTCAAAACAATTCGTTAGCAGAAACAGTCAACGAATTTCAAAAAGGAAATATTAAAAAAGGTGGTTTACCACAGCCAGTGGCTAGGGCTGTATTGCAAAATCTCTCTCGTCAAGAAGGAATTTTGCCCAGCAAACTAAAAATTATTGAATACAGTCAACAGACTTGGCGCAACGGATGTCTGGATTTACCCAAGCCTGATGAACTCTGTACCCAAGCATTAGTTCCAGGTTGGCGGGTTATAGCGTCTAATGGCAGCCAAAGATGGATTTACCACACTAATAGTAGTGGAAGTAATTTACGGTTAGCAAATTCTGATACTCCCACAAACAACCAATCAAAAAACTTACCAAACTCAGTTAGAAATGCTGTTTTCAAAGCTGGATCTAAACGCTTGAATCAACCAATTTCTCGGTTCAAAATCGTTGAGGCACAACGAAGAACCTGGAGAGATGGCTGTTTGGAATTAGCTGACCGAAATACAAATTGCATCCAAGTTTTAGTACCAGGTTGGCGAGTAGTTGCTAACGCAGATAATCAAACTTTGGTTTATCACACCAATGAATCTGGTTCTATCATCAGATTAAATCAACGAGAAAGCCAAATTAGTAGTAATAAGTTACCCCAAAAAGTGAGCGATGCGATTTTAAAAGCAGCATCTCAACGCACAGGATTGCCAATTTCTCAACTACGCATTACTAACGTTAAACAAATAACTACTGATGGTTGTTTAGGTTTAGCACGTCCTGATGAAGCTTGCATTCAGATTGCCCAAAAAGCTTGGGAAGTAACTGTACAAGCACCAAAACAACGCCTAGTTTATCGTGCTAGCCAGGATGCTTCTCAAGTTAGGCTCAATGAAAACGCAAGTCGCGTTACCTTACCAAAATCCATTACCAACGCTGTTTTGGAAGATGCATCTGAGGAGTTGGGATTACCTGTTTCTCAATTGCGTATAGTTGAGGTAGAACGGCGAGAATGGCCAGATCGCTGTTTGGGTATCAGTGAACCACTAATTTTATGCACCCCCAGTATTGTACCTGGTTGGCGAGTAACTGTTGGCGATGGAGAACAGCGTTTGGTTTATCGCGTTGGTGAACCAAATACAATCAAGTTTGACAGACGAGCTAGCAAAATTACTCGCAACGATAGCTTGAACCCTGTGTCAATTCCAACAAGCGAATTGCCACCACCATTAGAAAGTGGGATGGTTTTTCGCCAAATTTCCAGTGGCGGCTTTGCTGGTAGAACCTATGAAACTGTGCTGCTCGATGACGGAAGTTTGATTCGAGTTCGCATAGGTGATGCTAACGACTCAGAACGTAGCGTTCGCCGAATTTCTTTGCAGCAACTGCGACAGTTTCAAAGACTGTTAGCAGAAAATGGATCTGATTCATTCCAGAATTTGAGTTATCCAGCCCCCACAGGCGCTGCGGATTACATCACCTATACTTTAACTAGTCCAGATGGTACGGTTCAATTCAACGATATTTCTCAAAATCGCTTACCCAAAAATTTGCAGGTAGTACTTAAAGCCTGGAATCAACTGATTCAGTAGCATACATAAAAAAGACAACATGAGTGAGACGCCAACTCAAAAGATTCAGAACGATTTTGATCGAATTGCACTGTTAGAACCAGCGCAATGGGATCACAACAGCCACTATCACGGTTTTTTACTTAAGCAATTACCATCTAATTGCGAGAGTATTCTAGAAATTGGCTGTGGCACTGGCGTTTTCACTCGCCTTTTAGCTGAACGTTGTGACAGAGTGGTTGCAATAGACTTATCTCCAAAAATGATAGAAGTTGCTCAACGACAGTCTGGAGGTTATGCAAATATAAAATTCCAGGTTGCGGATATATTGAAGTGGGAGTTTCCAGTTGAGCAATTTGATGTCATTGCCTCTATTGCAACTATTCATCACTTACCAGTTGAGAATTTATTGCCTAATTTGCAGGTTGCTTTAAAACCAGGTGGAAAGCTAGTGATTCTAGACTTGCTCAAAAGTGAGAGCATCCAAGACACTTTGAGCGATTTAATGGCTGTTCCACTTAACTTGATATTTAAAATCCTCAAAAACAGGCGCATCAACCCGACGCGGGAAGCAATAGAAGCATGGAGAGAGCATGGGCGCACAGATAATTACCTCACCTTATCGCAAGCAAAGCAAATCTATACACATTTCCTGCCAGGAGTGAATGTGAGAAAGCACTTGTTTTGGCGTTATTCAGTAGTATGGGAAAAATCATTATAGCAATCTGCTAACTCAAATCTTGCATATATGCTCTTGTCAGCCAAGAAATTTATTTCTTGGCTAAAAGCTAAAGTCAGTTAAAACTGACTGAAAATCTTACCTAGTCAGTTTTAACTCAATAACAGTAAGGTGGGTACTTTTAATAACGCAAAAACAAGGGTTTGAGGAAAGTTAGACAGTGCCCACCCTACAAAAATCGTAATAAAGTTTAGTTGTGGCAGTTTTAACTCAGAGCTTGCACTACTCTCAAAAGTAAGGTGGGCACTGTTCACAACATAAAAACAAGGATTTGAGGGAAGTTAGACAGTGCCCACCCTACAAAAATCTAAATGTTCTTATTTAGAAACTACTGTTGGCAACCGTAATACTGATAAAAATATTTGTATATTATAGTGTAATTAAAAATTTGAATTAATACTGCTAAAGACAGATGAGCAAACAGGGCAGACACTTACATCACAGTTGGGTTCAGTCTCAAGAGCCTGCCAACTTAGACTTGAGACTGCAACCGATACAACAAAAAGAGCCAATGTTTTACTATTTTGCCTATGGTTCGTGTATGTGTCCGGTAGATTTGAAGCGATCGCTTGGCGAAAATACCCACTGTTATGTAATTGGCTCTGGAATACTCAAAGGCTATCGACTGGGTTTTTATCGCTATTCCCCATTTCGTAAATGTGGGGTATTGGATATAGTCAAAGATTCAGCCAGTACAGTACACGGTGTACTCTACCAGCTACCGATGCGGGTGAGCGATCGCTTGGATGAACGAGAAGATGTGCCACACGGCGGTTATCGCCACGAATATATAGATATTCACTGCCAAGGGCAAGTTTACAATCGTGTTCGTACTTACGTAGTAGTTAATAAATTATCAAAAGAATTTGCACCTAATGACTGGTACTTTAATGTAGTCTTGCGCGGTGCAGTCACCTGTGGATTACCAGAAGAATATTGCTGGAATTTATTTAATCATATGTACCAATTGCAACAGAACCATCAACTGCAACAAGTCCGGCGATCGGCTTAAGCACCAAAATTACTTGCTTAGAACTATAACATTCAGAAGATTGGTACTATCCAAGTTAGCGAAAAGTATTAAAGCGAATATTGCCAGGAAATATAGTGCCACAATCCTCACATTTTTGTTTGGGAAAGCGTTTGGAAGCGTGATGTATTGTAGGCGATCGCTTTCCTCAGACGCTTTTGTCACTCTGAGAGAAAAATAGGGTGCCACTCTAATAACAACTCCCTAGATAGACCCCAACCTCAAACACCACAAACTAAAATATAAATTGAGCCATTCAACGGGTGTAGTGAATTTTTGGTTCCATACGGGTGTAATAAACAGGCGATCGCATCCAGTTTGGTTTTACTGACAACCACCATCAAACAACATAGTTCTGTTTGTATCAATTTGGTTCAAAACAAAATAGTATTCAAAATTTTGCCTACATAGAATTTAATATTGTTTAGATGAAACTGGTTGAAAACGTCAAAGCCAGTGCAAAAGAAAATAAATAAATTAGCTGAGAACATTAGTTCAAAAATTTGGAACCAATTCCCAATTATTAACCTGAAGATGACAGACTCTCAACCAAGGGTTAGGAGGTTTCAATGGAACGCGAGTATTTTTATTCGATTATGAATGGACAGGGAACATTGGATTATGAGATTTATTTAAATACTCACGCTTTACTTTCCTGCCAGAAAGACTATCAGGAATTGTGCAACCAAGATGAACTTCAGTTTCAAATTGTTCATCAGTCAGAAGAACTTTGGATGAAGCTTATTGCTTATACACTTTTAGATATTGATGACTATATTCAAAAAGAAAATACTAACAGAGTTATTACGCTTTTTAACCGAGTTCATGGAATCCAAAAAATCATGATCCAACAATTGAGCCTTTTGGAAACCATGTCACCAAAAGAATATCAGGAGATACGCATACACTTAGGAAATGGTAGTGGACAAGAATCTCCTGGTTTTCGCACTATTATGAAAATGTATCAACCTTTGTGGAAGTCTTTTAAAACTTTTTATTTGGATAAACATGGACTGACTTTAGAAAAAATTTATGATACTGAGTATTCTCATTGCAATGCTTACATGATTGCAGAAGCTTTAGCAGAGTATGATGAACTGTTCCAAAAATTCCGTTATCATCACATTCAACTGATTCATAGAACTATAGGAATGGGTTCTCAATCTTTGAAAGGACGTCCTGTAGAATTGCTAGAAAGTGGAATGCGTATGAAATTTTTTCCAGAACTTTGGGAAGTCAGAAATAAAATGACCGATGCTTGGGGATTACAATACGGTAAAGTTAGAGAATCTATTGCTAATAAGGAAAAGTCTATTGCTATCTAATTTCGACTTAATTTATGTAGCTATAGGTGTTTTTATGTTCAATTTTATTGTGAGATATAAATCAACAAAATATTAGTATTTGTCGTAAAAACAATCAAGTTTATAAATGACTAATTCAATGTTATCGGATTAGTAATGGTGAATCAATATAAACAGCGCTTTTTTATTCCTGAAGGTATTTATTTACTAAACCACTCCGTAGGATGTCTTCCCCAAAAAACAGCTTTAGAAAAAGAGTATTTCTTTGATTTATGGAAATTACAGGGTGGTAATGCTTGGGAGGAATGGCTGAAATTAATCGATGAATTCTGCAAATCTCTCTCTACTTTAATTCATAGTAATTCTGAGGAGATTTGTCCTCAAACTAATGTGTCTTCCGCAATTTGTAAAATTCTACATTCGCTTCCACCACGTCAAGGCAGAAGCAAAATTATACTTTCAGAAGTTGATTTTCCATCGATGGGATTTGCTTTATCTCAAATGGAGAGGAGCGGCTACCAAATTCAATTCCTACCTGCCAAGGATAATCAGTTATTTTTAGATAGCTGGAAACAGCATCTTACAAAAGATACTCAACTTGCGTTTATTACTCATGTTAATTATGGTAATAGCTTCTTAAATCCGGTCAAAGAAATCATTCAATCTGCCAGAGAACAAGGCATCTTTACAGTAGTTGATATTGCCCAATCTGTTGGTGTGATACCGATTGATGTTACTGTATGGAATGCTGATTTTGTAATAGGTTCGTCTATTAAATGGTTATGTGGAGGCCCAGGTGCAGCATTTCTTTGGGCGAATTCGGAAAGTATTTTAAGTTTTGCTCCAGTTGATGTGGGTTGGTTTTCTCATGAAAATCCCTGGGAATTTAACATTCATAATTTTCAATATGCGAAGAACGCTAAACGTTTTTGGGGAGGAACTCCCTCTGTTCTCCCTTTTGTTATTGCTAAGGTAGGTATTGATGAAATTAACAGCATTGGTGTAGATAAAATTCGCTCTCACAATTTAGTATTAACAGAACGTCTAATTCAGGCTGCTCGAACCAAAAGGTTAAGTGTGCTTACACCTACTGAAGCTTCAGAGCGTGGAGGAACGGTTGTTATTCAATTTAATAATCCTCAAAAAGCTTATGAAAAATTCAAAAAGGAAAATATTTTCATAGATATTAGACCCAACTTTGGTTTGCGTTTTTCCCCTCACATATACAATGATGGGGAAGAAATAGATAAAGTCATTTATTGGATGCAAGATGAAGATTAAAAGATATATCTAGAAAATCTTTAAGACAAAGTTTTGATTATACTTCCAGTGTATGCATCCGAGAAAATAGGAATAGTCTGCATATGATTTCTAAGAATTCATCGGAGGTGTAAAATATGACTCATGCTTGTTGCGGCCCTGGCTACGCTTCTCCAGAAGCGGCAATTAAAGCAGAACGCGAAAAGATTCTTTATGCGATCGCCCTCTATACAGGTACAGGTATCGAAGCACCAGATTATCTTGCCACTGTAGATGTCGATCCCAATTCCCCGACTTACTCTCAAGTCATTCATCGTCTGCCTATGCCCTATCTTGGCGATGAATTACATCATTTTGGCTGGAATGCTTGCAGCTCGTGTCATAGTGATAGCAGTAAATCTCGGCGCTTTTTAGTTATTCCTGGACTGCGTTCTAGCCGAGTTTATATTGTTGATACGGCAGATGCCCGTACTCCCAAACTTTATAAAATCATTGAACCAGAAGAAATCAAAGCAAAAACCAATTTAACAGCCCCTCACACAGTCCACTGCCTAGCCGATAGCCACGTAATGATTTCTATGTTAGGTGATGGTGAAGGCAATGGCCCCGGCGGCTTTTTGTTGCTGGACAAGAATTTTGATATTGTCGGGCGCTGGGAACGTCAAGCCGACGCCATGCGGTTTAATTACGATTTCTGGTATCAACCGCGACATAATGTCATGGTGAGTAGCGAATGGGGCGCACCGAAAACTTTTTATCCTGGTTTTGAGTTGAATGACGTAGCAGCCGGAAAATACGGGCATCATTTGCATTTCTGGGATTGGTCAAAACACGAAATTATTGAAAGTTTTGATTTAGGTGAAGAAGGAACCATCCCCTTAGAAGTGCGTTTTCACCATAACCCTGAGAGTACGCATGGATTTGTTGGTGCTGCACTCAGCAGTAATGTTTGGCACTGGTACAAATCCAACGGACATTGGCAAATAGAAAAAGTTATTGATGTAGCCTCGGTGGAAGTAGAAGGCTGGCCAATTCCCGTACCATCTTTAATTACCGATATCCTGATTTCAATGGACGATCGCTTTGTTTACTTCTCCAACTGGTTGCACGGCGATATTCGTCAGTATGACATCAGCAACCCTTCCCAACCCCAACTCACGGGACAGGTTTGGTGCGGTGGTTTGCTTGGTAATGGCAGCGAAGTTCAAGCTCATAAATTGGCTGGTGGCCCGCAGATGCTACAACTAAGTTTGGATGGTAAGCGGCTTTATGTCACAAATTCTCTATTTAGTAGTTGGGATAATCAGTTTTACCCGAATTTATCCAAGACAGGTTCCTATTTGTTGCAGATTGACTGCGATACTGAAAATGGCGGTATGAAAATTAACCATGATTTCTACGTTGATTTTAGTAAAGAACCAGCTGGCCCCGCTCGTGCGCACGAAATGCGTTATCCAGGTGGCGATTGCACCTCTGATATTTGGGTATAATTGATACTGTTGATATTCTCTAAGACTCCATTTCAGCTAATTCTAACCAGCGCTCTGTTGCCACATCTATGGCTTGCTTTAGTGTTTCCACCTCTTCGTAGAGTTTTTGTACTTGGGTGTAATTGCCTGGCGGCACTTTGGAGAGCGCTTTTTCTGTTTCTGTTTTCTCAGCTTCTAATTGAGCAATTTTACCTTCGAGTTCTTCAAATTCCCGCCTTTCCCAAGTTGAGAGTCTGCGCCGTTTTTTCTGTTCTGGTTGTGGGGGTTGAGAATTTACTTTCTCTGCCTCTAAATTTTTCGGCTTTTCCTTAGTATTATTAGTTGCTTGCTGCTTTTCTTCTTCAGCTTTTTTGTAATCTAGATAAACTGAGTAATTACCAGGATACTGTCGAATATTTCCTCCTTCTTCGAGGGCAAAGATAGTATCTACTGTCCGATCGAGAAAATAGCGATCGTGGGAGACAACAATCACACAGCCGTTAAAATCTTCTAAATATTCTTCCAGAATTGCTAACGTTTGTACATCCAAATCATTCGTCGGTTCATCTAATATCAAAACATTCGGGGCACCCATCAAAACGCGCAATAAAAATAAGCGTCGTTTTTCTCCTCCAGAAAGTTTATGAATGGGAGCATATTGCTGATTCCCAGGAAATAAAAATCGCTCTAGCATTTGGGAAGCAGTAATTTTAGTACCGTCAGAAATTTGAACGTATTCCCCTTCTTCTTTAATGTATTCAATCACGCGCTGATTTTCGTTCAACGCTGTCAATAATTCTTCAGAATGTTGGTCAAAATAGCCAATGTGAATGGTAGTACCAATGTCCACATTACCCGCATCCGGCTGCACGCGCCCGGTAATAATATCCATCAATGTAGACTTACCCGCACCATTACCACCAATAATGCCAATCCGGTCTTCTGGGTTAAATTCGTAGGTAAAATTTTTAATTAAGGTACGCCCATTGTAAGCTTTGGAAATATTTTCCAGTTCGATAACTTTTTTGCCGATCCGACGACTGGCTGTAGAAATATCAACTTTTCCCTGAGCTTGTTTAAACTCAGTTGCTTGCATATCACTAATCCGATCTATTCTAGCTTTTTGTTTAGTACTTCTGGCTTTTGGCCCTCTTTTCAACCATTCCAATTCGCGCCGCAATACTCCCTGAAATTTACGCTGACTGCTCAGAGCGGATTCTTCTGCTTCGGCTTTCTTTTCTAGATAGTATGAATAATTCCCAGAGTAGGTATAGATGTCGCCTCGATCGATTTCTATAATGCGGTTGGTGACGCGATCTAAAAAATAGCGATCGTGAGTAATCAGCAACAGCGCACCACGATAGCGATTTAAATAACTTTGCAGCCACTCGACAGAATTTGCATCTAAATGGTTTGTTGGCTCATCCATCAATAATAAATCTGGCTCTGATAGCAAAGCTGTGGCTAAAGCGATACGCTTGCGATAACCTCCAGACAAAGTTTCGATGCGAGCATTAAAATCTGTAATTCCTAATTTGGAGAGGATGATTTTAGCGTTGGTTTCTAATTCCCAAGCACCATTTGCATCCATACGCTGCATTACCGCAGAAAGGCGAGACATCAACTGACTATTGTCTGGCTCGTGAGCTAATTGTTCGGAAATTTCTTCATACTCACGTACCAAAGCCATTTCTTCACCACTATCAGCAAAAACTTGCTCTAAAACTGTATGATTCTCATCTAAATCTGGCTGTTGGGGCAAGTATATAATTTTCGCACCAGAATTAACAAAAATTTGCCCGCCATCAATTGGTTCTAATCCAGCAATCATTTTTAATAATGTTGATTTGCCAGAACCATTAGTACCAATTAAACCGACTTTATCAGTTGCATCTAAACTAAAGCTTGCATCTTTAAGAATTTCTTTAATGCCAAAATCTTTTTTAACTGATTGCAGTGTAATCAGACTCATAATAATTTCAAATTTAAACCTCTTGCACTCATTCTATTGTTAAACAATTCGACCACAGATGGACACAAATAAAATCTGTGTTTATCGGTGTCTATCTGTGGTTGTAATTAATCTAGATAGTGATTGTTGCAAGAAGTCTATGGTTTTGGTAGTCAACTTTTGCTCAGATCGTGCTACTACGAGCCTTTTCTATCGCATCATTATTGTAAATGGTACATTAACTTACCATTATTCACCCTATTATACAAATAAGTCTAGGGGTAAATGACCGTACATTTCGTTAATACCATTAGGAGAAAAAGACTGACATGATACCAACACACCGCGATGATGCCCAAAATAAGAATCGATATGGCACACACCATTTTTGCCATTTAATTTAATATAAACAGGCCCTTCAATTGCAGGTAAATTACTTGGTGGTTCATAACCCAAAGCCAAGGAATATGTTTTCATCGCTAACATCCCTTCTGCTTCTGTATCAGCACAAATACCTAAAATTTGGTAATCAGAAAGTTTGGCAATCAAAAGTAAAGCTTCACGAATTAAAGTTTTTTCTGACGGCTTAATTTTTGGTGCAATATCTACACAATTGAACTTATTCAGAACTTTTTTGGCGTCTGCGATCGTGAAGTTAGTCTGATTTTTGCTTGACATAAATCTGTTTATTATCTACTAGGTGTGTACTCTGTTGCTGATGAGGGCTAGATCTACGTTTCAGTTGAAACTTAGGTTTATTCCTGCATATTACTTACATTAAAAAGGAAGGGTACACTGCTTTGAGAGTCTTTACCAATGACAAGAACTTTTGGCATTTGAGCACCACCGTTTTTCCACGCTTCAATTGCTTCCTTTTGTAGAACTAACTGCCCTCCTTGGGCTTTTAGTGTTTCTGCTAAAAGTCTTTGAGCCTCAGCTTTTCCCTTGGCACGATTAATATCTGCTTGTGCTTCTTGTTCAGCTTCCTGTGCTATGTAGACAGCTCTTTGCGCTCTTTGTTCCGCAATTTGTTTATCTTCAACTGCTTTTGCAAATTCTGGAGAGAATGTTAAGTCAATCACACTAGTATCTAAAACAATTATCCCATATTTATCTAAGCGTTGTCCCAAAGCTGTATCAAAATCTTCCTTTAGTTCATTTCTTTTGGTAATTGCCTCTTCTACTGTCCTCCTTGCCGCTGCAATTTTAAAAGATTCTTGAGTTTGAGGAGCGATTATTTTAGAGACAATATTCTCTAAACTTCCCTGTTTTCTTCTAATTTCAACTACTTGTTGAGGATCGATGCGGAAATTGATAGCAAATTTAGCTGTTAGTTCTTGCAAATCTTTGGTAGCACTTTGAGCAGGTATTTCGTATTTTTGCACCGTTACATCATATACATCTACTCTAGAGATAAATGGTGGTTTGATATGAATACCCTCTAGTAAAGCTCCATCTCTTGCTTTACCCAAAATACTTAACACCCCCGCTTCGCCTGGATTAATAATGATAAAGGAATTGAGAGCAAATATCACAAGTATTGCTATTGCAACACCTGCTACTATGCTTTGCCAACTACCAAATTGCTGATTTTTCAAATCCTATCTCCTTTGATTATTGTTAAGTATTTCTAGCTATATGGTGACGCTTCATTAATGGCAAACATGGTAGTATCAGTTCTTTGACTTAATCGCAAACGGCAGTGACTACGGTATTCAACTCTCGTCAGGTGGTAAAAAAAGATAAAGATTCAACCCATCCTCTCAAACGTCTGCTGAACTATGGACAGCAGTATCGCAAAGAATTTTGGCAAGCTAGTGCTTGTTCCATTATTAACAAGCTGATGGACTTAGCACCACCAGGGTTAATTGGCATCGCGGTTGATGTGGTAGTAAAGCAGCAAGATTCTATCATTGCACAGTTGGGAATCAAAGATATTTTTGGACAATTTTTAATTCTTGCTTTTTTGACTGCCATTATTTGGATTTTAGAATCTATTTTTGAATATGCCTATGCCAGACTATGGCGTAACTTGGCACAAACCATCCAGCATGATTTACGTCTGGATGCTTACAAACATTTACAAGATTTGGAACTGGCATACTTTGAAGAACGCAGCACAGGTGGTTTGATGTCTATCCTCAGTGATGATATCAACCAACTGGAGCGTTTTTTGGATACAGGAGCAAATGACATTATCCAAGTTGCAACAACTGTAATCATTATTGGTGGCGCTTTCTTTATTGTGGCTCCTAGTGTGGCTTGGATGGCAATGTTACCTATACCTTTTATTATTTGGGGAACATTTGCTTATCAGGATGTGCTTGCGCCTCGCTACGCCGATGTTCGAGAAAAGGTAGGTTTACTTAATTCTCGCCTAGCGAACAATCTCAGTGGAATTACTACTATTAAAAGTTTCACTGCCGAAGATTACGAAATCTCGCGTTTAGCAGTAGAAAGTGAAGCATATCGCCGTAGTAATGCCAAAGCAATTAGACTTTCTGCTGCCTACATTCCTTTAATTAGGATGCTGATTTTAGTGGGATTCACAGCATTGTTATTCTATGGTGGGTTGGCAGCGGTTCGAGGCACAATTTCTGTAGGCGCATATAGCGTTTTAGTTTTTTTAATTCAGCGCTTGCTGTGGCCTTTAACTAGATTAGGCGAGACTTTTGATCAATATCAACGAGCAATGGCTTCCACCAATCGAGTCATGAATTTGTTGGATACTCCTATTGCGATGCATCCGGGAGATGTGCCGCTACCTTTAAAAGAAGTGCGTGGGGAAGTGGAATTTAAGCATATTACTTTTGCTTATCAAGGCAGGCAACCAGTAATCAAGAATTTGTCATTAATGATTCCGGCGGGGAAAACGATCGCTATTGTTGGTTCTACTGGTTCTGGGAAAAGCACTTTAGTTAAACTTTTATTGCGGTTTTACGAAGTGCAGTCAGGAGAAATCACTCTAGATGGTTTTGATATCCAAAAGCTAAGATTGCAAGATTTACGTCGCTGTATTGGTTTGGTGAGTCAGGATGTATTTTTATTTCATGGTACTGTGGCAGAGAATATTGCCTACGGAAGCTTTGATGCTAGCGAGCGAGAAATTATTATGGCAGCTAAAATCGCAGAGGCGCATGAATTTATTACCAGTTTGCCCCAAGGATATGAAACAATAGTGGGCGAACGAGGGCAAAAGCTATCGGGCGGGCAACGCCAACGAATAGCGATCGCCCGCGCCGTACTCAAAAATCCGCCAATTCTGATTTTAGATGAAGCCACCTCAGCCGTAGATAACGAAACAGAAGCAGCAATTCAGCGATCGCTAGAACGCATCACTGTCAATCGAACAACGATCGCGATCGCTCACCGTCTTTCTACTATTCGTAATAGCGATCGTATCTATGTCATGGAACACGGAAAATTTGTCGAGTCTGGAACTCATGAGCAACTGCTAGAGCAAAACGGAGTTTATGCTAGTTTATGGCGCGTCCAGTCTGGTTTAAGGTAAGTATGTCAACATTGCCTCTTGGCGTGAGATGATTTTCTATTAAGAGGCTGCACATTAACACCCTCAGGCTAGAAGCCTGAGGCTACACAGACCAAGCCTGCCTCCGCAGGCTAATAATATGCATCTTCATATAGAAAGTAGAACTAACCTGTCCCCTATCCTCTATCCCCTGTCCCCTAGTTAAATATGATATTTGGTACTACCCAACCGGAATCACCAGAGAATAAGTGGCGTCGCCAACTCGATCAATTTATCAAAACCCATCAGCAAGAACTGGCGGCACTAGCTTGGGGCTTGTGGTTAGAAAATGGTGACAGCAAAGGTACTATCGGTATTGACTTGCAACCAAAGCCGCATTTTGTGTACTGTCCCCAAGAAGCAGTAGAGAACTTAAATCTGAAAGTTGAGAACAGACTTCAGGAAATTTTGGGAATTGTGGCGCATTATCAACCTGAAATGGAAGTCGTGATGATTGCTATTGGAAAAGACCAAATTAAGTTAATTCATTTTGAATCACAACCAGCACCGCCAGTTTGTTTTGAACAAGTTGGCAAGGATGTTGATAGCTTATTAGAAATGTTAGAGCAACGTCTGAGCGAACAGCTGCAAGGCTAGGATGATTGAGAGCCAGAGGCTCTAGTTCTCGTTTCTCGTTACCAGGTTCAACCTGGTAACGAATCTCTTTTCTCTAGTTCCTAGCCGTTATTTCCAAGTCAGTCGGGAATTACTCCTTTCTTGGTTGAAATTACCTATATGTACTAGCGTGCGTTACGGATTATCCTAACGTACTGAATTTTTTTGTCACACTGATGAAAAATCTTTTCGATGTGTGACAAAAACTATAAATTTTCTTGAGACGATAGATAAAGTTAATTTAAATACATATAACTAATAGTATTGTAAGTAATTTCATCAGTATAGGAAGTAAGAATATGCCTTCTCCCCAGGACTACCAGGAAAACACCCCAGAAGCGTTAACTTTTAAACAGCTACAGCAACTCCAAAAACAGGTAAAACGACCAAAGTCCAGAGTGCGTGCTTCTGGTTGGGTAGTAAGGCGGCTCCTGCGAGTGCTGACTAAACCTTTCCGGATCATTTTTCGTCCAAAAGTTATCGATTTTGGTGCGATCGCTACAGTTGTTCCTAGCCAAACTTATCAGTTAGGGGAATTTACAATCAATTGGCAGGGTGCTGATACACAGAAGCCCTATCTGTACATCAATCATGCAGACAATCCATCCAAGATAATATGGCACACACCTGCTGGTCAGAATTTTATTGCTGGTGCGAAAGTACACCTGGAAATTATTGAGGAACGCGGTTCGGTAGAGATTGATGAAAATAGGAAGTCCCAATTTCCCAATCAAACGGTAGATCGGATTGAGGAAGCAGGAGATTTCTTAGTGATTTTTGGACGTCTCCAGGAATCACGATCTCAAGGCGAAAGCGCCCAATACGCACTATACTTCCGTACTTCTGGCTCGAAACAACTCGATTTTTACTTGCATATCATTGGTGACGACATCAATCTAGCTCAATTACGATTTGCTACATCGGCTGACGAACACTTTTACGGCTTCGGCGAGCAGTTTTCTCGAATTGATTGCAAAGGTTATGAAGTGCGAATTGTAACCGAAGAAGGTGGAATCGGGCGTGGAGATCCCGGCCCCAAAACCCTGAATTTGCTAGGGGTAGCAGGTACAATGTTCTCCAGCTATGCTCCAGCACCTCATTTTATTACCAGCAAAATGCGATCGCTGTTTTTGATGAATACCGAACCTTCTGTATTCGATCTGCGAGAAAAAGAAACAGCCAGCGTGAGAATTTTTTCTAACCGGATGCAGGGGCGAATTCTTGCTGGTGAGACTCCATTGGAGTTGATAGAACTGTATACCGCCCACACGGGGCGGATGGCACCTCTTCCGGAGTGGGTGAACTATGGTGCCATTGTTGGGATGCAGGGTGGCACTCGGTTAGTACAATCTGTCTGGGAAAAGCTACGCGCTTTCAACACTCCCATTGCTGGTTTTTGGTTACAAGACTGGGTAGGGCAACGCAAAACTGCGATCGGCAAACAATTGTGGTGGAATTGGCAGTTAGATGAAAATACTTATCCTAACTGGAAAGAATTAGTAGCCGATTTAGCTCAGGAAGGAATTAGTGTTGGTGTGTATATCAACCCTTTTTTAGTCAATCCTCCTTCAGAACAAATTCAAGGTAGACGAAACCTTTACCAAGAAGCAGAAGAACAAGATTTTTTGGTCAAGGACGAAGCAGGAGAGATTTATCTTGTGGATAATACTGATTTTGCTGCCGCTCTTGTTGATTTAAGTAACCCGAATGCCCGTGAATGGTTTAAAAGCCTAATTAAAGAAGAGATACTAGGCAACGGTGCAAAATTTTGGATGGCAGACTTCGCAGAAGCAGCACAGTTTGATGGTAAGTTTTATTCCCAAGAATCAGGACTCAGCTATCACAATCAGTATGCAGTTGACTGGGCACAAGTAAATCGGGAGGCGATCGCAGAAGTTGGTAAAGAAGGTGAAGTATGGTTTTTCAATCGCGCCGGATACCTCAAAACTCCTCTTTTTAGTACAGCTATGTGGTTGGGCGATCAAAACGTCACCTGGAAAGAAAACGACGGTATGCCCAGCGCCCTGAAAGGATTAATTAGCGGTGGAATATCTGGGTTTAGCATTAACCACAGTGATATTGGTGGCTACACGAGTATTGCCTACCCAATTTTGCTCGCTTTGGGTATTGGCTTCAAGCGTTCTAAAGAACTCCTCTTTCGGTGGATGGAAATGAATGCCTTTAGCCCAATATTCCGCACCCACGAAGGTAACCAGCCCGATGCCAACGTCCAGTTTAATACTAACGATGAAACATTAGCCACTTTCAGTTACTGGGCAAAAATTTATGCGGCGTTTGCTGGATATAGGAAAAAATTAATGGCAGAAGCAGCAACAACAGGATATCCGCTCGTTCGCCATCTATTTTTACACTATCCCGATGACCCCAATACTTACAAAATCGAAGATGAGTTTTTACTGGGAAGTGAGTTTTTAATTGCACCAGTTTTAAAGCCGGGCGCGACTAGTGTTAATGTTTATTTGCCCATTGGTAAATGGGTTCACCTGTGGAGTGGCAATACTTACGGTAATGTAGCCCAAGGCATGTATCAGCAGATAGATGCTCCTTTAGGTCAGCCGCCTGTATTCTACCGTCAGGGTTCACCTGATGCTCAGGCAGTTTTGGAAGCGCTGAAGGAGAAGGGTTTACTCAATTAAGGCAGTTAGCAGTCTTCTCAAAAGTAGCCATTGTGAACATTGAACTACAGCTTTTGAATTTGCGTGAAATCAACCTAACTCAGCAGTTAGTTTTTGCACCTGTCTTTGCACAGATATTTCAACCAATTACCGATCCGGTTGCCATCTTCCTAATTATTCTGGCAATCATGCTTGTTACGCCTCTATTATTTGAGCGTTTCAAGTTGCCAGGAATTATTGGCTTGATTTTAGCAGGGATAATTGTCGGGCCTTATGGTTTGGGTTTGCTAGAACGAGACAAAACAATAGAGTTGCTCGGTACGGTAGGGTTGCTGTTTTTGATGTTTCTTGGTGGACTCGAAACCAGTTTAGACGATCTCAAACGCAACGCGAATAAAGCTTTGACCTTTGGATTAGCAACGTTTGTGATTCCCATGGTTCTAGGCACAGCAGCAATGTTGCCCTTAGGATATAGCTTTTTAGCCTCGGTATTGGTAGCCTCTTGTTTTGCTTCTCACACGCTGTTGGCTTTACCTGTTCTTTCCAAACTTGGGATTATGCGGAATCAGGTTGTCACTGCCACTTTAGGAGGGACACTGATTACAAATGTGCTAGCGCTGTTGGTGCTAGCGATTGTTGTCAAAGCCAACCAAGGTAATCTTACACTTGGCTTTTGGCTGTTTTTGATTCCATCCCTGGCAATCTATACTTTTGCTACCCTTTGGGGAGTACCAAATCTAGGTCGTTGGTTTTTTCGTCGCTTCGGACATGATGAAGGGGCAGAATTTTTATTTGTATTGGCGGCTCTATTTATTGTTTCTTATCTTGCCAAATTAATTGAAATTGAGCCAATTGTTGGAGCATTCTTAGCAGGAGTGGCTATTACTCAACTCATTCCCCAGATGAGTCCGTTGATGAATCGTATTCAGTTTATTGGCAACACGCTGTTTGTGCCTTTTTTCCTCATTTCTGTGGGAATGTTGGTAAACCCTCTTATCCTCGTCAAAGATGCCCGTGGTATCTTAGTTGCTGTTGTGATGATTGGGGCAGAATTCGCCAGCAAATTTTTAGCAGCTTGGGGAACAGCTAAGGTATTTAAGTGGAAAATGCCCAGTACGATGGTGATGTTTGGGCTTTCAGTCGCCCAAGCCGCTTCTACACTAGCAGCTATTACAGTTGCGTTTAACATCAAGCTAGTTGATGAATTAACTGTCAATGGAATTATCGCGATGATATTGGTAAGCTGTATTGCTTCCCCCTGGATTGTGGAGCGGTGGGGAGGAAAAATTCAGCAAGAGACTGCCCATGCTGCTAACTCTAAAACAGAAGACTTGGAACATTCGGCAACGTTAAGTAATTTAGCAAATCGTGTTTTAGTTCCGGTTGCTAACCCCAGTACAGAGGATAACTTGCTCAATTTGGCTATTATCCTCACTAAAGAAGGCAACGGCACTTTATTACCACTACACGTCATCATTTCAGATAAACATGGATCTGTGGGTGTAACAGCAAAGACGCAACAAAAACGGCTGTTGGATACTGCTGAAACTCTTGCCCACGCTGCTGTAACTCGTGTTGAACCTATCGGTAGGATTGATGATTCCATTGATTTAGGTATTTTGCGAGCAGCCCAAGAAAGAGATGCCAGTTTGGTAATTTGTGGTTGGAAAGGTTACTCTACATATCGGGAAAACTTCTTCGGTGGTGTAATTGATAACATTGTGCGGCGTTCAACAGCACCTGTGTTGATTACTCGTTTTGCCCAGCCAATAGAGAATACCCAAAGAGTATTGTTAGCTATAACTGACTACAGAGTTTCTGCTGCTACGCTCCGCCAAACTCTCAGCTTGGCGAAAATCCTTTCAGAAGCGCTCAAGGCTCCCCTGCAAGTGTTACAAGTATTGTCCGAACCAGTACAATATATACCCAATCTAGAATCAATGGTAGGCGATACTGAAATTCCCATCCAAAAAATCCGAGGAAATTCAGTCAGAAAAATCTCAGAATTACTCAAAGCCAATGATTTATTGGTTTTGCTTGAAAGCACTCATCGTTTCGGTCAACCAGCATTGGGAAGAGAACCGGAAGCGATCGCCCGTGCCAACCCAGAAACGTCTATTACAATCGTGCACTTTCCGGAGCGATCGGGCACACCAGAATCATGATGTGCCTTTGGAATTTAAATTATATGCTGATTGTTAACTTGCTAGATAGCGAATATTGGTTAATCCTAAGTAGGCACCAACACCAATCAAATGACCGGCAGCCATTGCAGCCAGGAATGTACCAACGCTGGGATTATTGAACACTGAAGGGAAAGGTAAAGGCATTTTCGGCCCGACATGAGGATACCAAACGACACGGGGAATGATCAAAAGACATAATAGGCAAGCACCAATGATAATGACTGGCTGTGCCAAGCTCCATCCCGCGCCACTGTAAGGAACAGTAGGTTGAGCTGCTAATAAGATTGATGAAATCATGTTTACTTCTCCTGCATAAATCAATGGATTTAGCTTTAAAAATGCGACGTGATCGCCTTTTTATGGTCACGTCTATGCTCTACCTGATTTAGCATCTGCATCCTCCCTCTACAGGTAGGTTAAAACTCTTCCCGTAGTTAGGAGGATGCAGGAGAGAAATTTGAATCAGAGCTTTAGATCAAAAACTAAATACTACCGATATTAGTCAGCCCTAAAACAATACCAACGCCAAGCAAATGACCGAAAGCCATTGCCGCAATGAATGCAGGAACGCTCAAAGGTAGCCCAGGTAATTTCGGGCCAACTTGAGGGCGCTCAATTCTGGTAGTCAGTAAAACTGCTACTATACAGCTAACACTGATAATGATTCCCACTGTAGGACTCCACGCTGGTGTAGCAGGAACGGTGGGTTGGGCTGCTAGTAAAATTGAAGAAATCAAACTTGTATCTCCTCAAAAAAATATTGACATAGACCACAAAGATTATAGAATTGCCAGCGACACAGAAACTCTGAAATTTTTATTTTATGCGGGTTAAGATTTGCGGCATTACAAAACCAGAACAAGGTAAAGCAATCGCTTCTTTTGGCGCAACAGCTTTAGGATTTATTTGTGTTTCTACCTCACCCCGCTACGTATACGTAGAGCAAATTCGAGCAGTGGTGGCACTTTTACCTAACAATATTGATACAATTGGTGTATTTGCAAATACTAGCGTTGAGGAAATTACGCAGATAGCTACTGACTCTGGACTAACTGGCGTTCAATTGCACGCAGACGAATCACCAGAATTTTGTCAAAAGTTACGTGTAAATTTGCCCGACGTAGAAATTATTAAAGCTTTAAGGATACGTAATGCCGCAGATTTTGACAAAGCAATTGCCTATAGTACTTGTGTAGATACGCTACTACTTGATGCCTATCATCCCCAGCAACTAGGTGGAACAGGTAAAACTTTAGATTGGCAAATATTACAGCAATTTAACCCCAGCTGTCCTTGGTTTTTAGCTGGGGGACTGACGCCGGATAACATCTTAGAAGCCCTCAATCAAGTTCAGCCCAGTGGCATCGATTTATCGAGTGGTGTAGAACGTGCCCCTGGGGATAAAGATTTAGATAAGGTGGCTAGGTTGTTTGAGAGGTTGGGGCTAGGGGCTAGAGGCTAGAGGCTAGAATAATATACAACTTTGACTAAATACTTGATTCCTAGTCCCTAGTCCCTAGTCCCTAGTCCCTAGTCCCTAGTCTCTAAAATATTGCTGCTTGGTGACGAATTAAGTTAAAAAATTCTTCGCGGGTTTTTTGCTCTTCTTGGAAAACACCCACCATAGCGCTGGTAACAGTCCAGGAGCCAGGTTTTTGTACACCGCGCATTACCATGCACATATGGGTGGCTTCCATCACCACTGCAACGCCTTGTGGTTCCAAAATTTCCTGAATAGCTTCGGCAATTTGCCGAGTTAATCTCTCTTGCACTTGTAAGCGGCGAGAATACATTTCCACAATGCGAGCCAGCTTACTCAATCCGACAACTTTCTGGTTGGGAATATAGGCAACATGAGCTTTGCCCATAAACGGTAACATATGGTGTTCGCACAAGCTAAAAACATTGATATCTCGAACGAGCACCATCTCGCTGTGTCCTTCGTCAAAAATAGCTCCGTTGACTATTTCTTCCAAAGACTGATTGTAGCCACTGGTTAGAAAGCGCAGTGCCTCTGCTACTCGCTTTGGCGTTTTTAGCAGTCCCTCGCGTTCCGGATCTTCTCCTACACCTACCAGGAGCTTCCTGACGGCATCTATCATCTCCTCGATTGGTTCCTCTTGGGAGGGATGCAATTCTGCTGGATGCCCGTCGTGAGTGTTGCGATCTGGTCTGGTAGTTATGGCATCGGTTAAATCGGGTATCAAAGGAGATTGAAAGCGATTGGAACCGTTGGAACGAGCTATAGTCATGGTATGATTCTTGAATAGGTTTTAAAGTCAATAACTGGGCGTTTAAAGGGTGCCGGCACTGGGCATTACAGTTAACTCATCAATTACTGCCTGCTGTGGTAATAATGCAGCGTGGACAATTGATTGAGCAACAATTTCTGGAGTTAGCATTTTTGAGCGGTCAAAGTTGACGTTGACAGTTTCTTGCTCCCAGAGTTCGGTATTGACAGCACCGGGACAAACAGTTGTAACGCGAATGCCATAGGGACGTTCTTCTTGTGCCAAAGTTTGGGAAAGAGCAATTAAACCAGCTTTGCTGACACAGTAGGCTCCCCAATTGGGAAAAGCTTGTTTGCCTGCTATCGACGCAACGTTAATAATCGTACCTCGGTTGCGATCGCGCATTCCCGGCAAAACTCCCATAATGCACTGAAACACGCTGGTAAGATTTAAATCCATAACCCGCTGCCAATCAGATAGAGAAGTTTCACTCAAGCTTGCTGTATAACCTATACCAGCATTGTTTACCAAAATATCTATGTCCCCAAAGTCATGGTTAATATCTTGTATCTTTTCTTGTACTTGGGATACACAAGCTAGATCCAAAGAATAAGCTTTCGCTTTCACCCCTGCGTGTCTAGCTGCTTGTGCTGTTGCCTCTAACTTGTCAACAGAACGACCAATTAGAGCTACATCCACTCCTGCTTTAGCAAAAGCCAAAGCAGTTGCTTTGCCAATCCCACTACTTGCCCCTGTAATTAGGGCGCGTTGTTTTTGCTCAAAACTCATGCTCTTTTCCAGTTTTTGGGCGGACGAAACCGCATTTCCATAGCTTGATTCAAACTTTTCGATTTGCTGCCATTAATTAAGCAAACCTAAAAATTAAATGAATTTGCTTGGACAAGTGCTAAACTCCATAGCCAAGGTGGGAATACTATAAAGTGCAATTAATCAAGCTTCTCCAAGACAAATATCGGGATGTTCGCCTTGGCAGCAAGGTTGCACTCTTGGTTTTCTCATATATAAATTACAAACCAATCTCCAATCTGAGTTGATTTGCAAAAATGCTAACGCCTATGACTCTTAAAGATTGTTAAAAATCTTTACAGTGCCACAGGCAATTATAGCATTGCTAATATGCTAATCAATAATTTTCAGTGTTATCAGTGAGCAACTTCGGTAAAAACACCCATTTTGCGGAATTTATCGTACCGGAGTTGGCGACGTTCGGCAGGAGTTAAGCGCCCCAATTCTTCCAAGTTATCCAACAAAGCACTTTTGAGAGCTTGAGCAGCTTTGAGTGGTTCGGAATGAGCGCCACCTATAGGCTCAGACAATATCTGATCGATAATGCCTAAGTTTTTCAAATCATAGGAAGTCATTTTCAAGACAGCAGCCGCTTGTGGAGCTTTGCTAGCATCCTTCCACAAAATAGCTGCACAAGCTTCGGGCGTGATCACGGTATAAACAGAGTGTTCAAACATCAAGATGCGATCGCCGACTCCAATGCCCAAGGCTCCTCCCGATCCGCCTTCACCAATCACCGTGCAAATAATTGGTACATCCAAGCAGAACATCTCGCGCAAATTGTAGGCGATCGCTTCTCCTGCACCTTGTCGTTCAGCGACTACTGTGGGTAAAGCTCCGGGTGTGTCAATAAAAGTCAAAACAGGCATCCCGAATTTGTTAGCGTGTTCCATTAACCGCATTGCCTTACGATAACCACCAGGAGTTGCCATACCGAAGTTACGGGCAATATTATCTTTTGTGTCGCGCCCCTTTTGATGCCCCAACATTACTACAGGTTGTCCTGCCAAGCGAGCCACACCACCAATCAAAGCCGGATCGTCAGAACCACTGCGATCGCCATGCAACTCGAACCATTCATCAGTGATAGTCTGAATGTAATCTAAAGTACTTGGGCGGCGGGGATGGCGAGCGACTTGCAGTCGTTGAGACGGAGATAGACTAGTAAAAATTTCTTCACGCAGTTGCATGGCACGTGCTTCCAATTGACGAATTTGATTAGAAACATCGACGCCATTTTCTTCTGCAAGTTTGCGAATTTGTTCAATCCGGCTTGCAAGTTCTGCCAGCGGCTTTTCAAAATCCAATAGTAGTGGTTTACGCTCAGTAGTTGCCATAGTTAGAGATTAGGGATGAGGTATTAGAGATTAGATATTGGGACTAGGGACTAGGGGAGCCAGCGCCGTGCGGAGGCTCCGCTCCGTTAAGGCGACTGGCGTGCTAGAGGCTAGGGGCTAATCAATTCAAAATTCAAAATTCAAAATTTTTTATTTCCTGTTCCCTGTTCCCTATCCCCTGTTCCCTATCCCCAGTACCTAAACTAGCAGCGGTCTAAAGCCGTGTTTTACCGACACCTGACCAATATGATCCATCTTCTCTACAGTAATCTGATTGCGTCCCCAAGAGAAGTTCGTATACAACTTCTCAAACTCCAATAGCATTGATTCTGCAAAACAAGCAAATAACTGACGGGCTGGAACATCCATGTTAACGATTTGCATGATTTTCCAATCAATATCCAAAGAATGTTCAACAATACCGCCATTAAGGACGTAAACACCAGGATGCTGAATTTTAGTACCCAGGTTTTTCGGATAGCCTCCATCGATGAGCAAACAAGGTTGCTTTAATGATTTGGGGTCAATTTCTACGCCTTTAGGCATACTAGCAACCCAAACTACAATATCAGCTAGGGGTAGAGCTTCTTCCAAAGCCAGGATTTTCCCACGCCCAAGTTCTGCTTGCAAGTTTATGAGTCGTTCCTCGTTACGAGCGATCAATAATAGATCTTTAACATCGGTTCTCGCATCCAACCAACGACAGACAGCACTGCCAATATCTCCGGTTGCACCACAAACAGCAACTGTTGCTTGCGACAAATCAATTCCTAATTGTTTTGAGGCTTGCTCAACCTGCTTGCAGATAATGTAAGCAGTGTGGGTGTTCCCCGTTGTGAAGCGTTCAAATTCTAGTTTGATGTTGCGGACTTGCGGGAACTGCTCTAACTTAAAATTTTCAAAAATAATCGAAGAAAACCCGCCCAAAGCCGTGATATCTATTCCGTGCTTTTGAGCATGAGCCATGGCGTTGAGGATTTTACGCGTCGCTGTTTTAATCCGGCGATTTGCCAGCATTTCTGGTAGAAAGCAAGATTCTACATACTTACCTTCTATTTTTTGCCCAGTGACGCTGGTAACGGTAATGTGATCGACGATTTGGGGCGGAGCACTGCACCAAAAATCTAAACCTTGATCGGCATATTCTGGGTAGCCTAATTCTCTGGCTACCGCCTGCGCGTGTTCTAAACTAGTAAGATGTCCGATGAGACCAAACATGAACTATTCTATTAGGCGTGAGCTTCGCCAAAAGCGTGGTGGAATGGGAAAGATGTTAACTAACCCTTAAAAATACTACACAAAGCGTAAGATTATCCAGACTTAAAGTAGCTGCTGATACGAAGTTAAGGTAAAAGGTAAAAAGTCTGCCTTTTACCTTCGCTCTGCAAGCTCTACCTGCTGCAGTAATTAGACGGTTCTGAGTCCGTAAGCTGACAGGCGCATGATGTCACGGGTGTTGAAACCGATGTTACTCAAAGCTTCTCCGTACTGAATCATAAAGTCTTCTACCAAAGCCTCTTTCTCCATTGCTAGAGTCTCAGCATCTTCTTGAACTTGATTGAGCATTTTCCAGACTACAGGTAAGTTTTGACGATTTGCTTCTTCTAACTCAGCCTTGGATTCTTGGAAGTGTTCTTGTAGCCAAACTTCACCGAAATTCAGATGAGTATACTCATCTTTAACCACACCTTCAGTAATTTTGCGGGCAAATGGATCAGCAACAGGAATATAAATGTTGTATGCGGCGATCGCAAAACATTCAATAATTAAAGACTGAATGAGCAAGCAAGTGACAATCTTGCCTTCTGCGGCTGCATCTCGGAAATTTTGGTGCAGTTCAGCAAAAAACTGCTTGGCAAATTCCATATCTGGTGTCACCTGGAGATTGCGCCCGCAAGCTTCAAAACCCTTCTTATGACGGCTTTCCATTTTGGAAAGGCGAATTAGTTCATCCTGATGTTCTGGCAGCAGTTCAGCGAGGCGAAGATAATTTTCATGGGCTTCTTGCTCCCCTTCAATCACAATTGCATTAATACGGCTATAGGCATCTTTGTAAGTTTCGCTGTGGAAATCAATTTGAAATTGATCTGCTAGCTGCTGCATTTTATCTTCACTCCTGAATATATAGAGTATTAGACCCCAAATTTGTATTTAACCCGATCTATGCAGGGCAATAATCATCCCTGGGTTGAGGTATGTAGATACCAGTAGGAAAGGCTCGCGAGCAAGTTCCCCAACTTAAGTGGACTGCTATCGATTTGCCTTACGCCGGATGCGTTTTTGCAGGGTAGGGTAGCATGAAGTCATCAAGTAACACTTACCTTTCCACCCTCTAAATTCTTACGTCTGCCTTCATCCTTAAATTTACTCACTGTGGTTTAATTTAACTTAACAAGTACTATGTTATAGATTATCTGTTGCTGGCAGCGTTAGCGTAGCTCCTCCGGAAGGAGGTTTGCGTTAGTTCCATCAAAAAATGCTTGGATCTGTTTATCATTCATGTCAAAACCAAGCTCAAATCTCAAATATCCTCTCATTTGGAGTCTGGGAGTATTATTGCTAGGGGCCATTGTTGTCCTGCTACCCCTATGTGTGGTTTTCCTGACATCTTTTGCACCATCTGGGGCAACTCCTACACTTTTCTCCAAAAATAGTTGGTCTTTTGCGAATTACCGCGAAGCATGGCAACGAGGTAAGTTTTTGCTGGCGTTTGCTAATTCTACCTTGGTAGCCTTAGCTGTTACAGGCTTTCAGATTGTGACTTCGGCATTGGCAGGCTATGCCTTAGCCAGGCTAAAATTTCGTGGGCGGCAAGCACTATTACTCATTGTACTGGCAACGTTGGTAATTCCCTTTCAATTGTTAGTAATTCCAATATTTTTAGTTTTAAAGTGGGGACACTTAATCAACACTTACTGGGCATTAATTTTTCCAACTGCTGCTAATGGTTTCGGTATTTTCTTGCTGCGGCAGTATTTCCTAACTATCCCGGTAGAGTTAGAGGAAGCAGCCGCAATTGATGGTGCAAATCGACTGCAAATCTTATGGCGAATTATGTTACCTTTAGCACGTCCAGCCTTGGTAACTTTGTTTTTGTTTACCTTTATCGGTGAATGGAATGACTTATTTAAACCATTAGTATTTACCACACGACCAGAATTAAGAACTGTGCAGCTAGCATTAGCAGAATTTCAGGAGCAATTTACTAATAATTGGCCCTTACTGATGGCAGCAGTAACTATAGCCACGATACCAGTATTATTGTTATTTCTTATCGGTCAACGTCAGTTGATTCGAGGTATTGCTACAACGGGAATGAAAAATTGAGTTATGGGTGGAGGTAAGGGAACTCTCAACAGGGAACAGGTGATAGGTAATAGGGTACAGGGAAAGAAATTTTCATCCTTTGTTGTGAATTCTGTTTATGATGTCTTTTGCACTCATTCTATTTTCTTTCAAAAAAACGACCACAGATAAACACCGAGAAAATCTGTGTTTATCTGTGTCCATCTGTGGTTGTAAACCAGTCGGCCCAGCAGTTTTTTGTTCGTTACATCCCGTGAAGAATGGAGAGGGAGAATAAAAGAGCGTCAGCAGCGCTTTGCGGAGGCAGCAAAGGATGTAAAACGAACTGCTCAAGAACCATAATTATTTCATCCGTACTCTGATTCCATGTGCATCAGCGCGTTCTACGTTGTTAGAGTCAATATTACTGATGGGTACAATACGCCTCACCATACCACTTTTACCACCTTCGGTAACTTGTACGATACCCAAGCCAGGAGTACTACCAGTCGAAACGTGTGGATCGCCGCTCAAAGGATTAGGGCCTCGCAGAGAGAGAAAAACTAGATTACCTGATGGAGCAATATCCATCAGATCGGGAGTCGGATCGTTACTGTATGCTCCTACCAAGTCAATCGTATTGATGCGTGTGTTCGAGTTTACAGAAATAACTTCTATCTTGTTTGCAGCGCGATCGCCTACCCACACAAAACGCTGATTCTTTGTAACCACCATGCCGTGAGAATCGCGATCGGGAGTGGTGTCGTCAGAAAAGATGACTTTTGGTGCAGGTGCGTTGGGCGGGTTTAATGGGCTGTAACCAAAAAGTGGAAACTTATACACATCAAACTCCGAAAGATTGCTAGCAGTTCCACCTCCAGAGTTCATATACATATTGCTTCTAGCTTCAACACCACCACATCCGTTGCCATGCACTGTCTTCATGTCATACTCAGCCAATATTTTCATTGGGCTTGACTTTGGATCTACAACAAACATTCCACCTCCACGCAAGGTAACAAACCCCAGACGACTTGATAAATCGAGAATAGGACAGATGGGTGCATTGTCTGGTCTTACACCTGCCGACTCGCAAGCTACCCCATTCGGAGTTGTACAATTGGCTAGGTCTATTGTTGCATTGGGATTAAGCGTGTAAGTGTTAGTTTGATAATCCGTGTCAATTCGTTCTAATAATTTGCCATTCTGATTCGCTACTAAAATGTAGCTGTTATCTGGTGAAGGAAAGGCTGCGTGCGCTTGTTGTACACCACCTGCTCCTTTACTAGTTCTGATGCAGGCAATTGGCTCTCGCTTTTTGGCATTATAAATTACCACATGCCCGCTCGCCACAAAGGAAACAATAGCATGGCTATTGCTGGAATTAAATAAAAGCATATGTGGTCGAACTGGGTTCGCGCCAGTATTGCTTGAACAGATCTGTGCAGTTTTTCCTGCCAAGTCAATCACGCTAGTGGGTTTCACAGATGAAAGATTCTTGCCCATTAAGTCGGAACCGTCATAAATATAAATCTTGCCTCCGTAGGAAACTCCAGGGGAATTGGATTGATCCACCAACCAAACTTCAAAATTCTCCTTGGCGATCGCCTGCCCATTCCATCCCAAAACTACCAAAACTAGCAGCGCTCCACTAAAAATTGACCAATTTTTCAACTTGAACATGGCTTCAATGATTTTATTCAATATCAGGAACTGTTGCCAAAGATTTAACACCACAGTTCACATCATTAATTCTTGGATGTGAATAAGTGCAACTTTGGCAGTAAAAACTTTGAAGACTGGATCGAGTAGTGAAAGAAACTTATTGAATATCAATCAGATAGAAAATTTATTTTTGATATTCTTTACACGCAGCTTTTTACCCAGTCTTTCTTCTGGGAAAAACTTTACTAGATTTAGATGTCAAATTTTATCTATAAGCTCTATAGCCCAGAGAAAGGAACTTTATTTTTAGGAGATTTATGTACTAGCAACTTCATATTTTGTGAGCCAAGGATTGATGTGAAAAGCAAATAGCCGTTTTTCTCTTCCTGCCTTGAGACAGGATTGATTTTAGTTATTGAATGTGTCTGACGCTAACTATCTCTGACTTTGGTGAGTAAGTTATCTTAGGTTAATTCTTACTTACATTATTTTTAAACTTAATCTTCTATTTTTTCACATTTCTTGATATTAATTTTGTTTTTGATAATAACGATTTAGACATATTAGAGCGTGTAGTTTCATCAATTCTATGTAACAATTTAGAAACAATGCTAATGATTATGATTTCATTTCCTAAATCAAACCTTGCTTTAGGTTTCTCTTCTAGACAGGAAATTTCATCACATACATTACATAAAGCTTGTACTATTATAGATATCTTGTCTTGAGGGATTTCATTTTCAGGGTAATTTTCAAGCTGTTCCAGAAATACTCTGAGTTGTGTAATACCGTCGGGTCGTTTTTGATGAGCCAGTTCTAGAAGTTTGTTGCTAAATGTTTTGGCATCATCAGCTAAAGCAAGAATGGATTGAAACTGGCGATCGCTTAATTCACCTGTTGTTAAATTCAGCCGAAAATAGATAGGAAATATTTCTGGACAACATATACGACGTTGGTTACAGCATTCTAATTGTTGTTGTCTATCGTCATGCTTAATATTACCCCAAACATCTTCTAATTTGGGAAAAAGCTGCACGAGCAAATATTGAACAGGTTGTTTATCTCGTTCGCTGAGTTGAGCTATCCAAGTATTTACTAAACTTTTAATTTTCTCGTTTGAATAATTATCGTCCTCTATAAAAGCAGGAAAATTATTGTAGATTGCTTCATAAATTAGAGGGCAAAAAAGCCGAAGCGCTTCTATAGCAATAAAATCAACTGCATTCACCTCTCCTTTAACTACTGGATAAGTTACTGTTAGCGTATTAGTCAAGCTAACAATATCACTAATTTTAGTAATAAAGTGGTCTATACCTTGTAAGTAAATAACACCCCAGCGATTTGGTTCAAATAGTTCCTCAGGGGTATCAGCTATGATGCCATTCAGTTTTTCAAACAGTAATCTACGTAGCGAGGTTTTATCTGGAGTAGGAATTTCAAAAGCAAATTGGATGATTTTTTCTAATGATTCTCCAGTTTCTGCAAGTGCTTTGACAACTACCTCTTGATTGAAAAATAAAAGATAGACAACATTCGTAAAATGGGGAATTGCTTTGAAAATACGAAAGAGTGTTCTAATATCATCAGCACTAAGTCTATCAATATCGTCGATGGCGATAACTATTCGTCGTGGTTGCTGGGCAACTGTCTCTTCAACTTCTTCTTTGATTTCAGAAGCTTCTTTCTCTTCCTCATCAAATAATTTTGCTACTGCCTTGGTAGCTTGAGTATAAGGAAGCGGGATTTCTGAAATAACATTAGCAATATCTGCTATTCTCTCTTTCAAGCCTTTGGGCACACTTGTGACTTGGCTTAAAACATCTTGTAATTGGTCAAAAAATTGTCTTGTAATGTTTTCATTTCCAGAAAATAACCAAGGATTAAAGCGGACTATGATTGGTTGCTCGTTTTCTGGCTTTTGTTGGAGATATTTGATGACAAAATGCAGTAACGTAGATTTACCAGAATTCCAACCACCATACACGGCGATCGCAAATCCTCCCGAAAATTTCATTTTACAGATAGTATCTGCAAGATACTGAGCAAAGGGTGCATATCCTAGCTTGTCTTGTTCGGGTGTAATCAGAGGATTGTCGGCAGATTGAGAATTTATTTCTGTCTGTGCCATGAGAAACTTCTCCTACTCGTAACGCAATCGTGGCACAGTTAATAGGTGGTGTATTCCCTATCCTAAGATACAATTTTCAACTTCAAGAGCATTCCACAGTTATGCAAATTGACTGGCAAACTGCCAAAACCTACGAAGACATTCTCTATCACAAAGCCGATGGCATTGCTAAAATTACCATCAATCGTCCGCACAAACGCAATGCCTTTCGTCCTAAAACCGTTTTTGAACTTTACGACGCCCTTTGTGATGCCCGTGAAGATACTACTATAGGTGTAGTTTTACTTACGGGTGCTGGCCCCCACACTGACGGTAAATATGCTTTTTGCTCAGGAGGAGACCAAAGTATACGCGGAAAGGCAGGTTATATAGATGACGACGGCATTCCCCGCTTAAATGTGCTGGATTTACAACGCCTGATTCGATCAATGCCGAAAGTAGTGATTGCTTTAGTCGCTGGCTATGCGATCGGTGGTGGACACGTTCTCCACTTAGTTTGCGATCTCACCATTGCTGCTGACAATGCCATTTTCGGACAAACTGGCCCTAAGGTGGGCAGTTTTGATGGTGGTTTTGGAGCAAGTTATCTCGCTCGCATAGTTGGACAAAAAAAGGCACGAGAAATTTGGTTTCTTTGTCGTCAGTATGACGCCAAACAGGCACTGGAAATGGGCTTAGTAAACTGCGTTGTGCCAGTAGAACAATTAGAAGCAGAAGGTATCCAGTGGGGACAAGAGATTTTAGAAAAAAGCCCAATTGCGATTCGCTGTTTGAAAGCAGCATTTAATGCTGACTGTGATGGACAAGCTGGTTTACAAGAACTTGCTGGTAATGCCACTTTACTTTATTACATGACAGAAGAAGGAGTCGAGGGCAAACAAGCATTTTTGGAAAAACGCCCACCTAATTTTCGCCAATATCCTTGGTTACCTTAAAGCTAAAAAATCGCTCCTAAATACTAAGGAGCGATTTTTTTAGATATCAAGGTTTATAGACCTCTTGAGAGGGAGTGTTCACACTTATTTTAATAAAAGTTACAAGCAAATTTTATCTTAGACTGCCTGCAAAGCAATTCTTTAATGACTATTAACTCTCGTTCTTGCTTCGCTTTGCAAATATCAAATGTAAAAAGTTGTCTCTCAAAAAGTGTATGTTTCATATTTTTGGTTAGATGAAATTCACCCTGACGAATGCATTTAGACACTATACAAATTTTACTTTCGTAACTTAACTGCCTTTAGTTTGATACCACACAGCTAACTCATTACTACTTTTGCTTTCGGCTGTTCAGTAGTGTTGCTAACTGTTCCTTCAATTGAAGCGATAGCTACTTTCTTGATCTCTGAGGGGATCGCTGGTGTTGCATCTGGCAAATTCCAAACGTCTTCCAAACTTTCCCATGAGGGAGCAAAGGGTGGAAGGGATAAAGAACAAGCCTTCCAATTAGCTTGCACTGGCGCTCCTAACTGCTGGCACACACCACCACGACGACCCTCTGGCTGATAGTAACGACAATATCTACAGGCAGAAGTTAAGTCTTTAATAGTTTTCATAATATAGTGCCTTTTACGGCTCATTTACATATCTAATTTTGCATCTAGATATAAATACTGAATAACAGCCAAAAAGCATATTTTTATCTAGGTTATAGCGATCCCTAAGAAATAATTTGCTTTAGAATCTTTTTAGCTTTGTGTTATATATTTCAATTATTTTAGTTAACATTACGATACATTTACGTTAAAAGTTTGTTTTTACTTGCTTTTGACTGAAAATTGTTAGGGATCAAGGCTAAAAAGTAAGCTCTCAATTCTTTTAAACTTTAAATTCTAGCAAAATATACACATCAGAGCATTAGGCCAGTTGTATATTTTGCCATATTTATCATTGCAAAAAGGTAGCCTGTGTAACGTTTGAAGAGGTTAAAAGTTCTATCCTATGGTAGAAGAATATGTTGGAGAATAAATTAACTAACAAAGTTTTGTTCAAGTATGAAGCCACGATCGCAATAAAGGAGTAATCTAAAAACCTCCTGCTAGTAGAGAAATATCTTGACGAACAAACTTGCGATCAAGCTAGTGTTGTTACTCTAGATGTGAATAACTTTAGTACTCAGCACTATTCAAGTTGCCTTGGTGGCACCAGGTTTAACCTAATTAAATTTAAATCCAGAAAATCAACAATTATAGTTGTAACAAAAATTACAGTTAAGAGTCAAAAGAATTGGAGAACTTTTTAGCAGCACACAGAGAACAGACTTGCCAGCGCTGAAGTTCACCAGGGGGAGTGGGGCACTGACATTGGGGACACAAGGGTAAATGGTGCGATCGCGCTTGTACAGTTTTTGCCCAGTCAGCAAAGGCTGTATTTGCATTTTTGGCAGTTAATGGAACCTCAGGAGGTAAGTTCATTTCCTCATCCAAGTAGCTCGGATGATGATGCGGCAGGAGTGTTTGTTTACTGGCAATTTCTTTTTGAGAGTGCCAATAAGCTGTCGAAAAACGAATATCTAACAAAGGAGCAGGCAGTAATGTATTTATCTTGACAAGCAGACGTTGACGCTCAAAAGTCAAGTTTTGTGCCCAAGCAGCACTAGAAACAGCCACGTACAAAATATCACGTTGTATAGAGAGTGGGCGAGTATGGGCAGCGATCGCAACTCCAACAATTTCAGCCCAACAGCCAAGCAAACGTTGAAATGGCTGCTGTTGTAATTTCGTCTGTATTTCTAAACTACCTAAAATATTATTAACTGAGTTCAAAGACATCCTGGTATAGGCGTGTCAAAATAGCATCTAGATAATGAGATAACCTTATGCTAATTTCGCTAACATTAGTACAAGTGTATATTGAAATTTAAATTAAATTTTTAGCGATTAGCTAACAGTTTTTAGCTAGCCGTTTTTAACTTTACTATTATTCCTAATTTCGGCAGTCTAAATTTGAGGCAGATAGATAATGAGTCAAAATCACCTGGAAGATTCGGGTGTACAGTCGTCTAAAACACCTGGCTTGAAGCCAGTTCTAGCAGCAGCACTGGCAAGTTTAGAAGTACAACTAGATCAAGAGTTAACCCGATATCGGCGAACGCGGTTGGCTGCATATAGAACACTCAATCAGCCTAGGATGCGTGCTTCGATGAGCAATCAAGCTCAGAAGCTAGCTGCTGCGGCAACAGTGGTAACAACCCAGCCATCACCAATTGCTGAAAGTGTTAACGAAATTTCCTCGCCCCAGGTTTCATCAATCATACAGTCAACACCCGTAGCAGACATCCATGAGGAATTGCCAAAGCCTGTAAAAGAAAACTTGCCAAGACAGCACACTCTGCAAATCTCCTCTACATCTGCCACAGATGAAAAACCAGCTTTGCCAACACTAAATTCTGCCAATATCGTTCCTGCAGCGATCGCGGAAAACAAGAGTGAAGATATTGTCAAACCACAAGCTACTCCCAAACCACCAGAGGACTATTTAGAATCATCAGAAGCACTACTGCGGAGTTTGGCACAAGAACCACCCCAAACAACTAAAACTCGCACTTCCGGCGACAGTCTGCTATCACCCATAGGTATCGGCTCGATGCTGTTGTTGTTACTATCGAGTCTTACCCTTGGTTATGTAATGTTTAATCCGAAAAATTTGCCCCGGTTTAGTTTCAACAATTTGTTTCAACGAAATGCCTCCAACTCAGAGGTAAAAACTGAAAACGTCAGCAGCAATACTAAAATACAGACGCAAGCACCGCTCACCCCCATCCCAAAGTATCCTAATTTAGCTACCAATGAATTCACAGAGGTGAAAACCCCAGATGATGTAGTTGGTTTAGCACCTACAGCCACACCAATTTTAATATCAACACCCAACCCAGTTGTGACTCCAAACTCTGCAGTTTCCCCCACAACTGCTGCCCAGCCACCGCAATTGCCGATCGCAACACCCAGCCCAGAGATTACTCCCACAACTGCTGCCCAAGTACAACAGCCGACTGCCACAACCTCACCCTCTGCCCAACCAACTCCCACCCCACAAAAGCTGGATGATGCAGAAATTAAACCGTTGGCGGATGGTTTCTATCATGTGGTCGTAGATAATCAAGGTGAAAATAGTTTAGCCAAAGCCCGGCTAGCAGTTCCTGATGCCTATTTGTCACCGGAAAAAAAATTTATTTATCTAGGAGCCTTTAAGACAAAAGAGCAAGTCAAACAACATTTGCAAATGTTAGAGACAAAAGGAATTAAAGCTAGGGTACAGCAGCCATAACAAGTCAGACGATAAGATACCATGAGGTAAATATCTACTCAGAGCTTTGCTGCTGACTGGCAAAATATCAATGGAGGGCCGACATGGGACTGATAGACCGTATCGGGCGGGTAATTCGTGCTAACATCAATAGTCTAATTGGTACTGCAGAAGATCCAGAAAAGGTCTTGGAACAAGCTGTAATCGAGATGCAGGACAATTTGGTGCAGTTACGACAAGCAGTAGCAGCGGCGATCGCCAGCCAAAAACGCACCGAACGGCAGGCGGCTCAAGCTCAGTCTGCGGCTGAGGAATGGTATCGTCGCGCCCAACTAGCACTACAACAAGGCAACGAACCTCTAGCACGGGAAGCTCTTACCAAACGTCAAGCTTATCAAAAAACTGCCATAGATCTCTCAAACCAGATCGAAGAGCAAACCAGCGTTGTGGCTAGATTAAAAAAAGATATGCGGGAACTCGAACTCAAAATTTCTGAGTTGAGAACTAAAAAAGATATTTACATTGCCCGTGCTCGTTCTGCTGAAGCTTCTGTACGGCTGCGAGAAATGCTCGATGGAGTTTCAGGTACAACAAGCTTGAATGCCTTTGAGCGCATGGAAGACAAAGTTTTACAACTCGAAGCTCAAAAAGATGCTATTGCCGTTGCGGGTACAGATGAACTAGAAAAAAAATTTGCAGTCCTAGAATCTAGTGTTGATAACGATTTGGCACAGATGAAGGCACAACTTCCTAGTAGTAGGGAAAATACCCAATCCTCATGATAGAGAAAATTGGGCAATGACGAATTTAAAAGCATATCTTAATCAATAAAACTAATATGGGGGAGGACTGAACCTGTCTAGAAAGATTAAATTTAAATAAGTAGGCATTAAATAGTAAAAAAGTAGCGCGTAAATCTCAAAAGGAAAAACAAAGTTATGGGATTATTCGATCGTATTAGACGAGTAGTCAGCGCCAACCTCAACGACATGGTCTCTAAAGCCGAAGACCCTGAAAAGATGTTGGAACAAGCCATCATAGAAATGCAGGAAGACTTGGTACAACTGCGTCAGGGAGTGGCTCAGGCGATCGCTGCTCAAAAACGTACTGAAAAACAGTACAATGATGCTCAAAATGAGATTAATAAGTGGCAACGCAATGCCCAACTAGCTCTGCAAAAAGGTGACGAAAATCTAGCCAGACAAGCACTAGAGCGCAAAAAGACTTTTACGGAATCAGGAACTGCTCTCAAAGCTAGTCTAGAGCAGCAAACTGTTCAGGTAGAAACCCTCAAGCGCAACTTAATCCAGCTCGAAAGCAAAATTTCTGAAGCCAAAACCAAAAAGGAAATGCTCAAAGCTCGGATCACCGCTGCCAAAGCCCAAGAACAACTCGAAGGCATGGTACGTGGCATGAATACCAGCAGTGCAATGGCAGCATTCGAGCGTATGGAAGAAAAAGTTCTCATGCAAGAAGCTCGCGCCCAATCGGCGGCTGAGTTAGCTGGAGCAGACTTAGAACAGCAATTTGCTCGTCTGGAAGCTAGTAGCGACGTAGATGATGAATTGGCAGCTTTGAAAGCTCAGATTTCCCTACCAGGTGCTACACCTAACCAACAGCAATTACCACCAGAAACCTCTGCGCCCAAATCTAATCAACAATCTGAAGTGGTTGATGCCGAGTTGGAATCGCTACGCAAGCAACTGGATCAAATGTAAAATATATAGTTCCTTATTCAAGTCAGTCCCACACCTATTGGTAGTGGGATTTTATGTCCCCAAGCGACGACCATCATAAAAGTTAATAGTTGATCGTAAAAATCACTATTGACTCTTAACTATGGATGATTGGCGACTTTGGGATAGAGTAATTTGTGTGTCAATTTATAACGATAAAACGATATCACCTGATGGAAACTGGAATGAATAAGGGTGTAAAAGCCATAACTGATGCTGAGTTTGAAAACGAAGTCATGCAAGCCGGAAGCCCGGTATTAATTTACTTTTGGGCTTCCTGGTGCGGCCCTTGTCGATTGATGTCACCATTGATAAACTTAGCTGCTGATACCTACAGCGATCGCTTAAAAGTGGTGAAAATGGAAGTCGATCCCAATCCAGCCACCGTTAAGCAATACCAAGTAGAGGGAGTACCCGCTTTAAGGCTCATTCAAGGAGAACAACTCCTAGCATCGACAGAGGGTGTCATTGCCAAAGACAAATTACTCGACCTGTTAGATACTCATTTAAATTAATCATTAGTCATTGGTCATTGGTCATTAACAATGGCTAATGACGAAGGACAAACAACATATGCTGTTTGCACAACGTTTACAATTCCTCCAATCGAATGTATTTGCCGACATGGATAGAGCCAAGGCAAAAGCTTTGGCTGCGGGACGGCAATTGATAGATTTGTCATTAGGATCTTCGGATCTGCCAGCTGAGGCACACGCAATTGAGGCGATCGCCCAATCTCTCTACGATCCAAGTACCCACGGCTACTTACTGTTTCACGGTACGCAGGCATTTCGTCAGGCTGCTGCTGTTTGGTACGAGCAAAGATTTGGCATTCCCGTCAATCCAGAAACCGAAGTCATACCGCTCATTGGCTCCCAGGAAGGAACAGCTCATTTACCACTGGCTGTACTCAATCCTGGGGACTTTGCTTTGTTGCTCGATCCGGGCTATCCTTCCCATGCAGGTGGAGTCTACTTAGCCAGCGGTCAAATTTACCCCATGCCACTACGGGCAGAAAACGGATTTTTACCAGTATTTGCTGATATTCCCACACCCGTTCTGGCACAGGCACGGATGATGGTATTAAGCTATCCACACAATCCAACCAGCGCGATCGCACCGTTATCCTTCTTCCAAGAAGCCGTTGCCTTTTGTCAGCAACACAATCTCGTTTTAGTTCATGATTTCCCCTACGTCGATTTAGTATTTGAGGAGGTAGGGGACAGGGGACAGGGGACAGGGGACAGGGAGAACTCTTCTCTAGCTCCCTCTATTCTTCAAGCCGATCCAGAAAAAAGTGTCTCGATCGAATTTTTCACTTTGTCCAAGTCCTATAATATGGGTGGTTTCCGGATTGGTTTTGGTATTGGCAATGTCGAGTTAATTCGGGCTTTGCGGCAAGTCAAAGCAGCAGTTGATTTTAATCAGTATCGCGGGATTTTGAATGGCGCGATCGCTGCTCTGACTGGTAGCCAAGAAGGAGTGAAAAAAACTGTTGCTACCTTCCGTCAACGTCGGGATGTCTTCGTGAATGCGCTACACAGAATTGCTTGGCAAGTTCCCACTCCCAAAGCAACAATGTATGTTTGGGCAAAGTTACCAGAGCCTTGGAGTCAAGATTCGATAAGATTTTGTACTCAGCTAGTCGAAAGTACAGGAGTAGCAGTTTCGCCTGGTGCGGGCTTTGGTAAATTTGGCGAAGGTTATGTTCGCTTTGCTTTGGTGCATGAACCAGATATTTTGGAAACTGCGGTGCAAAGAATTGCGGAGTTTTTGTAGGAAAATTATTCGCAAAGTGAAAATCTGGGAGTATACGAAATAAGGCTTGTAGTGGATTAAACTTACGCACGAGTTACTGAAGAATAAAACCGCTCCAGGCGCAAAGGGCACGGAGGAAGAAGAGTTAGAGAGGTATTTGGCGTTAGTTCTGTGGTTGAAAGATGAATGTGATCGTGTTTGTAGTTAGTAGGAGTTAGGTTAAATAACGATCGCTAATTCCATCACTAAGACTGCAAAAGCGATCGCAACCCACAGATGCATCATTCCTGTACCATTGAAGCGGAAAGCTTTCTCTCCACAATACTAATGATGCCTGTACGCCAAACCTTATCAAAGCCTGATATTCAACTTTCTTATTTAGAGTGGAATCAAGGTCAAGAACCTTTATTATTACTGCATGGTTTAGCCGATCATGCTTTGGTGTGGTCTAGTTTGGGAGATTATTTGGCAGCAGAATATCATATAGTTGCGCCAGATATGCGCGGTCATGGGGAAAGCAGTAAACCTGAGCAAGACTATAGTTTTGAGAGTGCGATCGCTGATTTGGAAGCACTGATGGATCGCTTAGGATGGGCAAGCACTCATGTTGTTGCTCACTCATGGTCTGGTAAACTAGTTTGTATCTGGGCAAGGCAATATCCACAGAGGCTGCGGAGCATGGTTTTAGTCGATCCAATTTTCATCTGGAAAATGCCCAGCTTCCTGAAGGTAACATTTCCGCTGTTGTACCGCGTTTTGCCGTTTCTAAAAGCAATGGGGCCATTTCATAATTATGAAGCAGCACAACAGCAAGCCCGTCTATTAAACCAATATCAAGGATGGAGTCTTTTACAGCAGCAAGTCTTCCAAGCTGGTATAGAACAAAAATCTGATGGTAGCTGGGGTAGTAAATTTACCATTGCCGCCCGTGATGGAATCTTTGATGAAGTTATGCGGGTTCCTGGCTTAACAGTTCCTATTCACATCCCTACTCTCTTCGTACAGCCAGAAAAAGGTGTGAACCGCCAAGATTGGCAATTGAAACCTTACAAAACATACTTGAGAAATCTACAATTGTGTCAGGTTCCCGGAAATCATTGGCCGTTTTTGACACAACCAGAAGTATTTAACCAAACAGTGGAAAGTTTTTTGAAAAAAAATAGATAGATGCGCAACTTTTACCTTTTAACATCTGTCTAAAGAGGTATTAGCAAACTACTCACTTGTACTATTCTGGATCGGTTATGAGCTTTTGTAAGAATCCCAACTGCCCTCAACCAAATCATCCAGATCACGATAAAAACTGTTGTCAAAGTTGCGGTTCTTCGTTGGAGTTGGCGGAGAATGGGAATAGAGAAAATTTAGCACCGCCAAATACTACAACTTTACCACCACAACAAATGCCGCGAAAAAAAGTACCACTATCGGCATTAGTTACCGCGCTGTTAGTCTCACTGGGGTTAATTAGTGTCGCAGCATTAGCAGCGCGATCGCCTCAATTTGCTGCCTATCCTCCAGATTACGGACAAATTCCCCAAAAGAAAGGTAAAGTTGCTTATTTTCCCTATCAAGAAGGAAAGGATAGTAAGGACAGAACAGCGGAATTTAATATAGCTATTTTGTCAAAATATAAATGGCTCTTGGGCAGTGAAGAACAAATAAAACATAAGAATAAAATTATAAATATTGACGACTTAAGAGCAAATCTCGAACAAGAGGGAATACAAACTATTATGGAAAACCCAACTGAAATTATTTCAGTGGGTACAGCGGTTTGTGAAGGAACACCAGAGATTGATGAACGTAAAGCTTTTGAACGTGCGAAACAAACTCAAGTTCTAGTCAAAAAATTATTTTTTCATGTATCTAGTGTCAAAGATTATCGGCTCTTAAATCTCGGTCAATTTCACCGTCAAGATTGTCAATCAAAACGTGATTTAACAGCATATCAAAGAAGTATTATTATTATCGGCGTGCGGAAAAAATCAGAGGGTGTAATCTTAGATGAAGCACTAAGAAATAGACTGAAGAAAAAACCTTTTGCTGATTTTAAATTAAAGGATTATTCGTTAGGTTCTGCTGAGAAGTTTAAAACCATACCCAGCAATTTTTAATCTCCCTTTCTCCTTCTCCAAGTCTTCCCTTCTGCCATCTGCCTTCTACCCATTTGCTTGGGGTTGTTTAAACGCATAGATATCTTTGATAACTTGCACCCAACCATCAGATACAGATTCGAGGATGCGATCGCCTTTTTCCTTTGTTGCAGTCGTCGGATCGCCGACAACTCCGCTTTTACTTAAATCCCGTGTTGCCCAAGCAAAGCTTAATTTACCTTCTACACTCAACAAACTATCTTCTGGCTGCTGTGGAGGATACTCAGCTACAGCTTTTTCCATCTTGACTTGGTTTGGCAAAATCGACAGCATGATGCTAGTTTCGGCATCTCCGGCATGAATCCCCAATCGTTTTTCTTGAGGCGAGAGTAATTCCCAAGTAATGTGTGGAACTCGCCAAGTAAACAGCGGAAATACCAAAAAGTCGCTGTAGTTAATGTGCAAGTCTCTAGCGGCAATTTCCATTACCTGTGGTTGCCCTCCGTGGGAGTTCATTAACACCAGTTTTCTGAACCCAGCCCGGTAAACACTTTCTCCTATTTCCACGATTGTTGCCAAAAGAGTTTCAGCACTCAAGGTAATCGTACCGGGAAAGTGCCAATGCTCGTTAGATTTGCCGTAATAAAGAGTTGGTAAGGCATAGGCAGGAATTCTTACATCAAGTTTTTCTAAAGCTTTTCCCAGTACAGCCACACCAATGGCAGCATCTACTATCAACGGTAAATGAGGCCCATGTTGCTCTATTGCCCCTACTGGTTGAATTAATACCACATTTTCCTTGTTTGGCATTGCCTGAATATCAATCCAACTTAAGTAGGGGAAAAAGCGCTCTGGAGGAATAAAGCTGTGCATAAGCTGTTCCACATTTAACTTACATAACATGGGCGGACAAGATGTCCACCCCACAAGAGTTTAGCCTCATTTCAATAGCAAACTAGATGTTTTTCAGCTTATTCAAGAAAAATTAAAAATTAAGTCGCACCAAATCATAGATTGATTGGAAAATCCAATTTTATGATGATCGCGACCACAGATAAACACAGATGCACACGGATAAATTATCTGTGTCCATCTGTGTCCATCTGTGGTCGATTTCTAAAACTTTCTTCCCTTCTAGCTTGAAAATAATCTTTAATTTTAGGTTAACTTAAGGTTAATATCAGGTTATGCTAAATTAGAGGTTTTACTTCTACTAATGTTTGAAGAGGGCGATTGCACACCCCAGAAGAAATTCAAATCGGAGCTAAGGTATTGATTTTAAGTCCGGCTTATGTTGCTGGAAGAATTGGAGTAGTTTGTGGGCGAGAAGTACTCTCAGATAATCTACCAAGCGATCGCTGGCTGATCCAAGTTGATTCCGAAAATATTGTGGTGTCGCTTACCCGAAATGATTTCCAGGTGCTACCTCAGTGGGAAAAGGATCTTTAGGATTTTTCTATCGACTGTGTTCCAATTCCCAGATTTTTTTTGCTTAGTTTTAAATCTTTCCACAGAGTTTTCATTTGAGTGTAAGCTTCTTCAGGCGTGAGTTTACCCGATGTTGCAAAATTGGTAAGATAGCCAACTTGGTGAGCGAATTCTTGGAGTTTGGCATTAAAAGCTACGTTTTCAGGTTGAGCTTTACCGTAGTAGCGACTGCGAGGATAGAGAAAGCCGTGTTTATTTTCCTGATTCAACTGTGACATTGATTTACCGCTTCATGCTCGTATTTGATTATTTAATACGTTTAACCTCGCAATCACACAAGTCATCTTTTTTACAATTTAAGATTATTTAAATCAGTCGCAACCTTCATGTGGTGAGCAATTTTTGTAGGGTGGGCACTGCTTAAATTTCCTCAAATCCTGATTTTACTTTATGGACAGTGCCCACCTTACGGTTATGGAGAGTGGTGCAAGACATTAATGAGCACAGTTCCAAGCAAGAAATGAAAGTGAATCTATCCCTTATGCCTACTGCCCGGTTGGTGAGCGGAACCGAACCACTGCCCTCTGCCTTTAAAGCTAGTAGTCAGCTGATTAACGTGAAATGGTATTAAATCATCTATTTTGAGTATGAAGCTACAGGTAGATGGGATTTGACATTTGCCAGTCTTATGAAAGATGGATTTATTCTTAATAAAAATTAATACATAGAAAGGAAGAGTGGAAATGATAAACAATGCAATTAAAGCCAATTAGTCAACAGGTAGTGGCGATCATCGGGGCTTCTAGTGGAATTGGGCGTTTGGCAGCCTTAAAGTTTGCCCAGCGCGGAGCAAAAGTGGTGGTTGCGGCTCGCAGCGAACCTGGATTAAAGTCCTTAGTAGAGGAGATTAGAAGCGCTGGTGGTGAGGCGATATCTGTAGTTGCAGATGTAAGTGAGTTCGAGCAAGTTAAGGCAGTTGCCGAGAAAACTGTGGCAGAATACGGACGGCTAGATACTTGGGTGCATACCGCAGCGACAGGTATATTAGCACCTTTTGAGAAGATTACGCCACAGGAATTTGCACGAGTTGTTGATGTTACCTTAATGGGACAAGTATACGGCGCAATGGTTGCGTTACCTCATTTGAAGCGTGAAGGACGTGGGGCATTAATTCATATATCCTCAGTGGAAGGTAGGCGGAGTCTGCCACTGCAAAGCCCCTACTCTACCGCCAAGCATGGTTTGGAAGGTTTCTTAGAAGCCTTACGCGTCGAGTTGCAACATGAACAATTACCCATCAGCGTTACTTCTATACTGCCCTCAGTAATCAATACACCTTACTACAATAAAGTTCGTACCAAACTAGGGGTAAAACCTACAGGAATTCCTCCATACTATCAGCCTGATATTGTTGTTGACGCCATTCTTTATGCCGCCGAACATCCCACACGTGATTTTATTGTTGGGGATGTGGGTAAAATTTTAGATCTGCTACAAAAAGTTTCGCCTTCTTTAGTAGATTCACTGTTGCTACTTGTGGGCTTTGCCGGGCAGCGCACAACTGAACCAAAGTCAGAGGATGCACCAGACAATGTTTTTGCTCCCATCTCAGGCTATGACAGAGTTGAAGGAGATTTTAGTAATCTTGCAATTCCAACTTTCCTGGATTGGTTGGATATGAATCCCTACCTAAAGTGGAGTGCTTTAGCATTCACAGCATTTGCAGTATTTGGTACTGCCATGTTTCTGGATGGATGGCATCCCAGAAATGAAGTTTGATTTTTTCTGCTTTTGCGATCGCACGCTCATTTTAGTATACGGATGAAATGAATAACCTCCTTAGTCTTAGCTCAAGGAGGTTAGCATTGATTGTGTCCAATAACTTGCAAAATATGTAATCAGAGTTTTGTTTTACTATATTGTCGGCGTTGTGGTCTATTCTTGGGTAATCCTCGTAAGGGTAATACCTCAGCTTCACTACTCTCCCGTGCTACCCGAATCAATAACCCAGCTGCCACTAGACTAGCCATCATAGAATTACCACCATAACTAAACATCGGTAATGGCAAACCAGTAGTCGGTAAGGCACCTGTAGCAACACCAATGTGGAGTAATGATTGTCCTACAATCAAAATTGTCACACCGATCGCCACAAGTCGGTTGATGGGATGAGTTGTTTTGAGAGCAACAATTAGTCCTAAGGTGGCAAACATCGCTAAAATAAACAACAACACCATACTGCCAACAAAACCAAATTCTTCTGCAAACACCGCAAAAATAAAATCGGTGTCTTGAATTGGTAAGTAAAATAGCTTTTGCTGAGAAAGCCCAAATCCAGCACCCCAAGTGCCACCAGAAGCTACTGCTAGCAAGCTTTGCACTAATTGATAGCCATCTCCGGTAGCATCAGCCCAAGGATTGAGGAATGACATCACCCGTTTGCGCTGATACTCTTTGATGCTGATACTGAGTACTGCTAAGGCTACTCCCCCAATTGCTGTTCCTCCCAAGTATTTGTACGGTAACCCAGCTGCTAAGGCAATTAGCCAAATAGTCATGCCGCAAAGTGCAGTTGTACTCAAGTTAGGCTGTGCCAAAATCCCCAAAATGACAAGACAAAAAATACCCAACCAAGTGAAGCGAACACGCCAACTTAGTTTATCCCATTGACCAAAAAGTCTCGCACTTTGTAGCACTAAAAATGGTTTAATCAATTCAGAAGGCTGAATTGGAATTGGCCCAAGAGCAATCCAACGAGAGGCGTCAAAAGCTTTTTTTCCTAGCCCTGGCACGAGGGTGAGAAAAATAAACCCCAATAGCAAAAAGACAAACCAATGGGATACACCCAAAATTTTGCGCAGGGGTAAGTTAACCGTGATGTTGAATAAGATTAAGGCGACGAAAACCCAAATTAATTGGCGCTTAAAGTAATACAGCCCATCATCATGACGAGCATCAGCAACAGGATAGGATGCCGAAAATAGTATTACTAAGCCAAAGAATAACCAAACTAATGTTAACCAGCGTAATAGGCGTGCCTCTAATGCCCAGCTGGACACAGTATTATCAAATAATGGAATCAGGCGGCGTAGATTCACGATCTGTACGGATTTAAGTGTAATGTTCCCAATTGACGTTTAATGATAGTACGCTCTAGAGCGATCGCGCTCCTCAAACTCGATTGACATTCAGAACTCCCTCAATTAACCACATTGCTTGTACAACGCCTTTAATATAATCAGGTACAGACAGAATAATCTTGGTATTTATCCTGTTTCAAATCTTTCTGAGTGTCTCAACAGCATCTGTGATACTCCCTGCAGGGCATACCACAGAAACCTTATTATGCTGGCGATCGTGCAATCGTTTAAAAGCGAATGCTACCAAAGGTACACCTACTGCTGCACATTCGTAAACCGTGTTGTAACCACCACCTCCCACTACCACGTCTGCCGCAGCTTAACATTCAATTACCGGATGGTAAGATATACATAAATCTTGCGCACTCTAGAGGGCAACTAGCAGCTAAAATTTTAGTGCGATCGCGCTATTTTTCTATATTGGTAACTCAAAGCAATTGCCAATTAACTATAGCTCAAAGTATGCAAAGTTTATTTTCCCTCTGTCAACTTTACAGCATAAGCCAAAGCCGCCTGTTGTTCGCGAGTTAGGGCATCTAAGCCAAAGCAAGCAAATGCAATTGGTGATAACTCCGACTGTGTAGAGAAAATAGTTTTATCATCTGTATCTCTCAAAGAGGTTTTACCCTCTTTGACTTCTACCTTGTACAGTAGCTTTTTATTTGCTTTAAGAATATCGAACCCATAATCACGCTTTTTAATTCGATAAATTTCTCTATTTGTCCAGTCCTCTAACTTATAATCTTTCTTACCTTGCTTTCGGAAAGTATATAACTCTTTATTGTCAGAATTTTCAAGCTTCCAATGTTCTTTTTCAAAAACTACATATCCTAAGGTTTTATCCGAAGAATTCTTAAGTTTAAATTTGCCATCAACTTCAGTTTTAATTATTGCTATATTTTTGTGATTAGCATCAAATAAATTTGCATCACTTGCTTTTTTCTTAAGCACAAATAAATCTGAATTATCTTCTTTTTTAAACTGAAATTTTTCTGTATCATCAGCGAAATCAGGAGTAGAAGCTTGCTGTTTAAGAGGTGTTTTTTGTGGAGCAAACATACCTGAAGATGAGTTGGCAACCTTAGTACAGCCAAAATTATAACTGATTAAAAGAACCGAGATAAAAGTAAGTATGACTTTTTGCATAATTATTAATTCTTTAAGTATTGATTGACTTAAATGACGTCATTTGCTCAATTTAAGAATTGATAAAGACTTTCAAAATATTAATTTAGAAAAATAAGGTAATTTTAACGCATCGTCAATTTCCTCTTTCAAAAATTAACGTCGTCATTCTGTTGTGATTTTTATTTATAAATATAAAATTTAATTAATTATTAAAAATGATAATTATCAATTAAAATATCGCAGCCGCAAGTATAACAAACTAAAAATACAGCGTCAATAAATATATTTAAGTATTAGAGTTAGCGATCGCGCTTCTTTAAGTAGGGTGGGTACTATGCCCAACGCAAAAATAAGGGTTTGAGGAAAGTTAGGCAGTGCCAGCCTTAAAAAAATTGCCATCAAGCAACTGGTAAAAGATATGAGTATCATAACCAGTCACACTGTACTACTGGCTAAATCCCCTAAGTCTGGCACAAATCTTTCTGCGATTGATAAAAAAATTTCATAAAAGCAAAAAGGAAGCAGCTTTTTATACTGCTTCCTAAAGAGAAGGGTAAGATAAAACATAAACAACATTTAAGTATGCTCAGTAATATTAACTTTCTTGCATTACATAAGTCAGTGATTCAAGATTATTCCCTGTTTGGCTATCAACTGATAAAGGAATCTTGATCCAGAACTCGGTTCCTTGATCTGGCTGTGAAACACAACTAAGTTGTCCTTTGTGTTTTCCCACTACTATTTTATAACTGATTGACAAACCCAACCCTGTACCTTTTCCAACAGGTTTAGTTGTGAAAAATGGATCAAAAATTTGTGATTTAATAGACTCAGGTATACCTGAACCATTATCGGCAATTCTGATTAAAACAAAGTTGCTTTCCAATAATTCTGTAGCAATACTAATTTTACGTTGATTAGCCTGACTTTCTTCCGTAGATTTTTGACTGTTATGACTATCCAGCGCATCAATTGCATTACTAATAATATTCATGAATACTTGATTAAGTTGACCAGGATAGCATTCTACTAAAGGCAAATTTCCATATGTTTTCACAATTTCTATGCTAGAACGATTTGATTGAGCTTTAAGCCGATGTTGCAAAAGTAGTAAAGTACTATCTATTCCTTCATGAATATTAACCCTTTTCATCTCAGCTTCATCTAAGCGGGAAAAGTTACGAAGAGATAAAACTATCTCTGTAATGCGTTCTGCACCTATTTTTATAGAATTGATGATTTGTGGTAAATCATCAGTTAGGTATTCTAAATCAATGTTTTTAATGTAATCCTGAATTTCTGTTATTTGATTGTAATTATATTTTTGATAAAGCTTAACTAAGTTTAATAAGTCTTGTGCGTATTCTTCAACATAATTTATATTGCCATAAATAAAATTAATGGGGTTATTAATTTCATGAGCTATTCCTGCCACCATTTGTCCAAGACTAGACATTTTTTCCGCTTGAACTAATTGAGCTTGGGCATCTTGCAATTCCATTAAAGATTTTTGTAATCTTTCAGCCTGCGATTTAGCAATTTTAGCTAAATTTTCTTTGATTTGCAGAGCACTCTTTAATTCCACTTGTTGCTGGGTTAGTTCTGCTGTTAACTTTTCAGTATCAGCTAAAGCTGTATTCTTAGCTTGTAGTAAAAAGATAAAATCAACGATTGGATCGTGAATTGCAAAATCCTTGAGTTTAAGGCCAAAAGGGGCAAGACTATTAGTATCAGTTATCCAGGGGGAACCAAGAAAAAATACTACATCCTGTTCTACTTGATATACCATTTGCCCCTTCAGCTGCATTCCATTGTGGAGAAACTCCACAATAAAAAGAGCGCGAGACTGTTTGATAAAAACATCAAAATCAATTGGAATATTTGGGCGATTGATTTGAAAATACTGCTCAAGAGATTTGCCTATAATTTCTTCGGGACAAATACGCTGTAGAACCGTACCAATTTGTACAATTTCCAAGTCGCGGTTAATTACAAAATGAAATGGAAATGCTTTTGCAAATGAATCAAACGAAAGACTCAACTGAGTAAGAATCATGTTGTTCTCATTGTGGTTTGTATTTCACCAAAAATTCATCGTGTTCAGCTCCTTCTTCCCGACTTTGGGTTTGGGCAATATCAACTTCTGTATCAAATCTTTTTCCCAATCCCTTGACTAAACCAATTACCATTGGAGCTAGTCCTTCTCTAGTTGAACGATAATGTAAGCTTAAAGATTCTTCTTCTGTATCTGCACACTCAAAAGATGGAGGTTGAAGCTTAGGAAAACTAATTCCTACGCGAGCATGAAGGTTATCGAGATTTTCTAAAAATTCAACCAGATTATCTCCACTCATATCCATCAGTTCACCATAACCCTCCTGTGCTGTATACTGCACCCAATATTCTCCAAAAGCTTGCATGATTTCTTGAGGTGTTAGATTCAGTACAGCACTAGCAGCTTTTACTAGCCTATGAGTGATGTCATCAGGATAAGCTTCCATTCTGATAAAAACATCGACTTCTATTTCTGCTTTCTGCTTAATTTCTTCCCAAGTCTTTTCGTCAAACCGACTACATACCATATCTTGAATTGCTTTATTGACTAACCCGTACATTCAGCCTCCTGATTTGTGTATCTAATTTCAATTGTTTGCTTGAAGTTCAATTCAAAAATAAACTTTATACACCTGTTTTGAAATTTTTTATCGTAGCCAAACTTTGGTTTTGCTTTAACTCTATAGTTGGAGAAAATAGAAAAATAAAGTAGGCTGGATGCTATTTTAGTCGCTAAATCCAGCATACTTACAACAGTATGTTCACCTTTCCTTGCTATACGTTCATAAGCATCAATGAATTAGCAATCAAGCTAGACTCATTTATTTGACGCTGAACTCCATTAAAAAATTGCACGCGAGCATTCATTGCTTCTAGAATGGCAAGTTTTATCTTTTCTAATTCTTCATGCGTGGTTAGCCGAGGTTCAATCAGTGCTGCTAGCTTTGCTGCATGGCTATCATCCACATCAATATGGACTTCAAAAAATTTTAGAGATTCTTTTGGTAAAGGTGCAGCACCAATGATGCCTTGATATAGTTGGGTATACAGCGTACTTACAATACCTTCTGAAGCGTAACATACTGCACCAAGTGCACCTAAAAAACCATACTGATGCGGTATCTGTAGGTAGGTATTAACTAAGGCTTGAGTTTCAAGAGTTGGAGCTTGGATGGCAAGAATTTCGTCGTCAATACCAAGTGCCCTTGTGAAGCGGCGAAATAACTCTGGATGAGACTGATTTAAATCTCCTTGCCCCATTTCGTCAAATAGATTTTCTAGGATTACTAACTGAGCACTTTCATCTTTACAGCAAGATAAGATTCTAGCCAGGATACGATTAAATTCTTTAGAGAATTTATACATTTGCACAGCTAGTACTTGTACCTCTTGCAGAGACAATTGTCTAGTACGACAACGGTTTAAAAACTCATGATTCCAAAGAGAATGATTAGCAGTAATTCCACGTAAAGATTCCTGAATATTGGCAAAAGAAGACAAGTTTTTCATCGTGATACCTGTATAGCAAGATGAAGTGGTAAATCAATCAAAGGGCGGAAGAATAATTCATCGAGTGCGATGTGTTCTGGGGTAACTCGTAATTCTCTGAGCACGGGCATTGTATTGAAGCCAGCTTTTTTGAGGGCATCAAAATAGTCTTCAAAGGTTTTATGAACTAATTGCACATTTAGCCAAGAACCGTCTCTTTTCCATATCCGCCCTGGAAATTGCCAATCTCGTTTACTGAAGTAGCCTCTACCTTCAACTTCAAAATAGAAGGGATAGGCTGCTTCTCGCATATAAGGAAAGGATGGATGGGGAACACTGAAAACAAATTTACCCCCAGGGCAAAGTACACGTGCAATTTCTGCGATGCATTGCTGGGTTTGAGCAGTTGTTAAGTAGTTAAAAAGAAAAACAGCAACTACCAAGTCAAATGTGCGATCGCCAAATTGCTTGAGTTCGGTAGCACATCCTACTTCATAGTGAATACCTAAGGAATCTTCCGCTTCCTGCAACTTTGCTGCGGCAATCATGCCTTCAGAAATATCAACACCACATACTTGTGCTGCACCTCTTTTGCGTAACTCTCGGCTGCAATAACCTTCACCACAACCAAGATCCAAAACCCGCAAACCCTTAACAGGCTCACAAAGTTCTAACACAAACGGGCGTGCTGTAAAGTCAGATAGTGAAGAAGGTTCTCCTCTAATCCACTGTGATGCTGTACTGTCATAAAGGTTTTTAGTGGAATTTTTATTATTTGGGCTTGTCATTTTGCAGTTCTTTATTTCTTCCAATTAAATCGATTGAGTTAAGCCCCTGATGTTTAAGCAAATGATTAACATTAATTTTTCAATCCTTCTCAAAAGAGCATATTTAAGAAGCTAAAATCTGACCAATAGAAAGAATATGCACAACAAACAATTTTGCTCGGCACTCTTTCAAAAATGTTAACCAGGCTTATACTTAATTACTGGTCAATTAATCTGCTCTTCTTCAATTCAAATTAGATTTTCACCAGCTACACTATAGTTTTAGCAATTGTATATTTTGTTGATAATGTTGATTTTACTGATTTTTATAACTTCTCTAGAGATGAGGCTGTGAATCAAGCTATAACTAGCTGTTTCAAACACTTTATATTGATTTACTAGTAAATTTATAGAAAGCTATACAATATCTTAAGTAAATTTTATGTTTTTTAGACTAAGCTTCATAATCTAATCTGCTTTAAAAATATGAAATATTTCTCCCATAATCTTTATTTCTAATTTATAAAATTTATCCGGAGTATCACTCTTTTAACTCCATTTATATTCCTTCAAGATAAAATTATTGGTTTTCATTAGATTTAATTAGTTAGCACTCTGTAAGAATCTTCTATTAAGAATCTAGAAAACCAGTAGAGTTTATTAGTCAGAAATCATATTTCTCTATTTCTAAGCCCAACTTATTCAATTGCAAAAATTAAGAAAGGATAATTATGGAAGGATTATTAGCCAGAGCAGAACTTAACAATCAGTCAGAATATGAACGCGCGATCGCATTCTCTCAACTAGGCGATCGGCTATTTGATGAACTTAGCGATCGCATTTCTACCAAGCGGCAGTACAGACTATTGTTTGAGCACAAATTAAAGCCTGAACTGTTCCAGCAAATCAAAATTGCAGCGGCAACTTACATTTCAGCTTGTTTAAATAGCCCCATCATTCTTTCAGAAGCGGAAATGCTCCAAAAACTTCTGAAAGCAAGAAATACTTTACCCAACTATACCGGAACTGGACTTTTAATGCCAAAGCGCGAACACACTCTGGCTTTTAACCTTTTTCAAAAAAGCGTTGCTGAAGCTTTTTATCAATTGGGAGCAAACGACTTAATCGATGCAGTAGATTTGCCAGTAAATCTGCGCATGGTATATGGCAAAACCGATCCAGAAAAATCTCGTTTACCCTTTGCTAGCTCAAAATGTCATAGCGATGTTTGGGCAGGAGTTCCGGCAGATGCAACAGTTGTAATTTTGCCGTTGTTTGGGGACATAGAAAATATAACTATTGAAGCTGGTGAAATGCCCTGCGAAATGGAACTACAAGCAATGCGGGTAATGTCCGATTTTGATGAAGGTAGAGATATTCCAATGGTTGTCTCTTACCCAGAAGCACAATTACAACACGGCACTATGTACTTCAACGATGCTCGCGGATTGCACCAAACAGTCAGACGAAAAGCAGAAGGATTAAGAATTTCAGTAGATTTTAGATTTCGCAGAAAATTCAACGAAGCATACCGGGCAATGGTACCACCGAGTATTGGTGGTGTGGAAGAAGATATGAGCGTACCCTACCAAGAGTGGTTGAAAGTGGGTAAGGAAACGCTAATTGTATTCGATGAAAGTATTGAAGAGATAAGGCACAAAGCAGGGTGCCCAGTTCCGCTATATACGCGTGGATATCGTCTTCTGAAAATGTTTGATTGAACCTCTTGCACTTAATTCTATTTTCAAACAAGCCGATTTTTACAAGAACAGGACTTATGTAAAAACTCTCTCAAACTCTTATTTCTTTGTGTTCTTTGTGCCCTACCCTGCGGGAAGCCGCTCCGCGTCTATGTGGTTTATTTTTTGTTACTGCTGCATAAGTTCTATAGAACACTATAAAATTTAGTTAGTTAACATAAATAAACTAAAAACACAGCTCTGCAAATTCTTGGAGAAGTCGCAGAGCTTACACAGAGATAATAATACGAAAAAGAGGTCAAACAGACCTCTTGCAACTCCCTACAATAATTTGGTCTATAGCAATTATATTAAGCTAAACCAGTATTTGTTCCTTGCTTACCAGTAGCTAATTCTACTTTAACGATTTTGCCACCCATTTTTTGAATACGTTGCTGTTCGCGGAACCAGTTTTCATAAGGAACTAACTTAGTGAAGTAAGTATTTTGCAATTCCCGCTGAGTGCGAATTCTAGTTTGGCTGGGAACACAAGCAGTAATTTTAAATAAGCGCGACATTTTCGTAAATCTCCTGTAGCGAAAGTGAAAACTTTTTTATTTCAAAATCTTGTCTTTCTTGTCTTTATTCATTCCAAGGCTGGAAATCAAGCGTCAATACTAGACAGTTATCACTCATCATTTATTTATTTAGCTTGATAAGCGACATAACGCCCTAGCACTCACGACTGATTTCCAGACCTTAAATTAAAGTCGCACCTAAATTCTTAAGCGCAAACTATCTCCTAGCTCAAGCCAGAGCTGATATAGTCGAAGTAAACACCCATTTCTTTACCAGCGTCGGGGCCTACCAAGCTAGCGGTTACTTCCTTCATTGCTTGGATAGCTTGTACGGTAGCGCCGATGGGTACACCCAGAGAGTTGTAGGTTTCCTTCAAGCCATTGAGTACGCGCTCGTCCAAAATGGAGGGGTCACCAGCCAACATAGCATAGGTAGCATAGCGGAGGTAGTAATCCAAGTCGCGGATGCAAGCAGCATAACGGCGAGTGGTATACATGTTACCGCCGGGACGGGTGATATCAGAGTACAGGAGGGACTTAGCCACAGCTTCTTTCACGATCGCAGCAGCATTAGCAGCGATGGTGGTAGCAGCACGTACACGTAGTTCTCCAGTTGAGAAGTAGCCCTTGAGCTTCTCTAGAGCAGCAGTGTCCAAGTACTTACCTTGAACGTCTGAAGAATTAATAACAGCGGTAATTGCGTCTTGCATGTTGTTATTTCCTTATTTCCAACTTGATTGCAATACTTCTGTTTAGCACAGAAACAGCTTTACCTACGCCAAAGCACCAGCGACGTAATCGAAGTAAGCGCCTGCTTCAGAAGCATCATCAGCAGACAACAGGGAAGCAGCAACATTCTTCATTGCGCTTACACCAGCAGCAACGGCATCGATGGGAGTACCAAGAGACTTGTACATTTCACGAACACCCACAATACCAATTTCTTCGATTGGGGTGACATCACCAGCTACAACACCGTAGGTAACAAGGCGGAGGTAGTAATCTAGGTCGCGCAAGCAGGTAGCGGTCATTTCTTGACCGTAAGCGTTGCCACCAGGAGAAACAACATCAGGGCGCTTTTGGAAGAGCTGATCGCCAGCTTGCTTAACAATCCGCTCACGGTTGTCTGTCAACACTTGAGCAATCCGTAGGCGCTTTTCACCACCAGAAACAAAGCTCTTAATCCGATCCAGTTCGCCAGGGCTGAGATAGCGGGCTTCTGCATCTGCATTCACGATGGACTTCGTGACGATACTCATTAATGGATTCCTCCAATACGAATAAAACCAGAATTTGATTAAACTGGTGCGACTTTTAAGTGGCTGATTTAGCTTGTCTTCTCTTTTCTTAGACTCAGCAGTTATTAAAGATGCTGGAAATATTACATTCCGATCTTGCTTGAGTAATTAGGAGTGAACAAGCTTTTAAATTCAGCTACCTTCCGGAATTATTTTCGGGCATTATGTTGAGCATATATGACTGCTTTTAACAGTTTGTAACATTCCTTTTCATGTTTAAGGTCGCACCACTATTGTGAAAGCAATGTTACGAAAAGTTGCAACAAGAGCCAGAACAAGCTAGAGGAGCCGAGGGAGCGTGTAACTCCCCTGGTTTCCTCTGCTGTAAAACTACCAAAAGATAGCCAAAGAAAATGAAAAGTCTTTAACCTTGGCTATAGCGCCCAGTTAATACAGATGGAGACAAGCTAGACCAAGACTGCTTGACTAAGTCTGCTGCTGCCTTAACACTGCCCAGGTAGTTACCCGCTGGTAAAGATGGATAACGCTGATAAGGCACTACATCCTCACCAAAGTAACGAGCATACTCTGGACTGTTTACCATCGCCTCTACAGCTGCTTTCAAGCCACCATCAGCCAGTAGTTTGTTGTACTGGCGAATTTCTGCCTGAGTTGCTGGTGCGCGTCCCAACAGGTGACGGAAGAGGAATTCGATCACCTTGGTGTTGGGATAGGGGGTATAGAAGCGCTTGCGATAGATTTCAGAACTAGCTAGATCGCGCACAAACTCGCGTACAGAAATTTCCCCGTTCCGTAGTTTGCTTTCTAAATCAGAACGGCGGAAATACTGAGGAATCTGGCCGCTAAATACGTCCATTACCTGAACGTAAATGGCGTTCATCACCTGTTGCATTTCTGCTTGGTTTGCCCCTACAGTCATGCGGTAGATGCGTGCGGGTTTGCGGCGGGTAGTGCCTACACCCACTTCTACCGATTGTCCGCGTCCATCGTTAAAGGAACGACCTAGTTCAATAAACAGTGGCTTGCTCTTATCGATCGCCCTTGCTTGTGCCGCCATATCTGCGATCGCCTTCGCCATAATTGGCATTTGGGCTACATTCATCCGCGACTTGGTTGGCTCAAAGCTGGGGATAACAATATCCTTGCTCTGCTTAGTTAACTGGTTATACAACTTCTGGCTATTCGGGAAGTTTGCCGCTGGTAAAGTTGTAAAGCGGTTGTAAGGAACCGTATCTTCACCAAACGCTTCCAAGTATTCTGGAGTATTCAGCATTGCTCGAATAAATGCGCGAATACCCTGAGTCGCAAGAATCTGGTTATACTTTCTGATTTCTGCCTGATCTGCTGGTGCCCTTCCCAAGAAGTGCTTAGTTCCCAGTTCAATCACCTTGGTATTGGGATAAGGTGCGTAGAATTCTTTTAGGTATAAGCCAGAACACCCTAAACCTTCAATGAATTCCTTAACAGTGATTTCGCCGTTACTGAGCTTGCTTTCCAATACCTTGAATTCTCTGGAAGAAGCAACGTAAGGTGCTATATCCCGCTCGAAAATCTGCCGATAGGCAGCGCTAATGGCAGTTTGTACGGCGACTTTGTCGTTCGTACCCGCCACTAACTTAAAGATTTTCCTTTGTTCGCGCTTCTTGCTAACGCCTTGGTTGATCCGGAACTGAACATCAGGCTCTGTCCGGCTTTCCTTAACAGTTCCAAGTTCTACAAAGCGTGGTGTTTCTTGCTTCTCAACTTTTGCACCAACATCTTCGCGAATGCTGCCAACGCGGAGTTTCCGCAAAGCTACACCACCTGGGGTCAAATACCGTTCGTATGGAACCGTATCTTCACCAAACGCCTCGCTGTACTCCTCAGAGTCAATGATGGCGTCAACTAAGGCATAAAAGCCCTTCTTGGAGCAAATATCAAAGTACTTGTTGTTTTCTTGACGACCGTAGGTTGGACGCCCCAACAAGCGGCGATGGATGTACTCGATCGCCTTACATACATACAGCGGTGTCCAGTACAGTTTGCGGAATAAATCTGACTTAGCCAAAGCCCGAATAAACTCACGTACAGAAATTTCGCCGTTTTCTAGCTTAATTTCTTGCACTTTGAGTCGCTGTCCTTCGTAGACATCGCGACCGAAAACTTGCAGGTAAGCTGCTCTAATGACCGCTTGAGTAGAACTCTCGGAGTATTTAACGCTTGCGCCCTTGCCAGTTCCTTTACTCAGTGTTCTGGGAATTTGATCCAAGCGGAACACTTTTGCACCCAAAGTACCAGGAAACTCACCACGAGCACTGGGGTTGCCAGTTTGGTTGTTAGTCGCCGGGCCTTGGTGAATGAGGATGCGTCTTGTATCCTTACCAAAAGGAGCAGGACGGCTGCTGGGATTGCGAGTTTCTTTCGGGAAGATGGCTCCAAACTGAATTTCTAGCGGATCATTACCGGAACCGTAGGGATGCTGATCGGGCAATGGCTGCTCATAGTCAGCAAAGGTCGTGAGAAACTGAGGTACTTTGCGGAAAGGCGCACTGTATTTAAACAGATCTTGCTGTGGCCCCCAGTTTCGACACTCTTGGGCTTCTTGTCCCAAACCGCGAATATAGGGTACTGTTTCTTCGCCAAAGTAATCAGAGTATTCCTCAGAATCTACCAAAGCATCGATTAATGCTGCTAATCCACCTTTGGAAACAATATCAAAGTATTTTTGTACCTCTTCCCGACTACTTGGCCCCCGCCCCAAGAAATGACGGAAAGCAAGTTCTAGAGCACGGCTGTTAATAAAAGGTTCGTAAAATTGTTTGCGATAAAGTGGAGATTTGCCAAGACGGCGAACAAACTCTTTCATAGAGATATCGCCATTCTTGACCTGAGATTCTAGGTAAGAAATAGACAAGCTGTAAGCGCGGGTAATGTCACGCTCAAATATTTGCCTATATGCTGCCTTGACAACCTCAGTTTTTTCTGCTGCGGATAGCCCAGGCTTCATCACAAACTTTTGACGCCGTTCAGCCGCATTAAAGTAAATTTGAGGCAGTTGTAAACCTTGTTGGTCGCCAGAAGGACGCTGCCGCAGTTTATTAGAAGGGCTTGGTGCTTTGAATTCTGTAATCAAAACATCCATGTACTGAGACACAATGTCTGCTGCCTCAGCATCTTGGCGGAAATAAGAAAGCGCCGCTGCTTTCATTTCCTGCAAAGCCACAATTGTTGCTTCACCAGAGCAAGCGTTTTCAATGATTTCCCGTAAACCGCGCGTATTCACAGCGATGATGTTGGGATCGCCAGCAACGATCGCATAAGTCGCATAGCGCAGGAACCAGGATAAATCCCGCAAGCTCTTCGCCATGTTGGCAGGGCCGTAACGGGCAATGTTAATTGGTCGGAAACCGGGGGGAGTAGGGCCGCTCGGTGAAGAGTTAAAGATGGAACGTAAATTTTCTAGGAAGCCACCACGAGTTTCTACGTAGGTAACAGTTCCCAATTTCATTGCATCTCTAACATCCGAGGAAGATGCAGCAGCCGCTACTGCCATTGCCACTTCTGGTTCTCTGGGCTTTTCTAAAAAAGCCATTGGTGAACCACCAACAAAAATTCTGTTGGCAGCACGAGAAACAATAATCTCGGAATTGTCTGTTAGGATCTGGGCAATTTCTAAACGTCTTGCACCAGACGCAAAATAATTTGCCAGTTCACTCAGCTCACCAGCTCCCAGAAAGCGATCTTGCTGCTCTGCCTGGGAAATGGTTGATACTGCTAGGGTTTGATATAGTTGCGGACGTGCAACTGAGCTTCCACCACTTGCCTTAACACTCATCGGATTTGTAAAACTCCCATCATATGCGTTTATGTGTTAAGTCTGAGCCAGTTTTAGGCTTGACACATGGATATATTTATGCACTCCCGTGTCGCCTTCTAATCTGCCAGAAAAAAATTAACCCAATCAGCTTTTAGATTAGAACGTTTTGCGATTTATCTGGGGCTTTATTAAGAAGTGTGTAGAAACTGTAGCGTTAATGTATCGGTTATTTAAGACGGCAACTCCAGTTTCCTGAGAAAAAACCTAAGTTTTGTATCTTAGGGTAACAAAGCCCCATGCAAAGAGTTTGCTAAGAGGGTATTTAGTCAAGTTCATTTTATCTGACAGCCATAAAATTTATGCGATTTCATGTGTCAGAGTCTTTGAGGCAAACATCTCCTAAACCACGTGTTTAAAATAAGCGTTTTGAGTAAACAAAGGTACACAATTACTTACATTAAAAGCTGCTGCTAACTCAACATCGGACTCAAATCCGCGTGCAATTAATTCTTTGCCAGAACTACATTTTTGTAAATATGCCAATAAATCTTTCTGAAAAGTATGAAATGCCGCCACAGCAATTTCTGCTTCTGGCGATAAACTGCCATGTAAATAGCTCAGAATTGCCCCTGCACCAATCAAATCCTCAAACGCTAATCGCAGGCTACTATCCTCTTGCCACTTCTCGCCAGCAGGAATCACAGCAATTTTACTGCCATACCTTTGGGCAAACTGAGCCACAACTTCACAGTTTCGCAAGCAACCAGCTAAGGTGGGTGTAGTTCCCGTAAGCAAGGTGAGGGTAGAACCATTAGGTGAGGGCAAAACTAGTCGAGTTCCTGTTGGAATCTGAGTTAGCGATGCTGGAGAAAGAGAGTATCCACTTGTAGACAAACTCTGTCTATGACTTGCCAACTCTGCCTGCACCGACTTAGCATAATCTACTGCTGATTCGTCTTTAATTGGATACGGAAAAATTATCGCGCCATTATTAGTGGCAATTTCCACACAGGTTGAAAAAGAAAGTACATCAACGATTACAACCACATCACTGATGGGAGCAAGTTGGAAAATTCCTTGTTGACCCCACTCACAACGCAAATCGTATTCTAATTGATTAAAAATCATGTTTTTCACTCCTTCCTTCTGCCCTCTGCCCTCTGCCTTCTGCCTCCTGCCTTCTGCCTTCTACTCAAACGCGATCGCCTAAATAGCAACCACAAGCGATAAACTCAAAAATACTGCGATTACAGCTCCAGATATGTCCGACTCACAAACCATTAGCGCTGCTGTTGCCAATTTATACAACACCTACCCCTTTCCTCCAGAACCGCTACTAGATGAACCACCCCCAGGTTATAACTGGCGTTGGCATTGGCTTGCTGCCTACAACTTCTGCACCGGACGAAAACCTCAAAAGCAAAATATCCAGATTTTAGATGCTGGCTGTGGCACGGGAGTAGGAACAGAGTACTTAGTCCACCTTAATCCTGAAGCTAATGTTGTAGGCATTGACCTCAGTGCTGGTGCTATAGAAGTAGCAAAAGAGCGTTGCCAGCGTTCTGGAGCCAACCGCGTTGAGTTTCATCACCTCAGCTTGTACGACGTGGAACAACTTGCGGGTGAGTTTGACTTTATTAATTGCGTAGGAGTACTGCACCACTTACCCGATCCGATTCGTGGTATTAAAGCCTTGGCAAAGAAGTTAGCCCCTGGCGGCTTAATGCACATCTTTGTATATGGAGAGTTGGGACGCTGGGAAATTCAACTGATGCAAAAAGCGATCGCTCTCCTTCAAGGTGAAAAACGAGGCGACTACCGCGATGGTGTTCAAGTCGGACGAAAAATATTTTCTTCTCTACCAGAAAAAAATCGAATTGTCAAGAGAGAAAAAGAACGTTGGTCACTAGAAAATCAGCGCGATGAGTGCTTTGCCGATATGTACGTCCATCCCCAAGAGATAGACTACAACATTGAGACTTTATTTGAATTAATTGATGCATCGGGATTGGAATTTATTGGTTTCTCTAATCCTAGTTTTTGGGATTTGGAGAGACTTTTAGGCAAAGCACCAGAGTTAATTGAGCGGGCACAAAATTTAAGCGATCACCAACGTTACCGCCTCATAGAATTACTCGATCCAGAAGTTACCCATTACGAATTTTTCCTCGGTCGCCCTCCCCTAGCTAAAGCTGACTGGTCAGAGGATAAAATCCTTTTGGCAGCTATTCCCGAACTTAATCCCTGTATAGATGGCTTTCCCAGTCAATGTATATTTAATTACGATTACCAAATAGTCAACTTGTCACCAGCAGAGTTGGAGTTTCTCCAAAATTGTAATAGTCACTCAACAGTGGCTGAGATTTTGGCAAATGTGCAGCTTAGTTTAGATGAAGTCAGAAAATTCCTCAAGCAGCAGCTGATTTTATTAACGCCTGCTTAATTATTCAATAGTCATTGGTCATTAGTCATTAGTCATTGGTAGGGGCGGGTTTTGCTGACTATCTTTCGGTTGAAAAAGACAATTTATCTTTTAAACCCGCCCGTACAGTGGTTAGTTGTTCTCCCCATCTTCTCTGCTCCTGAAGTTCCTCTGCTTCCAACAGCCACTATGCAGAGCCACTAAACCCTCGTTCCAGGTTGAACCTGGTAACGAGAACTAGAAATGGTACTGCCATTAATTTAGAAAAACACACAGTCCAAACAAGCATGAGATAGCATAGTAGAGGCACTAGAGGAGAAATAGTTTTCTTCCTCGCCCATTTGGCCTTGCTATCTTGCACTCTCCACACTCCGTTTCCATTGGTTAACAGTTAAGTGAATTGTTTTTTTCTAAAGTATTGTTACTCAATCGTGATATGATTTAGCTGGCTGAATGTGCAGTCAACATAATTAGCTGTACTGGTTTCGAGTCCCGTGAGCTTGTCTGATGAATCAACTGATCCCACACCAACAACACGACAAGATACTCAATCTGGTTTTGAGGACACAGAACCAGTAGACTCCATGCAGGAGTTTTATAAACTCTATCAGGAGTTTTTGGTAATTACACTTGTCTTGACGGGGATTATTTTTATCTCTGTGTGGATTTTTTATTCCCTAAACATCGCCCTAAATTATCTTCTTGGGGCAGCTACTGGCATGGTTTATGTGAGGATGTTGGCAAAAGATGTTGAGCGATTGGGTCAAGAAAAGCGGCAGCTGAGTAAAAATCGGTTTGCTTTACTAGTAATCATAATTCTAGTGGCATCTCGGTGGAATCAGCTACAAATATTGCCTATATTCTTGGGATTTCTCACTTATAAGGCAACGCTCATCTTCTACGTCATCAGGGAGTCATTTCTCTCTGCTTTACCGAATCCTCGACAACCTTAAAAAGGCTGAATGTGAGGTTTTGGGAAGAAAATCTACACCAGGCTCCTGTTCCTGTTCTCCAGCTAAGATTGGAGAAATAATTGATATGGGAAGGAAATGCTGAATTTTCTGAACTTCTTCAATTCTGTTCCCCTTGCCGAATTAGAAGTCGGTCAACATTTCTACTGGCAATTGGGCAATCTGAAAATACACGGGCAAGTTTTTCTCACCTCTTGGTTTGTGATTGCCATTCTAGTACTGGCTTCACTAGCCGCGACTCGGAACATCCAGAGAATTCCCAGTGGCATACAAAACTTGATGGAATATGCCTTGGAATTTATTCGCGATCTAACGAAAAACCAGCTTGGTGAGAAAGAGTACCGTCCTTGGGTGCCATTCATTGGCACACTGTTTTTGTTTATTTTCATCTCAAATTGGTCGGGTGCTTTGGTGCCGTGGAAGATCATCAAACTACCGTCGGGCGAGTTAGCTGCTCCGACCAATGACATCAATACGACAGTAGCACTGGCGTTGCTGACATCTTTGGCTTACTTTTACGCCGGTTTTAGCAAGCGCGGTCTGGGATACTTTAAAAAGTATATCGAGCCGACACCGATCCTGCTACCGATCGCGATTCTAGAAGATTTCACCAAGCCTCTGTCCCTAAGCTTCCGACTTTTTGGTAACATCTTGGCGGATGAACTAGTGGTGGCAGTGCTGGTTCTTTTAGTTCCTCTGTTCGTGCCTCTGCCGGTAATGGCTTTGGGGTTATTTACCAGTGCCATCCAAGCCCTGGTTTTTGCCACATTAGCAGGCGCGTACATCCATGAGGCGATGGAGGGACATGGTGGTGAAGAGCATGAGGCACATTAAAGTCCTCAGTTGATGCAATTTTAGATTTTGGTAACTCGAATTTTGAGTTCGATTCAAAATCTAAAACCTCAAATCAAAAACCGTTCGTTCTGTAGTCGAAGTAAGGAAAATCAAAATGGATCCATTAATTTCTGCTGCTTCAGTTCTTGCTGCCGCTTTGGCAATTGGTTTAGCTGCAATTGGCCCTGGTATTGGTCAAGGAAATGCTGCTGGTCAAGCAGTAGAAGGTATTGCCCGTCAGCCAGAAGCAGAAGGAAAAATTCGCGGTACTCTACTGTTAACCCTAGCTTTTATGGAATCACTGACAATTTATGGTCTGGTGATTGCGCTGGTGTTGCTGTTTGCTAACCCATTTTCCTAAGACTTAAAACTCTTTATGTAATTAACAGACGTGATTGTTCACGTCTGTTGTCTAGAGTGACCCTTTATATTTATTGGGTCTCTAGTCACACAATCAAGGGTTGACTGACAATATTGCTATGAAAACTGCTGTCCCAGCCAAAGAGGAGAGAAATGTTTGATTTCGATGCTACCTTGCCCTTGATGGCATTGCAGTTCCTGCTGTTGGCAGCTGTATTGAATGTGATTTTCTACAAGCCACTGACCAAGGCATTGGATGATCGCGATAATTACATCCGAAACAATAACCTGGAAGCTCGCGAGCGCTTGGCTAAAACTGAGCGATTGACCAAAGAATATGAGCAGCAGCTTGCGGATGCTCGCAAGCAAGCCCAAGTGATTGTGACTCAAGCTCAGGAAGATGCTCAGAGAATCACTGCTGAGAAAATCGCCCAAGCGCAAAGAGAAGCTCAAGCTCAAAGAGAACAGGTGGCTCAAGAAATAGAACAGCAAAAGCAGGAAGCTTTACGTTCTTTAGAACAACAGGTAGATGCCTTTAGCAGGCAAATTCTAGAAAAACTATTGGAACCAAGTTTAGTAGGGAAATAGAGCTTTTAAAAGCTCGCAATATCGGTTCCAAAAAAGGCAGACGCGCAGCGGGGCGTAGTCTCTGTAAGCGCTGAATTAAGTGTCACGCATTGACACTTTTTTCCCTTTTTTCCTTTGGGGAAAGTTCTAAACTTACTAGCAAGGGAGCAGCGCAGTTGTAGATGGGTATCATAGGAACTGTCTTATTACTAGCCACAGAAGCATTGGCAGAAGCAGAATCGGCGGAAGGCGGTTTCGGTCTAAACCTAGACATTTTAGAAACCAACATCATTAACTTAGCGATTCTGATTGGCGTATTATTTTACTTTGGGCGTAAAGTTGTAGGCAACACTTTGAGCGATCGCCGCTCAAATATTGAAACAGCTATTCGGGAAGCAGAAGAGCGCTTAAAAGAAGCAGCTGGCCAGCTTTCCGACGCACAGCAGAAGTTGACCAAGGCACAAGCAGAGGCACAACAAATTCGCAAAGCTGCTGAAGAAAACGCTCAGGCAACTCGTGAAGCAATTTTGGCTAAGGCAGCGGAAGATGTGCAACGTTTAAAAGAAACTGCTGCCCGTGATTTAAGTGCAGAAACAGAGCGAGCGATCGCTCAACTGCGGCAGCAGGTAGTCGCGATGGCATTGCAAAAAGCTGAGTCAGAACTCAAGAGCGGGGTTGCTGACAATGCCCAACAAACATTAATTGATCGCAGTATCGCGCTACTGGGAGGCAAGGGATGAAAACTAATATCGCAACAGCCGAAATAGCCCAGCCTTACGCAGAGGCTTTAATGTCGATAGCGCAATCAAAAAACCAGACAGAAGGGTTCGGTGAGGATGTACGCTCTTTGCTGAACTTGTTGTCCGATAGCGAGCAACTGCGGAACTTTTTTGGTAATCCTTTTATTCCACCAGAGGATAAAAAGGCAGTCATCAGTCGCATCTTCGGTGAAGGTGCTAACACTTATCTTCGTAACTTTTTGATGCTACTGGTAGATAGACGGCGCATTCTCTTGCTGGAAGATATTTGTCAGCAGTATTTGGCGCTTTTGCGGCAGATCAAACAAACAGTGTTAGCAGAAGTAATATCTGCTGTTCCTCTGAGCGAAGCTCAACAACAAGCAGTCAAAGAAAAGGTCATAGCTATGACCAACGCTCGCGAAGTAGAACTAGACACCAAAATCGATCGTGACATCATCGGTGGTGTCATTATAAAAGTGGGTTCTCAGGTAATTGACGCAAGTTTGCGCGGTCAACTGCGTCGCCTTTCTTTGCGCTTAACCAGTGCCTAGAAAGTTATGAGTGATGAGTTATGAATTCTGGGTTATGAGTAACAGATTTTGATTCTGAACTTGTAACTCTCAACTGCTAAGTAGAAGGCAGCTATGCTGGAGGCAGTAGGCAGAAGGTAAAAAGCTTCTCCTATCTAGTTTCTGACAATAAGCATTTTACGTTTAGTTCTGTCTACCTACTTAAAATTTAATTCCTAACTCCTAACTCTAAACTCCTAACTTTTGAATCTTTCCGTCTCGACAGCAAGAAGATAGACAAATGGCAATTAGCATCAGACCTGACGAAATCAGCAGCATTATCCAGCAACAAATCGAGCAATACGACCAACAAGTCAAAGTTGCTAACGTTGGTACGGTTTTGCAAGTAGGTGATGGTATCGCCCGCGTTTATGGCTTAGAAAAGGCTATGGCGGGTGAGCTATTAGAATTTGAAGATGGCACCATTGGTCTAGCCCTCAACTTAGAAGAAGACAACGTGGGTGCGGTGTTGATGGGTGAAGGTCATGAAATTCAAGAAGGTAGCACCGTTACCGCTACTGGCAAAATTGCTCAAGTGCCAGTAGGAGAAGCCTTAATTGGACGCGTTGTTGATGCTTTGGGTCGTCCTATTGATGGCAAGGGAGAACTCAAAACCAATGAAAGCCGTTTGATTGAATCTCCAGCACCCGGTATTGTAGCGCGCCGTTCCGTACACGAACCCATGCAAACCGGAATCACTGCTATTGACGCGATGATTCCCATTGGTCGCGGTCAGCGAGAGTTGATTATTGGTGACCGTCAAACTGGTAAGACAGCGATCGCAATTGACACCATCCTCAACCAAAAAGAAGAAGATGTAATTTGTGTCTACGTAGCGATCGGCCAAAAAGCTTCCACCGTGGCAAACGTCGTGCAAACACTGCAAGATAGAGGCGCGATGGACTACACCATTGTCGTTGCTGCCAATGCTAGTGACCCCGCCACCCTGCAATACCTCGCTCCTTACACAGGTGCAACGCTAGCTGAGTACTTCATGTACAAGGGCAAAGCTACTCTAATTATTTACGATGACCTTTCCAAGCAAGCCGCAGCCTATCGACAAATGTCCTTGCTGCTGCGTCGTCCTCCCGGACGGGAAGCTTATCCTGGAGACGTGTTCTACATCCACTCTCGCTTGTTAGAACGGGCAGCTAAACTGAGTGACGAATTGGGTAAAGGTAGCATGACTGCCCTGCCAATCATCGAAACTCAAGCAGGTGACGTATCTGCTTACATTCCCACCAACGTGATTTCGATTACCGACGGTCAGATCTTCCTTTCTGCTGACTTATTTAATGCTGGTGTGCGTCCTGCAATTAACCCCGGTATTTCCGTATCGCGGGTAGGTTCTGCCGCTCAAACCAAAGCAATGAAAAAAGTTGCCGGTAAGTTGAAGTTAGAGTTGGCGCAGTTTGATGAACTGCAAGCCTTCGCGCAATTTGCTTCTGACTTAGATAAAGCCACCCAAGACCAGTTAGCACGGGGTCAGCGCTTGCGGGAACTCTTGAAGCAGCCACAAAACTCACCTCTAGCAGTGTATGAGCAAGTAGCACTTCTCTATGCTGGTATTAACGGTTATTTGGATGACATCCCTGCCGATAAAATTACGACTTTCTCTAAGGGTTTACGCGAGTACTTAAAGACTAGCAAACCTCAGTATGTTCAAGGTGTGCAATCACAGAAAGTACTGGGTGATAGCGAAGAAGCTGCCTTGAAGGAAGCAATTAATGAATACAAGAAGACCTTCTTGGCAACAGCATAATTAGGGGATAGGGGTTAGGGACTAGGGGCTAGGGTTGTAGATTAAATCCCCTAAATTCTGGTAATACTCATCTTCCCAATCCCTAACCTCTAATTCTTAATCTCTCTAGTCCCTAGCCTCTAATCCCTAGTCTCTAATCAAAGATTATGGCTAACCTCAAAGCAATACGCGATCGCATTCAATCGGTTAAAAATACCAAAAAAATTACAGAAGCTATGCGGCTGGTGGCGGCAGCGAGGGTACGTCGTGCCCAAGAACAGGTACTATCCACCCGCCCCTTTGCCGATCGCCTCGCCCAAGTACTCTACGGTTTGCAAGCGCGTCTGCGGTTTGAAGAAGCAAACCTGCCCTTGCTCAGAAAGCGGGAAGTTAAGTCAGTGGGGCTATTGGTGATTTCAGGCGATCGGGGTTTGTGCGGTGGTTATAACACCAACGTCATCAAGCGTGCGGAAAATCGTGCCAAGGAACTCAAAGCCGAAGGTATAGATTACAAATTTGTGATCGTAGGGCGCAAAGCCGCACAGTACTTCCAACGTCGCGATCAACCAATTGATGCTGTCTATACCGGCTTAGAGCAAATTCCCACCGCAGCTGAAGCTTCCAACATTGCTAACGAACTCCTTTCTTTATTCCTTTCAGAAAGCGTAGACAGAATCGAGTTAATTTACACTCGGTTTGTCTCTCTAGTTAGCTCTCGTCCGGTAGTGCAAACTCTGCTTCCCCTTGACACTCAAGGTTTAGAAACCGCAGATGACGAAATCTTTCGTCTGACAACTCGCGGTGGTCAGTTTGAAGTAGAAAGGCAGAAAGTGACTGCTCAAGTTCGGTCTCTTCCCAATGACATGATCTTCGAGCAAGATCCGGTACAAATTCTGGATTCTTTGCTACCTCTTTACTTAACTAACCAGCTATTGCGAGCGCTGCAAGAATCAGCAGCAAGTGAACTGGCAGCGCGGATGACAGCCATGAGCAATGCCAGCGACAACGCAGCTGAGTTAATTAACACCCTTACCCTGTCTTACAACAAAGCCCGGCAAGCTTCAATCACTCAAGAAATTCTTGAGGTTGTTGGCGGTGCTCAGGCGTTAAGTTAGGACAACGGGACTAGGAAGAGGACAAGTTGAGGAATTGTAGAGACGTGATTAATCGCGTCTCTACCCAATCTTTGAAAATCGAGAAATTTTCTCAATATAGTGTCTAAGTTTAAAACTGCACACTATAATAAGAATATAAGAACCTCATGGGTCCGCACCGGTTTCGACAGGCTGGCGAAAGCTACTCTGTGATTCAGGTCGAGAGTGAGTCATCTCTCGTAAATCCAAGGCTCAAAAAAAAAGTAAATGCGAACAACATCGTAAAATTTGCTCGTAAGGAAGCTGCTGTAGCAGTTGCCTAAAAACCTCTAACGGTTCGAGCGCTTCTAGTCTGACTCCGTTAAGGGCTAGGGGCAAACCCCAACGGATGCGTTAACAAGTTTCCTCTGGTAGGCTTGTTGACAAAGACTTCACCAGAGAATCCTACCGTTCGGGATAATGAACGTTCCCCGCCTTGAGGGTAAGAAAGGCTAAACCTGTGAATGAGCGGAGGGTCAATACCCAGTTTGGACAGCAGTTCGACTCTGCTCGGATCCACTAAGAATAATCAAGTCCACCTGACACTAATATGTGTAGGTGGATTTTGTTTTATGGTAGGAACGTAAACTCTACGATAGGTATCATCGATTATAATGAGAAGCCTTTAGGTGAAACTAGGGGCGGTGACAGAAAAAGTAAAAATAATCATTCCTAACTAACAATGAAAAGTGAACAAGAACGCGAACAATTAATTAAAGATATTAACGTACTGCTAAATCAAGCTTACGACAGCACTTTAGATGAAATTTATGCTTTCTTGAAAAAAATTGAAGATGAAGAGGATGAAGAAGATTTAAAAGCCTACGAGCAAGCTAAAAAATCTGCTGAGATTGACGGCTCGATGTCATGGGAAGAAGCTAAAAAAGAACTGGAAACAGAAAGAAAAAAGGAAGTAGCGTGAGTTATAAAGTTGAAATCTTAAAGGGGGCATTAAAACAACTAAAAAAATTATCGCCAGAACTTCAAGAACGTATACAAGTTAAAATTGATGATTTAGCCATAGAACCCCGCCCCAACGGGGTAAAAAAGCTAAAAGGTCAAGAAAATGCTTATAGGATTAGAGTAGGTGATTATCGCGTTATCTACGAGATTTTTGATGATGTTTTACTAGTAAATGTTGTGGAAATAGGTCATCGAAGTAAAGTTTATAAGGATGAAAGTTGACTAGAAGAAATTCTACAACTTCAGTGATACCCTTTTTTTGACTTAATCCATTCGATTTTGCACTAAATTGGCTCTGTTGCTAGAGCAAGACGGTTATAGATGCTCTTTAGAGAAAATATCCAAGGCAAACATCAAGCTTGATAAAATCATTTGTGTTTAAACGTTATTGAAACTCTTTAGCTCAAACCTTTGTTTTTGGCTCAGTGCAAGATTTTAATTAATCGATGAACGCAAATCAATACTAATAAACACGAGAACGTGATACAAATCAAGCCCGTCCGCACGGGTTATTCAAAAAGGGGGTTTATACTCGGATTTCGTATTCAATGAAATCAATGCAATCTCAAAATTTTTCGACCCACAAACAATAAGTTGTGGGTCTAAGTGTTGTTATTTACAGATTTCTATGCTTGCTATGTATGGTTTTTCCAAGGGATTGCGGTGAAAAAATTTGCTAGTTCCCTGAGTACGGATAAAATATACTCAATGTATTCTCTAGAAGCTTTATCATCATTTAAGCATAGCTCGCGAAGGTGTTGAATGTAGTCTTGAAAGCTTTTTTCTACAGCATCTGCTCCCTTATCAAAGGCTTTACCAGTGTCCTGCCAGTACTCATCAACTCCTTGAAGAAACTTGTTGAGTACTTGTTGTTCTTCAAAATGACTAACCATTTTCTTGGCTACACGACGCTGCCATGATTCTCCAAAAAGTGACCATCCAATCATCGCAGCTGCTGCAATTAGTCCTATTCCCAAAGTTATGGGGCCTCCAATGCCAGCAACATAAAGATACGACAGTTGCTACACCTCCGCTAATAGTGCTACAGAGATATAAATCTGCTCTATCATTTTGCAGATTTCTCTGGGGAGTAACAGTAAAAACTTGAAAATCAGAAGAAGTTCCTATTATCTGATTTTCTATGTTTATTTTGCGACAAACTCACTCTAATTAATAACAATTAAAATTAGATACAACGGTTGCAAAATTTATGCTTTTCGTTACAAAATCATTAGCAGCAATAACATTGCTATGACTTTGCTGTTGTAATTTTTTATAGAATTAGCTGCCATATTTTGCTATAATTCGCAACTTTAAAAACGAGCATTAACTACACTTTTTCAGTCACAGTCTATGCCAAAAAATAGACATTTTGGCTACATATTGACTTTTCAAAAACATAGAGTTTTGAACAACTTTACAAAAATAATTATGAGCAAAATAAGAAGTGAAAAGCAGACTGATGATTTGTGCTCGGAGACTCCTAATGGCAGCGCTCACAGAGAACGTCCAAAAACGACTTACTATACAAACTGTTGAAATTGCTCCCAACACGACGGCAATCCGTTCTCTTGATTGGGATCGCGATCGCTTCGATATAGAATTCGGGCTACAAAATGGTACAACCTACAATTCATATTTAATTAAGGGCGATCGCATTGCCTTGGTCGATACTTCTCATACGAAGTTTCGCGACTTGTATTTAGAAACTTTGAAAAAACTGGTCAATCCAAAAGCGATTGATTACATTATTGTCAGCCACACAGAGCCAGATCATAGCGGCTTGGTGGAAGACGTTCTCCAATTAGCACCCAGAGCTACCGTTTTAGCGTCTAAAGTTGCACTCCAGTTTCTGGAAAATTTGGTACACGATCCGTTCTCGAAGCGGATTGTTAAAAGTGGCGATCGCGTCGATTTAGGACAAGGACACGAAATCGAATTCGTTAGCGCCCCAAATTTACACTGGCCGGATACTATCTTCAGCTTCGACCATAAATCCCAAACTCTCTTCACCTGTGATGCCTTTGGGATGCACTATTGCAGCGATGACACCTTCGATGTCAACCTAGAGGCAATCGAACCTGACTTTAGATTTTACTACGATTGCTTAATGGGGCCGAATGCTCGTTCGTTGCTAAATGCAATGAAGAAAATGGGCGAACTCGGAAACATTAAAATCATTGCTAACGGACATGGCCCTTTACTCTACCATCATCTTGATGTTCTGAAAGAGTGTTACCAGAGTTGGAGCCAAAAACAAGCAAAATCAGAAACGATTGTTGGCTTGTTTTATGTCTCTGACTATGGATGTAGCGATCGCCTCGCCCAAGCCATTTCCCAAGGTATCCAGAAAACTGGTATCGGTGTGGAAATGATGGATCTGACTACCGCAGAGATCCAAGAAATCCAAGAACTAGCAGCTAGATCGTCAGGGATTGTGATTGGTATGCCTCCAACGGCAAACGTTGCGGCTCAAGCTGCAATTAGTGCATTGTTGGGCGTTACCAAAGAAAAGCAAGTCATCGGATTTTTTGAATGTTACGGCGGCGATGATGAACCAATCGATCCGCTGCGCCGAAGATTCGTTGATTTTGGTGTGAAAGAAGCCTTTCCAGCAATTCGCATCAAAGAAACACCCACCCCAGCCACATACCAATTGTGTGAAGAAGCGGGTACTGACTTGGGACAATTGCTAGTTCGCGAGCGCAACATCAAGCAACTTAAGTCCATCGACGTTAATTTGGAAAAAGCCCTGGGTAGGATTAGCAGTGGGCTTTACATCATTACCGCCAACAAGAATGGAGTCAAAGGAGCGATGCTTGCTTCCTGGGTAGCACAAGCCAGCATCCAACCTTTAGGATTTACAGTCGCTGTTGCTAAAGATCGTGCGATTGACTCATTGTTGCAAGTCGGCGATAAGTTTGTCCTTAATGTTTTAGAAGAAGGAAATTACCACGAACTGAAAAAACATTTCCTCAAGCGTTTGCTTCCGGGGAGCGATCGCTTTGCCGGAGTGAAAACTCAAACAGCTAAAAACGGTGCCCCAATTCTCACAGACGCTCTTGCTTATATGGAATGCGAAGTCAAGAGCAGCATGGAATGTAGTGACCACTGGATTTTATACTGCAACGTCACTGATGGTCGAGTTGCCAAAGCCGACGGCTTGACAGCTGTTCGCCATCGCAAGGTAGGCAACTACTACTAAAGAAGGCAGGGGACAGGTGACAGGTGATAGGGAACAGGGGATAGGGGATAGGAGTAATATTCTAAATACTTCTTCCACCCTCCTACTCCCCCATCTTCCCCATCTCTCCCTCTCCCCATCTTCCCCCTATCTCTAGAAATTCCCTCTCCTCACACAAAGCCTATGAATAATCCCAATCCTCGTGACGTACAGGTTTTACCAATCGCCACAAATACGACTGTACTGAGAGCGCGTAGTTGGACACGTCTGCGCTTTGAAATTGAATACGCACTTGCTAGAGGTACTACCTCGAATTGCTACTTAATCAAAGCTGATAAAACTGCTATTATCGACCCGCCGCCGGAAACTTTTACTCAAATTTACTTAGACGCATTGCGGCAATGTCTCAATGACTGGGAAGGCTTGGATTATGTAATTTTAGGTCATTTTAATCCTAACCGCGTTGCCACCCTCAAAGGGCTTTTAGATTTAATTCCAAAACTCACTTTTGTTTGTTCCATTCCCTGCGCCGCCAATTTACGTGCTACTTTTCCTAACCGTGAGTTGAAAATTATCACAATGCGGGGGAAAGAAACCCTCGATTTGGGACAGGGCCATATTTTGAAGTTTATTCCCATTCCCAGTCCTCGCTGGCCGACAGGGCTTTGTACTTACGACCAGCAAACACAAATACTTTACTCTAATAAATTATTCGGCGCGCATTTGTGTGGCGATGAAATTTTTGATGAAGACTGGGATTTGTTGAAGGAAGATCAGCGCTACTACTTTGACTGCTTGATGGCTCCCCATGCTACTCAGGTACAAGCAGCTCTGGAGAAAATATCAGAAGTGCCAGTGAGGATGTATGCTCCTGCTCACGGGCCTTTAATTCGCTATGGCTTGTTGGAGCTTACCAAAGCCTACGAAATATGGAGCCGATCGCAAACCGATCGTGAAATTAGGGTTGCCTTACTTTATGCCTCAGCTTATGGCAATACAGCAACTCTTGCCCAAGCTTTTGCTTTGGGACTCACTAAAGGAGGAGTGGCTGTAGAGTCGATCAACTGTGAATTTGCCGAACCTGATGAAATTCGCTCTGCCATTGAAAAATGCGATGGCTTTATCATGGGTTCTCCCACCATCGGTGGTAATGCGCCTACTCCCATCCACACAGCCCTTGGTATTGTTCTATCCGTTGGTGATAATACTAAACTGGCGGGTGTCTTTGGTTCCTATGGTTGGAGTGGTGAAGCATTTGACTTAATAGAAGGAAAACTCAAAGATGCTGGTTTTAAGTTTGGGTTTGAAACCTTAAAGGCAAGGTTTAAACCTACAGACATTACTCTCAAAGAGTGTGAAGAAATGGGTACAGACTTTGCCCAAACACTGAAAAAAGCTAAAAAACAGCGAATGCCTCAACCAGCTGCTACTCCTGTTGAACAGGCGATCGGTAGAATCATTGGTTCAGTTTGCGTTGTCACAGCCAAACTTGGTGATGTCTGTACCGGAATGCTTGGTGCTTGGGTATCACAAGCTACCTTTAACCCTCCAGGAATTACTGTTGCGATCGCTAAAGATCGGGCAGTTGAATCTCTAATGTATCCAGGCGGTAAGTTTGTTCTCAACGTTCTGGGCGAAGAGAATTATCAAGATTACATGAAGCACTTCCGTAAATCTTTCGCCCCAGGAGAAAATAGATTTGCAAGTTTTCCTACAGCAGTTGCAGATAACGGCTGTACAATTCTCACCGATGCTCTAGCCTATCTTGAATGTTCAGTCAACAAACGAATGGAATGTGGCGACCATTGGGTTGTATATGCGATTGTTGACAATGGTAAATTACTCAAACCGGAAGGTGTGACTGCTGTTCATCATCGCAAAGCGGGCAATCACTATTAGCCATAAGTCATTTCGCGTTGCGATCAGATCTAAAGACAGAGAAAAAGTTTACCTCAGCGAAAAAGTTAAATATTCCCTCAAACCCACAAAAGTGGGTTTTTTTAATGGCTATGATCATGATAAGTGTTAAATTTACTGATAGTTAACTGCGCTTGCGGATTTTGTTTTATAGTAATCTTACTGGCTTTTAAAAAAGCGATCGCTCCGCAATATATAGGCAATTTCTCGCATCATTTGTAGATTGTTCCTGTTTCAGGATTTGAGATTCCGGATTAAATTTCCCGAACCAGAATAATCAGTCAGTTCATTTAATTTTTCTATTCTTTGGTATGTTAGATTCTATGCTTTTTTTGAGTTTTATACATTTAAATCGTTATTTTAAATACCTATAAAAAGGTAACATAAAATATTGAGCAATAGGGTTGCCCAATTTTCCGCAATTGCCCTAAGGACAATTGAATATATATTGTGTACGGTTTAACTAGGGAATCAGTAACGGGCACCTTGAATATCAGATGCCGTCTACTGCTACGACAGTTTTATAGTTTTTTCATGCTCTTATGACTCCAAAACACACCAAAATCAGATTTCCTCTCTGGCAGTATCTGAACCAGCCCCTTTTTAGTAGTGAGACTAAATTAGTATTAGATCCTCGTCGCTTCGCATATCTTTACAGGATTGAACTTCTTAAAAGGTGCTGGACTAAAGAATGTGACGCAAAAGGGCCTTTTTAAAACTAAATAACCGGAATTAGAAATTGACGATTTTCAATTCCACAACATCAATCAATGCCCCTAGTGCAAACTATGGGGCGTTGATCGTAAATTTTAAATTTTATAAAGCTGTAGCGATCGCACAGAAGGTATCAATATATTTAAACCTTGTTCAGAGAACGAGGTTTTTTGCCGTCAAGCACAGCACTCACAGTTATATCTTCCATCACATTAACTGTTGAGTGAGATTTAAATGTAATCACTGTACTTGAGCTACAAATGATGCAGACATGGCTTCATACAGGGCGGCATCATCATTATCGAAATTCGAGCCAAATAGCGCCTTGAAACTAATACTCTTAATTCAACAGTTATTATAGTTGTTATGCAATTATACGTATAACTATAATTGTTTTTATACAAATCAAATACTTCATTTAATTTTTACATCATTTTTATTTAATTTTTAATTAACTATTGTTAACCTAGTTTTTACATATTTAGTGAAACGGTTAGAAATCGTCTTAAATATAGAATTTGAAAAATATATATCGAAATCATAATGACTAATATAGAGAGTAGTAATTACAAGCAAAAAATTTTGGGAGAGTGTTTAATTAATGCAGGTTTGATAACATCAGAACAACTAACAACAGCACTTTACGAACAAATTTTCACTGGCAAACAATTGCAAGAAATTTTGATAGTTCATGGTTGGGTTGAGCAGCAAACAATAGAATTTCTTATGGATAATGTAGTATTTCCAAACTTATCAATATTTGATAATAAACAATTCTTAAAAAGTGAATATGAAAAGCAAAGTAATCATTTTATAAAACAAAACTCTCAAACTAAAAATAGATATACTGATTTAGCAAATACTGCTTTTCCTTTGCAGAAAATTTTAGTACATCTCTCACCCAAAAAAACTTTACAATTCCTGATTGTGTTAATAGTAGGTCTTTGTCTAGTTAGTATTGCTGGACAATTGACCTTGTACTTTCTTCCTGACTATTCTTCTAGAGAATTCTTTGCATTCTTATTTAATGTTGATGAAGAGACAAATATTCCTAGCCTTTACTCAGCGTATGCTTTGCTAGTTTGCTCTATTCTTCTGTTTTTAATCGCCTCTGCCAAAAAAATAGCTGGTGAAGCTTATATTAGCCACTGGAAAAGCTTATCATTCATTTTTATGGCTCTGTCTTTGGACGAATTCATGAGCTTTCATGAAAGGTTGATTGAGCCACTACAAAATTCATTGAATACAAGTGGCTTTCTTTACTATGCTTGGGTGATACCTGGTACTATCTTTGTACTCATTTTTCTACTAGCATTTTTAAGATTTATCACTACTCTTCCCACAAAAATAAAACGCTTATTTATAATAGCTGGAACTATCTACGTAAGTGGTGCTATAGGGATGGAAATGTTGGGTGGCTATTATACTAATTTGTATGGCGAGAAGAATATAATTTATGCTATTTTAACAACTATTGAAGAATTTTTAGAGATGCTAGGTATAGTTATTTTTATTTATGCTTTAATGTCATATATTAGTACTTATATTAAAGGCATATCTCTAAATATTATTATTAATCATAATCAACAAACTCTTAATACTTAAACCAGTGGTCTGTTGCAAAAGTTTTGATAGGTTTGTAGTAAGCACAAAGAGTGCTGCACTCATCAAGGACTAAAGTCCTTACTACGAACTTATATAACCATCAAAATTAATGACATTAACTACTAGATAGAATGCAGATGTAAATTTATATTCCTAAACGGCGATTATAGCCTGTTTTTTGTTCACTCTATAATCAACACTTCATGAATAGCCACCTCAAATTACTGCCTGGCAGTGATGCGAGGTGGTTTGCACCTTGAGAAAAAGTGCGATCGCTTATCTACAATGAGTAGAATTTGCTTGCTAGCATACATAGAGGCTGCACAGCTGTAGTTTAATGGAAAACACTTGTGTTGTTCGCTCATCGTAGGGAAAACGTATGTCCTTTGTTCCTTTGCACATTCACAGTGATTACAGCCTGCTGGATGGTGCGAGTCAATTGCCAAATTTAGTGGATCGCGCAATCGAGTTGGGCATGAAAGCGATCGCCCTAACGGATCATGGTGTGATGTATGGAGCGATCGAACTCATAAAAATCTGTCGCAGCAAGAATATTAAGCCAATTATCGGCAATGAAATGTATGTCATTAACGGCGATATCACCAAACAAGAGCGTCGTCCGCGTTATCATCAAGTTGTTTTAGCAAAAAATACAAAAGGTTATAAAAATTTAGTAAAATTAACATCAATTTCTCACCTCCAAGGTGTACAAGGCAAAGGTATTTTTTCCCGTCCTTGTATTAATAAAGAATTACTCAAAGAATATCGTGAAGGCTTAATAGTTACTAGTGCTTGTTTAGGTGGTGAAGTTCCTCAAGCAATTCTTGCTGGCAAACCAGATATTGCTAGAAGAGTAGCACAGTGGTATAAAGATGTATTTGGTGAAGATTATTATTTAGAAATTCAAGATCATGGTTCTCCAGAAGACCGGATTGTAAATGTAGAAATTATCAAAATTGCACGAGAATTAGGAATTAAATTTGTCGCGACAAATGATTCTCATTACATTTCTTGTTATGACGTAGAAGCACATGATGCATTGTTATGTATTCAAACAGGGAAATTAATTATTGAAGATAACCGAATGCGTTACAGCGGCACAGAATATCTGAAATCCGCTGAAGAAATGAAGCAGTTATTTCGCGATCACTTACCAGATGACGTTATTGAAGAAGCAGTAAGCACAACTTTAGAAGTAGCAGATAAAGTCGAACCTTACAACATTCTGGGTGAACCTCGCATTCCTAATTATCCCATTCCATCAGGACATACAGCAGATACTTACGTAGAAGAAATTGCTTGGCAAGGACTTTTAGAAAAACTGAATCGCAAATCTCGCAACGAAATCGATCAAGTTTACAAAGAAAGACTGGAATACGAATTAAAAATGATTCAGCAAATGGGTTTTTCCACATACTTTTTAGTGGTGTGGGATTATATCAAATTTGCTAGAGATAATGATATACCTGTGGGGCCTGGTCGTGGTTCTGCGGCTGGTTCTTTGGTTGCCTATACAATGGGAATCACCAATATTGATCCAGTACATCATGGCTTACTCTTTGAGAGATTTCTTAATCCAGAACGGAAATCCATGCCTGATATTGATACGGATTTCTGTATTGAAAAGCGAGATCAAGTCATTGATTATGTGAATGAAAAATACGGCACAGACAGAGTTGCCCAAATTATTACTTTTAACCGCATGACTTCAAAAGCGGTGTTAAAAGATGTCGCCAGAGTATTAAATATTCCTTACGGTGAAGCAGACAAGATGGCGAAGATGATTCCCGTGTCACGGGGTAAACCAGCGCCACTCAAAAAGATGATTTCTGATGAAACGCCAGAACCAGAATTTAAAGCAAAATACGATAACGATCCAAAAGTTCGCCATTGGCTAGATATGGCAATTCGCATTGAGGGAACTAACAAAACCTTTGGTGTCCATGCAGCAGGTGTGGTAATTTCTGCTGAACCGTTGGATCAAATTGTGCCGTTACAAAGAAATAACGATGGTTCTGTAATTACCCAGTATTTTATGGAAGACTTAGAATTACTGGGTTTGTTAAAGATGGATTTTCTGGGTTTAAAGAACTTGACAATGATCCAGAAGACTATTGAATTAATTGAAGAAAATCATGGATTTAAAATTGACCCCTATGTAATTACCGCTCAAGAAAGAAAAGCTCAAAAAATATTAGCTAAAGGTGGGGAAAGTGCCAAACTTCCTCATGATGTGAGAAAGACTTATGAACTGTTAGAAGCAGGTGAATTAGAAGGTGTATTTCAGTTAGAATCTTCTGGAATGCGCCAGATAGTTCGTGATTTAAAACCTTCTAATCTAGAAGATATTTCTTCAATTTTAGCGCTTTATCGACCTGGCCCTTTAGATGCTGGATTAATTCCTAAATTTATTAACCGCAAGCACGGGCGGGAAAATATTGATTACGAACACACTGTTTTAGAACCAATACTAGATGAAACTTATGGAATTATGGTCTATCAAGAGCAAATTATGAAAATTGCTCAAGATATGGCTGGATATTCTTTAGGACAAGCTGATTTGTTGCGCCGGGCAATGGGGAAAAAGAAAGTTTCGGAGATGCAAAAACAGCGAGAAAAATTTATTGATGGTGCAGCAAAAAATGGTGTTAAACAACAAATTGCTGAGGATTTATTCGAGCAAATGCTCAAGTTTGCCGAATATTGCTTGAGCTACGATACAGCAATTTTGACGGTAGAATATGGTTTTTTACCTATTGGAGAGATTGTAGAAAAAGGTATTGAGTGTACAGTTTACACCGTTGATAGTAATGGTTATATATACACGCAACCTATAGCTCAGTGGCATAATCGCGGCGAGCAAGAGCTATTTGAATATTCCTTAGAAGATGGTTCGATTATTCGAGCCACTAAAGACCACAAATTTATGACAATTGATGGGCAAATGTTGCCGATTGATGAAATATTTGCACGGAAGTTGGAATTAATGCAAGTAAAGGGATTGCCAGAATAACTTAACTTTGCCGGAAAGTATCTCGGTAGGCTTTTACTGCCTGGGTTTGACTAGGAAATTTGACATACTTTGCCAAAATAGATAAATCTAATTCTGGTAAAAATTCACTGCGAGGAATAAGTTCATACCCTTCCTGACGCAACCTATAAACAGAAAACTGATGGTTCTGCCAAAACCAAACTTCTGGTACTTCTAAACCCTGGTAGACAGATAATTTATGAATACCACCACTAGAGAGAACAACTTCGATCGCAATATCAGGAACTTCTTTGAGTTCGCCAAAACAATAACATTCATCCGGTTCTAGTCCCCTGGCTTTGGCTTGTTTGCGAAAGGTGGTAGAACCGTAACCAGTTAAATCAATATCTTTTTCCAATGCGTAGATTTCGATTAAACGCGCGATCGCTTTTTTGTTTACCTCATGTTCCGGCGATGGACTCATAATTTCCAGGGTTCCCTCAAGATAAGTCATCCGCAACCCTGGGATATCATCTAAGGTTGCTCGCAAGGTTTCGTATTGTTCCCAACTAACATTATTAAGTATGAGGCGTTGTTCTCCGGTACTTAGACTGCCTAGTTGCTGTACAAGATTGCTCGTCATGGCTGTAATTGATTTGCCGTAGAGATGTTTGTAGGGGATGATTCTATTTTCACGTTTCTAAGCTCACAGTGGTAATCTTCACCTCCTAATCTGATATCTTGCACGCCTATGCAACAGCCTGAAAGCGGCAGCCCACCACCCTCGTTACCAGGTTCAACCTGGTAACGAGAACAAGAGCCTCTGGCTCTTGTTGAGAAAGGCACAGTTCCTTTTATTGCCGATTAATCCGAATCAATTCCGTCAAAATGCTATCCAAGCTCCCATTTACTTGAATTTTTTCAATCTTCTCTGCAATTCGCTCCAGTACTTCCAATTCCTTTAAACGCAAAGCAACAGGGTTATCCTCCATCACTTTAGCTGTATTCAACATACTGCGAGTAGCAGCCGTTTCTTCACGGCGACGAACTACGTTTGCTTGAGCTGCTTTTTCGGCTTCTACTACCTTGCTCAAAATTGTCCTAATCTCACCAGGGAGAATAATATCTTTAACCCCAACCGAATCTACTTCAATTCCATAGTCTGTTGTTTTCTGGCGAATGTAATCAAAAATACTCCTATCAATCGCGCCTTTATCCTCCAACAACGCGTCTAAAGTTCTTTCACCTACCGCACCACGTAGAGCAAATTGTAGTTCTTTGTATAAGTAGTTAGTAATATCCGATAAACTGTTTTTGGCTGTGAGTGGATCGAGAATGCGGAAGCCAGCAGTTAAGTTTAAGCGCAAAGGCACTTTATCTTTAGAAAGAATATCTTGACCAGATACTTCCATAGTTTGCTGGCGAAGGTCAAATACTTCGGTTTGTAAAGAACGCCCAAACACCCACCACGCGTGCTTTCCTGGCTGGAGTTGAGTTTGAAACTCTTGATTAACGTACAGCAATCCAACGTGCTGCGTGGGTACTTCGCAAATATGCAAACAATAGCGGCTCAAAGCAAGAGCCTCTGGCAAACCCGTAACTAACTCAGCAATTAAGCGAGAGGGCAACTTAGCATCAGTGCTAATGTCAATCACCTCTACTTCCACACCTTGCCAAAATAGCTTGCGACTGCATGGCGGTAGAATGGCGATCGCTTTACTTTGATAGCGGGCGATCGCTACTTGTTGATTCTGTAATTGAACTATTTCACAGTAAGCCGCGACAAACTCAGGGTGCCGCTCAATTAGCACATCCTCCAAAGGAAAGTCTGGATTGGGTACAATCCGGCTGAGAGTACGGACTGAAACCTCTCTATCAACAACCCAAAAAGCATACTCGCCTGGTTCTAATGGTCGTACAAAGTTATTCTGCACGTACAGCAAACCAATTTCATACTCCGAGATTTGAAACTTCTTGATTCCACTCAAGGCAATTCCACGTAGTTGCTGTACAAACTCCGCAGGTAATTCCAAGCTTTCATTCAAATTGAAAAGATGAGATTCTACCTCAATAAAACCACGCCAAAAAGCTCGCAATTGATTTGGTGCAATACTGATCCAATTTTGTCCGAAGCGCACTAAAGCGGCTTGATTAAATGCAGTCCTTACTACTAAGAGATATTGCTGTAACTCCGAACTGTGATTTCGCAGCAACAGTTCCAAGTTCTCAATTTTGGCTTCCGGTTGGTTGAGATCGTAGGTTTTTACTTGCCAATAGCGACCAAAATAAGTGTAAGTCCCAGGTTGCAAAATTTTTTTAAAATCACTACGGTGATATAAAATACCAATTTCGTTAGGTTTGATATAGAAGGTTTTCCACATAGAAATTTGCATAGATAACTTAGGCAGTTGTAGGCGACGCAGAAGGTTTGATAAAGACATTTATATATTTGGCGTGAAGAATTTGTCCCTGTGTTTTTGGAAAGGGCTGGGCATCGTGTATAAGAGACTCCGGCGTTGCCTTTCCTGCCAAAGTCAGAGAAGTAGAACTTACGCACCAGTCACGGAAGAATAAAACCACTCCAGGCATGGAGGGCACGGAGGAATAAGAGTTAGAGAGGTATTTTGCGTAAGTCCTGAGAAGGAATTAATTTATGTAATACATATACTACATTATATTTTTAAACTCTGCAAATGCAGGTGTTTGCAGTTCAGTTGCGGGCAATTGCATCTCCAAAACTGGATTAGGATTGTTGCTACTTTCCCTCAATTAACCCAAGGGCAATCTAGAAAAAGAAAACAGCGCTCAAATACGCCGTTCAGTTTGCCAAATCCAGAAAATTGGATTTAGAAAACGAAGGGACATACTCAAGTTAGGGAGAAAACAATTACACTAGCTCCTTTACTGTTACTACCGACATCACTAGGTGATGTTCAGTAGTAAGCACCTACATCGCAGAGTTTTAATTAAATTTGAATTGGCTACCCTTGACAGGGTAGTGTCTTTTGACAGGGTTTTTGGTGGCAGAAAATGGATTTGAACCACTGACCTTTGGGTATACACCCAACGAGCTACCCAACTGCTCTATTCCGCAAATTTGTCTTTTAACCCGGACAGGGTTGGAGAAAGTATAGGAATCGAACCTACAACCAATCGATTATGAGTCGATCGCTCTACCAGTGAGCTAACTTTCGGGGAGTTTGATGTAGGAATTGAACCTACGTCCAGCCGATGACTTCGGATGCTCTGCCACTGAGCTAATCAAACGATGGGTAGTGACGCATTGCTGTGCGGGATACGCTCAATCCAGAGGTTGGCGCACCAGTTGGGCATAAGGAACCCAAACTATAGCTTGGCAAATGTATTACTACTTGTTACTATTTGTAGCACAAAGAAGTAGGAGGTGGTAGCGGATAATTACTTACTCAGCTAAGGTTGTTCGCAAAGTTTCATAACGCGAAACACACACTTCACCCAAAGACTCTATCCATTTGACGGTTCTGGGATATTCGCATAAGTTATTCAGCCAATTTTGAGGTATACCTAATTTGCCCACGGCAGAACCGATGATTCCGCCTACAATTGCTGCATGTAGTATCAGTATCGCCTCCAAACCCAACTTCTTAAACAAAGCTGACGTAATATTCTTTTAAAATCTCTTGATGAAGAATTATTTAAGCTCTTTCGATAATAGGGCAAATGGTTTGCTCAGGATTTTCAGGAATACTTTCCCAACCTGAGAGTAGTCCTTCCAACTCTTGTTTTAGGATGAGTAACTGCTGAATTTGTCTATCAATATCTACTAGCTTTTCTTGCAGTTTAATTTTTATATGGTCACAGGGTAATTCGCCCTCATCGTGAACATTCAAAAATTCCTTAATTTCTGATAAGCTTAATCCCAAACTTTGAGCACGTTTGATAAAGTTCAAGCGAGCCAAAACATCAGAGTGAAATAATCTAAATCCACCCTCAGTTCTCCCTGAGGCTTTGAGTAAACCTAGCTCTTCATAGTAACGAATCGTTTTAATTGGTACGCCACTTTCTTTGGCAACTAAACCAATCAGTTTTTGTTCATCTTGTACTAACATATTTAGCTCCTATATTATTCAACCAAAAAACATAGTGAGTTAGTTAATCTTGGTTGCAACACCTTTATAGAAATACCCCATAATTTTTGGAGTTTTTTCAGCGTAAAACTCTTCTAGGCTAACAATATCAAATTGGCTCTCTACAAGTTGTCGAATATTACGATTAAAGTGACAACCACCCGCAATTCTTTTTTGCAATGGGGTTAACCGATTTTGCCAAACTTGAATCTCAGGCTCATTACTTAGCCCATGTTCCACAAAAAAGAATTTTCCTCCTGGTTTCAGAACGCGGTAAATCTCTCTGAGAGCTTGTTCAACATTCTCAATACTACATAGCGTCCAAGTACTCACCACGCTATCAAATGTATTATCTGCCATTGGCAGGTTTTCACCATTTAACACTCTATGGTCTACAGTAATTGAGGATGTTTGAATCCGCTTTTGAGCTAGCCTTTGAACTCCTGGGTTGTCATCGACTGTGATAATCTTATGAATATCTTCCGGATAGTAGGAAAGATTTAATCCCGTTCCAAAACCAATTTCCAGAACTTCTCCTGTCACTCCCGCTAAAACCTCTTGACGATATTTAGCGAGGCTAGAATCTGATAATGACCAATCAATAAGATAGGGAAGGATTCTTTGTGAGTAAAATCCCATGTTTCCTCCTATCAATGTACAAATTATTAACTTGCCTACCTAATTATCATCTTAAACTCTCTAGCTAACTGGAGAGTCAAGAAGAATCAGGATCATATTTTTAATTATTGGCTACTGATGAGTACACTAACAGTCGTAATTCAGCGCCTAAGTGAGATTGCCTGTGAAATTGAACCAGATAATAAAAGTGAGGAAAGCGATCGCTATCACCACAGGTACAAACTATCCGGTGACTTGATCTGCCAATCGCTGGATGGGAGCTTTGGAACCTTGAGCTTGCTGCACTAATTGAACAATCTGCGCTAGTACGGTATCTTTTCCAACTCGCGTCGCTCGAAACTTAAAACTCCCTGTTTTGCTTTCCCGTCAACAAGAATGATTGCGATCGCACTACCTATCATAGGATTATGTGTTGCCGGAGGTTATCATGACCAAGACACCAGTAAAACTAACATTTGAGGAGTATGTTACCTACGATGATGGCACTGATAATCGTTACGAGCTTGTTGATGGTGAATTGGTAATGGTTCCTCTGCCGACAGGTAAACATTCGGATGTGATTGATTTATTGGCAGAAGCCTTAGCATCTGCAATTCCTCAACAACAGCGGGGTAACTGGAAAGTCAAGCGCGATGTTGGAGTATATGTGGGTGTTAATCCTCAAACGGGTAAAGAGCGTTCCCGTACCCCAGATTTGACTGTTTTAACCTCTGCACAGTGGGCTGAAATTAGAGCCTCGGAAACTAAGGCTGCTGTCACTAAAACTCCACCACTGTTGGTTGTGGAAATAGTTAGCTCTGGCTCTAAAAAAACGGACTACGAAACTAAGCAGGAAGAATATAAAAATTTAGGTGTCCCTGAATATTGGATTGTGGATTTAAAACAGAAAAAAGTTTCTGTTTTGACGTTAGTTGATAGTCAATATCAAATTACAGAGTTTACTCTCGACCAACTGATTATTTCTCAGATATTCCCTGATTTATCCCTAACCGTAGAGCGAGTTATGTCAGCTTAAACAATCATTGCCTCAGTTCATCAATGGGAAAAAATAGGTAACTTTTAATGGGAGTAAAGTAGTTTAAATTTGTAACTTGTATACCTCACGCTACTTACTTAAACTTTGGCTTTCAATATCTTGAACCTAATCTTGGAATAAATACTGGCTAATAAATGAAATTGATATAAAAATTATGGCGTTGCTGAATCGCGGTATGAATTTGATTTGTAGAGACGCGATATATCGCGTCTGGGCAGGGGTTTTGGCATTACGAAAAATTATTTTCATAGCCTAAATCAGCAACGCCAAAATTATTTACCTGAAGCGGTTCTCAGAGGAATGGAAATTACGAACTCAGAACCCTTACCCCAAGTGGAATCCACCTCAATGGTTCCTTGATGTTTCTCAACTATGATTTGACGGGTAATCGATAAACCTAATCCCGTTCCTTTACCTATGGGTTTAGTGGTAAATTGCTCGGCAAACAGCTTTTGTTTGACTTCATTCGATATGCCCATGCCATTATCTTGAATCCGAATCAAAACCCGATCACCTGTTTTTGCCAAACAAGTCTGAATGCAAATTTGATATGAATTGGTCTTGATTTGCTCAATACTGTGTGTTTGATATGTTTCTTCTATCGCATCAATCGCGTTTGCCAACAGGTTCATAAATGCCTGATTAATTTGTCCGGGAAAACACTCAATCTCAGGTATGTCACCGTAATCTTTAATTACTTCAACAGCAGGGCCGCAATTCCCTTTCAAACGGGGCATTAAAATGAGCAGGGTACTGTCAATTCCCTGATGAATATCAAATAGAACTTTGTTCGTAGTATCATTCCGAGAAAAGATTCTCAGCGAAGTGGTGAGATCACTAATTCGATTGCTTCCTTGTTGCATCGAGGTAAGGATTTGCGGTAAATCTGCAAGCAAAAATTCTAAGTCAATTTCTTTTGCGTGTTTGGCAATTTCGGCAGCAGAAGATTGCTTTTGATAAAGCTGTAAGTGGGAAATCAGATCTTGAAAATAGTTGTGAGCGTAGGTGAGATTACCCGTGATAAAGGCGATCGGATTGTTGAGTTCGTGGGCGACTCCTGCTACTAGTTGCCCCAAGGCAGACATTTTTTCACTCTGTACGAGCTGTAGTTGGGACTTTTGAAGTTGTTCTAGGGTAGTTGTTAGCTGTGCCGTTTGCTGTTCTAGTGCTTTGTTTAATTTCCGCAATTTGAGATGAGTTTTGACACGGGCTAATACTTCTTGTTCCTGAAACGGTTTGGTAATATAATCTACTGCACCAAGACTGAAACCCTTGACTTTATCTGCCACATCAGACAGCGCAGTCATAAAAATTACTGGTATATCTTGAGTTAACTCCCAGGCTTTGAGGCGGCGGCAGGTTTCAAACCCATCCATCCCTGGCATCATTACATCCAGCAAAATCAAACTCGGCAAGCTATATTCCATTTGCTTGAGTGCCCTTTGTCCATCGGTGGCGATCGCCACTTCAAATCCTGCTTCGCTCAAGGTGTCGGAGATGACATCCAGATTAGCAGGAGTATCGTCCACTACTAAAATCAACTCAGTGTCCTGCATTCAGTTTCTCGCTCCGATTGATTTATTTATGGCTTCCTCAAGCAAGTTTTCAATTTTGTGAATTTGAAAACTCTGTGCTAAATGTAGAATCTGCTGGATAAAGGGGGCATAGCGCTCATCCAATTGCTGGATGCGTTTAGCTTCTTCTGTCAATTTTTTGACACGTCCTTGCCGCGTAAGGCTGAGTAACTCAGCCAAGTCTTCTGGTGTGGGAAATACAATTTCAGGATTGGAGATAGGTGCATCTGCTAGCGTATGGGTTGCCAATTGGTCAGTTGGTGTAGTCTGTTCGTATTGCCATTTAATTTGTAAATATTTTTCCAATAACTCAAACAGTTCCTCGGCTTGCACTGGCTTGCCGAGAAAATTGTCTCCTCCAGCGTCCAAACTTTGTTGCCGATCCATCTCAGAAACGGAAGCAGATGAGACAATCACCAGCAGCTGTTTTAATGTTTCTGATGTACGTATTTGTCGTAACAGTTGGAAGCCATCCATGACTGGCATGGACAAGTCAGTGATGATTAAATGGGGTTGCAATTGTGCTGCTTTAGCTAGTCCATCTTCACCGTTGTCGGCTTCGACTACTGCAAAGCCAATTGGCTCTAGCAAATTAACTAGTACTGAGCGATTTTCCCATTTGTCATCAACAATCAAGATTGTCTTTCGTTCTCCTTGATAACCAATAATTTGCTTTCCAGCTTTGGTGGCAACTGCCTTTTTCCATTCATTGACTACAGGCAAATCAACATCAAAAAAGAAAGTACTTCCTACGCCTAACTGACTTTGTACCTGGATCTGACTACCCATGAGATTAACAATCTTTTTGCTAATTGCCAGTCCGAGTCCGGTTCCTTCCGCTCGGCGTTGAGTCTCTCCTACTTGTTCAAAAGGCATAAAGATTTTAGCGATCGCTTCTGTACTAATGCCAATGCCTGTATCTTCTATTTGGAAGCGAATTTTGGTTATTTGTTGCTTGTTGTCGGGTAATGAAAAGCGATCGATGACAATAACCTTAAAGGTGACACTACCTTTGTCGGTAAACTTCACGGCATTGCCCAGCAAGTTAATTAAGACTTGTCGCAGGCGTTTTTCATCTGCTTCAATGCCCTCAGGCAGTTCAGATTCGGCAAGAAAAATAAAGTCAATACCTTTTTGTTCAGCCCGAATGCGGATGAGTTCAACAATGCCTTGCAAAAAAGCAGGCAAGTACAAAGCGGTGGGGAGTAACTCCAGTTTGCGGGCTTCGATTTTTGAGAGATCGAGAATGTCATTAATCAGCATTAAAAGATGAGAGCCGCACTGATAGATAATATTGATACCCTTGCGTTCTTTGTCTCCCCACTCCTGGGAGCGGCTGATGATTTGAGCATATCCCAAGATGCCGTTGAGGGGAGTCCGCAGTTCGTGGCTCATGTTTGCCAGAAACTCGCTTTTGGCTTGGTTGGCAGCATCGGCAGCTTCCTTAGATTTTTTCAATTGCACCTGTTCAAAGGCTTGGACTTGCCATAAAACAACAATCATAGTCACTGCCAGCCCCATTACTACTAGTGCCATCAGATCTAGAGGGCGCAGTTGAGATTCGATGTTTTCGCGGGGAATAATCAAAGCCACCGACCAATTGGTTTCTTGTAGGGGAAGATAGGCAACGTACTTCTTAGTCCCATCAATGTGCAATAATTGAATGCCCTTGTGTCGGTTCACCATTTGGCGAGCGATCGCTGCTAAGTTTTGCTCATTTGACTGCAAAAGACTGGGTGCGGGTTTTTCTAAAGTAGACATTAGTGCTGAATTTGGGTGAACAATTGCTTGCCCTTTTGAATTCAGCGCAAAGGCATAACTGTTGTTTCCATATTGCAGCCGATTGACTACCTGCGTGACGCGATCGACTTTGACAAAGCCTTGAATTTCACCAATAGGCGGACTGTTTGTAGGGGTCTGTTGCCAAATCGGCGCAGCTACTATGATTGTGGGGATTTTCTGGGCGCGGCTGATTAACGGATCGCTTATATTTGTCTGCCCTGCCATTGCTTTTTGGAAGTACTCGCGATCCTTAACATTGGCAGGAACGCCGCCTGTAACATTACGCCAGCCATCAGGTTTACCAATTCCAAGCGCACTAAATTCCTCAATTCGCACTACTTCAGCCTGCAAATAAGATTCCGCCAGCGACCAATTCATAGCGCGTACAGTCGGAGTATTGGCAAATATTTCCATGCGAGCCTTTAGAATAGCCAACCAGCCGTCAATTTCATCAGTTCCTCGCTGCACCTGCAATAAGGCATTTTGTTTCAAATTCTCTAGCATCAAGTTCCGTACTACTTGATAGCTGTAATAGGCAGAAAAACTGACAGCTAGAGTTGTGCCACCAATGATCAGCCGCATCAAAAAATTACGTCGTGAGCCTAGTTTTGCTATGGGTGCTGCCAATATTGCGTTAAGTGCTACCATTTCGCCTGTTGATGAAGAGATTGAGGAGCATTTAAAAGCTCAATATAGATGGGGCTATTTACTGACACTACTCAGAAAATACGTAATTCTAGTTTTGTTATATTTCCTGAAAACGTCACCAGCATTTTTACGGAGTGCGAACCGCCTTTGGGACGTTAACGATGAAAAGCAAAGTATAATTTTCCGTACTACTTACTAAAACATATTTGTAGTGCAATTTTCTTTACACATCTCAGGGAATACTAGAGAGAATGAAATTTTATCGATCGTGAGATTATGCGTACATTCTTTTCTTTGGTTGAACGACTTTGGCAACGGTTACTTACTGTGGCAGTAATAGGGTTGGTGTGTTTGACTTTGATTTGGTCATTTCCAGTACAAGCAGCTACCCGTATTAATTCGCAACTGGAAGAACAAGTTTTACAAATTCTCCGCAATCATCCGGAAGCAATTCTGGAATCTCTTCAGGCGTATCAACAGGAACAGCAGCAGCAATTACAGCAAACACGGCAGGCATTTTTGCAGGACTTAAAAACTAACCCCCAAAAGGTAATAGGAGACTCTCCCACTACTGGAGCAACTGCACCAAAAATTTTATTGGTAGAGTTTTCTGACTTTCAATGTCCTTATTGTGCTGAGGCTCATAAAACTCTCAAAAATTTAATAGCAAAACATCAGGATAAGGTCGAATTAGTGTACAAAAATTTCCCTTTAATCTCAATTCATGCAGAAGCAATGCCAGCCGCCCAAGCCGCTTGGGCTGCCCAACAACAAGGCAAATTTTGGGAATATCATGATGCGCTATTTAACAATCAAAACAAAATCGGCGAATCTTTATATATAGATATCGCTAAAAAACTGAATTTAGATTTGGAAAAGTTTGAACAAGATAGGCGTATTGCTAATAATGCTATTCAGCAAGATATGCAATTAGCAGACAATTTAGGTCTTTCTGGGACACCATTTTTTGTGATGAACAGTGATACTTTTTCTGGTGTGGTACAGCTATCTAAGATAGAGGAATTGCTGGCAAGTGCCAAGTAAGTAAGTTGTGTTAATAATCATAATTAGTTTGTAGTAGCGCTTTAGCGCTACTACGAGCCAAATACATAGATTTTACTTCTCGTCAGATAGTTTGGTTTTTTCTCGCTAACTTACTTAAGTAAAAATTTGAAATACACTATATTCTCTGTTCTTTTTGTTTAAAAGAATTATTCTGGCAAGAAAGAGCGGGGAATTTTTGTTTGTAATTTCAGTATTTATACAGGTAATTTCTAATAGGATAGACATCACTTAACACTTATCTAATATCAAATCGGTAAACTTGCTGTTTACGATGTTTTGCATTCAAGGTTACAACCAATGCATCCCAACGATTAGCTTTTTTAGCAGATTTTATCAACCGTAAGGTGGAGAGAAGTCCTGCCGTAGACGCCGTACCCCGAAGGGGTTCCCGTAGGGTAGGCGGATAAACGTAAGTAAGGGTTTCCCACGCCCAGGGAACTTCGGAGCACTGTTCACAACTAAAAAATAAGGCTTTGAGTAAAGTTAGTCAGTACCCACACTACAAAAATTGCTATTAGCAAACTCACAATCAAGCTTTTATCAAAGACGGTGCATTGCATTTATTCAAAGTAACCTTGAGCAAAAATCGTGAGGTCAAGAATGCGTCGCATGGGATTTAGGCAAATTTCCCCTGTTATTCTATTAGTTAGCTGTTATTTACCACTGCTGAAAATTAGCCCTTCTGTCGCCAAATCAACACCTAGTTCTGTTCCTATTATTTTTAAAAAAAGCAATCTTAAGTTGTTAGCACGAGCAAGTTATTTATCACCTTTAGAACAACAGGTGATTGCTGAAATGAATAAAGTGCGGACAAATCCTAAAGCATACATTCCTATATTAGAAAACTATAAAAAACGCTTTCAAGGCAGTCGAGTAAAAATCTCCGATCGCGTCTATTTGCAAACACAAGAGGGTATTCCTGCTGTAAATGAGGCGATCGCCTTTCTCAAACAAGCCCGTCCTATAGGTGCTTTAACTGCATCCAAAGGAATGTCTTTGGGTGCTACAGACCATCTCAAAGACCAAGGCCCTAAAGGTACAACAGGTCACTATGGTGGCGATGGCAGCAATCCCTCTACTCGCATCAATCGCTATGGAAAATGGCGAATTACCGCTGGCGAAAACATTAGCTACGGGCCAAGTACGGCTCAGGATATCGTCATGCAATTAATCATTGATGATGGAGTTAGCGATCGCGGTCATCGTAAAAATATTTTTAACTCAGCTTTTAAAGTCACGGGAGTTGCTTATGGTAGTCACACTCGATACAGAACGATGTGCGTAATTACTTATGCTGGAGGTTATTTAGAAAAAAGTTAGTAGGTAGAAACGCTTCGGTTCCTCGCGTCTGTACAGTAGTTAGTAGTTTTTAAGCACTATCCACTAACATTTATTTAGTAATAAAAACTACTGGGTCTAATCTCCACTAACACAATGCCTAGCTAACAGAAAAACTGCAAGGCTATCATCACATCAGTGCGGAAATCAGACCCAGTATCAAATTATTAGCAATCTAATTAAGTAACTAGAGTTGCGGTTTTAGCTCGCAATGTTAGCGTCTGCTGCCACTACGGGAAGGCACTAAGCTCATGTAATCAAGTTCGGCTGCACGAATATTTTGAGCATAGTTGCCTTTAGGAGCGATCGCAGATGCCATATCGGCGTACTTGCGAGGATCGCCTTCTGCCATGCGCCGTTCTTGGGCTTTGCGGCTGTAGAAGTTCTGCAATGTAAAGCGCCAGTCGGTTTTGACGGTGCCAGCACTTTCTTGGAAGTCTTCGCCGTAGCGAGGAGTTACCAAGTTGTGGGGACGATCTACCAAACGCTTGCGTTGGTAAGGAACGGTATTTTCACCAAATGCTTCGGTGTATTCGTCACTGTCAATGAGAGCATCAACGAAGCCGCCAAATCCTTTGGTACCAATCACAATTGACCAAGCAATTTCTTCTTCTTTGTTATAAGAAGAACGGCCTAAAAAGCGCTTGAGGCAGATATCTACGAGACGGTAGTTGTTATTAACCGAGACAACTAAGCGATAGAAAGCTTCAGACTTGGCTAAACCACGAATGAAGTCGCGTACTGTTAGAGAACCATTTTTCAGCTGGGATTCCAAGTGCTGCTGGCGATTGAACTTCAGAATCTCATGTTCGCTGAAAACTTGGCGATAAGCTGCCCAAATGATATTTTGTCTGTCGCTGTAAGAGCTGATATCTTCTAAGCGATAGATATAGGGCGTATCTTCATCTAGATCGGACGGGCCAAAGCTTGTAACCCGATGATTTTGACTGCTGGGTTTATATTGAAGTAATGGCAGTGCCATTGGCAATTTCCCTCTTAAATTATCAACAAATTAAACAGAGCTTTTGGGAAAATACGAAGAAGGCTTGTGTGATTGCAATCTTCTTTCATTAACTATTTTCCCGCATTCTGTTTAGAAGATAGAACTGTTTACAAACCAATTTAGTACGAGCAAGAAAGTAGCGATCGCAGAACATCCAACTAGTACAGCTGATAATGTTCTCCAATCGACTTTTTGAGGATAGGCTGACACAGCCAAAAACTTATACCATTCGGTATCATGTATCCAGCTGGTTTTGACAATGCCTGCTTTGTCGCGATAGTCTGCACCATAGCGCGGGGTAAAGCTGAACGGTCTATCTGTAGACATCCGCTTGCGCTGATAGGGTACGGTATAATCGCCAAAGGTTTGTTCGTACTCCTGAGAGTCAATCAATGCATCCACAAATCGTGCCCAACCGCGAGTGGCGATTTGAATAGACCAAGCGATTTCTTCTTCTCGATTGTACGGAGCACGACCTAACAAACGCTTCAGACAAATTTCTACTAGCCGATAGTTATTATTAGCTGCAACTACCAGCTGATAAAATCGGTCTGATTTTGCCAAACCACGGATAAAATCTCGTACTGTAATTGACCTGTTTTTAAGTTGAGTTTCCAGGGCTATTTGACGGTTAAATTGAAGAATTTCTTGTTCGTTGAAAACTTGACGATATGCTGCCCAAATTAACTCTTCAATTTCGCCGCTAGAGTTAATCTCTTCAAGACGATAGATATAAGGAGTGTCTTCATTAATATCCGTCGTTCCAAAGCTACTAACTCTCTGATTTTGGGTAGTGGGTTTATATTCGAGTACAGGTACTGCCATATTTTTATTCACCTTATTGCATAATTTGGCACTTAGAAGGTTGTGGATTCACTCCTTAGAAATTCTCAAGTAAACCTACTAACCATCTAAAATTGTGTGAACTAATTTTGGATTTACCCAGACCCACTTTTGGATTTGTTGTTAGTTGTTGGTTATTAGTTGAATTTTCTACTAACAAACTGTACGGGCGGGTTTGACAGCAATCTATTTAAGATAACGAGATATCAAAATAAACCCGCCCCAACAACTATCCATTTCAGTTTAGCTTATCGGAAAACTGGCGCTAGGACTAATGGAGACTGGAATACCTTGTGGCTGAGTATTCCGGGTGGTGTCGGGAATTTGTATGTTGGCAGTACTAACAGGCTTGTAGTTAACTGTCCTAATTTCAATTGACTTGGCTAGTTCCAAGAAGTTCTTAATATCACCAGACTTATAGCGCTCATTTTCTAATTTGTCTCGCCAGTAGTTACCGTAGCGAGGTGTAACCAAATTAAAGGGTCTGTCTTTAAAGCGACGACGTTGGTAGGGAACTGTATTATCACCAAAGTTGGTTTGATATTCTTCGCTATCTACCAAAGCATCAATAAAGCCACCAAAGCCTTGAGTGGCAATTTTAATTGACCAAGCAATTTCTTCGTCTTTGTTGTAAGACGCACGACCCAAAATACGTTTGAGGCAGACTTCTACAATTCGGTAATTAGAGTTAGTTTCTACCACTAAGCGACGAAATCCCTCTGATTTTGCCAAACCTCGAATGAAGTCGCGCACAGTAATTGTTCGGTTCTTCAATTGAGATTCTAAATTTTGTTGGCGATAAAATTTGAGGTTTTCGTGTTCGCTGAATATTTGTCGATATCCAGCCCAAATTAATTCTTGGATTTCGCTTTCAGTAGGAGAGTCTTCTAAGCGATATATTCTCGGAGAATCTTCGTTAGGTACTTCATAACCAGCAACACGCTGATTTTGGGAACTGGGTTTGTATTCTAGTAAAGGTATTGACATTGTGAATATTTGTCCTTTGTTATTTGTCATTTGTCCTTTGTCATTTGTTTTGTTTCTATGTGAAAAACCAATGACTAATGACCAATGACTAATGACTATTTAAGTTGTTTTGTTACCAGGAATGTAACGATAAGGTAGAGCAACTGTTGTGGGTTTTACAGTTGGAGGAGGAGTAGCAGATTCGCGGGTTGTATCGGGAATCTGAGCTACAGCTGCGAAATTTCTAGCGCTATCGGCTGTGCGCTGGTAATTCATCCCACCTGGTGCGATACTCGCAGCCATTGACAGGAAGGTAAAAGGAATTGCTTGACGAACGCCGCGTTGTACTGACTCTCCTGCGCGTACAACTTGATAGAAGGTCTTGCCTTCTAAAGAACGTGTAACCTCCTGATTGCGCCAGTAATCGGCGTAACGGGGATTAACCAAATTAAAGGGACGGTCTTTAAAACGACGGCGTTGGAAAGGTACAATGTCGTCGCCAAAGTTTTGGCGGTACTCTTCACTATCTACTAAGGCATCGATAAAACCGTGCAAACCTTTAGTCGCAATTACAATCGACCAAGCAATTTGCTCATCTTTGTTATAGGTAGCACGTCCCAAAAACCGTTTGAAGCTGATGTCTACTAAACGGTAGTTGGAGTTGGTTTTTGCTACTTCTTCGCGGTAAACTTCAGATTTACCTAAGCCTCGAATAAAATCGCGGATGTTAATTGCTCGGTTTCGCAACTGCGATTCGAGGAAGGTTTGGCGATAATTGTCTAAAATTAGGTGTTCGCTAAAGATTTGCCGATAGGCTGCCCAGATGATGGCATCAATATCTGAATCTGAAATCGCGTCTGTTAATCGATAAATTGTGGGCGTATCTTCGCTGGGTACTTCATAGCCCTCGACACGCTGATTTTGTGTGGAAGGAGTAACTGAAAGTAATGGTATTGGCATCTCTACTTTTACCTTGTTTGATGGAGATGAGGGATAGGGGATAGGGGACAGGGGACAGGGAATAGAACGTGATTTACGATTCTCCGTGTCTTTTTCCCAATCCCCGATATCTAATCCCTAGTCCCTATTGATGAGCTAGCTGCACGCGAGCGCGGATAGCATTCTCTGGATCAAAAGCCAATATTTCTGCAAATCTTGCTTGAATTGGCTGTTGTAAATCAGGGTTTTTCGCTAGGGCTTCTAAACCAACAACAGCAGCATAACGAATTGACCAATCTGCATCTTGAGAGATGAACAGCAGAGTTTCCAATGCTTTAGCTTGCGCTGTTTGGCGTTCTGAGACGGGCAACTTTGCAAAGCGCAAATTTCCCAATCCTTTGGCTGCGGCACGACGCACACTAGGGGCAAAATCGGTGGCTGCTGATGCTAGCAATATATCTAAGGCACGTGGATCGGCGATCGCCGCCAAAGCTCGAATTGAATAAGCTCGTGCCCCATAGTTATAATCGTCGATTTGGGCTAGCAATTGGGGTACCGATGCTTCTCCTAACTGCGTCAGTCCAGTAACTGCTGCTACTGCTGCCGCTGGGTTGTTATAGCCAAACACGGCAATTAAAGTGGGAATTGCCGCTTCATCTTTTGCATCTGCCAATTTTTGTACTGCTGCTATCATCCGCGCTGGTGAGTCTGCTTCTGCTACGGCGCGAATTAATTGTTGGGTATCAGTCATTGGTCATCGGTCATTATGTCATTGGCCATTTGTCATTAGCTTTGAACAAAGGACTAATGACAAATGACTACAAAAGTGAATCCATCAAGTTCATGACTCGAATGGCATCCGCCCCAACAGAGCAAGCATCTGACTCCTGTTGAAGTTGATGCTCTAACAAGCCTTTGAGGGCTATGAGTTTAAAACTATTTTCTACCTTGGCATTGGCGATCGCATCTAATGCTGGCAGATACCCGATTGCACCCAAATCGCCCAAGGCTACGCGGCGCAATTGCAAATTGCTATTGTCCAACATTTTCACCAGATACTCTCCATAGGAGAAATCTCGTGTGAGTTGGTACATTGCTCTTGCTGCTGCACATTGCACTCGCGGTACTGGATGCTCAAGGAAGGGTTCAATCAGAGGAACAGCCTCAGTCGCACCAATAGCTCCTAAGGCTTCTAATACTGCTTCGTAGGGTTGGGTAAGGTGAGGACGCCCCGGTACTTGAATAGCGGCTGCTACACCCCCGTCTAGCAACCGTATCAGTGCTGGTGCAGCAGCAATATCTTCTAGCATTTCTAGAGACTGAGCTGCTGCTTCGCGCACGTAGAAGTCTGAGCATTCCAAACACTTAATTAGGCCTGGTAAAGCTCTGTGATCGCCTAATTTACCTAGTGCCCTAGCAGCGTTACGTCGTAAAGGATAGCCTCCCATTTCGGTTCTGTCGGCTTCATCCTCTAACGCCGCAACAAGAGCATCTACAACAATTGGCTCACAAACGCGAAATTTACCCAACCACCAAGCAGCATAATAGCGGAGACTTAAATCTGGTGATGATAGATTGGCGATCGCTTGCTCTTTTGTTAGTGGCGGCGCATTTTCTGCGGAATATTCTTCCGCCATTGGTTCTATCATTACCAGAACTTAACTTTCTGATTCTGAGATTAAAGGTTCAATTTTGATGATTCTACCGCCCATGCGGGTAATCCGCTGCATTTCTTCGTTCATGCGGTTGTATGGCACCGTCATAAATACGCTGCCACTGCGGCGGATGTCGTAGCTATTTTTGTCATTTTCTTCGTTTTGGCGCAAGCCTACGACTTCATAACGAAACATCCGGCTATTTGCACTAGAAATGCCATTAGCACCAACTGTGGTTTGACCGAACATCCTTGTTTACCTCTCCTGTAAAATTAGCTTTTAGGCAATTGTTAGGAGTTAGGAGCTAGAAGTTAAGAGTTAGGAGTTAAGAATTAGGAGCTTAGAATTTATATTTTCTTCAACTCATAACTCATAACTCATGACTCATAACTCTTAACTCTTAACCCCCCACCCCTAACTCTCGACTCTATTACGCTGGTGTGACGCTGACGATTTTGCCACCTTGGCGTACAATTTGCTGAATTTTGTCTGAAAGCCGCTCGTAAGGCACGACAAGCGCATAGCTGCTACGACGCACGCTGGGGAAGCCAGGATTGCGCTGTCCGGTTACTTCAATGCGATAAACGCGATCGCCTTCTCCTACGGCATTTCCCATATTCTTTCTGGGAGTTACATCCGCACTTGCACGGTAACCCCAGTTAGCATTGCTGCCAGAAGGGCCAACAATCGAGGAAACGCTGTTAGTTCCCAACTCTCTTGCCAGACGGGTTTTGTTGCCTTCTACTTGAGCGCGATCGCTATTGGCGTAGCCACGGTACAAACGGAACATCCGATTAAAGCCAGCTGTTTTTTGTCCAGGCTGGGTTTCAAAACCGCGATAATATGGGACAACGTTGTCACCAAAGTTGTTCAAGTACTCAACTGAATCAATGTAGGAGTCTATTTCGGCATCGTACCCTTCATTATGGTATAAGTCTAAGTGATAAATCACCTCAGACTCATCGTAGGGAGCGCGACCCAACAAATGCTTGTAGTTGAGTTCGATAAACCGAGTTTGGAAATTGTTGTAGAAGAATTTCTTTTTGTAGAGTTCTGACTTGGCAACACTACGCACAAACTCCCGCACTGTCAGATTGCCATCCCGCAGGAGTGATTCTGCACTCACAAGGCGTTCCGATGCCATGATGTAGTCATTACCCAAAACTTGCCGATAGACGGCACGGATGACTGTTTCCACATCATCTCTGCTTGCGTAGGGACGCAGCTCAACTTTAGCCGTGTCGCTAAACGCCTCTGTTCCCAGCCTTGATGCTGCTGCTGTAATCGCCATATTTCTCTGTCCCCCTATTTATTTACACGCTGACATTTGCGTGTTTGATAAATATTTTTTATCAATCCCCAGATACAACTATGCCCGGAGCTTGATCCAACTGCCAGGTACTTCCAAACAGCTGCATCCCTCTCCGGGCATTACGCTATCTAGCTGAGAGCGTTGATTGCGTAATCAATGTAGGTGTTGGCTTCGTTAGCAGCTTGACCAGATAAACCGTGGTTACCTTTGATGTACTTCAGAGCTTCTACGTACCAGCTGGGAGACAGATCAAAAGCACTGTTGATTTCAGCCAAACCAGCAATCAAGAACTCGTCCAGAGGGCCGGTGCCACCAGCAACCAAGGAGTAGGTAATGATCCGCAGGTAGTGACCGATGTCACGAGCACACTTGGACTTACCACGAGAATCAGCAGCAAACTGAGGGCCGCTCATTTGGGTGGTGTAAGGAAACTTCTGATATACAGCTTGAGCAGCACCATCAATCAAGCGTTGAGCGTTGGAGGTTAAAGCGCGAGCAGCTTCCATGCTAGCAGCAGCACGCTGAAAACGACCGTTAACAGCTTGCAATTCAGTGTTGCTCAGAAAACGTCCTTGGGTATCAGCAGCTGCAATTGCTTCGGTAATTGGTGTCTTCATGATCTAGAATCTCCTTAAAGTTTTGTAACTTATTGCCGAGATACCTATATTTTGGGTTTCTGGGCTTTTTTGTAAGTGGATGTTAATTAGGCAACCGCAGCAGCAGCGCGATCGAAGTAGCTAGCCAATTCAGACATCAAAGAGTTGCAATCACCCTTGGTGATACCGTTGGGGTCGTTAGCAATGTTGATTGCAGCTTCTTTCATCTTTTGAACACCAGCTGCTACGGAAGAACCGGGAGTACCCAAAGCTTGGTAGGTTTCGCGCAAGCCGTTCAAGCAACGGTCATCCAATACACTAGCGTCACCAGCCAATGCAGCGTAGGTGACATAGCGCAAGATGATTTCCATGTCGCGGAGGCAAGCAGCCATGCGACGGTTTGTGTAAGCATTACCACCAGGAGCAATTAGCTGGGGCTGTTCTTCAAACAAAGCACGAGCAGCGTTGGTTACGATGGTGGAAGCATTGCTGGTGATGCGGTTAACGACATCCAAGCGCTTGTTACCGTCCTTAACCAGATTGCTTAGAGCATCTAGTTGATCGTTGCTCAGGAACTCACCTCTGGAGTCGGCTTGAGAAACCACCTTGGCAAATGCGTCTAACATGGAATATTCTCCTAATTCCTTAGTTGAGTGCTGTCTTGATTAAAACTGGCAATGTTTTATCAATGTGGATTGGTTAATTACAGACCATGAATGAGAGCGTTTCTCTTTTAAATCATTTCCCAATTTTCAAGTTAAACGAGAAAAATGAGAAACTGGAGTGTTTTTATGAGAAACTGGCAAACTTTACGGATTGATTGCCTTCTTTAACTTTTGCCTGCTGTTTAACCCCTCCAGCTTATGTTTATACAATGCTATAGGGGCATTATCTGTTACAAATTATGAATAAATGAGATAGACCAATAAGAAAACCCTCAAAAGCTTTACATACAAGGGCTGTAACTGAGAATAAGCAGTGGTTTTTCTTAACATAACTTTGTAAACAATCGAAATGAGGCGCAACTTTTCTTTGTTTAGATTTTTTTAATTTTTGGCAAAACTCAGTTATCGCAACCTATTGAAGTTGTATATAACTTTGGTAGATATAGAGTAATAAGTAAAGATTTCTTAACAAAAAAGTTCTAAATATTGCGGCTAGTTGCTGAAATTTGTCACTGCTAGATAAGTTTGAGGAGAAAGGTAGGTACAAATACCAAAAACAAGGCTGCAGTAAAAACAGCCTTACAGCAGCTTCCTATAAGGTAGGCATTGCTCCTCACTATCTCAAATGTTTACCAGAACGGTTTTGACGGGCAATGCCCACCCCACTGCTGTAGAAACAGCATGAAGAGAGAAGACAAAAAATTATGTCTCCCAATCCTGCTCATATTTTGATTCTCTGGTCTGTAGCTTCTATAGCAGAATTTTTTCTAAGGCTATTGTGATTCGTGATCGCACAACTCGATCCGGTTCTCGCTCCAGGGCAGCTATTAAAGCAGAGTGAGCTTCTGGTGTAGCGATTTCCTGCAAAGAAACCGCAGCCGCATAACGCAGTCCCCAATCGTCTGGAGTCAGCAGCGCCCAAGTCAGTTTTTGGACAACACGGCAGATAGTTTCTGCGTCTTTGGCAGTACTGCCTATTTTCCCTAGCCCTCGTGCAGCAATACGGCGAACATTACCCTGACAATGATTGGCGACTTCTGTACCGACTACCTCCGCGAATAAATCAGATGCTGTGCGATCGCCTATTTGAGCTAAAGCTTGAATGATATGGGCTTGCAAACCTTGATCGCGAGAATTATGGTAAGCACTTATCAGTGGTTCTACGGTTGCAGGTGCTAGCTTTACTAAAACTTCAACTGCTGCTGCACTTACAGAAGGATGATGATGACTTAAGGCTTGAATTAATGCAGAAATTACTGCCGTTTCCGTATATTCACTGGTAGATATGGCAGTAATTGCAGAGATTGCATCTGCTGGTGATGAAGCGGTGTTTAATTGGGAAATAAGTTGCTGGCTATCTGTAAATTTCAGTGTATTCATAGTTGTTAGATAATGCAGATATAAAAAAGGGACTAGGGACAGATCAATTAAAAATTAAAAATGCAAAATTAAAAATTTTTAATTTTTACTTTTTAATTTTCTAGCCCCAGTCGCCTTCACAATTGAATTAACAAATCATCAATTGCTTGGAAAAGTAACTGTGTTATTTCTTTGTCAGAGTCTTCTTTGAGTTGGGATGTGTTGTATCCACTACTATCCGCGTTTAGGCGATCGCTATTTAACAAAGCTTCAAGAATGCGTTTCAAATTTAACAGCTTTAAACTGTTAGGAACCGGAGCTGCGAGAATCGCATCTACAGCTTGGCGATGCCCGACGGCTCCCAAATCAAATATAGCTGCCCAGCGCAAATACATATTGTCATGGTTTAGATTTTTGACAATACGTTCAATGTATTGGGGTTCTTGAGTTAAAAGATACAAATATCGCGCCGCAGCACATTGCACTCGCTCAGAAGGATGATTTAGAAAAGATTTTATCTGGGAACGAGCAGACCATTCTTGAAAAGAGGCTAACGCTTCAATCAGAGCTTCATAGGGTTGTGGTTGACTAGATTGTAAGAGATTCAGTAAAGGATTAACAGCTTGCTTGTCACCAATAGCTGCTAAAGCCTGGATTACCGCTTCTCGCAAGCCCATATCCTCATCACATTCCAACGCTTTAATTAACGCTGGTACTGCTTGCGGATTCTTGAGTTGCCCTAGTGCCCGTGCAGCTTGACGGCGTAGGGGATAACCTCCTGATGGGATGCGATAACCATCATCAAACAGGGCTTGACACAATGCCATACAACCTGCTTGTACTTGATGCTTTCCCAACCACCAAGCAGCGTAATAGCGAATTTGATTATCTTCACCACTTAATGCCGCGATCGCTGCTTCCGGAGAAAGAATTGGTTCGGCAGAATAAGCAGCAGTCATTCGATTTTGGATTTTGGATTTTGGATTTTGGATTGGGAAGAAGAGGACACGGGGACGAGGGGAAAGAGAATGGGGGGGGAAAAGGTGAGTTGGAAGGGGAGAAGACGTGAGTCACGATCCTTCCCCTTGTCTCCTTGTCTCCCCTGCTCCTTTCCTAGTCCCTAGTCCCTAGCCCCCTCCTCTTCTACGAGGCTGGCGTAATTTTAACTATCTTGCCACCGCGCTTGTGAATTTCTTGGTATGTGGCTGAAAGTCGCTCGTAAGGAACGGTATAAATTTGTCTGCTGCGACGTACTGCTACTTTCGTGTTGAATGTACCAGCGATCGCTTCGACAACAAACATCCGCGAATCTCCCAATGCAGGAGAACTGACTAAAGTCGGTGCGGCTGATGTAAAGCCACCAGCTGGCGATGAAGGTGGCACGATCATATTTGGCATATTCATCGAAATTCTTGACCGCAGCCGCGAACCTTTGCTACCGAATTGGGCGTTATCGCTATTACCTCTACCACGGTAAAGCTCAAAAATACGATTGTATCCTACTGTTTTCATCCCAGGAATTGACTGAAAGCCACGGAAGTAGGGGACGATGAAATTACCGAAGGCATTGTCGTATTCTGAGCTATAAATGTAAGATTCTATTTCAGCATCGTAACCACGAGATGCATAAAGGTCTACGTGGAATGCAATTTCTGATTGATCGTAGGGTGCACGTCCCAGCAAATGCTTATAGTTCAATTCAATGAACCGCACCTGAGAATTCTTGTAAAAGAAGCACTCTTTGTAAAATTCTGATTTTGCTAAAAGTTCAACAAATTGCTTGACGCTTATTTTCCCGTTACGCAACAAAGCTTCGGCGCTAGTAAATCTTTGGCTGGCATATACTCCTTGACGCCCAAAAACTTGCTCGTAGGCTGCCCGAAATATCAATTGCAGTTCATCTTCGCTCCAATTTGAGCGCAATTCAACTTTGTTGCCTATTTCGTCTCTAATTCCAAAGCGTTCTGCGACTGAAGTAGTCATCTTGGCAATCGCTCCATTCTGAATCGTTTTTTTTCTTAAACGCGATTAATGGCTAATTGCCAATCACTAATTGTTAATTGCTAAATGCTAATTGTATTTTCATCAGCTATTAGCCATTAACCATTAGCCATTAACCATTAGCCATTAAGCAAGGACAAAGACACTAACTTTTTGGGATTAGCTCAATGCGTTAATCGCATAATTAATGTAGGTATTAGCTTCTCCTGCAACGTCACCAGACAAACCATGATTGTCGCGGACAAATTCAAGAGCAGCGATGTACCAGCTAGGAGATAAACCAAGAGCGTTGTTGAATTCCTTCAAGCCTGCAACTACATAATCATCCAAGGGGCCAGTACCACCGACTACACAGCAGTAGCTAATAGTACGTAAGTAGTGGTCAATATCGCGCACGCACTTAGATTTGCCTTCTGGAGTGGAGGCGTATTGTGGTCCTTGCATTTGGGTGGTATACGGGAATTTTTGATAAACATGATTGGCTGCAGCTTCCGCCCATTTTTTACCATTTTGAGCAAATGCTCTAGCGGCTTCTAAGCCAGCACGAGCACGATTGAAACGACCAAATACTGCTTGTAACTCAGTGTTGCTTAGGTAAGAACCGCGAACATCAGCGGCGGCGATCGCTTCAGTCAATGGGGTTTTCATAATTTGCCTAATCTCCGAAAATCTTGTCAACTAATTACTAAAAAATTTGGAAAAATCTTCGCTTCAAATGTCGCACACTTAACTTGTATTCTTATGTCCTCCATCATGACAAGGACGTTTTCAAAAAAGTGTAATGTACGACAAAAACATATTAAGCAACAGCAGCAGCAGCACGGTCAAAATAACTAGCTACTTCAGACATTAATTGGCTACAATCGCCTTTGGTAATTCCGTTTGGATCGTTAGCGATTTGAAGTGCAGCTTCTTTCATTTTTTGAATTCCAGAAGCAACAGCATCGCCGGGAGTACCAAGAGCTTGATATGTTTCACGTAAACCGTTCAAGCAGCGATCGTCCATAGCACTGGTGTCGCCTGCTAGTACGGAATAAGTTACATAACGGAGAATGAATCCTAAATCGCGGATGCAAGCAGCTTGGTTGCGATGGTGGAAGCAAGCACCGCCAGGGTTAAATACTTGCGGACGTTCTGCTACTAAAGCGCGATAAGCATTCGCCACAATGGAGGAAGCATTGCTAGTGAGTCGGTTGACTACATCCAAGCGCTTGTTGCTATCAGCAACTACTGCCTGGAGAGCATTAATTTCATCACCACTCAGGTAAGCACCTTTTTTATCAGCTTGTTCAACGACTCTGGAAAAAGCGTCAAGCATCTTTTATTTTCTCCTCGATTTTATGGCAGCTATTTCAAACTGTTATAGTCAGCTTTTTTCGGCTAAAAGTTAATTACTTTTTCAAGACAAATAGGCAACACAAAACTGGCAATAATTGCACATCAATAGTCATGAAAAATCATGAATATATGCAATAGTTTGCTCGCAAAATTTTTATGTTTGTCTTGATATTGGTAATGACTTTCAAACCTTGTTCGTATTTTATATATTGCTAGTGTTCTTTTTTTGTGAACTTTATTTAATAAGTGTAAAACCCTAGCTAATTACCCACAATTTGTTGAAGCATCAAGCTTTTAGCTATATTAATTTGAGTATGTATTTACAATTGAATACTTTTGTTCATTTAAGTTAATAAGATTTGGCTGTAGAATATTTTGTAACAAAAATAACAAATAATTTAAACTTATCTAGCAGTAAAAAGGCCTAGTCAGATTTAGCGCATCTTGCTCTATCAAAAAAATCTGTATTTTAAATAACTCTTTTATCCCTTTCTTGCTTGAGTCAAAATACTTAAAATTTAAAACCCCTAATTTACTGAAACCATCATGACAGAACTCAGATATTTCTCGGTTTGACTGTAACTTTGATACTGGGGATCGCGTAAAGTTCTGTAAAGAGGAGTTAAGAAAATTCTGAAAAATTTCTCATTTCTATTTCTAGCGAGAGATGCCAACTCGTCTTCGTAAAACTTCTAGCAGGGTGGTAAAGGTTTCTGGAACAGGCGCAGTGACTTCAATCCAGTCTCCGGATAACGGATGCTGCAACCTCAATCGCCAAGCATGAAGTGCTTGCCCTGGTAAATTTACACCAATAGAACGACCTGAACTATAAACAGGATCGCCGACAATAGGATGACCAATATGGAAACTATGAACGCGAATTTGATGAGTACGTCCGGTTTCTAGTTGGAAATGCATTAATGTATAGTTGCCGAGGCGTTCTAATACTCGCCAATGAGTAACCGCAGAACGCCCACCTTGTTCTACGGGTAGGATAGCCATTTTTTTGCGATCTATAGGATGGCGACCGATCGCTAGATCAACAGTACCACTTTCAGTTTTCGGTGCGCCGTAGACAATGCCTAAGTATTCTCGGCGTGCAGTTTTAGCTTTGAGTTGTGCTTGTAGGTGTTGATGAGCCAATTCGGTTTTGGCAATAGCGATCGCTCCTGTTGTATCCTTGTCTAGCCGATGGACAATGCCCGGACGCTGTACACCCCCAATTCCTGGTAGATTGGGACAATGAGCCAAAATCGCATTCACCAGGGTACCATCTGGATGACCGGGTGCAGGATGGACTACTAACCCTGCAGGTTTGTTGAGAATCAGCAGTTGATCGTCTTCGTAGAGGATGTCTAGGGGAATATCTTCTGCTTGGAGTTTGAGGGGTTCAGCAGCAGGAATCTTTAACGTGATGCGATCGCCTACTTTGACAGTTGACTTTTTAGACGTGCAGACTTTGCCATTTAGTTGGACATTACCTTGTTCAATTAACTGTTGAATACGGGAACGAGATAGATCTGTTAATGTTTCGGCAAGGTAGCGATCGAGACGTTCGCCCTGTTCTTCTACTTGTAAACTAATTTCGGTCACAATTGCGTTGATTGAATATCCAGTTTTGCACCTAGCGATTAAAATCACGGCTACACAAGCAAAGCCTGCCTACGCAGGCTACTAAAGCCTTAAATTTAGGTTAGTCCGCGCAGGCAGACTTAGTTTGTATAGCCACGACTTCTAGTCGTCGGGGGCTAGTAGCTTAACTATCTTAACGAATTGCTAAAGACTTGAAGAGTGGTAGTAAAGCTAGCACAAAACCCATTATCATTTTCAAACTTCAAAGTATACGGTCGTCAAACAAGTAGAATTTTAATATATCAATTTATTTTTATTTGGCTTGCTGATAATAATACATTCTTTTCAAACTAACATCCGGAAAATTTTCAGATAGAAATATTTAGAAATGTTTTACAATTATCATGTGTTTCAATCAAACATATTTTTTTGTACATAAGAAACTTAATTTAAAGAGTTACTCACAACCAAAGTGGATAATTTGTCTGATTTTCATGTACTTTTCGTATATATTAACTACTGTGTATTTTTCAACCATTACTAACTTAGATACAGCCCGCTCTGAGTAACTTTTGATTGTTATCTACGTTTTGATCCGGATTTAAATCAAATTCTTTGAATATTTATTTCAGTATCAAAGAGAATAGTATTATTACTGTTGCCTATGCATTCTAGTAAGCTTACCTAGTGTTTAATAAAAAAGGTAAGAATGAAAAATTAAGAACAATAGAAAATTCCTCACTGATAGATACTGTAAACATGGCATCTGTAAATACATGAAATATCTATATCTACAGACAAATTAGATATTTAATATAGATTTTCTGTATTAATTAATTCATAATTGCCTTGAATAAATATATAAGCGTAAAAACTTGTACATTTTTGTTCATTTTTGTACAAAACATCAGAATAAAATTAAAATTATTATTGTCTTTACTCTAATATCAAAATAAAAAGTTTTCATGTTTTCTTTAAGTATCACTAGTCTTTTTAATGCAGCTTATAATTTTTTTTGTTAAAGTGTAGTAATCTAAAAGTTAGGAATAAGCTTTTATTTTGGGTATGCACTACACTTGTTTAATTTGCTCAAAATTCATGAATTGAGCAGCTATATTTTCTAGGGTGAGGCTTCATCCAGTTCATTAGGGCAATTCTCCAAATCATCAGGACTAAACTTTAGAAGTTGTTTTCGTTACATATGAAGAAAATTTATTCTTCTGGACGAGTAACAGTTGCATCTTGTACTTTTCAATCGCTGAGTCAAGCATCTATTCAGCAAATACATAGTGGGAGTTAGTTATTAGTGCCGTGCAAATAACTCAAATTAGCTTTCAGTACTCTTTTTACACGTGTATCTACCTAACACAAACACTGTTTCATGGCAATACTTTAAGCCATTTTGATATTTGTCAATAGTAAGGATACTACCAAGTTGAATTTGTGAACCTTGATTTCATTTAAGAGCCACAGCCATGAAGGTACTTCCTATAAATAGATATAGATTTTATCAGTCACTACAACCACTTTTTCTCCTAAAAAAAATCACTAGTAAGTCTACTAATGGTTGTTTGCAAGTTTTTACAGCTTCAGCTTCTTGGTTATTTTATGTACAGGAAGGAAAATTAATCTATGCTTGCTGTACAGAGAAAATGTTTGAAATTATTTACAAGCACTTACAGTATTTAAGCCAAAAAATTCCTACTCTTCATCATGGAATTAAAGAACGCTTACAAGCGATATTTGAAACTGGTATTGAAAATCAAGCCATACCAAATCCAGATTATTTAGCTATTTGTTGGTTAGTCAAGCACAAGTACATTACATCCCCCCAAGCAGGAATTTTGATTGAACAGTTGGCGCTAGAAGTTTTAGAGTCTTTTCTAAGTTTAAAAGAGGGAAGTTATGAGTTTACTTCCTACAGTTTTCTTGATGAAATGCCAAAGTACTGTCATTTGGATATACGCTTACTAGTTGAATGTTGTCAAAAGCGATCGCAGCAACGTTTGGAAGGCAGATCCTCCCAAAGTAGATTGTTCAGCGCCAATACAAAATCGGCAAGAGTTAGTGCTAGATCGCCTCATCTAGAAAAGAACAAGTCATCAGTTTCTTTTCAGCAGCATCCAGTTGCAAATCCTGCTCAGTCACAATCGGCATTACCAAAACAAAGTACCAAAACTGACAAGCAAAATAGCCAATCTATTCGCCAGACACCTACTGATAAAAAACTCTACAATGTCTTATGTATTGATGATAGTCCAATAGTAGTTAATGCCATCACAAGATTTTTAGATAGGCAGGTTTTTTCTGTTGTTGGTATTAACGAGCCATTAAAAGCTTTAGTACAAATTATCCGCGTTAAACCAGACATAATTCTACTGGATATTGAAATGCCAAATCTAGATGGTTATGAATTATGTTCTTTAGTACGCAATCATTCTCTTTTTCAAGAGACACCTATAATTATGATTACAGGTAGAACAAGTTTTATCGATAAAGCTAGAGCTAAAATTGTCGGAGCCTCAGGAGTTTTAAATAAGCCTTTTTCACAAGCAGATTTAATTAAAATATTATTTCAATATCTTGATTAAGATAGTAAATACAGCCAGCAATAATTTCAAGCAAGAAACTTCCAGAAAAAACACTCAACCATCTAACAAAATAAACCTCTCTGTTTCTTATTTCTCTGTGTTCTCAGTGTCTCTGTGGTTTGTTTATTTGCATAATTTATTTCTTGTAAATCCCTTTATAAATTTACAGACTATCTATCATGCAGCGTTTGATATTAGATAGTTACTAGTTGCTAAAAGCTAGCGAAATAAAGTAAATCACTTATCGGACATTTGCAAACATTTGACCATTATTGAGAAATACTTAATGACTAATAGAATTGATGTCAACAAAAAAAATCGTAGTTTCACACCAAATTCATTTCCAGTTTCTCCAGAAAGTGTAACTGTATTACAACCGAGAAGTTATTCTCCATATTCCCCGATTCATAATGTAATTACATGGATGAAGCAGGCAAGCTTGCGCACTAAAGCGACTGCTTTTGCTGTTGCCATCTCTACCCTACCAATCTTAGGAATTGGAGCATTTACTTATTACTTGGTAAATCAATCCCTAACAAAAGAAATAAGTAAGATTAAACAAGCGAGTGCTCTTGATTTATCACACAATATCAAGCAGTTCATGCTGGCACGAACTGGAGAAATGCAGTTATTTGCCAATCAAAGTTTTCTTACTAACCCTAAACTAAGAAATACTAGTAATTTCTTAGAGCAGGAAGCAAGGATCAACACTTGGAAAGAAATTTACCAGTTCTATGAGAGCATAGCAATTTTAAAACTAAATGGAGAAGTCTTTTTACAAACTCAAGGACAACCAATTCCTAATCAAAAAAATCAGGAATATTTTCAAGCAATACTCAAAACAAATCAACCTTATATCAGCCAACCATTTACAACAATAAATGCAGAACAGCCGAAAATTCTCTTGGCTGTACCTGTGAAAGATAGTGTCACAGATAAAACTATTTATATTCTTCAGGCAGTGATACCAGTGCAATCTTTAGCACAGGCACTCAACAAGCTGCCGGGAATTCGAGATGAATATCATCTCATAGATGAGACAGGAAAGATTTTTTTAGCAAAGAATAAGAGTGATGTCGGTAAAGATGCTCAAAAAGTGATTCCAAGTTGGGAGCAACTGCAAAATGCAAATGAGATATTAACACGCATATTACCTGATAAGAAAGGACACGCTGAGGACTTAACAACCTATATTCCCTGGCAAACAATCGAAGGTTTACCAGACTTAAATTGGAACTTAGTTTTAAGTACAGATAAAGCCATTGCCTTGGCAACTCAAAGACAGATATTGCTGATATTAACAATTGGTATTATCGTCACAGCTTTACTGGTAGGTGCGATCGCTGCGATTTTAGCTACCCGTCTCACCTTACCAATTCAAAGTGCAACTATGGTAGTGAAAAAACTGGCTAGAGGTAACTTTGATACTCGAATTACCGTTCGCGGTGAAGATGAGTTTGCGACTTTGGGAGCCAGTATAAACCGGATGGCAGATCAACTGCAAGACTTGCTAAACAAGCAAAAAGCAGAAGCTGAACGCCTAAAGTTGTTTACAAATATCTCAGCTGCAATTCGCCAATCACTCAATTGCGAAGATTTATTTAACCTTACAGTTACAGAAGCCCGACAAGCACTAGGAGCACATCGAGTAGTTGTCTATCACTTTAATGCTCACGGGCGCGGGCAGGTAGTAGCTGAATCCGTGGCTCCGGGTTTGCCTGTAATTTTGGGAGACACAATTGAAGATGGCTCCATTGCCAGGCAGTTAATGGAAGCATACTCAATTGGTGGGGTGTTAGTTGCCAATAACATTTTTGAGATGGACTTTGCCCCAGAGTATCTTAAATTAATGGAACAGCTGGAAGTCAAAGCTATTTTGGCAACACCAATTCTCAAAGACAATCAAATCTTTGGCTTCCTAATGGCTCATTACTGCTGGGCACCTCACGTTTGGCAACCCTTTGAAATTAATTTCTTAAGGCAGTTGGCAGTGCAAGTCGGGCTGGCTTTAGAAAGAGTGAGTTTACTAGAGGTGAGTCAGGCATTGAAAGACTTTGCCATTCACTTATCTGGAAATCTCAACTCTGGGGAAATCTACAGTTTAGCAGTTCAAGGTATCCGCAAAGCTTTAAAGGTAGATCGAGTAGTGATTTGTCAATTTGACGAGAAGTGGCAAGGCAATATCTTAGCTGAATCAGGAGTAGACGGTTTGCCTTGCACTTTAGAAACGAAATTATCTGGTTTACAAGATTATGTAGATAAGTATCGGCAAGGCGATGTGCTGGTAACCAATAACATTTACCAAGCAGGTTTTTCTGAGTCTTACATCAAACAACTCGAATCATTGGCAGTCAAAGCTCACCTAGAAGCCCCGATTTTATCGGGAGGCAACTTGCTAGGCTTGTTAATTGCCCATCAGTGTAGTAGAAGCCGCGTCTGGCAGCAGGCAGAAATCGATTTGTTTGAGCAATTCACGAGACTTGTGAGACTAGCTTTAGAGCGAGCTAATCTTTTAGAGCAAAGCGAAAAAGCTTCCCAACTCCAACGCCAGCAAACAGAACAACTGCAACAACAACTGCTCAAATTAATAGACAATCTTGCTGGAGCTAAAAAAGGCGATTTGACAGTACGTGTGGAAGTTTCTAAAGGAGAAGTAGGTGCGATCGCTGACTTTTGTAACTCGATTGTAGAAAACTTGCAAGATGTTGTCATTCAAGTCAAAGCTGCCGCTAACCAATTAAATGGTACAGTTGCAGAAAACTCTAGTGCGATCGCTCAACTAGCAATTGACGCATTCAAACAGCAACAAGAAATCAGCCGTACTCTTGATGCTGTCGATCAAATTAGGCTGTCAATGAAAGGCGTAGCCAAAAACGCCAGACTTGCCACAGCCGTTGCTCGTACTGCCTCTCCCACCGCAGAAATTGGCGACACGGCAATGGATCTAACGGTAGAAAATATCTTAAGCTTGCGAGAGGCAATGGGAGAAACAGCAAAGAAACTCAAGCGCCTTGGTGAATACTCCCAAAATATTTCTCGCTTGAGTTCCTCAATTCACAAAATTGCCCTCCAAACTAATTTGTTAGCCATTAACGCTGGTATTGAAGCAGCTCGTGTCGGTGGAGATAATCAAGGTTTTGCCTCCTTTTCCGAAGAAGTTGCCGCCCTAGCAGTTGAAAGTGCCGGAGTAACTGGTGAGATAGAAGGAATGGCTGCCAATATCCAACTAGAAGTCAGCGAAGTAGTTAAGGCGATGGAATTGGGAAGTGCCCAGGTAGTAGAAGTAACTCGTCTAGTAGAAGATAGCAAACATAGTTTAAATCAAATGCTAGATGTCTGTCGCCAAATTGACGATTTAGTGCAATCAATTTCTACCGCTACAGGATTACAAGTGCACAATTCTAAAGAAGTTATCAATTTTGTGAAAGAAATTGCCAAAGTATCAGAAATGACTAGCAATTCATCTCGTAAAATTTATGCATCCTTGCAAAAAACAGTAGAAATTTACCAGCAATTACAAGCAACAGTGAGGAATTTCAAAATTAGTTGATTTATAAATTGCACAATTATCAATCACCATAAGGCGGGCAGTGTTAAGAACGTAAAACTAAGGGTTTAAATAAAGCGTCAAACTGCCCATTCTACAGAATTTATAATCTTCACCTCTGTGCTTTTTAGTAGTAAGGTGGGCACTGTCCATAATGTAAAAATAAGGTTTTGAAAAAATTTAAACAGTGCCCACCCTACAAAATTTACTTTTTAAATCAGAATCTAGGTAGTAAGGTGGAACTGTCCATAATGTAAAAATAAGGTTTTGAGAAAATTTAAACAGTGCCCACCCTACAAAATTTGCTTCGTAAATCAATTACAACCATACATGAACACCGATAAAATCTGTGTTTATCTGTGTCCATATGTGGTCATTTTTTTAACCTACAATGAATACAATAAATTAATAGTAAAGAAATATTAACAATATAAATAATCTCTGTTTGAAACAGAAATTACAAAATTTATTTTAATTCATAATCTATAATTTAATAATTTCTTATCGGCAATAGCCTGCCAGGAAATCAATTGTATCTCATCAATTTGGTACAAAAAATTCAAATTATGTTAAAAGACAGGGAAATTGAAACCCAGATGCAATTTCTGGAAGCAGCAAATGATAGTTTGAATACCCTGGAAACTGTTTTACTAGAAATAAAACCTAACTATCAACTTTCTATTCCAAGCATCGATACAGCACTCAAAGCTACTCATTCTATTAAATGTGGTGCTGGGATGATAGGATTTAATATTTTGGGTAATTTTGCTCAACGTTTAGAAAATTCATTAGAAGTTTTAAAAATCCAATCTAATTCTCTAAAAATTGATACAGATTTACACAGTATACTTGCGTCAGTAGTTGATTGGCTGCGTCAAATCGTTGAATCACTTGCAGTTGGTTGTATCTTGGATGAGCAATGGTTAGCAACCTTTTGTTATCCACTCTTTGAGGAATTACAAAAGCATTTGTCCTTTCAAAGTGTTGAAAAAAACATAAGTGCTTTATCCCCATCAGATGGGCTGCAAGACATGATAACTTTACTTTTTCAAACAGAAGTAGAGGAAGATTTGCAACGCCTAGAATCTTTGTTAGTTAGTGGCAAAAAATCTGACTTAAAATCCGAAGGCATGATGATAGCTACTCAATTAGCCAGCTTGGGAGAAATACTTCAATTAAAAGCTTTTGTTCAACTTTGCAAATCAATTCTGCAACACCTAGAAACTACTGACTCTAATGAAAACATTGTAGAAATTACTCATCTTGCATTATCTGCGTGGCGGCGATCGCAAGCATTAATTATGGCAAATCAGCTTGATAGCATACCTACAAGCATTGATTTCACGAAATCAGAAGTGAGTAGCCAAAAAAAATCAAAATTAATCTCAAAAGTTCCAGACACTCAGGCAATAAGTTTAGAACTATTACAGGAAATATTAATATCTAGCCATCAAAGAGAAAATCAAGAAACAATAACGAAAACTCTTGCCAATCGAGTAGAAAACATTGATGATTTAATGAAGGAACTTACTATCCAGCATGATAGCCTAGAAATGCAAATTGATAGATTAAACAAGCTTATTCGCAATCTCAGCCTCCGTGTCAAAAAGCTGGAGATAGATAATAACGAGTTGCGCCTGACATATGATAAGTTTGCCGCTAAAATATCTACTTTGACTCAAATACAATTCCAAAATGGAAATTGTATTTATACAAACAACCAGAATACATCAATAGATAATTGCCCAGAATTAGAGATTACATCTCAGACTGTAATAGAAACAATTGCAAAAATTCAAGAAATCGCTAACGATATTGAACTTAGCCTGGCAGAGACAAATCAAGTCAGTTGTTTGTTAAATAAAACGGCTCAGAATCTGCAACAGTCTATTGCAAACCCTCCTATTAACCTTTCATTAGAGCGAGTGCTGCTGGTAGAAAGCGATCAGATGCTTTTGGGATTTTCTATAGATGCAGTTGAAGAAATATGCTCGCTCAATCCAGAGCAAATTTCGCTTGTCAAAGGTAGTGAAGTTTTCAACTGGCAAAATTCGACTCTCCAGTTAATTCGTCTGGAAAATTACTTGCAGTTTAATTACCTATATCCGATCGCATCAGCTTCAGAAACTCCACTGCAAATCGAGGCTGCTGGTGTATTAATTGTCAAAGCAGGCGATCGCTCGTTAGCAGTGCAAATAGATCGCTGTTGGGGTGAAAGGAAAGTTTCTATCCATCAAGTAGAAGGTAATATACCCTACTACAGGAACTATACTATTCTGGATGATGGTCGGATCGTACCACTGTTAAGCGTGAGTGAGCTACTGCAAATGAGCGAGAACTACTGCAAACTTTAGCTTGACACTGGGCGACAACCAGATAACATCTCATGCATATTCACCACCGCACCAATCACCACAATTGCAGGCGCTCCAAATCCAGCCTTCTCAACTTGCTCTACAATCGTTCCCAACTTACCAATTAATTCTTCTTGATCCGCTCGTGTACCCCAACGCACCAGAGCGATTGGAGTTTCCTGACTTAATCCTGCTATCGTTAACTGTTGAACAATATAAGGCAGGTTGTGAATTCCCATATAAATCACAATCGTTTCTGAACCGTGAGCGATCGCCTGCCAATTAACCTTCGGTCTATACTTACCCGCTGCCTCGTGTCCAGTAACAAAAGTTACCGAAGAACTATAGAGACGATGCGTCAAAGGTATGCCTGCATAGGCTGGAGCGGCAATTCCCGAAGTGATACCTGGCACTACTTCTACTGGCACTCCAGCATTCACCAATTCTTCCATCTCCTCGCCGCCACGGCCAAAAACAAAGGGATCACCTCCCTTCAAACGCACAACAATTGCATACTCCTGCGCTTTTTCAATCAGCAACTGTGTCGTTTCTTCCTGAATCAGAGAATGACGCCCCCGTCGCTTACCAGCATCAATCTTCTGAGCCATAGGATTGATCATCGCCAGAATTGCCGGACTTACCAAAGCATCATAAATGACAACATCCGCACATTCTAGCAGTCCCTTACCCTTGAGTGTCATCAACCCCGGATCTCCAGGCCCAGCACCAACCAAATATACCTTTCCCAAACAAGCCCTCCCCTCTGACTTTGCGTCTTGGCGGTTCATTTTTCTAACAAATCCCAAATCAAATCGGCTAATTCTGCACTTGCTCCCAAAGGTTCCGCCAGCTGAAAATTTACCTCAGGAAAATGTAATTGTAACTTTTTTGTAGCTTGAGCGATCGCATCAGTTATGCCACCAGCGAATAAAAAGTATGGCAGAATCGCAATTTGTCTGTATCCAGCAGCAATTAACTGTTGGACTTGCGATTCTAAACTAGGAGCAACAGCCCAATAAGCAGTCACTGCACCTAATTTCTTGGCGATCGCTTCCACTGGTTGTAGCGAACCCGAACGTCGGCTACCGTGGGCTAAAACAATCTTGGCAGTTGCTGTTGTTCCTGCAAACTGCTTTGCCCACAACTGTTCTAAACCTGAGTGGCTGCCTAAATATGGTTGTAATTCGATGAGGATATCTTGGCCTAGAGACTGCTGTGCCAGCTCGACTTCACGAGGAATATCTTCCATAACGTGGACTCCTGGCATCAGAAATAAAGGTATGATTTTAAGGTGAGTCTCCTTTAAAGTAGCAACAGAATTTCGGGCAAAGTTGATAATTTGCTGATGTAAAGGTTCTGGGCTGAGTTCCAGGTATGCTGTACCTACTAAAGTTTCACACATCGATGCAAAAGCCACATTCACACCAGCAACCTTAGATAAGTTACCTTGCGCTTTGTTGGATACTAGTTTTGCCAACTGTTGCATAGCAATTTCCGGTCGCGGATCTCGACTTCCGTGGGATACTAGCAGATACGCAGATGGCATTAGCAAAAGTGCAACTTCCAATTTTTACTTAAAGTATCTTAGCAAATCAAAACAAGATCCCCGACTTTTTTGAAAAATCGGGGATTTGTGTCAAGAACTAATTAAGATTGCTTTTCCGCCATTGGATCGGCAATATAACGGAAAGTTGGTTCTGAATTCCAAGGGCCGCGTTCGTCTTTTCCATCACTAGACAAGTTATAGTAAATATCCACAGTGCTATCGGGTTGAATATTACCAAAGAACGGATCGGTTAATTTACCCAATGAATCCAGCGCCTTCATAAACATCTGGGTATGGGATATTTCTCGTGTCAATAAATGAACAAGTGTATTTTTAGTACCTTCATCAGGTGCTAATTTAATTAATTCTTCGTAAGTTTGGCGCGCGCCAGCTTCAGCGCCAATATTAGCCCGCAAATCGCGCACTACATCACCACCCTCATTCACATAATTAGCAGACCAAGCATTACCTTGACTATCTAACAAATGTGGTCCCATACCACGCACTGCAAACAAAGTACTTTTATAAGCGTCAGTTTGGTCAACATTTTTGGTGTGTGCTTCAATCAACTTACCCACCATTTCTAAATGACCAAACTCTTCTATCGCAATATCTTGTAACATATCCCGGATGCCAGGATTTTCACAGTGGAAGGACTGAGTCCAATATTGCAAAGCTGCTGTTAGCTCACCTGTCGCACCACCAAATTGCTCTAAAAGCAGTTGAGCAAAACGTGGGTTAGGTTCCTTAACATTAACAACATGAATTGTTTCTTTTTTATGAAAGAACATCAGCCGTTTTCCTCTCTTTAAGTTGTAAATTTTATCTTCTTGCAAGTCATTGAATTTAAATAATTACTCACAAGAATTTAAAAGCTAACTCCATTAAAAATTCTAGACATGACAGCAAAGATTAACCTTCCCCAAAAGAAAGACTTAGTGTTTTATTATTTCTAACTAAAGCTCTATTTTTGTTTTTACAAATTCTAATTACAATAAAACTCTTATACTACACCTCAAAATCACCTCTTGTAGCCTCAAAGAGGTGATAATAGTGCCTGAATAATCAGTATCAACCACAATTGCTGCCAAATCTGGCTTTCTTAAGGCTTTGCGAATGTAAGCAATTAAAGAAACGCTTCTCCTTCTAGCTTGAAAGTCGGGTTGGGGGAACTCTTAACAGGGAACAGTAAAAATTCCACTTTCACTCTTGGTGATGAAACTTGTCTCATCGGAACTGCCTTTTGCCTTTTGAGTCTAAAGCTGTTCAGCCTTATAAGTATAAAACTGATCAAAAGCTCCCAATGTCTCAAATTGATAACCAGGTGTAGAAGATAACAGAGCATCCAGATTCACACCAGGTGTCACAGAATTTAGACTTAAATTTGTACGATAAATACTAAAAATTACAAAATCTTGTCGTTCGGTATTTTCTGCAATTAGTTCTCGCACTTGCGATCTAGCCGAATCCACTATTTGCTTACAATTAAACCGGATTAAATTTTCTAATATTTTCGGAGTTTTTTTACAAACGTTAGTCTTTAAATAATTTGTTAGTCGTTGCTCGGCATACTCTTCATATTCAACTTGAGCGGGGTTTGTCTTCGCCATTACCACACCCAGGACAATTAGTCCTACCACTCCCACATATGCCATAATATTTGAGACTTTCATTTTCCAGATCGTAATTTACTGTGGTCTTTAGACTTCAGATTATCTAAGTCCGTTCCTTGATAAAAAACACTAGACCATTTTGTTGGAGAGTGTTATAATAAGAAACGCAATAGACATGGCGAGCGTAGCCAAGTGGTTAAGGCAGAGGATTGTGGTTCCTCCATTCGTGGGTTCGAGTCCCATCGTTCGCCCTTATTTTCAATTTGATATCACACCCTCATCGCCTATAAGTATGCAAACCTGGTTAGATATAGTTCGTGGTTTGTAGGGGCGGGTTTATTGAGATATTTGGTTATCCTAAAGAGATTATTGTTAAAACCCGCCTGTACAGTTGTTAGCAGTATTACTTATAGAATTACTACTAGCTTTGCACATTTATAAAATGATTGTTGTAGGGTAAGTAGCAGTATTTTATTGAAAAAAAAGCGATCGCCTGACGCCCAAAGAGTCTCAATCCAGCACAATCTAAAAAGTGCGATCGCGTTGAGGGCGATAGCGGATATTATCATAGACAGAATAACCTTTTGCGTGATTAATTCGGTTATTTTGCCCATTGGTTGAAAAATTATTGGCAGAACGGTTAAAACAACGCCAACACTGAGAATTCAAGCGATTAAGTGAATGGCTAGAGTAACTGTTACGAGGATAATAGGTACGGTAGTCTTTATAACCTCCACAATATTGATTGCCAGGGCGAACAGATTGAGCTTTAGCAGTTTGAGCAAAAGTTAAACTTGCGATCGCAGCAAAGAATGTTGTCAGAACTAACGAAGTAAAAGGTTTCATCACCCTACCCAAAAGATTTGTTCTACTTCCATTGTTACAAACCGAACAAAAGCAAGTAGCGAGTAGAAAAAATCGTAACTTGACTTAACTTTGCTGCAAATAATACTCAAATCTTTGCTGGAGTTGTTCAACTGTCAAATTTTGAGTCCAATACTCAACTAAGGAGTGACCAAATGCCCAAGCGTTGCGCTCAGATGAAGTAGAATTATCCAAAAGTAATGGCCAAAGAGACAGCAAGTCAAAATTAAGAGGATTATCACTCGTATTTAACAGCGAGAAAAGGTCATAAGCCATTTGCAGTTTGCCAATGACAATCGGTAGCTGTTCCACAGGAATTTGTTCTGCCAACAGATAAGCCAAATTTGGAGATCCGGTTGCCAATGTAGAAATAAACTGCAGTACAGGGCTTTTGAGAAATGCAGTTAATCCTTGGGTTGTTGTCATCTGGAAGGTGTAGCGATCGATAATTTTGGCAGCAGCAACAGTACGAGCTTCCAGATTACGCAAAAAGCGAGCTAGCCTCAGTTGCTTGGTAGGTGCGATCGCCTCCACCAATGCCAGCGATAGGGCATCCACTCCCCAAGCAGCTCGATTTGTTTTCATATCAGCAGTCACGACAGGCAGAACTAAATCGCAGAATTCTCCTAGCAGTTGAGCGCGATACTCAGTCGCTTCGCGAATAGCAATTTCCTTGGGAAGCTCGCCCCACTCCCAATCATAAGGAGGGTTCCACTCCCGAATCGGGCGGAGACGATCCACTTGAGTTACGATCGCGATCGCTGGCAAGTCTGCTACTTCTGCCTTGATATCTTGGAGAAAGTCCACATCCATTTGCAAAGCCGGATCGAGAGCAGGAGTAACCAACATTAGTAAATCTGCGGTTTGAGCGTAGTCAAGCACGAGTTCTCTCAAATCTGCGCGGTTGGCTTGTTCGTAACCAGGGGTATCCCAGAGCGTCAGTTGTTCACCGCTTCCGGTTTGCCAATGATAATTTTGAATGCGATCGGTGCTGGGCAAAATATCGACTGCGGCTTTTTCTGCTTGAAACAGCGTGTTAATCAGACTGCTTTTTCCTGCTCCGGTTCTTCCTGCCAACAGAATATTAATGGGTTTTTGTTCAACAACTTCGGTAGGTTCGGCTTGTGCCAGAATTTCCCGCAGTGTTTGAGTTTTGGCTTTGGGAATCGTTGGTGTAGGAATGGAGGTAACAAAAGCTGGCAGTGTACTACCTCCGTAGAGAATCATTGCTTGCCTGCATAAGTTCCGCAGAGTCGCTTCTCGAAGCATTTGACTCAAGTTCACCAGTAGTTGCTGATTGGCTTGGCTACTGGAACGCTGACTAGCTTTACTTGCCACCGCCGCCACAGGATTCAACAACCATTGTGCCCAACTCCAGGCTCGCCACAGTTTGCGAGCAGATGGCTCTAAGCTCTGATAAACTTCGTATGCTTGATATGCTTGCCCAACTGTCACCTGATTGAGAGCAGGGGATAATTTTTGCACCCACTGATCTAGATCGTCTACTGTTCCCCGAATCAGCCCGTAAGCTTGAGGAACGTAAATGTTCAACAGCGGATACTTCACTTCTGGATGATAAATCTTGGCAATGGCGACAACCAGATCCTGACAGCGCTGCCAAAAAGTTTGCCAGTCTTCCCAGATCGGAGCATCATTTTGTGCCGCGCTCAGGATTTCTTGGAGTGCAACTTCTGCTTGTTTAGTGGCGTCAGCTCCCACAGTAGGCGTTGTTTCGTCGATCGCAGATTCCAGTTCTTTGCTGACTTCTGCCACAACATTTTCAAACTGCTCGAACTGCGGTCGAGTCCATTTTACTAGCAGCCAACGCCAACCCACGAATAAAAGGGTAAACACGCCCCAGATCCAGTTAATACCCCATTCGTGGATCTGCAATCCCGCCGACACCAGTAAAAAACCAATGATGAAAGTGATCGGAATTGCCAATACGATCCATTGCCAAAGCCTTAAGCGCACCATTGCCCCATACCCGCCTTGATTATCCTCTGAGCTACGATGTTAGCAAAACAAAGCACAAAGGCTATGCAACCCGCTACAGATATTGGCACGCTCTGAAGAAATCAGGCAGAGGAGCCAGCGCCGTGGTGAGCCAGCACTGCGGGAGGGTTTCCCTCCGCAGGTGACTGGCGAAAGGGTTCCCCGACTTGGGGCGACTGGCGTGGCAGGAGGCAGAGAGAAGTCACAAGACGCGAAGCAGCTTCCCGTGAGGGTGCGCCGTCGCACGGCGAGCCTCCTTGTGGAGGAGCTACACTAACAGAACTTCCCAGAGGCAGAAGGCAGAAGGAAAGGGGATTTGACTTGTTTGTTTCATTTGTAGCAGCAATTTTTGTAGGGTGGGCACTGCTCAACTTTCCTCAAGCCCTTATTTTTAAGTTATGGACAGTGCCCACCTTAGGGTTATTGAGAGGGATTTCTCCCAGCCCTATCCCCAACCCTGTCCCTTTTGAAGCGATCGCCAAAAAGTCAACTTCAATTAACTCTCCCTAGTTACCTGCCTTGATTTCTGATCCAGGCGAATAGCCTGCTCTAGAGCTAATTTTTCTTTAGCTCTACGAGCGTAGGGTTGTAATTGAGTCAAATTCCAGCCAGTAATAATACTCATATCTTCTAAATTCATTCCCTTCATCAACATTTCTGTACACCACGTCTGTTGGGCTTGCTCAATGGCAGGCTGTTGTCCTTCTGGTGTCAATAATCCCTCTGTTAATATCTGCCAGCGCTCCTCTATTTCTACCTTTGATATTGGCATTCCACTATCGTTGAGAAATAATGCCGAATGTTCATCTTTACGGCTTTTTAGCCATTGAGTTAGTGGATTGCGAGTATGAGAACCATATCGCTTACCCAAAATCCACTGATTAACAGGAACTTGTCGAGTCGAGCCTTGAGTAATTTGCAACAAGTGCCGATTGGTATCGATAATCTGGTGCGATCGCTCTAAATTCACAACTTCTGTAGTTGATAAACCTGCTCCAAACAAAACATACATCAGGGCATAATCTCGCAGCCCTGATTTCTTCGCTCGTTGCAAAATCAAATGAACTAAATTTGCTGGTAAATCTATCACCTTCTCTGTAGCAATAAACTCATATTTTCTTGAACTTGTAGAATCTGTAGCACTGGGTAAAAACAACGCTACCAAGCTTTCCAAAAACTCATCTCTGTCACGCCAAAATTCGTGAAATTCACTAGTAAACTGAATCATGGCATACCCCAACAACAGACTATTGAGTAAACTTGCTAACTTCTCGGTTGGTAAATGGGTATGTAATTGCTCTCGCTCCACGACTGTTGCTAAATATTCAGCAACATAGCGGTTGGCTTGATTCAAACTTCGTCCCAGTGCTTGACGATTTTCTACTGGATAATTTCCTGCTTCACCTACCAAGGAACGCACCAAATCTGGAACTTTTTCTAAAGCCTGCAAGCGGCGATCGCAATAATCTTTCAGAGCTTGGTAGGCACTGGTACTTTGGCTTGCTTGCCTTTTCAAGGATTCACCCAGTTCTTCAAACACTGGCGATTCAGAAATTACCGCCAAAAGCAATCCGTACTTATTGCCAAAATGTCGGAATAAGGTCACTTCATTAACTTGTGCTAATTCTGCAACTGCTTTTGTTGTCGTTTCGGTGACTCCTTGCGCCGCGAATAACGACATCGCTGCATTAATCAGTCGCTGTCGAGTTGAAACTATTTGACCGGACATAAGTTAAAAATGTAAGTGACACTTGCAATTAAAATTTTTCTTTGTTAAGCTCAAGAATGTAAGTGGCACTTGCATCCTTTATTAAATAGAATCTAGAAGCCAGGAGCCAGAATATTCTTTATTCTTAATTCTTCTTTAAAAGTATCCCCCACGACGAGTGTTCTGACTTCTGAATTCTGTATTCTTCTTCAATCCTACTTTAGCTGTCTTTAACCTTCCTGTTCCCTATTCCCCGTTCCCTTTTCATTACAGTACTCACGTCAAAGGAAATATTTATGAATTCGCACTCAACTGCGGCTGTTGATAAGCAACCGCTAGCTTTAAGCTGGACTAACGTGGCATTTTTTGGAACATTTCACGCCCTAGCGATGCTTGCTCCCTGGTGTTTTTCATGGTCTGCGCTAGGAGTTACCATATTCCTTCACTGGTTATTTGGCAGTATTGGGATTTGTTTAGGGTATCACCGATTTTTGACTCACCGAAGTTTGCATTTGCCAAAGTGGTTAGAATATGCGATCACTACCTTAGGTGCCCTAGCTATGCAAGGAGGGCCTATTTTTTGGGTAGCTGGACATCGGATGCATCATGTGCATACAGAAGACAAAGACAAAGATCCTTACTCTGCCCAGCGTGGTTTTTGGTGGAGTCATATGCTGTGGATTTTTTATCCACAAGCAGAGTTTTTTGACTACGAAATTTACAAAAAATATGCCCCTGATTTAGAGCGTGAACCCTTCTATCAATGGTTGAATCGCTATTTCTTGTTGCTGCAAATCCCTGTTGCGATCCTACTGTATGCTTTGGGCGGATGGTCTTTTGTTATCTACGGCATCTTTCTAAGGGCAGTATTGCTTTGGCATACCACTTGGCTAATTAACTCTGCAGCTCACCTGCGCGGTTATCGTCGTTTTAACGTGAAAGACAACTCTCGCAATCTTTGGTGGGCAGCACTTCTAACTTACGGAGAAGGTTGGCACAACAATCACCACGCATATCCAAATGTAGCAAAAGCCGGATTACGTTGGTGGGAAGTGGATATGACTTGGTGGGCAATTAAAATCTTACAGGCTATAGGGTTAGCGAAGAAAGTTAATGTTGGCGGTTAAGGGCAATTAACAACTACTTTCCACAAAGTTAATTCACATCTTGCACCAGTTCCGACAGCCTGGAGGCGGCAGCCCACAAACTCTCGTTACCAGGTTGAACCTGGTAACGAGAACTGGAGCAAGATATCAGTTAAGAAATATTGCAATCAGGGACAAGTAGATTCAAGGCTAATAACATTAACCTTGAAGGCTAATGTTATTAGCTAAAGGAGGTAGTCCTCAATGATTCCGAATTTTGAACTTAAAACAATTCGAGTCAACACCGAAACACTGGCTTACGAAATAGCGGGTGATGGAGCGCTGATTCTCTGCTTGCCAGGAGTAGGGGACTTGCGTCAAGAGTACGATCGCCTCGCACCTCAATTAGTAAAAGCAGGCTTTCGGGTGATGGTTGCAGATCTACGCGGACATGGTGATACTTCAGTGGGGTGGCAATCATTTGATGTCCCAGCACTGGCGAGTGACATCGAACGGTTGCTTGATGCTGAAAAAACAGAGAAAGCATTGTTGATTGGTTGTTCTATTTCTGGTGCCAGTACTGCTTATTTTGCCGCTCAACATCCAGAGCGAGTGGCAGGGGTAGTGGGAATCTGCCCAATCCGTCGCGTACCGTTTACCGGTTTAAAAGCAATCCTTATGCCCTGGATTTTGTCAGGGATGTTTGCAAAACCTTGGGGTGTCGAAGTATGGGGTATGTATTATCGCTCACTTTATCCCAGCTTTCCGCCTGATGATTTAGATACTTACGTTGCTACCTTAAAAACAAAGCTACGCGAACCAGGGCGCTTTGCTGCCTTTAAATCAATGCTGTTGACTGGGCGCGATTCTGCTCATCTCAAAACAATCCGTGTACCAGTTCTCGACTTTATTGGTATGGCAGATCCTGATTATGAAGATCCACAATCCGAGGCAGATTGGTTAACATCCACGATTCCGCAGGTTGAAGTTCATCTGCTTGAAGGTTTGGGACATTATCCCCATAGAGAACAACCAGAGCGCATTTTGCCCCGTTTACTCCAGTTTGCCCATCAAACCCTGCGATCGCATTCATCTTCTCTGACAGGTTCATCATGAGTCCAGCTCGTGCCAAAACATCCTATTCAGAAATCATCCGCACAGCACAGCACTTGCTCGAAACTCAAGGATTAGAAAACCTGTCAATGCAAACGCTAGCTACTGCATTGGGAGTTCGTGCACCCTCGCTGTACAAGCACGTGAAAAACAAATCGCAGCTTGTGCGTGCCGTGTTAGAACACCTACTAGCTGAACTGGGTGAAACTTTGGCAAACGCAGCTCAGGGAAATAATCCCAGTGCCGATTTACGAGCGATGGCGATCGCTTACCGAAAATTTGCCCACGATCATTCGACGCTCTATCCGTTGCTTTACTCTAATCTTTCATCAGAGATGCAGCCTGATATTGGAGTAAGTGCAGCAGCCGTTGCACCTTTGTTAAAAACAGTAGAACAGTGGATGGGCAAAGAAAAATCCCTGAGTGCTGCTCGCATCGTAGTTGCTTTTACTCATGGCTTTGTGGATATGGAATTGATCGGAGCGTTCCGATTGGGTGGAAATGTAGAGGAAGCATTTGAACTCGGCATTGAAAGCTTGATTAAGGTTCTCAAGGAACTTAGCTGAAACAGCAAAAAGCCTCACCCCTACCGAGTGTAAAACAATCAATGATGTTGGGAATGATCTGAATTTCGTGAAGCCATCGTCTGTGTTGGTTGTCGCACTGCCACAATCCAAGCCCATCCAATTAAGAATACTTGCAGGGGGACGCGAAACAGCAGATAAATCGGCCCGTAAACGTTACCGCCAAAATCTACTGAATTCAAGGCTGCATAGACATTGGAGGGGAAAACACAGAGTGAAGTACCCCAACCTGCTTCGCTGAGGTTGGGGCTTCCAACTTCAACTCAATTCAGGGACGGTCTTATTCGTCTTCGGAGCTTCCCGTTTCATCGGCAAATGCCTCTATGTACAAGTACACTTTGGTCTTACTTTGCCTCAACAGGCAGACGCCCTGCTTCCCAAGGCGTATATCTTTTCCGTCCTACTCACCTTGGATTTACGACAATGGTCAACCAGCTAGGCTTTCAGATTCCCCGATCTACCGATTTATCTGCGGCAAGATTCTTACATCTACTTTGAAGTTAGCCTGTCTGTTCAATACGGTCGGGTAGGTCAACGACCATCAGTATTATCTCACAGAAAGTGGTGATTCCTCAATCACCCCTCTCCAAAATCAACCTTTTGTTGATATCTGTCGGGGATGCTTTCGTTATCACCCTGCTATCCATCCCTACTCCGTTTCACTGAGGGTAGGGACTTCCGCAGAAGTGGTTAAAAAAGCAATTACGAGTATTCCTGTTAATCGGTAGTACTGGGGAAGCAGTAAGCCGACTGCAAAAAATAATTCGATAATACCAGTCACATAGATGATGAAATACCGAAAAGGAACAAATTCAGGCAGCATTTGCACCATGCCATCGTCTAGTAAGAAGTGACTAATTCCGGTAAACAGGAACATACCAGCTAAAGCAATTCGTCCACAGAGACGATAGTTAATAGGCTGTTGCCTGAAGAAGACAAGTATAATCAAAATGGCAAATGCAAACGTAGCTAACAAAACAATTAAGGTAGCCATAGCATTGCTTCCTTTGCCTGCATTCTAAGACATTTCCGACTAGAGCGATCGCCTATCCCCTGTTCCCTATCCCCTATCTCAACTACCTCCCCAACTTATTCGGAATGCCCTCACAACCACCGGGAACTGTACCTCTGGTTTTTTCGCCACACCAAGCACAGCAGTAATAACGGTTAGCGTCTGACATCCGCTCGACATTACTAAAATTTGCATCTTCCACTACAGCGCCAGTGTGTTCGCCTGTTTTGTAATTGGGCGGGTGCTTGCGACTGCGAGGTGAAGCCGTTTCTGGACTTCCATAAAATAAGATGGCACCGTTAAGGTCAGCACCACTGAAATTAGCCTCATATAAAATGGTACGGGAGAGGTCGGCTTTAACTAAGTCACAATTGCTGAGATTGGTACGAACAAGATTAGCTTCACTCAAATCAGTCCAGCGCAAATCTGTGCCAGAAAGATCTGCACCTGCCAGCATTACTCCTAAGTCAATGACGCGGACACCATAGACACGATCCTCACAATAACCGCCAATACCGTCAAGAATAGCTCGACCAAGTAGGCGATCGCGTTTTAGAGGAGTGAGCAATTTGGAACGGGAAAGAAAGCGGAGTATTTTCGCTTTACCACTGCCATCTACACTACTCAAAATCGCCGCTGTACGACCTTCTGCCAGTAGCCTTTCTTGAGGCCAATCTTCGAGTAATCCCTCTTCATCCAATACTAAATCGGAAATACCTTGAAAATAAGAATCAATTGTCTGCTGCTGGGTAATTAAATTTTGTTGGACTGTAAGCAAGTTTTGCTGAATCGTCAAGTCCTTGGAAATAACATACTGTCGCCAGGCAATGTAAACAGCAATGATGGCGATGAGAATTTGCCCCAAAGCACCAAACCATTCTGCTAGTGTTCCGAAAGCTTCCCAGTTAATTCTGCGTCCAATAGCCAGCAAGCCATCGCCTACACCAGTAAATCTTACAAAGCCGATGATTGCTGCTAATACTCCCAAAAACGCAACTACCAATGCTCGTTCTTGAGGAGCAAACCACTCGTCTGCAACTTCTTGCCACCAAGGCAAAATTATTGCCAAAGATATGAGCAAAGCAAGTAAAGTGCCGACAGTGCCAACAATCCAGTTATCGATGGCAATTCCTGTAAAAGTAATGGCGATCGCTACCAGGATTAGCAACAATGCTCTGGGTTTAACGCTCACAGCTTGACTCAAACGATGCTTCGCACTAGAACGCGCTTGCTGTAAAGCAGCAGTGTTTTGTGGAGATTGCAGAGAGGCAATTGCGGCTAAGGCTTGCTGCGCAGCCAGTTCATTTGGAGTTAAACCATTAACAGGCGTTTCCTCAAAGTCATCTGGTTGCAAGTTCTGTTCGGGAACGGATTCTGGGTTCGGGACTTGGGAAGAATTGGAATCAATAGGCATGATTATATTCTGGCACCAGCATTCTCTAATCAACAGCTGTTTTATCTTAGCTGTCGCAAATTAGAAACAATAAATTTACAGCGAGTTGTAGAAGCAAAAAATGCCCAGAGGGCAACTTCTTACCGAATACAGTCGGAAATACTCTACTAATTTTTACCTCAGATCCCTCAATCAATGCATAGTTTTGACAAAAAAGAATTAATAATCAATTAAATCTTATTTATTAAATACTGGTATTCTTTTTATTTAAGTTATATCCTTTATTAACAGGATAAAGTCAGTATGTTTGCTTTATTTTTGTAGAAATCAGCTCAGAAAAAAGCTAATAAGTAACAAGTAGGAATTTTTCATACCGAGATAATGTGATATGATCCCAATTTTTTTATTCCGGCAAGAAATATTTTATAGATGATTGGATGATTAAGCTAAACTAATTGATAAAAAAGTGAATATTGTTTTACAATACTTAAAAATAGAACTTGTAAGCATGAGAGGGTGAGTTTAGTAAAGCATGATTTGTTGGCGTTGGTTTTTTGCCTCTAGCTGCATTACTTTATTGATTTCAGGCTGTGGTGGTTTAGCAAACTCAGCAGGGAAAAATAGCAAGCAAGCTGTACAAGAGATCAATGTAGCTCAGTTTATCTCAGAAGCACAGACTGCCAAAGAGGCAGAACATATCTTTAACGAAGGCAATAATTTATTAAACTCCCATCGCTACACTGAAGCTGTATTAACTTTTGACAAAGCGCTAGCCATTAAACCTCAACTTGCAGAAGCTTGGATTAACCGAGGAAATGCCTTAACAGCTTTGCAACGCTACCAAGAAGCAATCGCATCATACGACAAAGCGATCGCCACTAAACCTAACAGAGATGAAGCCTGGTATAACCGGGGCAATATCCTAAGTAAATTGCAACGCTACAAAGAAGCGATCGCATCATACGACAAAGCGATCGCTCTCAAGCCGAACAAGTACGAAGCTTGGATTAACCGAGGAATTGCACTGACAAAATTGCAACGCTACAAAGAAGCGATCGCATCATACGACAAAGCGATCGCCATTAAACCCGATAAGGATCTGGCATACTACAACAAAGCTTGTACGTATGCTTTACAAAACAATGTGGAGTTAGCAATTGAGAACTTGCACAAAGCAATGAAGCTCGTTCCCAACAAATACAATAAATTAGCAAAAACAGATCCAGACTTTAACAAACTACGTGGTGAAAAGCGCTTTCAAGAATTAATTAATTGAAGAAGAATACAGAATACAGAAGTCAGAACACTCGTCGTGGGGGATACTTTTAAAGAAGAATTCAGAATATTCTGGCTTCTGGCTCCTGGCTTCTGAATTCTTATTCTGGCTAAAACCCTGAAATTAAGATATGCAAAAACTATTAATTACCGGAGCTAGCGGCTTTTTAGGTTGGCATCTCTGTCAACTAGCAAAGCAAAATTGGGAAGTTTATGGAACTTATTTCTCTCATCCGATCGAAATTCCCAACATAAAAATGCTGAAAGTTAACTTGACAAACTTTCAAGAACTTAAGCAGATATTTAGTGACATTCAGCCGCAAGCATTAATTCATACAGCAGCGCTCTCACAACCAAATTATTGTCAAAATTATCCTGAAGAATCCTACGCAATTAATGTTACAGCTTCGTGTAATATTGCTGGATTGTGCGCAGATTATTTAATTCCTTGTGCTTTTACTTCCACTGACTTAGTTTTTGATGGCTTAAATGCTCCCTATCAAGAAACAGATCCCGTATCTCCTGTCAACTTATATGGTGAGCAAAAAGTCATGGCTGAACAGGAAATGTTAGAATCCTATCCCAAGACTGCTGTGTGTCGAATGCCCTTAATGTTTGGTGCAGCAACACCCATCGCCACCAGCTTTATGCAACCATTCATACAAACTCTGCAACAAGGAAAAGAATTAAATTTATTTATAGATGAATTTCGTACACCCGTAAGCGGCATAACTGCAGCAAAAGGATTGTTATTAGCATTAGAAAAAGTTAACGGGCTGATTCATTTAGGAGGTAAAGAAAGAATTTCCCGTTATGATTTTGGACGTCTACTTATTGAAGTATTTCAGCTTCCCTCAACTGGACTGAAAGCTTGTCGGCAACAAGATGTAAAAATGGCTGCACCAAGACCAAGTGATGTTTCTTTAAATAGTTCAAAGGCTTTTGCATTAGGTTATCAGCCTTTGTCGTTACAGCAAGAATTAGAAAAATTAGCTAAAAATAATCGAATTAATAATTAAATTTTGAATTATAAAACTACATATTAAAATCTAGGTTGATAATAGGAAATATTTAAGACAAATAAATAGATAATTTTATGCGATCACATTTTAAATTAATTTATCAAACAGAATTCTGAATTCTTTTTCAAACAGTTTTAGTTTTACTCATATCTTGTACCATCTCATTCAACGAGCCAGAGGCTCTAGTTCTCGTTACCAGGTTTAACCTGATAACGAGAATATTAACTAGCTATAGTAGCTTGATAAAATCTCAAATCAGTCTATTTGTCATTCTCTTGCTGCCGCTGCCATAGCACAGGCTCCTAAACCGAACAGTATTGTATCTAGTCCTAAAAAATTTGTGTCAAGCAGATTTCAGACTTCTTATAGAAAACTTATATAAGTCAAAAATCTATAATTTATAATGTTTGTATATCTAAAATATGGCTAAAGTTTAGCAATTCCATTTGAGTAAAATACATTAGTTTTTAATCTTTGTACTATAAATTATGATTTAAAACTCTCAATTGTATTTTATACAAATAAGAATTTATAAAATTATTTTCTCTGTACAGATTATTCCTTTTGGTAGTTAGAATAATAAAATCTAACTTGTATGATTCTGAAGGAATTTTCCAAGCAATTAAGCTGGATTACTAAGTAGTTTTGACTTGTCAAATAATGACTAGTCTAGTATTTGGCTAGAGCAGATTAATTTTTTAAGTCTAACCATTTTCGTTTTTAAATGGAGCGAAAGCAACTATGGGTTGGTTAAAAAGACTTTTTGGACAAGAAAAACCTCAACAGGCACAAGTAAATCCTAGTCCGGCTCAATCTACTACTGAATCTATTCCTCCAGAGCGGATGGGCTTGAATGGAGAATATGACCAAAGTGGACTAGCAAAGCGAGTTGCTTTAGCATTCGATGAAGATTCCTCTTTAACTGATATTGACACTTTATACGTTGCTCAAACAGGCAGTACCGTAGTTTTAAAAGGGAAAGTTCCTAGTCAGCAAATTCTATCCCAAATGGTTTCTGTTGCTCAGAAAGTTAATGGTGCAACAGCTGTCGATACAAACCAAGTAACAATTGGCTAAAACATTTTTCAGCTTCATATACATTGCTGACGACAGCACAATTTTCTCAACCATATTGTCAAATCTTGGCTGAAGTGTTTTTCTGCTTTTATACCCAGCAACTCTTTTGTATTGGTTAAACAAGAGTAAAAAATATGAAAACTTGGAAATCTTCTTTCAAGGTATCAAGTTCCATAGCCTTCACTGTTGCAGCTATGGCTTTGACCTCCTCCCCAGCTCATGCACAATCTAAACTTCCTGCAAATGTGGCTATTCGTGCTCAAGATGCATGTGTCGATCAAGCCAGAGCTAAGGGATTTAACCTTGAAAATGTTGTGAGTGTTGAATCTGCCAACGCGGATACTGTGAGGGTTGTTCTGAATTTGACTCAGAATGGACAACGCTACAAATTAACGTGCAACTACAACAAAGCTAGCGGCACAAGTGTATATGAGGATACAACCACTACCACAACTACACACCAGCCATTGATCAACCCTTGGTTATTAGGATTAGTTTTACCGCTGGTTGGACTGGGATTGCTGCGGTTATGGACAAAAGGTCGAGGTTCTGATAAACACGATCGCCACACTCGCAAAAACTTGGGCAATCGCTCTGAGGCGATTGTTAGAACCAGGCGCGATCGCCTAGAAATTTATTCTGGGCCTGGCACTACTTATCGAATTACTGGCAATCTCCGTAATGGGCAGCAAGTCATTTTGTCTGGTCGTTACAACAACAATTGGGCAGAACTAGCAGATGGCGGCTGGGTTCCTTTGCAATACCTTGAAACCAATCCTCAATACACATACTAAACGCCCAGTTTTGATTTGAATTACTTTTTACCTAGTAGGAGTAGAAAAAATGACTGCAAACTATACTTCAGATGAATTAAGTAAAATTGCGGAAGCACCCATGATTGTTGGTATGGCAGTCGCCATGGCTGATCTGGGTATTGTCTCAACAGCGATTGAAGCAGCTGCGATGTCCAAAGAAATTGCTGGAGCTGCTCAGAAGTATCCTAACAATTCAATTATTCAATCCGTCTTCTCAGAAGAAATGCTTAGGAGCAATGCGTTTAAAGTCGCAAAGCCTGATATCAAGCCAGAAGAAGTTCAGTCTGGTATGGTGACCGATAAAGCAATTGCTGCTGTAAACACTGCTGTAGAGGTTGTGAATGGAAAAGCCACACCAGAGGAAATTAGCGAATTCAAAGAATTTATCTACTCCTGTGCTGATGCAGTTGCTAATGCTGCCGGAAGTGGACTTTTTGGTACTGGTAACCCCAAAGTCAGCCCTCAAGAAGCAGCCACTTTAACAAAACTCAAAGCGGTACTCAGTGTTTAACAACTGTGCTGATTTGTTTGCATAGTCTAAGTTTTTGCAAACTTATAAATTGATAGAGCTAAGAGTTTAGCTTTATTGTTGCGAGATATTTTGCTCTATTTTGAGGAGAAAACAATGATTTCTGCCCGCTGGCTGAGGGTATTTATCCTGATTTTCCTTTGCCTGCTTTTGTTTACCACTGCTTGTGCCTCCAATCCACCATCTCGCTTTTCCCAAATTCAGAAGGAAACAACTCGCACAGGTGCACCCCCAGCTGTTCTAAAAACGGCCGAGCAAGGTTCTACCTTTAACAAGTTTTTCCCAGGCTCAACAGGAACCTATAATGTTATTCCTGCTCAAGAAAAGAAGGGCTTTGCCGAATACAAGGTGAATAAAGATGGCAAAACAGTTGCCATGCTCTCGATTAGCGATACAATCAGCGTTCCTAGTGCAGCAGCCAAGTACAAAAACAGCACTGAAACACTTGGTAATTACCCGATCGCCGATCAAGGAACCACTGCTACAGGAATTTTGGTAGGCGATCGCTATCAGGTAAAAGTGCTTTCTCGCGATCCATCATTTACCAGAGATGATCGAGTTGCATGGTTGCAGAAATTCGATCTGAGAGGACTGGCAAAGCTAGAGCCTACAGTTGCATCTCCAAATCTTCCTGCATCCTCAAAAATTCCCAAATATTCTGATTCAGCACCCAAACTTCCTCCTGTGTTGTCTCCTCAACCCGCTACTTAAAGGTTGTTAAGTGTTTAAAAGCAGAGTATTTGACTTACTTCTTCCACAATTTCAGAGCAGGAGCCTAATATGAGCAAACCGATATATGAGTTGGTGGATGAGCTACCAAAGGGGGGACTAACTGTAGCGGCATTGAATTCGTTGGATTTTGTTGTTCCCGGACAGTGGAACAATTTAGTAGGCTTTGTCAACACGATTCGTGTCGTGACTGGAGAAACAGACGAAGCACTAATTCAACAAATTGGTGAACGTGCAGTTACCCTATTCAACGATAAATCTCAAGGTTATCAGCGTGCTCTGTGGCTATATGAGACTGTTGATTCTGCCTCAGGTTTTTTGGGTGCAGCTGCCCTGATGAACCGAATTGGGCAAGATACATTTTTGGGATTTCTGAAGAACCTTACTCCCAAACCAGAGCGCGCGCAAAGTATTGACTTATGCGTCAAACTGGTGACAGAGCTGGTAGCCTTTTGCCAAATTAACGGAATTCCGGGTGATAGCATTGGTGACTTCTTGGCTGCTCTTAAAGATTATGGCGGTGAATCTTTGATGCGAATGACAGCTTTGGTTTCCTTTGACGGCTTAATTCCGTTGGGTGCAGGCTTCACAGATCAAGCATTATCGGTATTGAAAGGAATGAGTCCCTCCGATCTAGAGCAAAATCAAACCTTTAAGGGAGTTAAAGATTTAATTCCAGGTGAAAATGCTGCTGGGCAACTAGGATTTATTACCCAAAGCTTTGAGTCTACTAAAGGTTGGATGGATAGCTTTGTATCTTCCAAGCAATTGACTCAAGCTAAAGTAGTTGACAACCTTTCAAACTTCGTTCAGTTCTCAAAAGACAAATTAGATTATGTGGGTGCATTTTTAGACGTGAGTGTCAAGTACTACAGACACACTGGTATTCAAACCTTAGCACGTCGTTTGATTGAGCGGGCTGTAGCGGAAATTTGAGGTGATACCCCGTCATAACCAGGACTTACGCAAAATTTCTCTGCAACTCTCTCTTCTTTGTGTACTTTGTGTTCTTTGTGGTTTTTTCCCGTGTATCACTGCGTAAGTCCTAATAAATTGCGATCGCCTCCTAAATCAGTAAGAACTAGAACATATTTACATTTCTCTAAGTATTTTCCTCACCCCTCTCCTTGCTAAAGAGAAGGGTTGGGTGATGAGATTCTATTGAGAATAAGCCTCCATTGGCAGACAAGAACAAACAAAGTTCCGATCGCCAAAGGCAGCATCAATACGCCCGACAGCAGGCCAGAATTTGTGTTCGCGCGTCCAAGATGCGGGGTAAGCGGCTTGTTGGCGAGAGTAGGGATGATTCCACTCGTCAACAATTAAGCTTTCAGCGGTGTGGGGTGCATTCTTGAGGACGTTATCTTGGATGTCTGCTTTGCCAGATTCAATCTCGGCGATTTCTTGACGAATGGCAATCATGGCATCGCAAAAACGATCCAATTCTTCTTTCGATTCGCTTTCAGTGGGTTCGACCATAATTGTACCTGCCACAGGCCAGGAAACCGTTGGTGCGTGGAAGCCATAGTCCATCAGACGCTTGGCAACATCATCAATTTCGATCCCCGCAGATTTTTTGAGCGATCGTAAATCTAAAATGCACTCATGGGCAACAAACCCATTTTTTCCCTTGTATAAAACCGGATAGTATGTCTCAAGTCGCTTGGCGATGTAGTTAGCATTGAGAATTGCTACTTTTGTCGCCTCCGTCAAACCTGTCGCACCCATCATGGCGATGTACATCCAAGAAATTACCAAGATACTGGCACTACCCCAAGGTGCAGCAGAAACAGCACCAATATGTTGGGTACTAGGGATCAGGGATTGGGGATTGGGAACTTCTTCTTTTCTAGTCCCTAGTCCCCAGTCCCCAGTCCCTATTACAGGGTTACCGGGAACAAAAGGCACCAGATGCTTGGCGACGCCAATTGGCCCCATACCAGGTCCACCACCACCATGAGGGATACAGAAAGTTTTATGCAAGTTCAAATGACAAACATCTGCACCAATATCCCCTGGGCGGCAAAGCCCGACTTGGGCGTTCATATTTGCCCCATCCATGTAAACTTGTCCACCATGGGCATGAACAACAGCGCAAATTTCTTGAATTTGTTCTTCAAACACACCGTGTGTTGAAGGGTAAGTCACCATCAAAGCCGCGAGTTCTTTGCTGTGCTTTTGTGCCTTTGCCTTTAGATCTTCTAGATCAATATTACCTTGGTCGTCGCAGGCAACAGCTACTACCTTCATTCCACACATTACCGCACTTGCCGGGTTTGTCCCGTGGGCAGATGTGGGAATTAAACAAACTTTCCGGTGTCTTTCTCCACGGCTTTCATGATACTGGCGAATAACTAAAAGTCCAGCGTACTCACCTTGAGAACCTGCATTGGGTTGCAGAGAAATTCCAGCAAATCCAGTAATTTCCGCTAACCATTCCTCTAGTTGTTGGAACAGAATCTGATAACCCTGCGTTTGCGATAGGGGGGCAAAGGGATGAATCTTAGCGAATTCTGCCCAACTTACAGGTATCATTTCCGCTGTCGCGTTCAACTTCATCGTACATGAACCCAAAGGAATCATCGATGTCGTCAGCGATAAGTCTTTAGTTTCTAGCCTGTGCAGGTAGCGCAACAACTCAGTTTCTGAGTGATAGCGGTTGAAAATGGGATGGGTGAGGTAGCTGCTGGTGCGGGAAAGATGGGCACAGAGAGGATTGGGGGATAATTCTTCTAAACTAAAAGGTAATTCATCCTTGCCTGCAAAAATTGCTAGTAGGTCTTTTACATCTGCAATTGTCGTAGTTTCATCAAGTGAAATACCTACAGCAGCTTCATCAAAAATTCGCAGATTAATTTTCTTTTGTTCGCAAGCTGCAAGAATATCTTTTAAACTGCCCCTTCCTAGTTCTACCCGTAAGGTATCAAAGAAATATTCAGAACTAATCTTATAACCTAGAATTTTCAGTCCTTCTGCCAAGATGACAGTTAGTTTATGGATATTCTCGGCAATAGTTTTGAGTCCATTCGGGCCGTGATAGACAGCATACATACTTGCCATCACCGCCAACAACACTTGTGCCGTACAAATATTGCTAGTTGCTTTTTCGCGGCGGATGTGCTGTTCGCGGGTTTGTAAAGCCAAACGTAATGCAGGTTTACCTTGGGCATCTTTTGATACACCTACAATTCGTCCTGGAACTTGTCGCTTGTATTCTTCTTTGGTAGCAAAATAAGCCGCATGAGGCCCGCCATAGCCCAAAGGAATACCGAAGCGTTGAGTACTGCCGACGGCAATATCAGCCCCAAATTCACCAGGAGGTGTCAAAAGTGTCAAGCTTAGAGGATCTGCTGCTACCGTTACCAATGCCCCCACAGCATGGGCTTTTTCTACAAAAGCGCGGTAGTCATAAATAGTGCCATCACTGGCAGGATACTGCACAATTGCCCCAAAAATCGGTTCTGAAAAATCAAAGGTTTGATGATCGCCGATGATGATATTTATCCCTAAAGGCTTTGCCCGTGTTTGCAGAACATCGATAGTTTGGGGATGGCAGTCTTGGGATACAAAGTAGGTATTGGACTTATTCTTGCAAAAACCATAGCTCATGCTCATAGCTTCTGCTGCTGCCGTAGCTTCATCCAACAATGAAGCATTTGCAATTTCCAAACCCGTCAGATCTATAATCATTGTTTGGAAATTCAGTAGCGCTTCCAGTCGCCCTTGGGCAATTTCTGGCTGATAGGGAGTGTAAGCAGTATACCAACCAGGGTTTTCTAGGATATTGCGCCCAATTACTGGTGGGGTAATACTGTCGTAATATCCCATACCGATAAACGAGCGGAAGATGCGATTTTTTAAAGCTATTTCTTTTAACTTTGCTAGTGCTGCGTACTCACTGAGCGCTGCTGGCAAATTTAATCGACGAGATAGTCGAATCGACTGCGGTACTGTTTGCTCAATCAGGGTATCCAAGGAAGAAAACCCCATTTCCGCAAGCATTTGCTGGATCTCGTCGCCATTCGGCCCAATATGTCGTTGCTGAAAATCACTTGACTTTTTATTGTCTTCGCCTGGCGTCTTGCGATCGCCTGACTGAGGACGAGGAGTGGATGCTACCACAAATAGTTTCTCCAGACGTTACTATTTCATATTTTGCAATAAGTATATTTGAGGCGTGGAGCAAAACTCTCAGTTTCTGTAAGATTAATAAAATTTTTTGGGAGTGGTTAGTCATTGGTCATTAGTCATTGGTCATTTGTTAGTGGTTGGTAGAGACGCGATAAATCGCGTCTGTACAATTACTCCCCTTGTCTCCTTGTCTCCTTGTCCTCTTGTCTCCCACTCCCCCTTGCCCCCCTCCTTCCCAACTACCCTTCTACTTGGGCGCTATACTCATCTGCGGTTAATGCATCATCAATTTCACCAGGATCGTTAACCCGCACTTTAATAAACCATCCTTCACCATAAGGATCGTCTGCAACTTGTTCGGGAGAGTCTAACAGAGGTTCGTTACGGTCTATTACAGTACCAGTAATTGGTGAGTTTAAGTCTTCAACGGCTTTTACTGATTCAACTGTGCCAAAAGTTTCTCCTTTAGTAATAGCATCACCAACTTCTGGCAATTCCAAAAATACAATATCTCCCAATTGATCTACAGCAAAGGCGGTAATGCCAATTGTCGCAATTTCCCCCTCTAATCGCACGTATTCATGGGTATCTAAGTACTTTAAATCTCCAGGATATTCCAAAGACATATTGCTTCCTCTTCCACAATGGCAAAAATCAACATGGCTAATAGCTAATGGCTAATGGTAAAGACATTATTAGCTGTTTGCAACACGAGCTTTTGAACGGTAAAAAGGTTTTTTCACCACTACCGCCGGGTAAGTTTTACCGCGAATTTCCACTTCTAGCTGCTGGCCAACAGTTGCTAGCTGGGTAGGAACATAGGCTAGAGCGATCGGATAACCGAGCGTAGGAGATAGTGTACCACTAGTAACTTCTCCTACTACAGTACCTGCTGATAATACTTGGTAGCCGTGGCGGGCAATGTTACGTCCTTGCATTTGCAAACCTACGAGTCGGCGCTGTACTCCAGCAGTTTTTTGCCGTTCTAATATGGCACGCCCAATAAAATCAGCTTTGGTATCAAGATGCACTAGCCAACCCAAACCAGCTTCTAAAGGGGTGGTGGTGTCGTCGATATCTTGTCCATAAAGTGCCATTGCTGCTTCTAGCCGGAGAGTATCTCTAGCACCCAATCCGCAAGGGGTAACACCAGCATCAACAAGACTACGCCATAATTTGACGCCCTCTTCAGGATCTAACATAACTTCAAATCCATCTTCTCCGGTGTAACCAGTACGGGCAAGGAAGGCGGTTTTGCCTAATACAGGTGCTTCGAGGTGACTGAATGCTTTAACTGGGGTTAAGTCGGCTTGCACAAAGGGCTGAAGAGATTCAACTGCTTTTGGCCCCTGGACAGCAATTAAGATTTTTCCTTTGGAAAGGTCTTGAAAATTGAATTCGTTGGCGTCAAGATGCTGCAATAACCATGCTTTATCTTTACTGGTGGTGGCAGCATTGACTATCATCACTCCCTGTTGTTCGCCAGAGGAAGTTTCGCCGTAGTAATAGAAAATAATGTCGTCAATAATACCACCTTTTGGATTTAACAATACGGTGTATTGAGCTTGACCAGGTTGTAACCTACTCAAGTCTGAAGGAACTAGATATTGAAGTTTTGAAATTAAGTTTTTCCCTTGAAAGGTAAATTTACCCATGTGGGAAATATCGAACATTCCTGCTGCATTTCTTACAGCCTCGTGTTCGTTGGTAATACCGCTAAATTGTACGGGCATTTCCCAACCACCAAAGCTGGTAAGCCGTGCTTTTAGTTCTTGGGCAAGGAAATATAGGGGTGTTTTATATAGGGGGAGGGCGTTTTCTTCTTGTTTAGCCACAGGTAGTTTTGTTATCTTAGGTCAACCTTTATATATCCTACGAGATTAATTAGAACCTCACTGTTTGAGGAAATGGAGAAGTGGGGCGATCGCATTTTTTTCGAGGGTAGATAATGCCTACACCCTGGAAGGGTGAGGCTATACAAACAAAGCCCACCTGCGTGGGCTAGGGGCGATCGCATTTTTTCTGTAGATCATGCCCTCAGACTAGAAGTCTGGACGGCAGTCGCTACAACGGGGGAAACCCCCAAGGGCGCGCTGCCACCCTTACGGGAAGCCGCTACTCTTCGAGAACGACTTCGTCGAACGCGTCTACGGCTAGATAAACAAAGCCTACCTGCGTGGGCTAGGGGGCGATCGCATCTCATTTATAACAAGTCTAAAAATCGGTCAACTCCTATACGCGCCTGCTTTAGAATTCGAGCCAAAGTAGAACGCTTGATTGGTCGATGAGCCGGAACTGTTAATTTTAATACTTCATCTGGCATGGTTTTTTCTAGTCTGATATGACTACCCCGTTGGCGCACAATAACCCATCCATCCCGTTCTAAAGCTGCAATAATCTATGTGTAAGGTAAGTTGGGAACTTTACTCACAGTACCAATTCCCTCACAAGTGCTCCCTCTTGAGTCATTAATTCATCTTCTAATGGCTCAAGGTAGAGTTCGATTGCCTCTTTGATATTTTCTAATGCTTCTTCGATTGTTTCTCCTTCGCTGATACATCCTGGAAGTGAGGGAACATAAATTGTGTATCCGCCTTCATCACTCGGCTCTAATACAACTTTTATCTTCATAGTTGGGCTTTTGAAGCTACTTTATCTATTGTTAATCATGTTAAAACGCACTTACCAATCTGCCCTCAAACTAGAAGGCGATCGCTTGACTGGTTTGAGTTGGTTTGTAGTGCGATGACTTCAAATTTGTCTCACGCAGAGGCGCAGAGAAATCAGGAGTGTAGTTTAAATAGGTGATGCTGTAAGCTCAGAACTCGAAGTTTCAAGCTCAGAACTCGAAGTTTCATGTTTGGAACTCGAAGATTCATGTTTGGAACTCGAAGATTTGTGTTCAAAACTCGGAGTTTCATGTTCACAACTCAAAGTTTTATATTCAGAACTCAAATTTTCATGTTCACAACTCGAAGTTTCAAGCTCGGAACTCAAAGTTTCATGTTCAGAACTCCATAAATAATTATAAAATTTGTAAAATCCATCACTATTAGCTGATTTATTTTTCTAATCTAAATTTAGATTCATCTCTCCATCGGTGGTGTCGTCATGATCCAGTACAGTTATCGAGTATTGGCAGCCACTGTTGCTTTTTCTTGTGTTTTACCCTTAACAGTTCAAGCCGCTCCACCAGTTGAACCTCAAAGGACTACTGCACAGACAGTGGAATTCGCGCAGCAACGCATTTTGTATGTTAACCCTCAGCAAGGCACAGATGCCCCTAATGCTGGCAAAGGTCAATTGACTCCTTTTAAGACAATTACCTATGCCCTGCAACAGGCAGAACCTGGTACGGTAATTCAGTTAGCCCCTGGACAGTATCAGGCTGGGGAGACTTTTCCGCTCAAACTTAAGCCAGGAGTCATTCTCAAAGGTAACGAATTCCAGCAGGGGCAGGGAGTTGCGATCGTTGGTGGGGGTGACTATCTCAGCCGTATCTTTGCCCGCCAAAATATCACCCTCTTAGCTGCCCCAGATAGTCAAGTTATCGGTGTCACTATTACTAATCCCAATACGCGTGGCACTGGCATCTGGGTAGAATCCGCCAATCCCACTATTCGTAACAATACCTTTGCCAACAACAAGCGAGAAGGCGTTTTTGTCACTGGCAACGCCGATCCCAAAATTCAGAACAATCAATTTATTAATAACGATGCCAATGGAATTTCTGTAACTGGAACAGCCAAAGGCGAAATCCGGGGAAATACGTTTCAAAAAAACGGTTTCGGTTTAGCGATCGGTGGCTCTTCTACTCCGTTAGTAGTCAATAACCAGATTCGAGGCAGCAGAAGTGGCGTGGTGGTGACGGAGAAGGCGCGTCCAAATTTGCAGGCTAATTTCGTTGAAAATAACAGTCAAAATGGTCAAATAGCAAGCATTCCCACTCAGCCAAATCTAGGCAATAATACTTTTCAAAATAATCTACAAAATAATAGTGAGTATGGACAAATAGCAAGCACTCCCACTCAGCCAAATCTAGGCAATAACACTTTTCAAAATAATCTAGAAAACAACGGTGAAAATGGACAAATAGCGATCGCTCCCACTCAGCCCAATCTAAGCAATAATAATTTTCAAAATAATCTAGAAAACAACAGTGAATATGGACAAATAGCGACTGCTCCCACTCAGCCAAATCTAGGCAATAATGACTTTCAAAATAATCTACAAAATAACAGTGAGTATGGACAAATAGCAAGCACTCCCACTCAGCCAAATCTAGGCAATAATGACTTTCAAAATAATGTAGAGGAAGTAAGTAATGGGGCGAACTCTACACCAACAGAACCACAGTTACCAGCAATAATAGTGCCGACGCTTCCAGATAATGGTATATGGACGAGGTCGGATCGGGGGATATTAAAAGAAGGGGTATATAGCTTTCCAAATGGATCTGTTATTTACTCAAATGGAAACAACGCATTTTGTGGTTTCACAAGCTCAGAGCATTATGAGAGTTTTGGTAGAGGTTGGGATCAACTAAAGCGAATCACTGAACAGGATAGAGTCAGAGCTATATCTGATATGCGCTATGATGGCCCCTGTCCCCTCGCTGATGCAAATAGAAATAGCAAGGTGTTTGTTTATGACATCAACCGCAACAATGTGGGGAATAGCCAACAGCCTACAGGTTCAAGTGTAGCAGTCCAACCACAGGACAAATTGGTTCTGATTATCGGCAATAGAATAGTGGTAGTCACCCCTGATGGCAGAGTGTTTGCCCATGACATTAGCGGGAACACTATGGGAAATGTCAACCAGCTTCCAAATCCAAGTGGTAGATAAGTGGTTAGGCAAAATTAAAGTTACGGGTGGAGATCGGGGAACAGGGTTGGGGGTACAGCTTAAAGAATGTTTAATTAATTTTGTTAAATCTGGGATAGATTCAGCATGAGCAAGTTGTGTCATCGCTGGCAGATAGAGATAATGCTGAGATTATGCAGTTTGTTCTGGTTCTGCTTGTTCTAATTTCTGTCCTAATTTTGGCTCTGTACCAGCAAGTAATCGTTCAATATTACTGCGATGTCGCCAAACTACGTATAATCCACCGACGATGCCAAACAAGATGTAGGGCAGTGGTTGGTGCAAAATTACCATGAAAATGGAAACAGCGATCGCACCAAAAATTGAACTTAAGGAAACTATCCGTGAGATGGCGACGACGACAGCAAAAACTCCTACTGTTGCCAATGCCACCTGCCAATTCATCGCCAATAAAACGCCCAAACTAGTTGCAACGGATTTACCGCCACTAAATCCTAAAAAAATAGATTTACTGTGTCCGAGTATTGCTGACAATCCTGCTAAAGTTACTATCCAAGATTGCCATATTTCTAGATTTACTGTTGAGGGAATCAAGTTTTGACTCTGGGCAAAATTGAATAACCAGTAAACGAGGAAGATTGCTAAAACTCCTTTTAGGCAATCAATTCCTAAAACAAAAGCTCCAGGGCCTTTACCTAAAGTTCTTAACACATTAGTTGCGCCTGTAGAACCAGAGCCAATTTCCCGAATATCAATGCCTTTGAGTAGCTTCACTACTGTGTAGCCTGTAGGAATGGAACCTAGCAGGTAGGCTAATACCAAAATTGCCCCACATAAACTGAACCAAATAGCCATATGTCAACCAGTCCAAAGTCAAAAGTCCATAGTAAAGAGTCTACATTGCATAGAATCCATTCATTCCCTCAGACTGGAAGTCTGGGGCTATACAAACAAAGCCTGCCTCCGCAGGCTAAATACTTTAAATTAAGTAAAGAGTTTACATGAATCTATTCATTCCCTCAGACTGGAAGTCTGGGGCTATACAAACAAAGCCTGCCTCCGCAGGCTAAATACTTTAAATTAAGTAAAGAGTTTACATTGCATAATCCAAAACTACTGACTAATGACTAATGACTAATGACTAATGACTAATTAAAAATCATCATCATAACTTCTCATCATTTTCGGATCGGGGGCAAAGGCTAACCACAGGGGAAATTGCAGTAGTGCTAAACTAATTTGCTCTTCGGAGTCGTCAATAATAATCAAAGGCAGCATCTTGGATTTCTGCAAGCGATCGGCTTTTTGGGCTAAAGCTTCTGGTGTCTCAAATAATGTTACTCCGCGATCGGGGCCAAAATCTGGACGACCAATTCCCAAGCAGTCTTGCAAGCCACGCCGCCACTCACCTAAGCGTTCTGGCGTATTAGCTAAAACTAAAGTGCGCAGGCGATCGCCATATAATTTGTGCAATATCGAGATCACTGCTGAACTAATCAGTATATTCTGCAATCTGCTTCCCATTGTTCGCAAAGCACCCCGCCCTCCTTGGTTGAAAAACCAGTCAGAAACCCGTTCAGCGTGAACTGGTTCAAAGGTACGGCGCAATTGCCAAGGTGGGCCATAATAATCTGGTTTGTTGCGATATTGATCTATTAGACGGCGAATTTGTTTTGTGGTGTCTTGAAACTGCTGTTGGGCGAATTGAGGTGTTCCTAACTCAGTTTCTGCTGGCTTCACGTCTTTGATAGCGGGTTTTTCGGGTTCTGGCTTAGTCTTCGGCACTAGTTGCAACTGTTCTGCTGCTACTGCCAAATCCTGTAAGCTACCTGTGAGATAGTCTTTAAAACCCTGCACCCGAATTGCCAAGTCTTGAGAAGCACCTGCAAATGTGGTTCGCATCTCGTTACGGATGCGTTCTTGGCGTCGTTCTAGCTGTTCTATCGAAAGTTGCAATGTTTGTTTGCGTTGTTCTAGCCCAGCAAGCGCTTCTTGCACTAGTTTCCCCATTGCTGTTTGCGTTTGTTGCATTTGGGCTTGCAAGCTGGCAATTTCTTGTTTGAGAGCTTTTTCTTGTTTTTGTAGTTCGGCGATTCGTTGAGCGGCTTCTAGCTGATTATCTTGTGAGTTAACTTCTGATCTGAGGGTGAGTGTTGCCTCTTGTTCTTGTACGGCAATATCATCAGCAGATAACTCTTGTTTTGACTCGTTGATGAGGCTTGTTGCTTCTGTATTTATAAGGGGTGAATCAGAAGTGGAGTCGTCTACTTCTGTGTCAAGAGTAGAGTTTTGCGCTGCTACTTCCGCCACTGCTTCAACAGATGAGTTTTCTTGTCGATCGCTTGTAGGGTTTTGTTCTTCTTCTTGCACTAAGGACTCTTCTGTTGGTTGTGGGGCTTGATATTCCTCTGGATTCATAAACTATAGTGTAATGACGATGACACAATTAAATAACTTTCAGAAAATATACAATTTACGAACTATAAAAGTCTCTAGTCCTGAGGGGAGCAAAACTTGCGGTAAGTCTGAAGGTTCACCCCTTTCCGAGATGACAGACACAACAGCTACTTTCGCAACTGTCACATTGCTATCATAGACCATTGCTGCTGTCGAACACACGCTAATTAATGCTCGTGTAAGCGCTTGATTGGGCTTTGGGCAGATTGAAATTATTTATGAAAATCTAGCTTCGTGCAGGTATTTTGTTGCGAGTAGGATTTGATTTAAGACTCAATACGCGGACAACGTTCTTCCAGACACTTTTTCAAGGTGTTGGGGTCAAATAAAATAGGTAAAAAGTGAATGCTTTTAACTTCTTTAAAGTAAAACAGGATAGGAATTTTATCCCAAAAAATACGCCAGTTTTGCCATTCTAGATAAGGAAAGCGCCTAATTAATTTTTCGCCTCTATAGATATCTAAATCGGTGGCGGTAAATTGCAGTCGTATTGTTACTGCCTGAAACATCAGAAACAATCCCAAAATCGCGATCGCACCACCTACCCAAGGTTGTAAAAATAGCAGTGGAATGGCTGCGATCGCTAACACTACAGGTATGTTGTAACTGGGCTTAAGTTCGACAGTTGATGCCGATAATGGTGCTTTTGAAGTAGTCACAGTCTTAATTCCTGTTTTGTGAGTAGACATCATTCATATTTTAGAAGTTAGTCATTGGTCATTGATTAGTGGTTAGTGGTTATTAGGGGCGGGTTTAGAAGATAAATTATCAGTTTAAACGGCAAGATTATCAATAAAACCCGCCCTTACAGTAGTTAGTAGTTCTCCCCATCTCCCCTAGCCCCTAGTCCCTAGCCCCTAGTCCCTAGCCCCTAAAACCCTTGTAGCAAAGCACTTCCCGCTCCTTGAAACATTAGCCAAGAGAGAAAGAAATTACTAATAAATATAATCAGCAAGGCTGTAACCACAGCAGTTGTAGTTGATTGTCCTACGCCTTTAGCTCCTCCGGTTGTTGTCAAGCCCCAACTACAACCGATGACAGCAATTAATACTCCAAAGCAACACCCCTTGATTAAGGCGCTTAAGATATCCCAAGTATCAAGAAAGTTACGGGCTGAGTCTAAAAACTGTGTATCAGAAAGATTGTATACATTAGTAGCAATAAATAATCCCCCTAGCATCCCTGTCACCAAAGACAAAAGGGTTAAAACTGGCATCATTAAAAAGCAAGCAATTACACGGGGAATAACTAGGTAATCTACCGGATCTGTTTTTAACATTAATAAGGCATCAATTTGTTCTGTAACACGCATTGTGCCGATTTCTGCTGCAAATGCCGAACCAACACGTCCTGCTAATATTACAGCAGTTAAGACAGGGGAAAGTTCTCGTGTTAGCGCAACCGCCAGTACTCCACCCACGAGATTTCCTGCACCAAAGGTAATAAACTCCCGCGCTACTTGAATAGTAAATACCGCACCTACAAAAATAGCCGTTAAAAGGGCAATGAACAGTGAATCTGGCCCTACTGCTGCCATTTGTTCTAGGGTATTGCGTCTATGGATTTTGCCTCTAAGGAGGTGAACTAGTACTTGTCCACCCAAAAAAACTGCTGCCAGCAACCGCTGACCCCATTTTCCCAAACTAGATTTAGATATAGTCTCGTTCAATGTTCACTATTTAACTCGGTAACTGCATTTAGAATAGCGAATTTAGTGAATGGTCAATAGTCATTGGTCATTTGTTAGTGGTTAGTGGATAGTAGGGGCGGGTTTAGAAGATAAATTATCAGTTTAAACGGCAAGATTATCAATAAAACCCGCCCTTACAGTAGTTAGTAGTTCTCCCCATCTCCCCTTGTCCCTGTTCCCTGTCCCCTGTCCCCTATCCCCCTCTTCTGGTTAACTTAGGTTAAATCTCATCTCAGAAATTAATATTTCGATTTACAGTGCTTACACTCCAAATATCACTGGCAATCTTCTCGTCATGCCTGATTTTTCAAGGTTTAAACAGAGTTTTGCTCAGATTGAATTTGACAACTCTGTTGAGAAATTATGTGTAGGTATTTTAATGAAAACTTAAGATTTTTGAAATCTCACCCACTGTGGAGCGATCGCACTTATTGTAGAAAGTGACAACTGAGGTAAACGGCTATTGTCCTCTTGAACCACGGAGCCAAACCTAATTATGACGATTTTAACGAACTTTCTGCGCTCGCTATTGCTTACGATTATTCTCAGTTTCGTCGCCCCCATGTTTCTTGTTGGCGCGATACTATTGATTTTATCGCTGATAGATTACATTCCCGGCTTGCAAGGAGCGGGTGAGGCGATCGCTAATCATATATTGCAGTTTCTCGTCATTTTTGGTAGTGGCACTGCCTTCAGAGGACTATTTGTAATTAGTTTGACTTGTGGTTTTGTAGGAGGACTGTTTGATACTTATGCTTACTATCGGTGTCAAATCTTACGATAGTTTACATAAATATGCGTAAAGTAAATTTGCTATTGTTGATTTATTAGTTAGCAAGCAGCTTAACTTCCAAAAGTTCAAAAATATTGCCATCCCCATCTAAAACAAGATTGGCAAAGGTAAATTATTATTTATCACAATATTTATAATCTAAAATACTTAATTACTTTGTCTGATATTTCTTTGATGCTACAAGCTCCCAGATCGATCTGTAGAGTTAATCCAAAATCTAAAATTAAATGACTCAAGTTCAGTCTTGACTTTTTACCCTAAACTTTTACAAAGCAGTTTTAGCGGCGGTTAAGTTAGCATATAAAAAAGGCACACGCAAGTTGTAAAAATTAAATTACAATTCAGATGAGTGTCAAACCTGCTTATTTTCTTTGGAATAAAAAAGCAGGTGAAACTAGCATTTATGTTTTTGAGATTCTATTTAGAGGTGTTTTTAACTGCCCATGATTTGGCCTTTTAAGCCTAAGTTTCGCAAACAAATTGCTCGAATTGAAATTACTGGTGCGATCGGTAGTGCAACTCGCAAGCGAGTTTTAGAAGCCCTGAAAACTGTAGAAGAGAAAAAATTTCCGGCTCTACTGCTACGTATTGATAGCCCTGGCGGTACAGTGGGAGATTCTCAAGAGATATACAGTGCCTTGAAGCGTTTGCGCGAGAAAGTCAAGATTATAGCTAGTTTTGGCAATATTTCTGCTTCTGGGGGTGTATACATTGGTATGGGTGCCCAACACATCATGGCTAACCCAGGTACAATTACGGGTAGCATTGGTGTGATTTTGCGTGGCAACAACTTGGAACGCTTGCTAGAAAAAATCGGTGTTTCTTTTAAGGTAATTAAATCTGGCCCCTATAAAGACATTCTGGCTTTTGACCGAGAACTGACTGAACCTGAGCAACACATTTTACAGGAATTGATTGATACTAGTTACCAACAGTTCGTGCAAACAGTAGCTGAGGGGCGGAATTTAGCAGTAGAAGCTGTAAAAAGTTTCGCCGATGGTCGAATTTTTACCGGGCAGCAGGCTTTAGAATTGGGTATTGTAGACAGATTAGGAACCGAAGAAGACGCACGTCGATGGGCAGCAGAGCTAGTCGGTCTTGACCCAGAAAAGACACAAGTCTTTACACTAGAAGAACGTAAACCCTTGTTAAGTCGATTATTGCCAGGCACTCGTCAGGTTTCATCTGGGTTAGCCAGTGGCATTGATTGGTTGGAATTTGAAATGTCTACCAGTGGTTTACCTTTGTGGTTGTATCGGCCTTAAATCGTCATTTGTCATTTGTCCTGTATCCAGCAGTCCCAAACTAATGAATAATGACTTAATGACTGAATCTTAAGGAGGATTGATTAGTGGAGTGGCGAATGCGGGCGATTCGCGGTGCAACAACAGCCTCGGAAAATACGCTGGAAGCGATGCGAGAAGCTGTCATGGAGTTAATGGATGAACTGGAAAAACGCAACCATCTGCATCCATCAAATATTGTGAGCGTGACTTTTACAGTGACACGAGATTTAGATGCAATTTTTCCAGCTGCGATCGCCCGCCAACGTCCCAATTGGGATTGCGTCGCCATGTTAGATGTACAACAAATGTATGTTCAGGGCAGTTTGGAGCGATGCATCCGGCTATTAATTCATGCCTACCTGCCAGCCTCCGACCCAATTTACCATACATATTTGCGTCATGCCGCCGAGTTACGTCCTGATTGGAGTTTGCCCCAACCTCTGTAATCAGGCGCAGAAAATCTCAATATGGGCGGTTTTTTTATGAAGTCCACCTAACGTGGACTTTGTTTGTACAACCCAATTATTTCTTTGCTAGCTTTCCTCTGGTTTTTGATGATGAAAACGAATTCCTAAAAAAATGTCATAAACGAAAGCAAAAAAGTCTTTTTTTTGTAGTAATCCTAACGATTGGTAACTACCTTTTTCATCTAGAAGAGGCTTCATGAGATAGTATGTGGGTTGATAATTGTACCAGGGAATAGAAGGCCACAAATGATGAATTAAGTGGTAATTCTGTCCGAGAATGAGAATATTGAGAATCGGGTTTGCATAGACGCGGGCATTTTTCCAGCGATCGCGCTCCACAAAGGGACGATGGGGCAAGTAATCAAAAAATAACCCCAATGTTAAACCAACGATGCCAGAAGGTACGAACCAAAAATTTAGAACATAACCCAAAAAGTGGTACTGTACCGAAAGATAGATAATTGCCACTACAAATAAGCGGCTTGCCAACCATTCTAAAAGCTCGTATTTTCGCCAGAGGCGACGTTTAAAGAAAAACACTTCATGATAGAAAAAACGTACCGCTATCAGCCATAATGGCCCGCCAGTAGAGACAAAGTGATCTGGGTCATCTTTTGGATCGTTGACATGAGCATGATGCTGTAAATGCACCCGTGTAAACACCGGAAAGGCAAAAACCAGCATCAAAGCACTACCATGTCCTAGCATCGCATTAATTATCTTATTGCGATGGGCGGCTTGGTGACAGGCATCATGAATCACCGTGCCAGAAATATGTAAGGCAAGAATGTTCATGACAAAAGATAACCAATGCGGCCAATGCCAAACCCAGTAACCCAGACAAGATAGCACAACAATTCCCACTGCTGCTAAAAACATTAGCAGTGTTGGATTTAAACCACCGGGAGGCGCTAATAATTCTTTTGGGGGGACTGTCAGTGGCTTCCGTGCCTCCGACACGAGCATCGCAAACTCCTTACTTACTCAAATTTTGTTAGTTGGTGTGAGGGCATAGACACGTAAAATCCCTAGAAGGCAGCTGACAGTGAGAGTAGCAGCTTCCCTGAGAATGGGATAAATCGATGGATGACTTCTTTGGAGTCAATGACTTAGGGAAGTATTGCGATCAAGATTAATGGACTATTCAGAAGCAATTCTGAGTAGCCTGCACTTAGTTTTCCCTACATAGTTATCCTCCTTGGCAATTGGTTCTTGGTCAAGAGCTGCCCATTGAACCGTGCCAGGTTCCTGATAAGCTGTTGCAGGGATACCAAATGCTTGATTTTGTTTGCCGACTAACTTCACCAGCCAATAATATAGAACAGCAGTGACTGTCTGAACTGCTCTACTGAACAGATAATAGCGGCAAATAAACGACTTTAATCTTGATCGCATCCTTAGATAAATTACAATCCGCCCTGAAAAATTATAGAGACTTAAAGTTTTGTATAGCAAGATTTATCGATTATCTTCGCATATCAGGGCTAATTAAAGGTATGATTCCAGACGAGACTCTAAGCTTTAGTTGATTAGTAGGATGTGTAAAGGGGACTGGGTACTAGGGACACTTGAAGAGGATAAGGAGAGGGGGAGAGTGGGAGAATCGTTATTCACGTTTACTCCCTCATCTACCCCAACTCCCCCAGCTTCCCCATCTCTCCTTGTCCCCTTGTTCCCCAGTCCTCTTTCTCTGTGTCCCCGTGTCCTCTTCCCGATCCCCTCTCACCTTAAGACTTCCCTCCAGATCAAGCAACAGCCAGCTGAAATGACTGATTCAGCAGGCACAGACAACAGGTAGACTTTCAAATTACGATAATTCCCTGAGTAGCTCCTAAGTTTCAGCCCCTATGCAACTAAGAGATTCTGTACGCCGAACAAAAATCGTCGCCACGATCGGGCCTGCCACCAGTAGCCCAGAAATGCTTAAAGCTATTATTGAAGCTGGTGCTACAACGTTGCGACTCAACTTTTCCCACGGTTCTCATGCCGATCATCAACGCAATATTCGTTTGATTCGGCAAATAGCCTTTGAGTTAAATCAACCAGTGGGTATTCTCCAAGATTTGCAAGGGCCGAAAATTCGCTTGGGGAAATTTGAAAATGGATCGATAGTAGTGGCTCGTGGCGATCGCTTCACCTTAACTAATCGCCCAGTCGTTGGCACACAGGATATTAGCTGTGTTACCTACGAATATTTAGCAGATGAAGTTCCCACAGGGGCAAAAATCCTCCTCGATGACGGGCGAGTAGAAATGCAGGTAGAGGAGGTAAACCGAGAAAAAGGCGATTTGCATTGTCGCGTCACTGTCGGTGGTACACTTTCTAATAACAAAGGTGTGAACTTTCCCGGAGTCTACCTTTCTGTTAAAGCAATGACCGACAAAGACCGCGAGGATCTCATGTTCGGTTTAGATCAAGGTGTAGACTGGATAGCACTTTCCTTTGTCCGCAACCCACAAGATGTAATCGAAATCAAAGAACTCATTTCCAGCACAGGCAAGCAAGTACCAGTGATTGCCAAAATAGAAAAGCACGAAGCCATTGAACAAATGGAAGCGATTTTGGCTTTGTGTGATGGCGTCATGGTTGCTAGAGGGGATTTAGGTGTAGAACTTCCAGCTGAAGATGTGCCCATCCTGCAAAAACAGTTAATTGCCACTGCCAATCGCTTGGGAATTCCAATCATCACCGCCACCCAAATGTTGGACAGTATGGTTAGCAACCCTCGTCCCACCCGTGCCGAGGTGTCGGATGTAGCCAATGCGATTATCGATGGCACGGATGCAGTCATGCTCTCCAATGAAACGGCTGTGGGCAAGTTCCCGGTAGAAGCTGTAGCAACAATGGCACGTATTGCCGAAAGAATCGAGCAGGAAGCAGCACAAAATAATAATGCCAGCCAGGCAAAAGATAGCAAACGTTCTATTCCCAACGCGATTAGCCAAGCAGTCGGACAAATTTCCGAACAGTTGGGAGCAGCAGCGATTATGAGCTTGACGCAAACCGGAGCCACTGCCCGCAATGTTTCTAAGTTCCGTCCCCACACGCCGATTTTGGCTGTTACACCCCATGTGAATGTTGCCAGACAACTGCAATTGGTATGGGGAGTCAAACCGCTACTAGTATTGGAACTGCCTTCCGCCGGTCAGACATTTCAAGCAGCCATTAATGTTGCTTTGGAGAATGAGCTTGTCTGTGAGGGAGATTTGGTAGTGATGACGGCGGGTACTCTGCAAGGTGTTTCTGGATCGACAGATTTAATCAAGGTAGAAGTCGTAACAGCAGTACTCGGTCAAGGAATCGGACTCGGACAAGGTTCTGTTAGCGGTAGAGCCAGAGTCGCTCACACTGGCATGGATGCGAGTAACTTTAATCCTGGGGATATTCTGGTTGCACCCCGCACTAATGCCGATTTTGTAGAAGCGATTCGGAAAGCAGGCGGTATTATTACTGAAGAAGAAAGTCTCAGTTGTCACGCAGCAGTAATTGGCTTGCGTCTTGGCGTGCCAGTGATTGTTGGTGTGAAGCAGGCAACTCAGGTGATTCGCGATGGAGCAATTTTGACAATGGATACGCAGCGAGGTGTGATTTATTCTGGGGCAGTGGGAACGCCGTAGAAGTGGTTAGTAGGGGCGGGTTTATAGAAAAGATATTTCGTCATTGTAGAAAGATTTTTGTTAAAACCCGCCCGTACAGTGGTTAGTAGTTAGTGGTTGGTGGTTAATTTCTCATCACCATGCTCTGCATGGTGATGCAAACTGGAGGCTCTGCCTCATGAGGAGGAGGCGGAGCCTCAATTAATGCTTTCCCAGGCTGGAGCCTGGGAAAGAGAAATAGAGAAATCATAGGCAAAAAACCCGCCCGTACAGTGGTTAGTTGTTGGTGGACAATGGGCATCGGTAAAAAAACCAATTCCTCTTCCTACTCCTCAATATTTTCTTACTTGCTCTCAAGCCATACTGGCAAAGCTTTCGGCAAGATGCGATCGCTTACCTTTCTTGCGCTTCGGAGTTAGCTATAACCTTTATAAACATATTAATTAACTGTATATTTTCAAGTCCACGTAGCCATCGTTGAGACACCTAACACATCTTTTTCCTCTGTCTGACCAACGCTGTAGATAAAATACCTTGCATTTAAACCTACTATATATTCTTGTAAGTTAGTCAAGTTTGATCTAAGAAACTCATCCAATAGACGGAATTGATTAGAATTACTGCGGTCTTCATTACAGTAATCCTCAAAAGTAAATGCTCTAAAAAATCCCACAGAACCCAGCAATCTATATAGCAGTTCTTGTTTTATGCTGCCAGCTTCTACAATAGTTTTTTCCTTTCTGTAGAAAGCCATACACTCAACTACAGAGAATTTCAGATCTAAAATAAGCTCTGATAAATTTTGTTTAATATTTATCGTATTTTCAGTAACTAAAGGTTCAGCCAGTAAAAACCTTTGTCCACCTCTTTTAGTTCGGTCACAAGACATTTTAGGAGCAATACCTAACCACTCACCTTCAAAAGTTTCACCAACAATAATATGAAATGCTTCCTGTTCAATAGAAATTTCTCCCCTTTTATAGGGTTCATGTAATTGGTCTACTGATAATGAGTAAAGTTGGGGATTTCCAATTCTAGATTTTTTTACTGCTTCTTTACGGATATCGGAACCTTCTTCACCTAAGTTGCTTACTAGGTAAATCTCTAGCGTCTTCAGGTGAGAATTAAAAAAATCTATGATTTCTGTATATTTCCGGCTCATCTTTCTAGCAACTTCATTTGGCGTAGAACTCTCCCAAATACTCGAACTCCAGCTTGCTGATGAGGAAACGAACTCTAGGAGAATATTAGCGTTTAATGGAAATAGAAATCCTTCAGATTGAAGAAACTTTTCTAATGACAATATCCCATGTTCATCTGTTTCCCAAATAAATGGCTCAAATTTTTTATAACTCTCGCTAGAAAATGAAGATCTCTAATAATTTCCCTAAGTTGTTGTATAAGTTCAGCATTATTAGGCTTCATTGCAACACCAAGTTTAGGCAAAAAAAGACAAGGTTCCAACTCTCATAGTCTTACGTTTCTTCAATAATTTTATTATTAAGCACCAAAGAATCTTTAGTGATTAGGGAGCCAAAGGGCTTGTCTTATCCAAAATAAAATCTGCCACCCTTGGAGTTTTACCCTTTGTCGCATCTTCAGAAGGACTGAGTAAAACCGATCGCTGAGTAAACTTTTGATTGCCAAGCCGACGTTCTACACGGCTGGGAATACCGTAACCGTAGATAATATGTCCCGCTCCAGCTAACACTACCACTTGGTGTTCTGGATTTGCTTTAACAAACTTGGTGATTGCCTCTGCCATTGTTTCATCCCATAACACTTGCGCCAAGAAAAAGCGTTCTGCACTAGGGCTGTTACCATGCCCTGCATCTTGATGGTGTTGAAAGGCTTGGAGTGCTAGTTCGCGATATTCTTGGTTATCGGTGCGAATTTCTGCAAAAGGAGGGATAAATTGCCGTTCCGAGGGTGTGAGGCTTTCTAATCCTTGACGGGCAACTTTGCGAGTAATTTCTGTAGGGGTGTTTAAGGCTAAGACGGGCAGTTGTTTTTGTTTGGCAAAGCGGAGGATGGGCGCGTAATTTTCCCAAGGGAAACCCCAGCGTTTTTCGTATTGGCTTTTCTCAAGTAGTTGTGCTTCTGTTAGTTTACCTGCCAAAAATTCATTGACGACACCTTGATAGGGGCGCTGGAACATTTCCATCGCGATCGCTATTTTCGGGTTACGCTGGTAAAGTTCTTGAATAATTTTGAGTTGGTTTTGGTGATCGAGGCTTCTGCTATGAGTTTCCCCCAAATATATTACATCCACCTTTGCTAATTCTGATAGCATTTTTTGAGGGCTGGAAATAAATTTTTCAGCTTCACCACAAGTTTTATCCAAGTTTGGAAAGATAGTATCTAAATTTTTGGGCGGTGTAGCGATTACTAATTTGGGAGGGCAGGAATTTTTTACTGTTTGGGCACAAGCAGGTAAGGCGGAGAGTAGAAAGTAAACAGTAAAAGATAAAAAGTAAAAAAATAGTTTTTTCGTTTGAAAGCTTTGCTGCTTGTTTGCTAATATTTTGGCCAATGACTGTAACTTGGGTTGCATAAAGGGTGTCTCAGTACAGCTTTATATATGAAAGGACTCTGGCTGGAAAACAAACAACTGCAATTACTTAGCGACATTCCGATTCCTGAACCACCACCAGGAGAAGCCTTGGTGCGGGTTTTGTGCGCTGGTATTTGCAACACTGACTTAGAACTTACCAGAGGTTATTATCCCTTCACTGGCATTTTAGGGCATGAATTTGTTGGCATTGTAGAACAAGGGCCAGAAAATCTTGTAAACCAACGCGTTGTTGGCGAAATTAACGCTGTTTGCGGGCAGTGTCGCTTTTGTCGCAGCGGTAACTCAACTCACTGTGAAAACCGCACTGTTCTTGGCATTGTTAACCGTCACGGAGCCTTTGCCGACTATCTTTGTTTACCAGTAGAGAATCTACATATCGTACCGGATCGTATTCCCACAGAAGTAGCAACATTTACCGAACCTGTAGCCGCAGCCCTGGAAATTCAGCAGCAGTTAACATTACAGCCAAACCACAGAGTTCTCGTAGTTGGGGATGGCAAGCTGGGGCAATTAGTAGCACAAACAGTGGCTTTGAGTGGCTGTGAGTTGTTAGTGGTGGGGCGTCATCCTGAGAAACTGGCTAACTTAGAAGCACGGGGGATAAAAACAGGCTTTGCTGATGCTGTTACAGACAAAGCTTTTGATGTTTCTGTAGAGTGTACGGGTAATGCCCAAGGATTTGCGATCGCTCGTCGCGCGTTACGCCCTCGTGGCACGCTAGTACTAAAAAGCACCTATGCTGGCAATCTCAGCTTGGATGCTTCCTCATTGGTAGTAGATGAAATCACTTTGATTGGTTCACGCTGCGGCCCTTTTCCACTAGCATTGGAGGTATTGGCTCAAGGCAAAGTGGACGTACAACCATTAATTCATGCTCGTTATTCCCTGTCTGAAGGGTTGGCAGCATTTGCTCATGCTCAAACAAAAGGTGTTTTAAAGGTTTTGTTAGAAATGCACTAGGAACTAGAGGCTAGGGGCTAGGGGCTAGAAAATTAAAAAGTAAAAATTAAAAGTTTTTGCATTTTGCATTTTTAATTTTAAATTGATCTGTCCCAGTCCCCAGTCCCTAGTCCCCGATTCCTAATAATACATCGCATTTGTTTTCGCTTGATAATCCAGACAATTTATTGCTTCTTCTGTATTAGCGATACAAGGGTGGACAGTGCATTTGAGGCGATAATCATCGGTAAAATATTGACAGCTAGAGCAGGGAATTTGATGCATATTCTTGGCTGTCTTGACGGTATCGCGTGCTGCTGTCCACAAACTCCATGCAACAAGAATAAGTAATGCCCAGGCAGTAATAAAACAAAGGGGCACTAAAAACTGTTGAATTGTATGAATGAGAAAATATAGTATTTGAGACACGGCAATTCTTATGCAAATCTGTGAAAAAATTTGAGTGAGGATCGAGAAGTTATATGGATCTTAACCTCTCATTCCTCACTCTTGACTTCTTACTCTAGAAGTATTGATTTAGAAGTATTGATTTAGATGCCGGCATGGCCAATTGCTAAACCAGCGACAAGCATTCCTAAGACTAGGAAAGGTTGGGCACTGGCTTGATATTTTACGTCATTTTTGAGGGGATCGCGCAGGAAATACATATCCTGGAAAGTGATTTGTGGGATGATCAGCAATATGAGAATTGCTGCGTACAAATTTTCGTGAATGTAAATCAGATAAGCTGCGATCGCGGTTTGAAAGACATCAATCATCACCACACAAATCCAAGCGGCGGTGGTGACGCCAAACATTACAGGTAATGACTGCAATCCTAATTTGCGATCGCCTTCTACACTCTTAAAGTCATTGACAATGGCAATACCCAACCCAGCCAAACTGTAAATTAGAGTCAGAACAACAATTTTCCAATCTAGTTCACCAAACAAAGCATGACCAGTACACCAAGGGAAGGTAATATAACTTGCACCTAAGGCATAACTTCCTAACCAGCCGTTTTGCTTGAGCTTTAAAGGTGGGGCTGAGTATATATAGCCGACAAATGCACCAATGAAGGCGATCGTTGTAATTGTGGGAAATTCATTACCTGCCCACTTATCTAGGGTAAATGCCAGGGCAATACCAGCAATAAGTAATACCCAAATCTGCGTAATTACCTGGGGTACAGAAATGGCTCCAGAGGGAATTGGGCGATATGGTTCGTTGATGGCATCGATTTCGCGATCGTAGTAATCGTTCAGAATTTGTACATAACCTGCCATCAATGGCCCTGATAGCAACATACAAACTGCTGCCTTAAACACATTTTCCAGTGTCCAAGTATACTCGCCAGAAGAAGCCGCACCACAAATTACACCCCACATTAGGGGAATCCAAGTGATGGGCTTCATCAGTTGCAAACGGATTTTCCAAATCGATGTCTCTCCAGGTGCAGCACCTTTCATGCCCAAAAGCTGCCTGGTTTTAGCACCACGATTGGCAATGGCTTTTGCTTCCTCAGTTGTCGCGACTGAGTTTAGAACTTCAGATGTATTGGAATCTGTGGTAATGGGAGTTGATTCAGACATAAGGCGTACTGAATAAATAGGGACGCTTAGGCTAGGGACTAGGGGTTAGGGACTAGGAATAAAGAAATCCTAATACCCAATCCCCATTAACAATTTTCTAAAAAGAGATGATCAAATAACTATTTTGAAACTTTGCACCAGTAACAGACCTACCACTCAAAGCTGGAGGGAGAAAAATATTTCGCCTTTGATCTCCTGCTTCTACAGTGACTTCTGGGCCGTATTGGGTAAGTTTGACTTGTTTTTTGTCAAATCCTGGCAAAAACAAGCTTACTTTTCGTTCGTGAATGTCAATTTCAATAGGTTTAGGAGCTTGTACTGCTTGTGCTACGAAGTTGGGCAGGGAATCCATTAGCGGTTGCCAATCATTAGCTTTGACATGGGGAACTACGCTGACAGGCAAGGGGGTAAATTCCCCAGATATATTGATGCTTCTATCTTCAGATACAAGCATCACGCCACCTACAGTTAAACCCACTTGTTGAGCGCTCCCCCAAAGGTAACGAGCAGAGGCAACTTCAACCGGATCGGCAGTTGTTACCAAAAAAGCTGCAACATGCTTGGGATCGGCGAGGGCTGCTTTACCCTTGTCTAGAAAATTGTTGACTTGGTTTGTAGGTTGAGCAAAATTATCTGCCGTCCAATTGATGTTGAAGAAAGTGCTAACAAGAGGTTGAATCAAGGGAGATTCAGAAATTGTCCTTCCTAAATCGGAGTTGACAAATAATTGCCGGAATCGCCGTACATACCAGCTGAGATACTCTGGCATCCCAAACATTCGCAAAGTAGAACTATCGCCGTTGCCATCGTAGACGATCGCATCATAGTTGCCGCTTTCGTAGTACTCGCGAATTGCATTGAGGACAAGAGCGCTATCCATTCCTGGCAATACGGAGAGTTCCTGTCCATAAACATCTTTAAGGATAGGAGTTCTTAGATATTGTGCTTCCAGTTTTTTCACATCTTCCCAGCTACGTTCTAGCAGCGTTGATGCTTGTAACTGTACAACTTGCAAATTAGCAGCGATTTCTTGGGGTTCGGTGCCAATAGGAAGTCCCAACAGGATTTGTAATGCTGGTTCTGCGCTTCCAGCCAGAAGCACACGCTTTCCTTGGCTTGCTAAGAGTTTGGCAGCGGCGATCGCTACCTGAGTGCGAGCAGAGCCGCCTTTGCCCAAAAATGTCAATATCAGGGCCATTACTTGATTCCTAAATTTTTACCGCCGATTTTTCAACTCCAACTTAGCATTCGGCTTTTTTTGTAACTTCTCTCCGAAGTTTAGCAATCAGCGGACACAGCCGCCGATAACTTGTTTTTCCTTACTGTACTACTTTGAGTTCGTCTTCAAAAAACCAGGTGGTAAAATCATCATTAAACTTTACCACTACGCCAACGCCGCTACCATCAGTCATTTTAAAGCCTTCGATGATACCGACTTGTCCTAGTCTTTGAGCAATAGGATTAGATACGCGATCGCGCAAACGATAAACCTTAACCTTTTGTCCGATGTCCATGCCAAATTACAATGCAATAATCCAAAACTCAGTGTAGCGGAATCCGGTGTCTAGGGGGAGAGTGGGAGAGGGAGAGACAAGGGGACACGGGGAAAAGGCGATACGGGGATTAAACATTAACCAATGACTAATGCCCCAGCGATCGCAACAGTGGCAGAACGGTTAAGATTACTAGGAATCGATCCAGATAGTTTAAAAACTGATTTATAAAGTAAATACTATGAACGGCTCAGTGAAGCAATAATTTATTGTGCGATGTCAAACTGATAGTGAGTATGCAAGTAATCTACTTAATTTTCATTTTGTCTGGAAATCTTGTTTTTTGCATATGGAAGTTCAATCAAGTAGTAGCTTACAGATGCTAACACTGTCGATAGAAAAAATGTTGCTATTAGTCTTCCATAGAATGCTTCAATTGGAATTTTTGATGTGAATATAGGAGTAACTTTTTCAATAATTGGTACGTGCCAAATATATATTCCATAAGATAGGTGACCGAAGACTTCTACAACTCTTACAGGATTTTTAATAATTATTCTAAATGATAATTTTTCATTTTTTGTAAAATCATTATACTCATAGTATTCAAATGTAAAAATAAAGAAAGAGACAACTAATGCAGTGACCAAGGGCAAAATAAAAATAGTTGTAGTTGTTCTAAATCCTTTGCCCAAGCGCTCTGGCAAATTAAACAATTCTTGATGATAGAAGTGATGTGCTGTAAATAAATAAAGTAGAAAAATCAAAATTAAAGCGATATTTTTTTTAGATACATTTAGAAAAATGTTATTTGATTTATTATCTTCTCTTCCGTTAACTCCTATCTCGTAATCTAATTTTGTATTACTTAACAAAGCATTGAGTAAAAATCCACATAAAAATAAGTCTAAATTAGTGAATAGTGGAGCATACCAATATTTAAAGACATATGAAAATTTATCGCTCATTTCATCTCTAAATGCTATCCAGAATATACAACGAGTAATAAATATAGTAAAAAATATTAATAAAATTGATAAGATAACTTGTTTTCGATTCAATAAACGATGCTTAAAATAGCTATATATAAATGGTACGATTACATAAAATTGAACTTCTGTTGAAAGCGACCAAAAAACGCCATTAAAATTCAGATTTGACAGTAGTTGTGGTGAACCGTCATATGTAAATGTACATACCCTAATTAAATAACCCCAATTTTCGATTCTCATCCAATCTGGATAAACTAAAACAGTTAAAAATAACACAGCGAAATAGTAAAGAGGAAAAATTCTGAGAGCGCGATTTCGCCAAAAATTGATAACTCCTGGTACATCATTAGTATATCGATGAGTGTAAAAAGCTTTTCCCATTAGATAGCCAGAAAGAACAAAAAAAATCCAAACGGCTACCATTCCGTTACTACATAATAACCAACTCAAATCGTAACCTTTATAGATAATTGAATTTCTAGGAGGAAGACAATGAAAAATAACTACCATGAAACAGGCAAACCCACGCAGAGTAAGCAATGGGTCTAGACGATTATGATTGTGAATTAATGTTGGAAGTGGAGTCAATAATTGATTGCCCATTGGTATTTATGCTCCAGACGGCGAATACTCAGCTTTTATAAACCTCCGTAATTGAGTATTCTGGGTAAGTTCCACTCAACAGGAACAAAACTGGCTTGCTACGATCAAAATTTGACTTTAGCAAGGCACAAATGAAGTAACTGAGACTAGAAGCATTATTATCAATCTCCCCTAAATTCGATAAAAAGGGAGGTTCTCAAGCTTAAAAGCCAGCAATTAATTGGCTAATCATCATATTTTAATGGTTGTGTCGCATTAGTAAAGTGCCTTATACCGTTTCTTTGTGAAGCTGTGCCAAATTCTCTCTATACCTCTTCTCTTTGTGTTCTACCCTGCGGGTAGTCACGAAGTGGCTTCTGAAAGTAGCCGCTCCGCGTCTACGTTTTTATTTATTGCGCGTCAGCGCATCTTCATGCAGAATTGGTATTCAGAATTTTTTCTAAGGCAAGATCCAACTGAGTCATTGAGGCTCAAATAGCGGGGCTAAAAAGGACAGTGGATTTAAATTAGCCTTACACTGCTATCCTAAAGACACAGATGGAACGTTTGCTTGAGATTTTTAATTATTTGGAAAAGCGTAGATTTCAGTCATATAAAGTATAAATAGGATGAATAATGACTGAAGATATACAGTAATATCTTACGCTAGCTCTATTAACTTTATTGTATAATGCCGAAGATAATTTCTATCAGACTCTTTTTTAGCAATTATTTTGATAATACAACGGGAACTTTCATAGCTAGTCAGCTTCATTGAAAGGAATTTTGTGTGTAGGTTGTGAGAGAGGAAACAGGAATTGTTGCGAACGATGCGAGGAGTTATCCGTAAGACAGGAAAGCTGAGACGTTACTTACCCATCAAAGAGTTGTGGTGGGCAAAGTTCGACTTACTGAGGACGCTCGTGCGTCGTGATTTAGAAGCACGTTACAAGGGTTCTGTGTTAGGTAATTTATGGCCCTTGCTAAATCAGTTATCACAGTTATTGATTTTCACTTACGTTTTCTCGGTAGTGTTAAAAGTGAAGCTGAATCTTAGGAACTTACCAGAAAACAACTTCACCTTTGGTTTGTGGCTGTTTGCAGGATTACTACCTTGGATTGCATTTAGCAGTGGTTTAATTCAGTCAGCAAATTCAGTGGTGGCACAGCCAAATTTAGTCAAAAAAGTAGTATTCCCCTTAGCTTTATTGCCTCTAGTGCCAGTTTTATCAACGTTTATTGAAAGTTCTTTTGGTTTAATGGCGTTGATTTTTTTTGTGGCAGTAACTTCTCATACTTTACATCCAACTTTGGCATTTTTACCGTTAGTCTGGCTGACGCAACTGCTTTTTACTTCAGGCTTAGGATATTTGGCGGCAGGATTAACAGTATTTTTACGAGATATTCCGCAGACATTAGCAGTTATTTTAAACATTTGGTTGTACTTGGCACCTATTGTCTACCCAGCATCAGCGATTCCGGAAGCTTGGCGAGGTTGGGTATTTTGGTTGCATCCAATAGGTACTATTGCCGAAGTCTATCGTGACATAATTTTAGGGGGAGAAGTTAAGCATTGGGGCGAATGGGGAGTTGCTTTACTAGTATCTACAATTATGTTTTATTGTGGATTTTGGGTGTACAAGCGTTTGCGTCCGGCGTTTGCTGATGTTCTGTGAGTAGCTGCATCCAATTTACTGAAAAACAGGGTAGTACACAGGATGTCTTGAAGTTGTCAGATATAACACATTTAGATTGAAGTAACGTGTGGCGGTATGGGGGAGATTGCAATTTCACTCAAGAATGTCTCAAAATGCTACAAGCGATATGCTCGTCCGGTAGATAGGCTAAAGGAAATTTTACTACCTGGAAAGAGCCGAGCACAGGAGTTTTGGGCACTGCGAGATATTGACCTAAAAGTTCCCAAAAGAGAAACTGTAGGAATTATTGGTCAAAATGGGTCTGGCAAAAGTACATTGCTGCAAATTATTGCAGGAACTCTGACACCAACTACAGGTGAAGTGTTTGTAAACGGCCGAGTTTCAGCATTGCTAGAACTGGGTAGTGGGTTTAATCCAGAGTTTACAGGACGGCAAAATGTCTTTTTTAACGGGCAAATTTTAGGTTTAAGCCGAGAAGAAATAGAAGCTAAGTTTGATGATATCGCAAGTTTCGCTGAAATTGGCAGTTTTATCGACGAGCCAGTTAAAACATATTCTAGTGGGATGTTTGTTCGTTTAGCATTTTCAGTAGCGATTAATGTTAACCCTGAAATTTTGATTGTAGATGAATCCTTAGCCGTAGGAGATGGTGTTTTTGTACATCGCTGCATGGCAAAAATCAGAGATTTTCAAGATGCTGGTGGGACGATTTTATTTGTATCTCATGATGTAGGAGCTGTATCACGTCTTTGTTCAGAAGCTATCTGGATTAATCAAGGTGTAATTGTAGATTCTGGAAAACCTGCTGAGGTGTGCAAACATTATCAAGCTTGGATTCATGAAGAAGTAAATAAGAGAACTGCAGTACATATAAATTTAGGAGAGCATATGTCGCCGAGTTTAAATGATGAAAAAATAGATATTAGTAAAATTACTATTAAAGAAGTAAATCCTTTTACTAACAAGACATATATAGCATTTTCTGGATATGAAAGATTTGGTACAGGTCGTGCAGAAATTGAAGCTGTTTGTCTAGTTGGAGCAGATGATAAGCCGATTACCTTAGTTTACCCAGGTGATATAGTCAGAGTCAGAATTACTACATTTAGGCATGACAAAGTTAGAAAGCCCAATGTTGGTATTGCTCTACTTGATAGATTGCGCACTGTTTTATCAGGCTGGAGTACTGAAATGCTAGACAAAAATTTTACTGATTATTGGACATCTAAGTCAGAGATAGGTAGAGCAACAGTTGAATTCGAGTTTATTTGGCCTCATCTAGCTGGGGGCAATTATGCCTTTGACATAGCATTTGGAGATGGGCCTCATGAAAATTTAGAAATGCTGGATTGGATTCAAAATGCAATTAGTATACAAGCAGCAGTAAATGATTTAGTAGATGGGATATTTCAAGTTTCTGGTAGAAAGGTAAGTCTATTGGAGGCTGAGGATACATTATGTACAAAATAATAAAAGAAGTTTTCAAGTCTCGTTTAGAAAGGTGGTTCAAGTCATATATTGAAACTTATATAGAACAATATATTAAGCAATATATGTTTGAGGGAGAATTTGACGAGCAGATCAAGAATGTAATTTTAAACCACCATCTAGTTTATGGCGATCCTCAAAGACTTAGATTATCAAAAAGTTGTATTGTAAATAATGCGTTATTCAATTTATCTTCTGGAAATATCTATATTGGTGAAGATGTATTTTTTGGACATAATGTCAGTTTAATCACTGGAACTCATGATTATAATAAACTTGGCAAGGAAAGAATGTATGATTTTCCGACAGAAGGGAATGACATTTTAATTGAGGAAGGCGTATGGATAGCAAGTAATGTCACAGTGATCGGGCCATGCAAGATTGGCAAGCATTCCGTAGTAGCGGCCGGTGCAGTAGTTAAAGATGATGTTCCTAGTTATCATGTGGTAGCTGGTATTCCTGCAAAAACTATCAAAGAAATATCAACAAGATAGATTAAAATTATAGAAATATTGGTATTGGTAAAAGAAAAATATTTTATAAATTATAATAAGTATTACCAAATAAAATGATTGATAAAAATAATCCAGAAATTAATACTGATGAATTGATGGAGAAGGTTAAAGAAGAGGTAGCAAAGCGTCAATATCGCTCTCGTCAAGTTCAGCAAAGTAGTTTAAACTTCGATTTTGAAACCTCAAAACTGAATTGGAATATTAGCCAAATGGAGGGTTTGGTTAAAAATGCAGAATCGAGAGCTATTGTCCGCACGAAGTGGCCCGATAATTTAAATCGATTTCCTTATAATTTCAGCCGTGGAATACAGAAATTAGCGCTGAAAATACTAAATTTTATATTTAAGGATCAAAGAGAAGTAAACTTTAATTTAATCAATGCTTTCAAAGAGTCTATAGTGCTTAATAAGCAATTAATTGTACAAATTGCAACTTTGCGATCGCAACTGGATGAACGCTTGAGTAATGTAGACACTCGCCTTGAAGAACTAAATCAACGCTTGAGTGCTGTAGATACTCACCTTGAAGGATTAAATCAACGCTTAAGTACTGTGGATACTCGCAATCAAGCGAGGGATGATAGCTTGAATAGCATCAGTAGCAAGATTAGTGATATCCAACAGCACTTGGATGCTATGAATAATCAAGTGCAAGGGATAGATGGGCATCTAGGTGCTATTGATACTCAGTTCCAAGGACTGAATGAGCGTTATGTTAAAAACGACAGTTATCTGAAAAATGACCTCAGCCAGCAAAAGCGATTGCTTACCCTGTTTTTAGAAGAGGCACGGCAACGCTTGCCACAACCTTTCACTCAAGAACAACTGCAAACTTTTGTGAATGAAAATCAGCATTCACTAGATGGCTTCTATGCAGCTTTTGAAGATAGATTTCGAGGCGCTCGTGAAGAAATAACTCAAAAATTGCAGGTCTACTTGCCTATAATTGCTAATGCTCAAATAGGTACCCAGGATTCACCTATTTTAGATGTCGGATGTGGTCGGGGTGAATGGCTAGAGTTGATGCGTAAGCATGGATATACAGCAAAGGGAATAGATATCAACAGAGTAATGGTAGACCAGTGCCGAGCTAGGGAACTTGAAGTGATAGAATCCGAAGCAATGGCTTACTTGCAATCTTTACCAGATGCTAGCTTGGGTGCTGTTACTGGTTTTCATATTATTGAACATCTGCCATTTCCTCTGTTAATGAAGTTATTTGGTGAAGTAGCACGAGTACTCAAACCAAATGGATTAGCAATTTTTGAAACGCCAAATCCTCAAAATTTACTGGTAGGAGCGTGTGACTTTTATTCAGATCCAACACATTTAAATCCACTCCACCCAGAAATGGTTCAGTTTTTGGTAAATTATCAAGGGTTGTCAAATGTCAAATTATTGTATTTAAATCCTGTAGAAAACAGTCCTTTTAATCAAGAAAATCCTGGTTCGCAGACTCTTCACAACTGGTTTTTTGGTTCTCGTGATTATGCAGTAATTGGATACAAGATATGAAGCCGTTGGCAATTGTAACTACATGGTTCGGTAAAAATTTAAAAGGAGGAGCAGAGCAACAAGCTTGGCAAATAGCCACGCGCCTTGCAAGTAGAGGACATAAAGTTGAGGTGTTGACAACTTGTTGTCAATCATTCTTTGATGACTGGGGAGTTAACCACCTGCAAGCCGGATTAAGCCAGGATGAGGGTGTAAAAATTAGACGTTTTCAGGTAGATCGTCGCAATGCCGATAGTTTCAATCGGGTCAATAGCTTCATGTTAAGCTTGCCATCTTCCGATCTAAAACCTGGACTAAACCCGGTTAGCCCAGAAGAAGCTGCTATATTTTGCGAAGAAAATATAAATTCTACTCAGCTGCAAAATTACTTAGAAATTCATCAAGAAAAATATCAAGCATTTTTATTTCTACCCTATCTTTATGGCCCGATATTGAACGGATTGCCGATTGTTGCCGAGCGTGCCTTCTTACAACCTTGTTTGCACAATGAAGTTTATGCTTACTTGCCCCAAGTTACTAAAATTTTTCATGCAGCAAAGGGGTTACTTTTTAATAGTGAGGGCGAGGCTCAACTGGCATTTAATATGTATGGTCCGGGAATTATTCCAAAAAGCATTATGGTAGGTCAAGGTGTGGAGGCTAGGCAACATTACGATCCTACTCTTACCCATGTAGGTGATTTTCCAGTCAAGCAAGAGCGTTTTATCCTTTACCTTGGTCGTCGAGATTCAACAAAAAATACAGATTTTTTAGTCAAGTCCTATGCAATTTTTAAGCAGAAATATCCAGACTCTAATTTAAGATTAGTTCTTGCTGGGCCAGGTAATACATCTTTTAATGGCTCTATTCCCGGTGTGGTTGATTTAGGCTTAGTACAAGAAAATGAGAAAGAAACATTACTAGCCAATTGTTTAGCTTTGTTCCAACCAAGTCGGAATGAAAGCTACTCTCGCGTCATCATGGAAGCTTGGTTTTACAAACGACCTGTTGCTGTCCATCAAGATTGTTTAGCAACTGCACTAGCCGTTGAAAGTTCAAAAGGGGGCTGGCTAGCAAGAACAGAAACTCAATGGGCTGAATTATTTGCGAAAGTTGACCAGATTGGAGATGAGTATCTGGCAATTTATGGAGCAAATGGTCAAGCCTATGCTCAAGAAAAAGCAGTATGGGATAAAGTAATTGATCGTTATGAAACTGTACTTGGATTATCTGAAAAACCAACTACTGTTTCCAACAAGTCACAAAGAAAAAGACTTCAAGAAATTCATCAATTATTAGCTGGCTTTACCTATGGAGATGCAATTTCTAATCAAGCCCGATTAATTAGAGACCGTTTACGCGATTTAGGGTATAAGTCAGATATTTTTGTCGAACATCTAGATCCGGCAGTTGCTGATGAGGGAAAACAATTTCAGCCACAAAAAATTAGTCCTCAAGCAGGGTTAATTTATCATCACTCAATTGGTTGTGAAGTTACAGATTATGCGATCGCTCATCCAGGTGCTAAATGCCTAATTTATCACAACATTACACCGGCTGAGTTTTTTGTACCATATCGCCCAGAGGTTGCCCAACTTCTAGAAAAAGGTCGAGCCGATCTCAAACAATTAGCTCAACACTTCCCCTTATCAGTAGGAGTTTCTGCTTACAATGCAGATGAACTTATCGCATCTGGGTTTGCTCAACCGGGAATTTTACCTATCACTGTTAACCCTAGCAAATGGGATATGCCTGCGGATGCTGCATTAATGCAGCAATTACAAGATGGTAAAACTAATCTGCTGTTTGTAGGTCGATTCTCGCCAAATAAGCGTCAAGACGATTTATTGAAAGCTTTTGACCATTACCTGACAATGGACGCCCAAGCACGACTTATTTTAGTGGGAGGCGGCGACATCAACGATCCATACTATTGTCATGTAATGAAGATTATTAAAAGTTTGGATTTGAGCCAATATGTAATGATTCCAGGAAAAATTAACGATGCCCAACTATTAGCATTTTATAGAACTGCAAACTTATTTTGGTCAATGAGCGAGCATGAAGGTTTTTGCGTGCCACTAGTTGAGGCAATGTGGTTTGATGTTCCTGTTCTAGCTTATAAAAGCAGTGCTGTGCCAGAAACATTAGGTGAAGCTGGGCTAATGTTCACGAGTAAGGAAGATTTGGTGCAAGTAGCGGCACTGGCAAAGTTGCTTGTTAAGGATAAATCACTAAGAACAAAAGCGATCGCTGCACAGCGAAAAAGAAGAAGTTTTTTTACACAAACTACAATCAATAAATATTTAAGTAATCTAATATCTTGTCTAGAAGAAAATAATACTAAATACGCCTAAGAAAATCTTGTCATTATTTCTGCTTTTCATGAGCAGACAAATAGGAGAAAAATTATGGAAATCAATGAGTTGCAAAAACATTGGAATGAATTTGGCAAACAAGATCCTCTTTGGTCAATCTTGTCCGATCCAGCAAAAAAAGGGAATAAGTGGGAATTAGAGGAGTTTTTTAAGTCGGGTGAAGAAGAAATCGAAGGTGTTTTGAAATATCTTAAGCAATTAGGCGTTTCTTACTCGCGAAAAAGAGCTTTAGATTTTGGTTGTGGTGTTGGCAGGCTCACTCAAGCGCTGTGCCGTTACTTCGATGAATGTGTTGGTGTAGACATTGCTCCGTCAATGATTGCACTTGCCAACAAATATAATCGCTATCAACAAAAATGTAAATACTATGTTAATGACTCAGATAACTTGAGAACTTATGATGATAACTACTTCGATTTTATCTATTCGAGAATAGTTCTTCAACACATCATGCCAGAGTATAGCATGAACTATTTGAAAGAATTTGTGAGAATTCTTGCCCCTAACGGTTTACTAGTTTTTCAAATTCCAAGTGAATTAGCTCCTATTGAAAACCTTGAGAGTTTAGAAGATGCTGCATACAGGGCAGAGATTACTTTGCAAGAACCATTGAATATTGTAAAACCTGGTTCCACAACTACTATTAAAGTCAAAGTTAAAAATCTTAGTAATGTTACTTGGAAATCCTCTGGAGAGTCTAATGAAAAACACTACATTAATTTAGGTAACCATTGGTTGAATGAATCTGGAGAAATTGTTGTCAATGATGATGGGAGAGAACCTTTGTTAAAGAGTTTGCAGCCATTAGAAGAAGTCGAATTTATGCTCGCCATTTCTACTCCTAAAGAAGCAGGTAACTATATTCTAGAACTAGATATGGTTCACGAGGGAGTAGCTTGGTTTAAGGACAAGGGTTCTAAAACAATTAAAATTCCTGTCAAAGTTGAAGAAGTAAATCAAGGTAAGGACATAGGTAATATAATTTTAAATTTCTACCGCAAGCTTACAAATCCTAAGCAAGAAAGAGCTAATAATCAGCATTTTGTGCCACGTATGGAAATGCATTGCGTTCCTAAAGAAGTGGTTTTACAGTTGATTAATGATTGTGGAGGCAAAGTCGTAGATATTCAGCAAGACTTTTCATCTGGTAAATGGTGGATAAGCTACCTTTATGCCGTAACTAAGTAACAAATTATCAAATACAGCAGATGACAGCGATGTTCAAGATGTGATCGTCCCACCAATTAAATCCTTGAAAGCCCTGACAGATAATGTTTTTAAAATTACTAAACATTATGCAGATATGCATAATGTTTAGGTGTAAACTTTTCTTATGCTAATACTTCACTTATTTACTCGATATATAAGATAATTTAATGTAATTAAATAACCATAGTATTATAAAATTTTGAAAAAATCAGATGATTGAATAATTAATCAGGAAAGACTAGAACGAACTTAAAGATTTTACTTCAGAAACAAATAATGTGTGTGGTGTGGGCAATAGGAGTTAATAGCTGAAATGAAGTTATCTGTAGTTATTCCCTGTTTTAATGAAATGGGGACTATTTGCCAGGTAGTTGAAGCTGTCAAAGCATCTCCAGTTAAAGATTGTGAAATCATTATAGTGGATGACGAACATATCAAGTTTTTAAGTTAAGGTTTGGCAAAGATGAACAATTGATAGGATGTTTAACTATCGGCTCTGTATTTTTGTTTTTTAGTTATTGCTTTTACAAAATTTGGTCCGCTGGTTGGTGTTATGGACCAAGGTTCATGACTGATATCCTGCCTGCAACTTGTTATTTGATTAATTATTATTTAGGTAATAAATTTATAAAACAATGCAATAAAGGATTTAGAAGTGGTTACATATTTTCAATTATTTTAATTTTTTCTGTGTACACTCAAACTGTAGGTGCTTTTGGTTCTTCACCAGGTAGAGATTGGGATTCAATTCCCATTCCTACAAATCATGCTGCTTATGAATACCGATTTTGGGAATTAAAAGATACCCAAATAGCAAGACATACAAATGCTTTGTTTCACAAAATTATTAAACCACCTATAGATAATGAGTTTTATGTTCAAGGTTTGAGTGGAGTCATTAAACAAGTTTTAGACGAAAAAAATCAACCTATTAATTCCTTAATTTCAGTTGGAATAGGGTCTGAAAAAATTTTTAAAGCTGAACTTGAAAACACAGGTGTATCAAGATGGTTTGGTTATGAGTCTGCTCTTAAAAAAGGTGAGGTACGTGTAAGATGTCAATTCTTTGACAAAAATAACCAGCTAGTCAAAGAGGTAAGGCTTTATGTTTCTGGTACACCTAAACAATATGAAACAACCAATGCCATTGCTTCTATCTTATCTCCTGACGAGCCAGGAACTTACAAACTGATATTTGATTTGATAGCTGAAGGAGTCAATGAGTTTCCAAAAAATAGTGATGTTGAGTATTCCTTTATTACGGTAATAGTGGAGGATAACCGCCAATTTGCTCAAGAGATCCAAATAATGGAGCCATTTAAATCCGGTAAGAGCGGTGAAACAGTCAAAATTCCGCTGATAGTAAAAAACACTAGTAATTTCGTCTGGAAGAATGCAGGTACTAATCCTGTTAATCTTTCTTATCACTGGCTAGATGATAATGGCAAAGTAATTGTATTCGACGGTGAACGTACTCCCTTGCCAGGAAGTCTGCCTGTGCGTGGCTTAATCAAATTGAACGCAACCCTAAAATTGCCTGATAACCCAGGAAAATATACTTTGGTTTTAACAATGGTAAAAGAGTATGTTGCTTGGTTTAATGATAAAAATGCTAAACCTCTAGAAATTCCTGTAGAGATTATTTCTCGCTAGTTTTTTGTAAAAATAAAAAAATTGTATTGCCGAACCCCTCCTAAACAATTGAATAAAAGCAGCCATTTAGATATTCTCTAAAATGAATTACTTTAAAGGATGTTTCTGTGACACCGCAAGAATTTGTTTTACTTTTAATGTCAGTCTTAGCTAGTGTAGCAGGGCAATTTTTTTTAAAAGCTGGGGCACTTAAGTTAGGCAGAGTTAACATAGCGAATACCATCAATCACATTCTTAGTATTGTCACAATACCCGAACTTTTATTAGGGCTAACCTGCTACGCTCTAGGCGCTTTAGCCTATATACTCCTTTTAACTAGAGTTAATTTGAGCGTTGCCGGGCCTTCCATATCGCTAGTTTATGTTTTTTCAGTGTTGCTAGGTTACTTTATTTTTAGGGAAGCTATTCCCCTTGTGCGTCTTGCAGGCTTGAGCTTTATCGTTCTTGGAGTGATATTAGTAGTCTGGCAAAAATAAAAGCAAGCATCATTTTTTAATATGAGTTCTATAGAAACATCGGAACAGTCATGTCGGTTTTCAAGTCGTGTGTGCTAGCGTGGCGAGGGCTGGATTGCCCTTGATAATTGCGTACTTGTACTTGTCTTTACTATACCTAAGCGCGATCGCAACCAACTGAAAACTTGTTTCCAAACCCAAAATGATGCCTATGAACAGATATACTTATAAACTGCGCTTCCATGTTGCGATCGCTTGCTTGTGCCTGTCATCACCTTTACTAGCACTCAATTCTACTTGGGCACAATCACAAACACAAATTAACTCTTATATTCAACGCTTAAAGAATCCCCAACAACGTTCTGCTGCGGTAGATTATTTAGCATCTGTAGGCAAGCCCGCTGTTCCCGCCTTAATTAAAGCTTTGCAGGATAGCGATCCCCAAATGCGTGCTGGTGCAGCAATGACTCTTGGTAAAATTGGCCCAGCTGCATCCGAAGCTGCAATTGTTCTGATGCGAACAATTGGTGACAAAGATCCTACTGTTCGTTCTTATGTAGTCCAAGCGATTGAAAAAATTGGCAGAAAAGCCTACATTCCTTACTTTATCAGCGCTTTAAATAGCGATAAGCAATGGGAACGTTACAGCGCAACCCATGCTTTACGCGCGATGGGAAAAGATGCGGCATCTGCTGTACCTGCTCTCATCAAAGCCTTAGAAGATAAAGATATGTGGATGCGGGTGAATGCAGCCTCTGCTTTAGGCTATATTGGCACACCCTCTGCACCTGCTCTACCTGCCTTAGTTACTCGTTTGCAAGATCCAGATGAAACAGTTCGCAACACTGCGGCTTATGCTGTGAGTATCATCGGCTTGAGTTTGCAAGAGGATATCAAGCAATTATCCAGTTCAGAATTGGATCGGGCTGTCTCAAGTTTGGAAAGAGCTTTAAAAGTACTGCGAACCCCCTCATTAAAATTCCGTCAAGAAGCAATTACCTCTGTTCAAGATCCCCTTACTGCCTTGCAGAAGGAGAGACTCACACGAGTAAAATCATATCTTGCACCTAGTCCTAAATGGCGAGTTAACTACCCAAAAACCCACCACCAGATATGGGAGTAGAATGTCAAACTAAGAAAAGGAGAGTTCTTTTCATTAGGAGGGAAGAGCAATGGCTCTCAATCCCACCATTATGCAAGCTGTAGAACGATTGGGTTACCGCGTCACTGTGGGAGATGTGGCAACCCAAGCCGGATTGAATGTTGAAATAGCCAATCAAGGGTTATTAGCCCTTGCCTCTGAAGCTGGCGGACATATGCAGGTTGCAGAAACAGGTGATATTGTTTACCTCTTTCCGCGAAATTTTCGGGATATTTTACGCAATAAATATTTGCGGTTGCAGCTGCAGGAATGGTGGAAAAAAATCTGGAAAGTGCTATTCTACGTAATTCGTATTTCCTTTGGCATTTTCTTAATTGTTTCTATCGCCTTAATTTATATCGCCATTCTCATTATCATTATGTCTGCTAATTCAGATCGTGATAGTGGCGATCGCGGCGGTGATTTTGGAGGAGGTTTTTTCTATTTCCCAAATTTATTCTGGTATCTTAGCCCCAATTATGATACTTACTCCTACCAGCGACAACGAGAACAAAGAGAAAACAAATTGAATTTCTTGGAATCTGTGTTTTCGTTCTTGTTTGGTGATGGCAATCCCAACGCTAACCTAGAAGAGCGGCGCTGGCAAGAAATTGCTGCGGTGATTCGCAACAATCAAGGTGCAGTCGTAGCCGAACAAATCGCGCCTTACCTGGATGATATTGGTGAGACTTATCAACAAGAGTATGAGGACTATATGTTGCCCGTACTCACTCGCTTTAATGGACGTCCAGAAGTAAGTCCTCAAGGACAGATTGTATATCACTTTCCAGAATTACAAGTTAGTGTCACAAAAAAGCGTCGTCGCTCATTACAATCCTATTTGCAAGAATTCCGCTGGCGTTTTAGCGCCGCTTCTTCTGGGCAAATTCTCTTGAGTGCTGGATTGGGCGCAGTCAATTTTGTTGGTGCTTTGATTTTGGGAAGTTTGTTGAGAGATGGCACCGCCGCCGCTGCTTTGGGTGGGCTAGTCGCTTTTGTACAAGGGTTTTACTGGCTGCTTTTAGGTTACGGCACAGGTTTTTTAGCGATACCATTAGTGCGTTATTTCTGGATTCAGTGGCGCAATCGCAAAATTACCGAACGTAATCGCCAACGACAAGCACGAGCAATGGTATTAGAAAGCCCAGATCCCCAGTTGCAAGAAAAAATTGCTTATGCAAAACAGTTTGCAGCGGAAAAATTTATCGGTAAAGAAGATTTAGTGTACTCGACTGAAACTGATTTACTAGAGCAGGAAGTTGAGAATACTGCACAAATTGACGCTGAATGGCAAAGGCGGCTTGAGGAAGGGAACTAGGGACTAGGAACTAGGGACTAGGGACTAGGAAAGAAGCACCAGGAGCAGGAGAGGGAAGAAGAGAGCAAGGGGAGATGTGCAGCAGGGGAGGCAGTGCGCCCTTGCGGGTTAAGAGACTTGTAGCAACTGCCGTGGAGAAAGGGGAGAATCGTTATTCACGTTTACTCCCCCAGCTACCCCATCTTCCCCATCTCTCATTGTCCCCGTGTCCTCTTCTAACCCCTAGCCTCTAGCCCCTAACCCCTCATTTCACCTTAATTGGCGACAGAGCTACACCTTTGTAGTAATGTCCCAAAATTTGCAGGTGGTTGGCTCCCTGTCTAGCCAAATTATAGGCTCCCCATTGACTCATGCCTATACCATGACCAAAGCCGAGTCCTTGAAGTATGAAAGCACCATTGCCGTTGGAGACATTAAAGCGCGTGCTTCTTAGCTTTAAGGCAGTACGCACCTCTTCGCCTTTGAGCATTTTTTCGCCCTTATCGCCGACGATTTTCAAGCTTTTAACACTACCGTAACGCGATCGCTTCTCTGGAATTATCTGTTTGACGTTGCCTACTTCTGGAAATTTCGCACTAATTTCCGCTGGAGAAAAGCTTCTCACCCAGTTGCACTGTTGAATATTCTGATCGAAGTCTGGCACTGCACGCAGGTAAGGCAGAGGGTTTCCCCAAACATCTTCGACGTTTTCAGTATGTCCACCGGAACAAGCATGGAAAGCTGAGAGAATAATTCGATTTTGGTAGGTGAGAACTTTCCCGGCTGTACCATCGACAGCAGCATAGGTAGTGGGAGATTCGCTAATTACGCCTTTGTAAATCTGCCAGCGATCGGGAGTTTTTCCTAAATCATAAATGGGATTATTGCGTTCTTTTTCTCGCTTGTAAAGGGCATAAGTACGAGCGGCGATCGCTTGGGCTTTGAGGGCTTCTTGTGGCCATCTGGCGTCTACTTCGCCACCGAGCACGCTGTAGAGATACTCTTCTAAATCTACCCAGTTAACGGCAGTTAAACCTTTTTCTGTGGGAACAACTAAAGTTCTGCCTCGATACCAGCGATCGCCTATATAAACAAATCCCTTACCTTCAGGTTCAATCCAAAATAAAGGAGATTTCCACCTATCCAAAGCAACGCCGCCAGGAACCGCTTGGGCATAGTATGAATTCATCGCCGGCAATTGTCCCAGAGTCTTACCGCTACCATCCTTGACGATCGCAGTTGTGGAACTGCCAACTTTTACCTGATTGACATCCCGCTCAATCGCGACGCGCAAGATTACAGATGCTTGTGCTGGTGCTATTAGTGCAATCCATAAAATGATACCAAACCACCAATGGCGTCCTTTCATCTGGGAAAATAAAGAGGCTAAGAACAGTTGGAATTTCATGCCGCTGAACATCTAGTTAGAGTTGTATAATTTTATGCTTTGTTGTGCAGTAGTTTGCTGGAGACAACCTGTTACCCCAGAAATGCCCACAGGCTGGAAGCCTGGGGCTACAAGAACAAAGCCCACCTCCGTGGGCTGAAATCCTTACAGGCTGCGGAGGCAGCCTTGGTACGTATAGCGACAGCCTTCTAGGGTGTTGGGTTTTGGCGAAGCTATTGACATTGACAACAAGGTTTTAGTTGTTTGTCGTTGCTTCATGCTTAGTTGTTCCCCTTCATTGGGGATTGGGTATCGGGTATCGGGGATGGGGTATTTAAGATTTCTTTATTCCTAATCCCTTGTCCCTAGCCTAAGCGTCCCTAGCCTAAGCGTCCCTAGTCTCTAGTCCCCTTGCAGCTACCGTTTGCACATCTTTATCGCCACGTCCAGAACAGTTAATTACAATGCGGGGACTACCCTTAAGTTGCGGACACAGGCTTTCTAAGTAGGCGATCGCATGAGCGGTTTCCAATGCTGGTATTATCCCCTCTAACCGCGAAAGTCTCTGGAATGCGGCTAAAGCTTCTTCATCTGTGACACTGTAATACTCAGCACGGCCAATTTCTTTCAAAAAGCTGTGTTCTGGCCCCACACCAGGATAATCTAATCCGGCACTAATCGAATGCGCCTCAATTACCTGTCCATCGTCATCTTGCAATAGATAACTCATTGCTCCATGCAATACACCAACGCGTCCTTTTGTCAAGGTAGCAGCGTGTTTATCTGTACTAACTCCTTCTCCGGCAGCTTCCACGCCTACTAACCGTACTGACGGTTCATCGACAAACTCGTGGAACAATCCCATGGCATTGGAACCGCCACCCACACAAGCGATGAGAATATCAGGCAAACCGCCCCATTTTTCGATTGCTTGGGCGCGAGTTTCTTTTCCAATCACTACATGAAAATCTCTTACCATCATTGGGTAAGGATGAGGCCCTGCTACCGAACCCAAGATGTAGTGAGTTGTTTCTACATTTGTCACCCAATCCCGAATTGCTTCAGAAGTGGCATCTTTGAGCGTACCTGTTCCCGCTGCCACCGGACGCACTTCTGCTCCCATCAATCGCATTCTAAATACATTCAAAGCTTGGCGTTCCATATCGTGAACGCCCATATAAATTACGCATTGCAATCCAAAACGAGCGCAAACAGTAGCAGTTGCTACTCCATGTTGTCCAGCACCAGTTTCGGCGATAATCCGCTGTTTGCCCATGCGCTTTGCCAGCAACACCTGGCCGAGGGCATTATTGATTTTATGAGCACCTGTATGATTTAAATCTTCACGCTTTAAGTAAATTTGCGCCCCTGTTCCATCCGGACGAGCATAGTGGGCGGTGAGGCGTTCAGCAAAATACAAAGGGGTAGGACGTCCTACATAATCGTGTAGTAATTGTTGCAGTTCTGCAACAAAGCCTGGTTCATGACGATATTGCTGGTACGCTGTTTCTAGCTCTGCCAGAGCTGGCATGAGCGTTTCTGGTACATATTTACCGCCAAAACGACCAAAACGTCCTTGGGGATCGGGGCGATGGGTAGTTGAAGAATTCGGGGGAATGGGGGTTGTAGTCACGGAATAATTTTCAATTACGGGACAGAAGATAATTATAAGTAAAGACTGAGGCAGATGGGATACGATCGCACCTATTCTCTCATCCCACGCATGGCTAAAACAGCCGTTCCATAAGCTGCTTCCGTGTGCAACGGACGTACCACAGGCACTTGCAAATACCGTTTCCTGATTTCTGTCCAGGTATCATTTGCTGCTCCACCACCTGCCGTATACACACAGTTTAATTTATCTGCTCCTAACTGCTGTAATAATTCATAACCTCGTGCTTCGATCCGGGCAATACTTTCTAATAAGCCATGTAGAAATTCTGCAGGGCTATCTGGGCGTGGTTCCAGTCGCGGCGGTAAATTTGGATCGTTAATGGGAAAGCGATCGCCTGCTTTGAGCAAGGGATAATAATCCAAATCGCTTGCTTTAGTGGCATCAATTTCCCGGCTAAACTTTTCTAACTCAGCATCCGTGAAAAATTGCCGCAGCACTGCACCACCCGTATTGGAAGCACCCCCAGGAAGCCACAAATTGCCTAACCGATGGCTATAAATTCCATACCTGGCATCTTCGACACGGGTACGACTCAATAATTTCAGAGCCAGTGTAGAACCAAGAGATGTTACCCCTTCACCAGGCAATTTCGCGCCACTGGCAATAAATGCGGCAATGCTATCTGTAGTACCAGCACAAATCAGGCAATTGCGTGAAAAACGGAACTGCATAGCAATTTCAGGATGTATTTCCGCTATGGAAGTTCCAGGGGTAGATACTTGGGGTAAATGAATGGGGATTTTTAGTTTTTCCAGCCATTCTGGGTATTTCAACGCTTCCACGTCATAACCCAACTTTAAAACATTGTGGTAATCGCTAATACCTAATTGCCCATGCAACAAAAATGCTAACCAATCCGCCTGATGTAGAAAATATCTAGCTTGGGCAAAATCAGGTTGTTGTGCCATCCATAGCAATTTTGCCAGGCTTGATGTCGCACTTAAAACAGTATGGTTTGGAGGTGCTACACTTTTCAAATTGTCCAGCATAATTGCACCCCGTCCATCGTTATATAGCAAAGGCGCACTTACAGGATTACCAGCCGCATCGCATAGCAAAACAGTGGAAGAGGTACCGTCAATAGCGATCGCTTGAATTTCTTGCCGTATTGCCCCAGGAATTTGTTCTAGCAAGCTAAATAAAGCTACTTGCCAGTCTCTTGCTAAATTTGAGTCAGAAGACATTCCAAAAGGATATCGCGCCTGATGTTGGATATTCCCTTCTTCATCAATCACCACACCCCGCGCACCAGAAGTACCAAAGTCTATACCTAAGTACAATCCCATATTTTTATAAATTTTTCTCATGACCAATGACTAATGACTAATGACCAATTTGTTTCATCTTGTAACAAGTTATTCCCCTATCTAGACAAAACAGGGAAAAGTAGTAAACAAACCGATCAATAGGAGGCTTTAAACCATGTCTATATCTGATACTCAAGTCTACATTGCTCTGGTAGTGGCGCTAATTCCAGGCTTTTTGGCTTGGCGGTTAGCAACAGAACTTTATAAATAGAGATTGGGTACTGGGTATTGGTGATTGGGGATTGGGTATCGGGAAGAGGATGCGGGGACAAGAGAAAGGATTGTGACTCACATCTTCTCTCCTTGTCCTCTTCCTAGCCCCTAGTCCCTAGCCCCTAGCCCCTAGCCACCTGGCACTCAAGGGTGTAGTTGCTCAGTACTTTTGGTTAAATACCGTCAAGCACTTGCAAATATCGCTTTTGTGTGCCAGGTTTATTTTGAAATTGCTATATATGTGTAGCAAATTGGGAAAAATAAAGTAATATTACAGCTAAACAAAATCGTAAACACTACAAAAGTATTGTTTACAGAGCTTCAATTCCATCAGGGAGACTATTTTAGTACTTATGAATGCACTTCAACCGTCTAGATCCCCGCTACAGCCAATACCCAAACGCCGAGTTGTTCCTCGTCCCAAACGACATCTACGACAGCGTTCATACAAAGTTCTGGCACTAGAAACAACAGCCAAAATCGGAGTTAACGTTTTAATTTCAGCAGTAGCAATATCAGCTTTAGTAAAGCTTTTGCCATTTCATCAATCACAGCAAGAAAAGTTGCGAGAAATCCGCACCGAAGTCAAGCTCATGGAAGAGCGAGTAAGTAAATTGCAAGCCGAATTTAGCCGTAATTTCGATCCAAGTCAAGCTAAAGCTATTATGCAAGAGCAATCACATCGATTAGCTCCAAATCAGCATCCTATCGTTCTGATTAAACAGGAAACCGCTGAAATTAAACAAGCAGAGTCATCAAATTAAGTAAGCTAATATTTCAGATTGAGAATTGGGGTTAATTTAGATTTATCGGCTGAGAGCTATTTATAAATTACTTAGTCATTAAAAAAGCTAACAGCTAATAGTGAATCGCAATAGATGATTTGTTTAAAGCTATTTATTAGCTAAAACTTTACCGAAAGTAACGCAATCATCCATAGCCAAATTCAAAACTCCAGAAATTTCTGAAAAAGCTCAACTTATTTTAAACTCAGCTCTATGACAGCAAGCTTGATTTTGAATATCTAAATCAAAATATAGTTGCTTAAATAGCTAAAAAAGTATGAAAAAAGGTGGCGACAACGGATTAAATAAATAGTAATTGTCCCGTCGTCATAAAATACAGGTGTGTCAAATCTACCTATTTAAAATGCGAAACAGAAGTAAGTTCTTTTAACCAACTTTCGACTTGCAAACGCAAACGCCAGCTTGGATCTTTCGTTGTGGTGCAAGACAAAGGTAGTAAATTTAGGGCACGGCGGTAATCAGCGATCGCACAATTCCAGTCACCCCACAAATGATAAGTTCTACCACGCTCCGCGAAAATGTGTCCTTCTAGTTGCTCAAAGAGCAATGCCATCTCAAAATTATCAATAGCTTTCTCATATTCACCCAGATCGCGCCAGGTAATACCTTGATTCAGCCAAGCTCTAACATAACCAGGGTTCAAATCCAACGCTCGCTCATAGTCAGCGATCGCTGCTGCTAATTCTCCACGCGCCGCATAGTAGTTTCCCCGATTGTTATAAGCACTAGCTAATTTAGGATTTAGTTTTATCGCTTTGTTGTAGTCACAAAAAGCTTTTTGCCTTTGTCCGCTTTGAAAGTAAATTAATCCCCGATTGTTGTAATCAATTGCATTGTGCGGGTGGCGATTAATCAGTTGACTCAACAGCGCGATCGCTTCAGTATAATCTCCTTGTTGAGCCGACGTTAAAGCACAAAAGCGTAAGTAACTGTCACCAAAAGCAGAATTATCGTCACTATCAGTTTCTAATTCGCGAGCAATAGTATATTTTAATACAGTTTGACAAGAGTAATTTTGCTGTTCCCCAAACTTTAAAAATGAGTGGCTGTTCATATCGTCCTGCCCAATCTATTTACTTTTTGAACTCAATTTATAGTGTTTTTCGTGCTTTTAGTTCTGCTCCTATGTCACTTGCTAATGTGCTTATGAGTACTTGGAAGCATTTTATCGGAATCTCAGCTTCTACAACAGATATGTGCAACAGGTGCTAAGTATTCGTCATATCTAATAGATCCTTAAACTTAATAATGAATACTTCATCCCTAAGTTGAATTCCAGAAACAACAAATATCAATCCAACAGAGTAGTCAATTCGTAGGATCAACAACTTGGTAGAATGCCAACAAGCCACTCAGACATTTTTTAGCTGAAATTATAGTTTTGAAAATTTTTTCTTATGGCAACAGCAATTGCTTATCCGAATACGCCTGATTTAACAACCGATGATTATATTGTCATCGGTCTAGCAACCTGCTTCATCAAAGAAGATGGAGAAGTTCATCAAGTTGAAGTTATAGAACCAATTCCTTCTGCTGCGTTGGAAGCGATTGTCAAAGGTATTCCCACTTCCTATAAGTTTGCTTGTGCAACAACCTTAGGCAGTATACTTGATGGCGAGACACTTACAAAACCAGCTAACTTTCCACAGACAGCTCAATTCTGTGATGAATTTGCGCAACGGGCGATCGCCGCGGCTCGAACTTACAAGCGTAGTGCTACAGCAAAATCTCTGATTGCTCTGGGCACCACCTACACCGATTTGAATTATTCTACAGAACGAAAACGTGTACTAAACGCTACACGTGTTGTGTCCAAAGAAGATAACGTCAAACAGCACTCTCACACCCATAAAGTTTTATAACATAAAGATTTTAGTTGTTAGTGGTTAGTAGGTAGTAGTTAGCGTTTGGGGAAAGAAACGTTTACTGGTACATTTATATACAATTAGCAGCTGACAACTAAAAATCAACAATCAGTAAATAAAGATTATGTTGAAACTTTACGGCGGCGCTCGCAGTCGAGCATCAATTGTTCAATGGTATCTAGAAGAATTGGGAATTCCCTACGAATTTGTCATGCTAGATATGCAGGCTGGAGAACACCGTAAACCTGAGTATCTAGCAATTAACCTGATGGGAAAAGTCCCGGCAATTGTTGATGGTGATTTTCAGCTTTGGGAATCAGGGGCAATTTTGCTTTATCTCGATGAGAAGTATGGCAAAACCAAGCACTCTTTAGAAGAACGTGCCAAAATAGCTCAGTGGGTGTTGTTTGCCAATTCTACCTTGAGTACAGGTGTGTTTATGGAAGCCACCCGCGAGCAGGAATTACCCCGCTTAATGACTCCCCTCAATGAAATTCTCCAACGTCAACAATTTTTATTGGGTGGAACATTCACTGTTGCCGATGTGGCAGTAGGATCTGTCCTAGCTTATATTGCGATGCTGCTCAAGCTAGATTTGAGCACCTATCCAGCTTTGTTTACCTACTGTAAGCGATTATCGGAGCGTCCGGCATTTCAAAAAAGCATCGGTTCTCGTAATTAAAGATAGTAGTTAGTAGAGAGGAGCCAGAGGCTCTAGTTCTCGTAACCAGGTTGAACCTGGTTACGAGAGTTTGTGGGCTGCTGCCTCCAGGCTATTAGCCAATTTACAGACGCGAAATTTAGCCATTAGCCACTAACCACTAACAAACCCAGATTTAACGATAATTTGTAAATTGCAGAGCCACTGGATAATCTTCTTGCTTCAAGCGCTGGATGACAGATTGCAAATCATCTTTATTTTTAGCGCTCACACGCACTGCATCACCTTGAATTGAGGCTTGCACTTTTTTGAATTCATCACGAATCAACTTGGAAATTTGTTTGGCAATTTCCTGGCTGATCCCTTTTTTGAGTTTGATTTCTTGGCGCACGCGGTTACCGCTAGCTGATTCCACTTTGCCAAAATCAAAGATTTTTTGAGAAAGGTTACGTTTAGCAGCTTTTTCCCGCAAAATGTTGTGTACAGATTCTAATGTGAACTCGCTATCGGTGTTCACAACAATATCTTGTTCACCTAACTCTATTGTTGTTTGAGTGTCTTTGAGATCATAACGGCTTTTAATGTCTCGTGCAGTTTGATCGACAGCGTTAACCAATTCTTGTCTGTCAAAGTCGCTAACAATGTCAAAGGAATAGGTAGAAGCCATAGTCAAGAGTTAGTAATTGGTTGTTGCTAGGGATAGGTTTAACTCAATATTCAGTCTTTTGAACGCAAAGATATTCTAGCTAAATCCACCCGTACATTGATTTAGTGGTTAATTTAACCATTTCTCAACTAACTAGTAGCCTTGAGTAACCTTGAGCATACTCAAGACAAAAAGAGTAGTAATTCCAAAAGAGCCAACGCCGAACATAGTAGAGCGCAAAATGGGTTTATTTAAAATATAAAAAATTGAGTATAGTAAACGTGCTAAGACAAAAGCTAAAGCTGCTCCTACAGCTATTGGAGAATTGACTCCAGTTACATATGCTGTCAATGCTGCTGCTGCAAATAGCATAAACGCTTCAAAGGAGTTTTGGTGTGCCCAAGTAGCTCGTTGGGCATAAGGTGGCAGCTTATCAAACATGGCGCGGGGAGCAGATAGATCGTACCCAACAATTACACGAGCATAAACCACTACCAAAAATGGCAAATAAATTAACACAGCCGTGGCGGCAATTGAGTATAGAAAAATCGCTGAAACGGGAATTTGTGATAAGTACATCAACATGAAAAAGATTAAAAATCTTGGGCTTGTGATGTTTTGGCGTAGCCGCAAAGCAGCTAAAACAAAGAGACATCACCCGCAAAAACTCAAGGACACTTGCAAGGCAGTTTTCCTTTCTTACAATGTGTCCGTAGTTATTTATCCATAAGTTATTGCTCAAAAATCATTAGTCCCAACATTGACTACATCTACCCCCAGTAATTGGAGATAGGGCAGTTTGTCACGAGAGTGAGGTACAAAATCCAAGACTCAAAGTCATATATGAAGCCTGTGTTACTTCTGACTGTTGACTCCTATAGACGCCTAGACGGCATCTTCCCGTAGGGTATTTTGCTATGTCTATCACTTACGTATGGCTAATGATTAATCAAAGTAGAATAGCGTCACCACTTTTCTTTGTTCTTCTGCATCCTTACAAGTTTGCAAAAGAGTACGACTGTCGTGAAACGCAAAGCAGATCAGCTGCTGGCAACGGGAGATAATCTCCTTGTTACACAAGTAACTCGCTTCGGCTAAAGACAGATGATCGTTAGCGGGATTTTCCACCAGATGCATAACTTGTTCTAATTGCTGGCGGGATTCATTGGGCTGCCTTTCCAAGCTTTGGGGTAGAATCACCGTTAATAAATTGGCATCAGCCCGCATTGCTCCCTTAATGGCAGCTGAATTAGTACCCGTAGCACCAGATGTGATGATGCGGTTGCCAGATAAAACTAGGGCATAGGACATCATCTCAATAAGATTTTGATGTGTAATCGGCACGTGACGAGAACCCAACAAGGCGATCCTTTTAGAACCTGTTTGTTGGATTGTCGCCAGTTCTTGCACTAATGTATCGACGTTAATAAGGTCTATTGACTGACTCAAAGACGGACGGAATCAGATTAAACAACCTAGTTATTTTAACAGAATGAGAGCAAACGCAAAGCTGCTTTGAGTGAGATCTCGCTATAATTTCAGACTTCTTAACTAAGGAGTTTGATAGCTTGTTGGCACCAAGCAAGCCAATGTGTCTCATAACTAATACCATTGAGGAGAGTCAGGAATTGAAACTTTGCTTGTTCTGACAGTTCCTGAGGTTTCTGAAAATATTTCTGCTCTAAAGCCTTATATGTGGACAATCTTTCTAGGTGTGCTTGGCGGTGACGCTCTAGTTCTTCCAAAATTACTTCTCTAGAAGCAGCATAGCCACCAAATATTTTCACCAATAAATCGTCTTTGATTGGTGCGGGTTCACACGGTTGTGCAATCCACTCTTTTAGCTGCTGTTTTCCCAGTTCCGTCACCTGATAGAGCTTTTTATCGGGACGTTTTGATTGCGATATTGTCTTGGAAATAACCCAACCTTGAGCTTCTAGTTTGGACAATTCACGGTAAATTTGCTGGTGAGTTGCCTGCCAGAAAAAGCCGACTGAGCCGTCAAATTCTTTGGCTAAGTCATAACCACTACAAGGGCGATCGATTAGAGAAGCCAAGATAGCGTGTGCTAGTGCCATAAAAATCTTTTATGTACAATATGCAATTTTTTGAATATACTAAATTTATAAGCAACTAGTTGCATATTCAAAAGTTTGAATACAGTATAAGGGTTTGTTGACGGCAATAGCAAGGATTGTACGTCACGACACACCTTGTTGAGAGATAGATCATCTATTCAACTTAGGAGAATAATCTCATGGTATTAATTTCAGTTACGCGCTTGCACTTGAGAGCGCCTCGTTATTTACCAGCCTTTTTATGGCACAACATCATGAGTGTTTGGCAAATTCTCAATACTCCTGGATTTTTGAGCGGTAAGCTCTTCAGAGACGAACACGGTGCATTTTGGACGCTGACTGCTTGGAAAGATGAGTTGGCTATGCGCAATTACCGCAACTCTGGCTCGCACCGCCAAGCTATGCGATACTTGCCACATTGGTGTGATGAAGTGGCAGTCGTTCACTGGCAACAATTAGATAGCAACTTGCCTGATACAAATAAGGCTCATTACTGTATGGTGGCAGAAGGTCATTTTACAAAGGTGCTTCATCCATCAGTTGCTCACCAGAGGCGAGAAATTCCATCTCCAACATCACCGAAAGCGATCGCACTACATCCTCTCAAAAAAAGCTGACTGATAATAATGAATCAAGGCACAGCAACGCTGTGCCTCTAGCTTCCATCTTCATGACAGAATTGAAGTTAGTAGAAATCCTGGTTATGGTAAAGCTGCTGCCGGACTTAAATCCAAGAGATTGAGCAAACGCTTGATATCAAAATGTTCAGACATCAATTGGCGAATGCAGTGGACTTTTATCGGTTCGTGAACACGCACTTGCCCAAAAGTCTTATCCACAATTTCCACAGTAGTTAGGGTATCCAAGTCTACTGATAGAATAGGTATTTCTAACTCTTCAGCACGATTGAGAATAAAAGAGGGTGGTGGTAGTTGTCCGGTAAGAATCAGACATTGAGTCGAAGTTTCTAAAGCTGCTTGCTGAATTTCCACGCGATCGCCTCCCGTAACTACTGCCATATTCCGGCGTTTACGGAAATACTTGACGGCGGCGTTAACATTCATTGCCCCAATCGCTAGGCTTTCTACCATCAAATCCAGGCGATCGCTGCGGCAAAGAACTTCTGCATTTAGCTGGTGTACGAGTTCACGCACGCTAACACTGCGTAGCAAATCGCTTCTAGGTAAGATTCCCAGTACAGGAATTCCCTGTTGTTCTAAAAAGGGGCGGATAGTTGTATCAAAGATTTGTGTTTGTTCGGCGGGAACATCATTGAGTACAAAACCGATTAAGCGTTTTCCTAAACGCTGCTTGGCAGACAATACAGACTCAATCGAAAGCAGTGACTGATAGCGAGTTACTAACAGCACGGCAGCATCAATAACTTCTGCTACTTGTGGCAAAGACAAATTATATAAACTGCCTTCTTCTAAGTTACCTGGCCCTTCTAGTAAAACCAAATTACCGACTGACATTTGTAGATATTTTTGCGCTAAAGACTGCCGATAATCAGTTGTGTCTTCTCCGCACAAGCGTTTTTGCATGGTGACTTCGTTTAACGCCAGTAGAGTAGGTGCAACACGATTTTCTGGCAGATTGAGACTGGCTGCAATAAACTGGACATCTTCCTCAACAGCACTTCCAGAAGATTCGCTCAAGCACGTACCTAGCGGCTTGCCATAAGTAATATCCAGCCCTTGTTGTTGTAGTAAATGATACAAACCTAGAACGGTCGCTGATTTACCACTGTAAGCCTCCGTCGAGCCAATTAATAAATATTTAGGGGATTTTGGCACACATACACTCCTAATTTCAAAAGTCGGTACAACCTTTGCTTAGTGTTTATTAATTTTAGGGCGAACCAAGGCGATCGGGTTGCAGCCACAGATGCAAAAGGAAGTGATTACTTAACTTGCAAGGAGGAATTTTGACTAAAAATAAGCTTTATTTTCAATTAGGGTGTGCCCAAATCTATTACTTTTGGGGGATATTATCACTAGCGCCAAATTTATTCGTCTATTTTTAGCAACTTGCGGTAGAAAGTCTGAGAAAAATCAGTGACACGATAACGCTTGTAATTTTCCATTAATTCAATTAAATAATTTATAAACTCGAAACTTGCCATCATCACCTCATAATTTAGCTCCGCATTGCCATCAAACTGAACGCGACAACGAGTTAAGTCTGAAGGCAGTGCAGCAACATTCCAAGTGGCAACAAAAGGAATATTTTCACTGCCTTCTATTTTGCGCTGCCCCTCCAACACACTTTTTTGATAGAGACTGATAGCGTAGGGCAAGAAATTCCGCTTGTTAGCTTGAGTATATGGCATATAGACATTGGCTTGCTGCTGAGTGACAGGCTGGAGTTGCTCGATAGACATAACTTAAATACTCCTCAAGTGGGTTGATCCAAGTCCCATTCGGGGGATGGGGTGTAAAGGTGTAGGGTTGAAATAATTCATCTACACCCCTAGTAAAAATCAGGCATATGAGTGACCTTTGATAGTATTCCCAAAAAAGCGTCTTGATACACAGCTGCCTGTGGAAGAGGAGGGGGAGAGTGGGGGACAAGGGGACAGGGGACACGGGGACAAGGGGACAGGGGACAAGGGGACAGGGGACAAGGGGACAGGGGACAGGGGACAGGGGGAAAAGGGAAAAAGGAGAATGACCAATGACCAATGACCAAATTACAAATAACTAAATTATTGTTGACTCTTTTGTAACTCCGTTTAAAGATGTGTTAAGGAAAACTTTAGTGGTTTAACACTATGGCTCCACTGGTTGCGAACTACTATTTGACATATCGTTGTAATGCTCGCTGTCACTTTTGTAACATTTGGGCATTAGAACCGGGAAAAGAAGCTAATTTTGAGACAATCAAGCATAACTTGCAAGATTTACGTCGCTTGGGAGTAAAGTACGTAGACTTTACAGGTGGCGAACCGCTGCTGCGGCATGATGTAGGACAAATTTATACTGAAGCCAAGCAGCAGGGTTTTTATACCAGCATGACGACAAATACAATTTTGTATCCGGAGAAAGCTAAAGAAATTCAGGGCTTGGTTGACTTTTTGAATTTCTCTCTGGATGGAGCGGATGCTGACACTCACGATCGCTCGCGGGGAGTGAAAATTTTTGACACTTTGGTCGAATCCGTAAAAATCGCCAAGTCTTTGGGAGAATATCCTGTACTCAACCATACCGTCACCGCTCAAAACTATGATCGCATTGAGGAAGTAGCAGAACTGGGTAAAAATTTAGGTGTGCGCGTTTGGCTCAATCCTGCCTTCACTGCCCATGAAAACTACAACTCTGGTAAAAATCCCACCCCGGAAATGGTGGCGGCAATAGAAGATACCGCGAAGAAATACAAGAATGTCGGGTACAATAGGGCTGCACTGGCTTTTATTGAAGCTGGCGGCAATGATACCAAAAATCCCCGCTGTAAAGCGGTAGATGCGGTCATTGCTATTTCTCCTAACGACGAACTGTTACTGCCTTGTTACCACTTTGCTCAAACTGGAATTCCCATTCAAGGACGGCTCTACGAACTTTATCGAGAGTCGGAAGAGGTGGAAAATTACCGCCGCTCTCAAGGTAAGCTCAAGGTGTGTGAAGGTTGTACGGTTTGGTGTTATCTGATACCCAGCTTCTTTATGGGTGTTGACAAATACTGGTGGTTGAATCAAGTTACCTATGCCAGCGAATTTCTGGCCCGAAAACGATTCTTACAACGAGCTTGATCCGCTCGACTCCTTGCTTGCCGACCTATCGGTGCAAGAAGATGTGCTGGAGGAAGAGACATCAACTCCCGTGTCTGTTCCATCCCGCTTTCAAGGTCGCAGACGCAAAGCTGCTTTGGCTCTCACAATTGTTTGGAGTGGCACGATCGCCCTGCATTTAGTTTCTTGGGGTTCTTTGTTTGTACTGGGACTAACTACAATTCTTGGGCTGCACGCCCTGGTGTTGGTGTTTGCTAAACCCCGCCGTCCTCACGAGCAAATCCAGGGTGATTTCCCCTATGTCTCGGTTTTGGTAGCTGCCAAAAATGAAGAGGCTGTAATTGATAAATTAGTCAGAAACCTTTGCAGCTTAGAATACCCGGAAGACAAGTACGAAGTCTGGATCGTTGACGATAAGAGCAGCGATCGAACACCACAGCTCTTAGCAGAACTGGCGCAAAAATACGACAATTTAAGAGTGTTGCAGCGTCCAGTGGGAGCAGGTGGCGGCAAGTCTGGGGCATTAAATCAGGTTCTGCCCTTAACAAAAGGGGATATTTTGGCAGTATTTGACGCTGATGCTCAAGTGCCAAAAGATATGCTCCTGCAAGTCATACCCTTGTTCCAACGTGAAAATCTGGGGGCGGTGCAAGTGCGAAAAGCGATCGCCAACGCCGAAGAAAATTTTTGGACAAAGGGTCAGATGGCAGAAATGGCAGTTGATGCCTACATTCAGCAACAGCGAACTGCTTTAGGTGGCATTGGTGAGTTGCGGGGAAATGGTCAATTTGTCCGGCGCAAAGCCCTTGCGGGTTGTGGTGGCTGGAATGAAGAAACGATCACAGATGACTTGGATCTGACACTCCGCTTACATTTAACCAACTGGGATATTGATTGCGTGTTCCACCCAGCGGTTGAAGAAGAAGGTGTGACGAGCGCGATCGCCCTTTGGCATCAGCGCAACCGTTGGGCTGAAGGGGGATATCAGCGCTATTTAGACTACTGGGATCTGATTCTCAAAAACCGCATGGGCACCCGCAAAACCTGGGATCTGCTGGCATTCATGTTGATCCAGTACATCTTGCCCACCGCAGCAGTGCCTGATTTGTTGATGGCGATCGCCAAGCATCGTCCGCCAATACTCAGCCCAGTAACTGGCTTAACCGTAACAATGTCGGTGGCAGGGATGTTTGCTGGCTTGGCAAGGGTGAGGAAACAAAAAGGCTTCAAGATTTCTACTTACTTCTTGCTGCTACTCCAAACCTTGCGCGGTACTTTGTATATGCTCCACTGGCTAGTGGTGATGAGCAGTAACACTGCCCGAATGTCAGTACGCCCCAAGCGGTTGAAATGGGTGAAAACTGTACATACGGGAAGTGAAAATTAGTTAGTAGATAGTGGATAGTGGATAGTGGTTCAAATAACTCCTACTGTAGATAGTGGTTAACAACCAACTACTAACTACTACATGGGCGGGTTTAACCGCAATCTCAATAAAATAACAAGATATCTATGAATAAACCCGCCCCTACTAACTAGGTAAGGGCGGGTTTTAACAACAATCTCTCTAGAATAACGAAATATTCTAGATAAACCCGCCCCTACTAATTAAAATTCCTCATCTGTTTCTGCTTCTTCTTCCCATTGGGCGGTGTTGTTAGAGTTAGCTACTTCTGCTGTATCCTCTGTAAAATTAATAATCTGCCCATCAAAAAACTGTGCTAAACGTTGAGCGGCGATCGCCACTTCATCAGTTTCCCAATCCACAGTTGGTGCAGTTTGTGGTTGTGGCGGAGGTGAAGTTTTTACCACATTGGGATTCTTAACTGATTCCGTTTTTTGAGGCGGTGTTTGTACTGCTTTGGCAGTTTCAACTGGTGGATTATGCCTTTGCTGGTTAAAAGTAGGCTGTGGTTGAGGTGAAGAAGTACTCTTAGGGAGTGTAGAGTTTGATGCAGTTGCTAATGCCAAGTTTACTTGAATCTGACGCTGGAAAGTTTCCTGAAACGCTGCTGCAATTTTTGACTGTTCTGACTGTACTTTTTTATACCAAGCTTGTTTGATGGCAATACAAGCTACAGCGCCGTCAAACTCGATCAGATGGCACATTTGCCGCAATAGCTCCCGCCGGGAAACAGGCTGGAAATTAGCAAGTACCTGTTGCCAAATCTGAGTCAAGTCAAAATTTGCTGTTGTAGCAACTTGCTCTTGATTTGTAGAGGAGTCATTACCAGGTGGAGAGAATTCACCAGAAGCGGAATCATGAGATAGTGCTTTAGAAGAACCATTACTTTGCCCAGAGCTTTGCTGTGCAGGAGGCTTTGCAGGTGACTGCGTTTCCTCTGGAGGTTCTCGTTCGGTAGGGTAAGCTTTTGTGGAGGGCAGATTACTTGCAGACGTTTCTGGAGAAGGCATCTGCGATTTCGATGCACTGCCGTTAGCTGCTTGGAAAGTAGGGTTTGCTGCTATGTGCCCGTTTTCAGAGACAGGCTTGGCATCCGCAGCAGATGATTTGAATTGTCTGCCATTGACTACTTCGGATGTTTGCTCGTGTTCGGAAGTGTATTGCCTATGGGCGTCTTCTTTATTACTTGAAGTTTGGGCAAAAGAGGGAGGTGGTGTGGAGATGCGAAGGTTTGGTGTTGCCGCAGGAGTTGGTCGGCTTGTAGTTGATGGTTGACTGCTATGATGTGCTGAAGGTAACAATCCCAACAGTGTTACTTCTAACCACAAACGTGGTTGGGTAGTATTCTTCAATTGCACTTCAGCCGATCGCAGGTGCTGTTGTCCTAGCAAAATGGTACTTCTATCCAACTGTTGAGATAAATCAACCAGCGCTTGCCAAGTTTGGGGAGTACAAGCCACTAAATCGTGGCGGCTAGGTGCGGTGTTGGCAATGAGTAGATCTCGGTAAAAAGAAGCTAGATTCTGAAGAATGATGAGAGGTTCTCGACCGCGATCTAGGATTTTACGAGTACAATCAAGCACCGCTTCCGGATTGTCAGAAGCGATCGCGCTCAACAATATTAGCAAGTCACGTTCGCTCACCGAACCCACTAAATCCCAAACTCGCTCAGGCGTCACTTCCCCCGACAATAAACTTAACTGATCGAGTAAGCTTTCCGCATCCCGCAATCCTCCCTGAGCAATTTGAGCTATTAAGGTAACTGCTTCAGGAGTAATATTAATGTTTTCTTGGGTAGCGATGTTACTTAAATGCTTGACCATCGCTTCTAAAGGAATCCTGCGGAAATCAAACCGCTGACAGCGTGAAATAATCGTTGGTAGCACTCGCTGCGGATCGGTTGTCGCCAGGACAAAGACAACGTGCTTAGGTGGTTCCTCTAGGGTCTTAAGTAGCGCATTGAACGCTGCGGTACTGAGCATATGGCACTCATCGACCACATAAACTTTGTAGCGACACTGAACAGGGGCGAATTGCGCTCTTTCAATAATCTCGCGGATATTATCTACACCAGTGTTGCTGGCAGCATCAATTTCAATTACGTCTAAAGAATAACCCTTAGTAATTCCTTGACAAACATCGCATACGCCACAAGGTTCGGACGTGGGTTTGTCACTTTTAATACAATTAAGTGATTTAGCTAAAATACGAGCGCTAGAGGTTTTTCCTGTACCTCTCGGCCCGGTAAACAAATAGGCAGGTGCTATTTTCGCTGCACGGATAGCGTTAGTGAGGGTAGTAGCGATCGCTTCTTGTCCCACCAATTCAGCAAAACTTTTGGGGCGATACTTATGGTGCAGCGGTTCGTAAGACATGGATTTCAATACCTTTTCAGGTTTTTAGCAACTAGCCAAGTTCGGGGCTAAACCATTGTGACATTCTGTTGCGATGATGAGGCAGAGTTATAGATCCCCGACTTTTTTAAAAAGTCGGGGATCTGAACACCTACGACCTGTCAAAATCAATGTGGTGGAGTACCAGAGTGTTTAGGTTGTAGTAGTACACCTGTACGATTATTTTACCACTCACCCATCTGTACTGGTCAACTGCTATTAATAACCTATATAGGGGTGACGCATGAATTGGATTTTAATAGTTTTTATTGAATTGAAAGAGTATAAGAGGGCAGGCGATCGCTACAATCTTAGGATAACTAACACTTGAGGGTGCGGCAGATGCTCAAGCGGCTCATTCGGTGGCTAAAAAGGCTGTTTCAACGCTTGTTTGGTAAAAAACAGGTGCCAACAACATATGTGGGTGATACTCAAAAAGCCCCGCCTCCACCCCTCAATGATACAGATTTGGAATTTCTCTTCACCGAACTGTTGGAAGGAGTACATCAGGCACGAGGACAACATTGGGCGCAAAAATGGCTACATAATATCGAACATCGCGTCTCGACGGAACGTTGGGTAGAGTGGTTGCAAGGCTTTGGCGAAAGATTATTAGCATCACCCACTCCCAATAACGAATTAGCTTCTCGAATGGTGCAATTAGGTGAATTGGGTGTTGGGGAAGTAGGAGATACTGCTTATGATATTGGGATGCAACTTTTGATGCGCAACCAAGAAGAGCCGATTTGGGAGTATGGGGGGCCAGATCATGAACCTCTAGATTTTCCAACAGTACAACAAGAATCCCCTCAAGGAGAAGCAACAAGTTTTGAAGATTCCCAAAGTAATGTTTCTGGGGAAGTCAACGAGTCAGAAAATTTTCCAGAAGGAGAATTTCAAACAATTACCCTGGAAGAGTTATTGGTGATGATGCAGCAAGATGAGAACTTACGCCAGATGATTGCCCAACAATTGGGAATAGAGACGAACGATCCGCAAGCGATTATTCAGGCGTTGATTGATCAATTTCAAGCAGCGAATCAATCAAATACAGAGCAAGAATGAAATGCCGTT
>NZ_AJLN01000115.1 GCF_000317285.1 Chlorogloeopsis fritschii PCC 6912 | reverse complement strand
GTTGGGTACGTCACTCTGCCCAAAATCAGACACAGTTTGCATATCAGCAGCGAGAATCGCCATGTTTGTTTTGCCCAAAATGATTGCACCTGCAGCTTTGATTCGGGAGACAATCGTGGCATCTTGAGCCGGAATATAGTCAAAGAATTTTTTACAGCCACAAGTCGATCGCATTCCAGCCGTTTCATAGCAATCCTTTACTGTCATCGGCACACCATGTAAAGCTCCCCAGATTTCCCCTCTAGCGATCGCTTCATCGGCGGCTTTGGCTTGCTGTCTGGCGCGTTCCTCATTAAGTGTGACGATCGCATTTACTTTAGCATTATGAGTTGCAATTTGTTGCAGATGTGCCTCTAAAACTTCTTGGGCTGAAACTTGGCGATCGCGAATGGCTTGAGCCATCTGATTTGCCGTCCAAAAAACAAGACTACTCATAGAATTAGTGCTGAGGTTGGATGTACTAAATCAGCACCGAGTTTATTCAAAATCCTGGATGCTCGTCTTTCGCATTCTTCCCAAAAGTATCGCAATCTTCCGAAAACTAAGCGCGTGAGTTACGATAAGCCTTGGGCGTAACCTTTGTATAGTCACGAAAAACCTTTGTGAAATGACTTTGGCTTTGAAAACCCACTTGATGACAAACTTCTACAATCGTGAATTCAGATTGTGTCAGTAATTGTTTTGCTCGTTCAATGCGGCATTGGGTTACGTATTGGTAAGGAGCAACTCCTGTTGATTGTTTGAATAAGCTGGCAAAGTAATGCGGACTCATGTTTACCAGTGCGGCAATTTCTGCCAAACTTAAGGGCTGATCCAAATGTTCATGGATGTAGGCGATCGCAGTTTTGAGCTTGTAAGCAGGTAATCCACCAAAGTAATTCTTAATAGCTCTGTTTCGCGTTGCATACCGTCTGACTAAGTGAGTCGCCAAAGCCGTTGCCATCGATTCTGCATAAAGATGACTATCCAATTCAGCACATTCCAGTTCTCGCTTCAACTCCAATCCCATATGGTAAATAAGCGGATCTACACCAAAAACTTGCGACACAATTTCAATTTGATCGACGCTTTGAGATCCATCTGTTACAAGAGCAAGTAGGTTAGGATCAAGTGACAGCAACATAAATTCTGCGTTGCCGTATGCTTGAGTACTGAGACTTTCATAGGCAGGACAAATGGCAATATTTCCAGGACAAAAATCTTTGTAGACTCGTCGATTTGCCTTGAATTCCCTTGCCTCATATCTCAAACCAATACTGATGGTATGAACAGGAAAACAGTATTCAGGAGTTTCATGAACAGGCTGGCGATGATACTCAAAATGAATTCCTTTCCATGCCGCCGTGTGACTAGATAAAACAGGTGCTAGTGGTAAAACCTGCTGCCAAGAGTCTGATTTACCAAAATTAATGATTTGAGGTTCGGCACTTGGCATGGCTGTTGCACTTAAACAAAGAATACGAGACGGCGTTGCTGAATAGAAGTATGAAATTAAGAAACGTACTAAATTAAAACTCTTACTCTCTGCGTCTTTGCGTGACGCCAGTTGCTACAACGCGGGGAACCCGCGCAACGCACTGGCTCCTCTGCGTGAGATAAAATTCATCCCCAGATTCAGCAACACCTACGAGACAATTTTACCGCCGACAAGCTCACCGGACGCATACTCAACTTGGTCATATGATTAAGCTTTTGTTACCAAAAATACTCCCACAGCAATCATTACACAGCCAGCAGCGATGTTTATTCCTTTTGTGATTTTGGAACTAATCAGCAATCTCGCTCTATCTGCCATGAATGCATAACCAAGTTTTACACCGCCTACAGCCACTGTAGTAATTGTTATGATTATGCCAGTGTCAAAATAAGAGATTTTAGAAATATCAACAAAAGCTGGGAAAAAACCAAGATAAAACAAAGTCGCTTTTTGATCGCCCAATGTAATCAATAGTCCAGTCAGAAAACTGGATATTAAAGAGGATTTAACAACCTCCTGTGTCTCCACATTCTTTGATTTTGACGTACATAGCCTTATTCCCAACAAAATAAGATAAGCACCACCAAGGTATTTTATGAGGACAAATAGGCTCCCCATCGTTTCAGCCAGAAGCGATAAACCCCAAATGGCTATGATGATGAAAATGATGTCACCAACCACTATCCCTATGGTTGTGAAAACACCATGAATGAATCCAGATGTCGCCGATCTTGTCGAGACAGCCAATACACTCACACTGGGAATACAAGCCAGCACAACCATTGCACTAAATAATGCAACAATGCTGCTAAATGTCATACTGCTTTGCATCGGCAGAACAATTAGTGAGTTACTGCTCTCATTTTCATACTTAAGTGTGCGATCGCCTCTAAATTTTGCTAAAGCGAGCGCGATCGTGCCGTTCGTCAAAATCGATGATTGGCCCCTTTGGCACAATTCGATTGGGATTAATCTCGGTCATACTCATGTAATAGGCACGCTTAGTGTAGTCTAGATTGCACGTCGATTTGAATTCAGGACGCTGATATAGATCCTTGAGATAATTCCAGAGGTTTGGATAATCGAGAATTCGCCGCAAATTGCACTTAAAGAGACCGTGATACACTGAGTCGAAGCGATACAGAGTTGTAAACATACAAATATCAGCTTCAGTAAGTCGATCCCCACATAAATAGCGCTGCTTGCTCAGAACGGTTTCCCATTGATCTAAACTCTCGAAGAGTTCAGTTACCGCTTCTTCGTAGGCTGCTTGCGAAGTTGCAAAACCAGCGCGATATACACCAGCATTGATGGGCAGATAAATTGCATCAATTGTTTCATCAATCTTCTGTTGTAAGTCGTGTGGGTATAAGTCTATTTTCTGCGTTGCCACTTGAGCAAACTCTACATCAAACATTCGCATGATTTCGCGAGATTCGTTATTGACGATTGTTTGAGTTTGCTTATCCCACAACACCGGAACTGTGACTCGCCCTGTGTATTTGGGATCGGCTTTCACATAAATCTCTTGCAGATATTGAGCGTGATTCACCCAGTCAGGAATGGCTCCCGGTGCTTTACTAAACATCCATCCCTTGTCGCTCATAATTGGATCGACAATAGAGACTGAAATCGCATCATTTAACCCTTTGAGTTCTCGCATAATTAAGGTGCGATGCGCCCACGGACACGCCAAAGAAACGTAGAGGTGATAGCGCCCCGATTCTGCCTTAAACCCGCTCTTGCCATCGGCGCTTATGCGATCGCGAAATGTTGTCGGTATCTCTTTGAAATTACCACTGGGATCTAATTTATTTGCGTCGGTTGTCCATTTGCCTTCGACCATCATTCCTGATGCCATAATTTTCTCCTAACCCTGGGGCGTATCTGCAAACTACAAAGTTTATTTCAGGATTAAGTCTTGGCTTTTCTGAAGAATATTAATTTCTTAAAAATACTTGACAAATAGACTTTGACAATGTAGAAAATATTTGCTGTTAAACGCGATCGCGAAGTGGCACTCCAGAGAAAAGCGACGTTTATCTAATTCAGCAGAGCTTCATATTTGTCATGCGCACCAATCCAGAACCAATAATATATTCACCCTTTTTCAAATGCCAATGCTCGATAACCACTACTAACACGCGCAGACCACAGATTCTTGCCTACTTTTTTGAAGTGTAAAGAAGGATGCAGCGGATTTTCTTGCCAAAACTGCCTCATAAATAACCTCGCATTAACTTGATTTTGGGTACTAACAGATAAGGTGAATGCACAGCCGCAACCAATTTGAGTTAACGACACAGTTGAGCGGCATCAGAACGTTTCAAACTCAACACCAAGACCTTTCAGTTGTCCGCTCCAATGCAGGGTTAGCTTGCTTGCCGATCTCTGTTGTTTTCTATGTAACGGCGCAACACTGAGTTGATCAGAGCTTTGTACTCTGCACCTTGAGACTGAAACCACGCCATCACATCAGGATCAAGCTGAATTAAATTATGGGCTTGGGTAGCCGGAACTCGCAAAGTAGCTTTTTCAAAAAACTCATCTGTCAAAGGCGGGATGTCAGAGTAATCGATTTCCTCATCTGTCATTGCCTCTAGTGCTGCCCAGTTAGTACGTGAGGTATTGCTCAAATCGTTTGCGCTCATATCGGTTTGCCTTTCGTGCTGAAATAATTCGGATGACATTACCTTGTCGTTCTGTCCAAACAACAACCGCTACGCCGTTTCGCAAAAATCCGATACCGACCCAGCGATCCTCGCCGTAATCCATGCGATCATCAAGTTCAATCAACATTGGACTTTCAAACATCTCAGGGACATCTGCGAAATCAATTTGGTGCTTGCGAATATTTTCAAGGTTTTTCGCTTCGTCCCACTCGAACTGCATGAAGGTCTAGTGAATGCTAATTAAGCCATTTCCTATTATCGCGCATTCCAATCGGGAATAATGTGACGTAATTGTTCCTCTAAATTCCAACTACTTGGACGTTGCTTTGGATCAAACCAAGGTGCGCCCTGCTTTAGCCAATTCTCGCGGTAAGCTGGATTGTCATCGTTACCGTACTCACAACCACTTTAAAACATTTAGCATCTCAAAGAGGAAATTGAATGGAACACAATGAAACTGAAATTGTGTTTCGT
>NZ_AJLN01000114.1 GCF_000317285.1 Chlorogloeopsis fritschii PCC 6912 | reverse complement strand
TGTATAACTGAATTTATGCTACCGCCACTTTCAAATCTGTCATTGTAAACAAGCTCTTTTGTCTTTACACGATTACCCGACGATCGCCATACCATTGACTCAAATCCTGCTCAATTTTTTCCAGAATTATGATCGCATCTATTATTGATTTTGCATCAGCCGCTAACAAAGCAAACGCTGACTCAACCCGTTGTTGATAGTCTTGGGGACAGAGCGTAAAGCTGTTGGTAATCGCCACCGCGCCTTTCTCATTCAATAAGTACTCTTCATTGAGTGCAAATAATACCTGATTCATACAAGCCACGCTGCGGAAACAGCATCCTGCTGCATAGGCAACATCACCGCGTGCAACTGCTTTTTGGGCAATGAACAGTGAAAAACTAATTTCCCAGGCAAAAGTATTAACCGTTGCTTGTTTAAGCCCAATCGGATAAGAAGTTGTCTTGGCCTTTAAAGCGTCTAAAACCCCATAGAGATCGTGAAGTGGCAAACAAATAGCAACTTCACCCATGTAAATAGAGGATACAAAGCCATGTGGATGCCCTGGTTGATAATCAATCGTAATTCGTCCAGCATGGCAATCATCAATCACACAGCCAACCTGAGCCAGATCGCGGTAAAGAAAATCTACAGGTACACCTTCTATTCGTAGCCAGCCACCACCATTAATCCATTTTCCCCATTCACCAATTGAGGTGATTAAATTTGCCCGGTGGTTATCGTCAAGTTCAGAGGCAAGGTGATTTAGCGCCATCAGATCGGGCGGGTTCTCCAGGTTGTAATAAATCCCCAGATCCACATCTGACTTCTGGGTATGGGTGCCTCTTGCCCTTGAACCACCTAGAGCGATCGCTGCAATTCCCTGTATCGACTGCAAGCGATCGACAACGCGGTGGATGAACTGGGGCAATTGCTGATTCATATTGGCTCCATTTTTACCACCAATTCAAAACAATCTCACATTAGGTGGTAATAGATAAGCTTTAAATAACACCTGCTGTATTTCACTCAAACACTCAAAGAACTTCTCTGTATGTAAGTGCTACACCGTCTCCTGAGCGTCTCCAAACATACTGAGATAATTTTTAAGCATAGGGGTTGTTATACCGCGCTTGAAGTTGCTTTTATAAGCTTCTCTTTCAACCAGGAATCTACAAGCATTTCAACCGAAATTTGCTGCTCTTTAGCAACTTCCAAAAGCTTACTCATCAAATCTCTGTCAATCGAAACTAAATAATGGCTCCGTTTGATGTCAACATCAAAATGCGCCTCTGGCAGTTCACCCTCATACTCACCCAGATCGTGAGTATCAAAGAACTCTACAAGTTCCTGATTAGAATTAAATTGAGGTAACTTCTTAGACTTATTTTCTGCCATACAGTTTTCTCTCTTTATCTGCCAACCCTAAACTGCCGCAGCACCTTGATTTTAGCCTATTGACTGATTGAATTCTATGTAGTTATCCTTCAAAGATGCTGCTCAATATCCTAATTGCAATTGAAGACGCATTCCCAAAAACGAAACTTTGAGTGATCGCTTCTATGATGCTAAAAACCTGATTGACAAAAATGTATGTTATATGATTGACAATTCACTTAGATAAAAGCTGTATAAATGTACAAAATATGCTTAATAATGGGCGTTGTGAGACTGCGTTCTTTATATTGCCCTCTTCCTGGTTTGCAATCTGCAAAACCTAATGCCTCTGTATCAAGGAAACTAGCGATTCTCTTTCAGAGACACTACGTGAACGCCATTTCAATTACCGCTTCGACTGGATACTCAATTTCAGTAGCACGAGCAATCAGAGCTTATCGAATTCGCTCAGGTAAACGCCCTAAAATGACTTCGGCATCACCAGGAGAAAGTTGCTCTTGAAGTTTAGCTTGCATAAGTTCACCTTTCGGGTGGAATTTGGACGTTTATCTAATTCAGCAGAGCTTCATATTTGTCATGCGCACCAATCCAGAACCAATAATATATTCACCCTTTTTCAAATGCCAATGCTCGATAACCACTACTAACACGTGCAGACCACAGATTCTTGCCTACCTTTTTAAAGCATATGCTTCCCAAAAGTCAGGTGTTGCGAAGGACTTCATCGAGATCCCTGACTCTGTTAGCTGCAATATCTGCCTCTGCTTTGGCAATTAGCTTGTCTAGTTTACCTGATGCTAAATCGTCTCCAATTTGCCGATCCCACATCTCATCCAAATACTCTTGCAACCAAACTGAGAGTTGACGAACATCATCTTCGGGCAACTGTCTAATAGCTGCTTCAATTTCTGGTAAGGTGGTCATAGGAAAAAATTGCTCTATAAATTGAATCTATAGTATCGCCATCAAGTTTGGCTTTGGATCTGAGCAGCAAACCTAACATACTGCCTCATAAATAATCTCGCATCAACTTGATTTTGGGCACTAACAGATAAGGTGAATGCACAGCCCAACCAAGTATTTGAGTTAACGGTTCAAATCAGCGGCGACAGATAGCTTTGAACTCAGCACCAGCGCCTTTCAACCGTCCGCTGCATTTGAATTGTTATGCGGCGATCTACAGAATAAACCGTGAAGAAAATAGTTTTCGGTACAATGAACATGACCCAACCATCCTAAGCTTTGCAGTGATTCTTGTAACTGAGTTGATTCATGGAAAATCTTGATGACACGGTAAGTTCGACCATCATTTAACTTCCGCTCCGAGTAACCTTGCTGATTCAAGGGTGCATGGTTTCGAGCTGTAGACTCTTGAGTAAACAAACTATCTACAAAAAAGACTCGTCCATTCGGTTTTAACGCCCCCTTCACCATCTGCCAAAAAGGTGCAAATTGTTCCATAGGTACATGAGACAGCCAAAAACCAAAGAATACAAAGTCAAATTGTTGTTTGGGGATCCAGTTGAATAAGTCAGCAACAATGTACTCGACAGACGCAGAACCAACACGCTGCTGATTTAATGCGATTACTTCTGGCGAAGCGTCTACCGCAGTAAGATGAGTTGCAAAAGGGGCGAGATGTTGAGTCCATAAGCCTGTTCCGCAAGCCAGTTCTAAAATATTGCCCGACGGCGCAGCAGACCGAAGCGCGACTTCTACTTGAGACACTTCAGAAAACCACTGCTGACGATGATCCTCACCGCGATCGTAGCGCCCTTGTCGGAAAAACCACTCGTCGTATTCTGAAGCACGTTCACGGTAGTACTGGATTTGCTCTTGGAGGATCTCAGATCTCATCAGATGTAAAGCTTTTTAATTAATTTGTGCTATGACTTGACAATAGCCTTAACGCATCTTAAGAGTAGCCTAAAATTAAGATACAGGTTATGTCCCTCTATGAAATTGAGCCGTAGCTTTCAAGTCTGACATTGTAAATAAACTCTTGAAGTCCAGATTTTCTTGGTGAAGGTTAGCCGCTCCGCCTGCTTCACGGTCAATAACACTTATCACTTTTACAATATCAGCACCTGCCTGTCTGAGAGCACGTGCTGATTGTATGATTTGCCCACCTGATGTGACCACATCTTCAACAATCACCAAACGTCTCTGAACAGCACCTCCCTCAGCCAATTTGCAAGTCCCGTACTCCTTCGCTACTTTGCGAACGAATAGTGTTGGCAAACCGCTCAATTGAGACAAAATGGTAGCGATAGGAATACCGCCCATCTCCAATCCGGCGAGAGCTTCTGCGTCTTCAGGAATTAATGGCAGGAGAGCTTGGGCAATGTCTTGTAACAATCTAGGATCAGCCTCAAACAAATACTTATCGAAATACTCATGACTGGTTGCCCCTGAACGTAACTGAAAGTTTCCTATGATTCTTGAGGTTTGGTAAATACGTTGTGCTAAATCAGCTTGTTCAGTCATCGAATTAGCCTCTAAATAATAGTCAACAAACCAATTTAACCTTGAATTGTCTACCCAAAACGCCAAAATAACGTCCTATGCAAAATTCCAAAATTGGGTAAATTTGAATACTGGTAAAGAATCCATTAAAGAATCCATAAACTGGTGTCGCCGCCTAAACTGAAGCCGCATAACTATTGATTATACTGAAACTTTCCATATAACCACCCTGTATGGGGTATTTATACAGACATTTTCCGTATAACACGCTTAATACAGACACTATATTGAAGACCAAGTTCGTAAGGCATTAACTATAGCCATCAGATTTAGAACATTATGTTAGCTTGCGTTTTGAGGAAGGATGGCAATTACACTCGCAAATATGCTGAGGTGCTTTTTAAGTACAGGGGTTGTTATGCCGCCGAACTGTTAATTACACTTGAACTGTTCAAGGATCAAGGGAATTTCACTTAGTTCGTCGATGATTGCATCTGCCTCTTTTGCTTCTAGCCAATGTAAACTGCGTTTCCAAATTGTCCTCATCTGTACTCTTTTTGCCCCCGCAATATCTGCTTCGGGATGATCGCCAACAAAAACGCTATCCGGTGCTGATACACCCAATCGAGTCATGGCTCTCTGAAAAATTTCCGCTTGCGGTTTCCTAACTTGCTCAATTTCAGAAATGAGAATGATATCAAAGTAATCTCGAATCCCTAGCCCTTCAATTGAACGAGTTTGAAACTGTCCTAACCCATTCGTAACAATACCCAACAAATAGCCTTGCTGTTTTAAAACATTTAGCATCTCAAAGAGGAAATTGAATGGAACACAATGAAGCTGAAATTGTGTTTCGTAATCTTCAAGTAA
>NZ_AJLN01000113.1 GCF_000317285.1 Chlorogloeopsis fritschii PCC 6912 | reverse complement strand
ATATAACTGAATTTATGCCACTGCTGTTTTCAAGTTTCCCATCTAATGAAAATTTAGGGAGTATCATGGGCAAAACTCAGATCAAGAGTTAAATAAAACGCTTTCATAATGCTCGACAACCGGAAATGGATCGTAGAAGTGGTGGAGTAGCGATCGCCACTCTTGATATTTTGGTGATTGTCGAAACCCAATAGTATGGTCTTCTAATTGCTGCCAACGTACAAGCAGAATATAACGATTTGTAGTTTCTAGACATCGTTGAAGCTCATGGGAGATATAGCCTGGCATAGAAGCAATAATAGTTGAGGCTGTTTTGAAGGCAGCTTCAAATTCTTCAGTTAAATCAGGTTTCACCTCAAGAATCGCAACTTCCAATATCATGGTTTGAAATGCTAGCTCAACATTGCTCAACTTAACACCAATCTATGATGCTAAAAACCTGATTGACAAAAATGTATGTTATAAAATTGACCATCCATTTAGAGAAAAGCTGTATAAATGTACAAAATATGCTTAACAATATGTCAAATTTATCTTGTTTATTACATCGGTTTTTACGTAGTCAATAGTTTTTTAGACATCGATCGCTAAAATCTACAGGAAAACATCCAAGAGTTCCCAAAATGCTCAAGTGGCTGGTGCGATGGCTTAAAAGGTTTCGGCAGTCTCCCAAAAAAAAGCGGTATGCTTCTGCAAGGGCTGTAACTGCACCTCAGGTGGTAAAAAAGCCGCCCGAACTAACTAATGCGGATTTAGAATATTTGTTTACCCAATTGTTAGAAGGTGTGTATCAGGCACGAGGCAAGTATTGGGCAATCAAGTATCTGCAACGGATGGAACATCGTATCAGTGTTGACCGTTGGATAGAATGGTTGCTGGACTTTGGTGAAAAATTGCTAACTTCACCCGCTCCAAACAATCAGTTAGCAGAAAGAATGGTGCAGCTAGGAGAGTTGGGAATTGGGACTGTTGGAGATCTTGCCTACGACTTGGGTATACGGTTACTAACACGGAACTTAGGCGAAGAATATTGGGAAGATTTAGAAACCACCCAGGCTATACCTATCCCTGTTCCACCACCAAATACGGAATTACCGCAACAGCAAGATGTCGAAATTACAACATCTGCAGCATCATCTTTCAGTACTCCTGGTATAGAATCTTTCAGTACTCCTGGTATAGAATTGATACGCAATTTTGGCGAGAGATTATGGGAAGACGAAGAAGATGTATCACAAATAACACAAAATAGTTTTGTAACAGCTTTACAACCAGTAAAAGAAGATACTGCAAATATATCTCCAAACTTGATTAATTTTGGTGAGGAGGAAGGAGCTTGGATACAAGAAACTCTGACAGCAGATGATTTGTTAGTAAGCTGGGAGCAGAGTAATAACTTTGCCCAACAATTAGCTGTTGAGCTAGAAGTTCCATCAACCAACTCAGATCCAATTATTGGAGCAGTAAGCGATCTAAGCGATCGCATTACAACTCAAGCACAAGCATATTTTTACCAAGCTCTGCAACAAGCTAAGAACGGCGATTTAGCAACAGCGATGACACATTACGACAAAGCCCTAGAACTGAAACCTGATGTCTGCGAATATTGGTTTAATCGAGGTTTGACGTTATTTTATTTAGGCAATTTTACCGAAGCGATCGCCTCTTACGACAAAGTACTGGAGATTAAACCGGATTTTTACAAAGGTTGGTACAACAAAGGTGCAGCCTTAAGCGAGCTAGGATATTTTGCCGATGCACTTGCTTGCTTCCACCGAGCATTAGAATTAAAACCCGACTATCAGCAAGCCTACTCTGGATGGGGTTTAATGCAGTTGAAACTAGGATATCTACCGGAAGCAATTTTCGGTTTAGATCAAGCACTATTACTGCAACCTCAAGACTCCCTAAGTTGGTATTGGCGAGGCGTGGCATTCGCTGAGAATGGGCAACATCATGACGCGATCGCTTCCTACGACAGAGCAATAGAATCCGATCCCCAGTTGGATTTAGCTTGGTACAATCGGGGATTAGCACTATCTAATTTAGGTTGTTGGGAAGATGCGATCGCCAATTACTACCAAGCCACAGAAATTAATCCCGACTGTCACGAAGCTTGGTATGCCCTGGGAAGCGAACTGGAGAAAGTAGCAAATTGGGAAGATGCAGTTAAAGCTTACGATCGCGCTACACAAATTAATCCTGACTTCCACGACGTTTGGGTTGACAGGGGAGTAGCACTAGCAAATTTGGGAAGGTGGCAAGATGCGATCGCCTCTTGGGATCGAGCCATCGCGATCAAGAGCGATTTTTATTTAACGTGGTTCAATCGTGGTGTCGCCTCAGATAATTTGGGGCGTCGGGAAGAAGCGATCGCCTCCTACTACAAAGCGATAGAACTTAAACCCGATTTTCATCTGATCTGGTACAACTTAGGCGTAGCTCAATCTCACCTGAAGCGATTTGAAGAAGCGATCGCCTCTTACGATCAAGCTCTACTTCTGCAACCAGATTTTTGGGAAGCTTGGCTGGGGCGAGGTAATGCTGCTGGAGGTGCAGTTAATTTTGAAGGGCTTGTACAACAACAATCTCATATCAATCCTGCCTTGAATGAGCGCGGCTATGATGGCAGATTAGCAAGTTATCAAGAAGGGTTGAGATATATTAGCCCAACAACTCACCCTGAAGGCTGGGCTACACTTTCTCTAGCGATCGGTAATGCTCATTACGAACAAGGTAAGCAACATTCTCCACCCCGCTATTATTGGCTGCAAGCTGCAACTGCATACGAACAAGCGCTCTATGCTTTCACAGCAGAAGGATTGACTCTATTGCATTTAGAGGTGCTGCAAAATCTAATCAAAACGCTAGTGGTTTTGGGAGAAAAAGCACCAGCACACGAATACCAGCAACGCGCTATTTATTTGTTGCAAAGCTTATTAAACGAAAGCGATCGCACAGATGAAAGTAAAAAGCAACTCGTTTTGAAATTTGCAGGCATAGCCCAGTTAACCGTTGATATCGCCATCCTATATGGAGATTTAGCTCCTGGCTGGGAAATCTTAGAACAAGGCAAAAATGCCTGTTTGAACTGGCTATTATATGGTTGGACTGATGAAATTTACTCACCCACCTACGCTGACGTTCACCAACTACTCAATCCCACAACTGCGATCGTGTGCTGGCATATTACCCCTTGCACCCTACGCACCTTTGTCATCAAATACAATTCTCCAGAACCCATCCCCATCTTTACACCCGTACTCAATTTTGACTCTATTGATGAATTGCCTGTACCCGAAGCAGTAGCACGCTTAATTGAATTTGAAAAATGGGTGCAGGAATGGAATCAACAATATCAGGAATATCGCCGCGTCGGTGAAGACGAACAAAGCAAAAGCAAACATTCCTGGCGTTTAGACATGGAACGGAGGCTTTTACAACTCAAAAATATCCTCAACATTTCTGCAACCATACAGGAACTCGAAGACATCACCCAACTGATTTTAATTCCCCACCGCGATTTGCACGCCTATCCTCTTCATGCCCTTTTCCATCTTGCTGCACAGGAAGAATCGTCAAATTTGAATGCAAATTTCAAAATTACTTACCTGCCAACCGCTCAAATCGGATTATTTCTAAAAGCAAAATTTGTAAGACAGACAGACGAACTGAGTTTATTGAGTGTCGAACAACCGAACAGCACGGATTATTCCAGACAGAAATTTGCCAAAATCGAAGCTGAGTTGATTAGTCAGTTATTTGATAATTGTCAACGCATCCCAGAGTCACAGGCTACCAAACAGCAGATAGAAAATGCCCTGAGTGGCGATCGCAATCTGCTTCATTTTATTGGGCAATTAACTGAAAATTTGATTCATCCACATCAATCAGCATTATTATTAGCACACGATAAACTCACTCTAGAAGAAATTTGTAAAAATTCCTTAGTAAATTACAAACTGATTACGCTGTCAGCTTCTGAAACAGCTATGTCTTACCCCCAAAGCACCACCACCGAGTATGTAAGTTTAGCTCACGCTTTTCTCAGTCTGGGAGTACCTTATGTAGTTAACAACCTGTGGACTGTAGACTCAGCTGCCGCTGCTTTGGTAATGATTGAATTTTACCGAAGAATTAAGCTCAATCAATCGATAACTACTGCCTTTTTAGAAGCAACAGCATGGCTGAGAGAATTAACTGCCGGGCAATTGACAAAATGGTACGAAGATGTAATCAATCAACTGCCTGGTGAGGAATTAAGAATTAGAACGCATTTAGCAGCGGAGTTACACAGAACTAGTCAAATGTCAAAAGAGAAAAAGATTTACGATCATCCTTACTACTGGGCAGGATTTAAGTTAACAGGTAATTTGAGCTAATCTCACAGCAGGCGATCGCACAAATGACGGTCTTCTGCTTTGACATTCGCACTATTTTTTAAATAATCCCCGATCCAATTGCACCCTTCCAGCAATAATTTCTCTGGGCTGGAATCAATATCTAAATTCCAAAGAATGACGTTACCAATTGAGTCTGATGATGCTAAAACCCGACTATCAGCACTAAAACTCAGACTTTTCACCCCAGCGCTATGTCCGCCAAGAGTTTGCAACACTTCGCCCTTGCGGTTCCAAAGCTTAACTGTCATATCTTCACTGGCAGTGACGATCATCTGTCCATTAGAACTGAAAATGACAACATTTACTTCACCTTTATGTCCCCGGAGAGTCAGCAATTCTTCGCCCTTTCGGTTCCAAAGCTTGGCTGTTTTATCTTTACTCGCAGTTGCAATTATGTCGTGATCGGGACTGAAACTAACTGAATTTACTCCTGCTTGATGTCCTCGCAGGGTTAACAATTCTTTTCCTTGAGTGCTCCAGAGTTTGGCTGTACCATCTTCGCTGGCGGTAGCGATAATTTGACCATCAAGGCTGAAATTTACACTTCTAACACCAGCCTCATGCCCTTGCAGGATAGCAATTTCTTGACCTGCCAGATTCCACAATTTGGCAGTTGTATCCCAACTTGCACTAGCAAGAGTTTGACTGTCAGGACTGAAACTCACACTCCTGACATCTGCTTGATGCCCTCGCAGTGTTGCCAGTTCTTTTCCTTGTCGGTTCCACAACTTAATGGTTTTGTCTCGACTGGTAGTAGCAATAAGTTTACCATTCGGGCTAAATTGCAAATTTCTCAAGGTATCGTCATGACCGCTCAATCTAGCTAGTTCTTGTCCTTGTCGATTCCACAGTTTAGCCATCGTATATCTACCAGCAGTACCCAAGGTCTGACCATCAGGACTAAAACTGACACTAGCAGCGGCAGCATCGCCAAGATTGAGTATGAAAGAGTGGGATTTATTGCCTAAATTCCACAATCTTACCATCCCATCCTCACCACTACTAGCCAGAAAGCGACCATCATTGCTAAAATTGACACCCCAAATTGCATCTGTATGACCTTGGAGAACTTGTAATTGTTTTCCTTGACGGTTCCACAGTCGGATGGTTTGATCCCAACCAGCTGTAGCAATAGTTTGACTGTCGCGATTAAAGACTACACTACCAAGGGTGTCAGTATGTCCACGCAAGGTCACTAATTCTTTTCCTTCTAAATCCCAAAGTTTCGCGGTATTGTCCTTACTGGCAGTAGCAATTGTTTTGCCATCCCGACTGAAATTAACGTACATTACCCAATCGCGATGCCCCTTGAGTGTCACTAGTTCTTCACCGTTCAGGTTCCAGAGTTTTGCAGTACCATCACGGCTGGCGGTAGCGATCGCATTCCCCTTGGGACTGAAACTAATTGCTACAGCAGGTGCATTATGCGTATGAAACGATCGCAATTCTTTACCTGCCAAATTCCACAATCGCATTGTGCTATTCCACTCCATCCCTGCTACCATCTTGCTATCGGGGCTGAAGCCTACACACGCTACCCAATCGTTGTGAGGTAAAGTCAGAATTTCTCGACCATCCTCAACCCGCCAAACCTTAACAGTTTTATCCCGACTGGCGCTAACCAACATCTTGCCATCAGGGCTAAAATTAACACTCCATACACCATCAGTATGCCCCCGCAGGGTATGAAGTAGCTTTCCGTCCCGTCGCCAAATTTTCACAGTCTTGTCCCAACTAGCAGAGGCGAGCTTTTGCCCATCGGGACTGAATTTCACTCGCGTAACTACATCTGTATGCCCTACTAAACGATTGCTTTCGCGCACCCAATAGATAGACTGTCGCAGTGCCTTTTCTAACTGTACTTTCAAGTCTGTACTTGCATGATTCCATCCCAATTGGTTCAATTTAATATTTGCTTTGATACTTTCAGCCAAGGCATCTAAGTTTTGATCAGACTTAAAAGCAGCTTCTGATGAAAGAATCAGTGTTTTAATCTCGCCAAGATTTACCTGTCGTTTTTGTTGCGTTGTTTGCCATGTCAACAATCCCGATAATCCTACTAAGGTAGCAGCTGCTACCGAAAGTACTGTTAATCCCATTAGTCCGCGCTGAATGGTTTTCTTGGCTTGCTGTTGAGCGTTGAGTAATATTTGATTTGCTTGCTCCGATGCAGTGAGTGCAATCTGTACCTCTCGTTTATCCAGTTCTTCACTAGCAGCTAAAAATCGGTAATCTTGATTACTTAAGCTTTTTCCCTTCGACCAAGCTTGAGCTGCTTTGAGCGCTTCTCCCCGCAGGAGATAGGTTTCATTTTGATAATTAGAAGCTACCCAAGTATTCAGTAAATCTGCGTAAGGTCGTAATTTATTTAATTGCTTTTCCACCCATTCAGAGTTAAAAACTTCCTGATAAATGCGGTTGTAAACTCGCAAATAACCCTGTTTTTTGACAACCAATCCCGATAAGAGTAACTCTATTTTTTCTGGAGAATCATCAGCAAGAATACTGCCATCTTGGAGAATTTGCTGATATAGTCCTAGCAGTCTGCTGGCACGTTGCTCGTTGCTCAGTAGGCGATCGCGTATTGTCCTGAGATGGGGTGGTTCGTCTTGGGCTGCCCAATTTTCGATGAGATGCGATCGCACAATTGCAGACACGCGATCGGCAATTTCTTCATGCTGCGTTAATATCTCCCCCATCAGTTTTTGCAAAAACGGGTACTCAAGAGTGGGAAATTTTTCTTCCCTGCGGCTTGGCACCCCGCTCTCCCATTTCTCCTGCTGTGCTATCAAATTACACAACTTCTGAGTGAGAAATGGCTGTCCTCCCGTCCAAGCAAGTATTTCCTTCAGTACTGCCTTGGGATTGTCTACCAAATCAGCCAATCCTACCTCTAGCGGTTTAACTTCATCCACATGAAACCCATTCAACTCAATTGCCCGACCAATATTAAAAGGTGTCCGGGTTTTATCTACAATCAAATCTGAGGGGGTTGCTACTCCTAATAAGGCAAAAGTGAGACGTTTGCGTTCGTGGCAAGCTCGGATTAACGCAAAAAAATCATCAGAATTAAATGGTAAGCTGAGGGTACTGTCGATTTCGTCGAAAAAAATCACGATTGGTTGAGCAATCAACTCTGGCAGTAAGTTTTGGAGTAACTCACCCAAACGACCGACAGGCGATAAATATTGTCTTTCTATTAACCAATTGCGGACATTAATTTGCCCAGATAGCCGCAAACTTCGCACCAGACGCATAATAATGTCAGCGTACCACTGGTCTGGCGTAATATTTCTGTTTCCTATTCCAGATAGATCAACCGTTGCACAGGCAAAGCCATCCTCTTGTAGTTGCTTTGCCACCTGTACCCGCAGGCTAGATTTTCCCATTTGGCGACAGTTGAGGACGTAACAAAATGCACCTGATTTTAAAGCCTGGTAGAGTTCTTTATCCGCTTGGCGTATGACATAGCTAGGTGCATCTACGGGGAGACGACCGCCAACTTGATACTCGTAGGGTGACAACAGTTCGTGCATTCGGGTTGCCTGCGTCATTTATCAAAGCTTGACTGAACTTATTTTTAAGGCTTGAGCGGTCAATTGTCCATGTAGAAAAGTTAAGGATTTTGAAGTGAGAAGAAACTTAACTTTGCGTAAAAGCTGTGTCATGTCATTAGTTCTAAGGGGTTTGTAGTTAGCGATTTATCGCTCATTAATTTCAGCGGCTCCACCGCTGACTACAAACTTTCACAACCGATCGCAATTAATGGCATAGACCACTACGTATATTTCAAAAATATAATATGAGACCTCTAATAATAGAAAAGCTAAGAAACCAAGGAAAGAGTGACTTAAGAGTATTTCTATAAAGAATTTAGCGTCTACAAAAATTAGATGAGCATATTTAATAATCATAAATATAAAATCAAGAATTTTACTTAAATAAAACCCAACTTTAGCTAAAATTTAAGCCATCAAATCCTTAATTTTTCTGTATGGACTATTCTCTATAACATCACTAAAAATATTAATCATAGCTACCGATTAATGGTAATCGAAAGGAGAATAACAATGCCTATACCTCAAAGAAAAGTAAAAATTAGCCTGAATAAAACTGAACCAACAAAACTGACAGCGGAGATATTACAAAAACAACTAGCGAGTATTGGGTTGACCTGTATTTATACAGAAAAAGAGAACCTTAGTGCATCTATCAGTGAAGTAAAGAGTAAACTTCCCAGCGGAGTTATACAAACTTACGGCATTAAATCATATAAACAAAGTGAAGACGGCAAAGCATTCTATACAAATGAGTTTGATGGTCAATTTGATGTCGGCAGTTTATCCTACAATGGTTTGGAAAAAGCCTCAGAGGCAAACTGGGAACCTGATTCTTCAGCTTTGGGATATAGTACTGAATTGGAATATATTCAATTCCCGTCTCACTTTGATTATCTTGTCAAGAACAGATCGAGTTTTACTGGCATAAAATATCAGCCAACTACGTACACGGGGAAATTTACATCTGTAGACTCAATTAAAAGTTTATTCGTAAATGTCGGCACTATTGCTTCAGCAAGTCTCGTTAAAGGACTCGACAAAGACTCTATAGAATCTGTATTGAGTAATGCGATCGCTCCCATTAATGATGCGAATGTCCAAGACTACGATGTCTCAGATAGTAGAGTCATATTTTTGGTAGAAAATTACAATCCAGAAACACGTGAAGCTGATGCGATCGGTGTGTTAACAATCAACTGGCATTTGGTCATTAAAGATTACAAAAAGAAAAAGGATTCACTTAAACATGATACTACTCTAACTATCTGGTCTCGCTCAGTGCTATACGATAGCATTGATGCTCTCAACGCAGATGTTGAATTTGTCCAGTCCCATTTCAAAAACAATCTGTTCCTTTTCAAGATACCCGCAAAACCTAGCACAGTAGAAATATTTCCTAGTTTACCTCCAGCAATTAAGGATACATTTAGCAAAAGCTTACCAAAAATTTCAAAAGAGGACTTTGTGGAGGTTATTGTTTTATACTCTCCTGATTTAGATAATATTGGCTCTTTAGACAACAGCAATTCCGACGCTGACACAAAGTATAGCAAAAGTGTAACTAGTGGTTTTACTTTCACAGCATCCCAATCTTTCAGCACAGAACTCTCGTTTGAGGCTAGTGCAGAGGTGGTAAAAGCTGGCTTCAAGATCGGATTCAACATCACCTTTACAGAACAATGGAGTGAAAGTACAACTGAAACTATGGAGTTCACTGTGCCAGCAGGCAAGAAAGCATTTACTTATCAAGGTTATTTGCTTGCTGCAATATTGAGATACGATCCGGCAAATGACAGTTATAAGTATGTTGATTTCAGCAGATTTATGACCAACATCTTAACGACTACTAGAACACCAATCGAAGCAGCTTCGTAAACAAAGATTTACTTTTAACTTTTGAGTCAATTCCTCGAATACAATTCGGGGAATTTTATTTTGACGTCTGAATTCTTCTTTTATTCACATCTGTCTTGAAAGGCAGAAGGCAGTAGACGCGGAGCGGATAGAAGTAGGTAGGCAGAAGGGAAAGATTCACTTTCATTTCTTTGTTGTGAACTCTGCTCATGAATGTCTTGCACCAATCCCGACAGCTTAGAGGTGTTAGCCGACAAACCCTCGTTACCAGATTCAACCTGGTAACGATAACTAGAGCTTCTGGCTCTTGTTGAATATTCATTTCCTGATACTAAAATAAAACTAATTACACACTTTCTTCGTAGAAAATAGGCGGGACAGGAAACAAAATCTGTTTCCTCCCGCCTTCATCTGTAACTTTAATTTTGCCTACCCAAATTACGAATTAGTTTAATGCCAGATAGTGTAATTTATACCACGATACTTCAGTTGACTAGAAGTATGGGCATGGGATTTACGTGTAACAGCAGGACTGGAAAATTTAATTTTTGTACCCCGATACATACCTATGCGATCGCTATTGGCTACTTTCACAACTGTAGAGTTAAATTCGTAATTAGCAGCTCGATAAGTTAATTGCATGACTTTGTTCTCCTGACCTGAGGATATCTGTGATTGATTCTTTTACTTATAGGTTGCAGACAAACAATAGTCGATACAGAAAAGTTAAGTATTTTAGCCACTTAACTTTAGAATATTTCAGTCGATGATTCCCCAGATAAATACATACTTTTTCTACATCGACAGGACAATCATACTTGAATTATAACAAAAATAGTTCAATTTTAATAAATAAAAATCACTAGATTAAGGAGTCAATTATGACAACTATTGCTGCCAAAATTTTGCCTTTGAAAAATATAGATGCTTTGGGTCGTTGTTATGATATCTTACAGCTAGATCCCTTGAGGATTGGAGAATCATCTAAACATTTTTCAGCAGTTACATTCATTCCTGAAAAATTTGAACCAATTCCCGATCAAAGCGCACTCAACCTAAAGGTACAGAGTATAAATCAGGCTCCAGTGGGAGTTACGCTCAAGAAACATTGATGCTGTTATCAACTTACGATTTCCAGCAAAAGTTTAGTCAAAATGTGTCATTAGGTGTGGGAATTCCACAAGGATTTGCTTTTAGTAACAGCACAACATACAACAAAGTAGAGCAAGAAACCAGAACTCGTACTAATTTATATAGTTATACGCAAGTTGAGTTTATCGATCATGAACTTAGATTGCTTTTGCATCAAACTGATTTCTTACCGATAGGAGAAGAATTATACCAAGCTGTTTTAGCTCTTCCTAGTGTTGCTAATAAGCAGGCATATCGACAATTTATTGACAAGTTTGGTACTCATTTTTCTACTAATGTGGCATTTGGTGGACGAGCTTATCAGTTTATCAAAATGAGCCGTGAAGATTATCGTCGCATGGTTTTAGAAGGTATTAATGTCAGTGTTGAAGCTGAAGGTACTTTTAAGAATGTAACAGGTCAAGTAGGCTCTGGAACTGAAACACAGAAAAGCAAAATATTTCGCTCTACCGTAGAACGTGGGCGAGAAAACATTCAGTGGATAGGTGGAACTCCTAATAGAGACCTTAATACTTGGTTACAAACTATCAGACAAGATCCAGTGCCTACTAAATTGCAATTGTACCCCTTATACGAATTATTTACTAAGGAACGTTTTCCTGAAGATTCAGCAATTGCTCAAAAGCAAAAACTGATGAGAGAGAGTGTAGAGCAATACATCCAAACTCAAGGACATCAATCTCGTTCTACGACTCCATCAGACTGGGAAGTTGTAGCAGAAGATGTCACAGTTAGTTTAGCTGCTGCTAATGGTCAAAAAAGTCGTGTTTCTCAAAACTTTTTCCTCAACTATCCCGATATTCGAGTTCGTTGGAATATAGAAGGTGTGCATGATTCAGTTAAACCAAATATTAGGTTTACTGTTATGGAAGACAAATCAAATGCATCAGATCGCTCACGATTAAATGATGTCAAAAATGGTGATACATCAAATGCCCATCTGACGACTATTAATCCTAATAAGCTATATATTGGTCGCTTAAGTTATCGAGATCCTAAAACTAATAAAGAATACAAACATAAAGATGTTTTCACTCAAGTTGGAGTTAATGAATTTCGGATCAAGATCACTGTGGTTCTATAATTCAAGCTGTAAGATTCCCGACTTCTCACCAAAAGTCGGGGATCTGTGTTTTTAACTACACTAAATCACAGCACCAAGAGCTTGTAATGTTAAAACTGTAGCTTCCGTTAACCCTTTCACACCAGCAATATTCATCCCCTCATATAGCCTTTTTGTCCTCAATAATCTGATGCATTCGCCTGTTCTCACATCCCAAATTCTCACAGTTTGGTCTTGAGAACCACTGGCAATGTATTGTCCATCTGGACTAAAGGCAATGCCAGATACTAAATGTGTATGTCCAATGCAGACATGGCGACATTTGCCTGTCTTCACATCCCAAATTCTCACCGTTTGATCGTGGGAAGCACTAGCCAGGGTTTTGCCATCGGGATTAAAAGCAATAGCAAATACCCAATTGGTATGCCCTGTAAAGGTTTTGAGACATTTCAGAGTGGAGATATCCCACAGTTTGATGGTTTGATCTGTGCTGGCGGTGGCTAGGGTTTTCCCCTCTGGACTAAAAACAGCAGCGTAAATTCGAGCATTATGGGCGAGAATTGTTTTGATGCAGTTACCTGTTTGCGAATCCCATAATTTTACAGTTTGGTCGGCGCTGGCACTAGCGATAATTTCTCCACCAGGACTAAAGGCAATTCCCAGGATTTTTTCTGTATGTCCAGTCAAGGTTTTGAGGCATTGACCTGTACTGTCATCCCACAGCTTAACCGTACAGTCGGCACTACCACTAGCAATTATTTTACCTTGGGGATGATAGGCGACTGCATCTATCCAATCGGAATGTCCGTGAAGAATTTGAAAGCATCTACCGGTGTCAACATTCCACAATCTGACTGAGGAATCTGTACTACCACTTGCCAAGATTTGTCCATCGGGACTAAAGGCGATACCATAAATAAAGTCTATGTGCCCCTGTAATGTTCTTACGCACTCGCCAGTCTGCCAATTCCATAATTTGATTGTTTTATCGTTACTGCCACTGGCTAAGATCCCCCCAACCCCGCTTATGAAGGGGGGGATTGGGCTAAAAGCTACTGGTAACGCCCAATCTGTATTGCCATACCATGTTTTTAAGCATTGCCCGGTGTGCGAATCCCATAATCTCACGGTTTGGTCTAGACTTACACAAACCAATGTTTGGCTATCGGGGCTGAAGGCGACAAAGCAGACTTCGTTTGTATGCCCGTGTAAGGTTTTGATGCAAGTATGAGTTTGCGTATCCCAAAGTTTAACCGTATTATCGCCGCTACCACTGGCAAGTATTTCACCTTGGGGAGAAAATGCTACTGAGTAGACTCCGTTGGTGTGTCCAGTGTAAGTTTTTAAGCAATTACCTGTGCGATAGTTCCAAATTTTGATCGTGCGATCGCCACTGCCACTAGCTAAAATTTCTCCATCCGGACTAAATGCTACTGAACGCACCCAACCTTGATGTTCTGTTAGGGTAGTTGAACATTTACCTTTACTCACATTCCATAACTTAATTGTGCGATCGCTACTGCCACTTGCCAAGGTTTGCCCATCCGCACTAAAAGCCACACAACGCACCCAATCTTGATGTCCGTTGAGAGTGTTCAAGCATTTACCATCTTCAACATCCCATAATTTAATCGTGCGATCGCCACTAGCACTAGCTAAAATTTGACTATCTGGACTAAAAGCAACGGCAAATGTCTCGTGTTCATGCCCAATCAAAGTTTTAATACAAACTCCATCTCCCACACTCCACAGCTTCACCGTTTTGTCAGCACCACAACTCGCTAATATTTCTCCATCAGGACTAAATACTACACAACGTACCCAATTGCTATGCCCCTGACAAATAAATAGCAATTTACCTGTTTTCACTTCCCACAAACGCACGTGACAATCAGTGTCACAGGTTGCCAAAAGTTCACCATCTGGGCTAAAAGCAGCCGATAAAATATTGCCCAGAGTTTCCGTAAAAACGCAACTTGATAAATCTGAACCTGCAAAATTCAGATTATGCAAATTCACACCCTGAAGGTAAGCTTGCCAAACATTTAACTGAGAAAAATCAAAACCACTCAAATCAACTTGGGCATGGTGCAGCAAATTCAGAGCATTTCCCCCGGCATAACCTGTTGTCTGAGTTGATTGCATCCGCAGTTGAGTGAGGATTTCACTGATATAATTTGCTATTTTTTCTGCACTACCAAGCTGGACAATTAATTCATCAATTATTGGTTGCAAAATTAAACTAATTTGAGTTTCTCTTACATAATCTTTGGCTTGGGCTTTCATCAAGGCATGGCTTTTAAATAGAGAAATTTTTTGACTAACTATTTCTTGACAAACACACTCAATTAATTGATTAGTGACGTATTCCATCACCACAGGTTGCTGAGAAAAACCAGAAGAACTTTTTTCGATAAAAGAACGTCGCTGCAAAGAACTGAGTGATTCTATTACTTCTCGCGGTGGTATGTGAGTAACAAAATCTGCTTGCAATTGTGCTAATGAAATTGGCTCCCGATTAATTGCCAGCCAGTACATAATTTCTTGTTCCAAGTTGGTGAGGCGATGGAACTGTTGATTTAGCAAATCGCGGATATCATCAAAGATAAAATTACCTTGTTGAGAAATGGCGAGAAATTGGGAAATATCGCCGTCAAAAATATCATGAATAGAAGAAGCTACAATCTTCAAAGCTAGAGGATTGCCACCGTAACGGTTAATAAGTGTTTGCCATTCATCTTCTGTCGCTGTAAATGTGCCTTTGAGCTTGAATAATTCGCGCCCTGGAGTGTCTGGTAAACCCGCAAGTTGGAGATAACGCACAGGTAAAAGTTCCCCTTCAAACTTAGCAATACCTTGGGGTTTCTCCCGCGAGGTTAAGATGAGACTGCTTTGGTGTGAAGTATCAGCAATACATTGCAATAATTGACCGTAACCTTCATATCCTGTACGATAACGACCAGTGCGATCGCCTGCCTGTAAAATTGACTCAACGTTGTCTAAAATCAGCAAGCAGCGCGAAGCACGCAAACACTTCAACAACCGCGAAATTCTACCATCTAGATGAGTGGGTAAATTGGTTTCTTGCTGCCCAGATAAAAATTGAATCAGTTCTGCCAAAATATCTTCTATCGGTGGAGGATTACGCAAACTCCGCCAAATCACATACTCAAAACTCGGAATAATTTCCTGTGCCAACTTCACTGCTAGAGTGGTTTTACCAATTCCACCCATCCCCAGCAATGTAACTAAGCGGCATTTGTCCTCTACTATCCAACCTTTAACAGTATTTAATTCTGCCTCACGACCATAAAAAATGGAGACATCAGGAGCCTCACCCCAGTCTTGGGAAGTGGAGAGCGGGGAAACAGATGGGGATTTGTTAGTTGTGTCTGGCTTTTCAATTACTTCTTCCCAGTCAATTTCCAGCACTTGGCAATAGGCTTTAAATGCCTCCGCATTAATTGGGTGCTTTCCTGCTAAAAAACGCTTCCAAGTACCTTCGGATATGCCAACCGCAAGAACTCCATTTTCTTGCCAATAAACTCCGAGCAGTTCGCTCGCTAACTCCATCCATCTAAAATCATCGATAGACCATCCCTTAGCAATTCTAGCTTGCTTGATTTTTGCCAATCCTTGTTGAGAAGCTTTAAGAGTAGCCACATTTTGCGATCGGGACTTAGGTACAAAATATATTGGCAGAAATTCAATGTTCTTTGCAATACCATAATAGACACGGGATGCCAAGATCAGTTTTACCAAATATTGGATATAGATCAAACTGATCTGGGGCAATTGAGATACTTCGTAAGATTATCGTTATAAAACGATGGAGAATAGTAATGCAATTTCATGCTGGAGAAATCGCAGTTCAAGCTCAAGCAGGAGTGCGAGAAGAAGCAAAAACTCTGCATCATCTCATTAGTAACTTGATTAAACCAGCTGCTCAAATTTTCCTCAGTACCCAACAATTAGCGATTGCCAGTACAGTAGACACCAATGGTAGAGTTTGGGCATCCTTACTCACGGGGGAGCCTGGTTTTGTCAAAGTATTGAACCAGCAAACAGTACAAGTTGATGCTATCTCAGTTCCAAGCGATCCACTGCATCACAACCTGCACGGCAATAATCAAATAGGTTTATTGGTAATTGATTTGACAAACCGCAAACGTTTGCGCCTCAATGGACAAGCCGAAATTCAACCCCAAAGACAAATAAACATTACAATTGAGCAAGCATTTTTTAACTGTCCCAAATACATTCAAGCCCGTCACTTAGAGCTAGAAACTACTGAATCATCGCCAGAACTGCAAATATTGATCGCGCAGACTTTGAGCACAACCCATCAAAACTTGATTGCCCAAGCTGATACCTTTTTTATCGGTAGTTACGCTCAAAAAGCCGGTGCAGATGCTTCCCACCGAGGAGGATATCCAGGGTTTGTGCAAGTCTTAAACAGTAACAAACTGGTGTTTCCCGATTACGCTGGTAACAATATGTTCCAAACCTTGGGTAATTTTGCGGTCAATCCTCAGGCAGGTTTGTTATTCATCAATTTTACTGAGGGACATATTCTGCAACTCACCGGAACAGTAAAAGTGATTTGGGAGCGAGAAAGATTGACTAGTTTTGCTGGGGCGCAACGTTTGGTAGAGTTTGACATTGAGCAAATTATCGAAACCCAAAATGCTACCCTTTTGCGTTGGCGATTTGGGAGCTATTCGCCAGCAAATCCTAGCTTTGATGAGTAGAGATATTTAAGACACATATAATTATTTTTTTGTCAAGCTCAGTTTTTCTGAACTTTAATTTGCTCCAAACTGATCTTTCCTGAGTGGGCATAAGAAAGTAAAGCTAAGAAAAGACTAAGGATAAAGTTCTTTAGTTGGTATCTTGCACCTACCCCTCTAACACACCAGAGAATCAATTATCAAACCTTATAGCACAAGTCCGTTCAAACGGACTCAAAGACTGTTCTAGTCAGATTTATCTGACTTAAGCTATAAGCCAAGAAATTGATTTCTTGGCGGGATGAAAAGCTGGTGCAAGATGTCAGCATACTCCTAACACTGGTATTGATGGGAATAGAGTAAATCATGCCCCAAAACAGCGATCGCACTGACATCAAAACCCTGTTCTCGACAATGGTTCGTATTGTCAGTTTCACTGATGCTATGGATATGGGAAATTCTACACTGAAGCCTTTTTCATCCAGCCACCTTTGGAATCAATTGCCAACAGATGAAAAAACAGAAACGAGATTAAGAGCAGAGATTGCAGCCCTGACACAGGAAAAGGCGAAACTGCAAAATGAAGTCAAAAAGGTACTGCGCCAGAAGGAAGAGCTATTTTACATCCTAGCGGAAGCAATGCCAGTACCAGTGTTGATATCTCGGATTGCCGATGGTGAGATTCTCTATGCCAATACAGCAGCCACCTTAACATTAAAAGTGCCAGTTACAAAATTAATTGGTTGTCGCGCCGCCGATTTTTGTCACAATCCAACAGAGCGTCAACAGTTAGTCGATAGAGTTTTACAAACTAGCTATGTACAGAATTATGAGATCCGTGCTCGAAGAGCTGACGGCACTCCCTTGTGGGTAGCGGCTTCTCTGAGGAAATGGACTTTTAATCATGAACCAACTATCCTCACTGCGTTGTGTGACATTACCGATCGCAAGCTAGAAGAAGAAGCATTGAGACTGCAAGTCAAAGAAATGCAAATTGAAATCGATTTGCATAAAGTAGCAAACCAAGTAGCAGAAGTGACTGCAACTGATTATTTTCAACAACTGTTGATGGAGGTGGAAAGTCTAAGGAAATTAGAAGTAGCTTGTGAGAGTTAGAGGTGTTTTATGGCTAAAATTATCGCGATTCACTCTTTTCGTGGCGGCACCGGCAAATCTAACTTAACAGCAAATATAGCAGTAGCGATCGCGCTTAAAGGATATCGAGTCGCAGTAGTTGACACCGATCTGCAATCACCCGGAATTCATGCTTTATTTAGCGTTGATGAGGTAGCATCAACCAAGACTTTAAATGATTATTTGTGGAATCGTGTTTCTATTAGTGATACAGCTTGCGATGTCACTTCCCATTTGAGAATTGAGGGTGCAGGTAGAGTCTTCCTCATTCCTTCTAGCGTCAACGCTGATGAAATTGCGCGAATAGAATATGAAGGATACAACGTTAGCTTATTAAATAGCGGATTTCAACGTTTAATTAAAGAGCTAGAATTAGACTATTTATTTATCGATACTCACCCTGGTATAGGTAGAGAAACTTTACTTTCAATTGCTATTTCAGACCTACTGTTTATAATTTTGCGTCCCGACCGTCAAGATTTTCAAGGGACAGCAGTCACAGTCGATGTTGCTCGCCAGTTAAAAGTTAATAATATGATGTTAATAATTAATAAAATTCCTAGTAAGATGGATTTTTTGGCACTGCAACAGAAATTAGAAAAGACATACCAAATTTTAGTTGCAGGTATATTGCCACTATCAGAAGATATAGTGCAAATGGGTAGTTGTGGTTTATTTTCCTTACAATATCCCCATCATCCATTGACTAGAATAATTAAACAGATTGCAGACAAAGCAATTATGCCTGAGCAGCCATCTCCTTTAGTTTACGCAGATAGTTGAGTGACTCAGTAAATTACTGCTGTAAAAAATAAAAATACAACTTTACGTCTGATGTGAATTGAAATGGCAAGCAAAAATCATGTTTGTGAAATCGACTATAAATAAACCACGAAATGCACACCGATAAATTATCTGTGTTTATCTGTGTTCATCTGCGGAAAGTTTGTAGACGCCGAAGGCGGCTACGCGCAGCATCCCGGAGGGAACTTCAAAGCTTTCCAAGACAGTGTTCGTTATCACCAATTTGAATAACTGCCAATCAACTCCTTAATTCCTAAGTCAGAAAAATGACTAACCCCAGTCCAGAGCAACCCCTATCTTTTGAATTAGCCTTAAAAGTAGCAGATGCAGCTGTTTTTGCTAAGACATCTAGACATTTAAAAAACATAGAAATTGCTGTTTTGCGAGGAGCTTGGCTAGGTCAAAAATATGACGAAATTGCCACAGCCAGTGGTTATACTCCTGAATATATTAAACATGATGTCGGGCCAAAATTGTGGCAAACTCTTTCATTAAGTTTGGGAGAAAAAGTTAGTAAATCTAATTTAATGGCAATTCTAGCACAACAAAATAGGCAGGAAAAAAACGAAGAAAAGCAAAATAATGTCACCACAAAAATATCTTCTGACTTAGAGCCGCCAGTTGGACTGATACCTCTAGATTCTGCTTTTTATATAGAACGTCCTCCAATTGAGTCTCGCTGTTATGAAGAGATTACCAGACTAGGCGCGTTGATTCGCATTAAAGCACCCAGCCAAATGGGTAAAACGTCTTTAATGGTGAGGATGTTAGCTCATACCAAGCAACATCACCCTTACAGTGGAGATATACCGAGAACATACACTGTAGCACTCAACCTTCAGCAAGCAGATCGAGCAGTTTTTAACGACTTAGATAAATTTTTGCGCTGGTTTTGCGCTTCAATCACGCGGAAGTTGCATCTGCCGCATCAAGTAGAGGATTACTGGAGTGAAACCTTTGGCAGTAAGAGTAACTGCACTGCTTATTTTGAAGACTGTTTGTTACCTGATGTTAATGGTGTTTTGGTATTAGCTTTAGATCAGGTTGATGAGGTATTTTTACATCCAGAAATTGCTGATGATTTTTTTACGCTCTTACGCTCTTGGTATGAAGAAGCAGCTTATGGAGATAGTGGCAATTCTTTGTGGCAAAATCTCCGACTAATTATTGTTCATTCTACGGAAGTTTATATTCCTTTAGATATTAATAAATCTCCCTTTAATGTAGGTTTGGCAATTGAATTACAAACATTTACTCAAGAGCAAGTCATTGATTTAGCTCAACGTTATGGGCTTAATCTCTTGGAGCGCGAACTATCTGCTCTTATGGAACTCGTTAGTGGACATCCATACTTAGTACAGCAAGCTCTCTATCATCTAGCACAGCGCGACATAAGTTTGAATCAACTTGTGCAAACAGCCCCCACAGATGCAGGCATTTATAGTAATCACTTACATCGGCACTTACGAATTTTACAAGAACATCCGCAATTAGCAATGACCTACAATCAGGTGCTGAAGTCATCAATACCTATAGAAATAGAACAGCTTTTAGCATTTAAGCTACACAGTATGGGACTGGTAACGCTGCAAGGAAATCAGGTTATACCTAGTTGTGGGTTATATTGTCGCTATTTTAGCAACCGCATATAGTGACACTATTTGACATTAATAAATCATGTACAGATGCGCCATGTTACGTCTGTACCATAAAGATATGTTTCAATTCTGTATATAGTTGGATTTTCGGGTATGTGAATGTAAAATTTTAATCTTGATAGATAAAGTAGTGAAAGGCGATGAAAAAATTTTTGCTATCAGGATTGTTACTAATCTTACTCCCCTTAGCGGCTTGCTCAAATAATCCCGGTGAGACAGCTAATACAAACCAAGTAAAACCTTTGGTAACAGGTGCGATTCCCGATCAAGACCCCGAAAAGTTACAACGCCAATATACTAAACTTGCCGCCTATTTACAGAAGGAATTAGGTGTACCCGTAGAATACAAGCCTGTTACCGATTACACCGCAGCAGTCACCGCCTTTAAGGTGGGAGATTTAGATTTAGTCTGGTTTGGCGGATTGACTGGCGTACAGGCAAGATTACAAGTACCAGGTGCAGAAGCGATCGCTCAACGTGATGTAGACGAAAAGTTCCACAGTGTCTTCATTGTTAATAAAAAAACTAAATTGAAACCATTTAAAGATATTGCTGACCTCAAACAACTCAAAGGATATACTTTTACCTTCGGCAGCGAGTCTTCTACCTCTGGGCGCTTAATGCCACAATATTTCCTGGAACAAGCTGGTGTTAAATTAACAGATTTTAAAGGACAACCAGGCTTCTCTGGCGACCATGATAAAACTATCAAACTGGTAGAAGCAGGCACCTATGATGCTGGCGCTGTCAATGAAAAAGTTTGGTTGAAGCGTGTTGATGCCAAAGAAGTCGATTTGAATAGAGTTGAAGTTCTATGGCGTACTCCTTCTTATTATGATTACCACTGGGTAATAAACCCGCAAGTTAAGCAACGCTACGGGGAAGATTTTACCAAAAAAGTTCAGAATGCTTTCTTTAAACTAGATCCAAAAGAGCCAGAACAAAAGGAAATTCTTGAACTCTTACAAGCAAGTAAATTCATTCCCACTAAAAATGAAAACTATGCCCAAATAGAAAAAATAGGTCGAGATATAGGCAAAATCAAGTAATCAGAAGCCAGGAGCCAGAATTCAGAATGGCATACTGCACTCCTTATGGCTAAAGGTATAATACCTCTCCCCTTGTGCTCAAAATTAAACATAAATTTTTCCGCTTTTAAACCTCATTCCTTGTGTTGATATTTGAGTTGATTCTGACCACTGAATTCTGGATTTTGAATTCTTTTATTTGGCTGATTTTAGTTATTCTATATTATGTAAAATTATGCAAACTCTATTGATTTTTGCATTGAATAGTCATAATATAGTAATTGTATTTTCTTAACTACATAGCGTTGTAGTTAGAGCGCTGGGGACAATAGTCCCTGGCGCGAAAATTTTTAGACTAATGGAAATAAATTTTAAATTTGCCGATAGTTCTGATACTGAAACTCTCATTCAGTTCATTCAAGAGTTTTACGAATATGAGGGTCTTAAGTATGATGAAACCATCATTCGTGCTGCCTTAGCAGGAATTTTGAAGGATGGCTCTTTAGGAAGAGTTTGGCTGATTCAACAAGATAACCAAGCAGTTGGATATATTGTGCTGACTTTTGGCTACAGTTTGGAATACCGTGGTCGTGACGCAATGATTGATGAATTTTATATCAGGGAAACTTATCGAGGACAAGGAGTAGGGAAAAAAACAATTCAATTTATAGAAAATGTCTGTCAAGATTTAGGAATTCAAGCAGTTCATCTAGAAGTTGAAAGAGAAAATCAAAAAGCACAAAACTTATATCGTCAGGCAGGTTTCACAGATAAAAATCGTTATTTCCTGACAAAATGGATTATCCCATAACCAGAAATATTGAATGTTAAGAAAAAGCGGATCAAAATAGCCCAAAATATGTTACTGTGCGAAGTCCGGATGACACGCTCGACTCTCCAAATGCAGGAGCCTAAACTCTCTGGTGCAAGGTTCTCAAAATTTTTATGATGCTTACGTTTATCTGAATATTGGAGACTGAAAATAAAAGCTGATTTGTAAACAAAATCTTAAGCTGCATTGAGCGGAAATTTATCGGTGAAGACTCAAAGCAATCGTCAGAACTGAAACATGACACTCAGCCACGCTCCTTGCTGATGTAAATTTAATCTGGCTCGTCTTAGCCCTTCTCCATCCTCAAAGTCAAAATCGCTAAAGCTATAAGCAAGTTGAAGTGATGTACTCGAAGACAGGTGATACCGAGTACCGATCAACAGATTCCAGGTAATGTCTCGATCAGCATTGATATTAAAACCAGATACGTCCCCTCGGATGCCCATCGTCCAATGCTCAGACAAATCTAATTCGATCCGTGCGCCAATCAATGGTTCCACAGTAGTTCTAGAGAAGCTAAAGTCTCGATCAACCGGAACAGTAGTGTTGCCGATGCGAATGTTATCGACTTCTATCTCTTGTTTGCGAATGTTGGTTCGGAGTCCTAAAATTGGATCGACGACCAATCTAGGGTAGAGATTAGATGATTTTGCCGGGTTGTTTAAAGGCGTGTCAAGCACACGATAAAATGCTGCTAAATTAATAGTGCCTTGACGGACAGACACACTTCCATCCGTACTCAATCTGACATCGGTATTGATTCCAAAGTTTTGCAGACTTCCTTGAGGAAAAGTCACCCCAAGATTTCCGCTCTGTCCAGCAGAGAGATAGAAACCGTCCACTATTAACCCAAATCGATTTTTTCGTGCTTCCAACCGTAGTCCAGCATCAAAGGCGCGATCAAGATTCAATATTTCTCCTAGTCCTGCACGAATGGAGGCACTCCGTCCGGCAGCCGTTACATCAGCACGCACATCCAAGGGTATAAAAAAATAGGGTTCCACCGAGATTTGCCAAGGTTCGCGTAGCGGCTCCCTTGGAGCATTGCTTGATGCAGGCTGAGAGAATGGTTCGGAAGGCTGTGGAGTGGGGACATCAGCCTGAACAATATGATTGAGCCAGGAAGCTGACTCTATAGATGCAATAGACGGTTCAGGCAATAAATTAGCAGCCTGATTGAGCGATCGCGTTGAATGAATATCTTTCGTTGAAGCAACGGACGAGAGCGAGTCTTTTGTAGACGTGTGAGGTTGCTCATTGTTGAGAATGATCGCTTTTAAAACTGAAATACTTACTCTTGAGGCTGAGGGATCTGCATTGAATAACAAGGTTTCGAGTTCAGGAGTAATGCTTTCAGAATCTTGAATAACAACCAATCTATCTTCTGCTTGCACAGGAGAAACCAAAAGCGCGATCGCGACTAACAGCGTACTGCTGCAATACAAAAAAAATTGCTTTAATAACTGCTCGCAAAGCTTGTTTGAGTTATTATTAAGAGCCTGATTCGCTTGGTTATTTTGATTGCTTTTGCTGTTTATTAATTCCATTGTTTTCAACTCAGCTATACACTTTCTAGCCTGCTTTTCTATTATTTAGTACTGCAAATTATAGAGAATTAAAGTAATAAAATGATAAAAAGCAGATAATTTATTATCCATAGCAGTTTATTAGGGATTCAGCAGCTTTAATTTAGATTGCTCAAAGGTGCTAGCCATTATCCTGAACTGAAGACAAAAAATTATTTGGTAAATAATCTTATTTTTCTAAAAACACCTTTATTTTTTGCTTATAAATTTCTTATTTTTTGTGTTTATTTATTTTAATAGCGCTACTCATTAATAAATCTGTTGAAGTATAGCCCAGCTAATGTGGCTACGCTGCGTAGGAAGACCTGCTGATATTTTGTGTCTGGAGTTTAAAGTTCTTGCGCTAGATTTCTAGGATGAATTTTAGCGTTAAACAAATACACTTATTGCTATTTTGGAGATGTGCATATGCGATTTCGCTACCAGATCGTCTTAGCAACTTTGCTACTGGTGCTGATTGGATTTATGGCACAAATGGGATTGGCTCAAGGTCAGTCACCTCCTAATACTCCCAGACAGCAACCCACTAGCATCTTGTTTGAAAATGTACGGATATTTGACGGCACTTCCGAGAAACTGTCTGCTCCTTCTAACGTATTAGTGGTGGGCAACAAGATTCAGACGATTTCTACCGCTTCGATTCCTACACCAGCAGAAGGTAACGTGACCCGAATTAACGGCAAGGGGCGTGTGCTGATGCCTGGACTGATCGATGCCCATACCCACCTGTTTATGGAGACGACTGAGGTTGATGACCTAATGGCGCTGGCCGCCAGTGGCTCGCCAGAGCTTGCGTTTCGACAATTGGAGAAAAATGCTACGGCCATGCTCATGCGTGGGTTTACCAGTGTGCGAGATATGGCGGGGCCAGTGTTTGAGTTAAAGAAGGCAATTGACACTGATAAGGTCGTTGGGCCGAGAATTTGGCCTTCGGGGGCGATGATCTCACAAACTGGAGGTCATGGAGACTTTCGTAAACTTGAAGAACTGCCCAGAACGCCGACTTCTAAGCTTAGTCTGGCCGAACAATATGGAGTGGGTGCGATCGCCGATGGAGTGGATGAGGTACTCCGCAGAACCCGTGAGCAACTGATGCGGGGGGCCAGCCAGATTAAGCTGGCGGCAGGTGGTGGTGTAGCATCAAGCTACGACCCGATAGATGTTAGTCAATACACTGAAGCGGAGTTTAAAGCCGCCGTCGATGCAGCCGCGAATTGGAACACCTACGTCGCCGTTCACGCCTACACGCCGACTGCGATTCAGACAGCGATTCGGGCTGGGGTGAAAAGCATTGAACACGGTCAACTGATGGATGAGAAGACCGCTAAGTTAATGGCTGACAAGGGTATTTGGTTAAGTATCCAGCCGTTCCTTGATGATGAGGATGCAAATCCATATCCGCAAGGTTCGGCCAATCGCGCTAGACAACTGCAAGTGTCTCAGGGTACCGACACTGCCTATAAACTGGCTAAGAAATATAATCTCAAAACAGCTTGGGGCACCGATACGTTGTTCAGCGCTAAAAAAGCTGTTCGCCAAGGAGCACAGCTTGCGAAAATGGTGCGCTGGTATACGCCTGCTGAGGTGCTGAGGATGGCAACGAGTACAAATGCTGAATTGCTAGCGTTGTCTGGCCCCCGCAATCCCTATCCCGGAAAGTTGGGCGTTGTCGAAGAAGGTGCGCTGGCTGACTTGCTGCTGGTGAACGGCAATCCACTGGAGAACATCAAGTTAATCGAAAACCCAGCTAAGAACTTCATTGCGATCGTCAAAGACGGTAAGGTTTACAAGAATCTCCTGAGTTGATTAAAGACTTAAATATAATGTGGTGATTTACGATGCTAAATCATTCATCAATCTCTAGGTGCTCTAGGCGGTTGAAAGGGATTGTCAAAAATTTTTCTATCGAGAGACTGATTAATTACTATGTTGTTGTCAAGAAAATTAACAAAAAGCAAATTTTCAAGACACACAAGCTATGACTGAAGAATTCAAAAAAGGCGATCGCGTTAGTTGGCATACTTCTCAAGGTGAAACAACTGGTGAAGTCAAAAAGAAGCTAACATCGCCTACAGATATCAAAGGGCATCACGTTTCTGCCTCACAGGAGCATCCTGAGTACCTAGTAGAAAGTGACAAAAGTGGTAAACAAGCTGCTCATAAGCCTGATGCTCTTGAAAAAATAGATAAATAAATACAGATTTATGAATAAAGAAATTCAATCAGTGATTGAGCAGTTTTATTCCTCAGCCAACACGCGATCGCGCGTTGGCTCCATTTGAGCTTTCAAGCTTTGTTGTGTAACCGCACCCTACCCTTACGGAAAGCCGCTGCGCGTCTATAGGGTGACGGCTAGTTTGAAAACAATCCCTAGTCTAAGTGCCCCTATTTTCAACACAGATATTCTGTTAACCAAACCAGTGAGATGGTTCACAACCTGGTTGAATTGTTTCACAAAGATAATGACTAATCCAATCAGATTTCTCTTGCATGATTGAGTAAATTCCTTGGTGAATCAAATTCTGTAGATGTATTTGATGTTCCAAAGGACTGCGAGGTAATTTGTAGTTCAACCAGCAAGCTTGTTCAGGCTCTATCGCACTATACAAACAGGGAATACGGCTAAAAACGTAAGTAATCAGATCTTGGCGTAACTCAGCAATAGCAAAAGCTTGTTGATAAGGATGATAAGGATAAGTGTCTAAAACGCTTTCAATTTCTGCTATTACTGATTGCTGCGTTAAATTGAGTACTGTTTTCATCAGTTATTAACTCCTTTGTTCTCCAACAAATTTTTGTCACCGTTCCGACGGTGTTATTGACAAATTTTTATTACAACCAGTAATTAGCAAATAATTTAAGTAATCGTTGCTTTTTTATAAAGTTGACTCTAATATCAAGTGAAAACGTGATAAATTAGGATCAGCTTCTCTAAATACAATTTCATAGCTGTTAGCTAACGAATACTTAAACCAACCATATACATACTGGTTAGAACTGTCTATTGTGTATCTAATGCTAATTATTTCAATTCCCTGACATTTTGGCGGAAAAATACACAAATCTAATTATAAGCTTGTGTAAATAATGTCAGCAATAATACAATTATTTATAAATCTAAAAAAATAATAAAATAAATCTCTTTTAATTTTGAGCAATGAAAATAAACCTTATTTAAATGATAAGAAAAATACCAGACCAATAGGGAAAAAGCTGAATGGGCAGCCGTAGAACTTTGGAAATTAGAAAATATGTATAGATAAATACAATTTCTTGGAAAAGAATTCTGCAACTTATAACAATAGGACTTAATTGTAATAAAAATTATTAATGAGAAATATTTAACGAAAGCAGTAATCCAAAAAGCGTAATACCGTTTGTAATGCAAATGTAATAGGGGGAATAGAGACTAGAAACGATGAGGGTAAGAAAGACACAAAGGAAGAGGATAAGGTGAGCGACTCACCTCTTCTCCCCTTGTCCTCTTCTTCCCAGTACCTAGCGACAACTACATAGCAGACAAAAGACTACTAAAAGCTAATAGTAGAATAAGGTACAGAAAAAGCTGATGGAAGGGAGGAAGGAAAATTGGATGAACTAAGGGCGGCACTTGAACTGGCAACCGAAGATGAATTGCAGGACTTAACGGCAATTCTGTTTAGCCGTAAGTTCAATCCCCTAGATTATGTTCAAACACCTGAACCTATAGAAATACAGAGCCAAGGACGCGAAGCCTGGTTAGACGCCTTAGAACAGCGTTTTCGCTTTTTAGCAGCCGATGGCGTAACTGTATTGCGGGGGCGCACAAACCAAATTACATACCGACAAGCGCTAATTCAAGTGTGTAAGTATTTAAAAATCACCTATTCTCACGATTTGTCAACGATTGATTTAGAAGCCGAAGTATTTTTACATCTGCTGGGGCGGGTTTGGAAAAAATTACCAGAAAAAGAAAAGCAAAAATTGACTGTACAGGTACAGCGCCACTTGGCGAAATCGCAATTGAGCGAACCACTGCCGCTGTCTTTGCAGCGCGATCCTTTGGGATTGCTGGTTAAAGGAGGTAGCGCTCTTGCTGTTACCTCCATAATTCAGCCATTGTTGCTTAAACAAATTGCCCGTCAATTTGCGATGCACTTTGCAACCTATCAAGTTACCAAACAAGCTACGCTCCAAGGAGGAGTAGCAGCTGTTAGTCAGTTTCAAAACTATGTCACTTTGCAAATGGCGCGGCAGGGTATGGCTGTGAGTGCAGCTCGTTATGGACTTGTCCGCGGTGTTTTTACCTTTTTAGGGCCGATGATGTGGGCTTGGTTTCTCGCTGATTTAGGTTGGAGAGCGATCGCTACCAACTATGGTCGGATCATACCAACTATCTTCGCCATCGCTCAAATTCGCCTTACCCGTGCTGAGTGTTGGGAACCAGCTTAACTAAATATAGTCATGAGTCATGGGTAATTAGTCATGAGTCATTGGTCGTTCGTCAGTCGTCAGTGTAAAACAAAAAAACTGACAACATTACAAAAGGCAAAGACAAAACACTAATGGCTAATGACTAATGACAAAGGACAAATGACAAAGTACAAATTACCTTTTCTACGACACCCCGATCCGAAGCTCCAATTTGCTTGGAATTGTGCCCAGTTAGGATTGCTCATCTTTCCATTCACTCCATCGATTGGGGGCGTGGTTCTTGGTTTAGCCATGCTACTAACATGGCTGCAAAAATATCGTACAATTATCTATCGCCCACAAAATATAGGTTTTGCGCTTTTCAGCGTATTGTTAATTATTTCTACTGTCTTTGCTTTTGACAAAAAAGAAGCAATTCTTGGCTTATTTAATTTCTTACCCTTCATTTTATTTTTTGCTGGTTTTAGTACCTTAATCCAGACACCAGAACAACTACGGCGACTATCTTGGATTTTGGTGATTACCTCCGTGCCAATAGTAATAATTGGCTTGGGGCAATTATTTTGCAGTTGGTATACTACCCAGCAATGGGAAAGCTTTTTGGGATGGGCGATCGCACCTGGAGGAAACCCACCCAACCGAATGGCTTCCATTTTTATGTACGCAAACATCCTAGCTGCTTACTTGGTAATAGTTTTTGTTCTGGGGTTGGGGTTGTGGCTAGATGCTTATCAACAATTTAGGAGACGGAAGAAAAATAGGGGACAGGAGATAGGGAACAGGGCACAGGGAAGAATTTCTCCTACTCTTTCTTTGCTCTTCCTAACCGTCGTGGTGATTGCTAATTTCGTAGCCTTGATTTTGACTAACTCTCGAAATGGATGGGCGATCGCTTTTTTTGCTTGTCTAGCTTATGCGCTTTATCAAGGCTGGCACATTGTTGTCGCTGGCGTAACTGGTTTAGTAACAAGCGTATTTTTAGCTGCTTTTGCTCCCTTATCTATTGCCGCTTGGTTTCGCAAAATTGTTCCTGCTTATTTTTGGGCGCGATTAAATGACCAATTATACCCGGATCGGCCTGTAGGGCTACTGCGCAAAACCCAATGGCAGTTTGCTTTATCTATGACTCAGCAACGTCCTTGGACTGGTTGGGGTTTACGCAATTTTACCCAACTCTATGAAATTCAGACAAAAGTCTGGTTAGGCCATCCCCACAATCTGTTTTTGATGCTTTGTGCTGAGATTGGGATTCCAGCTACTCTCTTATTTTGTGCTTTGCTAGGCTGGATTTTTATGGGAGGAGTTAAACTTTTACAAAGCTCAAAATATCTCGCAAAAGAAGATAAATTAATCTTTTTCAGCTATTTACTAGTCTTTGGAGTATGGGTACTATTTAATACAGCCGATGTAACTCTCTTCGATTTCCGGTTAAATACGATTTCTTGGCTACTTTTAAGCGCAATCACTGGTGTAATCAATTACTACAAGTATTAAATCTCGCTGATGATCAAATGTAATGAACCATTGCAAACTTGCTAAGTTCTTTGCCTCGCAAGGCCTCTGAATTGTTGGAAAAGTTGGAAGTCTGTATTTGGAGGTTATTCGTTTTGACTTACTTACTGTCCTCGACAAGTCTGATTTCCTTAAGTGTTAATACAGTGGTTAATCTAATTATTAGTGATTATTATTACTATATCACGTCTGTGATTGTGAGTGTGGCTAATCGCAAATTAGTCACTGTTGCTGATAGTTGGGAAGCGTAGGTTCACCCCTTGTGGGTGTTCTCCTGCAAAATGGGCATCTATAAAAAGATGCCCTTATTTCTTTATTTGCTAAGTTTAGGTGCCCTGTAGCTCAATATCGCTCCTTCAGGAAATTTATCTGTTTAGGCAGGCAATTGCTCTCTAGTTTTGGGAGCGATCGCACAATTTCAAGAATTTAATATCGTACTTAATGTATCCTCTGATAGAAGGAATAACTGTAGCTGAAAAAGTAGGATGCGTCTGAGGGTTGCAATTAGCATTGTTAGCTATCTCTACTCCAGTCAGCAAGGAGAAATTTCTATGCAACGAATTCTCATCACATCCGGAAAAGCATTAATCCAGAGCGTCATTATTTTATTTTTAATGCTTTGCTTTAGCATATTAGCTTTGTTGTTTAGCATTCAGCAGCAAAGTTTTGCAGTGACATCTCAAGTAAATCAATTAACACCAGAAGAAAAGATAGAACGCGCTTACGGTTATAGTGAAGCTGCTGGCATTCGAGAAGAAGACAGACAACAGGCTTATGAACAAGCAGTTAAAGATTCTAAAAACCCACAAAAGGCGTATGAGAAGGCTTCTAGTGAAGACAATCTTCAACCAAATTTAATTGAAAAAGCAGGGGAATTGGTTGATAAAGTAACAGGGAAGTAAGTCATTTGTAGACGCATTTGTAGTCAGAAAACCGGGTTTATATACAAACGTAAACTTTACGTAAACTTTGCAAAACCCGGTTGCTGTGTAACTCTTATTAATGCAATTGCGCAAAATTACTCAAATTCACTAATTGTCGCAGGTGGATGAGCATCTCTGCGTTCGGCAATATAACGTTCATACCAATTCATTAATGGAGTGGAGCTAATACCGTGAACAATTACAGAAACAACAACTGTGGTGTAAGTAATCCAAGAAATTTCTTCGGCAATTTTGCCATCTAAACCTTTACCAAAGGCATAGGCAAGATAATATAAAGAGCCTACACCACGAATCCCAAACCAACCAAACAATCCACGGGTAAATGGATGCAAATAACGACGGCGGGAAGATGGGGAACGTTTACCAATTGTACTTAACCAAGCTCCCACAGGTCGAATAATAATAAACAAAAACACTATCACTAATAAAGATTGGAAGGCATAAGTAAACATGGGCTGAAATAATAATATTGAACCCAATAGTAAAATTGTCCCTATTTCTAGTAGCTTTTCCATGCGCTCTATAAATTCCAATTTTGCCAAGGTATGATCTGGATTTTTGTAACTTCTCTGCACAACTAACCCAGCTACAAATACCGCAAGAAATCCATAGCCATTTACCATTTCTGTAAGTGAGTAAGTTAATAAGATTGTACTAATGGCTATAAAATCTTCCATTAATTCATCAGGGCGACGACGTTTTTGAATTTTTCTTTCAATCCATACTACTGTTTTAGCTACAATAATTCCCATGCCAATGCCAGCAACAATAGCCCAAGTTAAATCAATACTTACCCAATCTTTCAACCAGTTATTCCAGTTATTATCTTTTAAAGCATAAAGCCCAAAATAAACGAAGGGAAACGCTAAAGCATCGTTTAATCCACCTTCTGAAGTTAAACCAAAACGCAACTCATCTTCATCATTTATATCAGTTAGTTGAACTTCTGAAGCTAATACTGGATCTGTAGGAGCAAGAATCGCTCCCAATAAAATTGCCTCTCCCCAATTCATGCCTAACAATAATTTGCCTACAACAGCTATACCAAAAATGGAAAATGGCATCAAAAATACTATTAGCCGCGTTGTAATGCTCCAAGAACGCCAACCCAGAGGGCGAACAATTTTTAAGCCGCAACTAAAAACAGAAATTATTACTACAAATTCTGTCAAACGTTCTAGTACTTCAGCATTGAATACTCCAGCACGGCGTAATTGAATGAGTCCAAAACCATAAGGGCCTAAAATAATGCCAACTACTAGATAGATAATGGCAAAAGAAAGGGGTAAACGCGAAATCCAACCCGATCCTAATGTCACAAATAATAACAGCAAACCAAGAACAAATAAGTCAATAATATAAATGTCTACCATAAGAATTTATGAGCCTAAAAAATGGCATTGCATTGAAAGTTTACTGACGATCGCTTGAGGGTCAAATTTACCTTCAGATAGATTTGTGGAAGTTATTTTCTATTCACTTTTGACTAGTTATGCACGTGGTAGCCTACACTGACTCTGCTGGGATTGGCGGCGCAGAAATTAGCCTTACACACTTAGTCACAAATATGGCGAGTGAGATTGATGTGACGGTAGTTGGTACTTGCCAATTGGTAGTAGATGCGATCGCACACCAGAGAACCCAGGCAAAGCGAGTGGTATTACCTGCAACAGGAATTAGGACAGTATTGGCACATCTTCAGGTGCTGCATCGCTTGCATCCAGATGTAGTACACATCAACACTTGCACTCCTTGGGAATGTGCGATCGCCACCTTTGCAGCCCTAACTTTACCTTATGCCCGTATCGTGCGAGTGGATCAACTACCATTACGCACCACCGATGCCCTCAAGCTGTGGCGCACGAGGATGCTATCATTACGAGTAGATGCTCATGTCGCGGTTGGCGAAGCAAGTGCTAGGCGAATGGAAGACTTTTACGCTCTTGGTAGAGGTACGGTGCTTTCTATTCCCAATTGCGTACCAGACACAGAAAACCTCGCTCCCCTAACCCCGGTGTTTGCAAACAAAGAGCAGGAAATAGTTATTGCTAGTGTTGGTAGACTTGATGCAATGAAAGGGCATGATGTACTCATCCGAGCAGTAGCACAACTAGAAGGAGTACGAGTGGTAATTTTGGGTGAAGGTGATGAACGTAGGGCGTTGGAACAATTAGCAACTGAATTAGGAGTAAGCGATCGCCTCTCTCTTCTTGGCTGGGTAGACAATCCCCGTGCATATTTACCACAATTTGACATCTTTGCAATGCCCTCTCGCTCCGAGGGTTTTCCTCTAGCAATTGTAGAAGCAATGCTTGCAGGGCTTCCTGTGGTTGCTACTCGCGTCGGTAGTGTGGCGGAAGCAGTAACAGATGGTGAAACAGGTTTCTTGGTAAATAAGGATGATGTTGACGGGCTTGCTGCTGCACTGCGGAGATTGCGAGACGATCCACAATTGCGCTTACGCCTTGGGCAACGCGCTCAACAGGTGGCAAAGTGTAACTTTACAGTCGAACAGATGGTGAAGCGATACGAGAGTTTGTGGCGAAAGTTGGTAGCGAAACCCCAGCATTCAAGGTTGTGGGTGCCGCAGCCGAAGGAGTAAACAGGAGTTTTTATTTGGTGGTGTTGATGCGATCGCGCCAACTGCCATGTTGATTGAGATAATTGGCAATAGCATCTGAATCATAAACTTGACGTGCTAAAGTCAGATACTCTTGTCTCTCCTCAGGAGTCATCCACTCACTACCATTTGTCGAGCGATGCGGATCGCCTCCAGCTTCTAAGTATCTCTGTCGTGATATTTTAGCTAGTTCTCTCATCCGACGCACTTGCTGTTGTTTTAGATGATTAGTTCTCGTCATAGTCTTGAACCCACTCTGTAGGATAAATTTCACCACTCTGGATGATGACTGCTGAGGGCAAAATAGCGCTTGACGTTTCTATATACCAGTTTCCTGTATCTCTATCATAAAGTTGATATTCAAGAAAACCTAGAGATTCCAAGGCATTGATAATTAAATATTGTTCGTTGCTCGGTTCCACTATTTATTAAATTTTATATAAGCCAAAGATTATTTTACAGGTAAAATATTTACTCAGATTTAAAGATTTAAATTATCCATTTCAATTAAAGCGATCGCATCATAAAAAACTATTAATTAATAGTATTATGTAAGATTTGCAATAATTGCTGAATTGTGTATGGTTTTGATAAAAATGTTGTCGAGCCGCATACTTGGCAAAACTGCTTGCTTTCTGAAAGTCCGCTAGCAGGGATAACTTTAACAAGTGGATTGATTTTTTGCAAAGTACGAATAGTAGTTAAACCATCCATAATCGGCATCATCATATCCATCAACACTACACTAATTGCGCCTCGATTTTGAGCGTACAATTCTATCGCCTCAATTCCGTTACTAGCAGTGAGTACCCTATAGTTATATTTCAAGAGCGTTGTTTTAGTAATCTCTAAAATTTCCGCTTCATCATCTACCACTAAAATTAATTCACCATTGCCTGCAAGTAATTCCAAATCTTCAGTTGGTTGTACTGGTTTTTGCAGCACTGCTTTTAAAAAAACCTGAAATTGCGTTCCTTTGCCAACAGCGCTAGAAACATTAATAAAACCACCATAACTTTTAATAATTCCAAGCACAGTTGAAAGACCCAATCCTGTACCTTGTCCAACTTCTTTAGTTGTAAAAAAAGGCTCAAAAATTCTATCCAGTATTTCTGGAGACATACCAATGCCAGTATCCTGAATATTAATAATAATATGTGGCCCAACAGAAGCATCAATATTCATTTGGGCATAGGTTTCATCAACATAGAAATTTTCAGCCTTAATACTCAAAAGGCCTCCATTTGGCATAGCATCACGAGCATTAATTACCAGATTTATTAACATCTGATGAAGTTGTGTAGCATTTCCAAAAATAGTCCAAAGATTTGGTTCAATCTCTGCTTTAAATTCGATGTTTTTGGGGAAAGTTTGTTGAGCAAACTGTTTAATTTCTAATATTAAATGTTGAATTTGTAAAATCGTGCGCTTACCTTCAACGCCACGAGCAAAAGATAACACTTGCTTAACTAAGGCTGCACCACGCTGAGTGTTGTTCGTCAATGTTTGCAGTAGTGGTTGATGTCGCTCATCAGATATTTTCATCTGCAAAAGTTGAGCAGACATTAGCATTGGAGTCAGGATATTATTGAGGTCGTGAGCAATGCCACTTGCGAGAGTACCTAAGCTATCCAACCTTTGAGTGCGAAGAAACTGGGCTTCAAGCTGTTTTTTTTGCGTAATATTAGTATTAACAGTAAGAATAGATTTTGGAGTGCCTTGTTGATCGCGCACAAGCGTCCAATGGCTGGCAACGATTATTTCTTTGCCATCTTTGTCTAGTTGATATAATTCTCCATACCATTCACCTACAAGGTGAACTTGCTCTAGAGCTTCTTTCAATTGCAGTGATGTTTGCTTGTACAATAGCTGATTAGCATTTTTGCCCAAAGTTTCTTGTGCTTTCCAACCATAAATTCGCTCTGCACTTTTGTTCCAGAATAAAATTTTGGTTTCCAAATCTTGAACAATAATTGCATCTGTAGCAACATCAAGCAAAGCAGCTTGTTCGTGGATTTTTTCATCTGCCTGCTTGCGCTTAGTAATATCACTAGCTGCACCTAAAACTTGCACTGGCAAACCGTCTGCATTTTTTACAAATACAGTTTCTCGACTATTTAACCAACGCCACCCACCATGAGCGTGTTTCATTCGGTATTCTATTTCAATAACTTCACCCTCTTTGAGGCTGAGAAACTCTTTGAAGTGTTCCGTAACTCTTGGCATATCATCCGGGTGAATAAGACTTTGTAATACAGTTTCTCTCATTGATTGAATTTGATGTGAAGTGTAGCCAAGAATCTCCCAGATTTGGCGATTTATATAAATATTGCGCTGTTCTACTAAATCATAAACATAGATAATATCTGGCGTGGTTTCCAAAATTCTGTGAAGAAAATGCTGCTTTTGTTGCAGAACTGTTTCTATCTGTTGGCGTTCAGTGAGTTCGGTTTGTAATTGCAGCAAGAGTGTAGATTGCTGAATAGCGATCGCCACTTGATCGGCGACAGCCAAGGTTAATTCCACCTCCTCTGGTTGCCAAGAAGATGATTGCTTGTTTCTGACTAAGCCGAGACTACCCCAAACCGAAGAATTAAAGTGCAATGGTACCAGCAACCACGCCCCAGGATAAGTTTGGGCATAGCCGCGATTAATTTCATCTGCACAAGAGCTAGAGTCTTCTATTTGAACAACTTCCAAACGCTTAAGTCGGGCAGCAATCTCGTTGCCAACATCAGGAATTTCTAGCCCCAAAGCACTTGGCAATTCGGGGGTTTGGCAATAATCCATCACATTTAACCACAGTTGTCGTTTGGGTAGATACTGCACAATCTGAGCTCGTTCCGCTTCTAAAAGCCGAGCAATCTCACGCACTGCTGTAGAAAAAATAGTTTCTAAGTCTAGAGAATTGCGGATACTTTGAATTACCTGCTTGAGAGCCTGCTCTTTTTGAAGGAGAGCTAGAGTTTTTTCATACAGTTGACTTTGTTGTTGAGTGGTATTTGTAAATTGTTGCTCCCGTTGGATTTTCTGTTGCAGTGCCGATGCGATCGCCTGCTGCTGAACAAATAAATTTTGTAGCTTAGAAAAGTTTTGACGCAAAGCAGCTAATTCTCTAATCAGCTGCTTTTTAGTCTTTTTCTCATTTTTCATCATCTTGAACTTTTAGAAAAAGCTTACTTGTAAGCAGCACAAAGACGATCATCCTAGTTATACTCAGATGATTCTCTAACTTATCCTACAGCTAATCGTAATTTTGGATAGCAATACCTTCAAAAAGAATGCGTCGCAGCCTCAAAGACTCAAACTTTCCGAAGCTCTATCTAAGCAATTTTTGTAGGGTGGGCACTGCCTAACTTTCCTCAAACCCTTTACTTTATGGACAGTGCTCCGAAGTTCCCTGGGCGTGGGAAACCCTTTCGGCAGTTGCTACAACGCTCTTAACCCGACGCCAGGTGCTACAACGGGGGGAACCCTCCGAAGTTCTGATTGCCATGCAGGTGCGGCGGGGGCAGAGCCGACGCTGTGGTTGCACAGCAACCACAGCTATCCCCGCTCGCACCATCGGCGGAAGCCGCCGCTCAGACTTCTCTCCGCAACGCACTGGCTCCGCAACGCACTGCCTCACTGCAGGACTTCTCTCCACCTTACTGTTAATGAGAATGGTGAGTCAGTCTGGTGGGCGGCTTCTTATAGAGTACCCGTAGGGTGCAAAATCTCGGTTACTATTAACTACCAACTCAATCACAATTTAATTGTGACAGTCTTGACTTCTGTATATTGCTGCAAGCCATACTCGCCCAATTCACGACCTATTCCCGATTGCTTGAATCCACCAAAGGGTGCAGCAGCATCAAATACATCGAAGCAATTTACCCAGACAGTGCCGGCGCGAACGTTGTTAGCGATCGCGTGTGCCTTGGTAATATCCTTTGTCCATACACCTGCGGCAAGACCGTACATGGTAGAATTTGCCCGTTGAATCACCTCGTCAACGTCTTTGAACTTAATGATGCTCATCACGGGGCCGAAAATTTCCTCTTGGGCAATCTTCATGTCGTCGCGAACATCGGTAAATACAGTTGGTTCAATAAAGAAACCTTTATCGCCAACTCGGTTGCCACCACATAACATTTGGGCACCTTCGCGCATTCCTACCTCGATGTAGCCCATCACCTTGTCGAACTGATCTTTATCTACCTGCGGCCCTTGTTCGGTTTTAGGATCGAAAGGATCACCGACAACGCGGTTTTTGGCACGTTCTACACTCTTAGCGACGAACTCGTCATAACATCTTTCTTCGACGAATAGCCGTGAACCAGCAACACAGCACTGTCCTTGGTTGAAGAACAGAGCATCATGGGCACCTTCAATGGCTTTGTCCAGATCGGCATCGGCAAAGACGATATTGGGACTCTTACCACCGAGTTCGAGAGTCACGCGCTTGAGGTTGCTCTTGGCGGCGGCTTCCATAATTAAATGCCCAACCTCGGTAGAACCGGTAAATGCAACTTTGTCAATATCCATGTGGCGGGCGATCGCAGCTCCAGCAGTCGGCCCATAACCGGAAAGAATATTAACTACACCGGGAGGAAATCCAGCCTCAATAATCAACTCGCCAATCCGCAGTGCTGATAATGGCGTCTGTTCGGCTGTTTTCATCACTACTGTATTGCCTGTTGCCAGTGCTGGTGATAATTTCCAGGCTTGCATCAGTAGCGGGAAGTTCCAAGGAATAATTTGACCGACTACACCCACTGGCTCATGGCGCGTATAGCAGAAGTACGGGCCATTAATAGGAATTGTCTTGCCGTGCACCTTGTCAGCCCAACCTGCAAAGTAGCGGTAGCAAGCAATAACTAGCTCGATATCGCCACGAGAATCATGCAGTGGTTTCCCGTTATCTAGGGTTTCCAACCGTGCTAATTCATCGAGATTGTGCTCAATTAAATCCGCCAGTTTGTAGAGCAACTCACCCCGACGACTAGCCGACATCTGACGCCATTCGCCACGATTGAAAGCTTGACGAGCCGCTGCGACTGCTTTATCTACATCTGCGGCATCTGCTTCGGCTACGTCGCAAATTACTTCGCCTGTTGCAGGGTTAATCGTTTCAAACCTTTTACCGCTGACACTTTCCACCCATTCATTATTGATCAGCAGCTTTGTGGGACCGATTTTTACCTGTTGTTCTGGTCTACTTGCTGTAACCATCAGGCCCTCCTTAAGCTATAAAAGATTCGCTTAAATCTATATAATTATGTTTCTTCCTATACAGCTATTTGTGGTTTTTTTCATATAATTTTAGAATCGATTTACATAAGTTTTTAATAAAATCTCATTAACACTTTCGCCTAAATAAAAATGGAGGCAGTTATCAACCACCTCCTTAGACATTAAATCCGAAATACTTTAGTAGCTATCTGCCTAAAAACATAGTCATGAAAAGTCCCAGGGTAATTAATCCACCACCCAGGATAAATGACCAGAAGCGATGATAGCTGTTGACAATAGTGCCATTTTGACTTTGGAGTTGGATCAAATCCATCCAAGGGGCAACGCCTCGTCGGAACCAACCTACAGCCCCAACCTGTTCACCAATCAAGCTTTGCACTCGTTTCATGCCAAACAGAAAATTGCCTAAAGGGCCAAAGCGTGAGGCGTAATGCAGATAAAGCATTCCACTGCGATCTTGGATTTTGAGATCGGAACCAAATTTGTAACCTGCATCACCACGACCAATAAGTTGACCTTCCAATTTAGCAGGTTGTCCGCGCAACGGACTAGCATAGGGATCTGACATCAAGGTGAGAATGTCAGTTGCTGGTGCTTGCTTGTAGTCGGGAAACATCACCAAGGCTTTGATCAGAATTCCTAAACCTACACCAATTAATGGTGCGCCGATCGCGAAACCAGGATTTTGAGAACTCGACCACAAAATCGTGCCCATGACTAAGCCAGCGAAGAAACCAATCGTTTCGGCACCGTAAAGCACAACATCTAAAAAGAAATTACCATAAAGCTTACTCTTATTCAGATTTTTGCCTTCGCCAATCACTCGCCCCATATCAAACTCACTCGGTAAGCCCAGCTGTTCGGCATAGGTGCTGAGGGCGCGGACACGTTTTCCAGTTAGGGGATGAGTAGAATTTAATTCCATCCACCAGCCCCACGGGTTAAACATATCCCACAAAAAGACGCGACCAATTTTTTGTGTATCAGAGGCGATGCGGTAAGCGGTTCCTGTAGAAGCAGCAGCTTTTGGATCGTAGATACCCAAAGCGCGAGTGCCTTCAATCAAACGGCTAGGTTCTTGTGCCCGCGAACCTTCTTCTAAAATTCCGTAGGCAATCTTCACTAAGGCGCGGGATAGTCCATTGGGATTGCCTGTAGTTTCTGCGGCAAAGTGATCGGCAAAGTATTCTCTAGTGCGGGAGAGATACAACACCAAGTAAGTACCAACGATATAAAAAATGTAGGCGACTAAGGCAGCAGTTTGCATTGCATCTTTGATTTTGCTGTCGCCACCGCCACGCCCTAACCTTCTGGCTGTGCTGTAAACTAAGTAGCAAATTTGTACTAAGGTGGCAGCTACTGTCATGACTGCAAAGTCCCAATGGACGATATGCCCTAATTCATGGGCGTAGACGGTAGCAACTTCATCATCATCTAAATAAGTGAAAAGTCCCTGACTGACTACTAACCGGGCACTATTTGGCAATGAACCATAAGTGAAAGCTGTAGGGTTTTGGTCGTTAATGATTCCCAAACGGGGTGTTTTTAATTTTTTCTGCTGACAAACTTGTCGAATAACTTTTGCTGTCTCTGGACTTAGATTTTCAACTTCTGTCAAATCCACCCAGCGAGTTTGGTAAAGCCAGCTTTGGGTTAAGTCCATCAGGAATGGAGACAGAAAAAAGGCTGCAACATTGAAAATTAAGGTGATACTAATGGCGATCGCTAACCCACTAAGTGGATCTTGACTACCAAAAATAAATACTAAGCTCAAACCTAAAACTAATACCATGCCAAACAACAAGGACATGGTGACACCAGAAGCCAATGCCAAACTTCCACCTACACCCCCCATTGCTAATTTCACGCCAGTAGTGGCTGCACGACTGGCTTTTTGGATCGCACTAGATTGGGTTGCTGGAGGTTGACGAAAGGATTGATAGGCTTGTTCTGCCCAACTGCGAACCTCTGAGTTTTCGCTCATCATTAACTTTTGACACAGAATCTTGGCTTTTTCGGTTTCGCCAGTGCCTTGATAGGCTTTCATCAGCCACATCTGTGCGGAAAGATAGTCTGGGGAATTGCGATCGCCACTATTGCGGCAGAACTGCTCCAACAATTCAACGGCTTGTTGATAGTTTCCTTTTTTGAAGGCATCTAATCCAGATTGCAATGACATAAAATCTCCTTTGCGAAGGAGTGGTATTTAATCCATCAATACTCAATACATACAAGATTCGTCATCGCAATTTCGGACAGGTACCGCTGTATAAAATATAACTTTAAATTATAAAGCTTTTGAGCAGCGATAAAATCTCTTTGGACTTTAAGGCTTTCTAATACTAATGTTGAGTCTCAGCACAAAATGTTTATATTTATGTATTTTTAAGTAGAAAGAATAAGTTGTTTTAGCACGCTCCGATTTAGCGATCGCTGGCTAGCAGATTCCCGACTTCTTGAAGAAGTCGGGAATCTAAGCAATTTACAACTATCACAAATGGAACAGAGGGAATTTACTGGGAGAGTTATGTTAAATTGATACAGAAGCGGGGGAAACTCCCCATCATAAAGTAACTACGCCAAAAGTAAAATCTATTTCAAGGCAGCTTATGAATCGTCGTGAATTTATCAGTTGGGTAGGTGTGGGGAGTGCAGCTAGTTCTCTACCTGGAATGATTACTGCCTGTTCACAAACTAATTCTCAGCAATCTACAACTCCTGTCCGTGCTGATGGTTTTCAAGAAGTTGGCACAGTAGCAGAGTTAGACAAAAACGGTCAAATTCTGAATGAAAAATTAGCTGCTGGTAAGGTATTGGTAATCCGAGATCCAAAAGACACCAGTAAATTGGCTGCCTTAAATCCTACTTGCACTCACAGGGGTTGTACGGTGTCATGGAACCAAGACCAAAGCTCTTTTGTTTGTCCTTGTCATGGTTCTAAGTTTAACAGTGATGGCAAAGTTGTAAATGGCCCGGCGGATAAACCTCTACCGACTTACACAGCAAAGTTAGAAGGTGATACGGTTTTGGTGAAAGCAGGCTAGTAAGATGGCAGAGGGCACAGAGAACTCAGAGCGCCCTCCGGGTTCACAGTTCCCTGGGCGTGGGAAACCCGCCTTCAGGACTGATTCACCGTCGCACGGCGTTAGCGTAAAGCCCTGCAGACATGGCTGCGCTTACCGCGCAGCGTGTCGCTTTGCGACTTAGCTCCTCCAAAGGAGGCTCTGAAGTTCGGTGGGGCAGTAGGCACAAGGAAATTTCTCGTTACTAGGTTCAACCTGGTAACGAGGGTTTGTGGGCTGCCACCTTCCATTGGGAGGAAATTGATACAATTTATACAATCTTTATTTAAATGCTATAAGCTGTGCAATCTTTCTGGGAAATCTATAACCAGAACCAAAGGATTGAGCAGAACCTATGAAACTAAATATCCTATTTGGGGGATTAGCAATACTTGCTGTAGTAGCGCG
>NZ_AJLN01000112.1 GCF_000317285.1 Chlorogloeopsis fritschii PCC 6912 | reverse complement strand
AGTAGAGTTAGCTGGGGTAACTGGATGCACCAGTAACACCAGTACTCAACCCCAAGCAAACATCCAAGCGCAACAAAAAATTCAGATTAGTGGTTCAAGCAGCACTTACCCTGCTTTGAAGGTGTTAGCTGATACTTACTCTGCTCAAGCACAAAACACTCAAGTTACTTTTTTGCCACCCAATCAGTCAGAAGCCACTATTGCTGGCGTTAAAGAAGGAATATTGGAAATAGGCAGCATAAGTAAGGTATTAAAACCAGAAGAAAATGACGGCTCAATGGAATATAGAGAAGTTTCAAAAGATGCTCTATTGGTAGCTACCCATCCTAGTGTTAAAGGTATAACCAATCTGACCACAGAGCAATTGAAGGCAATATACAGCGGTAAAATAAACAATTGGAAAAATTTAGGTGGAACTGATGCCAAGATAGTTGTATTAGATCGACCAGAGGATGAATCAGCCAAGCGCCTTTTACGGAAATATTATCTTGGTAAAGAACTAAAAAACGCACCAGATGCGATCGTACTTCGAGAAGAAAGTGATTTGATTGCTGCAATCCAGAATACACCCCACAGTGTCGGTGCTTTTTCTTTAGCCTACGCTATTTCTCATCAACTGCCAGTTAACCGCCTCAGTCTCAATGGCGTAGAACCTAGTGCAGATAATGTACGTAACGGGAAATATCAAATGGTACGCAATATTGGCATCATTTCTAAAAAGACTCCAAAAGCCCCTGTCCAACAATTTATCAACTTTACCTTCAGCGAAGCAGGAGCCGAAGTGTTACGTAAATCCGGCTTTGTCCCATCTAGCCAAAAATAACGAAAACCAGGGTAATTGGTAAAGTGATAATTAGATCGGCATATTCAAGGCTTCCTGTTGCAGCGAAACTTCTTGTACCTTTGCTTTCTGTATTACTTTGTTTATGGACAGTGGGAACATTTAGTTTTGTGCGAAGCTCTTTAGAAGCAAGTCTGCGACAAGAAACTGAAGGTTTCTCATCTTTAGTTTTAGAAGACTTGAAGCAGAAACAAGAATTGCTGCGTTTACAAGCAAGGTGGGTAGCAGATAGAAATGATGTTAGCCAAGCTACCGCATCAGGCAAAAAACCTTTGCTTCTCCAAACGTTACTACCGATTCAAGCAGCATTACAACTTAATTTTATTAAGGTTGTAGCTCCTGATGGCTCAGTTTTAGCTGAATTGCGGCAAGGAGCTATTAGTCAAGCTAAGTTACAAGACGAGCAAGTCAGTCGATCTGCAAGTTTAGGTTTGGATGTCTCGGATATTGTATCTACACAAGGGAATGCCCCGTCATTGTTGGTGGGGCAAATCTCTATTAAGTCACAAGAAAAGGTTCTCGGAGGATTAATTGTAGGTACGGAATTGAACGACGATCTACTCAAAAAAATTCGTGGGAATACACAAATGCACTTAGTTGCGTTTCAAGATTCCCAGGTTATTGCCTCCACTTTAGCTGCTGCTCGAAATACTCGCTGGCAAATACCAACACCAGAATCACCTCCACAGAGACTAAATATTGCCAATCAAGGCTATATGGTAAAAACCGTGATCCTGACTGGGGTAAGTGGCACAGCAGTGAAGGTTGTGTTACTCACCTCGGTAAAACCTTTGGAGCAGGCAGAAAGAAGCCTATGGTTGAGTCTTGCTGGATTATGCTTGCTGGGAGGGGCGATCGCTCTCATCGTTGCCATCTGGGTAACGCGTTGGCTCACCCGTCGCCTTCACAATCTGACTAGCGCCACTCAACAATTAGCTGCTGGCGACTTCAGCATCAGAATTAAAATTGATAGCAAAGATGAAGTTGGTATTCTCGCTCAAGACTTTAATTTTATGGCGGAACAACTGACGGCTAGAGACCAACAAATCTGTATTCAGATGCAACAATTAGAAAATACTTTACAAAAACTCAGGCAAACTCAAGCGCAATTAATTCAGAGTGAAAAAATGTCTAGCCTTGGGCAAATGGTTGCTGGTGTTGCCCATGAAATCAACAATCCCACAAGTTTTATTTATGGTAATCTGATTCACATTAGTGAATATACTCATAATTTATTGGGATTAGTACAACTTTATCAACAAAACTACCCCAATCCTGTACAAGCAATTGAAAAGGAAATTGTTGCTATTGAGTTAGATTTCTTAGAGGAAGATTTACCCAAACTTCTTCAGTCAATGCAGACAGGGTGCGAGCGCATTCATGAAATTGTTTTGTCCCTACGCAATTTTTCCCGCCTTGATGAATCAGATTTTAAAAAAGTAGATATTCACTCTGGCATTGATAGCACACTAATGATTCTTGCTAATCGCTTCAAAACTCAATTTAAAAGTCAAGAAATAAAAGTCATCAAAGAGTATGGCAACTTACCACGTGTTGAGTGTTACGCAGGTCAAATTAATCAAGTTTTTATGAACATTCTTAGTAATGCCATTGATGCTTTTGAGGAGAAAGAACAACAGGAAAATTTATGTATCTTGAATCCAGAAATTCATATTTGTACTAAAGTTATTAACAATGATTGGATAGCAATTCATATCAGCGATAATGGTTTGGGAATGTCTGAGGAAGTCAGATCCAAGATATTTGACCCCTTTTTTACTACAAAACAAGTAGGTCAAGGTACAGGATTGGGTTTATTTATCAGTTATCAGATTATTGTAGAAAAACACAGTGGCAGAATTGAGTGTCATTCAAAATTAAATGAGGGTACGCGATGTATTGTTAATATTCCGGTGAGACAGGCGAAAGTTATTGATATTGAAGACATTAATAGTGTGACTAACACTAGGGTGTAGGGGAGAAGAAAAAATTGTATTTTTATACACCCTGCTCCAAAACCAATAAGGGTACAAGCTGTACAAACCCCCATCAATTACCCCACACCCGACACCCTTTTTCTTGACAAATTTGGGTGTTCTCTGGCTGTCTTCTACCTTCATCTTTAGGACTTACGCAGAATCCCTCTACAATCCTCTTTCCTCCGTGTTCCCTGCGTTCTCTGCGGTTTATTATTCCATAGACTCGTGCGTAAGTCCTAATCTTGATAGGATTAGAGAAGGGCAAAGAATCAGGTTTTTTCGGGCATGACTATTTCTGGGGATAATTCATCGAACTTAATTGCAATAGCGAAAAAAACTCGCCAAGCGGCACTGAAGCTAGCAGTTCTCTCAACTGAGGCTAAAAATCAAGCTATTGAAGCGATCGCCCAAGCTTTAGAATCTGCGAAAGAGGAAATTTTGCAAGCGAATGTTGCTGATTGCCAGGTGGCGGCAAAAGAAGGAATTGCCAAACCTCTTTATAAGCGCTTGCAGTTGGACGAACATAAGTTAAGAGATGCGATCGCTGGGGTGAGAGATGTCGGCAAGCTTCCCGATCCAGTTGGTGCAGTGCAAATTCACCGCGAGTTGGATACAGGCTTAATTCTCAAGCGGATCGCTTGTCCGTTGGGAGTGTTGGGGATTATTTTTGAAGCACGCCCGGAAGCGGCAATTCAAATTGTTTCTTTGGCTATCAAGTCAGGCAACGGCGTTATCCTCAAAGGTGGCAAAGAAGCTATTCGCTCTTGCGAAGCAATTGTGAAAGCAATTAAGCAAGGATTATCTCAAACAGCAGTTAATCCTGATGCGGTGCAATTACTAACCACAAGGGAAGAAACTCTGGAACTTTTGAAATTAGATAAATATGTGGATTTAATTATTCCTAGAGGTTCTAATTCTTTTGTCAGGTTTGTGCAAGAAAATACTCGCATTCCGGTTCTCGGACACGCTGATGGTATTTGTCATCTTTGTATAGACAAAGCTGCCGATATTGATAAAGCAATTGCCATTACTGTTGATGCAAAAATTCAATATCCTGCTGCTTGTAATGCTATTGAAACTTTGTTAATTCATGCCGATATAGCCCCAAAAATCTTGCCAAAAATTGCTGAGTCTTTGCAAGCACAGAATGTAGAATTAAGAGGGGATGAACGTACACGCAAGATTTTAAATAATATCCCAGCAGCAACAGAAGAGGATTGGGAAACTGAGTACAGTGATTTGATTTTGTCAATTAAAATTGTCGATTCTTTAGAAGAAGCGATCGCCCATATTAATGATTATGGCTCTAAGCATACCGATGCGATCGTTACTGAAGATGAGGAAGCGGCAAAAACTTTCTTAGCGCTGGTGAATGCAGCAGGAGTTTATCACAACTGCTCTACTCGCTTTGCTGACGGTTTCCGCTATGGTTTTGGTGCCGAAGTCGGAATTAGCACTCAACAAATGCCTCCTCGCGGGCCTGTTGGTTTAGAAGGTTTAGTAACATATAAGTATCAGGTAACTGGCGATGGTCATATTGTCGCTAATTACACGGGTGCAGATGCTAAATCTTTTACTCATAAGAATTTAATTTAACTCATCCTCGTTCTGTTAATTGTGGCAAAATGCTAGAGAAACACCAGATAACTGGTGTTTTTTATCATCTTGATTTTCTATGACATTTGATAAACATAATTGGTTACAGCTTGCTTTAAAATGGCAAGGTTCAGTACTGCCTACCGTTTTACCCCGCATCTTTTTGTGTAGCGGATTTGCTTTTTTTATATCTCTCACTCACTATTACGGTTTTGATTTAGCAGAGCAAATTTTTAGTTCTGTTACTACTAACGTAGCATACAATTTAGTCTTAGGTTTGCTGTTAGTATTTCGGACAAATACTGCTTATGATAGGTATTGGGAAGGACGAAAAATTTGGGGCAGTATCGTTATTAATAGCCTGAATTTAGCACGGAAAATAAAACTAGCTATTGCCGAAACAGAAACTGTAGATCGAGAAAACAAAATTGCGGTATTACGGCTTTTAAGTGCTTTTGCAGTTGCTACTAAATTACATTTAAGAGAACAGTCCGATCCACAAGAGCTAGAGGCTTTTTTAACTCAAGCGCAATATCTACAACTCCAAGAAGTAAAAAACATTCCCTTAAAAATCTCTTTTTGGATTGGTGCTTATCTCAAGCAGCAGCAGGTTCGCAATTGCTTAAGTATTTATGAATTGGTTCCTATGAATCAAGCTCTAGATGCGATGGTAGAAGCATTTATAGGTTGCGATCGCATCAAAAAAACTCCCATCCCATTAGCCTATGGAATTTATCTGAAGCGATTATTACTGATTTACTGCTTTGTTTTACCATTTCAACTTGTCCACGATGTCAGTTGGTGGACTATTCCTATCGTGACTTTGATTAGTTTTATTTTATTGGGTATTGAAGAAATTGGTAATCAAATAGAAAATCCTTTTAGTAACAGTGCAAATGATTTACCAATCGATGAAATTTGCAATACATTAGTTAAAAATATTGAGGATATTATCAAAGCCGAAGATAGTCCTTTGAATAATGAAATAAAAACCTTATAGATACATTTAGTGTAGAGAGCTAGTACTTTGGCAAATTATATTGCTAAAATTTGTTGATTAGTCATGCTCAATAGTTAATTTATGTTTTATATTTAGTTTAAATATCATCTCAGTATTCATAATAAACTCTCTGTAAAATTGCACTTAATATTTTGAAAGTAAATACTCGGAGTTTGTGAAGTTTTTAGCATATATATTTACGACATATTAAGTGCCTCATGATAGGGAATTTGATGCCGATGATTGTCGTACCAAATTTTTGACTTAATATGAAAATAATAGCTATTTCTGAATTCAGAATACTTTCATTGACAGTACTTGTTCAAGCTTTATTTGTTTGCTTCGGAAGCTTTAACGTGACTGCGAGTGAAATAAAAGATTGTCAAGAGAATAAAATTTTGAGTGAATTGTGTACAGACTCTATAAAGAATAACATCCTTTTGGGAAGGCGCAATGGTTCTATTAACGACCTTAAGGAAGAACCGAGAGTTGAGGATGCGCTTGCTGGAGGAGGCGATGAAATTCCTGAAGATGATGTTAATAAGCTTCTTGCAGAGGTGAGAAAGCAAGAACCAGTAGCTCAACTATTTGAGTTCATGGGTTCTGCAAAAATACTTAGTGAAGCAGAGTACCAGAAGCTTGATCGAGCCAGACAGAAAAGGCTCTCGCAAATGAGTATTACCGACTTTGAAAGAGCTTCAAAAAAGGAAGATGCTGACCGAGATCTTGACGATACTATGACCCTCGTTTCGGCTGACGGGCGCATCTATCAAGAGCGAGTAGGAGTTATTCAGAACCTTCCAGAGCGAATCAACACGACGTCTGTTGAGCAAGTAGAAATTCCTGCTAAAAAAAGTAAACCTACAGGCTTTGTTAATTTTAAAGATCGCCTAAGCTTGAAGTCAATATTTGCTGGTATTCCAAACATTACCCTCGACTTTCTAACCGTAAATAAAAAAGGAGTAGCCGATTCCTTCCAAATAGCGGAGATTTGGGGAGGAAGTGATGGACGGCAACTGCGCACCTCTGCCAACTGGGCTTGGCGAGCAGTCGGCGTTTCGCTTCGACTACCTGATGATCTTGATTTTTCTATCTGCTCTGGTTCGATGATCGCTCCTAGAGTCGTTCTCACTTCGGCTCATTGTGTCTCGCCAGATGGAAAAAGTCTGCGATCGCGTCGGGCGGCTCCTGCGGCTCGTGGTGAAAGTTACACTGGAAACAAGTTTCCCTTTGGTACGAGATTTGTCGAATGGTATGTTTGGCCATCGAAGTGGAAGGGTCAAGATACAGCACGCTATGACTATGCAATGCTAATTCTTCGAGATATAAATTGGAGTCCAGGATGGGTATTTGTTGGTACGAAGTCCAATATTGCTTACGCAAGCCACAACACTGCTGGGTATCCTAGCAATAATAACAACTGTCAAGATGCACCACCATCAGCAAATGGGAAGTGCGACGGGTTTATGTATCGCCAATATGAAAGGATTAGAACCGCAGGCTATGGATACTTTTTCCATGAGTTTGACACTAATGACGGGCAAAGTGGCTCACCCATTTATGAGTATCAAGAACCAACTTTTCGCAAAGTTTTCGGAGTAAACGAAGGCTCAGTTGGTAGATACAACACAGCAACTCGCATTAATAAATCGAGCTTTGGCTTAATTTGTAAGGTTCTTAATGGCGATTTTAAGTATGAGATCAATGGTGAGACTCGAACAGCCAAAAGCTCCTTTTTCTCCAACCCCAAGTGCGATTAAGCCTAACTGCTACGCATGAAAATAAGTCTTTGCTTTCGCGTAGATGCGGAGGAACTTCCCGCAAGGTTAGTTCCTTCTTTGCAGGCTAGCTTTAGACTAAAGCTTTTAGCAATGCTTGAAGTTTAAGTTGCACTTCTATTAATTCTTTATCTGGATCGGAACCTGCAACAATACCTGCACCAGCGTAAAGTCTAGCGCGATCGCCATCTATTAATGCGGAACGAATTCCAACGATAAACTCACAATTACCATCTGCATCTACCCATCCTAGTGGTGCGGCATACAAACCCCTCTCAAAGCTTTCGTAACGGCGAATTTCAGTACAAGCTACATCTGGTGCAGCTCCAGCAACGGCGGGTGTGGGATGCAGTTGTGAAACTATTTTTAAAGGATGGACGTTATCCGGAACTATGGCACTAATTGGTGTCCACAAATGCTGAATATTAGATAACTGTCGCAACCGGGGTGGTAAAACCTGGGGTAATAAACCAAGCTGAGATAGACGTTGAGTGATAAAATCAATTACTAACAAATGTTCGTGTCTTTCTTTTTCACTGTTGAGCAAGCGATCGGCATTGGCAGCATCTTCAGCAGGTGTTTTGCCTCGCGGCGCACTTCCTGCCAAAGCATCCGTGATTAATTGCTGCTTGTGAATACTGATTAAACGTTCTGGGCTGGCACCAATAAAGTTTTGTCCTTGACCGTTGCTTGTAGAAAAAATATAACAGTTTGGATGGAGATGGCGCAGATTATTTAGAGAATTAAATAAGTTAAAAGTGGTGTTTGACTTAACATCCAGTATATCTGCAAGCACTATTTTACTCACATTTTTAGACTGAATTGTTTTTAAGGCTGACAAGACTGAATGTTTAAATTTATCCGGTTGAGCAACAGATTTTTTACTGAATTTTGGCTGTTGGCAATCCCGATGATAAGAATAGAACCCTAAAGAATGAAGAATTTCTATTTTTCTCCACAGGATATGCAAGATTCTTTGAACGTTGACACCAGCATTAATAATAGTATTAAAGACTAATATACAGCGCTCACCTTTAACAGCTACTTGCCAACGGGGAAGAAAAACAGTAGCTGCTGAAAATGGATAACTTTCTTGGCAATTTCTTTCAAAAAAGCTGAATCCACAAAAAAATATAGGTTTAGAGAAAGGTGCTTCTGTCTTACCAAAACTAATTATATTGCTTAAACAATATTTGATAAATTCCTCTGATTTATAAAATCTATCCTTACCTTCTATTTGTAATTTTGCTACTGCATCAATGGCAGCGATCGCTTCATTTTTGCCTTTGTTCTCCCAATAAAAATTCAGTTGATTGGGTTGTGTCAGTTTATCAAGTACTACAAGTGGATCGACTGAGTCAATTTCCAGTGAAATACTAGCTATTTGAGTGGAATTACTTTTGATACTTTTTTGCTGTACAGCAATAAGGAATCTGTACAGTTCTTTGTTATATACAAAGAAGTCTACGCTACATGGTGAAACTGTCATCACTAGCAGTTTAGTAAATTTTTGTGAATTTATCTTTATAAAGAATGAGAAATCATGGTCGTATTTCTACTAGGTAACATAAAGAGTCACAGTTTCACTAGCGTAGGAGAATTTGCAAGTGCGTAGTTTAGAAATACCCTGTTTATTCCTTACCCTGTTTTGGTCGAACTGTAAAAAGTTGTTAATTACCTCTTTGCAACTACGCAAATTTATGTATGTGGACGCAAACTACTTGCTGTGATGGCATGGGGATAGACTCATACCGTTTCATTTAAGATTGACACGAATAGAGGCAGGGGGCAGGGAGCAGAGGGAAAGAATTAAAGACCAATCATTTGTATCAGGCTTTTCGTTAAACAACAGCTAACTACGCTCAAAGTTGGCGGAAGTATTTGATATTTTAATAATTCGTAAAAAACTCTTTCCGTTTCCTTCCAAGCGTAAAATTATTCCATGAGATTAATAAGTTTAATTGAATTCAGGTTTTTCAATGTCAGCAAATTTAATTAATATCACTAATCACAACCCAACTAATCGCAAATTGTGGATGGCAGCGATTAAACCACCTATGTACAGTGTGGCTATGATGCCAATCTGGGTGGGAACGGCTGTAGCATTCACCGAAACTAAGATTTTTAATGCAGCTATTTTTTTTACTTTTTTAGCAGCAGCAATCTTAATTTTAGCTTGGGAAAACCTCAGTAATGATGTTTTTGATTCTGAGACTGGAATTGATAAAAATAAACCTCATTCGTTAGTAAACTTGACTGGTAACAAGCTATTAATATTTTTATTAGGGAATTTATTTTTATGTTTGGGTTTGTTGGGAATACTAGCGATCGCTTGGTGGCAACATGACCCAACTGTAATTGGATTAATTGTGGTTTGTTGTATTTTGGGCTACCTCTACCAAGGGCCTCCATTTCGTTTAGGATATCAGGGTTTAGGTGAAATTCTCTGCTTTTTTGCTTTTGGGCCTTTAGCAGTATCGGCAGCATATTACAGCCAAACTCAAACTTGGTCAATCTTGAATTTAGCAGCATCGGTGATTGTCGGCATTGCCACAACATTAATTTTGTATTGTTCGCACTTTCACCAGGTTGAAGATGACTTGGCAGCAGGAAAGCGATCGCCCATTGTTCGCTTAGGAACGCAAAGAGGCGCACAAGTTTTACATTGGTTTACTGGTAGCATTTACATCTTTACTTTTTTGTTTGTGCTGTGGGGAATTTTTCCTGTGTGGACATTACTGAGTTGGGTGAGTTTACCCTTTGCGATTAAATTATGTCGTCACGTTCAAGAAAATCATTACCAGCCAGAAAAAGTCAGCAACTGTAAATTTATTGCCGTCGCCGTACATTTTTGGTGTTGTTTGCTGTTTGGTGCCGGATTTATAGTTTAAGACAGACGGCAGATGGCAAAAAGCAGCGCGCCCTTGCGGGTTAAGCGCGTCGAGTGCGACTGCCCAGAGGCAGAAGGGAAGAAAGGGAAGAAAGCTATTAGCAACTAGCAAACAATGCACTATAAATTTGAGTTTCGCCCTTACCAGCGGAAATTTGTGCGTGCAGTTGTCACCAGCCACGGTATGTGGGAAATCCGTGAAGGTATTATTCTGTGCCTCACTGATGAATCTGGAAAAGTAGGTTGGGGAGAAATTGCCCCGATCACCTGGTTTGGTTCCGAAACTCTAGAGCAAGCCTTAAATTTTTGTCGGCAACTATTGCCGGAAATTAGAGAGGAGACTATTTTTTCTATCCCTGATGATTTACCCGCGTGCCAATTTGGGTTTGAATCGGCACTTCAGGGAGTAAGAGAGTCGAGGAGTGAAGATTTTGAATTGTTAATTTCTCCCCCTCCTGCCTCTGTTACCTACAGTGGCTTGCTGCCTGCGGGAGAAACAGCTTTAGAGGCTTGGCAAAGGCTGTGGCAGCAGGGATATTCTACTTTTAAATGGAAAATTGCCGTTTATCCTACGTCTGTTGAACTAAAAATCTTAGAATCACTCGTTCAAAGCTTACCAGCCTCTACAAAATTACGTTTAGATGCCAATGGGGGACTCAATTTTGAGGAAGCTAATTTATGGCTGACAACTTGTGACAAACTAAATGCCAATAGTGAATTGCCAGTGGAAATTGAATTTATCGAACAACCCTTAGCTGTGGATCAATTTTCGGCGATGTTGGAATTGAGTAGGCGATATCAGAGTGCGATCGCTTTAGATGAGTCAACAGCCACGCTGAAGCAACTCGAATACTATTACAACCAAGGCTGGCGAGGAATTTTTGTTATCAAACCTGGAATAGTCGGTTCTCCTTCTCGTCTGTGTCAGTTTTGCCAACACCACAAAATTGATGCTGTGTTTTCATCGGTGTTTGAAACAATCGTTGGTAGAAAAGCAGCGCTCCAACTAGCAACAGAATTATCCCAATACAACCGAGCAGTCGGTTTTGGTATTAACCACTACTTTGCTGAAGATGATGCTGTTTGGCTGGAAAATCTATGGTAAGAACTTTAAAGCATCTTGTCGAACAGGCATATTCTCTACCTAAAGATTGGTTAATTTACGAACATAGCCATCAATTTTTACAGTTAACCGAAAAATACTATTTAGAATTAACGCAATTTTCGCACTGGCAAACACCACCGAAAATCATCTTAGCTGAACGCGAACCAGTACAATTTTTAGCAGCTTTTCTTGCTGCTTGTGCAACTAACAGTTCAGTTTTTCTTTGCAATCCCAACTGGGTAAAAGATGAATGGCAACAAGTATTTGAACTTGTACAGCCAGATATTATTTGGGGAATGGAAAGAGGACAAAGGAACTCGGAGCCCCCTCTGGGGATAGGGGTAAAGGGGGAGACAAGAAGACAAGGGGAAAAGGAAACTATTTTTGAATTCTCTGATTCGCCAAAAATTATGATTCCCACTGGTGGTTCATCGGGAAAGATTAAATTTGCCATCCATACCTGGGATACGCTAACAGCATCTGTACGAGGATTTACAGAATATTTTCAGTTACAGCAAGTCAATTCATTTTGTGTTTTGCCGTTATATCATGTCAGCGGTTTAATGCAGTTTATCCGTTCCTTTACCACTGGCGGGAAATTAGTTATTTTGCCTTTTAAAAACTTAGAATCTTGTCAATTAACCAATATCAATCCATCAGATTTTTTCATATCTTTAGTACCAACTCAATTACAACGCCTTCTCCAAAATTTCGATTTCACTCAATGGCTATCCCAATTTAAAACAGTTCTTTTAGGAGGTGCGCCGGCTTGGGAGGAACTATTAGTAAAAGCGAGATATTATCAAATCAATTTATCTCTAACCTACGGCATGACTGAAACTGCTTCTGGAATTGCCACTCTCAAACCTGATGATTTTCGTCATGGTAAAGTAAACTGTGGTCAAATTCTTCCCCATGCCAAAGTCACTATTCGCAACGAGCTAGGAGAAGCTTTACAAACCAATCAGATTGGCAATATTGCTATTCAAGCTCAGTCTTTATACCTTGGTTATTATTCTTTAAATACTGCTTTCAAAGAAGCTAATTATAGCTCGGTTTCTATTTTTAACACAGATGATTTAGGATTTTTAGATAACGAAGGTTACTTAAATATTATTGGGCGTAGTAGTGACAAAATCATTACAGGTGGCGAAAATGTCTATCCCTTAGAAGTTGAATCAGCAATCAGAGCTACTGCAATGGTAATTGATGTTTGCGTAATTGGAATCCCAGATCGAGATTGGGGACAAGCTGTAACAGCTATTTATGTTCCCAAAAATGTAAGTACCTCTTCAGAGGAAATTCAAAATTTACTTAAAGGTAAACTTAGTAAATTTAAAATTCCCAAATACTGGTTTCCTGTACAATTTTTATCTCGTAATTCTCAAGGCAAAATTAATCGCCAGCAGCTACAACAAGAAGCTATAGAACACTTAAACCTCTCAAATCGCTTCTCTTGATTTTCTTCTCTCTGTGTTCTCTGTGTCTTTGCGGTTTGCCTCCAACCATCCAATAACCAATTCAGGCAACTCTTTTCTATTTCTACTATTTCTCTCAATACAAACGTGTCTGGTGATAGCCTTAGAAACCATGACATCGGCAACTACAATTTCATAATTGATTTCAAATTTATCAATGCCTAGCTTTTGTGGCATCAAACTAATAGTTAACTTATCACCACAAAACATTGGTCGCAGAAAATCTACACTTGCATGAACAATGGGAAAAGCTACAGATAAATTACCAAAAAATTCCTTAAGATGAATACCTGATGCTTCTAAAGATTCTTCATAAGCTTCATGACAAATACCCAAAACATTGGCAAAGTAAACTACACCAGCAGCATCAGTATCTTGAAAGCGGACGGTGCGATAATAAGTAAAAGGCATCGGTAAAAACAAGAAAGCTTAGAGCTAATTTTACCTGAATTTGCAATCAAGCTTTCACCATAATCTTTGATTTATTGCCAGAAATATCAAAAAGGATAGAAAAAGAGAATAGGAAAGTAAAATCTGCTAAGTTGAGATTGTTACATTTTGTTATACTGAACAGCACTAAGTAAAACCAAGTTCTTTGACATTTTAATTCACATCTTGCACTAGTTACTTGATTGCAATTTTTGTAGGGTGGGCACTGCCTAAATTTACTTAAACCCCTATTTTTAAGTTGTAAAAAGTGCCCACCTTACGGTTATTGAGACTTGTTTTTTTTATTACTATCAACCTTGAGCGCAATTTTATTCTCAACGACAGTTCTAGCGCAAACCGACATTAACAATAGTGATGTGACAATTGCCCCTAAACACACCGTGGAAAATGTTCTTGCGATCGCACGAATAAAACATCTGTTCCCCGTTCCCTATGTTTCTTCAGAATATATCAACTCAAAGGATAATATATATCCTCAGAACAGGGATTGAGATAGGGACGCTGCAAATCGATGCCAAATTTAGCAAAATGCTTATAGATAGTTTGTATACGCTCTTCAACAGAATTTTTGCCTTTTTGCCAAGCCTCCAATAAAGCATTGGCAACGATTTGACAACGATTTATACCAAAACTTTCTTGAGCAACAAACTTTTGATTTGGTTCTTCGGCAAGACTTAGCCCAGGTGCCAAAAACTTTGTAAACAAGGGAGTTTCTGGGTGAAAGTGAGATTGATGTTGTGCATATACAGCTTGCAGAACTTTCCTGACTGCGGGATAGTCGTGGCGTTCAAAGTAAAGCACCCCTGAATCATAACGTCCGTAAGCAGAATAATTGTATGGAACTTGAAAACTAAAGGGAATAGCTTCATCATTCAGTTCCAATGTCAAGCTCTCCATCATCGCGATCGCTCCTGACGGAGTTAAATTTAAGTAGATTCGCCCTCTTCCCAAATCAGTATCAAAGTTTGCTTGTACTTTTTGCCCGATATTGCTAACTGCCACGTAGCAACCATCTTGAAGTCGGTTCTTCGGCATCCAAATGTCGATCAAATCTCCCACTTTGGCAGACTGCATCATTGGTTCTAAATGCCGAGCCTGGTTTGCCGGAGCCAGACTAATGCTTTCTATATGCATCGTCAAGCCACCTTTTGTTACCGCCAGACTGCCATCAGGTTCTCGACGCAATACCTGCCAATCAGGATCAAAGTAACCAATGCCGTGATTGTTCTCGTGCAATTGCTCGTATAATTGCCTATCAATTCCTAAAATCGAATTATTTTCTAAAGATTTATGTGGTAGATAATCTGTAGGTTCGGCATTTAATGACAAGACACTTTGCAACGAACCGTTGTAATAAATACCGTAGATGAAATTTCGCAGTAGCAGAGTAAGATACTTATGCTGTAGCTCTGTAGAATTTTTTTGAAATCTCTGTGCTAACTGACTTGGCAGGGCAAAGGGTTGATAGTTGGGATGACAGATGCAAAATTTGGATTCAATCTGGATATTGCTGGCGATATCAAGCAAATAACGATCGCAAGAACCTAACATGATTCAAACTTTAATACTTTGAGAGGAGCGTGGCAAAAGATGAAATTACTTACTTTATACTCCACACTTCTTGCTTCATCCTGAACACTTAATACTTTTCTTAACACCCACGTAAACGGCTTTTATTGTTAAAGAGGCGAACCAAATTTTGTTCTTTGTTCGCTTGTGGAAGTTTAGTTAATTTTGCAAAAGGTCTGACAATTTCTGATTCAGATATACCAAAAACTGTCATTACAGATTCTTGGGGTTTTGTTAGTAAATCTTTGGCAACTTGGAGTATATAAATACCTATACTATCAAAGTATCTGCCATATTGAATACTTTTTTGAATATTCTGAATCAAAACCAAACCTGCAAATTGAACAACTCGCTGGATTAAGTCGCGTCGATACTCCAAAATCATTGGAAAAGCACTCAGATAAGCCTGGATTAATGCCAATATGGAAGACTGGAGAATTTCTAGAGGTATTGCTGCTAACTGGAGAGATTCTTCTAAGGAGAGCGAGGTATCTACGACTAGGCTTTCTAACCAAATTCCTAAATAACTTGCTACTAAAGTTCCTAAATCAAAAGCAGGTTCTCCCCAAGCACAAGCTTCCCAGTCAATCAGCCGCACTAGGCAGTTATCTAGTTGATTCCACCGAGAATGTACCAAAATATTTTCTAGGTTCAGATCGTTGTGAGTTAGGCAACAAGGTTTCCATGCAGCTGCTAATTCTGCGATCGCTCCTTCTATGCTCTCATAGCGTTGGTAAAGAGCATAAAATTTCAGTGCCTCAGTCGGAACCTTACCAAAAATATCTGAACTAATTGACTCTATACCTTGGGCTGGATTGTAATACTGATAGCGAAACTGCCCTTGGGGAGCCGTTGCCATAAAATCACGGTATTCGCGGCGATTGAATGTGGCACGATGCAGCACGCCCAAGCTACTACCAATAGCAGTGGTGATTTCTAACGGATAAATATCGCTGCTTTGATAAAACTTTCTTAGCTCAAAATACTCCGATAGATAGTTGCGAACAAGAATAGAATTTTTTTCATCAAAATGCAGAACTAACGACGCGATTTCTGCAATGTTTCCTAAAACCGGGAACTGTTGCAACAACTGATGAAACAGCCATTCCTTGAAAAACTCCTGAGGAATGCGGTTATCGTCAATTTGATGTTCTTGTTTGACTAGCAGCGTGCGATCGCCTTTGAGAGTCACCAGTAAGTTGGCATTTTTGTTGTTAGTCTCTGGCAACCTTTTGGCTGATGCGCCATCTTCTGAGCTACACAGATCTGCTTGTTGCAAATACTGAATAACGTTGTAAGAAGACAGTGTAAATATCATGTATATTTCCTAAATCGTAGAATTACTTAGAAAATTGGCAACGTTGTTATTAGCCTGATGTTACGCAGAGCTAAATAGCACAAACTTACAAGTATCATTAGTGATTGGTACTATCTATTAATATCCTATACCTTTAAGAAATACTTGCCAAAATGGCAATACAGCCTTTACTGTTACTTTAAATTTTTCTCCTGTATCTATTCAAATCTTTAAATACCTGAGTGGAATTACTGACGTATCTACAATTTTAAAAATAGCAGATTTTGATATCACTGATTTGCGTGAAAACAGCAGAATTAATCACTACTAATTAAATCTCTCTGTAGAAATTTAGGTTAAATTTAATGATTGTTTGCAACCTGAAAGCTTGAAGTAGTCAATGCTCAGGACAAAAGTAGAGTAATCACTAATTCCCCATCGTTACCAAGTAATACTCACGCTGCCCTAGTTACCAGGTTCAACCTGGTAACTAGAAAAGCCTCTGGCTCTCACAGTCAAAAACATTTATTCATCACCTCAATCAATAGCAAAAAAACTGAACAACTAGACAAAGCAAGTCGCTTGATAGTAAGCGTTTTTCTACACAAAAATATTAATTTACAAACAAGAATTTCCGCAGTGTAATAATTACTGAACCTGAACTCTAGCTCTCTAGAAATTTATAAATGTGTGTGAAATCAAAAAGAAACGGATAGGTATAAATCACCTTTGTACATCGAATTCAACACTCTTTTTGGATTTATACGAGAAAAGTAGAGTTATGTTAACTGAGTATAAATTAACTTAAGCACTCTCAAGGCTGGTTTGTACTAATTAGAACAACGATAAGCAAAACAATCAAATTCAACGTCATACGCAGCCTGTAAGATCCCCGACTTTTTAGAAAAATCGAGGATCTGTGTTTTCAGTTGAAGTACTTCAATTCCCATCTAACTTGAAAAAAGGTTAAAAGGGAGCTAACGGAAAGCTTTCCCCCAACCCTGTTCCCTTCTAAGTTGACTTACCTACCAACAGAGGCTGCGCCCAAAACATAGTGCAGCCGAGTTCGTTAAAAAATCACTTTTATGTAATATAAATGTACTAATACTTGTTTTAGGAATGAATTGCTATGAAAATGACACTATCTTCTTAATGCCATAAATTGGTGTATCATCACTGCCAGAGTTAGCATACCCAAAATAGTCATTAACCCAGCAGGCATAAACTTACGTGTTTTGGCTAGTCTAAATGCAAAGACAACCAATAATACAGCAGTAACGATCGCTGCTAAAGTCAAACCCCAAGTTTGTCCTTGAAGCCGCGCAAAAGCCGCGAAAATAAGCAGCAAGCCGCAGATGCTAGCACTGACAAGGGAAATATTGCTACTAGCATTGATGTAGCCAATAATACCGCCAATAATTGTAATGATGCCGTAGACAAGGGCGGCAATAATATCTAAAGCCATTGTTAAAACCTATGTAGATTTTGATTTTACCGCAAGCGTCGGCAGACAATTTATCATAGCTATCTAGCTAAATAACTTAATCGATTGATGGATAATCAAGCAATCGCAAAGGTTCAATTTCTTCAGCGTCAAGCAGCATCCCTCTTACTCTACCAATCTGTTCTACAAACAGAAGTAGGTGTAGCATTTATGAATTTGTTGCAAACTATACGTTACACTGAGGCAGATGCGAGGAGTTGCTTGCAAGCCTATGGTAATTACTTTAGATCCTTAGCAGCGACAAATCAAAACTGGGAGGAATATTTAGTAACTCAAATTCTCAAAGACGATAATCCTTTTACAAAAAAAGCCCAGCAGCAGAAATTTGCAAGTTTGCCTCCAGCATTGGTAGCAGCGGTTAGACATGATTTACAAGCGCTGCAACATCTATATGAATGCAGCACTGCGACTTTGAGTGAATGGGTGCAATGTGTAGCGCATTTACCTGTGTCACCAGTAGTGTGGTATAACGAGCAGGATGGAGGAGAAGTAATTCAAGACTTACATTTAATAGAGAAACTACAAAAGTTAGAAAATTGGGCTGAGGCTGCAGAAGACTTAGCAGTTTATTATCAAAAATTTGGCATCGGTTTATTTGCCGAGTATCAAGCGCTGCGGTGGCAATCTGGACAATTTATTGGCATACGCTATCCCGATCCAGTGAAATTGAGTGAACTGACAGGTTACGAGTCACAAAAAGAAGCTTTGTTAAAAAATACAAAGTTTTTACTATCGGGGCAGACGGCACTGCACATATTACTTTACGGTAGTCGCGGTTCAGGAAAATCTTCTTTAGTCAAAGCTTTGCTGAATGAGTTTAGCGATCGCAACTTACGCTTGCTGGAAGTAGCAAAATCAGAATTGAAAGATCTACCGATAATTGTAGAACAGTTGCGAGGAGCGCCCCAGAAATTTATCATCTTTGTTGATGACCTTTCCTTTGAAGAAGATGATGATGCTTTTAAAGCATTAAAAGTAGTGTTAGAAGGTAATTTAACTGCACGTCCGCAAAACGTCGTGGTATATGCTACTTCTAACCGTCGCCATTTAGTGCGGGAGTTTTTTGCTGATCGCCCCGCTCCTAGAGATAACGATGAAGTTCACGCTTGGGATACTATGCAAGAGAAACTTTCGTTTAGCGATCGCTTTGGTTTAACTTTAACTTTTGAGCCTGCCGATCAAAAAACTTATTTAAAAATCATTCGACATCTTGCAGACTTAGCTGGAATTAATATTCCCCAAGAAGATTTGGAATACCAAGCTTTGCAATGGGCAACTCGTCACAACGGGCGTTCTGGTAGAACAGCAAGGCAATTTATAGATTTCTTAAAAGCGGATTTGTCAATTTTTGGTTCACGCAATAATTCACTTACAACCTAGTCATATATATCCATCTGCTCATACAATGATTCTCTCCTGTTAACAAATTAATATAAATTCAATGTGTCTAACCTAACTTATACAAAAAATGTGGATATTTGATATTAACAGATAAGTAGGTAGATCAGAAGAAAATTAACTACGTTAAGGGATGCAAAATGGTTGAAGGTATTACCAATATCTAATAACTAATGACAGCCTGAACTAGTTAACTTGATTTGTACTAACCTACTTAAAACTCTTCTTTACACTAGACCTATGCTCAAATCAAGTAATATGCAATCAGCAATGGCAAGCAATCGATTTATTTTAGGCATAGTTGCCTTCGGTATCAGTTTTGGACTCAGTCTTGCTCTTACCTGGAATTTTGGTAAATCCTTAATTATAGGTTTAATAACCTTGATTGTGACTTATAGCGCACTATTTGTAGAACAACAACAAAGAAATCATGAAATGCTTGCAAGACGTGATTCTCTTCACAGGCGCATCAGAGAACTTGAGGGATTGAAATCGCGTATGCTCGCAGAAATAAATCAGCTTGAGGCACATCATGCTTTACTCTATCAAGAGTCAAACAAGTTTCAAAATCAAGTAGTAGAACGTCGAAATCAAAGAGATATTCTTAATCGTGAATTAAGCAGTTTTATTATTGAGAAAAAACAGCTAGAATCACAGATTAACTATTTACAAGATGAAATTAGTACTTTGGAATCAACCAAAACAGAAATTAACAAATCGTTTTCTAATCTAAACGCAGAAAAAAGACGTTTAGAATTGAATTATAACGTATCTAAAGCTGAAATTAATCAATTACAAACTCAAATTAGTCAACTTCAACAACAAAAGCAAGAGTTAGAAAGTAATTTAGTTTTACTGGGTAGACTCAAACCTCAATTGGAAGAAAAACTATACCAAATGAGAGTTAAAATCCATGAATTGGAAACAGAGGAAAAAAGACTTAGCCAAATCTTGATAGATGGAAAAAATGAAACAGAAAATGTAGAGTCTAACTTAAATTCTTTACGTACACAAGTAGCAGAGCACGAAACTCAACTGCATCATTTACAAGAGCAGGTAGTATTGTTGCAAGATGAACGGGACAATTTGCAAAGCCAAGTATGGGAATTGCTACAACAAACAGAAGTTCTGCATCACGATAACTTGCTTGAGCAAGGACAAGAAGAAGAGGTAGATTTATTTCCTTTTGCTGAAATAATTGAGCCAGTAGAAAATAATAACTCTTCTAGTGAAATTGTAGAAATTATCCCAGAAGAGTGGGTTAAATTTATAGAGAAGCTTCCCGCTCATGAAATTCAAGTTCTCAAAGCAATTATAGAGCAGGAAAACCCTTATACTGCTATTAAAAAAATTGCTGAAGATAACATTACAATGCCAAATTTATTAATCGATTCTATCAATGAGCGTGCCAATGATACTCTTGGTGAGTTGATTATCGATCCAAGCTTGGATGTTCCACAAATTTATGCAGAGCATCAAAGCAACGTCAAAAGAGCGATCGCTGTCCATCAAGACATGATGGCGAGACTTACCTCATCAAATTAGAATTAACAGAATCACTAGTCACTGATTTAACCGTGAATTAGGGTATGCCCTTCAAAGGGAGCGGCTTGAAAACTATACCTACCCTCAAGCTACAATAATGCGAAGTGAGGTGATCTACATGGCAAAGCTCAAAATCTCGAAAAAAGTATCTACTGCAATCATCAATTCTCTCAGTGCGGGAGTAGTGCCACGAGTTGGGCTTGAACAAATAGCAGTCGGTAGAGAAAGAGAACTTAAAAGCCTGTTACAAAACCTCGATGACATCGCAGAAGGTATAGCAGCATTTCGCTTCATCATTGGCAACTATGGTTCGGGTAAGAGCTTCACACTACAACTGCTTCGTAATCGTGCTATAGAACAAGGTTTTGTAGTTGCTGATGCTGACTTATCTTCAGAACGCCGACTAGCGGGAACAAACAATGAAGGATTGGCAACCTATCGAGAATTAATGAGCCACCTTGCCACAAAAACTCGTCCTGATGGTGGTGCTTTAGTCTCAATTTTAGAAGGATGGATTAATAAGATCCAGCAAGAAGTAGCCAAAGAAACTGGAATGCGCCCCAATGATGATGGCTTTGACGATCAAGTTGAAATCAAAATTAGGGAAGTAGTTCAATATATTGAAGATTTAGTTCACGGTTTTGATTTTGGTAACGTGATTATTGCTTATTGGCGTGGTTACCGTTTAGATAATGATGATTTAAAAAATGCCGCTTTGCGCTGGTTGCGAGGAGAATATAACACTAAAACTGAAGCAAAAGCAGCCTTGGGTGTGCGTGTAATTATTGATGATGATAGTTGGTATGACTATATAAAATTATTAGCTAAGTTTGTGGCTGAAATTGGTTATCAAGGTCTTTTAATCTTACTTGATGAAGCTGCACACATATATCAAATACCCACTACAGTTACACGAGAAAAAAATTACAACAGATTGTTAGCGATATTTAATGATACCATGCAGTGCAAAGCAGAGCATCTTGGTGTTTTTATCGGTGGTACAACAAAATTTTTAGAAGATCCAAATCGTGGACTTTTTGCAGATGCAGCTTGGCGAAGACGTACAAAAGAAAGCCGTTTTGTAACTCAGGCTAATGTGCAGGAATTTTTAGGCCCGGTAATGCGGCTTAATCCATTAACAGAAGAAGAAATCCTGACATTGTTGCAAAGATTAGCTGAAATTCATGCGCTTAATTTTGGTTATGAACAGACTTTAAAAATTCGCGATTTGAAAGAATTCATACAAGAAATTGCTAATCGTTTAGGTGCAGAAGCGTTGCTAACGCCTGGTGAAATAGTGCGGGATTTTATTAGTGTATTAAATGTGCTTCACCAAAATTCAGGAATCTCTTTTGGTGATTTAATTCATGGTGTTAATTTTAAACCCACAGTCGCAGGTAAAGATTCAGATGTGGATGAAGGTGACGTAGCAGAATTTAGTTTGTAAAAGCCCTCTTAAAGCCCCTCAGGGTATCAATCTTGCTAACTCACTCAATTATTTTAGTCATCAATTATTGATATATAAAGAGAAAAATATAAATGTTAAGATGAAACAAAATTAACAAAAAAATCATCAACACTTTTGACTTAGCCAACTTGGGAATAATTCAGAGTGTGAGGAGGATGGAAACTATATGCGGATTTTACTCGTCTATCCTATATTTCCCAAAACCTTTTGGTCATACGAAAAAATCTTGGCATTAGTAGATCGCAAAGTTTTGCTGCCACCCTTGGGTTTGGTGACAGTAGCGGCGATTTTACCCCAACAATGGGAATTTAAGCTTGTCGATCGCAATGTTCGCCCAGTAACAGAAGAAGAATGGGCATGGGCAGACTTGGTAATTTTCTCGGCAATGATTGTGCAAAAGCAAGATTTGCTCGACCAAATTCGGGAAGCCAAAAAACGTGGTAAGTTGGTTGCTGTGGGTGGCCCTTATCCAACTTCTATGCCTGATGAACCAAAGGCAGCAGGGGCAGATTTTCTCATTCTCGATGAAGGAGAGCTTACCCTGCCAATGTTTGTTGAGGCAGTTCAACGAGGTGAAACATCTGGAACTTTCCGCGCTACCGAAAAACCAGATGTAACTGCAACTCCAATCCCTCGCTTTGATTTGCTCGATTTTGATGCCTACGATATGATGTCAATTCAATTTTCGCGTGGTTGCCCTTTTCAGTGCGAATTTTGTGACATCATTGTTTTGTATGGTCGCAAACCCCGTACCAAAACGCCTGCACAACTTTTAGCAGAGTTGGATTATCTATACGAGTTGGGTTGGCGACGTGGTGTCTTCATGGTGGATGATAACTTTATCGGCAATAAGCGCAATGTCAAGTTGTTGCTCAAAGAGTTAAAAGTCTGGATGCAGCAACACAATTATCCTTTCCGGTTTGACACCGAAGCTTCTGTAGATTTAGCGCAAGATCCAGAATTGATGGAGTTGATGGTTGAGTCTGGTTTTGCGGCAGTGTTTTTGGGAATTGAAACACCAGATGAAGATAGTCTGCAATTGACGAAGAAATTCCAAAATACGCGCAGTTCCCTTGTGGAAGCAGTGCAAACCATTATCAAAGCAGGGTTGCGCCCAATGGCAGGGTTTATTATTGGCTTTGATGGTGAAAAAGCTGGTGCAGGCGATCGCATTGTCCGTTTTGCCGAACAAGCAGCAATTCCCTCGACTACCTTCGCTATGTTGCAAGCGCTACCAAATACAGCACTGTGGCATCGCCTCAATAAAGAAGGAAGACTCCGGGGTGGTAAAGACGGCAATATCAATCAAACTACTTTGATGAACTTTATCCCCACTCGCCCTCTAGAAGAAATTGCTAGAGAATATGTGGAGGCTTTTTGTAGTTTATATGACCCAGTCTGCTACTTAGATCGCACTTATCGCTGTTTTATGATGATGGGTACGCCAAAGTGGAAAGCACCCTTTAAAATGCCAGATTGGGTGGTTGTGAAAGCGCTGTTAATTGTAATTTGGCGGCAGGGAATCAAACGAGAAACTAGATGGAAGTTCTGGCATCATTTGTTCAGCATCATCAAACATAATCCAGGAGTTGCCGAGCATTACCTTGCCGTTTGCGCCCACAATGAACATTTTCTAGAGTATCGTCAAATTGTCCGTGAGCAAATTGAATCTCAGCTAAAGGAATATCTCGCCCAAGGTACAGAAAAACCCTATGTACCAGAGCAGAAAAAAGCAGAAGCCTATGCTAGTTAAGGATGGGGATTAGGTATCGGGGATTGGGTACTGAAGAACACAAAGACAGGGGGACAAGGGGCAAGAACGTCAAGCACGATTTCCCCTGTTCCCTATTCCCTGTCACCTGTTCCCTAGCCCCTAAAAGCTTTAATCCATCCTTGCTGGAGCGCTGTATCAAGAGCGATCGCTGCAATTGCAAACCAAAATACGCTTTCTGTTGCCATGACGATTAATGGCACAATTGTGCTGGCAAAAGTGACTCCGACATCGATCTGGGTTAACCCCCGTACTAAACCAAAGGCAAGCACCCCACCTGATTTGAGGTGTGGATTTTGATCTTGGCGGATGATATAGCGGTAGGTAACGCCAAACAAAAAGCCTGAGAAGGTTACAAAACTACCACTCAACAAGAAATGCCAATCTAGCGACTGAATGTTTAAACTGTTAAGTGCTGAGAAATGCTCAGTTAAGACCAAACTATTGAGCAAAGATGTAATTAGATAAGCTAAAAAAAGGCAGAAACCTCCTAAAACTCCTGCTTTCAAGGATTGTAAGCGTTCTGTCATCAAATCCATATCGAGGTGTTGTTGATTTAGCTAGGAATTGCTTGAACTGACAAATCACAATTCCCAGTATCATAAATAATGGAGTAGTTTTGTAAATTAGTTTAGAAAGTAGCACTATGGCGATTTTGACACTAGGATGGGTTTCACTGTTGGTTGTTTTCACCTGGTCAATTGCAATGGTAGTTTGGGGACGCAACGGATTGTAGAGGCATCGTGGAAAGTCCACTTCTGAGTATTTTGGCTTTGGTTGCTCTAGTGCTGCTAGTAGTAGTTACTGGAGGAGTTGGTTATTTAACGCTAGCAAATTGGCGCGATCGCCGTCTTCAAGAACAAGAAAAACGCGAACAGCGACGCCCAGTTTCTAAGCGAAAGGAAAAATAATCAGAGTTAAGAGTTAAGAATTGGGAGTTATAAATTTAACTTTTAATTCTTAACTCTCAATTTTTGAATATTTTAAAAGTTAAGTTACACAATCCAAAATTTAAAATCTAATATCATCAAGACCTTGACTGTCTATGATAATACTCATAAATTAATGCTACCGACATTGCCAAGCCAGTAATAGCTAATGCTACTAATGGATTTTGTCCTTGGCTAACAGCAAAGGATGTGACAATACCAGCACCCAAGGCAGCAGTTACTGCGGCAGAAATCCAATCATACTGGGAATTACGATTGTACATAATTTTTATCTAGGGTAATTTTCCCCAATTTAAGGTGTTAGCTTCTCATCAAAATAACACCACACTTTTAGCAATTTTCCCTTTTAGTAAAAATCGCAATTAAGCTTTACTTTTATTAACTTAAGAAGATTTGGATTGCGAATGTTTATAGTATTCAAAAAAACACAGATCCCCACTTCTTTAAGAAGTCAGGGATCTTACCAATTTAGTTGTTCCAGTTATGTATTCTTATGTATTCCAACTACAGCAATCCTAAATCATTCGTGAAAAATTTGGAAACGATTGGGCGAATAGAAATCGCCAGGATGTTATTTTACTGGGTATTCTCTTGTTCATCTACTTTCTGAGTATTCCCTGCTTTTATCCAACCTTCTTGTGTACCATCCTCTAATCTAATCTTTTGCCAAGCTTTATCACTGCTTTCTTCCAAAATAATCACTTTTTGATTAAAACCGACTCCACCAACACGTTCTGCATCTGCTGTGGGTTCTTTTCGCATTGTCAAACCCTGTTGCCAAGTCACACGTGCTTGATAAGCTCCTGATGGCAATGGTTTTGGTGATTCTTCAGTCTTGAGTTCTTCTTTGGGTTTTTCTGTGGAACTGGGGTTTGGTGAGGGAGACTCTTGGATAAAGGCACCAGAGGAAGTTTTGACTTGCTCTTTCGATGTTTGATTGTTAGGTTTTGGAGCTTGCGCTTTCACTGCGGGTTTATCATTAGCATAAATCGGTTTTGCAGGTAGTGCAGAAATTCGATTCATAAGATACAGCGCTGTTGCAACTCCGCCACCAATTAAAATAGCGATCGCCAATAAAAAACCAAGTACAAACTTTAATATTCCAACTAGCATATTTACAACTTCAGGATTATAAAGATAGGAAATAGGAATTATGACTATTGTAGAGGCGCTTTTAGTTTCATCTATAAAGAAGTTAAAAGTCATGATTTGAGCTTCATAACTCTTAACTTTGAGCTTGATAACCCGCTATTTTAGCTAACGTTGAATGCGTTAGCGTAGCTTGCCGAAGGCATCGCTCAAGGGGCTGTGTTTTGATGCCAATCGCGCTCTACCAGCAGCAGCCCATTCTTGCAGTTTTTGAATTTGCTCTGTGGCAGTGCGTGCTAGAGGAATGATTTGACTGGCGGCTTCTAAAATATCATCGGTAGTAAAGTCGCGGTTTTGGCTAAAGCCGATGTGCATCGCTTCAATTAAAGTTTGTTCAATCTCTGCTCCAGAAAAATCGGGTGTTTCATATGCCAACCTCTCAATGTCGTAACTTTTGATGTTATGGGGGCGCAGTCGCGACAAATGCACGTTGAAAATCGCTTTGCGTTCATCCTGGGTGGGCAAACCAACAAAGAAAATTTCATCAAATCGCCCTTTGCGCAACATTTCTGGCGGTAGGGCGTGGATATCGTTGGCGGTAGCAACAACAAACACGGGTGAAGTTTTTTCTGCTAACCAGGTGATAAAAGTACCAAAAACTCGGCTAGTAGTTCCCGCATCACCTTTGCTACCAAGCCCAGAAAAAGCTTTGTCTATTTCATCTATCCACAACACACAGGGAGCCAAGGCTTCGGCAACTTGGATCATTTGCCGCGTGCGCGATTCCGATTCACCTACTAAACCCCCAAATAATCGCCCCACATCAAGACGAAGTAGAGGTAAATGCCAGTGATGGGCGATCGCTTTTGCTGTTAATGATTTTCCTGTACCTTGAATCCCTACCAACAACAAACCACGGGGGTGGGGTAAACCATATTGTCGCGCTCGATCGGTAAAAGCACCTCCGCGCCTAAGTAACCAATCTTTAAGGTTGTCTAGCCCGCCGATATCAGAAATTTGCTCGGTAGCAGGGTAAAAATCGAGAATTTGGGTTTGGCGGATCGTTTGACGCTTTTCTTCCAAAACCAAATCCACATCTTCTGGTAATAATTCGCCGTGGGTAGCGATCGCCCTTGCCAAAACGCGGCGAATACGCTCCATACTTAGCCCTTGACAAGAGCGCACTAAATCATCCAAAAATTTCCCAGAAGGAGAATGCCCTGTCGCTATTAACAACCGTTCTACTTCTGTTCTAATTTCGGCAGCACTGGGTAAGGGGAACTCTACAACCGTCAAAACTTCCATTAAGTCGTCAGGAATAGCAATGCGCGGTGACAACAGGACAATGTTTTTTGGTTGAGACTTGAGCAGTCGCGCCAAGTTGCGGAGTTTGCGGGAAATTGCCACATCTTCTAAAAACCGATGGTAATCCCGCAGTACAAACACCCCTGGTGCAGATGCAGGTACTTTTTCCACCAATTCCAAAGCTTGCAGAGGATTGCGCTGCCCAAATCCCGCATCATTAGGATTGCCCTGGTAACCATCCACAAAATCCCAAGTATAGATTGGGCGATTACCCTGATTGGCTGCTTCTTCCTTAATAGCAGCTTCCACCCGTTCCTCTTCATAGGTGGGAATGTAAATTAGAGGGTAGCGAGCACGCAGCAGCAGTTTAAACTCATCCCGAAAGGTCGTAGACCTGCTATTTTCAAAGCCTCTGGTCATTACTATACCTTTTTATACTATTGGCGTACTAATTTAGGTTTTTTGTTAATGGAAAATATAAACTAAATTTATTTTTATTTGTACTATTTTATGTACTATTCCTGTTACAACTACTTCCTTACCATATCAATTATCCACTGTGGGAAGTCAATTGCTTCGGATGAGGCATTCAACCACTATTAAAGATATTTATCCATCTACCCTAAAGCGTGGCTTGGATTGGCATCCTACTAATTTTGATGCCCATATTGTCCAAAATTGAGGGGATAGCTGGCATTCTTGCAGTTGGGGCAATCTAGCCGATAAGGTAGCCAAAAAAAAGGCGATCGCTACTGTCACAGTTGACATAGTACCAATATTGATACTATGCTTAAATCAAGCTCAAGCGTTAAGTAAAACCAGGTTGTTTTATATGTCATTTTTGTAGAAATCTTCTACTTCTTTTGGTTGCAGCTTGGTATAAAAACGTATGGCTCAAATAGAAAAACTCCTTGCTCAAATTGAGAACAATCCTAAGAATGTAAAGTTTACTGATTTAGTAAAGATTTGTAATCATTATTTTGGAGAGCCTAGACAGCAAGGAACGAGTCACTGTGTCTATAAAACCCCTTGGACTGGAGATCCACGCGTCAACATTCAAGAAAAGAATGGAAAAGCCAAGGTTTATCAGGTTAAACAGGTTTTGGAGGCAATAAAAAAACTTAAGGAAATCGAAGAGGATGTGGAAGATGGTTAACTACGATCGCTATACCTATAAAATCACTTGGTCACCTGAGGATCAAGAGTATCTAGGTCTATGTATCGAATTTCCTAGTTTATCTTATCTCCATGAGAATCGTGCTGCTGCACTCGAAGGTATTGAAAACTTGGTAAAAGATGTAGTAGCAGACATGGAAGCGAATGGTGAAATGATTCCAGAACCCATTGCTGAAAAAAACTATAGTGGTAAATTTCAAGTTCGTATTCCTCCAGAGCTTCATCGTAAGCTAGCCATGGAAGCAGCAGAGGAAAAAGTTAGCTTAAATCGTTATGTAAGCCAAAAACTAGCTTGTTAATTTTTCTGTGATAAGTAGGTAGACATCATTAAATATAAAACTTGAATGTAGGTTGGGTTGACGCTGCTGTTACCCAACATTGATAAAGTTTGATGGGTAACGCTCACGCTCTACCCATCCTACAAATAATTATGACGATCTACTTAAAACACTGTCAGACTACACTTTTCTACGGTCTGCCAGTGTTTTATTTTGTGTACTCTGGTAACTCTTTGGTCAAGTGCTTTTACGAAGTGCAGGGTACTTCATTGTTTGAGTTACCTGCGCTAACGGAAAATTTTGATGAGTATGAAAAGTTCTTGTTAGCTGCAATGAATCCGACATCACGCGGCATCGGGTAAAGAGGGTGGGAGACTTGTTTCCATCCCCGTTAGGGGAAAAGGTTAGGGAAAGTTTAATTCAGATAGCTATGAAACAAAACTAAAACGGTTTCCATCCCCGTTAGGGGAAAAGGTTAGGGAAAGGTAAACTCCGCTTTCATTAGGAGTACTGTTATTTGACCGTTTCCATCCCCGTTAGGGGAAAAGGTTAGGGAAAGTAAAAAAGTGCATCTACTTAAAACAGTCTCATTATACTGTTTCCATCCCCGTTAGGGGAAAAGGTTAGGGAAAGGTGCGGGATCTTCTTCTTTCATCGGCGTTAAAAAGTTTCCATCCCCGTTAGGGGAAAAGGTTAGGGAAAG
>NZ_AJLN01000111.1 GCF_000317285.1 Chlorogloeopsis fritschii PCC 6912 | reverse complement strand
GGTTAGGGAAAGAGGAGGTATCATAGGGGATATCATCGCCCACGTTGTTTCCATCCCCGTTAGGGGAAAAGGTTAGGGAAAGAGTTACCTTCTGGAAACCTTATATAGCAAGTTTTTCAAACCCCCATTTCGACACCACTTTTTTATTTAACTAAAAAATATTAAGAAGTGGCGCGTTTTGCCGACTGAAACCAGGACTGTGCAAGCAATCGACACCAGTCAACGAAGTTATGAGGTTTTCAAGGTTCTGGCGAGTGGTGTCGATTTAGTTTCGACACAGTTAAGTAAAACAGTAAAATCTAGTACTAAAACCTGTCAAGTTCTTTATAAATAAGTTAATAGTTGTGGGTTGTGGCGTAGATGAGGGGAAATGGATGAAATGGCATTTGGCGATCGCGCTTTAGTTTCCATCACAGCCAATTTAAATAATCCAACTATTCCGTAAACACTTTGCAGTAGAATTAGTGCTTTAGAGAGAGGAGGGCAAAAAGTGACTCGCGTAATCATTGTGCGCCATGCTCAAAGCACCTATAACACCGAAAAGCGCATCCAAGGGCGCACTGATACGTCCACATTAACTGAAAAAGGTCGTAACGATGCCGAATTAATAGGCAAAGCCCTCGGTAATATTTCATTTCATGCTATTTACAGCAGCCCCCTACAGCGAGCGAAAGAGACAGCAAATATTATTCATAGCTCGCTAGAAAGTAATATTGTTCCTCAAACGAGCGATCGCCTCTTGGAAATAGACTTACCTGCTTGGGAGGGAATGCTTTCGGCTGAAGTCAAGCAAAAGTTTCCTGAAGATTATCGCATCTGGCACGAACAACCCCATCAACTCCAGATGCTTGTCAAAGATGCCCAAGGCAGCAGAGAACATTTTCCTGTCTTAGCTTTGTACGAACAAGCACGGCAATTTTGGCAAGAAATTTTACCTCGTCATCAGGGTGAAACAATATTAGTTGTCGGACATAACGGTATTAATAGAGCTTTAATTAGTACAGCACTCGGCATTTCCCCATCTCGGTATCATTCGATTCAGCAATCTAACTGTGGCATTAGCGTGCTAAATTTCTCTGGGGGATTGGGAGACTCGGTGCAGCTAGAGTCAATGAATCAGACGCAACACTTGGGAGAGACTTTGCCCTCTTTACGCCCAAAACATCAGGGAGTACGTTTGTTGCTGGTGCGTCATGGAGAAACTGAATGGAATCGTCAAGGCAGATTTCAAGGACAAATTGATGTTCCTCTCAACGATAATGGCAGACTGCAAGCACAAAAAGCAGGGGAATTTCTTAAAGATATAGCATTGGATTTTGCCGTCACCAGCCCGATGCAACGTCCTAAGGAAACAGCACAAATAATCCTAAAGCACCATCCTGATGTAAATTTAGAATTGCAGGATGGTTTGAGGGAAATCAGCCACGGGCTTTGGGAAGGAAAATTTGAAACAGAAATCGATCAAGAATTTCCAGGAGAGTTACATCGTTGGCGAACTGTACCAGCAGAAGTACAAATGCCAGATGGAGAAAACTTACAACAAGTTTGGGAACGCAGTGCAATAGCTTGGCAGTTAGTTGTGCAAGCAGCCTTGACAAAGGGACTCCAAACTGGGATAGTAGTTGCTCACGATGCTACTAACAAAAGCTTGCTTTGTCAGATTCTAGGTTTATCAGCAGAAAACTTTTGGAACTTCCGCCAAGGTAATGGTGCAGTCAGCGTGATTGACTATCCATCAGGATTGAGTGGTTTACCAGTGTTGCAAGCAATGAATATTACCGCTCACTTAGGTGGAGGAGTGTTAGATAAAACTGCAGCCGGAGCGTTATAAAATTTATGCTATGACGAGCATTCTGCTACAACAAGTACGGGTAATCGATCCCGTTTCTGGAACTGATCAAATTGCCGATGTGCTTTTGAGCAACGGTTATATTCAGTTAGTTGCCAGTAATATTTCTGATATCCCTAGTAACATTCACATCCAAGATTGTCGTGGATTGGTTCTGGGAACGGGATTGGTAGATTTGTACAGCCACTCCGGAGAACCGGGATTTGAAGAACGGGAAACCCTCTCATCTCTCTTGCAAGCTGCCGCTGCTGGAGGATTTACAAGAATCAGCATCTTACCCGATACCTCCCCACCCATCGATAATCCTGCTGTAGTAGCACAGCTGTTACAAAAGACACGTAGGCAAGAGGATACGGGAAAAAGATTCTCCCCCCTCTCCCCCCTCTCCCCCCTCTCCCCCTCCTCTCTTCCCCATCTCAACATCTGGGGCGCAATTACCCAAGAAGTTGCTGGGAAGCAAATGACAGAATTGGCAGAATTAGCAGCGGCGGGAGTTGTTGGTTTTGCCGATCGCCAGCCATTGGAAAATTTGGTGCTGGTGCGGCGGGTGTTGGAATATCTCCAGCCATTAGCTAAACCAATCGCACTTTGGTGTTGCGATCGCCAACTCATGGGTAATGGAGTGATGCGGGAAGGAGTAGACTCGATTCGCTTTGGTTTACCTGGAAATCCTGCCGCCTCGGAAACAAGTGCGATCGCTGCTTTAATCGAGTTAGTAGCCGCTATGGGTACGCCAGTACATATCATGCGCGTTTCAACTGCCCGCAGTGTCGAACTGATTGCAGCAGCCAAAGCTCAAAATTTGCCGATCACAGCCAGCACTACCTGGATGCACCTTTTACTTGATACGCAAGCTGTGAAAAGTTACAATTCCAGCCTGCGTTTGGAACCGCCTTTAGGAACTCCCGCAGATTTGCAAGCGTTGCGGCAGGCAGTACGCACGGGAATTATAGATGCGATCGCAATCGATCACACGCCCTACACTTACGAAGAAAAAACCGTTGCTTTTGCCGAAGCACCACCTGGAGCCATTGGCTTTGAGTTAGCATTGCCCTTATTGTGGCAATCTCTAGTAGAAACCGGGGAATTTACAGCTTTAGAATTGTGGCGGGCATTGAGTAGTCGCCCGGCAGAATGTTTAAAACAAACTCCGAGTGCGATCGCGCCAGAGCAAAAGGCAGAATTAACTTTATTCGATCCCAAGCAAAGCTGGAAAGTGGAAAGGAAAAGTCTTCGTACACTCTCTGATAATACGCCTTGGTTGGGGCAACAGTTGCAAGGAAAGGTTGTGCAGATTTGGTGTTAATCGTTGGGGTAATTGAGACTAACGCTCACCAGAGATATTTTTATTTATACGTAGAATAATTTTGTCTTGAAAAGTTTTGTAAAGAATTAAGAAATTTCCATATTGACATTTGAATGAATACCAAGAGCTTACAAGTTAGTAATAGTGATTGTGATAGCTATTGCTGATTTTAACTGATTGCTTTTGTCTGTTTTTGCAACAGTTAAAAAATAGTTCATGTTCTCAATGTCTGGGAACTTTAGTCTTTACTAAATAAGGTGAATTTATGCTTCTTTCAACCTTTGAGCTTCTCGTCAAGCCTCAATTGCCACCTGGTTTGCCAAATGTACCACCTGAATTTGAAAACCTCAGTCGTACAGTTATTCAAGGTTACTTTTTAACCCTTGCTAATACCATAAATTCTGATGTACTAGTTTCTCTTGTATTTACGGCAGTTACACCAGAATTAGATCTTGACAAAACTATAACTTTTTTAGACACAGGAGGAGACAATATCATAGGTGATCTAAGTCCCTTCAATCCTAACAAAAAAAGATTTACCATACCCATAAACGCGAATGATACAGTCTTGTTCATCTTGCAGCCTGATATTATCAGGAATAATGGAGAACTAATAAACGAAAAAAACTTTGAGGTGCGTGGCTATGTAGAAATATTTGTATCAGCACTTTCAAACCTTCCAGAGGTTACACTTCTAGTGACTCCTGAACACCGAGGAACATTTTTCAAGGATTTAACAGCTAATCCTCCTCAGCTAGATCAAATTGCTTATAGTCTTCCGACAGCAACAGGAAGCTCTCTTTTTAAGCTAGAAAGTAGCCCACTTTAGGTTTATAGAAAATTAGAACTCAGCGTGGGTATTTAAGATTTTAGTCCATTGCCATACTTATTTACATCTTAACTTGGACAATCCACCGGAAATTGCCGTTCTCTAGGAATACACAAATATTAGTGGCAAAGATAGTATTAACTATCTCTATTTACTACACCACATTTGTGAGTCTTGAGGTGACAACGCAAATAAGATGACAAAAGTATCCAGAAGGCTTTACTGTTTCTGGCTTAACAAACCCACTTTTCTAAAAACATGATTTGAATTGAACGATAAAGAGTTGTTAGATTTTTTATTTAAAACATAGTTAATTAGGAGATTTATTATGGTTTTAATACCAGAATTTCATTCTATTTCGGATAGTTACGTTGCTATTCACCCCAATCCAAAAGGGATTATTCAATTTATTGGTAGCTTTGTCTTTGGCTCTTTCCCAATTCATTGTTAAGTTAATAAGAAAGCAATGGGATTTCACTTACGGATGCCTTCATGATCAATTGCACTGTAAATATCATTTGGGGCAAGCCCTAACCAAGGATCGGAACTAGGAGTTAAAAACAACTCAGCGTAAACTTTCTCATTCAGCGCATCTAGATTATTTGCTTGGTTACCCTGCACAAACCATTGATGAATTTGCCTGTGCAGCATATATTCATTTCTGACTGTATCAAGAGCCATAGCAGCTTCAAAATTGCGAATCAGTCTGGTGAAATTCTCTTCCGGGTTTTTGGTAGACTGATTTTTTTTAGCGCGGATTAAAGCAATACTGTTTCCATCAAGCTTGGCATCAGCAGAATGCAATTGGGCAATTCTATTCCAAGTCGCTTGATCGGTAATTTCTGAGGGAGTGTTTTGATTTCCTGCATTCCCAGGCTGGATTGTGTTCAGCATAGGACTTTCCACTCTCATCTTCGCTACTGCTAAAGAACCTGCTACTGTAGCGTTGGGAGTTTCACTGGAATTATTAGGAGATTCTACCATTCGTGGTGGAGATTGAATACCTAGCCGAGATAAATCTGCTGTCCATTGGGTTTGAATAACATTGAGGCGATCGCGGTGATACTGGCGTAAAAAAGCCTCTTGCTCCGAGCTGCTACGTTTGCTAAATTCCTTCGCAGCTACTTGTACTTGCTGTAGCTGACTTAAAAAAGCTTTGGGGCTGTATAATCCGGGAATAGCATCAATCGGACGTCCGGAACTATCGAGAATATAGTGAATGCTATTACCTGTAATTGTCCGTTCTAATTTACGTCCATCGCCAAAATCAATTGTTACTTTCGGTACAGGACGCACTGATTGCCAATGTAGGATAAAATCTTCTCTTAGTTTCTTAGAAATTTCAGCATTTGGATAAAGTGCTACCCTAAAAAACCGACTATTGGCGCAACTAAGATCTGTATTTAAGTTACCCAGCAACCGTAAAGATAGAATTGGTTTACCACTAGCTTTGGCAACAGATTTTGCTTGCTCTAAGTTGGTGTACCAGTACAGCCTAGAAGCGTAACAGTCTCGCTGCTGACAAAGCTTGTCTAAAGCTGCCCGAATTTGTGAAGAGTTTAATTCATTAACGTGAGATTTGAGAAATACTTCTAACCCGCTTTGCCCCTGTTGGCGTAGTTTAGCAACTTCTTGAGACAGTTTAGATGTTTTTGAGATAGGATTTTGAGAATAAGCTGGTTGTGAAATACTGATGCCAATTAGCATCAATGTAAATGAAATTTTTAAAGTAGTGAATTTCATATTTACAAGCAAAATAAGCACATTAGTTTGGTTAAACTAATTAGAACTATTATCTGCTAATTTAGTTCCCAGTATAGTCCTTGTAAATGGGCTACTTAAATTTTTGCGTAAACCTAGCAAAACTTAATATTGCGTTTGTTGCTTTGCCATCTTAAAAACAGATTATTACACTGTCAATATAGAGCAATAATCTGTGCAGCATATACGCTAGACTATCCCATTCAGCAAAAACAAATGACCATTCTTAACAACCGCAATTTATCCCTAGAAGATGTGCAGCGCCTTTTTGGCTTCCAAGAACAGTATATTGAGTCATTTTCACCTCTGTTATCTTTAGAACCTCTCACAGAGTTAGAACAACAAGAACTTCTGCAAATTAGAGATGACTTTCGCCGCTACCTCACATCTGGTAAAGTTTCTGAAGGTCAGGTAAAGTTCCTTGTAATTGCTCCTCTATTAAGATTGGCAGGGTTTTATCATTATCCAATCGAAATTACTTTGGAAGAAGATATTATTGATATAGAAATTGAAGATGAAGATAAAATAATTAAAGGAAGAATAGACATTTTAGCTGTTAACAAAGTTAAAAAAACAACAGCTAATGCTTATTTTTGGATATTATTGATTGAATCTAAAAATAGTAGTATTTCTCCATCCGAGGGATTGCCCCAATTGCTGACATATGCATCTCGCAGCTTACAGAATCAATTATCTGTTTGGGGATTGGTAACAAACGGACAGTATTATCAATTTGTTCATCTTCAACAAGGTAATCCTCCAATTTATCAACTCATGCCATTACTAAATCTCATGGAACCTCGACGTGGAATGGAGTTACTACAAGCCCTGAAAGCAATTTGTCAGTTATGAGAGAACAATTAGCAAAGTAGCTGTGTTGTTTGCTGGGGATGTACCAACGTATTCGCACACAAAATACCAGATGCTGCCACTGCTGGCACACCAATTCCCGGCATGGTGCTGTCACCAACACGATATAATCCTTGAATGGGTGTATGCGGCCCTGGAAACATTCCTTTACCCGCTGCGATCGCAGGGCCATAGCTTCCCTGATATCTCCGCAAATAATATGCATGGGTAAGTGGTGTACCGATCAGTTCTAAAACTATGCGCTGTCTGAGATCGGGAATAATTTTTTCTAGGGCGCGATATAAAGTTTCTGCTTTCTGTTGTTTCTTTTGTTCGTATTCCTCATTTCGTTCCCATCCAGCATAGTGTTCCAGGGTGTAGGCGTGAACTACATGATGCCCTTTGGGAGCAAGTGTTGCATCCCAAACACTGGGAATTGAGATCATGCAAGTATTCCCTGGTGTGGTGATATCCTCGCTGCTGTCGTGAACTACTACATGATGTCCTGTCAAATTCTCCAACCCATCGGCACGAATACCTAAGTGTAAATGCATAAAACTATCGACTGCTGGTGTAGCTAAAGCCGCTTGCCGATAAGACGCAGGTAATTCTTCGGGATGCAAAAGTTTTGTGTAAGTATCCCAAATACTGGCATTAGAAATTACTATAGGCGCTTTGAGAATTGAAGACGCGGAGATATCATTCCCCGTGTCTCCACCTCCCCGTGTCCCCTTGTCTTTCTTTCCCAACCGCACACCTACAACTTTCCCAGCCCCCACCAGAATTTGCTCAATGTGACATCCCAAGAGCAACTTCCCACCCCAGCGTTCCAATCCCCGCACCAAGGCATTGACAATTGCCCCACTCCCGCCTATTGGATACTCAACACCAGCACGGGAACGTTCTCCCAACATAAAAGCTACCTCTGGAGCAATAGTACCGTGTGCCTTTAAACCAGAAAGTAGGAAGCATTCTAAATCAATCAGCCGCCTCACCCAAGAATCTTGCACTGTAGCATTCATCACATCACCTACAGAAGCTCGGACAAGGGATAAATGGGGTAGCATTTTCCACAAAGATGGCAAGTAATGCCTGAGTAAGACAGGAAACATCTGCCAATCTGCTCTCAGTGCTAGACTAGGTATACCTTTCATGGCTTCGTACAAAGGCAAGAGGCGATGGGTAAACTGTTCTAGTTCTGTTGCTCCTTTCAGGGTGATTTTTGCTACCTCTTGACGATAAAGCTCGGTATTGCTGTAAACTGCAAAAGTACCTTCTGGAAAATGATAATGTCCCAACGGATCGTAGCGTATAGCTTCTAACGATTCACCTAAAACATCTAAAACTTGTTTGAGGGGATTTAAACTCTGGGCGTCTGTTAAATCACAATAGAATGAGGGGCCAGAATCAAATTCAAATCCCCTTCGTCTAAAGTTATGAGCAGCACCACCAGGAATTGTATGGCTTTCACACACAATTACGCGTTTGCCATAACGAGCAAGTAACCCAGCAGCACATAATCCACCAATACCGCTACCAATAACGATGACATCACTATCTTGCATTTTTGTTGTTTGTTAGTAGTTAGTAGTTAGTAGTTAGTAGTTGGTTGTTTACCACTATCCACTAACCACTATCCACTATCCAATATCCATTGACTAATGACCGAACCATTGATTGAATTAAAAGGAATTTCTAAGTCCTTTGGTAATAATAAGGTTTTAGATGATATTGATTTGACGATTTACCAAGGTGAAGCATTGGGGATAATAGGGCCTAGCGGCACTGGTAAATCGACAATTTTGCGTGTGATCGCAGGGTTAATAGCTCCTGATGCGGGAGAAATTTACATACAAGGAATCCGGCGAGAGGGTTTGATTGAGGATGGTGCTGATCCGCTTGGCATTGGGATGGTATTTCAGCAAGCGGCGTTATTTGATTCACTGACTGTGGAGGAGAATGTTGGTTTTTTATTGTATCAATCCTCAAAACTGCCAAGAGCGCGCATTCACGAATTAGTTGAAGAAAAATTGGAGATGGTGGGTTTGCCAGGGATAGGCGATCGCTATCCTGCGGAACTTTCTGGAGGTATGCGCAAACGAGTCAGTTTCGCCCGCGCGATTATGTCTAATCCCGAACACCCCGAAGAAGGGCCAGAAGTTGTACTCTATGATGAGCCAACAGCTGGACTCGATCCGATCGCCTCAACAGTGATAGAAGATTTAATTAGGCAGTTACAATCTACGCAAGGAGCCTGTGGTAGCTACGCAATTGTCACTCACCAAGACAGTACCATTCGCCGAACGGCAGACAGAATTATCCTTCTTTATCAAGGTAAAGTGCAGTGGCAAGGTACAGTCAGTGAAATAGATAGCACAGACAATGCTTTGATTAGACAGTTTATGAGTGGAAGGGTATCAGGGCCAATTCAAGTAGTAGGTTAAGACAATGTAGGATTTTGGATTGCTGAGGGCTAAATGTTAAGAGCTAAGTTCATTGCAATTAGCCATTAGCAATTAACAACAGGGAGGAGAAAAAATGCGATCGCGAACATTGAGAGAAGGTTCTGTAGGGCTATTGATACTAGTGGGGCTAGGCGTGTTTGGAGCGATTATCTTATGGTTAAATCGATTTAATGCTGCTAGAAGTTCGTACAAAGCCTTTGTTGAATTTGCCAATGCTGGTGGGATGCAAAAGGGGGCCGCAGTTCGCTATCGTGGCGTTAAAGTCGGTAATATTTCTGCCATCCGACCGGGGCCAAATAATGTAGAAGTAGAAATAGAAATTGCCGATCCTAATCTCATTATCCCCCGTGATGTCACAGTAGAAGCAAATCAATCTGGTTTAATTAGCGAAAGTATCATTGACATTACACCCAGATCGCCATTAACAGCCACAGAAGTTGCTGCCAAACCACTAGACAAAAATTGCGATCCTAGCTTAATTGTTTGTAATGGCTCACGGTTAAAAGGTCAGGTGGGTATTAGTCTTGATGAACTAATTCGCACTACTAATCGCTTGGCTGTTCTTTATACTCAGCCAAATTTCTATGGTAATGCCAATGAAGCATTAAAAAATACTTCTGTTGCTGCAGCCGAAGTAGCTCAACTCAGTCGTGATATCTCCAATTTGAGCAAATCTACGCAAAGACAGCTAAATAGTTTTTCAAATGCTGCAAATGCGGTATCAGATGCAGCAGATACAATTAGTGTATCCACTAGTAAAACTGTCGATCAATTTGGTACCACAGCCAAGGAAATTAGTGCAACTGCAAATCAAGCTAATCGGTTACTCAATAACCTTAATACCCTAGTGTCAACAAATCGTTCGTCGTTAGTGACGGCGTTAAACAACATTACTGAAACCAGTAACCAACTGCGGACAACACTCGGTAGTCTATCACCTACCGTAAATCGGTTGACGCAAGGAGAGTTAGTGCAAAACTTAGAAAATCTCTCAGCAAATGCAGCCCAAGCCTCAGCTAATTTGCGTGATGCCACCCAAGCACTAAACACTCCTAGTAATCTTTTGGTACTGCAACAAACTTTGGATTCGGCACGAGTAACCTTTGAAAACACCCAAAAAATCACCTCTGATTTGGATGATATAACTGGCGATCCAGCGTTGCGGGAAAAAATCAAGCAATTAATTAATGGTTTGAGTGGTTTGGTGTCTTCTACCCAGCAAATGCAACAGCAAGTGCAGGTTGCAACTACTTTAGATGCGATTCAAACTGACGTTAAAAATCCAAATCTAAAACTGACAACACGAGAAGAAAATCAACAACAGTTGATGTTTCAGGTTTCGCCTCCGGTTTTGACAAGTGCTAACAAACAACTTCAACCTAATGTTAATTTTGAATCTCTTAACTCATCTCAACAAAAGCTATTGCAGCAATTGCGAGAGTTTGAAAAGCAGCGGCAGCAGGGGGAACTTGAGAATTGAAAAAACAAAGAATGCGATCGCACTCTCATATTCTTGAATGTTGCGATCGCATATCCCATTTGTCTCTACAGATTTAAATTTTCCGTACTACAGGCTGATTGTCTTTGACTTCGCCAATTAAAACCACGTCAGCACAATTGACAAAGATACCATTTTCCAAAACACCTGGAATGTTATTCAGTGTTTTTTCTAGATTTTCAGGGTTATCAATTGCATCAAATTTTACGTCTACTACCATATTACCTTGGTCGGTAATTACTGGGCCGGCTTTTTTTACTCCCATACGGAGTTCTGGTTTACCACCCAGCTTTTCAATTGCTTGCATCACGGGCGTGACTGCCATCGGAATTACTTCCACTGGCACCGGAAAAACTGAACCCAGGCGATCAACTAATTTGCCAGCATCAACAACGACAATGAATTGGTTGGCTAGATAATCTACTACTTTTTCACGAGTATGTGCCGCACCGCCACCTTTAATCAAATTTTTGTGCGGATCTACCTCATCAGCACCATCAATGGCAATATCAATGTGGTCAATAGCGTCTAAAGTGGTTAACGGAATGCCGTATTGCTTTGCCAAAACTTCTGCTTGAAAAGAGGTAGGGACACCAACTATATCTTTGAGTTCACCAGATTTAAGGCGTTCTCCGATAAACTGAATGGCATATGCTGTAGTTGATCCCGTACCTAAACCGACAATCGAACCAGATTTGACTAAAGCTGCGGCAGCTTTGCCTACTTCTTGCTTCATCAATTTCACGGGATCTGTTGCTGCGGTCATTCCCAAAACTCCTGAAAAACTGACTATAGTCAATAGTAGGGGAGAGTGGGAGAGTGAAAAAGTTAAAAATTAAAAGTCAAGGTTTAGGAGCGAAATTTAGCGTAAAATTCTGGCGATCGCACTATTAGCTTGAGACTCATAGCCGCCACCAAACAAATTAAAATGATTGACGATGTGATACAAGTTATACAAAGTCTTTCGTTCTTCATATCCCTCATCTAGGGGAAATATCTCGTTGTACCCCCGATAAAACGCTGCTGGGAAACCACCGAAAAGTTCTGTCATCGCAATATCGACTTCTCTATCTCCAAAGTAAGTCGCTGGATCGAAAATAACGGGTTCTCCTTGCACAGTAAACCCAGCATTCCCACCCCACAAATCACCGTGTACCAAAGCAGGCTGCGGGTTATGTCCTTCTAATAGTTCAGGAATAGCTACCAGTAATTCTTCTGCTTGAGCAAAACGCCCGCCCCGCCGTCTTGCCAACTGAAATTGATAACCCAAGCGATGTTTGGCATAAAATTCTGCCCAATCTGATGTCCAAGTGTTGATTTGGGGTGTAGAACCGATAGTGTTGTTTATTTCCCACCCAAAACCTTTCTGACTGCTGGCTTTATGCATTGCAGCTAAGTTGCGCCCCATCTCTTCCCATGACTTGGTATTACCCGAACCAATCTCCAACCATTCCAATACTAAATAGCAAGAATTTCCTGCTGTTCCCCAACAAATTGGCTTGGGAACGCGAATGGTATTAGTATCAAACATTTGCTGTAAACCCAATGCCTCTGCTTCAAACATGGCAGCTTGGGATGCTTGGTTAAGCTTGACAAAGTAAGTACGCTTACCATCAAAGACAGCATATCCTTGGTTGATGCATCCACCACCAACGCTGCGTCGCTGTGATGAACAAAATTTTTCGCCGGTTACTTGGCTAATATGGGCATCAATTTCAGTCCACATCTTTTAGGGTACAGGGGATAGGGGACAGGGAATAGTTAACATTATTTAATATTGATAACTGATAACTGATGGCTGATAACTGTTTACTGATGTGGTTTGAGAACTACTACACCGTAAGCGTCGGCAGAAAGGTACTTTTGGGCTGCTGCCATCAAGTCAGTGGCATCCTGTGCCTGAATGTGATTCGGGTAATCAAAGGCTGGTTCCAAATCTCCTATCAGTGTTTGATAGTAGCCATACAACCCGCCCCGATCGCTTGGTGTTTCGTTACCAAAAATAAACCGATTTGCGACTCGCTGGCGCACTTTGGCTATTTCTGACTCTGGGATAAGCTCTGTTTGCAGCCTCCTGATATTTTGGGCGATCGCCTCTTCTACAACAGTTAAATTTTCTACCGGACAATGGACAGAAATATAAAATGTCCCTTGGAGTTTATGAGTGATGTTGCTCGCAGAGATATGGGAAACTAGTCCCCGTTCTTCCCGCAAATCCCTGACAAGCCTAGATGTCCGCCCATGTCCTAAAATAGCTGTCAAAACATCTAAGGCATAAGTTTCATCGAGTTGGAGCAACCCTGGAACTCGCCAAAGCATTACCAGTCTTGCTTGTTGGAGACTTTCATCAATAAACTCATGGCGGACGATTTCTGTAAATTTAGGTTCGGGAGCGATCGCTAAATTTTGCTTGTTGATTATTGTTTTTTGATGGCGATCGGTTTGTGTAAATCCCTCGGCAACAATTTCAATTAATTTTTCTACTGGCAAATTGCCCACAGCTACAGCTGTAATTGACTGAGATTGATACCAGCTACTATGAAAATCCCGCATTTGCTGGGCTTGGAGTTGGGAAATTACTTTTTCTGTACCTAATACCGGACGTCGATAGGGTAGCTCTTCAAATGCTAATTCCATTGCCCTTTTGTATGTCCGGCGACGGGGATTATCTTCAGAACGCCTAATTTCTTCTAAAATGACAAATCGCTCTCTTTCAAAAGCGTCATCAGCAATACTAGCATTAAGTACCACATCTATTTGGAGTGGGGCAAGCTCGGCAAAATCCTTAGGAGCAGTGGTAATGTAGTAATGGGTATAATCCTGGCTCGTCGCGGCATTGGTTACAGCACCCCGCTCCTCAATTCGACGTTCAAATTCGCCCATTGCTAGCCGCTCAGTGCCCTTAAAAATCATATGCTCTAGAAAGTGAGCCATGCCGTTAATTGCATCTGCTTCTATGGCTGAACCAACGTTAACCCACAAGCTGAGATTAACTGCTTCCACCGACATCTGTTCAGCTACGATTGTCAAACCATTTGGCAGCTGGTGCAGTGTTGGTGCATTCAGGCGAGGGAATTTTAGCAGGGTTGAGGTCATGGGTTATTGGGAAGAACGCTAATACTCTATATCTTACATAGGACTTTATCAAACAGAAGCCAGGAGCCAGAAGCCAGAAGTCGGAATAAATTCTGAATTCTGGATTCTTCATCAATGAGGATTTAAAGATATCACTTCACTCTAGGGAATCTACTGAGCCTTGCCTGTGTTGTAAATACGTCTTTGTCACAGGCGATCGCAACAATCAGATAAAATTATGAATATAAATATTAAGAAATATAAAGAAATTTTCCATGACCAGTCATCGTGTTGGCAACAACAAATTCCGTGCGATCGTTATCGGTGCTGGAATCGGCGGACTCACAGCTGGAGCGTTATTGGCGCAAAGAGGATATAGTGTTCTGATTTTGGATCAAGCCTTGGTACCGGGAGGCTGTGCTTCTACTTTTAAGCGCAAAGGCTTTACTTTTGATGTAGGGGCTACTCAAGTAGCAGGATTGGAGTCAGGAGGAATTCACCATCAGATTTTCTCAGAATTAGGAATTGAACTACCCCAAGCCACGCCTTGCGATCCTGCTTGTGCTGTTTATTTACCTGGAGAAAAAACACCTGTTAATGTTTGGCGCGATCCCCAAAAATGGCAACAAGAGCGGCAAAGACAGTTTCCTGGTAGCGAGCCTTTTTGGCAGTTAATAGCAGCATTATTTAAAGCGAGTTGGGAATTTCAAGGACGCAACCCAGTTTTACCACCCCGCAACTTTTGGGATTTATCACAACTAATTCAGGCGGTACGTCCAGGTACATTAATTACCGTGCCTTATACCTTATTTACAGTTGGGGATGCTTTGCGTGCCTATGGATTAGAAAATGATAGACGTTTGCGCACATTTTTGGATTTGCAATTGAAGCTATATTCTCAGGTGAATGCCGAGGAAACAGCTTTACTTTACGCGGCTACGGCATTGAGTGTATCGCAAGAACCGCAAGGATTATTTCATCTCCAAGGTAGTATGCAGGTATTAAGCGATCGCCTAGTAGAAGCTCTAGAAAGAGATGGCGGAAAGTTGTTAATGCGCCATAGTGTAGAAAAGATTGTAGTCAAGCATGGCAAGGCAACTGCTGTAGTCATTCGCGATCGCAAAACCGGGGAAGTGTGGACAGAACCAGCAGATTGCATAGTTGCTAATGTTACCGTCCAAAATTTAGTGCAACTGCTAGGCGAGCGATCGCCCCGTGGATACCAAAAACGGGTGCAAAAATTACCACCAGCATCAGGTGCTTTTGTAGTGTATTTAGGTGTAGATGAAAGTGCGATTCCGCTTGAATGTCCGCCCCACCTTCAGTTTATGTATGATGGGAATGGCCCCCTTGGTGAGAACAATTCTTTGTTTGTATCCGTTAGTCGTCCAGGGGATGGTCGTGCGCCCACAGGAAAAAGCACAATTATTGCATCCTCCTTTGTAGATCCACAAACTTGGTGGCACACAGAAGATTATCAAGGTTTAAAGAAAAAGTATACAGAAGATGCGATCGCTCGCCTTGCTCAATTTTTCTACTTGAAACCGGAAACCATTATTCATGTAGAATCAGCCACACCCCGCACTTTTGCCCGTTTTACAGCCCGCGAGCAAGGCATAGTCGGTGGTATTGGTCAAAGAATACCCACATTTGGGCCTTTTGGTTTTGCCAATCGTACACCCATCAAGCATTTGTGGTTGGTTGGTGACTCAACCCATCCCGGTGAAGGTACCGCTGGCGTTAGTTACTCTGCACTGACAGTAGTCAAGCAAATAGAAGCAGAATTTAAAAAAAGTTAGTGTGCGATCGCCCTCTACCAACTGATAGGAGCGCCTCTGTTCCCTGTTCCCCGTTCCCTGTTTCCTATTTCCAACAGGCTACATAAAACTAACTTGAGAATGGGAATGAGAAACCTTTTGAATTTCCTCTTTAATACTATCGATGTCAATAAAGCAGTCAGCCACATTAATCAAGCTTTCACTGGTCATTGAGCGCAAACTGACAACTTCTACTCTCACTCCTTTGTAGGAGACAGCATTAACCGCATAAGCAAGATCTCCGTCTCCACTAACTAGGACTACAGTATCGCAGTAGGGAGCTAAAGTCATCATATCTACAGCAAGTTCTACTTCCAAATTGGCTTTTTTGGAACCATCAGGAAACTGCACTACATCTTTGGTGACTACACGATAACCATTGCGACGCATCCATAACAAAAAACCCTGTTGTTTTTCATTAGCGCGATCCACTCCAGTGTAGAAAAAAGCGCGCAAAAGTTTGCCACCTTTGGCTAGATGGCAAAGTAATTTTGAGTAATCAATTTCAATGCCCAGTTGCAAAGCTGCATAAAATAAGTTGGAACCATCAATCAAAACAACGACTCTACCACGATTTGAGACATTGCAAATCGAATTCTCATCAGAAATATCTGGCATTTCGATATTGTCATCTTGAAAACTCGTCTCGATCAAATTTGGTTCTTGATACAGCGGTTGCTGTTTCCATCCTTGATTTTGATTGTTTTTTTTGTTAAAATTAGCAATAGTCATTATTACCTCTAAATCTAAATTCAAGAAATTTATTAAGACAAATTGGAAATGAAAGACTGTTATCGTTAGCGCAGAAGCACATTCAGCTTTCTTACAGTTTGTCAGAATTTTGTTTGAGTGTGAACTTACTCTATATTGAGTGTCACATTACAACTACTTGGCCAAAGATGATAGCTCATATTTTATATAAAGAACAATCTATGCAAGATGAGAATATCAGCAGGAGACATTCTCAGCAGCTTGATGTAGCAATTAAATCCCCTTTATAACATATGCAACGTAAATGCAAACAAATATTCTAAACTTTACAGCACTGCTGTTTATACATAAGAGATATATTTTGCCTCTATTCCATAAAAATTAATTCTAGTTCATCATTAACTTGACTGTGGGGGTAAGTAACACAGATTTAGCGTCCCAAACTTTGAAATATCAACAGGTTAGGAGATATCAAAGATATTAGAAAAATTGAGTGCTACTGCCCTTCAATCGTCAACGGTGTTGGTAGCTGTGTTGATGGCGGTGGTGGTTGAAACTGTGGTTGAGGCTCAGGGTTAAGAAGCTCGCGCCAAGTCCGGATTTGCTCTTGTGCTTCGCTATAAGCAGCGGTTCCACGAGGAATCAGTTTAGCTGTTTCAATTGCCTTCAAAATATCAGACTGGCTTTGAGAACGTGATATTTGCAATATTTGTTGACCCCATTGGTCGATGGCTATATTGACATCGCTCCGTAAAATACTATTCACAGGCACTCGGTTCGCCAATCTAATCGCCTCTGCTAGAGCTTCTGGACTAGCAGACAGTGCTGCTGCCCGTGCTTTTCTCCAATTCTCTGTCGCGTCAATTTGTCCTTGCCAATCATCAATCGCTGCTTGTGCTTCGCCAGAAAGTGCCCTGCCTGGTGGAATTTGTCGAGCAACGGTAATTGCACCGCTCAGGTTACCAACGCTAGCCAAATTCCGCGCTTGATCTAAGATAGGTTGATCTTGAATGCGCTGAATCTTTGCCGTCCAATTGGCAATTTTTCTTCTCGCTTCTCGATACAACGCACGTCCGCGAGTAATCTGACTTGCTTCGGCGATCGCGGCTTGCAAAGAGTTGACATCTTCCAACAAAGCTATCTGTTCGGCACGCTCTAAAAATGGTCTATCTTCAATTGTCTGAATCTGGGCAGTCCAGCTATTAATTTCTTGTTTTGCTTCTTGAGCACGAGGATTAGTATCGGGAATCTGTTGTGCTTCAGTAATCGCTGCTGCCAATTCGGGAATCGAGCCTTGAAGAGCCAGCGATCGCGCTCTATCTAGCCTGGCGACATCTTCAATTTCTAGCTGCCAGAAGGCAATCAACTGCTGTGCTTTTTCATAACTTGGTCGTGATGGATCGATTTGGCTGGCTTGGGCAATTGCTGTCTCTAAGCCAGCTACATTACCTACCCAGGCGTTTCTTTGCGCCTCAGCCAGAGCAATAAAGTCTTCAGTTTCCAACTCCAATCCCGTAATCGGAGGAATTTGTTGGGCTATAGAAATGGCTTCGTCGGCATTGCGCTGGTCTAATTTTTGCTGCGCCAATTCCAACATTTGGCGTCCAAAGTTGGGAATTGCTTCTTGAGCCTTCTGATAAACGTAACTGCTTTTATCTATCGACTCTACCAGCTTGATGGCTTTGATTAAATTGTCAATTTTGCCGCTTTGTGCCAGTCCCTCGGCTTTTGCCAATTTCTCGCCATCTTCCCTAGCTACAGTAATCAAACGATTCAATTCGTCATATTTAAGACTCGCCCAGTATCTATTATCTACTCGCAGTAATCTCGCAGCAGTCATAAATGCGTCGTGCCATTTCTGATCACGCATTTTGGCTTCTGCTTCGTTGTAAATATTTTCTGCATCTGCCCAAATTGATTGCCAGTTGGAAATTTCTTCTTCTACCAGCTTGAATGCAGGCACATCTTCGGGAATTTGACGGACTGTGGTGATCGCTTCCTCTAACTTCCCGGCGTGGAAACTTTCTGAAGCTAACTTGACAATATCTCGCGACCATTCCTCTATGAAACGGTCTATTTCTGGACGCAGTGGATGGCTTCTTGGCAATTGCTTGACTAAGGCGATCGCTTGAAGCAAATCTTTTACCGTCTGCTTAGAAGCTGCTAGTTGGGCACAGTGCAATCGTACCGAGGCACTAGCAAGAGGCCAGAAAATCGATGGGCAGTTGGGCGCTGCTGGCAACTTTAACAGCATCGCCATTGCCATAAATCCTATAGTTCCAGGAATAATTGTCAACAACAATACCCACACCACCCAACTTTTTACCCAGCGTGGCAGTTTTTTGGAACTACGACCGCCGGGGGGTAAAGTTGGTTGGGTATGAAGATCGTCTTGTTGTGATGTTGGTTCAGAATTACTGTGTTTTGACCGCTTTGCAGACTTGGGTGTAGAACCATTAGTTGGCACACCTTGTTGTGATTGGGATAATCTTGTCATCGGATCTGGCTGCATATTTCCGTTTTGCGACCAACTTTCTGGAATATCCCGCTCTGTCATTTTTCACACCGAGGTAATTTAACAGCGATCAGCTTTAAATTTCAACTTTTGTTGTTGTCATGGTAACCCTCCTACCAGGAAAAAGCTACCTCTTGCACTAACCTATCTCCATAGATATCATTACTATCTTGCAAATTAGGTATGTATTTATACTGCTAATTGGTAACAGAAGATTCCGCTTGTAAATCGACAATTAGTTGAGCTAAATGAGCGCTACTTGCCTGGTAAACTGTGCCGCAGAAATCGCAAGTTGCTTCAGCACCATCATCTTTAACGATCATATCTTGTAATTCTGTTTCTCCCAGCAATTTCAGTGCTCCTAAGACACGGTCAAAAGAACAACCGCAGTGGAAGCGCAACATTTGAATTTCGGGAAATATTGTCAGTCCCATATCTCCTAATAAATCTTGAAATATTTCTGTTAAAGATTTGCCAGCCTGCAACAAAGGTGTGAAACCAGATAAGGCGGCAACTCGTGATTCCAAAGTTTCTATTAAAGCTTCATCTCTAGCTGCTTTGGGCAACACTTGTACTAGTAAGCCACCAGCAGCCGTTACTCCATTTGCACCCACAAATACACCTAAAACCACTGCTGAAGGGGTTTGTTCTGAAGCACCCAGATAATGAGCTACATCATCACCGATTTCACCAGAGACTAATTCTACTGTACTGGAGTATGGGTAACCATAACCAACATCCCGCACCACATAAAGATAGCCCTCACCGACTGCACCACCAACATCTAGCTTACCTTTAGCATTAGGAGGCAGCTCCACACCTGGGTTTTCGACAAAACCTCTGACCGTGCCATCCAAGCCGGCATCCACTAATATACCACCCAAAGGGCCATCACCTTTAACTCGGACATTGACCCTAGAACCGGTTCGCTTCATGTTGGACGCCATTAACAAACCTGCTGCCATCGTTCGTCCTAATGCAGCTGTAGCCACATAGGAAAGCTTGTGGCGTTGCCGTGCTTCTTCGGTTAAGCGAGTAGTGATAGCACCAACCGCACGAATTCCACCATCGGCTGCTGTGGCGCGAATTAATTGATCCGCCATGAAAAACCTTACATTTCTTTACAACTTTACTTTTTCTATTTTAAGTTCACAGCTTGATTAAAAGTGACCAAATTAGACAAGGATATCCGTACATTGAGAGCGTAAATTACCCTAAGGTATCGAAACACAGAAGTTCTTCTTTGTAAGATCGAGAAAAATCCTCTACGTTTGCACACGATTTATCTAATGCTGGGTACTTTTCAAAAAAGCTTATTGCGGATAGAAATCGAAGCCTCCGAAACTGAACTTCGTAACAGCCTGCTACGTCCCGCACAACTAGAAAAATGGCTCCTTTCTGGTCGTTTTTCTCCCGGAATGCCAGAAGAGTTATATTCAGGATTTCAATTTACTACCCGAACCGGGCCGATCGCGATTCATCATCAGGTAGATGTGGCAAAACCCAACTGCCTGCGTTTGATTTTAAGTCAGGGAATTGATGGCTTTCACGAGTGGTATTGGGGAGAAGGTTGGTTACAGTCGCGTTTAGAAGGAGTATCACTTTTGCCACTAGCTGTCGGGCAAACTATGAATTTGCTAAGTTTACGTCAGTTTTTATCAAGCAAGAAAGCAGAAGCATAATTGACCATAGATATTCCAAACCCACCCGTAAAATAGTAGGGGCAGGCACAAGGCCTGCCCCTAGTACCCCAAAATTAGGATGAAATCAAATTACAAAGAAGCGTTTTGCAATTCAGCCGTGCGTACTGAGATCTGTTGTGTTTGGTTACCGCGTTGTATTTTCACCTGCAACACCTGACCAACACGAGAATCTTCCACAATATTTTGCAGTTGTTCGGCAGTGGTGATTGATTGCCCTTCAACTTGAACAATTACGTCCCCACGACGAATACCTGCATTGGCAGCTGGGGAATTTGGTAAAACTCGTACCACCAAAACCCCGTTAACTTCTGGAACCTGGATTGGGGAGTTGGGATCGCTATTGTTTTGTTTAGCGAGTTGGGGTGTCAAAGTTAGCATTTGTACGCCCAAGTAAGGATGGGCAACTTTGCCACCACGTTCCAGTTGGGCTGTGATTTGTTTGGCTTTGTCAATGGGAATGGCAAATCCAATCCCCATTGCGTCGGCACGAATAGCTGTGTTAATACCAATTACTTCACCCCGCTCATTTAATAACGGGCCACCAGAGTTACCAGGATTGATCGCAGCGTCGGTTTGAATAAAATCCAAGCGTTTGTCAGGGATACCAACTTGAGCGCTGGAACGTCTGAGGGTACTGACAATCCCTAAGGTTACGGTGTTATCAAATCCTAAAGGGTTACCCACAGCGATCGCCCAATCTCCAACTTGAACGTTAGACGAGGCACCCAAAGGAGCAACCGGCAAATCACCAGCATTAATCTTAATTAATGCCAAGTCGGTAACTTCATCAACACCTTGAACTTTACCTTCAAAAGAGCGACCATCTTTGAGGCGTACTGTCACCTTATCAGCTTTATCAACCACATGAGCATTGGTCAAAACCAAGCCGCTCTTGTCGATAATAAAACCAGAACCAAGACCACGTAATTGTTCCGGAGGCAGTTGTCCCTGGAAGCCTTCACCAAAAAACCGTCGGAAAAATGGATCGTCAAAGAATGGATCGGGGATGCGACGGGTTACTGTACGTTCAGTATCAATTCTCACCACTGCTTTGCCGACACGATTGACAGCTGCCGTCACAAAGCTACTACTACCAATAGCTGCTGCTGCGGGTGATTGCTTCTGGGCAACTAATTGTGGTGTGTCGGTTGTGAGGGGACTCGGTGCCGGTTCAGCTTGGGAGGGCGAAACTCGCAATGTACCAACAGTTAGTACAACTCCTAAAATTACGGCTAAAACGTGAGTAGTAAATTGGCGTATAGATTTGGGTAATTGGGAAAATCGCATAACCACAACCTAATATTTCAGTTTAGAAGTTGCGTAATTGTGCTCGTTGTCTGTAAAAGTTTTTTTACAGGTTTGATGAGAATCTCTGCGTATTGACGCTTTCTGTGATCAGGAAGTTTCGCGATTCCGCCCTATCTTTTACTTTAGACGTAACGCGACGTACCTAATTACTAAATTTATTTAAAAAAGTATATGAGAAGCTATTCTAGACATTCACACTTTCTATGTTCGGATTTCACCCATTACTAGAGTTAACAATAAAACCCAGAAGTATAAATGCAGGAACAAAACTCATATATTTATAACTTCTATTCTAATTCCTTACTCTGTTATGCCCTCTAGGCTAGGATCTAATCTATTACCAGAATTTCTGTAACGACCAATGAACGGATCGAAGCAATTTGCCAAATCATCCTTGCCCAATTGTGAACAAGATGAAGATTTACTCGTTGAGGATAAAGATCGTGTCCATGCAGATCGCACTCACAAACACGGGCAGTTGGCTCATGCTCACGTCCATAGTGAAGAGTCTTTACGACGAATCGTTAATCGGTTGTCGCGTATAGAAGGACACATCCGCGGCATCAAGACAATGGTACAGCAAAACAGCCCGTGTCCTGATGTTCTACTGCAAATTGCTGCTGTGCGGGGTGCGCTAGATCGGGTTGCACGAATTGTTTTAGATGAACATTTGACTGAGTGTATTGGCAGAGCCGCACAAGAGGGTAATATTGATGTCGAAATCGAACAACTCAAAGCTGCTTTGGATAGGTTTTTGCCTTAGGTGATGTTTGCGGTAATTGGGATTTGAGTAGGCAATTTTTGTAGCAATTTTTGTAGGGTGGGCACTGCCCTAGCTTTCCTCAAACCCTTATTTTTGAGATTGTGGACAGTGCCCACCACCACCTTATGGTTATTGAGAATGCTGCAGAATCTTATACTAATTTTGAATTTTAGATTTTGGAGCCAGTGCGTTGCGGAGCCAGCGCGGTGGTGAGGCAGCGCGTTGGGCGGCTACCCTCCGGGAAGCCGCTTCGCGTCTAGTGCCGGCTTGAAGCGACTGCCGAAAGGGTTCCCCGGCATAAAGGAGCCAGTGCGTTGCGGAGCCAGTGCGGTGAAGCAGCCCCCGTCTTGGTGAGTCCACTTGCCGTCTTGGCGGTTCCCGTCACGATGGCAAAGTGGCGAATCC